>NZ_BSSE01000151.1 GCF_030268965.1 Microtetraspora sp. NBRC 16547 | reverse complement strand
CGAAATGCGGGCCAGTGCTCCGGCCTTCAGGCCAGGGGTGAAGGCCCGCGCGGGAGTGCCCGCTAGGGCGCGAGCGTGCCTTCACCCACAGGTCACAGTGGGCGTTGCTGCTGCTCGATGTACTGCTTGACTGCCGTGAGCGGTGCACCGCCGACTGATCCGGCGAAATAGGACCCCGACCAGAAGTGTCCACCCCACAGATACTTGCCG
>NZ_BSSE01000150.1 GCF_030268965.1 Microtetraspora sp. NBRC 16547 | reverse complement strand
CGGCGACCGCAGCGTGTATCACATTTGGCAGACTGCACCCAACGGAAACTGGGGGAACTGGGCCAGCCTGCAGGGTCATGATCTACAACAGCTCACTGTCGGCCAAAACGCCGATGGGTCACTCGAGCTTTTCGCCCTCGGCGGCGACCGCAGCGTGTATCACATTTGGCAGACTGCACCCAACGGAAACTGGGGGAACTGGGCCAGCCTGCAGGGTCATG
>NZ_BSSE01000149.1 GCF_030268965.1 Microtetraspora sp. NBRC 16547 | reverse complement strand
CCGGGGGCCGTCCCGGTGACCGAAGCGGCGGGCGACCAGCGAAGATCGCTGCACGCGCCCTTCCCTGCGCCACAACATCCTCCTCAACGATCGAGGTGTTGCGACGACCAGTTGAATCCGCCCTGGCTGCCCTTGTCGCTGTGATGGATCACCCCGGCACTGGGACGGCGCTGGTGGATCGCCATCGCCAGCGCATCGCTCACCAACTCGGTCCGCATGTGATCGGCCATCGCCCAGCCGACGATCCGC
>NZ_BSSE01000148.1 GCF_030268965.1 Microtetraspora sp. NBRC 16547 | reverse complement strand
CCTTGTGTGAACCCGACGGCTTTCCCGTCTGGACCAGCGACGTAGAGCCTGGCGGTGTCGTCGATATCGAAGCTGCTCGCCGTCACGTGCTTCCTGCCGTCTACCCGTACGCCAAGGCCATGCCCGTCCTGGCCGACCCCGGCTATCAAGGTGCAGGTCACGGCATCGTCGTTCCGTTCAAGCAACCTGCTGATGGCAACATGCTCAGCGTCGACAACCGCGCCCGCAACGCCCTACAACGAGCGCTAC
>NZ_BSSE01000147.1 GCF_030268965.1 Microtetraspora sp. NBRC 16547 | reverse complement strand
TCAGGCACCGCGTCTCCGGGATAGGCCGACAGATCATCGGAGACGGCCGCCACGTAAGACAGGTCGCGGTCCTCCAATCCCAGCCGGAAAGCGGTGCAATCGCCATAACCGGAGTCGAAGACCACCGGAAGATCGGTGCCGACTCCCCACTCGTCGTACATCTGGTCGATCATGTTTAACGCCAGTCGCCACTTCTCCTGGTGACCGACGTCGGCAGGGATCTTGCACCGGTCGCGGCGCTTGCGGACCG
>NZ_BSSE01000146.1 GCF_030268965.1 Microtetraspora sp. NBRC 16547 | reverse complement strand
ACGGCTGAGCCGCACCTACGGCCAGATCGCCAAGGCCCGCGCGACAGCCAAGCGTCGGGCCTTGGACTGGCAGCACCAGACCACCACCGAACTCGCCGGCACCTTCAGCGTGGTCGTGGTGGAGGGTCTGAAGATTACGAACATGGTCCGCTCTGCCAAGGGCACGATCGAACAACCCGGCCGGAACGTGACACAGAAGGCAGGGCTGAACCGCGCCATCACCGGCGAGGCGTGGGGTCGCACAGTCACCCTGC
>NZ_BSSE01000145.1 GCF_030268965.1 Microtetraspora sp. NBRC 16547 | reverse complement strand
TCAGGCACCGCGTCTCCGGGATAGGCCGACAGATCATCGGAGACGGCCGCCACGTAAGACAGGTCGCGGTCCTCCAATCCCAGCCGGAAAGCGGTGCAATCGCCATAACCGGAGTCGAAGACCACCGACCGGAAGATCGGTGCCGACTCCCCACTCGTCGTACATCTGGTCGATCATGTTTAACGCCAGTCGCCACTTCTCCTGGTGACCGACGTCGGCAGGGATCTTGCACCGGTCGCGGCGCTTGCGGACCG
>NZ_BSSE01000144.1 GCF_030268965.1 Microtetraspora sp. NBRC 16547 | reverse complement strand
ATCTGGCGCTGAGGCCGTGGCGGATGAGTGACTGGGCGTTGCGGACGACGGCGTCGAAGGTGTCGCGTTTGGGGTTCCACCATTCGGCGGCCCAGTTGAGGGCGCCGAGGATGAGGAGGTGGGCGACCCGTGGGTCGAGGCCGGGGCGGAGTTCGCCGGCCTTGTCGAGGTCGCGGAGGAGGTTTCGCCAGAGTTTGCCGTATTCGGCTTCTTCGGCGAGTTGGCGGGTGTGGAGGTGTTCGGGGATCTGGCCGG
>NZ_BSSE01000143.1 GCF_030268965.1 Microtetraspora sp. NBRC 16547 | reverse complement strand
GGCTGGTGGTGGCTGAGGCCGGGAAGGGCCACCACCTGTTCGGGCGGCGTTCGGTCGGCGCGTGGCTGGCCGCCGCCACCGGCTCGCGCGCCGCCCGGGCCGGGGAGCGCATCACTCTGGCCCGGCACCTGTCCCGCCTGCCCCAGACCGCTGCCCGGCTCGCCGAGGGCAGCCTGTCTTTCGGTTACGCCGCCACGATCTCCTCCGCGGTGCGGCATCTGGATGACACCGAGACCGCTTTGGCCGAGCCGATCC
>NZ_BSSE01000142.1 GCF_030268965.1 Microtetraspora sp. NBRC 16547 | reverse complement strand
CACCAGTCACCGCACACCAGGAGGTACCAGAGCATGAACGCGACCAACGACACCGTCACCCCGGCCGCGGCCGACTCCGGCGCGTCCGCGACCGAGCGGTTCTTCACCGACAAGTCGAGCTCGGTCGTCGACACGTCCCCCGAGCGTGTCAGTCTCCTCGCCCGCGAGGTGCTGGAGGCGGTCCACGCGACGATCCGCCGCCACAAGGTCACCTATGACGAGTACAACGCGCTCAAGGCGTGGCTGATCGGCGTC
>NZ_BSSE01000141.1 GCF_030268965.1 Microtetraspora sp. NBRC 16547 | reverse complement strand
GTAAGGCGGTTCTCCTTCGCGCAGTGCCCGCACCGGGCACACGTACGGGAGGTGTTGGCAGGGTTCACTGCGATCAGCTCTCGACCGGCGCTTTCAGCCTTGTGCGCGAGGACCGTCAGGAACACCCCCCAACCCGCATCCAGAATCGAACGGTTCAGCCCGGACTTGGCGGACCCGCCGTTGGGCAGATAGCCGCCCTCGCCGTCCGGTCTCGGGGCGGCCCGCCTGGTCATGTTGGTGATCTTCAACGCCTCG
>NZ_BSSE01000140.1 GCF_030268965.1 Microtetraspora sp. NBRC 16547 | reverse complement strand
GCCGGCGCCCGTTCACGCTCGACGTCGCGGTCTGCCGTGCGCTCCGCGACGCGCTCGGAGACGAGGTGGAGCTCTACGTCGACGGCAACCGCGGTTGGACGGCGTCGGAGTCGGTACAGGCCCTGCGTGCCATGGAGGATCTCGGGCTCACCCTGGCCGAGGAACTGTGCCCCGCCGACGACGTCCTCGGCCGCCGCTGGCTGGTGAGCAGGGCGTCCATCCCTGTCGTCGCGGACGAGAGCGTGCCGACCCCGG
>NZ_BSSE01000139.1 GCF_030268965.1 Microtetraspora sp. NBRC 16547 | reverse complement strand
AGCGACGGCGACCCCGTAGATAACCCGCGCCACCTGGCCGCCTCCGCTGACCGGCTCGCGGCTGCCCAGCGGGATCTCGCCCGCAAGAAGCGGGGCAGCAAGCGCCGCCGCAAGGCCGTGGCACGGGTCGCCGCGCTGCACGCCAAGGTCCGCCGTCAGCGGTTGGACGACGCGCACAAGGCTGCCAATGCGCTGGTCCGCGGCTATGACGTGATCGTGCACGAGGCGTTGAAGATCACCAACATGACCAGGCGG
>NZ_BSSE01000138.1 GCF_030268965.1 Microtetraspora sp. NBRC 16547 | reverse complement strand
GCCGGCGCCCGTTCACGCTCGACGTCGCGGTCTGCCGTGCGCTCCGCGACGCGCTCGGAGACGAGGTGGAGCTCTACGTCGACGGCAACCGCGGTTGGACGGCGTCGGAGTCGGTACAGGCCCTGCGCGCCATGGAGGATCTCGGGCTCACCCTGGCCGAGGAACTGTGCCCCGCCGACGACGTCCTCGGCCGCCGCTGGCTGGTGAGCAGGGCGTCCATCCCTGTCGTCGCGGACGAGAGCGTGCCGACCCCGG
>NZ_BSSE01000137.1 GCF_030268965.1 Microtetraspora sp. NBRC 16547 | reverse complement strand
ATGCCACCAAATGTACACACCCCATAACACTTCGTAACATAACAAAGTACTACTAGTGCAGCGCCGCAAAGATCCCTGAGGGGTTCAAGTGATCACACTACGTGATCACTTGAATCTGCGAGATGGATGCGGCAGGCGCACTCCAGCGCCTCGCTCGGCGTACCGATACGGCTCCCGCTCGGCAGAAACGAGTCCTCGTAGTCGTCACTGCCGGCTCGGTAGATCGCGAATGCCCAGGCGTCGGCATCGCCGAGA
>NZ_BSSE01000136.1 GCF_030268965.1 Microtetraspora sp. NBRC 16547 | reverse complement strand
ACCGATACGGCTCCCGCTCGGCAGAAACGAGTCCTCGTAGTCGTCACTGCCGGCTCGGTAGATCGCGAATGCCCAGGCGTCGGCATCGCCGAGATATTCGATCCGGGCCAGCGGGAAGCCCTCGTCGTCTTCGTCATCGTCATAATGGCCGGTCAGGTAGCCGAAGGAACCGCGCCAGCGGACCGTCACCTCGCCCAGTTGCGGCCAGTGCTTGAAGGCGTGCGAATCGACGTCCTCTTCAACGAGAGCTTTGAC
>NZ_BSSE01000135.1 GCF_030268965.1 Microtetraspora sp. NBRC 16547 | reverse complement strand
AGAGCTGCGTGGTGATCAGCTGGTGGCCCGGCGCGGACACCTTCAGGTGCAGGTGGGCCGGTCGCCACGCGTGCCATCCCGCGGCCGCGATGAGCTTGCCGCACGATCCGTCGGTCGGGATCTGGTACGGCGCCGGCTGCATCGTGTGGATCTTGAAGTTCCCGTTCTCGTCGGCGACCACGGTGCCGCGCAGGTTCCACTCCGGGACGCCGGGCGCGAACTGCGAGTAGTACCCGTCGTCGTCGGCGTGCCAGA
>NZ_BSSE01000134.1 GCF_030268965.1 Microtetraspora sp. NBRC 16547 | reverse complement strand
CGCGCTTGTCGTAGCGGGTCGCGACGGCACGGCACTGTTTCAGCAGGTTGAAGCAGCGTTCCCCCGTGTTCCGATCTCTGTATCGGACAGAGTCGAACCCCGGGGGACGACCGCCCTTGGAGCCCAGCTTCCGCCGGTTGGCCTGCTGGTCGCTTTTTTCGGGAATTACCGCCTTGATCTTACGTTTCCGCAGGTAGGCGCGGTTCTTCTTGGAAGAGTAGGCCTTGTCGCACATCACGACGGCCGGCCGGGTCC
>NZ_BSSE01000133.1 GCF_030268965.1 Microtetraspora sp. NBRC 16547 | reverse complement strand
CCCACACCGTCCCCAGTGCAGTACCATCGGCGCTGGAAGGCTTAACTTCCGGGTTCGGAATGTAACCGGGTGTTTCCCTACCGCTATAACCGCCGTAACCCTATGAAACACACAACCAGACCACCCGCCACAGCAGGCAGGGCTGTTTGCAGTCTCTGAATTGCATAGCCGACGCGAACATCTATGGACAAGTCCTCGGCCTATTAGTACCGGTCAGCTCCACACGTTACCGCGCTTCCACTTCCGGCCTATCAACCCG
>NZ_BSSE01000132.1 GCF_030268965.1 Microtetraspora sp. NBRC 16547 | reverse complement strand
AGGCGTGGGGTCGCACAGTCACCCTGCTGGAGTACAAAACCCGTGATCGCGGCGGGCTGGTGGTGAAGGTTCCCGCCCCGGGCACGTCGCAGACCTGCCACCAGTGCGGGCACCGTGACGCTGCCTCCCGTGACGGCACTCGGTTCTCGTGCGTCAACCCCGCGTGCGGGTGGACCGGCCACGCTGACACCAACGCCGCGATCAATATCAGCAACGCCGCAGGAACTGTGGTGTCAGGACGTGGAGACCTCGGGGCTGCCC
>NZ_BSSE01000131.1 GCF_030268965.1 Microtetraspora sp. NBRC 16547 | reverse complement strand
ACCCACAGGTCACAGTGGGCGTTGCTGCTGCTCGATGTACTGCTTGACTGCCGTGAGCGGTGCACCGCCGACTGATCCGGCGAAATAGGACCCCGACCAGAAGTGTCCACCCCACAGATACTTGCCGACATGCGCGGCATACTCCTTGCGCAGGAGCCGCGCCGAAACGCCCTTGAGACTGTTGACCAGTTTGGACAGGGCGACCTTCGGCGGGTAGTGGATCAGTAGGTGGACGTGGTCATGTTCGCCGTTGAACTCACG
>NZ_BSSE01000130.1 GCF_030268965.1 Microtetraspora sp. NBRC 16547 | reverse complement strand
ACGGGATTCTGTGGCGGACGCGGACCGGGTCTCCCTGGCGTGACCTCCCCGAGTGCTACGGACGCTGGGAGACCGTCTACGGGCGGCATCGCCGCTGGTCAATCGACGGAACCTGGGAAAACATCCTTGACCGGCTTCGGGCCGGCTGCGACGAGGCCGAGGGCGGCGAGTGGACGACGAGCGTGGACTCCACCGTCAACCGGGCCCATCAGCACGCGGCCGGAGCACCCCACGCCCCGGCCGTCGATGCCCCCAAAGGGG
>NZ_BSSE01000129.1 GCF_030268965.1 Microtetraspora sp. NBRC 16547 | reverse complement strand
CCCACACCGTCCCCAGTGCAGTACCATCGGCGCTGGAAGGCTTAACTTCCGGGTTCGGAATGTAACCGGGTGTTTCCCTACCGCTATAACCGCCGTAACCCTATGAAACACACAACCAGACCACCCGTAACCACAGGCGGGACTGTTTGCAGTCTCTGAATTGCATAGCCGACGCGAACATCTATGGACAAGTCCTCGGCCTATTAGTACCGGTCAGCTCCACACGTTACCGCGCTTCCACTTCCGGCCTATCAACCCGGTCGTCTACC
>NZ_BSSE01000128.1 GCF_030268965.1 Microtetraspora sp. NBRC 16547 | reverse complement strand
CGGCGCTTGCCGGGCACGGTGCCGAAGCCGTGCGCGATGCCATAGCCGCCACGATCGCTACGCTGCCCGAGCACCTGCGTAGGTCACTGACCTGGGACCAGGGCGCGGAGATGGCCCAGCATGTTCAACTGCGCATCGACACAGGGCTGGAGGTCTACTTCGCCGACCCGCACAGTCCCTGGCAGCGCGGCACCAACGAGAACACCAACGGCCTGCTGCGACAGTACTTTCCCAAGGGAACTGACCTGGGCAGGCACAGCCGAAACGATC
>NZ_BSSE01000127.1 GCF_030268965.1 Microtetraspora sp. NBRC 16547 | reverse complement strand
TTCCGCCGGTTGGCCTGCTGGTCGCTTTTTTCGGGAATTACCGCCTTGATCTTACGTTTCCGCAGGTAGGCGCGGTTCTTCTTGGAAGAGTAGGCCTTGTCGCACATCACGACGGCCGGCCGGGTCCGTGGACGGCCCCGCCCCCGTCGCGGAACACGTACCTGGCTCATGACCTGCTGGAACATGAAGCCGTCGTTGCGCTGTCCGGCGCTGATCACCCGGGCGATGGGGCGGCAGCGCCGGTCTGCCATCAGATGGATCTTCGTGGTGAGGCC
>NZ_BSSE01000126.1 GCF_030268965.1 Microtetraspora sp. NBRC 16547 | reverse complement strand
TGAGCGTCCGGTACGGCGAGCAGTCGGCCGAGTTGAAGCACATCCGGGCTGAGGACGCCGGAGGTCAGGGCCGCTGGTCGTTCTCCTCTCAGCAGGCCACGCTGCGGCGTTTGGACAAGGCGTTCGCTGCGTTCTTCACGCGGGTCCGCGAGGGTCGTACGCCGGGGTTCCCGCGGTTCAAGGGACGCGGCTGGTTCGACACCGTGGAGTGGCCCAAGGACGGCGACGGCTGCCGCTGGGACGCCCAGCCCGAGCACCCGGCCGCCACGTTCGTGCGCCTTC
>NZ_BSSE01000125.1 GCF_030268965.1 Microtetraspora sp. NBRC 16547 | reverse complement strand
GAAGGCGCACGAACGTGGCGGCCGGGTGCTCGGGCTGGGCGTCCCAGCGGCAGCCGTCGCCGTCCTTGGGCCACTCCACGGTGTCGAACCAGCCGCGTCCCTTGAACCGCGGGAACCCCGGCGTACGGCCCTCGCGGACCCGCGTGAAGAACGCGGCGAACGCCTTGTCCAAACGCCGCAGCGTGGCCTGCTGAGAGGAGAACGACCAGCGGCCCTGACCTCCGGCGTCCTCAGCCCGGATGTGCTTCAACTCGGCCGACTGCTCGCCGTACCGGACGCTCA
>NZ_BSSE01000124.1 GCF_030268965.1 Microtetraspora sp. NBRC 16547 | reverse complement strand
AAAGGATCAGATCCTGATCCAGCGAGACCCGCCCGAAGTCCATCGCCACGGTCGTCGTGGTCTTGTGCGGAACCAGGCCCACGTCGTCGATGCCGGCGCTGGCGTCGGTCATCACCGCCTCGGTCGTGAGCGGCATGATCTCCGAGACCGCGCCGACGAAGGTCGTCTTGCCCACACCGAAACCGCCCGCCACCACGATCTTCGTCGAGGTCAGGCCCCGCTGAGAGCCATGGCTAGAGCCTGCGAAGTCCACTGAGCACCCTTTCAAGCAAGTTCAGATCCGGCTTA
>NZ_BSSE01000123.1 GCF_030268965.1 Microtetraspora sp. NBRC 16547 | reverse complement strand
GGGTGGTGCATCGCAAGGCGGAGGAGGAGGTCGTAGCGGAGCCTACGGCCGACATTCCCGGGCCCCGCGGAAAGTCCGAGCTTGCGAGGAGTTTTCGTGGGTGGGGCGACAACGCGGCGAGGTGCCGTCCTGGGCGACGCGACGGGGCAAAGATTGACGGGAGGGGCACTAGTAGTACTTTGTTATGTTACGAAGTGTTATGGGGTGTGTACATTTGGTGGCATACGTGGCAAACGCCGGTCCAGGTGGCGAGTAAAGCCTGGAGTTCGCCGAGAACCTCATACAAGGTCAG
>NZ_BSSE01000122.1 GCF_030268965.1 Microtetraspora sp. NBRC 16547 | reverse complement strand
AGGTGCGGCTCAGCCGTTTGGACGCGGGCCGGCCGGGAGTGCGAGTGCGGCGCTGGCGGGCGGACTTCTTCTCCAAGCGGCGAAGGTGTTCCCTCTCACCGCTGGCGAGCCAGTCCCCATGTTCGCGCGTGGTGCCGTCCGACAGGGCCAGGGCGACGTTGATTCCCCGGTCGATCCCGACCTGCGGGCCAGGATGGCAGGCCGGGGCAGGCACCTGGCGTTCGGCTCGGAACACGATGTGCCAGCTGTCGGCTTCTTTGACCAGGCGGGCTCCGGTGATCCGCCCGGCAGG
>NZ_BSSE01000121.1 GCF_030268965.1 Microtetraspora sp. NBRC 16547 | reverse complement strand
AAGCGGCGCGCGGGGGTTGACGCTTCACAGACCGGGCAGCCCCGAGGTCTCCACGTCCTGACACCACAGTTCCTGCGGCGTTGCTGATATTGATCGCGGCGTTGGTGTCAGCGTGGCCGGTCCACCCACACGCGGGGTTGACGCACGAGAACCGAGTGCCGTCACGAGAGGCAGCGTCACGGTGCCCGCACTGGTGGCAGGTCTGCGACGTGCCCGGGGCGGGAACCTTCACCACCAGCCCGCCGCGATCACGGGTTTTGTACTCCAGCAGGGTGACTGTGCGACCCCACGCCT
>NZ_BSSE01000120.1 GCF_030268965.1 Microtetraspora sp. NBRC 16547 | reverse complement strand
TCTCGCACGAGGCCATCTACCAGGCCCTGTATATCCAGGGCCGCGGGGCGCTGCGCCGCGAGCTGACGGCCTGCCTGCGCACCGGCCGTGCGCTGCGGGTGCCCCGGGCCCGGACCCGCCAGCGCGGGAAGACGTTCGTCAGCGAGGAAGTGCTGATCAGTCAGCGGCCCGCGGAGGCCGCCGACCGGGCCGTGCCCGGGCACTGGGAAGGCGACCTCATTATCGGCTTGGGCAGTTCCGCGATCGGCACGCTGGTCGAGCGCACCACCCGGTTCACGATGTTGCTGCATTTGCCCCGGA
>NZ_BSSE01000119.1 GCF_030268965.1 Microtetraspora sp. NBRC 16547 | reverse complement strand
GCTTCTCGATCGTGCTCGAGTCCATGTGCCCGGTATGGTCCAGCCCGTCATCGGGCAGTTCGACCACGCACCAGTCCAGATGGTGGACCCCGAGGCCGGACAGTTCGGCAAAGCGCCGGCCCAGATGGTGCAGCCCGAGGCCGGGGAGCGTGACGGCGAGCCACGCCAGACAACGCGATCGCCGGGGGCTGTGGAGGGGGCAGGCTTCGCGGGAGATGTGACCACGGGACAGCAGGGCCGGTGGTCGCGGGCGGTGAGGACTGAGCGCGAGGACGCATCTGGCTGGGACGGGATCTGGCAAGGCC
>NZ_BSSE01000118.1 GCF_030268965.1 Microtetraspora sp. NBRC 16547 | reverse complement strand
GCCGCTCTTCCTCGACGTGTGGGTCGAGCACGTCGTCGAGCAGGTCGCGACCGAGTCCCGCGAGGGCAGCAAGGGGAGCATCGAGGGGCCGTACTACGTGCCCGACTCGCCGGAGCTCCCGGCCGAGGCGACCCTGCCTATGCGCGAAGGGGAGGAGGGGACGCCCCTGCTGTTCCAGGGGCAGGTGCGCGACGTGTCCGGCACGCCGCTGGCCGGAGCGCGGGTGGAGATCTGGCACGCCGACGACGACGGGTACTACTCGCAGTTCGCGCCCGGCGTCCCGGAGTGGAACCTGCGCGGCACCGTGGTCGCCG
>NZ_BSSE01000117.1 GCF_030268965.1 Microtetraspora sp. NBRC 16547 | reverse complement strand
CTTCGGGCCGGCTGCGACGAGGCCGAGGGCGGCGAGTGGACGACGAGCGTGGACTCCACCGTCAACCGGGCCCATCAGCACGCGGCCGGAGCACCCCACGCCCCGGCCGTCGATGCCCCCAAAGGGGCGAACGTAGATCACGAAACGGCGTAGGCGGCGACGACCGCGAGGCTCTCGGCCGATCCAGGGGCGGCCTCACCACGAAGATCCATCTGATGGCAGACCGGCGCTGCCGCCCCATCGCCCGGGTGATCAGCGCCGGACAGCGCAACGACGGCTTCATGTTCCAGCAGGTCATGAGCCAGGTACGTGTTCCGC
>NZ_BSSE01000116.1 GCF_030268965.1 Microtetraspora sp. NBRC 16547 | reverse complement strand
TCGCCTGCCCCGCACGGGCGACATCCTCGACCGTACTGGCGGAAGCGTCGGCCAGGTCGACCAGGATCGGCTCGGCCAAAGCGGTCTCGGTGTCATCCAGATGCCGCACCGCGGAGGAGATCGTGGCAGCGTAACCGAAAGACAGGCTGCCCTCGGCGAGCCGGGCGGCGGTCTGGGGCAGGCGGGACAGTTGCCGGGCCAGGGTGATGCGCTCCCCGGCCCGGGCGGCGCGCGAGCCGGTGGCGGCGGCCAGCCACGCGCCGACCGAACGCCGCCCGAACAGGTGGTGGCCCTTCCCGGCCTCAGCCACCACCAGCCTGGCGGCGAGCG
>NZ_BSSE01000115.1 GCF_030268965.1 Microtetraspora sp. NBRC 16547 | reverse complement strand
AACGCTGGACCGCCTTGCAGCACACCACGCTCGGCCCCAGCCGGATCGGGGACCTTGCTCGGGCCGCCCTCGTCCTCGTCCACTTCGAGCACAGAAAGATCAGCTGAAAGTCGGTGAGAAAACGTCACTGCTCGAGTTCCGTGAGCGGTGCGCCGCCGACTGATCCGGCGAAATAGGACCCCCGACCAGAAGTGTCCACCCCACAGATATTTGCCGACATGCGCGGCATACTCCTTGCGCAGGAGCCGTGCCGAAACGCCCTTGAGACTGTTGACCAGTTTGGACAGGGCGACCTTCGGCGGGTAGTGGATCAGTAGGTGGACGTGGTCATGTTCGC
>NZ_BSSE01000114.1 GCF_030268965.1 Microtetraspora sp. NBRC 16547 | reverse complement strand
CTGGTGCTAGGTTTCCCCATTCGGACATCCCCGGATCAACGTCTGGTTGGCGACTCCCCGAGGCTTAACGCAGCCTCCCACGTCCTTCATCGGCTCCTGATGCCAAGGCATCCACCGTGTGCCCTAAGAAACTTGGCCACAAAGATGCTCGCGTCCACTATGCAATTCACAAACAACAAACAGCCAACCGGAACACCCACCACCAACACCAGACAACCTGGCCGGTATGGCAGAAGACCGGTCCCGTCACAAGGAAAACAAGCAAACGCCCGTTCCCTCAGGACCCAACAGTGTGCCCAGCCAATCCCAGCCCCCGACAACCACATTCCCACTCCCGACCAGAACCC
>NZ_BSSE01000113.1 GCF_030268965.1 Microtetraspora sp. NBRC 16547 | reverse complement strand
ACGGCTGAGCCGCACCTACGGCCAGATCGCCAAGGCCCGCGCGACAGCCAAGCGTCGGGCCTTGGACTGGCAGCACCAGACCACCACCGAACTCGCCGGCACCTTCAGCGTGGTCGTGGTGGAGGGTTTGAAGATTACGAACATGGTCCGCTCTGCCAGGGGCACGGTCGAACAACCCGGCCGGAACGTGACGCAGAAGGCAGGGCTGAACCGCGCCATCGCCGGTGAGGCGTGGGGTCGCACAGTCACCCTGCTGGAGTACAAAACCCGTGATCGCGGCGGGCTGGTGGTGAAGGTTCCCGCCCCGGGCACGTCGCAGACCTGCCACCAGTGCGGGCACCGTGACGCTGCCT
>NZ_BSSE01000112.1 GCF_030268965.1 Microtetraspora sp. NBRC 16547 | reverse complement strand
ATGACGGGCTGGACCATACCGGGCACATGGACTCGAGCACGATCGAGAAGCACAGCCCCGTAAGCATCACCGGCGAAGCGTCGCGACCTCATCGACGGCTCGTACCGCAACGACTCGTACCGCAACGACTCATACCGCCGGGGGGCACGCCGCCCCGGACGAGCCGAACCGGCCAGACCGACCGAACCAGCCAGACCGACCGAACCAGCCGAAGGAGAAGGCGGCGAGGAAGCCGAGGAAGGCGAGGCCTGCGGGACTGGGCGGCGCAGCAATATCGCACCCGAAAGCATCATCCCGGAACGCCTCCCTCCGGCCTCCAGCCGATCAGCACACCGTAAAGATATCGCTCACACGTTCTATA
>NZ_BSSE01000111.1 GCF_030268965.1 Microtetraspora sp. NBRC 16547 | reverse complement strand
CCGACCCGCACAGTCCCTGGCAGCGCGGCACCAACGAGAACACCAACGGCCTGCTGCGACAGTACTTTCCCAAGGGAACTGACCTGGGCAGGCACAGCCGAAACGATCTGGACGCAGTCGCCGCCGCACTCAACAGTCGCCCCCGCAAGACGCTCGGCTGGCGTACTCCCGCTGAGGCGTTCAACGAGCATCTAGGCTCGATGACAGGCAGTGTTGCAACGACTCCTTGAACCCGAGCAGTACACCTCGATCACCTTCGGCCAGCGGTGTGAGCAGGCCGGGATTCGCCCATCAACGGGGAGAACCGGGACGTGCTTCGACAACGCGATCACCGAGAGCTTCTTCGCCTCGCTGGAGTGTGAGCT
>NZ_BSSE01000110.1 GCF_030268965.1 Microtetraspora sp. NBRC 16547 | reverse complement strand
CCCGGAGGCTGGGCCATGCCCGGCCGGTCGGGAACCGGCGGGGTAGGCGGGCTCGCGGCTGTCGGGTACGGCGCGGGCAGCATCACCGACCCCGCCAACGACGAACTCCCGTTCCTGCCGACCTGGAACTACGAACCCGCATGGTGGGAAGAACCCCTCAACGAACCGGTCACAGCGGACGCGGTGGCCACGGCATCACTGGACGCGGTGGACACGGCGTCGGCTCCGGCGCCGGCTCCGGAGGATGACATCCCGCCCTTCTGACCCGGATCTTCCACGCCACCCCGTTTCAGCGGACGCGGTGGCCACGGCGTCACCGGCTGCGGCTCCGGCGCCGGCCCCGGAGGACGACATCCCGCCCTTCTGATCCGAA
>NZ_BSSE01000109.1 GCF_030268965.1 Microtetraspora sp. NBRC 16547 | reverse complement strand
CACCCCTGCCTCCACCCGCAAGCGAACTCCGGAAAGCACCCAAACCAACCCGGAAAACCAAAAAGAGGCCCCACCACGGAACCCCTCAAAACACCCACACCACAGCCGGCACAAGCGAATCCGACCCGTGAGCCACCCATAACCCCGCCGCCCTGTCACAGCCCACAGCACCAGCAGGCAGGCCACAAACCCCTAGCTACCGGCCCGGAAAACCCCGCCCCAGAACCAGCGGCACCACACCCCGGCCGCGGGCAACAAAAAAGGGGGCCCGGCACCCGGAACCCCCACAAACAAAGAAAACAACCCCAGAAAACAGAGAAAGGGCCACCCCAAAAACGGGTGACCCTCCCTCACAAAAA
This sequence comes from Microtetraspora sp. NBRC 16547, assembly GCF_030268965.1. Lineage (GTDB taxonomy): Bacteria > Actinomycetota > Actinomycetes > Streptosporangiales > Streptosporangiaceae > Microtetraspora. Next base: position 16 of record NZ_BSSE01000109.1, on the reverse strand, counting down.
TTGTCCGGCGGCGTCC
>NZ_BSSE01000108.1 GCF_030268965.1 Microtetraspora sp. NBRC 16547 | reverse complement strand
ACGCACCGTCCGCCGCGCCACCAGAACACAGCGGCGAGCCATCCTCGCCCGCTACGCCACCTGCATGGTCGACGACTGCCACCTACCCGCCCACCTCTGCCAGATCGACCACGTCCAAAACTGGAGCAACGCAGGCGCCACCGACCTCGACAACCTCGGCCCCACCTGCCAGTTCCACAACCGCGACCGCTACCAGCACCCCGACCGCTACCAACTCCACCGCGTCGGCGGCAACCGATGGGCATTCACCTACATGTCAACGGCCAAGTGCGTGTCGCCGCTGGTGGCCAAGTCGATGTCCCCGTGTCGTCTTAGTTGACTACTTCTTGGTGAGGCGTCCTGGGCCTCGGGTGCGGGCTTGTCGCATGCGGAAGGACTCGC
>NZ_BSSE01000107.1 GCF_030268965.1 Microtetraspora sp. NBRC 16547 | reverse complement strand
GACACCACCCGCCCAACATGAACACCCGATCCACCCGCCAGCGCCTCAAGACCGGCGAGCAACTCCTCCCGATTCGCGCCCACAACAGCCGCACGATGCTCCAGTGCCGCGCGACCGGTTGCCAGCGTCCGGGCGATGGCGCCCACCGGATGGTCCGGCGCCGCGGTGAGCAGGCGCCGCGCCTGAGCCCGGAGCGCGGGCTCCGACTTGGCCGACAGCACCCACGGCACCACCGGCAGAGCCGGCCCGATCTCCTCGGGGGGTTGGGGGACGGCCTCCAGGATGACGTGCGCGTTGGTGCCACTGATCCCGAACGACGACACCCCCGCACGACGCGCACGCCCCGTCTCCGGCCACGGCACCGACTCCGTCAGCAACCGCA
>NZ_BSSE01000106.1 GCF_030268965.1 Microtetraspora sp. NBRC 16547 | reverse complement strand
GTCGTATTGGCGCATGACGTCAGCGATCACACCGGCCCAGCCGCCCTGGGCGTAGATGTCGGCGTACAGCGCCCGCAGCAGCGACAACGGGAACTGCAACTCGACGATCCCACGACGACGAACCGACACAGCCCTCGCGCGGGGATCCCCTTCTCGCTTCTGGTCCGACTCGTGGGCAGGCTTCGCCCTTGTCCCGCCGATGCCTGCGGAAGCGGTATCAGCTGCGGAGCGGAGTCTGGATGAGGTGTCAGGCGCGCAGCCGGGGCCGGGCGCCTCACAGGAATCGGACGCGTAAGGCGCGGCTGGTACCGGACCAAGCGCCGGCGGGGAACCGCGGCCGCCTGCGGGGCCGGAGTCCTGTTGACGACCGGCGGTCGGGCGGGAT
>NZ_BSSE01000105.1 GCF_030268965.1 Microtetraspora sp. NBRC 16547 | reverse complement strand
AGTGTGTCCAAGACCCCAACACTCAAGAAAGGCACTGTGATCACCAACCACTAGTGCTCACCCCAACCATTCACCTTCGTTCTTTTACTTTTTGATTTGTTTTTCACCATATTTGAATTCCAAGCCCCGTTCTAGGCCGCCAATAATTGATCTATTACTGGGATTTCAGCGATTGCACCTGCTAAGGAACCGACCTTTGTCCTTCTTCCTCCTCCACGTCGGTGCATTTCTCCCTTTAGAGGCCAATAATCTTTGATTATGAGAGATAACATTCTCCCCCGGGGGTGCAATGATGAGAGGACACACGTTTTGCTGGGTGTCAGGCGTTGATTTCTGAGCAATAGTGGTTGGTGATCACAGTGCCTTTCTTGAGTGTTGGGGTCTTGGACACACT
>NZ_BSSE01000104.1 GCF_030268965.1 Microtetraspora sp. NBRC 16547 | reverse complement strand
ACCGGGCCTCGGTCGCGCAGTGGCATGCCGACCGGCAAGCGCGCCGGCCCAAGGTGTGCAAGCTCGCCGCCAACGACCGGCTGCGGCAGTATGTGCAGGATCGGCTGGCCGGCATGGTCTGCGCCCCAGATGGCAGTGAGGTTGAAGGACCGCAGGTCCGCTGGATCGGGCGACGCCATGGGCGCCGTCAGGACCGGCGTTGGGCGACGTCATGGAGTCCGGAGCAGATCGCGGGCCGGCTCCCGGTCGATTTTCCTGAGGATGAGACGATGCGGATCTCGCACGAGGCCATCTACCAGGCCCTGTATATCCAGGGCCGCGGGGCGCTGCGCCGCGAGCTGACGGCCTGCCTGCGCACCGGCCGTGCGCTGCGGGTGCCCCGGGCCCGGACCCGCCAGCGCGG
>NZ_BSSE01000103.1 GCF_030268965.1 Microtetraspora sp. NBRC 16547 | reverse complement strand
TCTCGCACGAGGCCATCTACCAGGCCCTGTATATCCAGGGCCGCGGGGCGCTGCGCCGCGAGCTGACGGCCTGCCTGCGCACCGGCCGTGCGCTGCGGGTGCCCCGGGCCCGGACCCGCCAGCGCGGAAAGACGTTCGTCAGCGAGGAAGTGCTGATCAGTCAGCGGCCCGCGGAGGCCGCCGACCGGGCCGTGCCCGGGCACTGGGAAGGCGACCTCATCATCGGCTTGGGCAGTTCCGCGATCGGCACGCTGGTCGAGCGCACCACCCGGTTCACGATGCTGCTGCATTTGCCCCGGATGGAAGGCCACGGCGAGGGCCGGCGGGTCAAGAACGGCCCGGCGCTTGCCGGGCACGGTGCCGAAGCCGTGCGCGATGCCATAGCCGCCACGATCGCTACGCTGCCCGA
>NZ_BSSE01000102.1 GCF_030268965.1 Microtetraspora sp. NBRC 16547 | reverse complement strand
GGGTTCTGGTCGGGAGTGGGAATGTGGTTGTCGGGGGCTGGGATTGGCTGGGCACACTGTTGGGTCCTGAGGGAACGGGCGTTTGCTTGTTTTCCTTGTGACGGGACCGGTCTTCTGCCATACCGGCTGGGGGCTTGCCTGGGTTTGCTGTTTCCGCGTGTTTGCGTGGGGGTGGCTGACTCGTTGGGGCGGGTTGTCTGGTGTTGGTGGTGGGTGTTCCGGTTGGCTGTTTGTTGTTTGTGAATTGCATAGTGGACGCGAGCATCTTTGTGGCCAAGTTTTTTAGGGCACACGGTGGATGCCTTGGCATCAGGAGCCGATGAAGGACGTGGGAGGCTGCGTTAAGCCTCGGGGAGTCGCCAACCAGACGTTGATCCGGGGATGTCCGAATGGGGAAACCTAGCACCAG
>NZ_BSSE01000101.1 GCF_030268965.1 Microtetraspora sp. NBRC 16547 | reverse complement strand
CGGCGGCATGCACCCGCTCCACCCGCGCCGCGATCGCGGAGATGAGCCGATCCCGCGCGAACAGCAGGTCTTCCGCCTCGGCCAGACACACCCCCGGCGAGTCCGGCACCACCGCCAATGCCAGCGCAGAGGCCGTCTCCCGGACCGAGGCCACCAACGGCCACGACACCCGACCCGACGACATGCCACCACCGGGAGCGGCCTGCTCCTCCGCCGGAGCCTCGCCGTCATCGAAGGTCTCGCCGCTGCCGGACCTTTCATGACCACGAGCGTCTCCACGGTGGGACGCTTCCCGGAAACCGGAAGCACGCTGCTTCTCGGTCGGAGCTTCGTCGGTGTGAAAGGCGTCGCCGTTGGGGGGAGTCTCGCCATAGGCGAAGGCACCTCCACGGTGGGAGGCTTTCCCGCAT
>NZ_BSSE01000100.1 GCF_030268965.1 Microtetraspora sp. NBRC 16547 | reverse complement strand
ACTAGGAGCCGTTTTGTAGATCTTCGTTGTGGTGCGGTACAAGGTCATGGTGCAAGATCGCCATGACCTGACCGACGAGGAGTGGCTCCTCCTCGAACCGCTCATGCCGGCTCATCCGCCTCGGGGGCACCGGTGGGCGGACCACCGAACCGTGATCAACGGGATTCTGTGGCGGACGCGGACCGGGTCTCCCTGGCGTGACCTCCCCGAGTGCTACGGACGCTGGGAGACCGTCTACGGGCGGCATCGCCGCTGGTCAATCGACGGAACCTGGGAAAACATCCTCGATCAACTTCGGGCCGGCTGCGACGAGGCCGAGGGCGGCGAGTGGACGACGAGCGTGGACTCCACCGTCAACCGGGCCCATCAGCACGCGGCCGGAGCACCCCACGCCCCGGCCGTCGATGCCCCCAAAGGGG
>NZ_BSSE01000099.1 GCF_030268965.1 Microtetraspora sp. NBRC 16547 | reverse complement strand
CCTCACAGGAATCGGACGCGTAAGGCGCGGCTGGTACCGGACCAAGCGCCGGCGGGGAACCGCGGCCGCCTGCGGGGCCGGAGTCCTGTTGACGACCGGCGGTCGGGCGGGATGCGGGAGGTGACGGCGGTAGAGGGGTCGGGCGGCGGGGCCACCCCGCAGGGCGGCGTCGGGTGATCCCGGCGTAGAGGAGGTGACCGTCCTCATCGCAGATGGCGAACCGCCACTCACCGCCGATCTGTCGTTTGGCGAGCCTGCGGGCCAGATGAGCGTGGATCGGCCCCCACCCGGCAAGCTCTGAGGGAAGGTCGTCCAGGTGCATGAGCGTGGAGACCTGAACCCGCAGCTCACCCGCCGCGAACCCCACCGGCTCCACCACGCCCGCGCTCGACTTCACGCTGCTGCCCTGAGCACTCCCAGCGCCACCG
>NZ_BSSE01000098.1 GCF_030268965.1 Microtetraspora sp. NBRC 16547 | reverse complement strand
GCGTGCTCGACCAGGGTGATGAGCGCGCTCTTGACCGACTCGCGGGTGCGGGCGTCGGTGCGCACGATGGGGACATGCGCGGAGAGACTCAGCGCCTCACGGACCTCGTTCTCACTGTGCGGGTACTGCCCGTCGAACCCGTTGACGCCCACCACGAACGGAAGCTGGGCCTCCTCGAAGTAGTCCACCGCCGGAAAGCTGTCCGCCAACCGCCGCGTGTCCACCAGCACCACCGCGCCGATCGCACCGCGAACCAGGTCGTCCCACATGAACCAGAACCGGTGCTGACCGGGCGTACCGAACAGGTAAAGGATCAGATCCTGATCCAGCGAGACCCGCCCGAAGTCCATCGCCACGGTCGTCGTGGTCTTGTGCGGAACCAGGCCCACGTCGTCGATGCCGGCGCTGGCGTCGGTCATCACCGCCTCGGTCGT
>NZ_BSSE01000097.1 GCF_030268965.1 Microtetraspora sp. NBRC 16547 | reverse complement strand
GCGAACGCCTTGTCCAAACGCCGCAGCGTGGCCTGCTGAGAGGAGAACGACCAGCGGCCCTGACCTCCGGCGTCCTCAGCCCGGATGTGCTTCAACTCGGCCGACTGCTCGCCGTACCGGACGCTCACGCCCGCCTTGCGGTAGGCGGCACGCCGGTGCTCAAGGGCGGCGTTGTACAGCTGGCGGTGGTCTTCCAGGCAGGCGGCCAGTGCGGCGGCCTGCCTGCTGGTGGGGCGGATCAGGAACTTGTACGACCTACGCACGGCCACCGCCCTTGGTGGGCCGCTCGTACTGCGTCTCGATGTAGCGCTGCACCGTTTGCGCGGAGACCGCGCCGACCGTGGCCACGAAGTACGACCGCGACCACAGCGTGGGCAGCTGCGAGCGCAGATGCGGGAACTCGGCGCGCAGGTGGTGGGAGGTGAAGCCTTTGAACTGG
>NZ_BSSE01000096.1 GCF_030268965.1 Microtetraspora sp. NBRC 16547 | reverse complement strand
CCCGTGCCACGGCCTTGCGGCGGCGCTTGCTGCCCCGCTTCTTGCGGGCGAGATCCCGCTGGGCAGCCGCGAGCCGGTCAGCGGAGGCGGCCAGGTGGCGCGGGTTATCTACGGGGTCGCCGTCGCTGGCCGTCACGAGCGAGGCCACGCCCATGTCGATCCCGACGACCGCGCCCGTGGCGGGCAAGGGTTCGGCGGGCACGTCGTCGCAGGACAGGATCACGTACCAGCGGGAGCCTTCCCGCTTCACGCTGATCGTCTTCACCGTGCCTTTGACCGCCCGGTGCTGGTGAACCCGCACATGCCCGATGCCCTGAAGGCGCACGAACGTGGCGGCCGGGTGCTCGGGCTGGGCGTCCCAGCGGCAGCCGTCGCCGTCCTTGGGCCACTCCACGGTGTCGAACCAGCCGCGTCCCTTGAACCGCGGGAACCCCGGCGTACG
>NZ_BSSE01000095.1 GCF_030268965.1 Microtetraspora sp. NBRC 16547 | reverse complement strand
AGCCGATCCCCGAGGGCCTGGAGCTGATGGCCCCCGGCGTGGAGCTGGCCGCCGTGCTGGATGGGATCGATATCGCCAGGCTGGACGGCTTCGACGCCGTGATCGTGATGCAGGCATATGCCCGCCTTGAAGCGCACGTGCAAGCCCGGAAAGCCACCGTGATGGCCGAGGTCGGCCTGTATGAGATTTCCGTCTCCGGCATGGAGAAAATGGCGGAGCCGGACAAGAACTCACCCGATGAGGTTAGGTCGGCGTTGGGGCTCACCCGCCGGGCTGCCGAGCGGGAATACGGGTTCGCCTACGATCTGAAAGTTCGCCTGCCGGGGGTGCGGGATGCCCTGTCGGCGGGTTTGATCGATAAGGCGCGGGCGGTGGTGTTCTGCGACTGGCTGGAAGACGTCCCCGTCGAGCTCGCCCGCGCTGTTGCCGATCATCTGCTGCCCAAGGCGGG
>NZ_BSSE01000094.1 GCF_030268965.1 Microtetraspora sp. NBRC 16547 | reverse complement strand
TCGCCGACACCTTCGACGGGATGGGCCGCGTCAGCGGCCTGCTGGATCCTGAGCTGAAGATGCAGCTCAAAACGTGGCTGGAGCCGTTGGCCGTCAAGACCGGCAGCGCCGACACCCGTAGCCACGCTCGCCGGATGGCCGACGCCCTGGCCATCCGCCTCTCGGAGGGCGGACGCCGCACGGTTATGCATGTGTCGGTTACCGAGCAGACTCTGACCGGTGAGTCCGATCAGCCCGCCCATCTGGAGGATGGCACCTCGATCCCGGCTGCTGACGCCCGCCGGATGGCCTACAGCGCCGAGTTGCGCCGGGTGTTGCGTGACGCGCGGGGGATCGTCAGCGACTTCGGTCGTTCCCGCCGTCTGGCTTCGGCCGACCAGCGGGAGGCGATCATCGCCAAGTACGGCACCTGCTGCCGTGAGGGGTGTGACGTTCCCGCCTATCTGACGGAGATCGACCACATCGAG
>NZ_BSSE01000093.1 GCF_030268965.1 Microtetraspora sp. NBRC 16547 | reverse complement strand
AACGCTGGACGGCCCTGAAGCACACCACGCTCAGCTCCAGCCGGATCGGCGACCTTGTACGCGCCGCACTCGTTCTCGTCCACTTCGAACATCGCCGGATCAGCTGAAATTCACTGAGAAAACGTCAGTCATCGAGGTTAAAGTTCTACAGCGCCGCTACCCAAGGCAGCGTCCACGATCTGTTCTGGAGACACTTCTTCAAGCCCGTCGGGAGGCCAGAAGATCAGATCAAGCGCACCAGGGTTCGAAACATTGAGCCATTCCGCGTAAGCATCTGTGGCGGAGCGTGATCTTCGGGTTGCCGGAACGAGTGGTCCGGCGGGCGGGATCTGGCGCTCGAACGTAGTGAAGCCCCTGGTGTGTGTCACGAACGTTGAGGGAGGCTTGATGTAGGGAGAGCTTCTTGATGCGGTGCTGCGTGGAAGATGAAGGATTGTGGCCCTTCGGAGTCGTCCTGCGGGGGAAGGCTTC
>NZ_BSSE01000092.1 GCF_030268965.1 Microtetraspora sp. NBRC 16547 | reverse complement strand
TGGCCCTTCCCGGCCTCAGCCACCACCAGCCTGGCGGCGAGCGCGGCCTCGGCCAGATCAATCGCCCGCGCCAACGCCACGATCTCCGCCATCGCCGCTTCGGTGTCGCACGGCACCTGATCCCCGGCGGCGGCGATCTGTCCGGCGCGGCGCAGCAGCTCCGTCACCGCTGCTGCGACCAGACCGGGATCGGGCCAGTCCCCACACCCGGGCCCGCTACCGGCGCGCCCCTCCCGGCCCGGTTCTTTCCGGCCCGGTTCTTTCCGCGCCTCCCCCGGCCCCGGCGCCTGCCGCGGACGACGCCGCCCGGGCGATTCCCGCCCAGCCTCACCCGACATCCCCCCGGCGGGGCCGGCCGGACGGCCTTGCCAGATCCCGTCCCAGCCAGATGCGTCCTCGCGCTCAGTCCTCACCGCCCGCGACCACCGGCCCTGCTGTCCCGTGGTCACATCTCCCGCGAAGCCTGCCCCCTCCACAGCCCCCGGCGA
>NZ_BSSE01000091.1 GCF_030268965.1 Microtetraspora sp. NBRC 16547 | reverse complement strand
GGCGGCCGACCGCGTATGATCGCTCCGTGCCCAGGAAAACCGGCGAACCCACCCCGGAAGAAAGCTCCAAGTCAGCCCGCACACGCCAGCGCATCCTCAACGCCGCGGCACACGTCCTCAGCCGCAAGGGCTACGCCGGAACACGACTCGGCGACATCGCCGACCAAGCCCAACTCCAGGCACCCGCCATCTACTACTACTTCGGATCCCGCGAACAACTCATCGAAGAAGTCATGTGGACCGGCGCCCGACGCCTCCGCGAACACCTCAGCGAAACCCTCAACACACTCCCCGCCGAAACCACCCCAATGGACCGGATCGCCGCCGCCGTCGAAGCCCACCTCCACATCGAACTCGAACTCTCCGACTTCGCCACCGCCGTCATCCGCAACTCCGGCCAGATCCCCGAACACCTCCACACCCGCCAACTCGCCGAAGAAGCCGAATACGGCAAACTCTGGCGAAACCTCCTCCGCGACCTCGACAAGGCCGGCGAACTCCGCCCCGGCCTCGACCCACG
>NZ_BSSE01000090.1 GCF_030268965.1 Microtetraspora sp. NBRC 16547 | reverse complement strand
GCCAGGGCGGATTCAACTGGTCGTCGCAACACCTCGATCGTTGAGGAGGATGTTGTGGCGCAGGGAAGGGCGCGTGCAGCGATCTTCGCTGGTCGCCCGCCGCTTCGGTCACCGGGACGGCCCCCGGTCAATCGGCGCGAGGAGCGGCGGCGTTTCTGGCGGTTGATCGCTGAGGGGCTGTCGAGCGAGGAGGCCGCTGTCGCGTGCGGCGTGTCGACACCGTTGGGGGCGCGGTGGTTCCGTGAAGGTGGCGGGATGCCGCCGATCAGCCTGGACCCGCCGTCGGGCCGCTATCTGTCGTTCACCGAGCGCGAGGAGATCGCCGTGCTGCGCGCCAAGGAGTGCGGGGTACGGGAGATCGCCCGCCGTCTAGGACGGGCTCCGTCGACGATCTCGCGGGAGCTGCGGCGCAACGCGGCGACCCGTGGCGGCCGGCTGGATTACCGGGCCTCGGTCGCGCAGTGGCATGCCGACCGGCAAGCGCGCCGGCCCAAGGTGTGCAAGCTCGCCGCCAACGACCGGCTGCGGCAGTATGTGCAGGATCGGCTGGCCGGCATGGTCT
>NZ_BSSE01000089.1 GCF_030268965.1 Microtetraspora sp. NBRC 16547 | reverse complement strand
CCGGCAGCCCACAGGAGGCCCTGGATCTGGTCTGCGACCTCTACGTGTCCAACACCGACACCTGACTACGAGCAGCACGCCAACTGGTGAACCGTCAACCCCCGAGGGACTTCCGGCGAGGACCACTAAGCACCACGGCCTTGCGGGTGTCCTCGGCGCTACGACCCGGCCGACGTGGGAGGCCCCGCGATCTTGCTGGTGTCCGTAGGCCCATGAACTGGCTGGTGACGGCAGACGCTACGACCCGGCTGACGTCGGAGGCCCCGCGATCTTGCTGGTGTCCGTAGGCCTCATGGCCTGGCTGGTGTCCGTAGGCGCTACAACGGGGGGTTGTTCCGGCCGGCCGTGATAGCGGGCCTCCGACGAGCCGCTGATCGCGGCCATCGCGGGCGCGGTGGTTGCTGGCACGGTCCTACGCCGGCCTCCACAACCCCCCGCCTCCGCGCCACACTTCCCGCCGCACCCCTGCCTCCACCCGCAAGCGAACTCCGGAAAGCACCCAAACCAACCCGGAAAACCAAAAAGAGGCCCCACCACGGAACCCCTCAAAACACCCACACCACAGCCGGCACAAGCGAA
>NZ_BSSE01000088.1 GCF_030268965.1 Microtetraspora sp. NBRC 16547 | reverse complement strand
CGACCGAGCTCGACTTGTCGGTGAAGAACCGCTCGGTCGCGGACGCGCCGGAGTCGGCCGCGGCCGGGGTGACGGTGTCGTTGGTCGCGTTCATGCTCTGGTACCTCCTGGTGTGCGGTGACTGGTGTCAGATGTCCTGGCGATAGCGGGCGAGCTTGTCCTCGTCGACCTCCACGCCGATGCCGGCGCCCTGCCGGACGGCGAGCGTTCCGTCCCGGATCTCGAGGGGTTCGGTGAGCAGGTCATCGCTCATGTCGAGGAAGTTCGAGAGCTCTCCGGCCCGCGCTGAGGTGAGCCGGTAGGCGGCGCCGAAGGCGACCGTGCACATGGATCCGATCTGGCCGTCGATCTGGTTGCCCATCACGACCTCGACCCCGGCCCCCTCGCACAGGTGGTGGACGCGCTGGGAGTACGTGAAGCCGGTGCGCGCCGTCTTGATGCTGATCGCGTTGGCGGCTCCGCCGAGCAGCTCCCTCGTGACCATGGCCGGGGTCGGCACGCTCTCGTCCGCGACGACAGGGATGGACGCCCTGCTCACCAGCCAGCGGCGGCCGAGGACGTCGTCGGCGGGGCACAGTTCCTCGGCCAGGGTGAGCCCGAGATCCTCCATGGC
>NZ_BSSE01000087.1 GCF_030268965.1 Microtetraspora sp. NBRC 16547 | reverse complement strand
CATGAAGATCACCGCCATCGAGGCGATTCCGTTCGCCATCCCGTACCGGAAGCCGCTGCGGTTCGCCAGCGGCGAAGTGCACACGGCCGAGCACGTGCTCGTACGCGTGCGGACCGAGGACGGGGTCGTCGGTATCGCCGAGGCGCCTCCCCGGCCGTTCACCTACGGTGAGACGCAGGACTCGATCAAGGCCGTGATCGACAAACTGTTCGCCCCCGAACTGCTGGGCCTGTCGCTCCTCGAACGCGAGATCATCCACGGCGTCCTCGGGCGTACCGTCGGCAACCCCACCGCCAAGGCCGCCATCGACATGGCCGTGTGGGACGCGCTGGGCCGGACGCTGGGGGTCCCCGTCACGCTCCTGCTCGGCGGGTTCACCGACCGCATGCGCGTGTCGCACATGCTCGGCTTCGCCGAGCCCGCCGCGATGGTCGCCGAGGCCGAGCGGATGCGCGACGTTTTCGGCGTCACCACGTTCAAGGTGAAGGTGGGCCGGCGCCCGTTCACGCTCGACGTCGCGGTCTGCCGTGCGCTCCGCGACGCGCTCGGAGACGAGGTGGAGCTCTACGTCGACGGCAACCGCGGTTGGACGGCGTCGGAGTCGGTACAGGCCCTGCG
>NZ_BSSE01000086.1 GCF_030268965.1 Microtetraspora sp. NBRC 16547 | reverse complement strand
GGGCTTTTGGGTCTAGCCGCAGTTCGGTACAGAATGCCTGCGCTACCGCGGCCAGGGTGACGTGGCGGTGCCAGCCGAAGAAGCTCCGCCCCTCAAAGTGCTTGAGACCAAGGCCGGTGTTGAGCTCCCGGTAGTCATGCTCGATCCTCCATCGGATCTTGGCGAGCCGGACGAGTTCGCGCAGCGGAGTCGCGGCGGGGAGATTGGTGATCCAGTAACCGGTGGGTTCGGATTCGCCTGCTGGCCATTCCACCAGCAGCAGACGCGCAGGCAGGCTGCCGTCGGGGTTGCGGGCAATGTCTTTGTTGGCCAAGAGAATCGATAGAGCCATGAAGCGTGATCGCATTTTCGCGCCCGGATTGCCGCTGGTCTTCTTGGCGCCCTGCCGCCAGGTCACCCGCCGCAGATTCGCCCGCCCCGCCGCCAATGCGAGATTTCGCAGATTCGACGGTTTGCCTGGATAGCGCGGTTTCGGCCGGCGCCCCTGGCCGCTGTATTCTGCCAGCTCAGGCACCGCGTCTCCGGGATAGGCCGACAGATCATCGGAGACGGCCGCCACGTAAGACAGGTCGCGGTCCTCCAATCCCAGCCGGAAAGCGGTGCAATCGCCATAACCGGAGTCGAAGACCACCG
>NZ_BSSE01000085.1 GCF_030268965.1 Microtetraspora sp. NBRC 16547 | reverse complement strand
TTGATGAGTTACTTCGGGATCATGCTGTCGTGACACCTGACGAGATGGCGCTGGTACGCCCGCGGCTTGAGAAGTTTGCAGATCAGATGCTGCGGAGGGTGCTTCGTCGCCGTGATCAGCTGGCTACTGGCGAGTCATATGTGCGGGGGTTGATGCTGGACGGGCGACGCAAGTCGATGGACCCGATGGCGGAGCGTCTGGGAGTTGACACCCAGCGGTTACAGCAATTCATGGCCGACTCGACCTGGGACTACGAACCGGTCCGGGAAAACCTCACGCATTGGGCTCTGGAGCGGATCAGCCCGCAGGCGGTCGTCATCGACGATGTGGGGTTCCCCAAGGACGGCCCGGATTCTCCGGGAGTGGCGCGGATGTATTCCGGGACGCTGGGCAAGACCGGAAACTGCCAGATCGGTGTCAGTGCACATCTGGTCACCGATCACGCCTCGTCCGCGGTCAACTGGCGGCTGTTCATCCCCGAGTCGTGGGACCCGGACAAGATCGAGGATCCGGTTCAGGCGGAGACGGTCCGCAAGCGCCGCGACCGGTGCAAGATCCCTGCCGACGTCGGTCACCAGGAGAAGTGGCGACTGGCGTTAAACATGATCGACCAGATGTACGACGAGTGGGGAGTCGGCACCGATCTTCCGGT
>NZ_BSSE01000084.1 GCF_030268965.1 Microtetraspora sp. NBRC 16547 | reverse complement strand
GAGGCCGCCGACCGGGCCGTGCCCGGGCACTGGGAAGGCGACCTCATTATCGGCTTGGGCAGTTCCGCGATCGGCACGCTGGTCGAGCGCACCACCCGGTTCACGATGTTGCTGCATTTGCCCCGGATGGAAGGCCACGGCGAGGGCCGGCGGGTCAAGAACGGCCCGGCGCTTGCCGGGCACGGTGCCGAAGCCGTGCGCGATGCCATAGCCGCCACGATCGCTACGCTGCCCGAGCACCTGCGTAGGTCACTGACCTGGGACCAGGGCGCGGAGATGGCCCAGCATGTTCAGCTGCGCATCGACACCGGGCTGGAGGTCTACTTCGCCGACCCGCACAGTCCCTGGCAGCGCGGCACCAACGAGAACACCAACGGCCTGCTGCGACAGTACTTTCCCAAGGGAACTGACCTGGGCAGGCACAGCCGAAACGATCTGGACGCAGTCGCCGCCGCGCTCAACAGTCGCCCCCGCAAGACACTCGGCTGGCGTACTCCCGCTGAGGCGTTCAACGAACATCTAGGCTCAATGACAGGCAGTGTTGCAACGACTCCTTGAACCCGAGCTGGCTGCCCTTGTCGCTGTGATGGATCACCCCGGCACTGGGACGGCGCTGGTGGATCGCCATCGCCAGCGCATCGCTCACCAACTCGGTCCGCATGTGATCGGCCATCGCCCAGCCGACGATCCGC
>NZ_BSSE01000083.1 GCF_030268965.1 Microtetraspora sp. NBRC 16547 | reverse complement strand
TCCAGGTCGGCAGGAACGGGAGTTCGTCGTTGGCGGGGTCGGTGATGCTGCCCGCGCCGTACCCGACAGCCGCGAGCCCGCCTACCCCGCCGGTTCCCGACCGGCCGGGCATGGCCCAGCCTCCGGGGGCGAAGGGTTCCGGCAGGGATTCGATGATCGGCGGCGGCTGGACCGGATAGCGGTGGCCGGTGCGGCTGATCCAGGTCACATGTCCTGGCGCGGTCTGGATGACCCGCCAGCCGTTGTCGCGTAGGTCATGGTCATGTGCGCACGCGGCGGCCAGGTTGTCCTCGGTGGTGGGGCCGCCGTGCGCGTATTGGCGGGTGTGATCCAGCTCCGACCGGGTGGCCGGAGCGCGGCAGCCGGGATGGGAGCAGACCCTGTCGCGGATCTCGATCCGCCGCCGTAGTCCCGCTGTGGGGAACCGCCGCCGCTCATCCCCACCGGCCGCCCCACAGCCGACCACAGACCCTGGGGCAGCGTCGTTCTCCACAGCACCCTGCCGCACAGGCCCGCCTGCCGCAGCGGCGTCCCCCGCAGCTTCGTCTACCGCAGAAGCGTCACCAACAGAAGCGTCACCTGCCGAACCATCACCCGCACTGTGGCCGTGGCCGTCATCGTCGGTCGGAAAGCTCTGTTCGATGGCCTGGTCGTATTGGCGCATGACGTCAGCGATCACACCGGCCCAGCCGCCCTGGGCGTAGATGTCGGCGTACAGCGCCCGCAGCAGCGACAACGGGAACTGCAACTCGACGATCCCACGACGACGAACCGAC
>NZ_BSSE01000082.1 GCF_030268965.1 Microtetraspora sp. NBRC 16547 | reverse complement strand
CCCCGCCACCGCCCGATCAAAACGCACCGGCTCCCGCAGATTCCGCCACCAATACCCCGCATCCAACCCCGCGCCATCCACCACCCCACCGGTGACCGACGACACGAACGGAACCGACCCCCGCCCCGGCCGCACCGGCGCCAAAACCTCGGCGAGGTCCTCCTCCAGCGACTCCACCAACGGCGAATGCGACGCGTAATCGACCGCGATCCGCCGCGCCCGCACCCCCTGCCCAGCACACCACCCCAGCACCTCATCCAGCGCCGCCACCGCACCCGACAACACCACCGAACCCGGACCGTTCACCGCCGCGATCCCGACCCGCCCCCGCCACCGCTCCAACCAGCCGGCCACCCGCTCCACCGGAGCCGCCACCGACACCATCCCGCCCGACCCCGACACCCCCAGCAACGCCCGACTCCGCAACGCCACCACCCGCGCGCCGTCCTCCAGCGACAACACCCCCGCCACACACGCCGCCGCGATCTCACCCTGGCTGTGACCAACCACCGCCGAGGGCTCAACGCCATAGGAGCGCCACACCGCGGCCAGCGACACCATCACCGCCCACAACACCGGCTGCACCACATCCACCCGTTCCAGCGCCCCGGCATCACCGAGCACCTCGAACAGATCCCAGTCCACGTAGCCGGCCAGCGCATCCGCGCACTCAGCCATCCGCGCCGCGAACACCGGCGAACACCCCAGCAGCTCCACCCCCATCCCGGCCCACTGCGACCCCTGACCGGGAAAGACGAACACCACCCGCCGATCAGGACGCGCCACCCCCGCCACCACCCC
>NZ_BSSE01000081.1 GCF_030268965.1 Microtetraspora sp. NBRC 16547 | reverse complement strand
GGCCGGGGCAGGCACCTGGCGTTCGGCTCGGAACACGATGTGCCAGCTGTCGGCTTCTTTGACCAGGCGGGCTCCGGTGATCCGCCCGGCAGGGCCGCCCTTGGTGGTGCCGGGCAGATCCTTGGTCCACCGAAACCGGGCCCGGCCGGCCTTGGGCAGGTTGACTGCGCCCCACCGCCGGTTCAGCCGGACGATGTTCAGGTCCCGCCCCTGGGGGACGTCAACGGCCATCCGGGACCGGAACCGGTTCTTGAAGCTGGGCCGTTTCGCCGGGTGGCCGGGATCGAAGAAATTCGCCCACGCCTGCCGATACGTTTTCAGTACCGCTTGTGCTGCCTGGGCGGGCAGTTGGCCTATCCAGTCGATTTCGCGGCGGGCCTGTCGGATCGCCGTGTCGCAGTCCTTGATCGAGGCCAGACGGCCCTGCCGGAAGGTGACGTACTCGTGGAGCAGGTTCCACAGGGCGCGAGCGGTGTGTGCCTGGCCGTCCAGCACGGCGATCTGGGCCGTGCTCAGGTCGAGACGCGCCACGTGCGCCCGGGTCTGCTTCACCACCTCCACACACTGATCATATCATTTGGTTTATGTCACCGCGATGGAACGCGAACCCCGATGTCCGGACCGGACGCCATGTCACATACAACCTTCACGCACATTTGGTCTTTGTCACCAAGTATCGGCGGGGGGCGTTCACGAACGAGATGCTGGCCCGCTGCGAGGAGATCATGCGGGAGGTGTGCGCCGACTTCGAGGTCGAGCTGCGTGAGTTCAACGGCGAACATGACCACGTCCACCTACTGATCCACTACCCGCCGAAGGTCGCCCTGTCCAAACTGGTCAACAGTCTCAAGGGCGTTTCGGC
>NZ_BSSE01000080.1 GCF_030268965.1 Microtetraspora sp. NBRC 16547 | reverse complement strand
TGACGTTTTCTCACCGACTTTCAGCTGATCTTTCTGTGCTCGAAGTGGACGAGGACGAGGGCGGCCCGAGCAAGGTCCCCGATCCGGCTGGGGCCGAGCGTGGTGTGCTGCAAGGCGGTCCAGCGTTGGGTCAGCAGCGCGAAGCCGCGTTCGCCGAGACAGCGCAGCGCGCGGATCAGGTGGTTGTAGGTGCGGTTGTCGATGCTGAGGCCGTTGCCGTCGGCGGGTTGCTTGAACGGGGTGTAGACGCCGTGACCTGCTCCTTGGTAGCCGGGATCGGCGAGGATCGGCATGGTTCGGGCGTAGGGGTAGGCCGCGGGTAGGACGTGTGTGCGGGCGGCGTCGATGTCCGGGACGCCGCCGGGTTCCACATCGGAGGTCCACAGCGGGAACCCGTCTGGGGCGAACAGCGCCTGAACGTTGCCGCCGAAATCGGAGGTCTTCCCGGCGTACCAGGCGTCGATCTGTGCGCCTTTCACGCTGGTGGTCTTGATGCGGCATCGGTCGGCGTCGAAGACTTTTCCGTCCAGGATGAGGTGCGGCAGTCCTTCGCCGGCGGCACGGTGAAGGGCGGAGTGCAGGTCGGGGGCCTGATCCGCCAGGACGTCGATGGCCTCGTGCAGGTAGCGGTAGGCGGTGGCCTGGGAGAGGCCGAACGCCTTGCCATGCAGGGTGAGGTTGGGGCGCTGCCGGAACCAGGCGACCACGAAGACGGCTTGAAACCAGCAGGTCAGCGCTCTGGTGCCCTTCCTGGTTCCCCGGGCCGCGCGTTCCTGTCGCAGTAGTCGTGCGACGAAGCGGATGAGGTCTCGTGAGACGTCGAGCATGGCAGGATAGGTGATCACGTGGAGCCTTCTGGTAGACGGACGATCTTGTGGTGAGACCTCTTCTACCGAAGGCTCCACG
>NZ_BSSE01000079.1 GCF_030268965.1 Microtetraspora sp. NBRC 16547 | reverse complement strand
CTGGCTGCCCTTGTCGCTGTGATGGATCACCCCGGCACTGGGACGGCGCTGGTGGATCGCCATCGCCAGCGCATCGCTCACCAACTCGGTCCGCATGTGATCGGCCATCGCCCAGCCGACGATCCGCCGCGAGAACACATCCAGCACCACCGCCAGGTACAGGAAGCCCTGCCAGGTCGGCACGTACGTGATGTCGGCCGTCCACAACCGGTTCGGCTCGGCGGCTGTGAAGTTTCGTTTCACCAGATCGCCGGCAGCGGCCGCCTTCCGGTCGGCGACCGTCGTGCGGCACCCCTTGCGGCGCGACACCCCGGCCAGCCCAGCCGCGCGCATCAGCCGGGCCACCCGCTTGCGCCCGACCCTGATGTGGTCGATCTCCCGCAGATCGGCATGGATCCGGGGCGCCCCGTAGATCTCATCGGAGGCTGTGTGGTGGGCGCGGATCTTCTTCGTCAGCATCGCGTCGTGCCGGGCGCGAGGGGATGGCCCGTGCCGCTGCCGTCTGGTCCAGGCGTAGTAGCCCTGGCGCGACACACCCAGCACCCGGGCCAGCAGGGAGACATCGTGGTGGTCTTTCTCCGCATGGATCAGCCGGAACTTCATCTCGGCAGATCCGTCTCCCGCGCGAAGAAAGCCGCGGCCTTACGCAAGATCTCCTTCTCCTCGCGGAGGATCTTGTTCTCCCGGCGCAGTCGTGTCAGCTCTTCGCGTTCGGCGCTGGTCATGCCGTCGCGGCGGCCGTCGTCGATGTCGGCTTGGCGTACCCAGTTACGGATCGTCTGTGCGGAAGGCTCGAACTCGCGGGCGAGATCTTCCGGCGTCCGTCCCGAGCGCACCAGCCCCACCATCTGCCGGCGGAACTCATACGGGTAGTTCGGCACGTGGACTCCTCTTTCAGGGGCACAGGGTGCCCCACAGATCAGGTGTCCACCAAACCGGGGCAAGACCAG
>NZ_BSSE01000078.1 GCF_030268965.1 Microtetraspora sp. NBRC 16547 | reverse complement strand
AACGCTGGACCGCCTTGCAGCACACCACGCTCGGCCCCAGCCGGATCGGGGACCTTGCTCGGGCCGCCCTCGTCCTCGTCCACTTCGAGCACAGAAAGATCAGCTGAAAGTCGGTGAGAAAACGTCAATAGAGCTCGTAATCATCCATATGGCGCCATCTCCCTGTTTATCGCTACAGAGAGAATGGCGAATGATCGCGTGTCGGGTCTAGTTACACCATTCATCGATGGGATGTGCGTTTCTCATCAATGCGACTGGTATCGCGTCATTCGAGCTGCCCGGGATTTCGCCAGAAAGTCGGAACCGGTCGGTGGGATCCACGGTGGCCTCGACCATGCCGCCCACCATCGTGGCCCGGCAGCGGAGCCTGGCAGCGGAGGCCGGTGCGGGAAGGCCGGTGCGGGAAGGCCGGTCAGTTCCCCGTCGTTCTCGGAGCCCTGGACCGGCTCCACTCCGTCGTTGCGGATCCTGGGTGTCAGGCGCACGTAGGTCCTGCCTGCTCCGGGCGGAAAACGACCCTCATTATTTAGATAGTGACGTCCATGAAATGCCGTATTTTGTGGTTATTTCCGAGGGATGGCCTGTATGGACAGGATTTACTCGTCAGGGGTGGTCCCAAATTGGCGTCAGAACGCACATGTCGTGGTGTTTGGCAATCGGTCCCGATGATTCGACATGCGATGGGCCCTGGCCCCATCGGCCGCCGAGGGCCTCCCGACATCCTCGGAAAGAAGAACGCGGAGTCGCTGCCCCTCGACCGGGGCGGCCGAGGACGCAATGAGCGCCGAAGAGTAGGCGGGCGACGCGGGCAGGGGTCGCGAGGCGGACCGCAGGCGAGGCAAGCGGTTGCGAGGGGGCCGCAGGCGAGCGGTCGATGAGGGGCCGGGGGTGCGGTGGGCACCGGCGGGTCGCGGGCGTGGCGGGTATCGGTGCGGAGGTCGAAACCACGAGCACGCTCGTGCCGGGCTCGCTATGGACACCTTCACTTGCGCCTCGCACATACCTGCCCGAACGTGACGTTGAGCAAGTAAAGGACAAACAGTGAATAGGTGACTACTCAGAGTTGCCTATAGAACGTGTGAGCGATATCTTTACGGTGTGCTGATCGGCTGGAGGCCGGAGGGAGGCGTTCCGGGATGATGCTTTCGGGTGCGATATTGCTGCGCCGCCC
>NZ_BSSE01000077.1 GCF_030268965.1 Microtetraspora sp. NBRC 16547 | reverse complement strand
TCCGATCGCCGCAGGGACGGAGTTCATGGCCAGACCGGTCAGCCACGTGGTCATCAAGGTCGGCCACCGCCGCAGGAAACGCCTCAACAAGATCATCAATAGGCCTTCCAGTCCGCAGATGCTGGTCCTGCGCGCCCGGATCGTCCTGCTGATCGCCGACGATGGCCTGGCCCTGGCCACCATCGCCGAGCAACTGGCCACCACCGAGACGACCGTCCGCAAATGGCGCGACCGCTACGCCGTACACGGCATCAAGGGCCTGGTCGACCTACCCCGCCCGGGCCGGCCCGAAGTCTACGGTCCCCAAGTGCGGCTGCGCGTGATCGCCTGCGCCACCAGCACCCCACCGCAGAGTCAATCCACCTGGACGCACACCGCGATCGCCGCCCACCTCGCCGATACCGGCATCTCCGCCTCTCAGGTCGGCCGGATCCTGGCCGAGACCAATCTTCGGCCGCACCGCGTCCGGGGCTGGCTGAACCGGCTCGACGATGAGCAGTTCTGGCAGTTGGCCAGCGCAGTCTGCGACCTGTACCTCAACCCGCCCAAGGGTGCGGTCCTGCTCAGCGTGGACGAAAAGACCGGAATCCAAGCCAAATCCCGTAAACATCCCGAGATCTGCGCCCGGCCCGGCCGCACCGGTCGCCGCGAGTTCGAGTACCTCCGCCACGGCACCGTCTCCATCCTCGCCGCGATGGACGTCCTGACCGGACAAGTCCTGGCCGAACGAATCGACCGCAACAACTCGGCGACCTTCATCGCCTTCCTCATCCTGCTCGATCAGATGATCGACCCGGACCTGGACATCTACCTGATCTTGGACAATGGCGCCAGCCACACCTCCAAAGCCACCCGCGCCTGGCTGGCCGCCCACCCCCGGTTCAAGGTCACCTACACGCCCAAACACGCCAGCTGGCTCAACATGATCGAGATGTGGTTCTCCGTGCTGACCCGCCGTCTGCTCCGCCGCGGTGATTTCACCTCCCGCGAGAACCTGATGGAGCAGATCGACTCGTTCACGATCCGCCATAACGCCACCGCGCAGCCGTACCGGTGGCGCTACGACGCACGCGCCGACCACATCCGCTCCCTCACCCGGCGCGATCAGGAGCGGACACGCGCCGCACTCTTGGAGAAGACGGCAAGTTGAGCACGTACCGTTACGACTCGGACCCCTTAAGGATCTTTGCGGCGATGCACTAGTAGTACTTTGTTATGTTACGAAGTGTTATGGGGTGTGTACATTTGGTGGCATACGTGGCAAACGCCGGTCCAGGTGGCGAGTAAAGCCTGGAGTTCGCCGAGAACCTCATACAAGGTCA
>NZ_BSSE01000076.1 GCF_030268965.1 Microtetraspora sp. NBRC 16547 | reverse complement strand
GGGGAGACCGAGGGCCTAACCCGGCGACCACCGGGCCTTCTGCATGCCCGAACCCGGAACTCTGCACCCAGCACCCTGATCAACACGACCCCAGGAAGGCTTGATCATGATCGTGAAAGATCTGGGCTAATGGCCCGCTAATGGCCCGAGAAGATCAAAGAGCTTCGGAAACAACTAAGGCCCGGGTCGGGAATGTGTCCCTGACCTGGGCCTTTGGGCTTGGAGCGGGTGACGGGAATCGAACCCGCGCTGTCAGCTTGGGAATTGCATGAATCACGGCTTGCAGGGGTTCTGACCTGGGCTTCGGGCGAGTCATGAGTGACCGTGGCTGCCCTCTCGTCGCCCTGGCTAATGGCACGCTAATGACACGGCGATCAAGGCTGAGCTCGAGGCCAGGCGCGGTCGGTCACGCGAGTCGAAGTACACGGTGAGAATCGGCCAGTCGCCGTCTTCAGGAATCTCGTTGTGCCTCACAAGTCGCAGGCATGGCAGTTATCTAGGAGCACCTGTATAGGAGGAACTTAGAGTGATCGCGGGACGTTGGTGGTAAAACGGCAGGAGGACTGTGAAGCAGCGTCAACGACGGCGTCGCTTACAGAAGCGACGCCACCACCAGGTCACTACCGCGAGACCGTCGAAGAAACCGATCGCTGAGCGAAGGAGCAGGTGGCGCCCAGCCGTGGCGACTGGCCTATTTTCACTCGCTCTCTTGGCGCTCACTATTTCCGAAGTCCTGACGATGAACCAGACCAGAACGATCCTGGCGCGAGGGGTTCGGGCCGAGGCAACGGTCGTCGAAGCACGGGATTTCCGAGGGGGGGATCTCGTTGTTGTGAAGTTCTCCACCTCCGCCGGAGAGCACGTCACGACCGACGTGTCGGATTCGATCGATGCCTCAGGGATCCATGCCGGCGACTCCTTGGACATCGTCTATGACCCGAACCATCCTGAGCGCGTCATTAGCGCGGCGGTTACGAGCATCTCCCACTATTACCTACTTATCCCCCTCTCGATCGTTGCGATGATCGTGGCAGCATGGACAGGCATTCGCTACTGGGCGTCGTAAGCGTCTCAGGCATGACCTCTCTGTCCATCTGATGAGAAGATCACGCTAGTTCGTGGGCCGCTCTCTGCCGTGGGGCGCGTGCCCATGGTTGAGGCGGCAGGTCATGCCGCTGATCGCGCCAATCGCTTTCACTCAAACCCTTCATCTAGTAGTACTTTGTTATGTTACGAAGTGTTATGGGGTGTGTACATTTGGTGGCATACGTGGCAAACGCCGGTCCAGGTGGCGAGTAAAGCCTGGAGTTCGCCGAGAACCTCATACAAGGTCAGGCC
>NZ_BSSE01000075.1 GCF_030268965.1 Microtetraspora sp. NBRC 16547 | reverse complement strand
TCGGGGGGTTGGGGGACGGCCTCCAGGATGACGTGCGCGTTGGTGCCACTGATCCCGAACGACGACACCCCCGCACGACGCGCACGCCCCGTCTCCGGCCACGGCACCGACTCCGTCAGCAACCGCACACTGCCCGCGTCCCAATCGACATGCGGCGTCGGCTCATCCACATGCAACGTCCGCGGCAACACCCCATGCCGCATCGCCTGCACCATCTTGATCACCCCAGCCACCCCCGCAGCGGCCTGCGTATGACCGAGATTCGACTTCACCGACCCCAGCCACAACGGCACCTCACGCCCCTGCCCGTAGGTGGCCAGCAACGCCTGCGCCTCGATCGGATCACCCAACCGCGTCCCCGTCCCATGCGCCTCCACCACATCCACATCCGCCGTGGACAAGCCGGCCCTGTCAAGCGCCTGACGGATCACCCGCTGCTGCGACGGCCCATTCGGCGCCGTCAACCCATTCGACGCACCATCGGAATTGACCGCAGAACCCCGCACCACCGCCAACACCCGATGCCCATTGCGCCGAGCATCCGACAACCGCTCCAACACCAAAACACCGACACCCTCCGACCACCCCGTCCCATCAGCCCCCGCCGCAAACGACTTACACCGCCCATCCGGCGCCAACCCCCGCTGCCGCGAAAACTCCACAAACGTCGACGGCGTCGCCATCACCGTCACCCCACCCGCCAACGCCAGCGAACACTCACCCGACCGCAACGCCTGACCCGCCAAATGCAACGCCACCAACGACGACGAACACGCCGTATCCACCGTCACCGCCGGACCCTCAAAACCAAACGCATACGCCACCCGCCCCGAAAGAACACTCCCCGAATTACCCACCCCCACAAAACCCTCCACCCCCTCAGGCACACTCCCCAACCGCGCCCCATAATCGTGATACATCAACCCAGCAAAAACCCCCGTCCGACTCCCCCGCAAAGAAACCGGATCAACCCCCGCCCCCTCCAACGACTCCCACACACACTCCAACAACAACCGCTGCTGCGGATCCATCGCCAACGCCTCACGCGGCGAAATACCGAAAAACGCCGCATCGAAATCCGCCGCACCGCTCAGAAACCCACCCTCACGCGCATACGACTTCCCCACCCGATCAGGATCAGGATCAAACAACCCCTCCAGATCCCAACCCCGATCCACCGGAAAACCACCAACCCCCTCCCCACCCCCGACAACCAACCCCCACAACTCCTCAGGCGACCCCACACCCCCCGGAAAACGACACCCCATCCCCACAATCGCCACCGGCTCATCCACCACCGAAACCGAAACCGAAGATGACACCGCCTCCACACCCAGCAACTCGGCCTGGAGAAACTCCGCAAGCGCCACCGGAGTCGCGTAATCGAAGAC
>NZ_BSSE01000074.1 GCF_030268965.1 Microtetraspora sp. NBRC 16547 | reverse complement strand
GTGATCAGGTCGGCGGTATGGGGATGGTCGGCGCATAGCCGGATCAGGCGTTTGCGGGCACGCCGGACGAGGCGTGCGGGGATCTGGAACAGGAGGCGGCGCAGGAGAGCGGGTGTGGCTGTGCGCAGGTCTGGGTGGTGGTCGAGGATGAGCAGGCGTAGCCAGGCCAGCAGGTCGGCAGCGAGCATGACCGCGTGGCACCAGGCCTGGTTGGCGGCCATCGCGTAGAACGGCAGGCGCCGCAGGCCGAGGTTCTTCCCCTCCTTGATCACGGATTCGACATCGGCGTGGTCGCGGTGGAAGGCGTCCTGGCGGGGATAGTGGTGGCCGGGTAGGTCGTGTGCGACGGCCTGGAACCGTTGGCCGCGCCGCTTTTCGAGGGCGCTGGCGTTCTTGCGGTGCCTGGGATGCAGCGGTTCGAGGCGGGCGGTGACGCGCATGCCGTCTGGCCAGCCATCCTCGTCTCGGTTCAGGTCGAGCAGACCGGTCAGTTCGGCGACGTAGGCGCGGTCGCGGATTTTGCCCTCTGGGGTGATCGCGCAGGCCCAGACCTTGCCGGGGACTTTGACGATGGCATCGCGGATGGGCGCCGTGACGTCGAAGCCGACGCTGTAGTGCCACGTGTGGCCGCCCTTCGCGGCCGTCTCCTTGATCCACTTCAGGAGGTCCTTGGTGGCGCCCGCGCCGTCACTACGGAAGATGATTTTCCGCCGGTAGCGGGCCGGGAGTTGGGCGATCGCCTCGGTCAAGACGGTGATGTGGTCGGTGGCGGTGTTGGAGCCGGCGTTTCCCGGGCGGAGCAGGATCGCCAGGATCTCTCCGGTGTTCGCGCAGGTCACCAGGATCGGGTGCAGCCCGAACACGTGCTTTTTGTATGTCGGGGCCGCGCCTTCCTTCTCGGAGTGGGACTCCACGAGAGAGGCGTCGACGTCTAAGACGATCCATCCGTCCCAGACGTGTCCGGCCACGCTCACCCGGGGAAACCCCCCGGGGCGGGCGGCGAGCAGGCTCCACACTCGCCGCCGGTGGGCGGCCCGCGCCTGGGCCAGCCGTTCCAGCATGACCGGGTCGAGTTCCTCGCCGAACAGCCGCCAGGCGGTCACGCCCGAGGCGATGGCCCCGGTTACCACGCTCGCCCCCGCGGTGGTGTCCATGGCGGCGCTCACTGAGGTGGCGCCCATCGCCAGCCCGATCGCGACATCGACCAGGACCTGCCCACGATCGTGTCGGGGATGGAACCCAGGCACGCGCAGCGCTGTGGAGGCGTGGCCGCGTACGCCGGATTCCTCGGCGAACAGCCGGAGCAGGGGCACCCCGGCTGCGGGGACCAGCCCGGTGGCGCCGTCGGTCATCTCCAGCCCGGTCGACCAGGCTGACGTGCGTTTTTCCAGTTTTCGGCGGCGGCGCTGTTCTCTAACACGCTTGATCTTCCGCCGCAATCCGGCGGGTGTCGTAGGCTTCACTTTCGAGGTGCCGTTCTCCTGCAGGATCAAGATCTAGTCAATCCAGATCATGCCAGGTCAGAGCGGCACCTTTTGTCGT
>NZ_BSSE01000073.1 GCF_030268965.1 Microtetraspora sp. NBRC 16547 | reverse complement strand
ACTTGTCGGCGTACACCTCCATGTGCAAAGGCGCGTACGGATAGACGCGCATAGCATGATGGTGTTGTAGTGCCTCTGCCAGGAACGGCGAGGCGAGCTCGACGGTGAGGCTTCTGATCTGCGAGGGATTCAGCGGCGAGGGATGGCGCTGGGGCTGGAAGCCCTCGTGAAGCTCATGTCCATCCAGTGCCGCCAGTTTGAGCCGTTGTCAGTGCGCTCCCATTCGGCCGTCATGGAGTCGCCGTCTTCGGCGATCACCAGCGTCGCCCGCTCCGTCTCACCGGCGAACGTCCAGACACCCTCGTCGTCGACGCTTGCCCGCATGGTGACGAAGTTGCCGTGATTGTCGAAGGAGCGCATGGGGTAGGTCCGGCTCGCTGGATCGTAGGGCCCGATCATCTCGATGACCTCGACGTGCTCCTCGTTCATGCGCACGTCCACACGGTGAATGAGGAAGTGCTCGCCCGCCAGCCACTCGTAGGTGTCCGACCCGGCGATGCGGATCGCCGGGTCGATCGCGGTGGCCGCTATACGCCCCTGCGAACGCCAACGGCCAACCAGCGCATTCAGGCGCTGGTTCTCCGATCGCGGGGCACGGGTGTTGTCGTCTCCTGACATGGCGGATCCTCGTCATCGATAGAGTGTAAGATATTGCTTAAACACTTACATGCTGTCCCGGCAGTGCGCAAACGAAGGCGGTGGCCCATGGACGACGCGCTTCGCGCTGTGGCGGACCCGACCCGCCGCGCCATCCTCGTCCTGGTGCGGGATCGCGAAGTATCGGCAGGCGAGATCGCGGAGCGCTTTCCCGAAATCAGTCGCCCTGCGGTATCCCAGCATCTGCGAACGCTGACAGCAGCCCGCCTCGTCGACGTCCGCCGCGCAGGCAATCGCCGCTTCTATCGGCTACGTCCGGAGGGGTTGGCCGAGGCGGTGACGTTCCTGGAGACAATGTGGTCCACCTCGCTCAGCCGCCTCCAGCACGAAGCCGAGCGAGAAGAACACGCGCACACTGGTGACCAGGACGTGAAGGGATCGTTGTGAGCAGGACGATTGAGCAGACGTTGCACATCCGTGCGCGTCCCGAGACGGTCTGGCGGTTCTTCACCGACCCGGCACGCCTGGCGCGATGGTGGGGAACGGCCGAGCTGGACGCCCGCCCCGGTGGCACCTTGCAGGTTGCGATGCACGAGGGCCCACGCCCGGTGATGCGCGGACGGTTCGTGGAGCTCGTGCCGTACGAACGTCTCGTCTTCACCTTCGGCTGGGAGGCCACACCGGGAGCGCCCGACATGGCACCAGAGGCATCCCGAGTCGAAGTCACCCTGACCCCGGACGGTGATGGCACCGAGCTCATCCTGCGCCACAGTGGTCTGCCGGCCGTACTCGAAGAGGAGACCAGCGACGGCTGGGCGCACCTGCTCCATCGTCTGGGCGAAACGGCAGAACGCCAGGAACTCCACTGAACCTGGTCGAACATACGCGTACGTCGCACCCCTGCTGCCGCCTCACGAACCCTGGCCGCCGTCAAAGCCACATCACCGCCACCGGCTAACCGTCCTCGGGCTGTGCACGTTTACGCGTACTCGCCTCCGCAGCGGGAGGTGTACGCCGACAACACTCACACAGCGTCACGAGAGCCATGCCCCAGGCCCACTGGCATGGCTCTCTTTT
>NZ_BSSE01000072.1 GCF_030268965.1 Microtetraspora sp. NBRC 16547 | reverse complement strand
AGTGGTCCTCGCCGGAAGTCCCTCGGGGGTTGACGGTTCACCAGTTGGCGTGCTGCTCGTAGTCAGGTGTCGGTGTTGGACACGTAGAGGTCGCAGACCAGATCCAGGGCCTCCTGTGGGCTGCCGGTGAACCAGATCGCGTCCTCATAGCCGCCCGTGCTTGGCGTGTGGATCGCCAGTCCCCATCGGTGGGCCGTGCCGCCGTAACGCAGCCGCATCAGTGGCAGCCGCTGGCCATCGGCGAGTTCCCCCTCGACATAGCCGAACTGGCCGCGATAGCGCACGTGAACGTCGGCAAGCTGGGGCCAGCGCTGTTTGGCGTGCAGGAACAGCCTCTGGGCCAGGGAGGTTTTGGTCGAGGCGGGGATGGCGGGCATGGCCGTCATCTTGCCCTCTCGGCGTGTCGTTCGCCCACCATCGGCGCGAATGCGGGCATTGTCGGAGATCACCGAAGATCGACTACAGAGAGCCCTCTGGTGCCCGTCCCCCGCGCCCGCCAGATCACGCTGTCAGCCGCCGAACGCCGGAGGCTCAAGCAGCTGGCCTACTCCCACACTGCCCCCTACCAGCAGGTCATCCGTGTGCGTATCGTGCTGGACGCCGCACACGGCTACTCCAACGCGAAGATCTCCCGACGCCGGAAAGTGACCGTTGACACCGTCCGGCTCTGGCGAGGCCGATTCGCCGACGAGGGCATGAAAGGACTGGCCGACCGGCCCCGATCTGGACGCCCACCGAAGTTCACCCCGGTCCAGGTCGCCGAAATCAAGGCAATGGCCTGCCAACTGCCAGCCGAGACCGGGGTGCCCTTGTCACGGTGGAACTGCCCCGACCTGGCGAGTGAGGTCCTCGCCCGGGGCATCGCTCCGGCAATCTCGGCCTCCACCGTGCGCCGGATTCTGGCCACAGATGCGATCAAGCCCTGGCAGTACCAATCCTGGATCTTCATCCGTGACCCGGACTTCGCCGTCAAGGCCGGCCGGGTGCTGGACCTGTACGCGCGCGTCTGGGACGGCGCCGCGCTCGACGACGACGAGTACGTCATCTCCGCCGATGAGAAGACCTCCATCCAGGCCCGCTGCCGCTGCCATCCCACCCTGCCGCCGGGAAAATCCCGGCTGATGCGGGTCAACCACGACTACAAGCGCGGCGGCGCGCTGGCCTACCTGGCCGCCTACGACGTCCACCGCGCCCACGTGATGGGGCGCTGCTCGCCGAAGACCGGGATCGTCCCGTTCACCGAACTGGTCGACCAGGTCATGACCGCCGAGCCGTACGCCTCGGCCAAGCGGGTGTTCTGGATCGTCGACAACGGCTCCTCTCACCGGGGCAAGGCTGCCGCCGACCGGCTGGCCACGCGCTATCCCAACGCGGTCATGGTGCACACGCCCGTGCATGGTTCGTGGATCAACCAGATCGAGATCTTCTTCTCCATCGTGCAGCGGAAAGTCGTCTCACCCAACGACTTCACCAGCCTTGACCAGGTCGAAGACCGGCTCATCGCCTTCGAGCGTCGCTACAACGAGACCGCCCGGCCCTTCAGATGGAAGTTCACCCCGGCCGACCTCGAGGACCTGCTGGCCCGGATCGAGCGACACGAACAGAAAGAGTTCGACTCCCAGCAGCACGATCACTGCGAGCAACAGCCTGACGTGCTCGACGTCGCGGCGTAACCCCCGAGGGATTTACGGACATGACCACT
>NZ_BSSE01000071.1 GCF_030268965.1 Microtetraspora sp. NBRC 16547 | reverse complement strand
TTCTTGTCGGGTGGCCCCGAGGGATTTCACCTCGGGGCTCCCACAGATCCCGGCGTGAACCTCTCGGTTCACCGGGCTCCTGTCACTCTGGTCACCAGGCGTGCGGGACCGAAGGTGTCCATGGCCAGTGCGCGAACATGCGGGGATATCGCTGTGTGATTCCCCGCCAGCACTCCAGGGCCTTCTTCTTAGCTTGCAGCCGTTTGTATTTGTTGCGGATCCAGCGCACCAGGTAGGCGTTGATGCGCGTCAGAAGGGGATACAGAGCGGAGCGGTAATACGCGCCGTAGTACTGCATCCAGCCGCGTACGATCGGATTGATCCGTCGTGCGAGGTCGATGAAGGTATGGCCGGTGCGGTGGTGCAGTCGCCAGGACCGCACCTCCTCGTTCAGCCTTTTCAATGCCTCTTTGCTGATCGCGGGCAGGACTGAGCTGAACTGCCGCCCGTGCTTGTCCCGCGCCCTGCGCTGCCGGAACTCAAACCCCAAGAACGTGAACGACGTGTGGTCATATGAGCCATGCCTCTTTCCGTCCTTGCAGTAAATGATCCGTGTCTTGTCGGGATGCAGCCGCAGCCCGACCTCCTCCATTCTGCCCGCGATCGCCTTGACCACCGTGATAGCCTGCGCCTCGCTGACGCAGTGCACGACCGCGTCATCGACGTAACGTTCGAACTTGACGCCCGGGAATTCCCGGCACATCCACATGTCGAACGCATAGTGAAGGAACAAATTAGCCAGCACAGGTGAGACCGCTGATCCTTGCGGGGTTCCACGGTCCCTTCGCCGCAAGACACCGTCGGGTTGCTGCAATGGCGCTTCTAGCCATCTTTTCACATACAGCAGCACCCACGGCTGATCCGTATTGGCCTCCACCGCTTTGACGATAAGGTTCCAGGGGACGCTGTCGAAGAACTTCCGGATGTCCAAGTCGATCACCCAGTCGGTCTTCCAACAGCGCCTGCGACATGCCCCGACCGCATCGAGCGCCGATCGTCCCGGCCGGTATCCATAAGAGTCGTCGTGGAAGATCGCTTCGACCTTCCGCTCCAACCTCCCGGCTACCACGGTCTGAGCGACGCGATCAGCGACAGTGGGCACACCCAAGATCCTCGTTCCGCCATGCGGTTTCGGTATCTCTACCGCCAGCACCGGAGGTGGAAAATAACTCCCTGACGACATCCGATTCCAGATCTTGTACAGATTGTTCTTCAGATCCTTTTCGAACTCCCCGACAGAGCAGCCATCCACTCCCGGCGCACCTTTGTTGGCTTTAACCTTCTCCCATGCCTCCTGAACTTCCCACTTCGAGATATCGAACGGCTTGCCTGACGATTTCAGCTCGTCCACGCGACTCCTCCCGGAGGATCTCCGGTTGATCGAACGAACAACAGCCACGAATGACCTGGCCCCTTCGCTCCACCTCCATTACAGAGGCTTCGTCACTACTACGAGCCAGTCCGCCGGCGTGTCTCGCAACGGTACTCAATCTCTCCCGGATTCAGCCGGTCGAGAGTCTCCCTCTCGCCGCCCCACGGGACGGCAATATCGGGGCACGCCTTCTCACGTTCCACGCGAAAGCAGCAGATCGGACTCACGTCGCCTATATGCCGGACACCACCTGGCCAGTAGGCGGGCACCCGCCAGGCTCATCCCGAGGCTCCTGATACGCCCCGGTTTTGATGTCACCCGAAAAGCTTTCGACACGTCATCAGCGAATCACTTGCGTTCGTCTTCCCGATCCCCACCTGATGCCTCTTACGACACCTTTTCCCACATCGCTTACCACAACGGTCTTCAGCCAATGCAGCAGTGGGCGGTTTGAAGCCTTCCCCCGCAGGACGACTCCGAAGGGCCACAATCCTTCATCTTCCACGCAGCACCGCATCAAGAAGCTCTCCCTACATCAAGCCTCCCTCAACGTTCGTGACACACACCAGGGGCTTCACT
>NZ_BSSE01000070.1 GCF_030268965.1 Microtetraspora sp. NBRC 16547 | reverse complement strand
TGTCCGTGGCCGTGTAAAAGTAGCCGCAGGTGGCCGGGTTGAGGTCACCGCTGGTGGCCAGTTTTAAGTCCCCACTCGTCTTTGTGCGCGTTCGCGTGTCGTGGGGAGGGATGTGCCCCTGAACGGTGATCGTGACGGTGTCAGCCAGTCATGATCACCGCTCAGGGAGTCTGCCCGACCATGAAATCTTCGGGGGAAGTCATGGACATCATCGCTGCCTACCGAGAGGTAGGCACCTATCGCGGAGCCGCTGCGGTGTGCGGAACCACGCACAAGACCGTCAAACGCATCATCGAGCGAGCGCTGACCGCCGACAAGGCACCGGGCCGCAAACAGCGCGAACACAACTACGACCAGGTCGCCGGACTGGTGACCGGGAAGGTTCGCGCCACGCACGGGAAGATCTCGGCCAAACGGCTGCTGCCACTGGCCCAGGCCGCCGGGTACGCGGGGTCTGCGCGGAACTTCCGCCGCCTGGTCGCCCAGGCCAAGAAGGACTGGCGTCGCGACAACCATCGCGGGCGTCGCCCCGCGGTGTGGACTCCCGGACAGACGCTGGCCATCGACTGGGGCGACGCGGGTGACGGGCTACACGTGTTCTGCGCCGTACTGGCCTGGTCCCGCTTCCGGTTCGTGCGCTTCGCCGACAACGAGCGCGCCGCCACCACCCTCGCCTTTCTTGCCGAGTGCTTCGAGACGCTCGGCGCAGTGCCGAAGACGGTGCTCGCCGACCGGATGGGCTGCCTGAAAGGTGGCGTGGTGGCCAACAAGGTCATCCCCACCGCTGACTACGTCCGCTTCGCCAGCCACTACGGCTTCCGGCCCGACTGGTGCGAGGCCGCCGACCCCGAATCTAAAGGGATCGTGGAGAACCTCGTCGGCTATGCCAAGCGCGACCTGATCGTCCCGCAAGCCCCCTTCGACGACCTGACGGTGGCCAACATCGCCGCACGCACCTGGTGCGCCGAGGTCAACACCGTCGTGCACTCCGAGATCTGCGCCATCCCTGCCGAGCGGCTCGTCGCTGAGCGGGAGGTGATGAGCGCGTTGCCGTCGCTGCGCCTGGCGATCGGTAAGCCGCGCATCACCCGCAAGGTGGACAAACTCTCCTGCGTCCGCTTCGGGTCGGCCCGCTACTCGGTGCCCACCCAGCTGATCGGCGCAACGGTCGCGGTGGTGGAGGCTGATGGCCGCCTGCTCATCACCGACCTGGCCACCGGACAGATCATCGCCGACCACACACCCGTCGCGCCCGGCGAAGCCGCCATCCTTGATGAGCATTATGGCGGGCCCCGGCCCGCGCCCCGCCGCGCCGCCCGAGCCCGCACCGAGACCGAAAAGGCGTTCCTGGCGCTCGGCCCGGCTGCCGCAACCTGGCTGACCGGCTCGGCCGCCTCGGGCAACACCCGGCTGGCCGGCGACCTGGTCGAACTGGCCGCCTTGGGCGCGGCGCATGGCGAGAAGACGCTGGTGGCGGCTCTGGAACGGGCAACCCGGTTCCGCCGCTGGCGCGCTGAGGACGTCCGCTCCATCCTGGCCGCCGGGGCCGGAACTCCGCAGCCCACGATGGCCGGGAAGGCGCTGGTGCTGGAGCTGCCCACCGTCCCGACCCGCTCACTGGCCGACTACACCCTCGACAAGCTCGGCAAGCCGATCGGAGAGGTGTCATGACCGCTCCCGCCGCTCCGGCGTTGCCCGCCGACCTCGATAGCGGGCTGCGCCGCCTCAAGCTCGCGACGATGCGTCGTCTGGCGCCGGAGCTGCTGGTCACCGCCCGCACGCAACGCTGGAATCCCGAGGAGTTCCTGCGGACCCTCATCGATGCCGAACTGACCGCTCGCGACGAGTCCAATGCTCGCACCCGGATGAAGGCCGCGGCCTTCCCCGTGATCAAAACGATCGACGAGTTCGACGTGGCGGCCTCCTCCATCCCCCGGGCGACGTTCGACTACCTGGCCTCGCTGGAATGGATCCGCGCTGCGGAGAACTACTGCGCGGTCGGCCCGGCGGGCACGGGCAAGAGCCACAGCCTCATCGCCCTCGGCGTCGCCGCCGTCGGCGCTGGCTACAAGGTGCGCTATTTCACCGCCGCCGAACTGGTGGAGACCCTATTCCGTGGGCTGGCCGACAATTCCGTCGGGCGTGTCATCGAGAACCTGCTGCGCGCCGACCTGGTCATCATCGACGAAGTAGGGTTCGCTCCGCTTGATGACACCGGAGCCCAGCTGCTGTTCCGGTTCGTGGCCGCTGCCTACGAACGCCGCGCGCTGGGCATCGGCTCGCACTGGCCCTTCGACCAGTGGGGTCGTTTCCTGCCCGAGCACAGCACCGCCGTCAGTCTGCTGGATCGGCTGCTCCACCACAGCGTCGTGGTCGTCACCGAGGGCGAGTCCTTCCGCATGCGACAAGCCCGCACCCGAGGCCCAGGACGCCTCACCAAGAAGTAGTCAACTAAGACGACACGGGGACATCGACTTGGCCACCAGCGGCGACACGCACTTGGCCGTTGACA
>NZ_BSSE01000069.1 GCF_030268965.1 Microtetraspora sp. NBRC 16547 | reverse complement strand
TTCGAGGTGCCGTTCTCCTGCAGGATCAAGATCTAGTCAATCCAGATCATGCCAGGTCAGAGCGGCACCTTTTGTCGTATGTGACGCTAGGTGACGATCATCCGCATGTCGGTGAATTCACGAGGTTGGTGCGGCGGGCGGCCCTGAGTCCCGCCGCCGTTCGGGACCGGCGCCCACGCCGCACGCCCGGACGGCCGGGCGGGCTGCAGGCCATACGGTGGCGCGCCGCGCCGCCGCATTGACTCCCTCGCACGAGGACAACTCAAGAGCAGATCCGGCACGCAGCGGGCACGGAAGCCGAAGAAGACCGAATAACGATCAAAGCCCAGGTCGGGGAAACCGTCCCCTACCTGGGCTAATGCATGAGCGGAGCCTAGGAGATTCGAACTCCTGACATCCTGCTTGCAAAACGGTCCGATCTTCAAGCACAACCGTTACTGACCGCCCTTAATGGCACGCTCATGGCACGACGATCAACAGATGAGGTGTTGCTCATGGCGTTTACCTACGCCGATGTCGCCTGGCTGGCCGAAGACGACGAGTTGGGCGATCTGTGGGGCCTGACCTTCGTGCGTGGAGTCAGCGAGGTGGAGGCGCTTCTCCGACTTGGTGCTGACCAGGAGAGCATCCGGCCGCTCACCTATGACAAGTTGATAGACGATGGCCTCTTTCCTGAGACCCTGCTCGCAGGGCGAGTGGGCGACTGGACCGTGCTCATCGAGGAAAGCGGGTGGACGTGCACGGAAGTCGACAAGGCACAGGTACTTTCGGCCGGGACCGTGGCCGTGGCGGTGCTGAGGC
Organism: Microtetraspora sp. NBRC 16547; assembly: GCF_030268965.1. Classification (GTDB taxonomy): domain Bacteria; phylum Actinomycetota; class Actinomycetes; order Streptosporangiales; family Streptosporangiaceae; genus Microtetraspora. Next base: position 1,957 of record NZ_BSSE01000069.1, on the reverse strand, counting down.
ACGACTACGCATCCGACGAGTTCGTTTACGCGGTGGACGGGGAGTTGGTCACGTACTTCAACCCCGAGATTCCAGAATGGCGGCACGGAAGTGATCCTGATCGGCTCAACGACCTGATGAGGGAGGTGGGCCTTGATCCCGATGGTGTACCCGGAACTGGCGCTGAGGCGCCGTCGTCGGTCTCCGGAGCGCTTCTCCTCGCGGCCCGGTTGACCGGTGTGGTGCTGCCCCCGGAGATCATCAGAGGGCCGCTCATGAGCGGCGTCGTCGGCTGACCTGTCCCCGATGCCACGTCTGGCGGCCAGCGTGGGGGCGGTGCCAGATGAGATCCTGCCTCCGCTGCACGGAATCGGTCGACTGTGTGATGCCCGCGCTACATCAGGGCTCGAACTCAAACCTGCGGATAAAAGATCGGCTTGCCGTAGTTCCGCACAGTTCAATGCAGGCCAGAGCTCGTACGTAATCCGATCTGAACCGTCCTGGATTACCTGGAACTGCAACCAGGAATGCAACTCGGCGGCTAGAGCGCCCTCAATGCCTCTGCTAGATCGTCTCCGTAGGAAGACCAGCAGCAGACGGACTCCGAATCATCAATCTCTCCCATGAGGTACTCACCGTCTCGGGCGTCACATGCCAGACACAATCCTCCGACCTGGATGATCAACGAAACCGGGACTCTCTCTCGGCCGTCTAGATCGTCTAGATCGTCTAGAAACACTGGGGTATCGAGAGGCAACAACTCAGCCGAGTTAGCCACGGCCACCTCGGCGACACGTGCCAAGGTCCACCCATTGGGAAGCTGCCCAACATCATGTCTCATCGCGCGATGGTAGTCCGCAGCGACGGGAAGCATCCCCGCGCTGTCAGCTTGGGAATCGCGTTGATCACGGGACGTAGGGCGGCTGACCTGCGATTGGAGCCGGTCATTCATGAGTGACCGTGATTGCCCCCTCGTCACCCTGCTTAATGGCCCGGCGATCAGGCGCAGGACCTGCGGCGGTACACAGTTTGCGCAGCCCGGCCCCTGATCCGCCCCCGTCCTCCTCGTAGCTACCGACCCAGGGCGGGCACGACCGGGACCGCTTGAGCAGCGGGGAGGACAAAGCGCCATCGGATTCGAAGTGGATGATTCTTTTCCCTCGTTATATGCGGCTGACCTGCGCAACGAGATAGCGGTATACGGCAACAAAGGAAGATCATCCCGCGTATATCCCGCGTCACATCTACAGGCAGCGGAGCCATCCGACGATGGGATACGAACCCTTGCCCTCTGGAAGGCGGACCCAAAGATAGCCAGCTTCAACCCGAACGCCGCTCACCTGTCTATCCCCGTCCCCCTTGAGGCACTCGGGCCGTCCACCGCTGGTGGTGTTCCCATCGCGATCTACCCATGCGATGTCCGAGGGAAGAAGCGCGCTTCCTCCCTTTTCGAGCGTGACGACTCCGGAGCCCTCCTCCCCCGTGACGGTGGCCGTTCCGTAGGAGTAGGTCAACGTCTTCGAGCCGAACGGCAGGTTGGCCGCGACGAAAGCGCCGACAAGCGTGGCGATCACGAGGACCAGGACGAACAGCGCGGGATGAAGTCTGACCCGACGAACCGTTGTCTTGGCCTGGGGAAGCATCATGTCCGAACTGTACGAGGATCACGGCATTTTGTCGGCGCACTTGCGCATGCCTCCGCCTGGCTGATCGTCCCGTGTGCCTCGACCCACCGCGGAGCGGCAGCGGGCCGGCGACGGAGGGGCAAGCCCGTCTTCGCGTGTACGTCAGCCGGTCGCCGTTCCTCGATCACCGGATGCCAACGGTGACAGACGGGCTTGAGCCGTAGGAACTAGGAGCCGTTTTGTAGATCTTCGTTGTGGTGCGGTACAAGGTCATGGTGCAAGATCGCCATGACCTGACCGACGAGGAGTGGCTCCTCCTCGAACCGCTCATGCCGGCTCATCCGCCTCGGGGG
>NZ_BSSE01000068.1 GCF_030268965.1 Microtetraspora sp. NBRC 16547 | reverse complement strand
GCCCGCCACCACGATCTTCGTCGAGGTCAGGCCCCGCTGAGAGCCATGGCTAGAGCCTGCGAAGTCCACTGAGCACCCTTTCAAGCAAGTTCAGATCCGGCTTACCAGCCTCCAACTGCGGCTGGTGAAGATGTACCAGCCCGTCGCCCGCCATGTCCGCGATTACGACACGAATGACCCAAGAGGAATCCGCAGCATCGCCGATACCTCGGCCACCGATCTCACCTGGCGGCACAAGAAGCTGATCGCGCGGCACTCCGGCGGGCCGCTTGGGCTCGGCGCGGCGACCGCTCTCGATCGTTGCTCCCCACACAGGCCGCAACCTCTCGCGCCGGTCTTTCCAGAAGGGAATTGCAGGGGTTCGCCAGGGAAACCTGCACCGCGGAATATCCGAAGACCATGGCCGCATTTCAGCGCGAACTCGCAAAGACACAGGAACTCGTCGCCAATGACGGAAGTAGTGGAAGAGGCCCTGTCGAAATACGCGGCCAATTCGTGGATTGGGCACGAGTGCTCCGCGGCGCCGCGCACCGCCCGGCATCCGCCCTGCGCCTTCTGGCCCAGGTCTACGCCGACGCGGAAGGCGGGGGCAGCAGGGTGTTCCTGGTGGCGTCGACTCCTTCGAGCAGAACGGCCAGCCCGGTGGCGAAGGTCTCGTCGGCCTGGTCTTCGACGTGCGTGGCCCCGCCTCCGCGGGCGGGGGTCCGATCCTCCGCCGAAAGCCGGACCGACATGGGGAAGCGTTCGGCGAAGTCGGGGGCGAGGCGCATCAGCACGGTGGAGCGGCCGGCCCACCACTCTTCATCGGACATGCCGGTCGCAGTCGCGGCGAGCCGTGACTCGGCGGCCGCCTGGGCGTTGCCGCGTACGAAGTGGAACAGCGCGGCCACGATGGCGCGCAGTGCCGCGGCGGGCAGTCCCGTCTGGAAGAGGATGCCCGCCAGCGTCTCCATGACGGCCTGTTCGTGGGGGCCCAGCACGGGGCGGGCGTAGGACACCTGCAGCACCCACGGATGCCGCAGGTAGAACGACCTGAGCTCCCCGGCCCAGGAGGTCACCGCCGCCCGCCACCCCTGGCTCAGGTCGTGCCGGGTGGCCAGCTCGGCGTGCGCGCGGTCGTACATCAGGTCCAGGAGCTCCCCCTTGCCGGGCACGTAGGTGTACAGGGCCATGGAGGTGCAGCCGAGGCTGTCGGCCACCGCGCGCAGCGAGACGCCCGTCATGGGGTCCGCGTCGGCCACCGCGATCGCCGACTCCACGATCATGTCGAGACTCAGCGCGCGTTTGGGCCCGGGCGGCTTCCGCGGGCCACCCGCCGGGGACCCGGGGGCGTCCTGCCCGCCCCACAACAACGCCATCGACCGGGCCGCGTCCCCCTGGCCGGCGAAGATCGTCATGACAAACTCCTTATGCCATAAGGTATCGTTCTCTCGTTATCAGTTTATGCCATATGGAGTTAGCATTCCTGGCTGGTCGAGAAAGCGGAGAACCCATGCCCCAGGCGAAACTGCACGACGGAAGCTCGATCGAGGTCGAGGTACACGGCACCGGTCCCACCGTGTTGCTCCCGGTCAACCCGCGGCCGGTCGAAGGACCCAAGGCCGATGAGATGCGCAAGTGGGGCATGGACCCGGCGCTCGGCCACTCCCTCATCGAGGGTCTCAGCGACGCGTTCCAGGTCGCCGCGTTCGACTACGAGGGCCACGTCATGGCCACGCCCAAAGCCGACACCTTGACGCCGGCCAACATCGCCGCCGACCTGCTGGCGGTCGCCGACAGCGTCGGGGCCGACCGGTTCGCCTACTACGGATACTCATGGCTGGCCCTGAGCGGGCTCCAGCTCGCCATCCGAACCGACCGCCTGTCGGCGCTGGTCATGGGCGGGTTCCCACCCCTCGGCGGGCCCTACGCCGGGATGCTGAAGGTCACCACCGCCACCCACGAGATGGCGGCCGCGGCCGCGGACAGCCCGCCGTCCCAGCAGGCGTCAGGCGACCAGGCCGGGGACGGGCAGACGGCCGACGACTTCGACTGGTCCAGCGTCGAGGTGACCGTGTCCGAACCGCAGACCCGCCAGTTCGTCACGCTGTACCAGGCATTGCGGGACTTCGACGACCGAGCCGCCCAGCATCTGATCGGCTGCCCCCGCCTGTGCTTCGTCGGGTCGGCGGACGAGATCTCCTACGGCGAGCGCTGGGGCGACGTCCACGTCAGCCTGGCCGGCCCGATCATCGGCCGGCGCGCCGAACTGGAAACCCTCGGCTGGGACGTTCGCGTCCTGGACGGACTCGACCACACGCAGGCCATGCAGCCCGCCCACGTGTTGCCGGTCCTGCGGCCGTGGCTCCTTTCCCAGACCGGGCGCTGAAGGCCCTGCTCAACCGCCTCGACTGACTCGACGACGCGTCGATCGGCGTTCGGTCAACGGGCGAGGGAACTGCCCGACCGCGGCCTGGCGCGCTGACCTGGCCGCGCAGGACGACGCCGATACAGACCGATCCCGGACGTGGCCAGGGCGAACGCGTACCCCGGCCGCCCCGGCAGTTCGTGCGCGTGCCCTACCGGGCCTCCGGCTCGCGCACCCGCGTGCCGGGGCCCGGTCAGCGGCCACCCCAGCCGGGCACGGCGACGCGCATCGTCAGGGCGTGCTCGACCAGGGTGATGAGCGCGCTCTTGACCGACTCGCGGGTGCGGGCGTCGGTGCGCACGATGGGGACATGCGCGGAGAGACTCAGCGCCTCACGGACCTCGTTCTCACTGTGCGGGTACT
>NZ_BSSE01000067.1 GCF_030268965.1 Microtetraspora sp. NBRC 16547 | reverse complement strand
GTGGAGCCTTCTGGTAGACGGACGATCTTGTGGTGAGACCTCTTCTACCGAAGGCTCCACGCCTGTTTCCGGCATCCTCTGTTCGTCCGCGTGTCTGCCCGCGTGTGATCGTTTCTGCCCAGGAAAGCCCTACTGTCCGAGTCGATCACGCTGAGAAAACGTCACTGCCTGGCCGATTTATTGTTTTACGACACACCTGATCAGAAGAATGCTGAATCGTCGGGTTTTTCCGTCTTGTTGAGGGAAGTCCCGGAGGGCTGGTTTCATCAGGCGACGGACACATGGATGTACTACACGCCGGCCGATGTCACCGCGCTCCCGGAGCAAGGCTGGAAGATCCACGTGTCCGCGCCGCCGGCCGACGCCGAACGCGCGGTGCGCACGGTTTGGGACTACTGCGTGGCCCGGAACGTGGCGTTCAAGTTCCTGCGCGGCGAGTCCGTTTTGGTCATGCACAACTCCAAGTCCGCGTCCCGCGCGTCAAGCGGCAAGCTGATCACGATCTATCCCCCGGACGAGACCCGGCTCGAAGAGATCCTGAAGGAGCTTGACGAGCTGCTGCGCGGGGTCAAAGGCCCGTACGTCCTCAGCGACCTGCGCTACGGCGAGGGGCCGCTCTTCGTCCGGTACGGCGGGTTCACCGAGCGGCGCTGCCTGAACGCGAGCGGCGAGATGGTCCTCGCCATCGAGGACGGCGAGGGCCGGCTCGTCCCCGACGTCCGCGGATCCACCTTCTCCGTTCCCTCCTGGGTCGAGCTCCCCGCCTTTCTCGAACCGCATCTGGCCGCCCGCAACGCCGTCACCACCACGGGCCTGCCGTACGAGATCGAGAGCGTGCTGCACTTCTCCAACGGCGGCGGCGTGTACCTCGGCCTGGACAAGGCCACGGGGCGGCACGTGGTCCTGAAGGAGGCTCGGCCAGCGCGGGCTCAGGGGGCCGCGGGTTCGGCCGTGAGCCGGTGGATGCCGAGCAGGGCGTAGCCGAGCACCACGAAGGCGGCCAGCGCTGCGAGCGACGCCGACGCGACGGCCGGCCAGCCCAGTCGATCCACGTTCAGGAACGGGTAGACGTAGCGGCGGGGCAGATTGGGGCCGGCAAGAAACACGAAGGCGCCGTACAGGAGCGGGTAGCCCAGCCAGGCGAACGGCGCCGCCCATCGGACTCGACGCGACCGGTCGAAAGCGGCCCAGTCGACCAGCGCCATGACGGGCGTCACGTAATGCAGCAGGAAGTTGCCCAGCCCGCGTATCCCGCCGCCGGCCAGAAGCGCCAGCGGGTTGGCCAGATCCCGCGAGACGTAGTTGACCAGGCATGTGACCAGCAGGTACAGGGCCACCGCGCCTTTGACGTCGGCGGAGGCTGGATTCCTGCGGCCGTTGACCAGCCGCCAGCCGTAGTAGAGCGCGAGCATGACGTTGCTCTGCACCGTGAAGTATGCCCACGGGCTGCCGATCGACGTCGCCAGGCACACCAGGCCTGCGACGGCCGCCGTGACCAGCAGGATCCGCCACGCCGTCATCCGGATCTCCGTAACCAGCGCGGGTGCGCGGCCCGGGCTGCCGCGTACCAGAAGGGGTAAGACGGGTTGAACGTGCTGCCCGACAACGGCCGGCCGTCGAACAACGTGCGCACGCTCAACATCGACGCGGCCCGCAACAGTCAGGACGGCTGCGCAGGAACGGGCAGGCGGAACATCATGATCACCTTAGCGCCAGAGTAAACATGCATCAATTCGGTGACGTTGTGTGATGATCGCCGGTCAGTCGGTCAGGACGATCGGGGGCATCCAGAGGTGGCCGGTGAAGGCGCGGCGGATCGCGCCCAAGGCGTTCAGGCCGTGCTTGCGGGCCGAGTCGAGGTAGGAGCGGACCGCCGGCCAGGCGGCGGCACCGGTCTCGGATTGATGGCAGCCGGAGATCTTCACCTGGACTGAGATCGTCAACCTTATGGCCACACATGCCCCGCTTTCGCGGCGGCCGGTCAAGACGCACTGGCCCGCGTGGCACAGACCCCCGGCCCCCGTTGATCACGCGGCGACCTCACCGGCGCGCGAGCCGACCTCTCACTTCCACCGCGCCGGGACCGATGATCCGGTCCCCGCGCAGCTACTCGCCGGTGGCGCCGTCGACGCGCTCGCGTAGCAGGTCGGCGTGGCCGTTGTGACGGGCGTACTCCTCGATCATGTGGACGAGGATCCACCGGTGGGAGCAGTCCTGACCATGCCGCTGCCGCTTGCCCACGGCGTCCAGCGGCACCTGGGCCGAGAGTTCGCGGGCGTGCTCGATCTCCGCCTGCCAGGTGGCGAAGGCCTCCTCGGCCGAGGCGGTGTCCACGTCATCGAAGTCGGCGTCGGGGTTGACGTCCTTGCCGAACAGCCGGGGGACGTCCTCGCCGTTGAGAATGTTGCGGAACCACACCTGCTCGACGTGGGCCATATGCCGGACCAGGCCGAGCAGGGACATGCTCGACGGCGGCGCGGAGCGCTCGCGGAGTTGCTCTTCGGAAAGACCCGCGCACTTGACGGCGAGGGTCCCGCGATGCCATTCGAGCCAGTTGTTCAGCATGGCCCGCTCGTCGCCGATGAAAGGGGGAGGAACCCGGTTGTCAGTCATACTCAGCAACGTATAACCGGCATGCCCGACAACGCGCCAGCACGGGTGCCGCTCGGACCCGGCGCCCTCGTAGGACGCCGGGACCGGAACGGGAGAGTTCAGGCGGCCCGGATGTCCGACGGGTGGGTCGCCAGCGGGGTGATCTCAATGGTCATGTACGGGAAGAGCGGCAGGTTCCACAGGATCTCGTGGAGCCGCTCGTTGCCCGACACGTCGAAAACGCTGAGGTTGGAATACCGACCCGCGCATCGCCAGATGTGCCGCCACTCGCCGGACCTCTGCAGTTCCTGCGAATAGGCCTTCTCACGGGCGATCAGTGCCGCCTTCTCGTCCGGGTCCAGCGTGTGCGGGATGGCGACGTCCATCGTCACGGCGAACAACACGGGCCGGTCTCCTTTCCTCGTCGATCGATGCACGGCGGGTCCGGGCACGGCGTGCCCGGACCGGGCCGGTCTCAGGTGGGGTCGAGCACTTCTGATGAGTACGCCTGATCAGGCGGGGTCGAGCACGAAGTCGTAGGTGACCTCGTGGCCCGTCCCGTCGCCGGTCGGCCGGGGGTCCAGGATGAGCTCCGGCTTTACCGCCGAGGCGATGTCGTCGGACACGTGCTCGTCGCCCCTGAAGTAGAGCTGCGTGGTGATCAGCTGGTGGCCCGGCGCGGACACCTTCAGGTGCAGGTGGGCCGGTCGCCACGCGTGCCATCCCG
>NZ_BSSE01000066.1 GCF_030268965.1 Microtetraspora sp. NBRC 16547 | reverse complement strand
CCATCCCCACAATCGCCACCGGCTCATCCACCACCGAAACCGAAACCGAAGATGACACCGCCTCCACACCCAGCAACTCGGCCTGGAGAAACTCCGCAAGCGCCACCGGAGTCGCGTAATCGAAGACCAAGCTCGCGCCGAGCCTCAGTCCGGTGGCCGCCTCTAGCCGGTTGCGCAGCTGGACGGCGGTCAGCGAGTCGACGCCGAGTTCGGCGAACGCGCGGTCGGATTCGACCGCGGCGGCCGACGGGTGTCCGAGTACGACGGCCGCCTCCCCGCGTACGAGGTCGAGCAGCAGCTTGCTGCGCTCGTCGGCGGAGGCTTCTGCGAGCCGCCGGGCGAGCGCCGAGCCGTTGCCGCGGCCGGAACCGTGGGCCGCGCCGTGGCCGGAGGCGCGGCGAATCGGCGTCCGGACGAGGCCGCGCAGGATCGGCGGGAGCGACTCGCCCGAGGCACGCAGCGCGGCCTGGTCGAGCAGGACCGGCCACAACACGGGTTCGCCCGCGGCCATCGAGGCGTCGAACAGCGCGAGCCCGGCCTCGGCGTCCAGGGGGCGCAGGCCGGACTGTTCGATCCGTCGCCGCTCGGCCGTGCCGAGGCCGGCGGCCATGCCGTCGCCCTCCCACGGCCCCCAGGCGAGGGACCGCGCGGGCAGCCCATGTGCGGCGCGGTGCGTGGCCAGGGCGTCCAGGAACGCGTTCGCCGCCGCGTATCCGGCCTGACCTGCGCTGCCGAACGCGCCGGTCACCGAGGAGAACATCACGAACGCCGACAGCTCCCGATCAAGGGTCAGCTCGTGCAGATGCCAGGCGGCATCGGCCTTCGGCCGCAACACCACAGCAAGCCGCTCCGGAGTCAGCCCGTCCAGCAGCCCATCGTCAAGAACGCCGGCCGCGTGCACCACAGCGGTCAGCGGGTACTCGGCCGGGATCGCCGAGAGCAGCGCTTCGACAGCACTCCGATCGGCGACGTCACACGCCGCGACGGTGACACGGGCGCCGAGTACCTCCAGCTCCGACACCAGCTCCACGGCGCCAGGAGCATCCTGACCACGCCGCGAAGTCAGCAACAGGTGCCCAGCGCCCTGCTCGGCCAGCCGCCGGGCGAGAGCCGCACCGAGCGCACCGGTGCCACCGGTGATCAGTACGGTGCCGTGCGGGTCGGCGACCGTGGCGGGTTCCTCCGGCGCGTCCGCGCGGGCGAGGCGTGGGACGAGGATCCGCCCGTCGCGCACGGCCGCCTCGGGTTCGTCCGGCAGCGCCAGCTCCGTGATGTCCAAGGGGGCGTTCGTGCCGATATCGACGAGCATGATCCTTCCGGGGTGCTCCTGCTGTGCGGTGCGCAGCAGGCCGAGGGCGGCCGCGCCGGCGAGGTCGGTGACGTCCTCACCCGCGTGGGTCGCTGTCGCGCCCTGCGTGACGACGACCAGGCGGCTGCTCGCGAAGCGTTCGTCGGCGAGCCAGGCCCGCACCATGTCGAGCGCGCCACCGACGACCTCCCGCACCGCCTCCGGGGTGCTGCTCCCCGTAGCGGGATCGAGGACGACAGCGGGCTCAAGGACAACGGCCACGGCGTCGGGGACCACGTCCGACTCCTGGACGCTCCCCACGGCGACGGCGCGGATCTCGGCCGACGTCGCGGGTACCCAGTCGAGCCGGAAGAGCGAGCCGAGCCGTCCGGTGGTGACCTGGTCCGTGGTGACGGGGCGCAGTGCCAGCGCCCGTACGGAGGCGACCCCGCGGCCGGTGGCGTCGGCGACAATCAGCGAAACCGTGTCGGCGCCCCCGGGACGAATGCGGACCCGAAGGGCGGTCGCTCCGGACGCGGCCAGGGACAGCCCGGTCCACGAGAACGGCAGGTGCGGCCGGGCGGAGTCGGTGACGAACCCTCCGAGGCCCAGCCCGTGCAGTGCGGCGTCGAGCAGCGCCGGGTGCAGGCCGTAGTCCCGCGCCTCCTCGGCCCTCTCCGACGGCAACTCCACCTCGGCGAACACGTCGTCGCCGAGCCGCCACGCCGCCCGTACGCCCTGGAACGCGGGACCGTAGGCGAATCCCTGCGCGGCGGCCCGGTCGTAGAGATCGTCAACCGGCACTTCGGTCGCCCCCGCCGGCGGCCACACGTCCAGGTCCTCGGTCTGGGGATCGGACGGGATGAGGGTGCCGGTGGCGTGCGCCGTCCATGGCGTCTCGGCGTCGGCGTGGGACGGCCGGGAGTGGACGGTCAGGGATCGGTGTCCCGCTTCGCCGGGTTCGCCGACCGTGACGCGCAAGGCCACGTCGCCGCGTTCGGGCAGGGCGAGTGGGGCGCCGAGGGTCAGCTCGTCCACGGCCGGGCAGCCGACCTCGGCGCCGGCCCGCAGCGCCAGCTCGGCGAACGCGGCACCCGGCAGCAGGACCGTGCCCAGCACCTCGTGCTCGGCCAGCCACGGCCTGGTCCGCCGGGACAGCGCGCCGGTGAAGACCGTGCCCCCGCCGGGCAGTTCGACCGCGGCGCCGAGCAGCGGATGGCCGGGCGCGAACTGGCCGAGCGCGGTGACATCACCGGGGGCGATCCCGGCGTCGAGCCAGTAACGGCTGTGCTGGAAGGCGTAGGTGGGCAGATCGACCGGTGCCGTGCCGGTGCCGGTCAGCACCGCCGCCCAGTCCGGGCCAGTGCCGCGGACGTGCAACTCGGACAGGGCACTGACCACCGACAACGGCTCGGGACGGTCCGCGCGCAGCGTCGGGACAGTGCCATCGACCATCGGGGTGAGCACCGCATCCGGGCCGAGCTCGACGAACTCCGTCACCCCTATTTCCCGTGCACGCTCCACCGCGTCGGCGAACCGGACCGGCTCACGAACCTGACGCACCCAGTAACCGGCATCCATCGGCCCGCCACCGGCCACTGTCGACACAACCGGAATGACCGGCTCACCGAAGGACAAGCCCTGGACGACCTCGTAGAACGCCTCCAGCATCGGCTCCATCAACACGGAGTGGAACGCATGACTGGTGTTCAGCCGCTTGAAACGCGCCCAGCCCGAGGCCACCGCCATAACCTGATCGGCGTCCCCGGACAACACCACCGAGTCGGGGCCGTTGACCGCGGCGATGGACACACCCTCGGGCAGCGGGCCGACCTCGGCCTCCGACGCCCGCACCGCGACCATCGCGCCGCCCTCAGGCAACGCCTGCATCAACCGCCCCCGCGCCGCCACCAGCGTGCAGGCATCCGCCAGGCTCAGGATGCCGGCGACGTGAGCAGCCGCGATCTCCCCGATGGAATGCCCCACCACGACATCAGGCCGCACCCCCCACGACTCCAGAAGCCGGAAGAGCGCCACCTCCACGGCGAAAATCCCCTGCTGCGCGAACTCCGTCCGATCCAGATCCGGACCGCCGTCGAAGACCACCTCCCGCAACCGCGGATCCAGATACGCCGCCACCGCATCGAACGCCTCCGCATAGACCGGAAACGCCTCACACAGCCCACGCCCCATCCCAGGCCGCTGCGACCCCTGACCCGTGAACAGGAACGCAACCTTCCCCGACACCACCCGCCCAACATGAACACCCGATCCACCCGCCAGCGCCTCAAGACCGGCGAGCAA
>NZ_BSSE01000065.1 GCF_030268965.1 Microtetraspora sp. NBRC 16547 | reverse complement strand
GACCCTGCTGGCTAACTCGTCTCAGGCCGCGAGAGCGAGTTCTGCCAGTTCGAGGCGGGCAAGGTGGCCGGTGCGGGTCCGGTCGAGTGGGTGCCCGTTCCACCAGGCGTCCAGGCGGATGAGGTTGAGCGCCACGGCGGAGAAGACGTGTTCGAGGTGGACCTTCGCCAGGCCCCGATAGCGGGCCCGGCGAACACCGGTGACCGCGACGGCCTGGCGCATGGTGCCCTCGACTCCGGCGCGGAGCTTGTACTTGTCCTGCCACTCCTTGCTGGTCTGATCGACACGGGCCTGGTCAAGAGCTTGTTGAAGCGGGCGGGCGCGGATGGTGAGCTGGCGTCCACCCTTCTTGGCCGAGGTGCACAAGGAGCGAACCGGACACGGCCGGCAGACCTCGCCGCTGAACTTGACCACGATCGCCTCGGTCTCGCGCTGAGTGCAGGGACTCCACGAGGAACTCGCCTGCCCTTGCGGGCAGATGACCTGCTCGGCGTCCCAGTCGATGGTGAACGCCGAGCGGTCGTAGCCGGCGGCGGCACGGGCTTGTGATGAGTGATCAAGCAGAACCGGGGTGACCAGCGCGATATCGAACCTCTTGCGCGCACTCACGAGGATTTCCGCGGACGGGTANCCGGAAACGAGGNAGTGCTCGGCCGGCAGCAGCCCACGTGCCGCGAGCATCTGGTGGATCTTGCCGGTCATCTGGTTGTCGGGGACGGTCGCGTCCGTGGTGGCCACGTTCGTGATCAGGTTGGGCGGCACGATGTTCTCGCCGTTCTCGCCGTTCTCGCCGTTGGTGTCGCCGTTCGCGCCGGGGGTGGGATGGCAGGTCTCGCTGATGTGGACCTTGTAGCCGTTCCAGAACAGGTCCTCGCCCTTGGCCGCCCACCGGGCATCGATGTCGTAGGGGGAAGTCAGCCGCCATCTTCCGGGCGGCAGTCCCTCTCCGTCGTCTTCGAGGGGCCGCCGCCGCTTGACCACCTCCCGCCCGCCTCGACCGGTGATGCGCACATAGTTTTGAACCAGCATGACCCGCAGCGCGTCGACAGCGGGCAGGTTCCGCAGCCAGACCGGGGAGAACGGCGCGTACACCGCCTCCAGCAGCGCATACCCGTCGGTGCCGTAGGCGACCGCCAACTCCTCCCGTTTCGACTCTGAGGTCGGCAGCCGCCATGAATCGACGCGGGCCCGGTAACGCTGCGCCCATCCGGGCAGCTCCAGGACCCTGCTCGTCCAGCCCGGATCAGCGGCCGAGATCGCCTCCAACGCGGCGCGCACACACTCACCGGCCAACTCCAGCCGGTTCAGATCCCGAACCGCGCTGATCACGTGGGTGGAGTCGGTCCGCTGTTTACCACCCGCCCTCACCAGGCCTTTCTCGCCCAGCTTGGCGAGGAGAAGGTCCAGGGCCTTCTCCTCCAAGCCGTGCTGGAGGACCCGGGTGCGGAACTCACTCAGCACAGATGCGTCGAACCCGGGATCATCCAGCGCTAGGCCGAGGGCGTATTTCCAGCTCAGGTCCATTCTTACGGTCTCGGCGGCTTGGCGGTCGGTGAGGTTGTCCACTCGCTGCAGCACCGTGATCAACGCCAGCCGTCCTGGTGACCAGCCTGGCTTGCCCTCGATTCCGAACGCGACTGCGAACTCCGCGTCGGCGAACAGTTCTCCCAGCTCATCACGGACTCGGACAGGTAATGGCTTCTCGCGTTTACCGCGATGCATCGCCTGGATCGCCGCCGCGATCTGCGGGTCGGGATCCGGCCACGGCCTCGGCTGCATCGACACCGACCACTCCATCCGCGGCCGGATGAGGGGAGAACGGCCGCGCACGGCATGATCTCGGGCTATAACAGCTCAGGTCACGGACCCGACACCCGCGTGTCGCGAGTTAGCCAGCAGAGTCGTTGGTGACCCTGCTGGCTAACTCGGCTCAGGCCGCGAGAGCGAGTTCTGCCAGTTCGAGGCGGGCAAGGTGGCCGGTGCGGGTCCGGTCGAGTGGGTGCCCGTTCCACCAGGCGTCCAGGCGGATGAGGTTGAGCGCCACGGCGGAGAAGACGTGTTCGAGGTGGACCTTCGCCAGGCCCCGATAGCGGGCCCGGCGAACACCGGTGACCGCGACGGCCTGGCGCATGGTGCCCTCGACTCCGGCGCGGAGCTTGTACTTGTCCTGCCACTCCTTGCTGGTCTGATCGACACGGGCCTGGTCAAGAGCTTGTTGAAGCGGGCGGGCGCGGATGGTGAGCTGGCGTCCACCCTTCTTGGCCGAGGTGCACAAGGAGCGAACCGGACACGGCCGGCAGACCTCGCCGCTGAACTTGACCACGATCGCCTCGGTCTCGCGCTGAGTGCAGGGACTCCACGAGGAACTCGCCTGCCCTTGCGGGCAGATGACCTGCTCGGCGTCCCAGTCGATGGTGAACGCCGAGCGGTCGTAGCCGGCGGCGGCACGGGCTTGTGATGAGTGATCAAGCAGAACCGGGGTGACCAGCGCGATATCGAACCTCTTGCGCGCACTCACGAGGATTTCCGCGGACGGGTAGCCGGAATCGAGGTAGTGCTCGGCCGGCAGCAGCCCACGTGCCGCGAGCATCTGGTGGATCTTGCCGGTCATCTGGTTGTCGGGGACGGTCGCGTCCGTGGTGGCCACGTTCGTGATCAGGTTGGGCGGCACGATGTTCTCGCCGTTCTCGCCGTTCTCGCCGTTGGTGTCGCCGTTCGCGCCGGGGGTGGGATGGCAGGTCTCGCTGATGTGGACCTTGTAGCCGTTCCAGAACAGGTCCTCGCCCTTGGCCGCCCACCGGGCATCGATGTCGTAGGGGGAAGTCAGCCGCCATCTTCCGGGCGGCAGTCCCTCTCCGTCGTCTTCGAGGGGCCGCCGCCGCTTGACCACCTCCCGCCCGCCTCGACCGGTGATGCGCACATAGTTTTGAACCAGCATGACCCGCAGCGCGTCGACAGCGGGCAGGTTCCGCAGCCAGACCGGGGAGAACGGCGCGTACACCGCCTCCAGCAGCGCATACCCGTCGGTGCCGTAGGCGACCGCCAACTCCTCCCGTTTCGACTCTGAGGTCGGCAGCCGCCATGAATCGACGCGGGCCCGGTAACGCTGCGCCCATCCGGGCAGCTCCAGGACCCTGCTCGTCCAGCCCGGATCAGCGGCCGAGATCGCCTCCAACGCGGCGCGCACACACTCACCGGCCAACTCCAGCCGGTTCAGATCCCGAACCGCGCTGATCACGTGGGTGGAGTCGGTCCGCTGTTTACCACCCGCCCTCACCAGGCCTTTCTCGCCCAGCTTGGCGAGGAGAAGGTCCAGGGCCTTCTCCTCCAAGCCGTGCTGGAGGACCCGGGTGCGGAACTCACTCAGCACAGATGCGTCGAACCCGGGATCATCCAGCGCTAGGCCGAGGGCGTATTTCCAGCTCAGGTCCATTCTTACGGTCTCGGCGGCTTGGCGGTCGGTGAGGTTGTCCACTCGCTGCAGCACCGTGATCAACGCCAGCCGTCCTGGTGACCAGCCTGGCTTGCCCTCGATTCCGAACGCGACTGCGAACTCCGCGTCGGCGAACAGTTCTCCCAGCTCATCACGGACTCGGACAGGTAATGGCTTCTCGCGTTTACCGCGATGCATCGCCTGGATCGCCGCCGCGATCTGCGGGTCGGGATCCGGCCACGGCCTCGGCTGCATCGACACCGACCACTCCATCCGCGGCCGGATGAGGGGAGAACGGCCGCGCACGGCATGATCTCGGGCTATAACAGCTCAGGTCACGGACCCGACACCCGCGTGTCGCGAGTTAGCCAGCAGAGTCA
>NZ_BSSE01000064.1:1951-5094 GCF_030268965.1 Microtetraspora sp. NBRC 16547 | reverse complement strand
CTGTTTGCAGTCTCTGAATTGCATAGCCGACGCGAACATCTATGGACAAGTCCTCGGCCTATTAGTACCGGTCAGCTCCACACGTTACCGCGCTTCCACTTCCGGCCTATCAACCCGGTCGTCTACCGGGAGCCTTACCCCACAAAGGGTGGGAGACCTCATCTCGAGACGAGCTTCCCGCTTAGATGCTTTCAGCGGTTATCCCTTCCGAACGTAGCCAACCAGCCGTGCTCCTGGCGGAACAACTGGCACACCAGAGGTTCGTCCGTCCCGGTCCTCTCGTACTAGGGACAGCCTCTCTCAAGTCTCCTGCGCGCGCAGCGGATAGGGACCGAACTGTCTCGCGACGTTCTAAACCCAGCTCGCGTACCGCTTTAATGGGCGAACAGCCCAACCCTTGGGACCTACTCCAGCCCCAGGATGCGACGAGCCGACATCGAGGTGCCAAACCATCCCGTCGATATGGACTCTTGGGGAAGATCAGCCTGTTATCCCCGGGGTACCTTTTAGCCGTTGAGCGACACCGCTTCCACAAGCCGATGCCGGATCACTAGTCCCAGCTTTCGCTCCTGCTCGACCCGTCAGTCTCACAGTCAAGCTCCCTTGTGCACTTACACTCGACACCTGATTACCAACCAGGCTGAGGGAACCTTTGGGCGCCTCCGTTACCCTTTAGGAGGCAACCGCCCCAGTTAAACTACCCACCAGACACTGTCCCCCACCCGGATACACGGGCGCGGGTTAGACGTTCAAAACGACCAGAGTGGTATTTCACCAATGACTCCACCCCAACTAGCGTCGAGGCTTCCCAGTCTCCCACCTATCCTACACAAGACGCTCCAAACGCCAATGTCAAGCTGTAGTGAAGGTCCCGGGGTCTTTCCGTCCTGCTGCGCGTAACGAGCATCTTTACTCGTAGTGCAATTTCACCGGGTCTGTGGTTGAGACAGCGGGGAAGTCGTTACGCCATTCGTGCAGGTCGGAACTTACCCGACAAGGAATTTCGCTACCTTAGGATGGTTATAGTTACCACCGCCGTTTACCGGCGCTTAAGTTCTCAGCTTCGCACACCCAAAGGATGCACTAACCGGTCCCCTTAACGTTCCGGCACCGGGCAGGCGTCAGTCCGTATACATCGTCTTACGACTTAGCACGGACCTGTGTTTTTAGTAAACAGTCGCTTCCCCCTGGCCACTGCGACCCCCACCAGCTCACAGAGCTAGCCTGATCACCAGCAGAGGTCCCCCTTCTCCCGAAGTTACGGGGGCAATTTGCCGAGTTCCTTAACCACAGTTCACCCGAACGCCTTAGTATTCTCTACCTGACCACCTGAGTCGGTTTCGGGTACGGGCCGCCACGACACTCACTAGAGGCTTTTCTCGGCAGCATAGGATCACCCACTTCGCCACAATCGGCTCGGCATCACATCTCAGACACATGGCAGACGGATTTGCCTATCTGCCGCCCTACATGCTTACCCCGGGAACAACCATCGCCCGGGATGGGCTACCTTCCTGCGTCACCCCATCGCTTACCTACTACCAGATCAGGCCAGGCGTTCACCCTCACCACCATCCCGAAGGACAGCAGGGGCTAAGGACCCTTAGTATCACTGGATTCGATATTGGCGCATCGCAGCGGGTACGGGAATATCAACCCGTTATCCATCGACTACGCCTGTCGGCCTCGCCTTAGGCCCCGACTTACCCTGGGCGGATTAGCCTAGCCCAGGAACCCTTGGTCATCCGGCGCAGAAGTTTCTCACTTCTGATTCGCTACTCATGCCTGCATTCTCACTCGTGCAACCTCCACGGCTGGATCACTCCGCCGCTTCACCGGATCGCACGACGCTCCCCTACCCACCCACACAACAACGTTGCGTGAATGCCACGACTTCGGCGGTGTACTTGAGCCCCGCTACATTATCGGCGCGGAATCACTTGACCAGTGAGCTATTACGCACTCTTTCAAGGATGGCTGCTTCTAAGCCAACCTCCTGGTTGTCACGGCAACTCCACATCCTTTCCCACTTAGCACACGCTTAGGGGCCTTAGTCGGTGATCTGGGCTGTTTCCCTCTCGACTACGGAGCTTATCCCCCGCAGTCTCACTGCCACGCTCTCACTTACCGGCATTCGGAGTTTGGCTGACGTCAGTAACCTTGTCGGGCCCATCGGCCATCCAGTGCTCTACCTCCGGCAAGAAACACGCGACGCTGCACCTAAATGCATTTCGGGGAGAACCAGCTATCACGGAGTTTGATTGGCCTTTCACCCCTACACACAGGTCATCCCCCAGGTTTTCAACCCTGGTGGGTTCGGTCCTCCACGCAGTCTTACCCACGCTTCAACCTGCCCATGCGTAGATCACCCCGCTTCGGGTCTACAGCATGCGACTCAAACGCCCTATTCAGACTCGCTTTCGCTACGGCTACCCCACACGGGTTAACCTCGCCACACACCATAACTCGCAGGCTCATTCTTCAAAAGGCACGCAGTCACATCACAGACAGCCGAAACTGTCTACGCTCCTACGGCTTGTAGGCACACGGTTTCAGGTACTATTTCACGACCCCTCACCGGGGCGCTTTTCACCTTTCCCTCACGGTACTCGTTCACTATCGGTCACCAGGGAGTATTTAGGCTTACCAGGTGGTCCTGGCAGATTCACACAGGATTTCTCGAGCCCCGTGCTACTTGGGATCCCCTCCGACAGTCAGCATGATTTCGCCTACCCGGCTATCACGGTCTACGGCGCCCCTTCCCAGAGGCTTCGACTACCACACTGATTTATCACTGCCCGGAGGAACGGCAGATCCTCCAAGAAGGTCCCACAACCCCGCACACGCAACGCCTGCCGGCTATCACACATGCACGGTTTAGCCTCATCCGCTTTCGCTCACCACTACTCACGGAATCACTCTTGTTTTCTCTTCCTACGGGTACTGAGATGTTTCACTTCCCCGCGTTACCACCAACCGCCCTATACATTCAGGCGGAGGCAACACCACATGACTGGTGCTAGGTTTCCCCATTCGGACATCCCCGGATCAACGTCTGGTTGGCGACTCCCCGAGGCTTAACGCAGCCTCCCACGTCCTTCATCGGCTCCTGATGCCAAGGCATCCACCGTGTGCCCTAAGAA
>NZ_BSSE01000063.1 GCF_030268965.1 Microtetraspora sp. NBRC 16547 | reverse complement strand
GTCCCGAGCGCACCAGCCCCACCATCTGCCGGCGGAACTCATACGGGTAGTTCGGCACGTGGACTCCTCTTTCAGGGGCACAGGGTGCCCCACAGATCAGGTGTCCACCAAACCGGGGCAAGACCAGAAGGAGCAGGGATTCAGCCTGCAGGCAACGTCAAGACGCTGGAGGGCAAACAGCATCCCGACCGCGACGCACAGTTCCGCTATATCAACGACCAAGTCAAGGAGCACCAGAGCGCCGGGCAGCCAGCGATCAGCGTCGACACCAAGAAGAAAGAGCAGCTCGGACAGTTACCCAACCCCGGACGGCTGTGGCGCCCCAAAGGCGAGCCGGTCAAGGTCGAAGACCACAGCTTCTTCTTCACCGGCCCCGCCATCCCGCATGCCATCCCCTACGGCATCTACGACCTGGCCACCGACCGAGGCTGGGTCAACGTCGGAGTTGACCACGACACCTCGGCGTTCGCGGTGGCCTCGATCCGCCGCTGGTGGCACGCCCGCGGCCGAGCCGACTATCCGGACGCCCACCGACTACTGATCACCGCAGACTGCGGTGGTTCCAACAGCTACCGCTATCGCGCGTGGAAGTCAGAGCTGGCCGGCTTCGCCACCGAGACGGGGCTGACCATCACGGTCTGCCACTTCCCGCCAGGCACCTCAAAGTGGAACAAGATCGAGCACCGGTTGTTCTCCCACATCACGATGAACTGGCGAGGCAGACCGTTGACCAGCCATGAGGTCGTCGTCAACAGCATCGCTGCGACCCGCACCCGAACCGGCCTGCGCGTGGAAGCCGAACTGGACACCGGCTCCTACCCGAACGGGGTCTCGGTCAGCACCGAGCGTATGAACGCGCTACCCGTCACACCGCACGACCGGCGCGGGCCCTGGAACTACACCATCGCCCCCGCCACAGACCAGGACGTGGCTACCGTCCAGGACCGAACCCAGTTCCGGCCCCGCGCCCTGCACACTCTGGCCGACCCGCGCCTGACCGGCATGAGCCGCCAAACCCTTGCTGAGCTGGCCACCACACTCGCCCCGGCTCAGGCCGCGCGCGCTGAACAGCGCTACTTCGAGCAGCGCGGTGGTCCACGGCGCCAGGCCAAGGGCAATCACGGCCGTCCCCTACTCAGCGACGCCGACAAGGTCGTGCTCACCATCGTTTACCTGCGGCAGGTCTGTTCTCAGCGGGTCTTGTCCGAGATGGTCGAAGTCAACCCCAGCGGGCTCCTTCACGAGCAAGAAGGAAGCCGACAAAGCATGGCAGCGCGCAGAAGCGAAGATCGCTGAAGGTCGACTCGGCGATCCTCGGCGCGGAAAGCAGACATTCAAGCAGTACGTCGAAGATGTCTGGCTTCCCAACCATGAGATGGAGCCGACCACTCGGCAGGGGTACACGTACTCGCTGTACAAACATCTGATGCCCGGGTTCGGGCCGATGCGGATGATCGACATCCTGCCGGAGCACGTCTCGCCGGCGGCGCTGATCTCCAAGTCGTCAGGAGCGTCTCGGCCACGCCAGTATCGCGACCACCGAGAAGCACCTACACACCCTCCCCGACGCCGACGAAACCGCCCTCGACGCCTTCGCCAAGATCCGCGCCCGCGGCTCAGGTCGATGAGCGCTCTGGCGACTCGACCGGACCTCGGCGAGTGTGACTTTCCGGCACCGAGACCGTGCCGAGCTCCTCGGTCGGCACGTCATCGTCAGGGGCGACGAGGACGAAACTCCGGTTCACGTCCTCGGCGTCCGGCGGCGAGCTCATAGCAGGATCCCGGGCCAGCACTCGGCGAAACCATGACCAGGCGCCCACGGTGGTGAGGGACGGCACGTGCCAACGGCGCACGTCCTGATTGCCCTTATTGTTCATGATGTTTCAGGACGAAGTGGTATCTCCCCTTGGCGGCTCGCGTCGTCCTGCAGCGGATAGATGCCGCCGAATTGATCGCGCAGTGTCCGCAGCATTGGCGATAACCCGGGGCCGCCCAGAGCCCCGAGAATGCCCGGCAGGTTGAGTCCGACTGCCGTGATGCGGGCAACGGGAGAACCGTCGAAGCGGCGCAGCACCACGTGGTCAGAAGGCAGCTCTCGATCGCTGGCGAAGACAATGTAGGCAGTCGGCGTAGTAGCCACATGAGAGGCGCTCAGTGCGTGGGCGTACGAGAAACTCTGATAGAGATCCTCCGGCTTGATTTTCCGGTCGGTGTAGAGCTTGTACTTGGCATCGACCGATCGTCGCCAGGCTCCGGGTCCGTGGCCTTGGACAAGCTGGATGTCGGGTGTGATCGTGGTGTAGCTTCGGCCGTCCCCGTGACGGACGGCCCCGCAAAGAGGCTGCTGAGCACGTACGGCGACGCCTGTGCCGTGGAAAGCCTCACTGAGCAGCCGGGTGGCGAACGCCTCGAAGAGCGCGTTCATATCCAGGAGGAATGTCCGGGCCGCTGACCCACCCGCGGAATACAGATTGTCCAGCCCTCCGCTCTGGAGGAGCAGAAGCGCCCATCGATGCGCCTGCCGGTAATGCTCGTTGTGCCGGTGATAGGTGAGCCGCTGCTCCGCCCACCTGGCGTCGACTCCGTGCGCTGTGCACATTTCGGAGAAGTCGGCCGCCGCACGCCATGCGCGCCTCCTTATCGCATCGTCTCCGACTGTCCGCGCAGCCAGCTGGAGAGCCGCCGCGCACAGCTGGTTGTCGAGGATGTCCGCCTCGAACTCATCGAAGCGGCATTCCAATCTGTCTAGACGCCCGAAGCGACGAAGCATTTGCCGGTCGGCGAGGAGGCGGCCTCGTACGGCCGGCAGTGGCTCTTCCCGATGGACGTAGTCACGACGGAGGCCGCCGCGGAGCAGCGCTTCGCACTCGATTATGAGGAGGAGGCAGATGAGATCCCGCAGGTTGTGGCCGGCATCGGGAAGGTGCCGCAGCGGGTCGACGTACCGGAGGGCCGAGAGCCCGCTGGCGTAGTCGAGCATGCGTAGCACGGAGAGTTCCCGCCCGACCAGCTTGGGCCGGACATGAATGGTTACGCAATCGAGAGCCACTACTCCGACATGCGAGGTCGCGGTGACCTCAAGAGCGCCGTCGGCCAGCCACCGCAGCTCGATCCGCTTATTGAGCTCCTCAGACTCGGACAGCTCGCGGTCGGAAGCGCTCGGATTCAGTCCGCTGACCTTAACCGTTTGATACTCGTCCACAACGACGGGGGTCACTCGGCCACGTCCACCTGCAACTCGGCGTAGAGCGCGTCAACCAACTCCTCGTCATTCAGGTCATGGAGCCGGTGCCCGACATCGTCGACGATGTCGGGGCCTAGGAAGCGAGCGAGCATGGAGTAGTCGTCGTATGCATATTCCTGCAGCAGCGGCAGCACATCGTTGCGGATTACTGCAGCCAGAGCGGATTCGTCGGTTACCGGTCCGCCCGCGGTGAGGAAGAAGGAATGGCCGATCTGGCGCTCACGTCCCAGTTCCTTGAGGACCCGAAGATTGAGCTCACGAAGGAGGTCGGCGAGATGGAGCTTCCCTACAGTGAAGCCTTCCAGGACAGCCGGGTCTGGGAGGAGTTCCACGAACGCGAAACGCCGGCGTAGTGCCGAGTCGAGAAGCCGGATGCTGCGATCGGCGGTGTTCATGGTCCCGAGCACGTAGACGTTCGATGGCACGCTGAAGTCCTGCCCGCTCTGCGGCAGGACCACAGTGACCCCCCTCTTGTCCAGTTCGAGTAGCGTAATGAGCTCACCGAAGATCTTCGGCATGTCCCCACGGTTGATTTCGTCGATCAGCAGCAGGTACGGGCGGCCCGGATCGTTCTCGGCGGCGCGGCAAATCCGCTTGAAGACCCCGTCCACCAGAGAGAGGCGCAGGCCCGCGCCGCCGTCCTCTACCGGACGAAAGCCTTCGATGAAGTCCTCGTACCCATAAGCGGGATGGAAGGTCACCTGCGTGAGATGTCCAGCCGGTCGTTGACCTCTGGCCGCGAGACGTGCGAGTTCCTGCTTGAAGGTCGGACTGCCGTAGTCGAACTCGGCGCCAAGCTTCATGCCCAGCTGCTGAGAAAGCCACCAGACCGCGAATCGGAGGCTGGTGAAGGTCTTACCCGTTCCCGGCGGACCGAACAGCACAGCCTGTCCCTTCCGCTGAAGGGCTCCCGCGAGTGCGCTGAGCTGCGGGTCTTCGAGAGTCACGGCTTCGGGTTCTACTGTGTCCTCACGGTCGACGGTAGCGGTCTTGCTGGACCGGATGGTCCGCCACAGCCGGGCCGGAACGTCCGCCACGGTGACGACACCCCAGCGTTTCTCCGGCTCCGCCAGAGCCTGCGCGTACGACAGGTCCCAGTCCACGGAGACGGTATGCCGCTGCTCTTCGCGCTCTTCACGCCATGCGTACCCCGTCTCCGTGACCGTTCCCACCGCGAGAATCTGTCGTGTCCCCTTGTTCGCCACCACGCGGTCACCAGGCTGGAGCTGTGTGAGCCGCCAAAGCTCACGCGCCTTAACTGTCATCTTGCTCTGGCTGCCGTTGTACTCATCAGAGTAGTGAGCGCGGAACGCCTCCTGGAATTCGTCTTCAGACGTGAAGGCGGTCAGGTCTCCCACATCATCCCAGCCGACGCAGATGTAGCCCCCCTCTTGGCACTCATCCCAGAACTTCGCCTGCGCGCCAGGAGCGATCTTGACAATTGCTGAGCCCTGACGTGGATTGGCCCACCAGTACAGGAACCGTGCGATCTCGTCGGTGTGCCAGCCGGCGAAGTGTCCCGTGCCGTCAATCAGACTTTTCAGCCTTTCAAGCGCTTCGAAGCGCTCCAGCTTCGACGGGTCCTCCTCGGACAGGAGGGAGATGAAGTGATGGACGTGATCGCGCCCGTACACAGGCAGCAGGCGATCCGGAAAGTATGCGTAGAGAGCCTTGGCCGTCAGAGACGGTCCGGAACGCAGAGCTGTGATCTCGTCGACGAATGGGACAATGCCCTCCTCCACTGCCGTGAACGCGTCGAGGAACCCCTGGCGCACGTCGATCCAGGCTTCCTGCTCGTTGGCGAATCTGGCATCGTGGTACCAGCGCTGGTCCTTCTTCTGAAGGAAGATCATGTGCTTACGGGCGCTGCCCCCGCCGATGCCTCCCAGCTCGGGCGTGCCGAACTCCATCCGGTATCAGAACGTGTTCTTGTAGTCGGCCACTCCCAGGGCGTACCGCTCCAGAGGCATCGTCGGCCATGCCTCGCGTGGGAAGTCACGCTGGACTTGTCCGATCTCCGCCCGGGCTTTCGCCACGCCGTCTTCGACTGATGCGCGGTCGAAGACGGCGACAGCCTCGGCGAGCGGGAGAGAACCATCGGTCGAGAGCGGCTTGAGCAGACAGCTGTCACAGACATGGGTGACCGGCGACCCGAGTCCGTTGAGCAGTCCCGCCTTCTGCGCGAATTCTCGGCGGCCCTGTTTGTCCGTCGAGGGCGCGGAGTCGAGCAGTCGGCGCCAGGTGAGACGGTCGGGGTCGGGATAGGTTCGCCACGTGGACTGGTCGCCGCCACGGAGATGCTGGCAGTCCCCCAGATGGTGCAGCGCATAGCCACCTTTGGAGCAGATGACCTCGCCGGTGGAAGGCACCAGTTCGTAGTGCCTGCCTTCAAAGCTGACGGTCTCGGGCGTAGCGCTAGTCATGCCGATGCTCCCGGTCAGGCGTGAACGCGGTGGTTGGACAGGTGGGCGAGGACGGCGTGGTTGGCTTTCCAGCCGTCG
Source organism: Microtetraspora sp. NBRC 16547 (assembly GCF_030268965.1). GTDB lineage: Bacteria > Actinomycetota > Actinomycetes > Streptosporangiales > Streptosporangiaceae > Microtetraspora. The sequence continues at coordinate 1,497 of NZ_BSSE01000063.1, read as the reverse complement.
GGGGACTTGATGGGACATTGAGCTGGACGCGCCCCGTGGATGGATGGTTGTCGAGCAACTCGGCGATCCCCGCATGGAACGCGGTCCCGTCGCGCCGCTCGGAGCTGGAGCCTGTTGGCGGTGTCGACGGTGATCCCGGCGGGTACGCCCGCGGCACGGATGGCGGCGACCTGGTCGTTGTGAGCGCAACCGATGGCAATCCGGTCTGGGCCCACGGAGCGGCAGCCGTTCTCGTCGCGCGCAACGGCTCCCGTTGCAGGAGACGTGCGGCCAGACCAGCGCAGACCTGCACGGCTTTGGCGTCCGTGCGGATCGTGTGCCGATTGGGGAGCTCGTGCAGTGCCCACCCGGACGCAAGCCCATACATCCTGCAGGTGCGGATAGGGGTTGGCGAGACCGAGGCCGGCCGGACACTCGCAGTTTCGCCGCCAACCTTGGCGCTCTGCGGCATGCTCTTCGGTCCCGGCCTGCAAGACCCAGATCACGACCTCTCCCTGGGTGCCAGCGCAGCCGGACAGCCTGGCCCAGGACATCGAGATGTCGGCGAGTGAGGGCGTGAAGGATTCAAGTCTGCCGAGGTCCACCATGTTCTCTCGTCTATCACCTCCTGCTGTGCTGTGGCAGGTGAACCAGTATCCCTGCGACCCGATGGATCACTTCAACAACCTGTGCCAGATGGACTTGTCGCTCCGGAGGCGGCGGGAGGACAGGATGGTTACCACCCCCCACATCCTTACAATGTAGATCAGAAACGTCTAAAGAGCTTGGCTTTCGTATTCATTTGAGCAGCCAGCTGCGGCCCAAAGCCCGCGGAACGGGCCGCCGCCTGCGGAAATAGGAGGCATCGGACTGCCGGCAACTGACGTCTCGTCCCAGCAACAAACGAGCAACGAGAAACAGGAGAGCCGCGATCACGGCCTTGACCTGCTAGAACAGTGTCGGGACGGCGGATTTGAACCCACGGCCCATCACGCTCAATAAGCCGATCCTCGGCGGCATCCTCACCACCGCGCTAAACGACCAGGTCACCGCCCTGCATCCATGCAAGGGCGTGAAGACGCCGACCGTCCCGAAGAAGCCGCTACGCATCGTCTCCCCGGAAGAGTTCGACCAGCTCTACTCCGCTCTCCCCACCGAGGAGACCCACCTGCTGGCCGAGACCGCCATCGAGAGCGGCATGCGCTGGGGCGAGCTCACCGAACTCCGCATCAAGACCTCGACCTCATCAACTGCCTCGTGACCGTGAGCCGCACAGTCGTCGAGATCAACCCCAAACACCACCCGGATCTTCGTCTACCGCCCAGAAGAGCCGGAGCCGCAGCCGGTCGAGCACCTGGACCTCACCGAACCGAACGCCGCCGGACGCCGGTACTAGGTCGTGTTTTGTAGATCACGAGACGGGATTGCGGAGCCAGATCCGTATCGAAGCGACATCTATGGTGCCGAGATACATGAAGTCGCGCTTGTCGTAGCGGGTCGCGACGGCACGGCACTGTT
>NZ_BSSE01000062.1 GCF_030268965.1 Microtetraspora sp. NBRC 16547 | reverse complement strand
CCCGTCCTGGCCGACCCCGGCTATCAAGGTGCAGGTCACGGCATCGTCGTTCCGTTCAAGCAACCTGCTGATGGCAACATGCTCAGCGTCGACAACCGCGCCCGCAACGCCCTACAACGAGCGCTACACAGCCTCGGCGAACGCGGCTTCGCCCTCCTCACCGAACGCTGGACGGCCCTGAAGCACACCACGCTCAGCTCCAGCCGGATCGGCGACCTTGTACGCGCCGCACTCGTTCTCGTCCACTTCGAACATCGCCGGATCAGCTGAAATTCACTGAGAAAACGTCACTTGTAAAACAATGTCGATCTCCGGAATCGCGGCCAACGATCCGTCACACCTCAACAGGAAGATTGTCGGCTACGACGTAGGAGTGGACCCCTGGAGAGGCGGGGCTCACCCGTGCGGCAAGCGCGGTGGCCGCCAGTAAGCTCTGACCGAAACGTCTGTCAGGTGACTGATTCCCACAGCTTGTCGAGGTTCGCATCCGGATACACATCCGGCCGCCACTCGTGGACGTTCCTCAGGAAGAACCTGTACTCCTGGTGCTCGGCGAACCTGCGGCGCAGCAGGGCGGGATCGAGGCCAGCCTGGCCAAGGAGCAGAGCGCGTAACACCCAGCGCAACGACAACGCAACGGTGAGGTATCGATCTACATCACCGTCTTCCAGCCATCCGGGGTTCGTCTGGTGCGCGAAGTCGTTACGAGCTCCGTAGACGAGATTCTTCCACCTGTTCGCGCGGCCGGTGATCCCTGGCACGAGCGCTTCGGCTTGGGCCGCCAGCTGATCGAGTCGTTGTCCGTAGCCGGGTTCATACATATGGCCGAGGAACCCCTTGACGGCATCGGCGGCGGACTCGTCGATCTCCTTGGCCGCCTTCGCTGCTGCCTCGCGGATCTGAACCGCAAGCTCACGGGAGAAACGTTGTACGTCAGGAAAGAGCCGCCGGTGCAGCCCTTCCGAGATCGTGCTGAGGATCAGAACCTGGGTCTCCAGGGGGAGCGAGGTCGTGATGACACTCACCACTCCCGCGGGAAGGGGACCGAGGGTCTCGACACGATCCAACCACGCCCCGATCGCGGCAGGCGACAGGTCGGTGAGAGGCAGCAGGGGCTCGGAGGAGAGGATGAGGTCGGCACCGTGCTGGGAAGGGCTGTGGACAGGCCACCAGGGTGCTTGCGGATGCTCCTGGACGGCGAACTCCATCACAGCCACGGGGCGGGCAGTGGCGAGCTGAAGCAGGCTGACGAGCGGCTGCAGGTAGGTGCGCTCCAGGACGTGCAGGTCGGCTGGCGGCAGATCGGTGAGCACCAGCTGGGGTTCACCGGCGAAATCTTCCCAGGCCAACCGGCCGCCATTGCCGAGTTTCACGGGAGCGCTCGCGGTATCGGCCGCACGAGTGAGCGTCTGCAGGCGGACTCGAAGTCCTCCGAACTGGTGGTCGACGTTGTCCAGATGCGTACCGACAACCGTGAAAATCCCCTCGAAGCGCTGCTTCTGCCTCTCGCGTGTCAGTCCACCGCTCCAGCTTGTGGACCGACCTTCCAAAAGGGTGACAGGGATACCGCCCTCAAGCTCTCCGTGGATCGTGACGAGCCCGGGATCTGTCGACTCCGACGTGGAGACGACAGAACCGTCGATTGCCACCTGCATTTCGACGACCCCTGGAAAGCCGTAGAGGGAAGGCGACACCGTGATCGAAGATGAAGCCTGCTTGGCGAGCCCGAGGTGTCCTGGGGAGCGGACGGACGGGTTAGTCGCCACCCAGAACATGCCGTCGCGTGTATCCGTACTGGAAGTCACAGGTGTGACCACCTCTGAGGATTCGTTCATAACACTCTACAAAGGCTGAAGGTTATTTCCGGACGATCATAGCGCCTTTAGCATCTCATACACGCCAGCCGCTTATTCACCGAATCCCTCCCATCCGACCAAGTGGTCTGGCCCGAAGACAAAGATTTCAGCTGAACCGACCTAGTACGGCAGCCCGCCCTTTAAGTTATTGCGGGTGAGATGGGTTGGACGCGAGGCGGTTGGCCTCGATTTCGTCGATCGTCATGACCGGGCGACGTCTGGTCTAAGTGGTAGTCGTTGAGGCCACGTCCGGGAGGTGGCCCTCGGAGAGCACCTCTATCGCGTTCTTCAGGGCATTCGCATCAAATACGGCCCGTGGATCCAGGCTCAGCCATGGTCAACCGGTGCCACCCCGAGGAGGAGGGCGCTGAACGTCGCTCGCTCCGCGACGGTCGGCGAGACTAGGCGTGATCCCAGGCCGTCGTGAAGAGCTGGAGGGCGTAGTCGTACAACAGGCCAGGGCGGGGCGCCACGATGCAGGGCGAGTCGCGCCCGTGGGTTGCCGGACGGTAGAGAGTGAGGAAGGCGACCCGGTCGGTGATTACTATCCGGTGGAGGTTGGGGAGGTTGTAGCGGCGCAGTTCGATGTTGTCTCTATCGTGGGCAGCCTCGCTGATGTAGGCGGCGTTGATGTCGATCTGCTCGGCCAGCATTCCGCGGGAGAAGCCGGGGTCGAAGCGCCGGATCTCGTCCTCGCGCCACGCTAGCCATGACATGGAGCGATGGCAGGTGTCGGGAAGCAGCACGTGGACGAACTCCAGGCGACGTCCTTCGTTCTCCCACAAAGCAGCGAACCCGTCGCGGGTGAGCTCATTTCCTCGCCCGGTGAGTACCCGTACCCAGCGGGCTTTGTCGAGCTCTGCCTTGAGATCGTTGGTGGCGAGGCGCTGCCGTGGAAGTACCCGGGAGATCCCCAGGCCAGTGAGTCTGGACAATAGAAGGGTCGGCCAGGAGCGGATGCGAGGCGACAGCGCCATACCGCCTATCACAGCGAGTGCACCAGCGACGAGCGAACTCGCCACGCCGATCAAGAACTCTTCCATCGGGGCTCCCGGTCATATGCGACATGGAAGGTAGGGGATCAGCGCGCGCAATACCTCGGCGGCGTGCCTGGCAGCATTTTTCTGCAGGATGTCGTTCTTGTCCTTGTCAGAGTAGTCAGAGACTCCACGAATCACCACCCAGCCGCGCATCTGCGGCAAGTTACCGCGCTCATGAAATGCCTGAGCCAGACCGCCGGCTTCCATGTCGACCACGGAAACTTTGTCATTGTAGTACTTAAGGTATTTTCTGATCTCGGACTCGGCGTCCGCGATGACAGCGTCGCCAGTTCCAATGATGCATGGAATAACGTCAAATTCTTCATCTCCACTGGCGAATCGTGCGGGTTCACCGTAATCGATGAAGAAGCTATTAACGGCGTTTCCCACTGCGACTGGCGTCTCACGGTCCTCGCCTCTGCGCTGGATCCCGTCCGCGGTTTCCTTTCGGAGGTCGTAGTAGACGGCTCGCGTTCCTATGGCGACGTCCCCCGTTGAGACGTCGGGGTGAAACCCACCGCCGATGCCGACAAGGGCGATGACGGCCGGTCGGAACATCTCCCTGAGATTCTCGAACGCGGCCATGGTGGATCGTTGGCCCTGACCGAGCGAACGGATCATTGCCACTCTGGCGGCCATGCCTGGGAGGTCGGCCCTTCCGCACCAGAAGGGAATCCCGTTCACGGGTTTAGGTTCGAGTTGGAGGGTGTCTATGACCGCCCTGGCCTCTGAATCTTTCATCGTTATCACGCCGACGTCCGCGCGCCCGCCGACCGTGGCCTCGGACAGGTGTTGGTGCACGACTCTGGCGCCGTCACCGATCGCGCTCCCACTGACAGTCATAGGGCCGCCCTGATTGATTATTCCGCTGTTTTTGAAGTGACCGGTCACGCTTGGCCTCCCACTGATGCGCTGCCGAAGGATTCAGGTAGATCGAGTTTCACCGCATTGGCGCCGACCGCGGAGTTATTGACGCTCATTGACTCGCCGAAGTTCATGATCCCGGTATTGATGATGCTGGTAGCGCGTTCCTCGAACTCCGAGATGTCGACCTTGTGTTCGTGCAGGAAATCGGTTGCCGCTTTCAGCAGACGGTCCTCGATGAGCTTCACGTGGTCGGAGATGAGCGTTCGGTCGAGTTGTGCCGACTCCCACGGCATGCGCTTCTCTTCCCGCACACTCAACTTTGCTCCGATCTTCACACCGCGTTTGGGAAAGAGAACGCGGGTTCTTCGTGCTCGAAACGCACCGATTAGGACGGCCGGGACGCGGATCAGGCGCCATGCCCGCATGGTTTCGGCGGGAAGCCCGGTAAGGGCTCGGGCCGCCGCCCGGAGGACGGCCGCGGCTCCGCCTTCGCCGTACTCGTCGAGGATGTGATATTCGTCTGGCGTCCGCGTCAGCGCACACGCGGCGAAGTCGAGGCTGAGCGCGCGGCCCTTGACCGTGGCACGAAGGAACACGGTTGTGACCAGCTCACCGGATACCGACGTACGGATCTCAAGGAAATGATGGAATCGGTCGAATGGGCGATCAATGATCTCGTTGATTTCGTGCTCAGCAGGCTTCCCATGCAGCCAGCCACGTTCGGGGTCGACATCGGCCTCTGCTACATAGATGCGGTCTATTTCTCCGAAGCCAGGAAGGCTGGTGGCGTCGTCCTGTCCGTCGAGTCGTTGCATCTCGTCCTTCAAATACGCAACCAGCTCATGCGCCTTGAAGGGGAGAGGATCGAATTCCCGATCCGCCGTGCCGCCCTCGCCTATCTCCAATAAATGGATGTTGAGTGGCGGGTTCCAGCGATGAATAAGCCGTCCGGCTCCAATGAATGGCTTATGCGAGTCGTCAAGCGCCAGGATGTCGCGGAGTTGATCAAGCTCCGGCTTCTCCTTGGGGGGCCTGCGATAGATAACGAATGGGTGGCGCTGCTGTTCGTCGATCGCCCGATACCGGCGGCCGTTCGGCGAGGGCAGTTGGCCCTTGGCCGTTTGATGCAACGCCCTGCGCTGGGCGGCGCCACAGCCGCAGGCGATGAAAACGACCAACATTCCCGTGATCGCTGTTTGCTGCAGCAACTGGGAAAGCGGGACGCGCGCCACACCGGAGATCACAGGGACGGCGACAACCAAGGCACCGCTACCGATGCAGGCAAGCTTCAAGGAACGGAGATGCTCGGCGAGGTCGTTCGACTGGCTGTGCCAGCGGGCGCGTCGCAAGAACCGATCTGTGCGCTCTTTCGCCTTCAGCGGTAGCGCGACCAGTGCGCTTCTGACTGCGACGGCGACAGACCAGCACAGGCCGAAGAACGCTGTTGCGGCAACAGTCGCTGCGGGTGCCCGCACAAAGCCACCCAGGAGGACCACGAGGACCAGCACCGACTTCAGAGTCTCCAAACGCCACGCCCGCCAGGCGTGCATGACAACCGGCACCAGGTCGAAGCCATAGGAGGGTGCGACCATGTGCTTGGAGTCGTTGTAGACACGGCGGATAACCATCTCGCGGAAGTCGCGATCGAGGTACACGCCGGCGCAGAGGTACCGTGTCGCCTTCGAGCCGGCTGCCCCCGCGCCGTTCTCTGGACGTACCGTGCGCGATCGGGCCATGAGCCCTCCCCGGTAGTCATTTAGGTGAGCTTGACCATAAGTCGGTAAAGTCTTAGAGTCAAGTAGACCTTTAATAGGGGTATGGCAATGAGCAAGACAGTTCACCAACGCCGCCCACCCGCCTCCGTCGCCGTGGCCGTGGATCTGGTGATCTTCACCGTCCGCGATGGTCGGCTCCAGGTCCTGCTGATCGAGCGCGGCAACACCCCCTACCGCGGCCAAGCAGCGCTGCCTGGCGGGTTCGTCCGCGATGGCGAGACGCTGGACGCAACCGCCCGGCGAGAACTACGAGAAGAAACCGGAGTCTCAGCCGACAGCCTGCACCTGGAACAACTGCGCGCCTACAGCGAGCCCGATCGCGACCCGCGTGGACGCATCATCACCATCGCCTACCTCGCGATCGGCCCCGATCTACCCATGCCCCAGGCGGGAACCGACGCGTCCGCCGCCCACTGGACCCCGGTCTCCCCCATCCTCGACCGGCAGATCGCACTCGCCTTCGACCACGAGGAGATCCTCCGTGACGGGCTGGAGCGGGCCAGATCCCAGCTCGAGCACACCACGATCGCCACCGCCTTCTGTAGAGAGCCCTTCACCATCGCTGACTTGCGCCAGATTTACGAGGCGGTGTGGGGCGTCCCCCTCGACCCCAGCAACTTCCGACGCAAGGTCCTGAAGACCAAGGGCTTCGTCAAACCCATCGGTGAACGACGGCTCCCTGACATTGGACGTCCGGCCGCCCTATTCCACCGAGGGCTCGCCGAGATACTTACTCCGCCGTTGATGAGGTCGGGCACAGCGTCGATTTCTAGGGAGGAAATGTGAGTACGGAACAGCCGGCGAACGAGCAGCGTTCGCCGTCACGATGGGGGGTCTACGAATTTAGGCGGGGATGGTTCGACTCCGGCTCGCGCGAGTGGTTGCGCAGCGTGATCGAAGGCGTTGGTTGGTCGTGTTGCGGAAGCCGTAGGCGCAGCGCGCTTCGAGCTTGATCACCCGGTTGGTGCCCTCGCTCTTGGCGTTGGTGATGCCGGTGAGTAGGAACGCCTCGATCTGTGGCCACCAGGCGGCGATGGTCTCGGCGAGGGTGACGAGTTCGGGCAGGTAGGCGTGGTCGGCGCACCAGGCGTAGAAGGCATGCAGGCGGTGGCTGATCTGTGATCGGGCCGGGTTGGTCCGGGCCAGGGCGAGCAGGCGGCGCAGTTTCTCCTTGGCGTGCCAGCCGGCCAGGATGTGCTTGCCGTAGGTGCCGGTCCGCTTCAGGTCACGCTCCAGGTCGGAGCGCTGCTGGTCGGTCAGGTCCTCGCTGTTCGAACGCAGCAGCCTGCGGTGGTCGAACTCCGCATCGCCTGCCCGGCCGCGGCGTCCGCGCATCTTCCACGTCAGCCGTCGTCGCAGTTCGGCGAGCTTGGTATTGGCCAGCTGCACCAGGTGGAAGTGGTCGACGACGATGACGGCGTGGGGCAATGCGGTACGGATCGCCGACCGGAACACGGTGCACATGTCGATCGCCACGTGCGTGACGGCGTTTCTCCACTCGGCGGGGCGGGCGGTCAGCCACGTGGCGACCGCCGCCGAGACGCGGCCCTCGACCTGACCGAGCAGCCCTTGGCCGCCCGAAAGGTCGGTGAACCCGACGTGCCATCGGTCCGCGACAAGCCCGATATTTCCCGGTGACCGGGTCGAGTTCCCAGCGGGGACGGCCCCGGCGGATCTCATCGATCCCGATCGCCTCCGTCGGCTTGGGCTGCTCAGGAAGCACCTGTGCGGCGTAGGCGCGCATCTCGCGCATCGCCACCGGCCAGGACACGCGATGGTCGCGAGCGGCCTGGGCCACCGTACGCCCGCCATCGGCCACCGCCCGCCCGCATGCGCGGCGCAGCCGGGCTGTCGTCCGCATCCCGGCACTGACCTGCGCGATCTGCTCGGTGAACGACCGGCTCGCCTCCCACGCACAAGTCACGCGGTGAGGTGACCACGCGCTGCTTGACCTGCGTCGAAAGTACCCCGCCGGCAGGCCCGTGCGGCCTCATCGTCGGTGACCACGTGGGCCACGCAATGGCCATCGTCGCCGCGCTCCACCGCCGTGACCGCCAGACCCTCCAGGCCCAGCAGCAGTGTCGCGTCCGAGGAGATCTCTGTAGTGTTGTGCACGCCCGTGGTTTCTTGAAGATCGACTGCCTAGACAACAGTCATGATCCACAAGAACCGCGGGCTTCGCATATCCGGGGTCGGCCCAGACTCCATTCGTCACTCGCTGTGATCGCCTACCGAGACACGCGGCGGACCTCCCCGATCAAGCTCGAAGAGCCACGATGGGCTGATCCTTTGGAGCCACGCCCTCGCGCGGCAGCCATGTTTGCCTGGAAATCAGTTCTGATCTATCGGAGCAGCCCCAGTCGGGGAACTGGCTCGGAAATCCCGGCAGGCATGTCCAGCTCTGGGGTTTCAGGCCAAGCAAGCTCGGTTGCTCGGTCGTCGCTCGTTGATCCCTCACAGGGGCCCTGGTTGCTCGGGTGGATGCCCCGGCCGGTTGCTCGATGATTGACGTTTTCTCACCGAGATCGACTCGGACATCAGGGCTTTGTCTGATAGGAACAGGCACGCTCGTGCAGATACACGGATGAATGTCAGGAGCCCAAAAAGAACGTGGAGCTTCCGGTAGAAGGGGT
>NZ_BSSE01000061.1 GCF_030268965.1 Microtetraspora sp. NBRC 16547 | reverse complement strand
CCCCCGAGGCGGATGAGCCGGCATGAGCGGTTCGAGGAGGAGCCACTCCTCGTCGGTCAGGTCATGGCGATCTTGCACCATGACCTTGTACCGCACCACAACGAAGATCTACAAAACGGCTCCTAGCCAAGATCGAAAGCAACTTTTCTTCTCGGTATCAAGCCGCCGCCCTGCGGGCGTCGGTGGCGCGGCCCGGTCACGGCCGGGCATGCGGCCTCTTCGGGCCGGTCCCGGCCGCGCCAGCCGCGCCCGTACGGGCAGACGCATGACAGCCGCGGGAAGCTCGACCACCAGAACGGCCGCGCCGCCGGCTACCACGACCAAAGCGAATGTGCCGTAACGGGCCGAGGCTCTCTCCTGCCTCCAGCTGGGGTCTCGTTTCGGCGAGGCTGGAAGGTGCAGGGTCTCCCCCGCCCCCGCTGCCCAAGGATTCGCGGCGGCCGGAACGCTCCGCGGGGGGGGGTCGACGGCGTACGAGGCATCAGGACAGGGTGCGAGCGTTCAGGACCGCACAGGGCACTCGCAGATGATCCGTGCACGTTCATGGACGTCAACGGTCTGCCCGGGAGAAAATAAGGGGCATGAGTGCAGAGGTCACTGCCGAGAACCTCAAAGTTGGCGATCTTGTTGAGCTGCCCACTCAATTTGGTCCCCAGGTCATCCGCTTGACCCTGGTCGAGCCCCGTGTTAACGGGCTAAAGTTCACCGGTCTTCGTAGCGACGGCGCTCGGTACTCCTTCGGAATGAAGTATGAGCAGATCGCGATTCTTCTAGACTCCTAAAGATCAATGGTGGCGCCGGGCAGGTCTTACGCCTCAGGGCACATCCAGGGCACATGAGCGTGAAAAGCGCTGCAAGACGACGACAACCAGTGGAATCCATAGCCGCAGGTCAACAACGTGGGCCAGGGAACGCCCCTGGTCACCGCCTCCTGGCAATCAGATATCGATGATGTGAGCAAGCGAGGGGGTATTGATCACTGATCTCGCGAGAGCATGCAGGTAGGGAGCGTGCGGAATCAAAAACCCGGCCCACAGGCCGACCAGCTTGGTGACCACTTGACCTTAGGCGGCAGGCCGATACCACTTCGCCACGGCAGCCAGGAGTTCGTCGGCGCTTAGAGAGCGATCCAGGGGAGCGGTACTCACTGCCAGGCCGCGGACGAAAGGGAAATTCAAATAAGCGAGGAGCAAAGCGGAATAGGAGCGCATGTATGGCCTCCATGCATGCGCTGGTAGATGCAGGACAATGGTCGCGCGGAAACGTCCCCCGTATAGCGAGATCTTCTCAATGCTTTCCCATGGGATTGGCTGTGTGGTCAGACGCCGGTCGTGCAACCCGTCCGGCCCGACTTCGATGATCACCTCGGTGCGGAGAAGGATCAAGAGGTTACTGACGGCAATCGGCATCAAGAGGAGCCAGAACCATGCGAAAATCTGATGCACGACTCCCATCCTGACCATTTCCCGAAACGACGGAGAGAAGGCAATAACTGCCGCCAGTGCGGTCATGCTGGCCACGAAGACTGCCAGAAGCAGGGTCTTTGGTAACGAGCGGCGCAAGATGATCGCATCGGGGTCTTGCATCACGTCTCCTCGTCGCTTTGGCGCTATCTCGACAACGGTGCGGCGCATTGACAAGTTCCGGCGAGGAAGCTGTACAGCAACGGGATACAGCAACGCCGCCTGACATGACCACACGCCACCGGCCCGCAACTACCACTTGAGCGGGGCGAGGAGCCCTCTACGCCGTGACTGGCTCCCGTTTGCAAGCAGGCGCTCAACGCCGTGGGAACTGACGGCAACGGTGACGGCAACGTCGGCCAGCACAGCCACACGTCGGGCACCGTCAAGCACCGTCCAGCCCCACGTCAGCGAGGATGAGCTGGGCGACTGCTACACCTGAAAAGCGGACGGTCAGGCTGTAGGGGTCGGACCGGAGCGCGGTGTCAGCCTTGCGACTGGTCCGTTTCTCCGGCCCGCCCTCCGAACCCGGCGAGCGACTCTCACCGCACCGGGCTCTCCACAGGTTCATGCCGCTGGGGGTGGCTCTGTTGTTCGCCTTGACCAGGGTGTTGGGATGTCCCAAGCGCGCCAGCGATACCGGGTGACTGGTATCGAAGCCGCATCGAGCAAGGTGATCCCATGTGCGGAGATTTCCCAGCCGTCGTTCATGAGCCGGGTCCGTACCTTCTTCCACGACATGCCGCCGTGCCTTTTGCGTAGCCACCACATGACGCGGTGCCACACATAGTGGGCCAGGTAGCTGAATGTCCGTTTGGACGAGCCGTGGCGGAAGTAGTTGCACCAGCCCCGGATCACCGCATTCAGGCGGATCAACAGGGTTCTCAGGTCAGGCTGTCCTGGGTGGACCAGTGCCCGCACCTTTGCGATGAGGGCGTTGACCGCCTTCTTGCTCGGGTAGGTGTAGACGGTCCACCGGCGGGTTCCTCGTTTGCGGCGCCGCTGGATGTGGTGCCCCAGAAACACGAACCCGTCATCGATGTGGGTGACCGAGGTCTTGGCCTCCGACAGACGTAGGCCCATCGGGGCCAGGACCGCGGCCGCTTGTTCTCTCAGCCGTTCGGCGTCTTCGCGGGTTCCGTTGACCATGGCGACCCAGTCATCCGCGTAACGGACCAGCCGCCAGTTCGCCAGACCCTTCTGACGCCGATTGTCCCGCTGCCGGGCCGTGGCCATCGCCTGGTTGTGTTCGGCCATGAACCAGTCATCCAGGACCGACAAAGCGATGTTGGACAGCAGCGGGGAGAGAATCCCACCTTGCGGGGTTCCGGCAGTCGTTTCCTCCTGTGAGCCGAGTTCGGTGATGATCCCGGCCTTGCAGAACGCCTTCACCAGCGCCAGCACCCGCTTATCCGCGATCCTCGCGCGCACCCGGTCCATCAGGGCCGAGTGGGAGATGGTGTCGAAGCACGCCTCAATATCCGCCTCAAGGACCCAGGTGTAGCGGTGGGAGCCCATGTGGTGGATCTCAGCGATAGCGTCGTGCGCACGCCGGTTCGGGCGAAACCCATACGAGCACGGCTGGAAATCCGCCTCGAAGATGGGTTCCATGACCAGCTTCAGTGCTGCCTGAACAACCCTGTCGGCCAGTGCGGGGATACCCAGACGGCGCTTCTTCGAAGTACCGGGCTTGGGGATCATCCGCTCTCGGACCGGCAAGGGTTGGAACGCACGGGCGCGAAGTTGCTCCCGTACGCCGTTCAGGAACGCTTCTTCGCCCCACACGGGCGGGACGTCGCGGGCCGTCAGCCCATCAACGCCCGCCGTGCGGGACCCGGTGTTGCCCCGGACCCGACGCCACGCAACCACGAGGAACGCCGGGTCTGCGACCAGGTTGTACAGATCATCGAACCGGCGAGTGGGGTCCTCGCCGGCCCAGCGGTGCAGTTTGTTCTGAATGCTCAGTACCCGCCACTCGGCCGCCTCCGGCTCAAGCAGCAGTTCGCCCATATTCACGAGCGGCCTCCTGACATGACGCCCCTACCTGCTCGAAACTGCTGCCTGCCTTCCCCATGTACGCGGCTTTCCCGCGCTCGGAGTACTACGCAGGCTCCGCCCCATCCCGCACCTTCGGCGGACGACGCACCAATCCCCAGCCATGCCCCTGGACGAGGCGGGCGAAGGAACGACACGAGATGGTTCCCACGTTCACTGCTGACCGCTTGCGAGAGGAGGTGCCCAGCTATGCCCCTGCGGCATCGCCCTGACTACGCCGTAGACCTTCACCAGGGCCTCCCGACCGGACGCGACACCCGGCCCAGGAGTTCCCCACCGGGCACCACGCCCGGCGGGTACGCACCGCAACCCAGCCCATATCCGCCAGATTTGAGCTGGTGGAAGCCTTAAAGGGCTTTACACCGCTGGTTCCTCGCGTACACCTTTCCCGCTCGTTAACCGGACCCGCGCCGTCTGGTAGTACCGGCGCGTCCCGACGTTGTCGAGGCTGCTCCCACCCTCACCCGCGACTCCGGGGTCAGGCTGCCTCCAACTTCAAACAACCCGCTACGACGGGCCATCGGTGGAGTCCTTTCACCTCCACACAGTCAAACAGCGCCTCGTGGCGCACGCCGCGTGGCTTCCGGTCCTCGGGCCTGGCGGCCCTGCGGTCCGGGTCCACTTGGCATCGGGACACCGCGGCTGATCTCTGTTGGGATGCATGATGACCGCCGATCTTGCTAACGCCGGTGCTAACAACGGTCCTGGACGACTGTGGACGAGGATGGGATCCCGGTAGCCAGGACATCCCTCCTGAACAGGCCCCTGTGTCGTCCGTGGACGCCTGTGGACGAGTCAATTACTCCTTGTAAACAGAAGGTTTTGACCTCCAACGGGTACTCAGCTTAGGCGTGTTCTCCCGTACCGGTCCGTGATCGCTCATTCCAGGCCACATAGTCACGCCAGAAAGGAACGACGACGTCCGACCTCGCCCACTCCACCTCATCTTCTGGAGCGCCTACGAACTCCAGATCGATGTAGTGAGCCAGATCGAACCCGAAGCAGATGATGTCGCTGCGCCACATGGAGAGAACGGGATGCCCGAACGTGCCATGTCCTGCAGGAAGGAACCGGTGCGCGTACACGGGCACGATCCTTGGCGCGCGGGCTAATACCTCCCGAGCCGCCTCCACGGCCTCCTCAGGGTCGTCCGGTCGCGGCCCCCACCAAGGAGTCCAATGGCCACGCTCGACGTCCTCGATAAGGAAGTCGACCTCCCAGTTGAGGTGCCACCGAAGCTGATCAGGATCGCCGTTGCGCCAGTCCGGCCACGGGTTTTCCCACATGCTGTCCGGGTCGGGCTCCTCCCACACGGGCAGGCCAGTAGAGAGGAACGCCCGGTGGTCATCAGCGAACTCGATTCCGAACTCGCGCTCGATGCGGTCGAACTCCGCGTCGCTCAGCCCCGGCTCGATCTCGCAGCAGCCCGATTCGGCCAGTTTGCGCGCAGCCAGCACACCTAAAAGCTCACCTTCACGGCTGGTCATACTCGGAGAGTAGCGGCGACTGGTCTTTGCCGAACTTCGCTGCCCTCGCGCTGAACCAATAGGGCACAAGGCCAGCGGTCGTGATCAGCTAGGCAACCCCGTAGACCCAGGCAGGAGCCGTCAACGGGCGGAGCCCAAGAGGATTCTCAGCCACCATTGGCGTGCTTCCCGGCTTCTCCAGCCGCCGACGTAACCATGCCTGGGAGGGTCGGACTGGATGACCTTGTGGACCTGGTAGATACCACCCACGCAGATCAGTTCGTAGAAGACCGCCTGGCAACAGCAGGTGTGCTCGACGACCCGGTAGGGTCCGCGCGGCTGAGCCTGCCAAATCAGGCGTTCCCGGTTCAGCAGCGCCCTCCCCGGATGGACGGAGATCCCTGGGCACTCCTCGTCCGAAAGCGAGACCGCGTCGCGAGTCAGCCCGCCTAGCTCTACCGCCGTCATCGCGCCATCGACCGATCGGCCTGTTCGTCGAGTACGCGCCCAAGCTCATCCAGGGTGGCGGCAGCCACGGTCATGCAGACGCCGGCCATGACCTCCGCCTGGGTGATCCGGTGGCCCCGTCGTGTCGCGTACCAGTCCCCGGGCCCGTCACCAGCCCGGCTCTGCCAGATCGCCCAGCCGGGAAAGCGCGCTGCCAGCTCTTCAAGCTCCGTCACGTACAGCACGCTACAGAGCCTAAATATACCTGTCTATAGCTATGAGCTTCTATGACTAACCGGGAGTCACTACCTACAGTTGGCGCGTGATCGACTACGACCCGACCAGGCCCAAGTGGGTGCAGATCTACGAGGTCGTACGCGCACGCATCGAGTCGGGCGAGTACCCGCCCCACCACCTCATCTCAGAGGTTCAGATGGAGGGTGAGTTCGGCGTCGCCCGGGTGACCATCCGCAAGGTGACCGCCAAGCTTCGCGAAGACGGCCTCATTGTCACCACTCCGGGCATGGGCTCCTTCGTCGCTCAGGAAAAGAAGAAGACCTCCGAACAGGCGTGAAGCCACCCGGAGGTCTCAGCAATCCCGGCTACTCCTCGGAAGAAGTCAGCCCTGTCGGGCACCACCCCGAAGGGTCACCTGCGTTGACACCGGCGCCTCCGATGCCGCAGTAGCCGCCAGGGTTCCGGTAAAGGTACTGCTGGTGGTAGCGCTTCGTTTCAGGCAATAAATCTGCCTGGCACAGGCGGCTGGAACCTCCCCTGGCGCCGCACTGATGGGCACCAGTGCGGCTGTTCAGGAAATGCCCACTCTCCGTCGACGGCGGAGGTATGGTATTTCCCGAACACCAAGGGGCTGGAGAGCAGATGGAGTCTATGGCGCGGCCCCAGAACGAGGCTGAAGTCCTGGCGGCCGGGATGGCTGTACTGAGAGATCGGTTGCCGACCGGGTGGGATGTCCGATCGCTGAGCCACAGCGTTCGCGATGCCCGCTTCGACGCGCTCTGGGAGGTGACAGCACCAGACGGAACCGCGACCGTGCTGGTGGTGGAGGCCAAGCGCCTGGTGGAAAGGCGCGACACCGCCACACTGCTGCAGCAATTGGGCGCCTACACGGAAGCGATTCCAGGCAGCCGTGGGGTTGTCGTGTCCAGCTACCTGTCGCCGCCGGTACGTGAGCGACTCTCCGATGCCGGCCTGTCCTACATAGACGTGACAGGCAACATACATCTGAACGTGCCGCGGCCTGGGCTATACATAGCGGACCGAGGGGCGGACCGCGACCCATGGCGCGGTCCTGGAAGACCGCGCGGAACTTTGAAGGGTGCTCCCGCGGCCAAGGTCGTACGTGCGCTGCTGGACCACGACAGATCTTGGGCGATCCGCGAGCTGGTCGACATCGCAGGCGTTTCCACTGGGTCGGCATATCGAGTGATCGAGTTCCTCGA
This sequence comes from Microtetraspora sp. NBRC 16547, assembly GCF_030268965.1. Lineage (GTDB taxonomy): Bacteria > Actinomycetota > Actinomycetes > Streptosporangiales > Streptosporangiaceae > Microtetraspora. Next base: position 1,716 of record NZ_BSSE01000061.1, on the reverse strand, counting down.
GACCGAGGATCTCGCGACTCGGAACAGTTCGGGCGCAGTCGTCATACCCGACTGGGTTGCGCTGCTGAGGCGCTGGAGCGAGGACTACGGGTTCGTGCGGAACAGCCGCGTCACCCGCTGGATAGCGCCGAGAGGTCTATCGAACCTCGTGCAGCGTGCGGCAGAGAGTTCCGTTCGGTACGCCGTAACCGGAACCTTGGCCGCCGCCACGTGGGCCCCCTATGCCCCCGCCCGCTCCGCCATGATCTATACATCGGACGTCGAGCAATCCGCGCAGCTCTGGGATCTCCGCCCTGCCGATGCCGGAGCGAATGTGATGTTGGCCGAGCCCGAAATCGACGTCGTCTTCACTCGCGCCCTTGCCGACGCCTCCGGCCTCGTGATCGCAGCACCATCCCAGGTCGCCGCCGATCTGATGACAGGTCCTGGGCGCAGCCCTGCCGAAGCCGAAGAACTCATCGAATGGATGACGCGAAATGAATCCTTCTGGCGTAGATAGAGGCGACATCCTCGTCCGATCTCGCTCCGCGCTTCTCGATGCTCTGGCCGCTCTGGATGCCCATCGCGACGCTGTGATCGTGATCGGCGCGCAGGCCATCTATCTGCACACCGCACGGAGCCCTGTCGCGCTCGCCGAGACGACGAAGGACAGCGATCTCGCGCTCGACCCAAGGGTGCTGGAGGACGAACCGCTTCTGGAGCTGTCCATGAGCCGCGCGGGCTTCTACCGTGACCCCATCGATGGACAGCCTGGCGCATGGCTGAACTCTGAGGGCATCCCTGTCGATCTGATGGTGCCCGAAGCTCTCGCAGGACCAGGCACGAAGAACACACGGGGAGCGCGCATTCCCCCACACGATCGGCGTGCTACTCGACGTGCTCGAGGTCTCGAAGCTGCTGTCATCGACAACACGGTCATGGACGTCACCGCGCTTGACCCGGACGATGATCGTGCATATCGAGTCAGGGTCGCAGGACCTGCGGCCTTACTGGTGGCCAAGCTCCACAAGATTTCCGAACGCGTATCTGTTCCGCACCGGCTGAACGATAAGGATGCACATGACATATACCGCATCTTGATCGACATCGACACCTCCGAACTGGCCGCCGCCTTCAGCGTCCTACGTCGCGACCCCGTCAGCAGTGAGATCACTAACCAGGCCATTGAGTATCTGGCCGCACTGTTCGCGCTGGGGCCTGACACGCTCGGCGCGAGGATGGCTGGACGCGCAGAAGAGGGACTCGGCGAACCTGAGACTGTTGCCCTCGCAACATCCCTCCTTGCCGCTGATCTCGTGCAGGCCCTGCAGCGCGACTGGCCATCCCGACTGCGTTTCCGCTAGGAGCCCAGCCTGGCATTTGGGCCGGGCGCCATGTGGGAGACGCCGAACTTCGCCCTCTGAAGACCAGCGCGGCGCCCGGTCAGCGGTCCCCTCTCGTATGCGGTGCACGCCACAGAGGCCTCTCCAAAGAGAAGATTCACTCGCCGACGGGCGCGATGCCCACGGGACAGGAGACACCAGTGACGTTTTCTCAGCGTGATCGACTCGGACAGTAGGGCTTTCCTGGGCAGAAACGATCACACGCGAGCAGACACGCGGACGAACAGAGGATGCCGGAAACAGGCGTGGAGCCTTCGGTAGAAGAGGTCTCACCACAAGATCGTCCGTCTACCAGAAGGCTCCACGTGATCACCTATCCTGCCATGCTCGACGT
>NZ_BSSE01000060.1 GCF_030268965.1 Microtetraspora sp. NBRC 16547 | reverse complement strand
ACCGTTCAGGGGCACATCCCTCCCCACGACACGCGAACGCGCACAAAGACGAGTGGGGACTTAAAACTGGCCACCAGCGGTGACCTCAACCCGGCCACCTGCGGCTACTTTTACACGGCCACGGACACCTACATCGGCCCCCGAGGCACACGCATGCGCACGGACTGATCACACGAGCGCGGCGCCCGCCAGCAGGCCCCAAGGGAGGCCGAATAGCCCCAAGATCCCAGCAGCACCACTCCACGGGCATCACCACTGCACAGTCAGCGCCATTGAGGACAACACCGGGCCAGCACCCCTGTACGGGCAGCACCATTGCGTGGCAGCGGCAGGCAGCACCACTCCACGGGCCAGCATCACTCCGCGGGCATCACCGCTGCACGAGCATCACCGCTGCACGGGATCAGCGCTGCACGGGATCAGCGCTGCACGGGCAACATCGCTATCCGAGCGCTCCGGGGATACGGCCCAGGACGTCGAAAGGTACGAGGCCGTAGGCGTAGAAGTCCACGGCGTCGGCACCGGCCGCCTTGGCGGCACGGACCTTGGCCGCGAGCCGATCCTCGGAGTCGGTGTCAGGCGGGCCCGGCCGCAGTACGGCACGCAGTTCCCGGTCCTTGCCCACCGACCGCTGGTACGCGGCGATATCGTCGGCCACCCGGGCGGCGTCCCTGGCGTACGCGAGCACCGCGAACGACGGCACGATGTCTCCGAGGGCGACCAGATCCACCCCAAGCTGCCAGGCATCGTGGGCGGCCAGTCCTGCCGGCGGGAGACCGTCGGCATACCCCTTGCAGGCACCGGTCGCGTCCATGAAGGTCAGCCGCGCCCCCTCCGCGCTCACCGCCGCCGACACCTCGGCGACCAGCGACGTCACGGTCTCCGAGCGCGCGCGGGCGTACGCGACGACTTCGGGACCGGCGTAGGCGGTCAACGCGGCGCGCGTCACCTCGCCCTGCGCGGGCGGGTCGCCGTCCAGGATGCCTCCGACGATGCGGGCGCACTCCTCCCGGGCGACTTCGGCGTTCACCCCGAGGTCCGTGGCCCGGCGCATGCAGTGGTCGCAGAAGCACAGACCGAACAGGAACGCATCCATCGGTCCGAGAGCCACAAAGCATCGCTCATGGTGATATCCATGGCCGAAAGTGCCGAAGTGCAGCGCCTCCGCGACCACGCTGTCCATTCCTTGCCGAGCGGACGCACGGCCGAGCGCCACCGCGTACGCGCGGACGTCGGGGTGCGCCGGACACAGATCGGCGGGAGATCCTCGATCGCCGAAGCAGTTCTGCACGGTGACGTCCGGAAAGGCCAGCCCGAGCGTCGTGTTGTGCAGGAAGATCGTCCAGCCGTGCATCTTCAGCCCGCGCTCGGCGCAGGCGCGGCGCAGTTCGGCGAGCGGTTCCCGGTCCGCGCCGTCCTGCACCGGGGGGACCAGCCGCAACCCGGCGAAGATGTCCTCTGGCGGTGGGAAGTGCACGCCGTCCCGCCTGAGCGTCACCCGAGAGGCGCCGTGTGGAGTGACGTCCCTCGCCCGGTGGTAGGCGGCCGCGATCGTCACCCCCGTCGCGCCGTATCCGGCCACCCGGTCGAGGACCTTGTCCATCCCCTCGCCGCGCAGGTCCTCCACGAAGACGTAAAGCGAGCTGTCCACGTCAACGGCCCTTGTACGCCACGAAGGCGATCTCGACCAGGATGTCCAGGTATGCCCCCACCGGGGCTGCACCCTCAGACGTACGGATCTCCCGCTTCATGTGTCACAACTCCTGGAAGTTCCTAGAAATACGTTTTGATCAAATCAATCACGACATAGTCATCATCAACCAGCGGAATCACCCGCCACTTGTCGAACGCGCTGCAGGGATGGGACAGACCGAACGACACCAGGTTCCCGGGCCGGATCCCCTCCTCCCCCGGCGGGAAGCGCAGATAGGTGTGCTGGTCCTGGATCTTGACGACCCGCGCCTCGTCCAGCCATCCGGGCGTTCGTCCGTTCACGGTCCGCACCATCGGCAGGTCAATGTCGTACGGGACGTCCCGCTTGCCCATTCCGAGCAGGGCAAGACCGGGTTCGGGCACCGACAGCACCTGGGCCCAGGCCTCGAGAGCGGGAAGCAGCCCGCCCTCGATCCGGTTGTACGGCGTGACCTCACGGTAGAAGCCGTCGTCGTGGGCCACGTAGGCGCCGCTCCGGAGGAGCACGAGCGCGTCGAGGCCCGATTCCTCCCGTGGGCGCGCCAGAGAGGCCAGCTCCTCGGCGACCAGATCGAACCAGGCACTCCCGCCGGCAGACACGACGAGCCGTCCCTCGACATGCGGAGAGACGGCCTCGGCGGCCGCGCGAAGCTCGTGGAGAATGCCCCGCACCTGGTCCGGACCGGACCGGGTGCCCTCGTAGCACGCCACGCCGGCCAGCTCCACGCCCGGAGACCTCCGTACGGCCTCCGCGACCTCCAGCAGCTCAGCCAGGCTCCGGCAGCCGGTACGTCCGTCCGCGTGGCCCAGCTCCACCAGGACCCGGAACGGCACGGCGCCGGCGGTGTCGGAGAGGATCCGCACGCCTTCGAGGGAGTCGGCGTAGCAGAGGAACTCCAACCCCCGCTCCACCTCGTCGGCCAGCCGGCGCAGCGCGGCCGTGTCGACGATCTCGTTCGCCAGGAGCACCCGTGGCACGCCGAGGTTGCGATAGACCAGCGCCTGTCCGGGCGTCGCCGCGCTGAGCCCCCACGCACCGGCGTCGAGCTGCGCTCTGAAGATCGCGGGAGCCATGGTGGTCTTGCCGTGCGGCGCGAACGCCATCCCGTGACTCCGGGTGAAAGCGGCGAGCGTGGCGATGTTGTGGTCGAGCGCGGAGCGCTTCACGACCATCAGCGGCCAGGTGAAGGACCCGTCGAACAGGGAGTGCTGGGCCGCGACGAACTCGCGTCCGGTGACCGGCTCCCCCGCGTGCAGGAACCCGCGCGTGCTCCAGTCGATCAGCACACCCGCGGCCACGCCACCGAGGCCACCGAGGTCATCCGCGATGTGCACGTCGCCCCCCTTGCCCCGGTATAGACCACCTGGGTGGATCGTACTGGACCATGGGCCCGTCAGGCGGGTCGCAGCGCTCGGCCCGGGGTGGCTCCGGTCAGCTTGCCCGCAGCGAGCACCGGAACGCCGGAAACCAGCACGTCGTCGATGCCGACGGCGAGCGAACGCGGATCCTCGTACGTCGCCGTGTCGGCCACCCGCAGCGGATCCACGACGATCACATCGGCGACCTGGCCACGTCGCAGCAGGCCCCGGTCCGGCAGGCGGAAGCGGCGAGCAGGATGCGACGACAGGTGGACGGAGGCCTGCTCCCAGGTGAGATCACCCAGGTCCCTGACATGCCTGCCCAGATAGCGGGCGAACGCGCCGAACCCACGGGGATGCGGGTGACCGCCGACGTAGATGCCGTCGGAGCCGCCGGTGTGCCCGGGGTCGCGCAGGATCGCGCGGACCGACGCCTCGTCCTCGGGTCCCTCGTCGGGCCGGGCCGCCACGCAGCCCGCTTCGAGCCGCGTCTCGATCAGGAGCGTACGGCAGAATTCGGCGGGATCCATGCCGTGCCGGGCGGCGGCGGTGGGCAGGGGCAGGCCCTCGGCCCACTCGAACCCCGGCGCGTGGGACAACGTGATCCGCTCCCACAGCCCGGCGAACCCTTCCCAGTCCCGTGCCAACCGTTCCGGTTCGGAGCGGAGGGCGACGATCGCGCGGTCGGGGTCGGCCGCGGGCACCCACGGCGGCAACAGCACCATCGCCAGGATCGTGCTGCTCCGCAGGTACGGATAGGTGTCGAAGCTCAGGTCGATGTCCCGTCGGCGGGCGTCGTCGAGCAGCGGGAGCAGGGTCCGCGCCGGCCCGTGGTAGTGCGACACGTGCACGGGCGCACCCGAGCGGAGGCCGATCTCGACCGCCTCCGCCATGCCCGTCACCGCCGCCACGCCGTAGCCCCTCATGTGGGTCACGTACGGCAGGCCGCCCAGGGGCTCGCAGAGGTGCGCCAGCTCGGCCGTGTCGGCGTAGCGCCCGGGGGCGTACTCCAGGCCCGAGGACAGGCCCGCGGCGCCCTCGGACAGGCCCAGCTCGACGCGTTCTCGCATGGCGCGCAGCTCGGCCGCGTCGGCGGCCCGTTCCGCGGCCCCCATGACGTCGAACCGGATGGTGCCGTGCGGCAGCAGGTACGCGGTGTTCAGCGCGGTCGCGCGGTCGTAGGCCGCGAGCAGCTCGGAGACGGCGATCGGGCCGTCGATGCCGGGATGCCCGCCGTTGACCGCCGCGAAATAGCGGCTCGCGTAGTCGAACCCGGCCCGGGTCGTGGTCGGCGCGAACGACAGCCCGTCCTGGCCGAGGACGAACGTCGTCACTCCCTGGCGTAGCGCCGCGAGCTGGATCTCGGGATCGAACACGGCCGCGTCACCGTGGGCGTGGCAGTCGATCAGCCCGGGCAGCACGTACCGGCCCGACGCGTCGATGACCGCGGCGGCACGGATCTCGCCGTTCGACCCCGCCACGCCATGCCCCTGCCCGGCTGCCGGCCCCTGCCTGACCGGCTGCGCCGACGGGCTCAGCCCGGTCGACACGCTCTGTCCTGACACGCTCTGTCCTGACACGCTCTGTCCTGACACGCTCTGTCCTGACACGCTCTGTCCTGACACGCTCTTTCCTGACGCGCTCGGCATGGCCGGAGGGCTGTGTACAGGCGACGGCACGAGGATTCCCACCGCCGCGATCCGGCCGTCCACGATGCCGACGTCGGCCCGGAAGGGAGGCGCCCCGGTCCCGTCGACGACCCGGCCGCCGACGATCAGCACGTCAAGATCCATACGCCCGATTCAATCAGTTTCGCTGTCACCCGGACACGCGGCGTCCGCCCGGATCGGGTGGCGGCGCAGCACGTCACGGGCCTGTTCCCTGGCGAGGTTCCAGCCGTTCCAGGGGTCGGGGCGCTGCAGCCGGTTCGTCGCGACCACGTCTCGCAGCACGCAACTCCGTACCGGCTCAGGCAGCCGGTCCAGGATCGGTACGGCCTCCGCGCCGAGACCGGCCAGATAGTCGTGGTCCAGCCGGCTCACCCCGCGTACGGAAAGCTGCGTCTCGGCCACGCGCGCCTCGGGGTTCCACGCGGCGAAGGCCAGGAGCGAAAGCCCCGTGACGACTACAAGCGTCCGGGAGAACCACGCCGTCCCGCGGTGCGACAGCCGCACCGCGCCGGCGGCCAGGACGAGCACGAACACCGCGGCCAGCATCGACTTCATCTGTGCAGATCTGGTGCAATACCTGCCGTAGTACCGTGAGCCGGTGATCGACCGATATCTCCGGCGGCTGGGGCTGGATGACGAGCCTCCCAGCGTCGAGGGCCTGTTCCGGCTGCAGAGGGCCCACGTCGAGCGCGTGGCGTACGAGAATCTGGAGATCTGGCTGGACCGGCCGACGACGGTCGACCCGGCGGAGTCGGCCCGGCGGATCGTCTCCGGGCGGGGCGGCTACTGCTTCCACCTCAACGGCGCGCTGTCCCTGCTGCTCGAGGAGCTGGGATACCAGGTCACCCGGCACTACGGCGGCGTGCAGAACTCGCCGGACGTCCCGCCGGGTGCCAACGGCAACCACCTCGCGCTCATGGTCGCCGGGCTGCCGACCGCCGACAATCCGGGCGGGCAGTGGCTCGTGGACGCCGGACTCGGCGACGCGATCCACGAGCCGCTCCCGCTGGTCGAGGGCACCTACGAGCAGGGCCCGTTCCGGTACGTCCTGCGCCGGTCGGAGACCGAGCCGGGGGGCTGGCGGTTCGATCACGACCCTAGGGGCAGCTTCACCGGCGTGGACTTCCGGCCGGAGCCGACCGGGATGGACGCCTTCGCCGAGAAACACCGGCACCTGTCCACGTCTCCGGAGTCCGTGTTCGTCAAGGTGGCCGCGCTCCAGCGTCGCGACGCCACCGGGCTCGACAAGCTCACCGGTCTGGTCCTGAAGCGGATCGGCGCGGGACCCGAGTCCTCGACGACGCTCGACCGGCCGGAGGACTATTTCGCGGCGCTGACCGATGTTTTCGGTCTCACCCTCGACGACGTGACCGCCCCCGAGAGGGACAAGCTCTGGCAGCGCCTGTACAGCGCGCACGAGCGGTGGCTGGGCCGCAACGATCTCTCCTGAAGGGGTTTCGGCCGGTAGGTCAGGGTAGGCCCAGACAGGACCCGGAAGGAGGATGCACATGGACCGCCAGACGAAGCCGGAAACGAGGCGTGAGAACGACGTCATCGACCTGCTACTGCGGCAGCACAGCCTCATCAGGGAACTGTTCGACGAGGTCGACAAGAGCCAGGGAGACGCACGCACGGAGGCCTTCAACCGGCTGCTGCGCCTGCTGGCCGTGCACGAGACGGCCGAGGAGGAGGTCGTTCACCCGTTCGCCAGGCGCAAGCTGGTCGACGGCGACACGATCATCGACAGCAGGCTGGAGGAGGAGCGCGAGGCCAAGGAGATGCTGTCCCGCATGGACGGCATGGACACCTCCACCCCGGAGTTCTCGCGCCAGCTGGAGGCCTTGCGGGCCGCGGTGTTCGCGCACGCCGCCGCCGAGGAACGGTACGAGTTCGCCGAGCTGAGGGCGGCGACGAGCCAGGCCGAGCGTCGCGCGCTGGCCGTCGGGGTCAAGGCCGCGGAGGCGCTGGCACCTACGCACCCGCACGCCGGGATCGAGTCGGGCGCGGCGAACCTGCTGCTCGGGACACCGGTGGCGATCATGGATCGTGCGCGGGACGTGATCCGGAAGGCGACGGGTAAGAAGACCAGCGGCGGATAGGAGCGGATAGGAGAGCGGGACAGGAAAGCGGGACGACAGGAACTCGGCCGTCCCCGTGGACGTTGTCACTGGCGACGCTCTGGACGGAAAGGCCCGGACAATGTCTCCACTCGGGAAGTACTACATCGGCGCGGCTGCGGTTTCCGTGCTCTCGCTCTGGCTGCTGCCGGGCCTGATCGCCTGGCTCGTCGTGATCGGGGTCCTCGGCGCACCGGCCGTCGCCTACTTCATGCTCGACGAGTCCCAGCGGGCGAGGCTTCGCCGGATCAAGGGTCGCCAGATCGGACGCTGATCTCCACCGATCCTCGCCGAGGCCCGCAGCCGACACCTGGTAGAACACACAGGCGCCCGTGACCCTTCAAGGTCACGGGCGTCGTCATCGTTGATCCTGGCAGTCCCAGTCTTGGCAATCCCAGTCTTGGCAGTCCCAGTCCTGGCATTGCCCCGGGTTGTTCGCTCGATTGTTCGCCCAGCTGCTCGTCCCGGCTCTTGTCAGGCCGCGGCCGCCGCCGCCTCGATCTGACGGTTCACCCGAACCGTGACGTTCTTCTCGACGACGAACGACAAGAACGGGATGGTGCCCGCGATCAGCACCAGGAGCAGGTACTTCAGCGGCCAGCGGGTCTTGAGACCCAGGTTGAGCGCGGCCAGCAGGTAGATCATGTACAGGAAGCCGTGGATCGGCCCCACCACGGCGACGAGGGTGCCGCTGTCGAATCCGTACTTCACCACCATGGCGACACAGAGCAGGAGCAGCATCACGCCGACGATGTAGGCCATGACACGGTACGGCTTGAGCGCTGATTCCACGACGATCATTACCTCTGCTGGGGAACTGTTCTCACACGATATCCGCGACCGGCGCCGGTCCGTCCGCCGGTCCCTGAGCCGGTCCTTGCGCCCGTTCATCCGCCGAGCCACTTGCGGCGCCACCGGCCGCCCGCTCCTCGCGCGATCTCCGCAGAGCGTCCCGGACGAAGTGGTACCACATGAACACCGCGAAGGCCGCGAAGATCCACCACTGGGCGGCGTACGCCAGATTGCGCCAGGTGAGCCCGCTGCCCACGGTCGGGGCGGGCACCGCGACCGGCTTCGCGGTCGCCGCCGGCTCCTGGGCGGTGGCCACGACGAACCCGCTGCGCAGCTTTCCGTCCGTCCACAGGTTGATCAGCTCGCTGGTGGACACGGTCGCGACCTGACCGGCGGGCAGTGCCCCCGTCCGCTGGACGGCGTCGGTCTGCTCGGCCGGCCGCAGCCGCCCGGTGACCGTCACCGTCCCCTGTGGTACGGCCACCGCGGGATCGGTCGCCGAGGGAACCCAGCCCCGAACGATCGGGATGATCGTCCCGTCGGCCAGCCGTAGCGGCGTGAGAAGCCAGAAGCCCCGCCCGCTCGCGACCCGCCCGCCCGGCGCCGAGACGTCGGCCTCCCGGTCGGCGACCAGGAGTTGGCGGTCGGCGTCGAAGGTGCCCTGCGCGGTCACCAGGCGGCCCGCCACGTCCGACCCGGTGTGGCCGTCCAGCTTGGCCAGCTCGGTGACGGCGACCGGCGCCGGGTCCGCGGCCGCCTTGGGCATGCCGGACGACTCGAACTCGCCGAGCTGCCAGCGTCCCAGCACGAAGAAGGAGACCAGCACTCCGACCACCAGCAGGTGGAGACCCACCAGCCGGGGAGAGAACAGGGTACGGAGCATGGCTAACACGCTATCCGGCACACGTGCCGGTCCGGCACGCGCGGTCCAGCGGCACGGCCGGAACGTCCACGCTGAACGCGAAATCCGACAATAGGGTGCCGCGGGAGCAGGTCGTCTCGGTAAAGTGCCCCTCATGTCCGAACCGCAGATTGACCCGGCCGGGAACACGCAGGCGTTCCGTGCGTTCGCCCGCGAGCAGGAAGTCGAAGCCGCCCACGAGCAGCCGTCCCGGATGCCGATCTGGATCGCCGTCGGGGTCGTCGCGCTGGTCGCGATCGCCGTCGCGGCGTACTTCCTGATCTCCTGACCCCGCCTCGCCGGCCGACCTTCTGCCCGGCGGACATCCGCGTACCCGCCGCCGACGACCGCGCCCGTCGGCGGCTTTCGCGTGCCCGGAATTTCTGGACCGGTCGCAGGGCCCGCCTCTGACCTCGGCGGAACCCACGATGGCTAGTGCCCCTCCCGTCAATCTTTGCCCCGTCGCGTCGCCCAGGGCGGCACCTCGCCGCGTTGTCGTCGTCGGCCGTAGGCTCCGCTACGACCTCCTCCTCCGCCTTGCGATGCACCACCCTGGACACCG
>NZ_BSSE01000059.1 GCF_030268965.1 Microtetraspora sp. NBRC 16547 | reverse complement strand
ATCGACACCGACCACTCCATCCGCGGCCGGATGAGGGGAGAACGGCCGCGCACGGCATGATCTCGGGCTATAACAGCTCAGGTCACGGACCCGACACCCGCGTGTCGCGAGTTAGCCAGCAGAGTCACCAACGGCAGCAAACGCTGCGGTCAGCGGACTGCCCGTTCGCTAGTCGTCCCGTCTCCCGCGATGTCACGTCTAGGCCCCCTGTACCGTGCCTGTTCCGTCAGCGACGGAGCGCGGCCGGAATAGGCGGTCATCGATCGCCCTACGGGCACGCTCGTGAGAGCCCGGCTGCATGTGCGCGTAGACCCGGAGAGTGAAGGCCGGATCAACGTGGCCCAGGTACTCAGCGAGTTCCCTGATTGCGACACCACCCGTGAGCATGACGCTCGCGTAGTAGTGCCGAAGCTGATGCAGTCCCTGAGCCGGCTGAGCCGCGCGCCTCGCCACGGCGGGCGTGCGGCTCTTCGGCCGGTCCCGCCTCGCGGTCGCGCTGCCCGGTTTGCCGGCCTTTACGTCGCAGGCGTTCGTACGGCATCAGCTACTGCGGCCAGATCTGGCGGGCGCGTGGAAGGTCCTCGATTCCGCCGCCGAGAGGAATCACGCCCCATAGGAACGGGATGACGTAGTTGGGTGGCTCGCCGAGAAGGTCCGGGAGTTCATCTTCGGTGATGTCGAGGGGGAAAGGCCTGCCCCTGCGGTCCGGCGCCCATCCCTTGTCGAGTGCACGTCGGATGGTCGATTCCACCAGGACCGGGCGTACAGCGATGGCTCGCTCTCCGAGCCAGTTGTCGGGCCGGGCACAGGGGAGGGTGACCTTGAGGACATTAGCGGGTTGTGTGGCGTGTTCCACCGAGAAAGAGAGGGGAGTCCAGCCGTTGCCTTCGCAGTAGGTGGGCCTGTGACGGATGCGCCACCGGAATACCACGTCGGCCACGGTGATGAGCCGAGAGCCCTTCTTGGGCATCGCCATGAATCTCTCCTGCCCCGCCCGTGTCCCGTGAGGCGTCGGAACCAGAGCTGCACCGTGGTGGATCCCCGGGAGCGTAGCGTCTAGCCGAGGACCTGAGCGACCGAGTAATCAGATGAGCGGCGGAGGCGTCCACGCGGACCTCCTGGGGACCACGTTGGGACCACACGTCATGCGCATAGCCGCACGACCCGCACGTCACCAAACGTCGTTCATCGCTCCCTGAAGCCTGTTGAGCTGCAAGAACGCCTACCCCCACTTCCTGGGGGTCAAGAGGGTTCGGGACGGAGTCGAGAACTCGAAGCCTTGTGGTGACATCGGGTCTGGCTCAGTTGCGACTGTAATTGAGTTGGACCTCGTCTTCCTTGTAGGCGGAGGAGGAGATATCCGCCAAGACCCGTACGCGCCTGCCGGACAGGTCGATCAGTACGGACTGGTAGCCCTTGCCTGACCTCTGCAGGACGATGAGATGCCGCTCGTCCCACCACCCGTACAAGTCAAAGGCACCGCCCCAGAGTTCGCCTTTCGGCTTGCTGGATGCGCTGTCCCACAGGCAGATGTCCGCAGCCCGGTCGGCGGTGCACCATGTTGCGAATCGATCACCCGAGGGCGAGAAGGCGTTCTCCCCGCCGGCCAGCGTGCCCGCCCGTTTCATTGCACGATGGAGCTTTCCATCGGGCCGTAGGAAGCGGATCCCGCGCTTGATGTCGGTGGGATCGTACTCGACTACGTACTTGCCGTTGGGAGTCCACGCGAAGTGGGCGTGACGCCAGGCCTTTTTCAGGGGGACATAGCGACTCGTCGCGCTCACGGCGTCGATGATAAGGAAACCCGTAGTGGTCGAGATGTTCTTGCGGACTTTGAAGACCAGTTGAACCGCCTGCTTCCCGTCGCGGGACCAGTTGAAGATGCCGCCGTTGTACGGCTGGCAGATCGTCCGAATTGCGCGCACCGTGCCCAACCGTCGGCTCACGAGATCGAACCATTCACAACCGGACTGATCAAGAAAGGCGGCTGACTCAAGAGCCAGCGAACCTCCGGGAGAGACAGAGACCCGCCAGTGGGCTGGCATAGGCGAGAACCGGTTCTTTCCGTACTCCCGCAGGTACGGCATGGAGCGGCCCCTCTCGACAAGTCCGTACGAGGTGACGACCATGGGATCGCTCGCCCGTTCGTGCAGCACGACGTCGGTCCCGGACAGACGGATATCGACAGCCGCCCGCGCCACGCCGGGGAACAGAACGGCCATGAGAATCGGCGCCAGCAGCGCCACGGAACGTGGCACCAGCGTCCTACGGCGAACACCGCGACTGGGGATCATGTCCTGCATAGCCGGAAGATTAGGGGTGACTCGCTTCTATCGGAACCGGGTGAGCCGGGTACCGCAGGCCGAGACAGGTCGTGGACGCCCCTACGAGCGACGCAGGCCGGGGTCGACACGCGTGACGAGGCCGGTGGGGCGAGCGGGTCCGTCGTTCGCCGGAAGTCGTCCGCCGTTGGCAGCGACAGGGGCCGTCGGCGCGAGAAACGGCGAATGCCGCCTCCGGATATCCGGGGCGGCATTCGCGATCGTCAGATCAGTGCGCGAGCGCGTAACGCGTGGGGTTGCTGATCGTGGTGCAGTAGTACCCAGCGGGGGCCAACTTGAGGTCGATCTGGCAGGACCGAGCGCCCGCCGAGGTGTACGGATAAGTCTTGACGACGGTCTGCGCCGACGCCGCGCCCGAACCGAGGACGATGCCGGTGGCGGCCATGGCGACGGCGATTGACACTACTCGGGAGGTACGCTTCAAACGGATCTTCATGCGTGATCACACTCCTCGCGCTTGACTGACAATGATCATTACATGAGCGTTAGAGCCATTACCAGATCGTCGACGTCACAAGATCATGTGATCTGGGTCACATCGTGCGCGTGTCCGGCGGGACGTGCTTTTCACGCGTCCGGAGGGAGCGAGCCGCCTGCCGCGCGAGGCGCGCAACGTGATGTCCAGCCGTTGTAAAACTGGCCGTGCGCCTTCGGCTGGTACCCCGCGCTCGATCGGCTTTACGCCTACGGCGGTTTGCCCGAGGTCTTCGAGGTGGCCGCCACCGTCCGCGCCTTCGCCTGGCCGCCGACACAACGCATTTGCTCTCGCCTCCGGCGGCGAGTGTGAGTGAGCCGCGTAAAGGTCCAGCTCAGACCGAGTCGCGAATGGCATTGCCGCCCGCATGTCACCTCCGCTGCGGTGACTGGCCCGCAATAAACGTAGATCCTATATCTTGTGCGATCTATGAAGAGCTTCTAGGGTCGGTGCAAACCTGACGCGATCCGGGCTCGTCGACACATGCCGCAACCGGAGCTTCCGCATTCGGGCACCGGGGAGCCGGCATTTCCTCCGACGCGTCCAGGTGGTTCGCGTTAGATGTCCGCGAATGGGAGATCGCATGAAGCGTGGATCATGGCTTCGAGCAGGGCTCGCCGCGTTATGCGCCGCACCGCTGGTCGGTGTGGCGGCACCGGCGAGTGCGGTCCAGGGCGAACCGGACTACGAGCCCACGTGGCAGTCCCTGTCACAGCACACGGCGCCGGCCTGGTTCGACGACGCGAAGTTCGGCGTGTTCATCCACTGGGGGCCGACCTCCGTGCCGGCGTACGACGAGTGGTACCAGTACCAGATGAACAGCCGGGGGAGTAGCACCTGGCAGCATCACCGCGACACCTACGGCAAGGATTTCAACTACGACGACTTCTTCCCCCGGTTCACCGCCGACAAGTTCGATGCGAACGCCTGGGTGGATCTGATCAAGGACTCCGGCGCAAAGTACTTCGCGCTGACGACCAAGCACCATGACGGCTACGCGCTCTTCGACAGCCAGTTCTCCGACCGCAACTCGGTGGCGCAGCCACCGCACCGTGACCTCACCGGCGAGCTGTTCGCGGCGGCGAAGGAGCGCGCGCCGGAACTCAAGCGTGGGGCCTACTACTCGATCTGGGAGTGGCTGAACCCGGCGGAAACCGGCCGGCAGCCGACGAACCCCTACACCGGGGCGCAGATCCCCTACACCGGCTACAAGCCGTTCGCGAAGTACCCCGAGTTCCTCAACCTGCAGATGCGGGAACTCATCGACAACTACGACCCGGACCTCATCTGGTGTGACGGGGACTGGACGCACAACGCGGCGTACTGGAACCTCATGCCGACGCTCGCCCACTACTACAACCAGGCGAAGAGCCGGCAGCACCCCAAGGAAGTGGTGGTCAACAACCGCTGCCGCATTTCCGACCAAGGCTCCCACACCGACCGGCTCCAGCCGGACTACCTGACCCCCGAGCAGGTGGTGCTGTCAGACATCCAGCCGTTCAAGTGGGAAACCTCGGCGACCATGGGCACCTGGTTCTACCTGGACAAGCCCGGTTACCACGTCCCGACCGCAGACGAACTCGTCGAGCAGTTGGTCGACGTGGTGAGCAAGAACGGCAACCTGCTGCTGAACATGTCGCCGTTGCCCGACGGGACGATCCCTGCCGATCACCAGGCGAAGCTGCGCGAGATCGGCGACTGGCTGCGCATCAACGGCGAGGCGATCTACGACAGTACCTACTGGAACCAGTTCGAAGACCGGACGGCGAACGTGCCGGTGCGGTTCACGGCGAAGAAGAACGCGGTCTACGTCACGGCGTTCGACTGGCCGGGGCAGCAGTTGGACCTCGCGGACGTCATCCCGGCGAACCCGGGCACCCAGGTGAGGCTGCTCGGCGCGAAGAGCTCCGCCCCGCTCGCGTGGCATCGGGAGAACGGCCGCATGATCGTTCAGATGCCGGCCGAAGGCGCGGAGGCGACGGCGAGCCGGCATGCCTACACCTTCAAGATCTCCACGCCCGGCATGCCGCAGCTGCGTCTCACCGGTGGCGTCACCGAGCAGGTCCAGCGTGGGGGGACGGTGCCGATGACGGTGACCGTGTCGAACAGCGGTGCCGAGCCGAACCCGGGCGGCAGCGTCCACATCGACGCCCCCGCCGGCTTCACCGTGGAATCGTCCACCTTCAAGCTCGACGGGCTGCCGGGGGGTGGTTCGCAGACGTTCCGGACCAACCTCAGCGTGGCGCCCGATGCGCCATTCGGCGAGCACGACATCGTCGTGACCGCCAAGGTGGGCAACACCACCTTCACCACGCGGACCGCGCTCGAGCTGAAGAAGCCCAACATCGCGCTGAACAAGCCGGCCGTGCAGTCCAGCACCTTCCCGAGTTCGGGCGGCGACTTCTCGGCGTCCAAGGCGGTTGACGGCGACACCGACGGCCTCCACCTCAACATGAGCCACACCAACAGTGAGAAGAACGCCTGGTGGCAGGTCGACCTCGGAAGCAGCCAGCCCATCGGGGAGGTCGCGGTTTGGAACCGCGCGGACTGCTGCACCGAGCGGCTGGCCAACTACCACGTGGTGGTGTCCGACGTGCCGCTGCCGGAGCGCGCACTCACCGCCGAGGAGATGGCCGCGCCAGGCGTGTGGAGCACGCTGCAGGTCGCGCCGGCGGGCCGGCCCACGAAGGTGTCGGTCGACGCGACCGGGCGGTACGTGCGGATCCAACTCGCCGGCACGAACTACCTGACGATCAACGAGGTTCAGGTCTCTCCGTCGGGCGACTGACGGCACGATGACGGGCGCTGTCCCTGAGGCGGCGCCCGCCATCCGTTCAGGCCACCGGTCCGATCAACACGGGCCGGGAGGCACCGGCGTGGCACCCACATACATGCCGTCTCTGCTGCGGTGGTCGGCTCGATCACCCAACGCAACTGAAGGAGGAGAAGTGTTACTCAGGCGGAACCCACGCATGCCTCGGCGACGCGTGCTCGGAGTCGGGGTCTCATCTATCGCTGTGCTGGTCAGTTCGACGGTGATCGCCGCGCCGGCAATGAGCCAATCGGCCAGCACGCTGCCAGCACTCACGGTGGTGACGGATGCATCGACGCAGGACGCCGACCACAGTGGGATGACGCTGTGGTACGACGAGCCTGCCACAGACTGGCAGTCCCAGTCATTACCGATCGGCAGTGGGGCCCTCGGCGCAACCATCTTTGGGGGTGTGGGCACCGAACTGCTGCAGTTCAACGAGAAGACCCTGTGGACGGGTGGACCGGGATCCGCCCAGGGCTACAACTTCGGCAACTGGAAGTCTCCACGGCCGAACGCAATACAGGAAGTCCAGGACAAGATCAACGCTGACAAGCGAGTCAGCCCCTCGTGGGTGGCGAGCAAACTAGGCCAGCCGAAAGCCGGATTCGGCGCCTACCAGACGTTCGGGGAGCTGCGGCTGACCCAGCTCGACGCTCCGAGTACAGTCAGCGACTACCGTCGCGCGCTCGACATCGCCGACGCCGTTGCCAGCGTCACCTACCGAAGCGACGAGGTTCGCTACACGCGCGAATACTTCGCCTCCGCGGCCGACGATGTGATCGTCGCGCGATTCATCGCAGACAAGCCGGGGTCCATCAGCTTCATCACCGCCATCACCGCACCCGATAACCGCAGCAAATCCATCACCGCCAAGGACGGCCAGATCACTCTCGCCGGCGCGCTGAAGGACAACGGTCTGCGCTTCGAGTCACAGATCCAGGTCCTGAACATCGGCGGCCAACGGACCGACAACGACAACGGTTCGGTGACGGTGAAGGATGCCGATGAGGTCGTCCTCCTGCTTGCCGCCGGGACGGATTACTCGGAGAAGTATCCGACGTACCGCACCGTGGACCCGCATGATGCGGTCACCGGTCGCATTGATGCCGCGGCCGCGAAGTCGTTCGACCAGCTGAAGGCAGCGCACACCGCGGACCACCGCGCGCTGTTTGACCGCGTACGGCTTGACGTCGGCCAGCAGATGCCGCAGATCCCGACCGATGATCTATTAAAGGGCTACCGTGACGGCTCAGCGTCGGCGGAAGCACGCAAGGCGCTCGAGATCCTGTACTTCCAGTACGGCAGGTACCTCCTCATCGCGTCGTCACGTGGCGGCTCGCTGCCCGCGAACCTGCAGGGGGTGTGGAATAACTCCATTTCCCCCCCGTGGTCGGCCGACTACCACGTGAACATCAACCTGCAGATGAACTACTGGCCGGCCGAGACCACGAACCTGTCTGAAACCACGGCTCCGCTGTTCGACTACGTCGACGCGATGGTCGCCCCCGGCGAGGTGACCGCCAAGGAGATGTTCGGCAACCGGGGCTGGGTCGTGCAGAACGAGACCAATCCCTTCGGGTTCACCGGGGTGCACGACTGGGACACCGCGTTCTGGTTCCCCGAGGCAGGCGCATGGCTGGCGCAGCACTACTGGGAGCATTACCTGTTCACCCGAGACGAGCAGTTCCTGCGCGACCGTGTCTACCCGATGTTCAAGTCACTCTCACAGTTCTGGATCGACGAGCTTGTCGTGGACCCACGCGACGGGAAGTTGGTTGTGAACCCGAGTTACTCGCCGGAGCAGGGTGACTTCTCCGCTGGTGCGTCGATGTCCCAGCAGATCGTGTGGGATTTGCTGACCAACACGACCGAGGCAGCGAAGATCGTCGGCGACACAAGCGAGTTCACCACCGAGCTCGCCGACACCCTCGCACGGCTCGATCCCGGTCTGAGGATCGGTTCGTGGGGTCAGTTGCAGGAGTGGAAGGAAGACTGGGACAACCCCAAGAACACTCACCGGCACGTCTCGCACCTGTTCGCCCTGTTTCCGGGGCGGCAGATCGCGGCCGCGAACGATCCCAAGTACGCGGACGCGGCCGCCGTCTCGTTGCGGGCGCGCGGAGATGGGGAGGCAGTCGGATGGAGCAAGGCATGGAAGGCCAACTTCTGGGCCAGGTTGCTCGACGGGAACAACTCGTACAAGAACCTGTCGGCGTTGCTCAAGAGCAACACCTTCACGAATCTTTGGGACAACTGCTGCGGTCCGTTCCAGATCGACGGCAACTTCGGGGCCACGGCTGGGGTTGCCGAGATGCTCCTGCAGAGCCATGCAGGCACGATTGACATCCTGCCTGCGCTGCCGGACTTCTGGAGGGACGGTTCGGTCGACGGTCTCCGAGCCAGGGGTGCGTTCACGGTCGGTGTGACCTGGCAATCCGGCTCCGCGTCGAGCATCCGGATCGCGTCTGACAAGGGCGGGACCGCCAAACTGCGCAGCGAGATGTTCAACGGCAAGGTATTCGTCTACCGCAGCAACGGTAAGCCGGCGGACTACACCGTCGAGAATGGCGTCCTCACGCTGCCAACCAAGGCCGGCGAGGAGTACCGCATTGTCGCCCAGGCGACGGTCGCCGCCGCAACGCCGGACGGCGCGCGCGCCCCCGGCTCCGAGGTCCCGGTCTCCGTCACGTTGTCGGCCGCGGATCGGCAGGTCATCCCCACGACCGTCACGAGGCTCGAGGTACCCGACGGTTGGGCCGTCGCGCCGATGACAGGACGCTCCATGCCACTCAAGCCGGGAAAGAGCACGGCTCTGGACTTCACCGTGACGGTGCCGCGCGACGCGGCCGACGGGAGCTACCAGATCGCAGGCGTGGTCTCCACCGATGAGTGGACGGTACGGGCGCCGGCGCGCATCGACGTCCTTCGCGAGAACCTCGCACTCCGTAAGCCCGCAGAACAGTCCAGTACCTACCCCTCCGGAGGAGGAGTGGCTTCCCGTGCGGTCGACGGCAACACCAACGGCGACTTCAGCAACACTTCGGTCACCCACACGAACCTCGAGAATCAACCGTGGTGGCAGGTTGACCTGGGCGTATCCCAGGACATCGGGGAGATTCTGGTGTGGAACCGCACGGACTGCTGCTCCGAGCGCCTCAGCGACTTCTACGTCCTCGTGTCCGACTCACCGTTCACCAGTGCGTCGCTAGAGACGACAATGCAGCAGCCCGGAGTACACGCCTTCCGATACGCCGGGACCGCCGGCACCCCGACCCGCATCAACATCGGTAAATCCGGCCGCTACGTCAGGGTGCAACTCACTGCGAGCAACTACCTGGCACTAGCCGAAGTGCAGGTGTTCAGGCCCTAGTGCCCCAGGGCCGGGATTTCTAGTGCCGTGACCGGCAAGGTTTGCCCGGAAGGAGCGGTGTCCAGGGTGGTGCATCGCAAGGCGGAGGAGGAGGTCGTAGCGGAGCCTACGGCCGACATTCCCGGGCCCCGCGGAAAGTCC
>NZ_BSSE01000058.1 GCF_030268965.1 Microtetraspora sp. NBRC 16547 | reverse complement strand
CCCGTCCTGGCCGACCCCGGCTATCAAGGTGCAGGTCACGGCATCGTCGTTCCGTTCAAGCAACCTGCTGATGGCAACATGCTCAGCGTCGACAACCGCGCCCGCAACGCCCTACAACGAGCGCTACGCAGCCTCGGCGAACGCGGCTTCGCCCTCCTCACCGAACGCTGGACGGCCCTGAAGCACACCACGCTCAGCCCCAGCCGGATCGGCGACCTTGTACGCGCCGCACTCGTTCTCGTCCACTTCGAACATCGACGGATCAGCTGAAATTCACTGAGAAAACGTCATTTTAAAGCTTTTTCTCCTCGCCGAAATTCCGAATTTTCGGTCGGCGTCTATTTCCTTTTCGGCTGATGCGTTAATGCGGGGGCCGAGAAGGCGGCCCGAGCGATGCGATGGCGTCACAAAGATGGTGCATTGTGACATAAGTCACATTGATCTCTCTGGATTGTTTGATCTTGCCCGAGTAGTTTCTGAATGGCTTTGTAAAGAGCGCTTCAAATCCACTGTCAGTTGACTGCTGTAACCGTGCGTGAGCATTGCCGCATTTCGGCGGCTGGATTCTATGAGGTAGTTAAATGCGTCGGAGTCGCTTTGGGCTGGGCAATATTGGGCCGAGCCGGTGGTTGGCGCGGACCGGAGTGGCTGCTGTTGTAGCCCTCCTGCCCGGTCTCATACAGCTTCCGGCGTTTCCTGCCGCAGCAAGCTCGGGGCAGGTAACACTTTCCCTGCCAGGCTCAACAGCAGGCTCTACTGACAAGCCGCCGGTTCAGCAGTCGCGTACCGCCGAAGGGCTCACGCATCTCGTCGACTCCTCCGCCACGCGGGCGGAGACGTCCGCATCGTCGGGCGGGAAGCCTCAACGGCCGAAGGGAAGTCTGCCGGTTGAGAAGCGACACAAGACATCTGATGAGCCGGCCAAGGGTGGCCTCGAATCGCCTCCGCCCCTGCCGGAGGAGTTGACGCCTCAGAAGAAGGCGAAAGACGGAGTCGCGAGTGAAGGCGCAAGTAAAGACTCGGGCGAAGGCGCAAGTAAGGACTCGGGTGAAGGCGTCGATAATTCGGGCCTCGTGACCGCATTGGCGACCGCGACGCGCACTGGTTCCCGGGTGCCGGTCGACAGCGAGACCACGGAATCATCTCTGACCTATGCCAATGCCGACGGCACCTTCACCACGGAGGTCAGCGGCGGCGTGGCTCGCGTCAAGCGGGATGGCAAGTGGGTCGCGGTCGACACCTCGCTGGTCGAGGTCGGCGGGGTGCTCAAGGCGAAGGCGGCCAAGGCCGATGTGGTGTTCTCCGTGGGCGGTTCGGATGAGCCGCTGGTCACGTTCACCAAGGGTAAGGGTGAGTCACTGGCGCTGACCTGGCCGACCGCGCTGCCGAAGCCGATGATCGACGGTAACACCGCCACCTACGCTGACGCGGCGGGCAAGGGCGCCGACCTGGTCGTCACCATGCTCCCGGACGGGTTCTCCGAGGATGTGGTGCTGCGGGAACGCCCGGACGCCCCGGTGGAGATCAAGCTGGGAGTGGAAGGCGAGGGGATGACGCTCGCCGCCACCTCCGGCGGCGGGTTCGAGGTGAAGTCAGCACAGGGGAAGGTCGTCGCCTCGGCGCCGGAGCCGGTGATGTACGACGCGACGGTGGCGTCCGGATCCGCCTCCCCGGCGTCCGGCGAGTCCGCTTCGAGCCCCACGCGGAACCAGAAGGCGGACAAGGCGAGCAAGGCGAACGGTGTCGGCGGGATCGACACCCGGTTGGTGAGTGAGAAGGGCCGGCAGAGTCTGGTGCTGCGCCCGGACGGCGAGTTCCTCGCCGACCCCGCCACCAGGTACCCCGTCCGGGTGGACCCGACCGTGACGCTGACCCCGAGCGTCGACACCTACGTGGAGACGACCTACTACTCGGATGGGACGTACAGCCTGGGGTCCGGGTTCCCCTCCTCATCGACGCTCTACGTGGGAACGAGCGTCAACACGTACGAGAACCCCCGGACCTATGTGCGGGATCGCGCGTTCCTGAGCTTCGACGTGTCCTCCGTCCCGACGAACGTCACGCTGACCAGGGCTGAATTGCAGCTGTGGAACTCCAGCTTCACGTCGAGCAGCGCATGTGAGACCAGCGCGGTGACAGCGTCTCGGGTCAACTCCTACTGGTCGTCGGGGATCGCCTGGCACAACCAGCCATCCGTGGACTGGTCGACTTCCGGCGTGAACGTCTCCTCAGGCACGTGCAGCACCTCCAACCCGAAAGCGATGACCTGGGACATCACTTCCATGGCGCAGGGGTGGGTCGCCAGGACGAGCACGAACTATGGTGTGCGGCTGAGCGGATCGGAAGGGACCAGCACGCTGACCCGCGCGTTCTCGTCCGCCGAGGCGAGCAGGAAGCCGAACCTGACCCTGACCTACAGCTTGCCGAACGTCGCGCCGACGGTGGGGACTCCGACGGTCGCGCCCACGGTGACGGCCGAGACCGGCGGTGTGGTCACCTCGTTGACGCCGGTGCTGTCGGCGGTGCTTTCCGATGCTGACGGCGGCTCGCTGTCCGGTGAGTTCCAGGTACAAGTTGGCAGCACGGTCGTGTGGAGCGGTACCGCCAGCGGCATCGCCTCGGGCGGCAAGGCCACCGTGGCCGTCCCCGCCGGGAAGCTTTCCGACGGGCAGAAGATCCAGTACCGGGTGCGGGCCTACGACGGCATCGACTATTCGGCGTGGTCGGGGTGGCAAACAGCTCAGGTGACGTCGATGGCGTTGACCGCTGTCTCCTTCCAGAACTTCTCCCCGTACGACAACAGCCAGGCCGGCTCGCTCACCCCGGCGCTGTCCGCGTACGCGCAGGTTCCCGGAGAGGCCGCGACCTCCTACTGGTACCAACTCTGCGCGGGCCCGAAGGACAACTGGACCTGGTGCGAGTCCTCCACCTGGGTCAAGGGCGCCTGGACCATCCCGGCCGGGAAGCTGCAGTGGGGCAAGACTTACTGGTGGTATTCGCAGGCCGCGACCAGCGCGGCGACCGCGACGTCGTCGTGGCGGAGTTTCAGCACCGTCCCCGAGCAGGCTTCGATCAACGCCCAGCTCGCGTCCGGCACCGGCGGGCGGGACTTCGACCACGTCACCGGCAACTACACCCGCACCGAGACCGATCTCGTGGTCGCCTCGGCCGGACCGCCGCTGTCGGTGATCCGCACCTACAACAGCCTCGATCCGCGCAGCGACGGCGCGTTCGGAGCCGGCTGGACCACCCGCTGGGATACCCGTCTGGAGAACGAGCCGCTGACCTCCACCGTCCTGGTCACCTATCCGGACGGCCGGCAGTGGCGGTTCGCGGCCAAGGGCGACGGCACCTACGCCTCACCGGCCGGGACGTACGCGACGCTGGCGACGCAGAGCGGTGGCGGCTGGCGGCTGATGGACAAAGCCTCCACCTCCTACTGGTTCGACTCCTCCGGCCGACTGCTGAAGGTGACCGACAACCGCGGCCGCACCCAGACCCTTCAGTACGGCACGGACGGGAAGCTGGCCAAGGTCACCGGGACCGGTGGACGGTCGCTGACCTTCACCTGGAGCGGTGGGCACGTGACCAGCGTCGCCAGCGACCCGGTGGACGGCGCCCCGATCACCTGGACCTATGCCTACGACGGTGACCACCTCGTCAAGGTGTGCCCGCCGTCCTCCGGTAGCGCCTGCACTCGTTACGAATACAACGACGACTCCCAGTACCGCAGCAGGGTCCAGGACACCAAGCCGGTCGGATACTGGCGGCTGAACGAGACCGGCACCGGGCTGGGCAGCCTGATCTCCAACTTCGTCGGGGATATATCCGGAGTCGGGAACGGGAAGATCGCCGGTGGCACCGCCGACGCGACCGGTGGCACGCAGGCCCCATTGGCCGGATCCGGCGACACCGCGATGACCTTCAAGGGCACGGCCAACTCGGCGTACGTCTCCCTCCCAGCCAGCGTGGTCAGCGGCCTCGGGGGAGACGTGACCATCGAGGCATGGTTCAAGACCACGAAGTCGGGCACGATCTTCGGCTACCAGAACTCCGCCACCAACGCGCCCTCCCTGTACACGCCCGCGATCTACGTGGGAACCGACGGAAAGCTGCGCGGCCAGTTCTGGACCGGGACGGCGGCTCCCATCACCTCCACCGGCGTGGTGAACGACGACGCCTGGCATCACGTGGTGCTGTCGGGCGCCAAGACCACCCAGACCCTCTACCTGGACGGGCAGGCGGTCGGTTCCCTCG
Source organism: Microtetraspora sp. NBRC 16547 (assembly GCF_030268965.1). Lineage (GTDB taxonomy): Bacteria > Actinomycetota > Actinomycetes > Streptosporangiales > Streptosporangiaceae > Microtetraspora. The sequence continues at coordinate 6,306 of NZ_BSSE01000058.1, read as the reverse complement.
CCAAGCAGATCACCAACCTCGGGCAGTGGGACGCCAGGATCGGCTACGGATTCGGTTCCTCAGGCTGGCCCGGGACGGCGAGCTCCAGCGGGCCGTTCCCCTTCGCCGGCGCCATCGATGAGGTCGCGGTCTACGGCAAGCCGCTGCGTCCGGAGGAGATCGCGACCCGTTACCAGACCAGACTGGCGCGCAACCAGCTCACGAAGGTCACCCGGCCGTCTGGCCGCGTCGCCGTGGTCAACACCTACGCGGCCGACGGCGGCCGTCTGCTGACCAGCACCGACGCTAACGCCGGACTGTGGAAGCTGTCGGCGCCTGCGTACACCAAGGACGCCACGGGCACAAGCATCGCCACCATCGCCGTGACAGACCCCCGCAACGGAACGCTGACCTACGTCAGCGACACCACGCGGGACGACCGGCCCGTCTCCTGGACCGACCAGCTCAGCAAGACCACCAGCTACACCTATGACACCGGCGGCTTCCCGGCGAAGATCACCGATCGGAACGGGAACGCCGACGAGTTCGCCTACGACGGGCGCGGCAACCTGCTCGCGAAGAGCGTCTGCAGGGCCAGCGCCGACTGCGCCACGGAGTACTACGCCTACCACGTGGACGGCGACAATTTGTTCGACCCCCGCAACGACCAGGTGACCGAGTACCGGGACGCCCGCTCCTCCAGCGCCACGGACGACACCTACCTCACCACGATCAGCTATGACCAGTTCGGAGCGAAGACCAAGCAGACCAGCCCCGCCACCAGCGACTTCACTTCAGGTAGGTCAGCCGAGTGGACCTACACCGACGGCACCGAAGCCGCTGAGGGAGGCGGGACCGTACCCGCGGGGCTGCTGAAGACCCAGACCGACCGCAACGGCAACCGGACCACACTCGCCTACACCGCCGCCGGGGACGTCGCCAAGGTGACACAGCCGTCCGGCGCGGTGATGAGCATCGCCTATGACGCCGTCGGCAGGATCTCGGCCAAGGCGAATATCGCCTCTGCGACCCCCGACGGGGTGACCACGACCTACGGATACGATCCGGTCGGTCGGCTTGCCCGCGTGACCGAACCTGGGGTCAAGAACGACCTCACCTCGGTGACGCACACCCGCGAGCAGCGCACGACTTACGACGCCGACGGCAACACGCTCACCGAAGTCTCCGCCGATCTCACCGGCGGCGACCCCGCCCGGACGACGACCTACACCTACGATGACCAGGGCCGTGTCGCCTCCATCACCGGCCCCGAGGGCGGCGTGCAGAGGTACATCTACAACGTCAAGGGCCGCAGGACCGGTTACACCGACGAGCGCGGGACCACGTACAAGTACGCGTACACGGCTCGTGACGAGCTGGCCACGGCCACACTGGTCGGCTGGACCGGAAACCCGATCACGCCACAGTCGGCCGCCGACGTGGTGATCGCGTCCTACGCCTACGACCCCGACGGGCGCCTGGCGTCCGAAACCGACGCCATGGGCCGCACCACAGCGTTCACCTACTACGGCGACGATCGCCCCGCGCAGACGGTTGCCAAGAACGCCGAACTCAACGGCTCGACCACTCCGAAGAACGTGGTGCTCGAAGACAACACCTATGACGCCGCCGGCAACCTCACCAAGCAGATCACCAGCGGAGGCCTCACCCGGGTCGACCGCACCTACGACGCGGCCGCCCGCCTCACCACCGAGACGCTCGACCCCACGAAACTCGGCCGCACGACCTCGTACGCGTACGACGCCAACGACAACGTGACCAAGGTCAGCAAGACCGCGGACGGCGCCGGCAGGACGGAGATCACTGAGTACGCCTACAACGAGCTCGACAAGCGGATACGCGAGAAGGTCCACAACGACGACGAGAACCTCGTCACCACCTTCACTGTCGACGACCGCGGCCTCGTCACCGGCATCACCGATCCCCGAGGGAACGCCTCCGGAGCCACTGCCGCCGACTACACCACCACCATCCGCTACGACCTTGCTGGACGGCCGGTCGAATCCCTCGCCCCGCCGGTGAAGATCGAGCGCGACGGCGCCGCGCCATCGACGAGCAGGCCCACCACCCGGCTCGGGTACAACACCCAGAGTGAACTCACCCACGTCCGAGACCCCGAAGGACGCCTCACCAGCGCGACATACGACCGAGCCGGACGTGTGACATCCCTGGCCAAGCCTGCCTACACGCCGCCGGGTGGGGCCGCCGTCACTCCGACCGTTAGCTACGGCTACGACGCTGCGGGACAGCAGACCCGGGTGACCGACGAGCGCGGCAAGGTCACGACCGCCGCCTACGACGGGCTCGGACGGCGCGTCCAGGTGACCGACCCCAAGATCGACAGCGCTGACCCCGGCCAGTGGAACTATACCTACGATTTGGTCGGAGAAGTCCTGTCCCAGACTGACCCGACGGGCGCCCGCACCGAGGTCACGTACGACGGCCTGGGACGCAAGATCACCCAGACGACCGTCGAACGACGGCCCAGTGCCGCCGCGTACGTCACACGCCTGGAATACGACGACGCGGGTCGGCTGACAAAGCAGACCCGTCCTGCCGGAGATACCACCTCCCGCACCTATGACGCATCGGACGCGCTGGTCACCGAAACCGATCCGTCCGGGAACGTGAGCAGGTACGGCTACGACCTGGCCGGCCGCATGGCGAAGGTCATCACCCCGATCGGCACGAGCACCGCTGCGGAATACGACCTGGCTGGCCGGAAGACGGCGGTCAAGGAGTACGACTCAGACGGGAGTCTGCTGCGCACCCAGACCCTGGGATACGACCTCGCGGGCAACGTGATCGATCAGACAACCCCGGAAGGCCACACGGTCCTCCAGAAGTTCGACGCGGTCAACAACCTGATCGAACTCAAGGAACCCGTCTCGGCCGACGAGACCATCACCACCGGCTTCGGTTACGACGCCGCCGGATTCCGTACCCGCGTGACCGATGGGCGCCGTAACTCCACCATCACGACCTACAACAGCCTCGGCCTGGTGGAATCGACCATCGAACCTTCCACGACCGTGCATCCCGGAATCGCCGACCGGACCTGGACGACCATTTACGATGGCGCGGAAAACCCGGTTGCCGGCATTGCTCCTGGGGGTGTCCGCATCGATCGCACATTCGACCAACTGAACCGTCTCACCAAGCAGACCGGCAGCGGCGCCGAGACGGCCACCGCGGAGAAGACTTTCGAGTACGACCTGGCAGGTCGCCTCACCAAGGCGAATGATCTCACCTTTAGCTACAACGACCGAGGCACGCTGCTCAAGACCACCGGCCCTGGCGGTGACATCAGCGCCTACGCCTACGACGCCAACGGGCGGCTTACGCAGCGTGTAGACGCGGCGGGCACCGCGGCCTTCGCCTGGAACGGCGACGACCGCCTCACCGAGACCACCGACCCGGTGACCGGCGCCACGATCAGCTACGGCTATGACAACGCCTCGCGCCTTACCAGCATGGGCTACGGCACGAGCGGAGCTCGGCGTACCTTCTCCTACGACGCGCTGAACCGCCTCACCAAGGACGAACTGAAGACATCCGCGGGAGCAGAGATCTCCTCGATCGGCTACGGGTACGACCTCAACGACAACATGGTCTCCAAGGACACGGCCGGAACCGCCGGAGCGGGCACCAACGGCTACACCTATGACCATTCGGGAAGGCTCACGTCCTGGACCGCCCCCGATGGACAGAAGACCGTCTACGGCTGGGACGCCGCAGGCAACAGGATCCGCGCCGGCGACAAGACCTACACCTACGACGAGCGTAACCGCCTGCTGTCCGGAGACGGGAGCACATACACCTACACCGCCCGCGGCACCCTGGCAGGGAAGACCACGGACGGCGAGGTCACGACGCTCAAGTTCGACGCGTTCGATCGCCTGATCCAGGACGGAAACGTCCAGTTCGGCTACGACGCGCTGGACCGGATGACCAACCGAACCCAGGGCGGGGCGGAGGAGACGTTCTCCTACGACGGACTCACGAACGACCTAGTCGCCGTCATGGACCAGGCCGGCGTGAAGAAGGCGACGTACGGGCGCGACGCCGTGGGGAACCTGCTCGGCCTGAACACCGGAAGCGGCGCCGAACTGGCGCTGAGCGACCTGCACGGTGATCTCGTCGGCACCTTCACCGCCGACGGCACCGGACTGGCCCGTTCCGCCGCCTACAACCCGTTCGGCGAGGTCATCGCCCGCACCGGTGTGGCCGACCGTCTTGGGTACCAGGGCGGTTTCACCGACCCGGAGACCGGCAAGGTGAACATGGCCGCTCGCTGGTACGAACCGCGTACCGGATCCTTCACGTCACGCGACTCCTGGACTCTGGACCCGGTTCCCTCCATCCAGACCAACCGCTACACCTACGCGAACGGCTCACCGCTCAACCACGCCGACCCAACCGGACACTGGTCGGAGAACGTGTGCCTCGCCGGCTATTCATGCGGCGGTGCTTACATCTGCAGCGGCGGCACCTGCCACGAAACCGACGCACAGGCGCAGTGGTGGACCTCCTATATGTCCTCCTTCGAATTTAAGTCGCAGCAGCCTAAATTCTCTGATGACCGAGCTAAAGAACTCGGTGTTATGCCGAGTGGCAGGCCCGCGCCGAAGGACTATTGGAAGGCGGGGGAAAATGTGCGAGAGACGTATATGGCCCTCTATGAGATCCACACGGATCGGAGCGACAAGGATCTCGCCTACCTTTGGTCGGAGCTGCGAAAGATAAAGATCTCGAAGACGGGGTCGGAAGCCATCATTGCCGCAGCGTACATGGCCCCGAAGGCGCCGAGCTGTCGAGCAGCGGAGCAGGGCGCCGGACGTCCGGGGATGACAGGCTGTGGATTTGGCTATATCAACTCGTACAAGAATCTCGTGCAGTATGAGAAGCAGATTCTCTCAGCAGCGAGAGAGCATGGAGTGGATCCTGTTGCATTCATGGCGATGCTCATCTATGAAAACTATTGGCTTGAACCCAAGACGGGGATCGCGGCCAACATCACGGCTCGCTACAATGACACGTCCTCTCTGGGGATAACCCAGATGCAGATTCAGACGGCCAGGGATATGCTGAACAAGTATTACAACGGAGCTGGGAAGGGGCTCACTAACAAGGACATCGGACAGATGTTGATCAACAGCCCCGGGACGGCCCTGAAGTTGGCCGCTGCCTACATGAAAGATCTGAAGAATACGGTAGTCATCAACGGTCGTCACATAAATGACTGGGAAGCGGCCGTTGCCTACGGCACGGGGGCGAGTAGTTACATAGGATGGAAGACCGGTAAAGAAAGGCCCAGTCAGGAGGCGTTGAAGCGCGAATCCTGGATCAATGGCTGGATGGGCGACGCGGCGCGTGAGTATTGGCGCTGTGTTCAGGCGTCCTGCTACTGACCTGGACTCGAAGGGCGGTGCAGTTAGAGGTGTCTAGAACGGTAACTGTCCGGATGGGAACGGTTGTGGCCGTCTCGGCGATCTCCCTGATCATCATCGGCTTGCTGTTCCTCGCGGGGTGGTACTGGAATGGGCGGTTGGTGGAAGTAGATGCCGCCGCCGTGCGGCAAGTACGAGGAGTGGGGACGGTCGTAGCTGATGTCAAGGTGAAATCAGCCGAGTCGGACGTCGCTTCAACATTGGAGTATATAATCTTCGAAACTCCCGCCTTGGGCCCGCAGGGTTCTTTCGGAAAAGTGGTCGACTATTTCCGGGAGAGGGGGTGGGTGGTTGACATCGATGACTCCCCTCGAACCGTTAATCTGAAGTCTTCCGAATGGGACGCGATTCTCATTCTGATGCCGCTGAAGGAGTTCGTAGACGTGGGGAGTTTTGGTGAATCACGTCTCAAGAAGGTCGCCGAGGATGCGTATTCGACGGCCAAGTATCCGGAATCTATCATGGTGGCAATACTGCGACCCGCAAGAACTTAGAAATGTATGCGTCGGGTTATAATCCATCCGATGGTATGATTGCCTCTCTCGTATAGGCGGATCTGCTTGACTGGGCCGTCGCTGCTCTTGGGCGTTGCGGTGGCCCGCCCATTCAGCACCGCCAGCGCGACGGCCTGGGCGTCAATGAGGCATTCCGCGTAAGCGCCCGTGATGGATCGTGATCGTCGGGTCGGGAAGAGGGATGGTCCAGCCTGCGGACTCTGGCCAGGAACGCAGTGAAGCCCCTGGTGTGTGTCACGAACGTTGAGGGAGGCTTGATGTAGGGAGAGCTTCTTGATGCGGTGCTGCGTGGAAGATGAAGGATTGTGGCCCTTCGGAGTCGTCCTGCGGGGGAAGGCTTC
>NZ_BSSE01000057.1 GCF_030268965.1 Microtetraspora sp. NBRC 16547 | reverse complement strand
CCATCCGCGCCGCGAACACCGGCGAACACCCCAGCAGCTCCACCCCCATCCCGGCCCACTGCGACCCCTGACCGGGAAAGACGAACACCACCCGCCGATCAGGACGCGCCACCCCCGCCACCACCCCGCCACCCGTGCCGGCCGGGCCGGCTTCAGCCAGCAACCGCGCGTTCACCCCCACATCCGGCAACACCACCGCCCGATGCTCAAACACCCGCCGCGTACTGACCAGCGAAAACCCCACATCCCCCGGATCAGCCTCCACCCCCGCCACCCGGCCCGCCCACACACGCAACGCCTCACCCGACCGAGCCGACAACACCCACGGCACCGGCACCGGCACCGGCCCGACCCCACCCGACACCGCAACCTCAGCAACCGGCGCAGCCTCCAAGATCACATGCGCGTTCGTCCCGCTGATCCCGAACGACGACACCCCCGCACGCCGCACACGCCCCGTCTCCGGCCACGCCACCGCCTCGGTCAGCAACCGCACCTGCCCCGACGACCAGTCCACGTGCGGGGTCGGGTTCTCTGCGTGCAAGGTGCGCGGAACGGTGCCGTGCCGGAGGGCCAGGACCATCTTGATCACCCCGGCGACCCCGGCGGCGGCCTGGGCGTGCCCGATGTTGGACTTGACCGAGCCGAGCCACAACGGCCGCTCCCGGTTCTGCCCATATGTGGCCAGCAGCGCATCGGCCTCGATCGGATCACCCAGCGTCGTCCCGGTCCCATGCGCCTCCACCACATCCACCTCCGACGGCGCAAGCCGCGCATTGGCCAGCGCCGCCAGAATCACCCGCCGCTGCGACGGCCCGTTCGGCGCGGTCAGCCCGTTCGACGCACCGTCCTGATTGACCGCCGTGCCACGTACGACCGCGAGCACGGGATGGCCCAGCCGCTGGGCGTCGGAGAGGCGTTCGACCAGCAGCATCCCCACGCCCTCTGACCATCCGGCACCGTCGGCGCCGGCGGAGAACGCCTTGCAGCGGCCATCGCGGGCCAGGCCGCGCTGGTGCGAGAACTCGACGAAGGTACCCGGCGTGGCCATCACGGTGGCACCGCCTGCCAGGGCCATCGTGCACTCGCCTGAACGCAGGGCCTGGACCGCCAGGTGCAGTGCCACGAGCGAGGACGAGCAGGCCGTGTCGACCGTGACAGCCGGTCCTTCGAGCCCGAAGGTGTAGGCGATCCGGCCGGAGGCCACGCTGCCCGAGTTGCCCACGCCGAGGAAGCCCTCGACGTCGTCGGGCGCGTCCGACACGAGGGGGCCGTAGTCGTGGTACATCAGCCCGGCGAACACGCCGGTCCTGCTGCCACGCAGCGTCCCCGGGTCGATCCCGGCCCGCTCGAAGGACTCCCACGCGGCTTCAAGGAGCAGCCGGTGCTGGGGGTCCATGGCAAGGGCCTCGCGCGGGGAGATGCCGAAGAATCCCGGGTCGAAGTCGGCGGCGCCGTCGAGGAATCCACCGGAACGCACGTACGTCCGGCCTGGCTGCGGCTCGGGGGCGTACAGCGCCTCGACGTCCCAGCCGCGATCCAGCGGGAACTCGGTGATGGCGTCGCCGCCCTCCTCCAGGAGGCGCCAGAAGTCCTCAGGCGACTGGACGCCGCCAGGAAGGCGGCAGCTCATCCCGATGATGGCGATCGGCTCGGTGTCCGCGGCGGTCGCGGCCGGTACGGAGATCGCGGCACCGCCCGTGAGTTCGGCGCGCAGGTGGGCCACCAGCGCCAGCGGGGTCGGGTGGTCGAACACCAGCGCCGCGGGCAGCCGCAGTCCGGTCCGCGCGGCGAGCCTGTTGCGCAGGTCGACCGCGGTGAGCGAGTCGAATCCGAGGTCACGGAAGGTCAGGTCCATGTCCACGGTGGAGGCGTCGCCGTGGCCGAGCACGCTCGCGACCTGGGTACGGACGACCTCGGTCAGCCTACGCTCGGCTTCGGCGGCGGGCAGCGCGGCCAGGCGGGCGCGCAGGTCGTCCCCGCCGGCCGTCGCGGAAGGGCGCGACGCCGGGACGAGCGCGCGCAACATCGGCGGCACGGGCGCATCGCCGAGGCCGGCGCGGAGCCCGGCGGTGTTCAGCCGGATGGGGACCAGGACGGGGTCGGGCAGGGCGAGCGCGGCGTCGAACAGCGCGAGACCCTGCTCGTCCGAGAGCGGCGGGAAGCCGTTGCGGCTCATCCGCCTGCGGTCGAGGTCGGTCATGGCGCCGGTCATTGCACTGCTCCGCGACCACAGTCCCCAGGCCAGGGAGCGTCCGGCCCTGCCGCGGGCGCGGCGGCGTCGCGCCAGAGCGTCGAGCACCGCGTTCGCCGCCGAGTAGGCGGCCTGGCCTGCGCTGCCCAGGGTGCCCGTCGCCGAGGAGAGCAGGACGAAGTCCGCGGAGTCGACCAGGGCGTCCAGCATCAGCGCGGCGTCGACCTTGGGCCGCAGTACGGTCTCGAAGTCCTCGGCGGTCAGGGTGTCGGCGAGGCCGTCGGCGAGGGCGCCCGCGGCGTGGACCACGGCGGTGATCGGCCGGTCGTTCGGGACGGCGGCGAGCACGGCCGCCAGCTGCCGGCCGTCGGCGACGTCGCAGGTCGCGATCGTCACGTCGGCGCCGAGCGCTTCGAGTTCTGCGGTGAGGTCAGCGGCGCCGGCCCCGGTCCGGGTGGTGAGCAGCAGGCGGCGGGCGCCGTGCGCGGTGACCAGGTGACGAGACAGCAGCGAGCCGAGCGCGCCGGTCCCACCGGTGATCAGCACCGTGCCGCTGACGTCGATCCGCGCATCCGCATCGGTGTCGGGTCGTTCCGCACCGGTGTCGGGTCGACCGGCGCGGACCAGGCGCGGTGCCAGGACCGTACCGTCGCGTAGCGCGACCTCCGGTTCGTCGCCGGCGGCGAGGAACGGCACGAGTGCCACGACGGCTTCGCGGTCGTCGGTGTCGGCCAGCAGGAATCGGCCGGGGTGCTCGGCGCGTACAGAGCGGATCAGGCCCCACACCGCCGCACCGGCGAGATCCTTCCCGGTGGTCGCACCGCAGGTGACGAAGGCGAGCCGTCCAGGGCCGTCGGCGGCGAGGCGGGCCCGTACCAGCTCCGTCGCCCCGGCCAGCGCGTCGCGGACGGCGGCCGCCTCGTCACCGGGGTCACCGAAGACGGGAGCCAGGACGAGCTCGGCACCGGCGACGTCCTGGACCGTCGCCGCGCCGGGAACGCCGGGCAGCCCATCGCCCAGCACGGCCACCTCCGCGCCGCTGGGCGCGGCCGTGACCGGGACCCAGTCCTGGCGGAACAGCGAGTCGCCGGTCAGTTGTCCCGCGGCAACCGGGCGCAGGACGAGTGACGCGACCGTGGCGACGTTCGCCCCGGCGGTGTCGGCGACATCGAGGGAGATCGCGTCGTCACCCGCGGGTGTGATCCGTACCCGGAGCCCGCTCACCCCGGTGGCGCGGATGACCGCGCCGGACCAGGCGAAGGGCAGCAGCGCGCGGTCCTCGCCGTCCCCACGGCCCAGCGCCGCGGCCTGTACGGCGGCGTCGAGCAGGGCAGGGTGCAGCCCGAAGCGGGCCGCCTCGGGCGCGATCCCGGCCGGGAGGGCCACCTCGGCGTAGATCTCCTCACCGCGACGCCAGGCGGCGCGCAGCCCACGGAACGCGGGACCGTAGCCGAAGCCCATGGTGGCGAACCGGTCGTACAGGCCGTCCAGGTCGAGGGGATCGGCATCGGCGGGCGGCCAGGCCGTCAGTCCCGCAGCGGCCGGTCCTGCGGCGGTGAGAGGTCCGCCGAGCAGGCCGCTCGCGTGCCGGGTCCAGTCCTCGGCGAGGTCGTCCTGGAGGCGGGAGAACACCCCGACGGCGCGGCGGCCGGTCCCGTCCGGCGCGCCGACCGACACCTGGACCTCCAGAACGGCGTGCTCGGGCAGCACCAGCGGCGCTTCGAGTACGAGGTCCTCCACGACCCGGCCGCCGGTCTCCTGCGCGGCGCGGGCGGCGAGTTCGAGCATCGCGGTGCCGGGCAGCACGACCGATCCGCGGACGACGTGGTCGGCCAGCCACGGATGCGACCGTACGGAGAGCCGCCCGGTGAACAGGTAACCATCGCCGTCGGCCAGCGCCACGACCGCGCCCAGCAGCGGATGCCCGGCGGAGCCCAGCCCAGCGGAGGTGACGTCGCCCGCCGCACCCGGCGCGTCCAGCCAGTACGGCGTGCGCTGGAAGGGATAGGTGGGGAGTTCGACCTCGGCGGTGCCGACCCCGTCGAACGCGCGCGTCCAGTCGACGTGCACGCCATGGGCGAAGGCGGCGCCGACCGCGGCGAGCAGCCGGTCCTGGGCGCCCTCGCCACGGCGCAGGGTGCCGAGGGCGAGCGCGTCCGCCCCCGCCGCCTCGATGGTCTCTTCGAGGCCGACGGTGAGCACCGGGTGCGGGCTGCATTCGGCGAACACCGGCCGCCCCATGCCGAGGAGGCCGTTCACCACCTGCTCGAAGCGGACGGTCCCGCGCAGGTTGCGGTACCAGTACCCGGCGTCCAGCCCGGCGGTGTCGAAGAGGCCGCCGGTGACGGTGGAGTGGAACGGGATCTCGCCGCTGCGGGGACGGACCGGGGCGAGGAGCCGCGCCAGCTCGTCCTCGATGGCCTCGACCTGGGCGGAGTGGGAGGCGTAGTCCACGGCGATCCGCCGGGCTCTGACGCCCTGGTTATCGCACGCCTCCAAGAGCGCCACGAGAGCGGCCGTCTCGCCGGAGACGACCACGGACGCCGGGCCGTTGACCGCGGCGACCGAGATCCGGCCGTCCCATGGTGCGATCAGCTCGTGTGCCCGCTCGGCGGTCACGGCCAGGGACACCATGCCACCCGAGCCGGTGAGCGCCAGGAGGGCCTTGCTGCGCAGGGCGACCACGCGGGCGCCGTCCTCCAGGGACAGTCCGCCCGCGACCACGGCGGCGGCGATCTCGCCCTGTGAATGGCCCACGACCGCGGTGGGCTCGACACCGTACGACCGCCATACCGCGGCCAGCGACACCATCACCGCCCACAGCGCGGGCTGTACGACGTCCACGCGGTCCAGTGCCTCGGCGTCGTCCAGCACGTCGAGGAGGTTCCAGTCCACGAACGGGTCCAGGGCCGCGCGGCACTCGGCCATCCGGTCCGCGAACACGGGAGACGCGGCGAGCAGTTCCTGTCCCATCCCGGCCCATTGCGAGCCCTGGCCGGGGAAGACGAACACCGCCCGGCGGCTCGTCCTGGCGGTCCCCGTCACCACGCCCGCACACTCGTCCTGCCCGGCCAGGGCGGCCAGCCCGGCGCGCAGGTCACCGGTGACGACGGCGCGGTGCTCGAACGTCTGCCGGCCCGCGAGCGCGGCGCCGACGGCCTCGACGTCACCGTCCGCGAGGGGCAGCAGATCGCGCGCCCTGGCGCGCAACGCCGCTCCGCTGCGGGCCGAGAGCACCCACGGCACCGTCGGGGACGGCTCGGCGGCGGGCCTCGGCCCGGGCAGCGGGCGGGCCTCCAAGATCACGTGCGCGTTGGTGCCGCTCACGCCGAACGACGACACGCCGGCGCGCCGCACGCCCTCCCGAGCGGGCCAGTCCCGTTCCTCGGTCAGCAGTTCCACCGCTCCCGCCGTCCAGTCGACGTGCGGGGAGGGCTCGTCCACGTGCAGGGTCCTCGGCAGGGTCCCGTGCCGCATGGCCTCGATCATCTTGATCATCCCACCGACGCCGGCGGCGGCCTGTGTGTGCCCGATGTTGGACTTCAGCGAACCCAGCCACAGCGGGCGGTCCCGGTCCCGGCCGTAGGTGGCAATGAGGGCGTCGGCCTCGATCGGGTCGCCGAGCGTGGTGCCGGTGCCGTGCGCCTCGACCGCGTCCACGTCCGACGCGGACAGGCCGGCGTTCGTCAGCGCCGCGCGGATCACGCGCTGCTGGGCGAGGCCGTTGGGCGCGGTCATGCCGTTGGACGCGCCGTCCTGGTTGGCCGCGGTTCCCCGCACCACCGCCAGGACCGGGTGCCCGAGCCGTTCGGCGTCCGACAGCCGCTCCAGCAGCACGATCCCGGCGCCCTCCGCCCAGCTCGTCCCGTCGGCCGCCGCCGCGAACGCCTTGCAGCGCCCGTCGGGGGCCAGGGCCCGCTGACGGCTGAACTCGATCAGCGCGGACGGGGTCGCCATCACCGCGACGCCGCCGGCGACGGCCAGCTCGCAGTCGCCCTGACGGAGCGCCTGGGCGGCGAGGTGGACCGCGACCAGCGACGAGGAGCACGCCGTGTCCACGGTGACCGCGGGGCCTTCGAGCCCGAAGGTGTAGGCGATGCGGCCTGAGGCGACGCTGCCCGCGCTGCCGTTGCCGAGCAGCCCCTCGTAGCCCTCCGGCACCTGGTACATGCGGCCCGCGTAGTCGTTGTACATCACTCCGGCGAACACGCCGGTGCGGCTGCCGCGGATCGCGTCCATGGTCAGTCCCGCCCGTTCGAAGGCCTCGTACGACACCTCCAGCAGCAGCCGCTGCTGCGGGTCGATGGCGAGCGCGTCGCGGGGGCTGATGCCGAAGAAGCCCGGGTCGAAGCCGTCGGCGTCGTGCAGGAAGCCGCCTTCCCTGGTGTAGACCTTGCCGGGCTGGTCGGGGTCGGGGTCGTAGAGCCCGGCCAGGTCCCAGCCGCGCCGGGACGGGAACCCGGTGATGGCGTCTCCGCCGCGGGCCACCAGGTCCCACAGGTCGCCAGGGGAGGCGACGCCGCCGGGATAGCGGCAGGCCATCCCGATGATCGCGATCGGTTCGCCCGCCGCCAGCTCGAGCCGCCGGTTGAGGTCGCGGAGCCGTTCGCTCTCCTTGAGCGACGCCCTCAGCGCTTCGATGATCTTGTCAGGTGATGTGGCCATGATGCTGACACTCCGGGGGGTCGATCTGGTCAGGTGGGGTCGCCGTCGAGCGCGAGAGAGACGAGGTCATCCACGTCCATGGCGTCGATCGAGGGCGCCTCGGCCGATGGGGCGGCCGGGTGCGGGACCGCGTCGGAGGCGGCCAGCCGCAGCAGGGGCTCCAGGAACCCGGCCGCGCGCAGCCGGTCCACGGGGATCGCGGCGAGCAGGGCGGCCAGATCCGGTTCGTCGGGCTCGGCGGCCAGCTCGGCCTCCAGATGGGTGGCGAGCGCGGCCGCGTCGGGGTAGCTGAACACCAGCGTGGCGGGCAGCCGCAGGCCGGTCTCCACGCTGATCCGGTTGCGGAGCTCGACCGCCGTGAGCGAGTCGAAGCCAAGGTCGCGGAACGACTGCCGCGCGGGGACCGCGTCCGGGTCGGCGTGTCCGAGCACCGCCGCCGCCTGGTCGCGGACGAACCGGACGAGCAGCTCGTGCCGCGCGGGACCGGTGGCCGCGGCCAGGCGCCGCTTCAGCTCGGCCGGTGCCTCCACGGTCCTGGCCGGCGTCCTGACCAGCCCGCGAAGCAGCGGCGGAACCTCCGTCCCTCGCGCCGTGGCGAGGTCCAACCTCATGGGTACGAGCGTCGCGGCGCCATCCGCCCGCGCCGCGTCCAGCAGCGCCAGGCCGTCCTCTGGCGAAAGCGCTCCGACGCCGCCACGGCCCATCCGCCCGGTGGCGGCGCCGTCGAGGTCGCCCATGCCGCCGGCCCACAGCCCCCAGGCAAGGGACTGGGCCGGGAGCCCGGCCGCACGCCGTTGGGCGGCCAGTGCGTCGAGGAACGCGTTGGCCGCGGCGTAGTTCGCCTGGCCGGGCGTTCCGAGGGTGCCCGCTGCCGAGGAGAACAGCACGAACTCCACGAGCCCCGCGTCGCGGGTCAGCTCGTGCAGGTGCCACGCCGCGTCCGCCTTGGGCCGCAGGACCGTGTCGAGGTGTTGCGGGGTGAGGGTCTCCACGACCCCGTCGGCGAGCACGCCCGCTGTGTGGAAGACGGCGGTGATCGGGCGCTCGGCCGGGACCGACGCGAGCAGGGCGACCACGGCCTCGCGGTCGGCGACATCGCAGTCCGCGATCGTCACCTCCGCACCGAGGTCCCGCAGCCGGGCCGCCAGGTCCGCGGCGCCGGGCGCGTCCTGGCCGCGCCGTGAGGTGAGCAGCAGGTGCCGCGCGCCCCGCTCGGCCGCCTGCCGGGCGACAAGCGCGCCCAGCGCGCCGGTCCCTCCGGTGATCAGCACGGTCCCGGACGTCGCGGGGACTGCGCCGGTCGGAGTGGGGACGGCACCGGTCGGAGCGGCCACCCGGGCCAGCCTGGGCACCAGGACGCCGCCCGAGCGGATCGCCGCCTGTGCCTCGCCGGCGACCGTCACCACCGCGGCCGAGTCGTCCACATCGAGCAGCTCGAACCGGCCAGGATGCTCGGACTGGGCAGCCCGCAGCAGCCCCCATACCGCGGCTGCGGCCAGGTCGGGGACGTCCTCGCCCGGCCGGGTCGCGACGGCGTCGCAGGTCCGGACGATCAGACGGGTCCCGGCCAGTTCGTCATGGGCGAGCCACTCCTGGACCGTCGCGAGGATAGACGCGACCATCTCCCGCACGACCCCCGGGACATCACCGTCCGCGCCGGGCGCGGGGCCGGTCGTACGGGGCACAGGAAGGAACACGGCCTCCGGGTACGGTGCCACCGCGGTGCGGACCCCGTCCCAGATGTCGACATCTGCGCCCGCCTTCTTCAGCGCGGCGACCAGGTCACCCCCGTCGCCGAGCACAGCGCAGCGGGTTAACGGCGGCGCCGTGTGCGGGGCCGGAACCCAGTCGACGCGGTACATAGCATCCCGCACGCCGAGTCCCTCGGTGGAGAAGGGCCGCAGAGTGAGGGCCCGCACGCTCCCGACCGACGCGCCGGCGCCGTCGGCCAGAACGAGCGAGTAGCCGTCGTCGATCGGCGTGAGGCCGACCCGCAGGCTCGTCGCGCCGGTCGCCGCGAGGTGTACGCCACTCCAGGCGAACGGCAGCCTTCCGACGCCGTCGCCGCGCAGCATGGCCGCGTGCAGCGCCGCGTCGAACAGCGCCGGGTGCAGGAGGTGGCCGGCGGCGACCTCGGGCAGGCCGACCTCGGCGAAGAGTTCCTCGCCACGCGACCAGCACGCCCGCAGTCCCTGGAACGCCGGGCCGTAACCGAATCCGGCGTCGGCGAGGCGCGGGTAGAACCCGTCCAGCGGGATGGGCTCGGCGTCCCGCGGCGGCCACTCGGCCAGGGACGCCACCGGGCTCCCGGCTTGGGCGACCGTCCCGGCGGCGTGCCGGGTCCAGGCGTCCTCATCGTCGCGGCGCGAATGGATCGCCACCGGGCGTCC
Source organism: Microtetraspora sp. NBRC 16547 (assembly GCF_030268965.1). Lineage (GTDB taxonomy): Bacteria > Actinomycetota > Actinomycetes > Streptosporangiales > Streptosporangiaceae > Microtetraspora. The sequence continues at coordinate 1,703 of NZ_BSSE01000057.1, read as the reverse complement.
CCCGTTCCCGGGGGCACCCACCGTGACCTGGATCTGTACGCCGCCCCGCTCCGGTACCACGAGCGGGGCATCCATCGTCAGCTCCTCGACGAGGTCGCACCCGGTTTCCGCGGCGGTACGCAGAACCAGTTCCAGCAACGCGGTCGCGGGCAGCAGAGTCGTGCCGCCGACCGCGTGATCGGCGAGCCACGGGTGCGTCCGCAGTGCGAGTCTGGCCGTGCCGAGCACGCCGTCCTGCCCGGCGAGAGGAACGATCGCGGCGAGCAGTGGATGGCCGGTGACCGACAGCCCCGCCGCAGCGACGTCCCCCGCAGGCTCTGTGGCGTCGAGCCAGAACCGCTCGTGCTGGAAGGCGTAGGTCGGCAGGTCAACGTGCCCGCCGCCACCACCCAGACAGGCGGCCCAGTCGACCGGCCGGCCCCGTACGTACAGCCGGGCCAGCGCGGTGAGCAGGGTGATCGGCTCGGGACGGTCCGCCCGCAGCGCCGCAACCGCTTCGGCGTCCCCGGCGGGCAGGGCATCGGAGACCATCGCGGTGAGGACACCGTCCGGGCCCAGTTCCAGGAAGTCCGTGACGCCTTGGGCGTGCAGGGCGCGTACGCCATCGTGGAACCGAACGGGCTCCCGTACCTGACGCACCCAGTGATCCGCGGTCGCCGGGTCACCGTCGTCCACGGTGGACACGATCGGGATGGCCGGCTCGCCGAAGGACAGCTCCCGCACGACCTCGTGGAACGCCTCCAGCATCGGCTCCATCAACGCGGAGTGGAACGCGTGGCTGGTGTTGAGCCGCTTGGTCCGCGCCCAGCTCGAAGCCACCGCCATGACCTGGTCGGCGTCTCCGGACAGTACGACCGAGTCGGGGCCGTTGACCGCGGCGATGGACACACCCTTGGGCAGCGGGCCGATCTCGGCTTCCGACGCCTGTACGGCGACCATCGCGCCGCCCTCGGGAAGTGCCTGCATCAGCCGTCCCCGTGCCGCTACCAGCGTGCAGGCGTCCGGCAGGCTCAGGATGCCGGCGACGTGAGCGGCCGCGATCTCCCCGATGGAATGCCCCAGCACGACGTCAGGCCGGACGCCCCATGACTCCAGGAGCCGGAAGAGCGCCACTTCGACGGCGAAGATGGCCTGCTGCGCGAACTCCGTCCGATCGAGGTCCGGACCGCCGTCGAAGACCACCTCGCGCAACCGCGGATCCAGATGCGCCGCCACCGCGTCGAACGCCTCCGCATAAGCCGGAAACGCCTCATACAGTTCGCGTCCCATCCCGGGATGCTGGGACCCCTGGCCGGTGAACAGGAACGCGGTCCGGCCGTCCGGCACGACTCTGCCGGTCACCACACCGGGCTCACCGCGACCGAGCGCGGCCAGCCCGGCGCGGACGTCGCCGACGACGACGGCGCGGTGGTCGTGCTGGGAGCGGGTGTTGACCAGCGCCCGGGCAACGGCGGCGGGCTCCAGCGTGGGGTTCGCGGCCAGGTGCGCGCGCAGCCGGTCCGCCTGGGCGCGCAGGGCTCTCGCGGACTTCGCGGTGACCACGAACGGAGGGCAGGGGTGCTCGGGCGCGGCCTCGTCGGGGGGTTGGGGGACGGCCTCCAGGATGACGTGCGCGTTGGTGCCACTGATCCCGAACGACGACACCCCCGCACGACGCGCACGCCCCGTCTCCGGCCACGGCACCGACTCCGTCAGCAACCGCA
>NZ_BSSE01000056.1 GCF_030268965.1 Microtetraspora sp. NBRC 16547 | reverse complement strand
CAGTAGTCGTGCGACGAAGCGGATGAGGTCTCGTGAGACGTCGAGCATGGCAGGATAGGTGATCACGTGGAGCCTTCTGGTAGACGGACGATCTTGTGGTGAGACCTCTTCTACCGAAGGCTCCACGTCTGTTTCCGGCATCCTCTGTTCGTCCGCGTGTCTGCTCGCGTGTGATCGTTTCTGCCCAGGAAAGCCCTACTGTCCGAGTCGATCACGCTGAGAAAACGTCAATGCAGGTCAGAGCTCGTACGTAACCCGATCTGAACCGTCCTGGATCACCTGGAACTGCAACCAGGAATGCAACTCGGCGGCTAGAGCGCTCTCAATGCCTCTGCTAGATCGCCTCCGTAGAAAGACCAGCAGGAGACGGACTCCGAATCATCCATCTGGCACCTCAGAAGTATCGACGGTTTCCAGCTCGTGACACTTGCAGCCGGAGGCCGGCCTTCTACCTGTGGTACAGCTGTGTCTCACCACCTTGGGACCAATGATCATTGCACGCATATTGCACGGCGACCACGCGGAGCCCTCCGCCGAGGCAGATGCTGTGCTTTTCGGTTACTGGATGGTCAGGCGGTGGCCATGCTCAGCGGATCGGGGGCAGAGGAAGATCGTGAGCGAGGCATAGCGACCGAGCTGGAGCGTGGTTGGTTCGAGCGTCTCTTGGCATTCGGGCGTGCCCCATTCGAGGTGACGTTCTTCCAGGGGGCGCCATCGGGGTTCGCTGGCACTGTCCCATTCGCTGCTGGCAAGTTTGAGGAGTGGCTCTGTTTCCGTTCCGCAGACGTTGCAGGGCAGTTCGTACATGTCAGTGACGTGCCAGGACTCCCACCCTCCGATCTTGCAGCCCGGCGCCATGGACAACAGGGATTGGTAGGAGTGCTCGGAACCGTCTTCCCATGCGTCCAGTGCCGTCTGGAGATGCTCTGGCAGCTCTTCGTGGAAGGGGTACTCGGTGACCCGTTCGGGATGAAGCACGCAGGGGCGTGGCAGGTAGTCCTCGTAGCTGAGATCGGCCACCGGGGTCTCAGGACCGCCGTCGGGCGTGGTGTGATCCCGCATCGGCGGTTCAGCGAGAACATCGGTCAAGTCGGAGGCGCGACGCCAGACCAGCAGTGGAGCAGGAGCGAGGCCCGTGTCCTCCACGTGTTCATTGGGACACCACAGCACCTGAAGCAGATCGGTTCCCTCAGGAAAGGGAATCTCCGGTATGTCGAGTGCATAGAACTGTGCGACGCCGACCATGGGGATCGGACTCTCAGGGACGCGGTCCAGCATCGTCATCCAGCCGGGCTGGCCAAAGGGTGCGGCCTGTACCTCCACCGTTCGGCCGCATGCCGGCCACGGCTCATTGGACGGCCAGAGCAGCGGGCCCCCAATGTGGCTGTCATACATGCTCGGCTTCCCAGGCCGAGGGTGAAGCCGGACAGCTGTTCTTGCGTACGAGCCCAACGCGGGTAACACCTGCGTGATGTCAACCGGAGGCTTGGAAGTGGTGCGAGCCATGAGCACGAAGACTAGGCTGCTGGCACGTACAGAGAGAAGATCGAATCTTGAGCTTCCCTAGCGGCATGCGGAGGCTGCTGCGGTGTAACACCGACACCGCGAACGAAGAACCTGCGAATTAAAAGAAGTCGATTCGATCGAGGTCCGAGGCTCTGGCCTGCGGGTGCGGTGTCCGCGAACGTCCGCCGAGGTCCGCCGTCGTTCGCCTCTTTGGCTGTACTCATGGCTGTACAGCTGTAGTCAGTCTGCAAGCTCGAAGGGGTTGATCATTAGCCCTCCGAGTCGTGATGTCACGAACTCAGCTCCGCAGGTAGGGCATCCCGACTCGGAGGAGTGTCGATGCTGCCACCCTTCAAGTACCTCGGGCGTGTCCACGGGGTAGAGCACCTCGTGCCGTGCTCCGCAGCCGAAACAACGATGAGAACGATTGTCGGCAAGCAGGACACCTCGGAGATCCTCGGCGGTCCACGCTTCGACCTCACTCGCCGCGCTGCGTGGTTCGATTCCGGACGGCCACACCGCAATGCATCCTTGTGTAAACCTCGGCCGGTTCGGCCGGTCGATCCGCAGGGCGGCTGCGCGACAAGAGGCCTCGTTGGCCAGCCAAGCCGGAATGGGATCGACATACGGTGGGAGCACGTCACCCGCCTCGTAGACCGTGATGTGCAGCCGATGATCGAAGTGGACAGTTTGCACGGCTGACGACGGTACTCGCAGATGGTGGTGTGGTTCGACCATACGTCTTACCTGTCTGTGTCGCCGATCGCCTTGCTCTCCCTCCTGATCTTTCCGCCGACCTTGGATCGAGCCCGCGCTATCAGCTTGGGAATTGCATGGATCACGGCTCGTAAGGACGCTGACCTGCGCGTGGGGCCGGTCAGGAGTAACCGTGGTTGCCCCTCGTTCCCCTGGCTAATTGCACGCTAATTGCACGACGATCAAGAATGTGGCCTTGTGGAGGACTACCAGCGAGCGCTGATCGGCCGCATGGTCGAACGCCTCGACCTGTACGCCTCGGGCCGGATACCGCTGCCCAAGCTGGTTGACGATCTTCGAGGGCTCTTTGAAGCATCGGACCCTCGTGAGCTTGAGATCAGAGACTCGTTTCAGTGGCTGTGGGCCGATCTCGATGGAGAGTGCGAGCTGAGGACTCAGCCGTGGGCGCCGGCCGGCGTGGCTGACGATGATCGCTTGGCCAGGGTGATCGGTGATCTGCGCTTGTGGGCTAGGCGAGTAGCCGCAGGCGAACTTCCCGCGCGACCGCGCACGCCTCCGCCTGCCTGATCACCCTGTGTGCCGTCGACCCGCCCGAAAGGGGAAGCGGCCTTGGTCTGCTCGGCTTGTTCCGGGTCGATGGCGGGCGGGGTGATCAGGCCCCTACCTTAGCCACCTACGGGGGCGATGGTGGGAGTAGCGCTTCGCGATCACCCCCGGAGCCGAAGAGCCCCCGCCGGAGGCATACTCACTAGATCGAACCAGGACGGCAGGCAGGAGCGAGGGCGGTCATGGGGGCATGGGGCACTGGCCCGCTGGACAACGATGCGGCGGGTGATCTGCTTGACGAGTTAGGGCAGGCCCGGCCGGAGGACCTGCCGGATCTGCTGCGGTCCAAGTTTGGCTGTGTGATCGGTGTCGAAGGCGGTCTTGATAGCTGGGAGGCCGAACAAGCCTTGGCCGGGGCAGTGCTGGTGGCCTACCGTCTTGCCGAGCAACGAGGGCACCCGCTGGAGATTGATGAAGACCTTGAACCGATACAGCTTGAGGTCCCAGAAGAGTTGAGAGATCAGGCTGAGCGGACGGTGCGTCGGGCACTGATGCCCGACGACAACGAGTGGTACCACTTGTGGACGCTCTCGGACGGGATCGACGAGGCCAAGTCTGAGCTTGAGCCCTACCTACGCATTCTTTCGGCGTAGGAGCGAGCGCGGGCGATAACGGCAGGCATGGCGTTGCCGTGCGGCGGCGTGACGCTCGCGTCGGCGAGATGCTTTGGGTCGGCGGGTGCCTCGCGGCGGGCGTAGGGCCGCGAGGCGGCGCGGAGCGCCGCCCTTGATCCCTAAAAGCTCAATTCGGCAAGCTACGCGCTACGGTCCGCGTCCTTTTCGGCTCCGGTGACGAGTTCGACGAGGTCGGCGAGGATCTTCGGGGTAGCGGCGATGGTGGCTCGGGCCTTGGTGGTGTGCGGGGTGCCGTCGATGTCGGTGACGACGGCTCCGGCTTCGCGAGCGATGAGGACGCCTGCGGCGGTGTCCCAGGGATTGTTGGACAGCATGATGCAGGCGTCGGTCTTGCCCTCGGCGACCCAGGCGAGATCGACGGCGGCTGATCCGAACATCCGGACCCGCTGCACTCGGGTGGCGAGTTGGTAGTTGAGTGGCAGGCGTACGCGGTTCTTGGCTTCCGCGCCGTTGCCTACGGCGTAGTCCCCTACGGACACGATGGCGGCATCCAGAGCGTCTGTGCTGCTGGCGCTGATCGGTTGGCCGTTGGCGGTGGCGCACGACCTCCGCCACGCCTGCGCGTCCTACCTGCTGGCCTGCGGAGCGTCGCCGCGCACGGTGATGAAGACCCTCGGGCACAGCCAGATCGCGTTGACCATGAACACCTACGCGCACGTGCTCCCGGACATCGAGCGGGCGGCCGTCGACGCCGTCGCCAAGAAACTCTTCGGGTGAGTCCACAGCATCAGGGCCGGACTCCCACGATGGGGATTCCGGCCCTCTTGGCTGTAAAAGGTGGCTGTAACACCCCTCAGAACAAGATCTGTAACTGGTGTTTTGCCTGGTGGGGCGCCAGGGATTCGAACCCTGAACCTACGGATTAAAAGTCCGCTGCTCTGCCATTGAGCTAGCACCCCTTGCTAGAAGCAGGGTACAGAGCGTACCCCGCCTCCGGCGATGTGCTTTACCGCGATCACGATAACGGGTCAGCGGAAGGCATCGAGCCCAGTGAGGGCCCTGCCCAGCGTCAGCAGGTGAACTTCCTGGGTGCCCTCGTAGGTCAGCACGCTCTCCAGGTTGTTCATGTGCCGGATCACGGGGTATTCCAGGGTGATCCCGTTGGCGCCGAGCACGGAGCGGGCCTGGCGGGCGATGTCCAGCGCCGCGCGGACGTTCGCCAGCTTGCCGAAGCTGATCTGCTGCGGCTTGAGCGTGCCCGCCTCCTTCAGCCGCGCGAGATGCAGGGCGGTGAGCCCGGCCTGCTCCAGCGCCACGGCCATCCACGCCAGCTTCTCCTGGGTGAGCTGGAAGGACCCGATCGGCTTGCCGAACTGCACGCGCGTCTTGGCGTAGTCGACGGCGGACTCCAGGCACGCGCGGCCTGCGCCGATGACGCCCCACAGGATGCCGTACCGGGCCTCGCTCAGGCATGACAGCGGGCCCTTCAGCCCGGTCACGCCCGGCAGTACGGCCGACGCCGGCAGGCGTACGTCATCGAAGTACAGCGAGGACGTCACGGAGGCGCGAAGCGACATCTTCCGGTGGATCTCCGGCGCGGAGAACCCCGGTGTGTCGGTCGGGACCACGAAGCCGCGGATGCCGCCGTCCGTCTGGGCCCACACCACGGCCACGTCGGCGACCGAGCCGTTGGTGATCCACATCTTGGCGCCGTTGAGAATCCAGTCGCCGGACGGGTCCTGCTTGGCGTTGGTGCGCATCCCGGCGGGGTCGGACCCCTGGTCGGGCTCGGTCAGGCCGAAGCACCCGATGGCCTCGCCCGCGGCCATGCGCGGCAGCCACTCCTGCTTCTGCTCCTCGGACCCGTGCTTCCAGATCGGGAACATCGCCAGGGATCCCTGCACGGAGACGAAGGAGCGCAGCCCCGAGTCGCCCGCCTCCAGCTCACGGCAGGCCACGCCGTACGAGGTGGCGTCGAGGCCGGCGCAGCCGTACCCGTCGAGGTGCATGCCGAGTACCCCGAGCGAGCCGAGCTCGGACGCGAGCTCGCGCGCGGGGAAGACACCCTCTTCGAACCACTCGGCGACGTCAGGAAGAACGCGGTCGGAGACGAAGGCCTGTACGGCGTCCCTGATCATGCGCTGTTCGGAGGTCAGCTGGTCGTCGAGGTTCAGCAGGTCGTCCATGGCTGCCAGGTTATAGGGGCCGCATCGGGGTTGGGCCAGGGGGAATCCCGATGCCCCTTTCCGTACGGAAGAGGCACGCTGGAGACATGAACGAGACACACACCAACAGTTCGGTCAGGCAGCTCCGGCGCACGAGGAACGGCAGGGTCGTGGCCGGCGTGTGCTCCGGCGTCGGCGAGTACATCGGCGTCGACGCCAACATCCTCCGGGTGGCCCTCGCCGTCGCCACGTTCTTCGGCGGCCTCGGCGTCGGCATCTACGCGGTCGCGTGGCTGCTCATCCCCGAGGAGGACAAGAACGCCTCCATCGTCCAGGACCTGGTCAACAAGAACAAGGACGGCCACGTCTGGCAGGACGCCAAGACGAGGTGGGACCGCGCCCAGCAGGCCTGGTCGGAGCCGGTCCCGTCCCAGCCGTACCAGCAGGATGGCAGCTATGGGCAGCACCCGTACGGCCAGCCTGGCCAGTCGCCGCGGCCGCAGGAGCCGCAGGGGCCCCAGGCGTGACTCAAGCGGCCCGGACCCCGGCGATGATCTCCGTGCGGGACTCGGTCCAGGCCGTGGCCAGCCATGCGGCGAGAGAGAGTCCGGCCGCGCCGGCCAGGGCGACCACCGGCTCCGGACCGAGTTCCTGGGCGACGGCACCCCCGATCAGGATGCCGACGCCCTGGGCCGCCAGCAGTCCCGACTGAACGATCCCGAACGCCTGTCCGCGCCGGTCCGCGGGAACACACTGCACGAAGGCCGCGTTCGCCGCGAGCTGGTACGCGCCGCCGATCCCCGACAGGACCCAGAGCAACAGCACACCGACGAGCGGTGGCCGCATCGCGCACACGATGAGCGGCGCGCAGGTCAGCATCGCCATCCACCCCATCGCCCGCAGCCGGGCCGACGGCGCGACGAACCGGCTGAACACGAACGCGCCGATCACGGTCCCGGTCGGCATCGCGGCCATGAGCAGGCCGGTGATGGCGGGCACCGGCAGCGTCCCGTCGTCGAGTTCCATGGCGTACGGCACGGCGATGCCCTCGGGCAGCACGTAGAACCCGCACAGCCAGGCGAACAGCACCAGGGTCCGCAGCCGGCGCTCCCCGAAGACGAGACGGCCTCCGGCCCGAGTCATGGTCCACATCGAGAGGCGAACCCCGGAGCGCGCGGGCGCGCTGCGCCGCCGTACACCGGCGACGATGACCAGAGCGGACCCGAGGAAGGTGGCCGCGTCGAGCGCGAGCGCACGGTACGGCCCGAGACCGGCGATGACGGCGCCTCCGGCGGCGAACCCCAGCATCTGGACGGCCTGGTTGGTGACGTTCTGCAGCGCGGAGCCGACGACGTACCGGTCGCCCTCCAGAATCTCGGGCAGCAACGCCGCGCGGGCGGCCGAGAACGGCGCGCTGAGCAGGACGACGCAGAAGACGAGGCCGCAGAGCGCGCCGAACGGCATCCCCGGTATGGCCATCACGGCGACGAGCCCGGCCCTGAGGACGTCGCAGGCGAGCATGATCCGTCGGCGCGGGTAGCGGTCGGCGAGCCCGGAGAGCAACGGCCCTCCGACGATCGGCGGCAGGTAGGTCAGCGCGTAGACGCCGGCGGTGGCGAGAGCGGACTGGGTCCGGTTGTAGACGAGGATGGCCAGCGCGACCTGGGCGAGCTGGTCGCCGAGCAGGGACATGCCCTGGCCGAGCCAGAGAGCGCGGAACTCGCCGACGGCGATGACCTCGCCGTAGGTCGCCTGACCTTCGACGGGACGGCGATGCCTTCCGGGTAGCCGGTCGGGCCTGGTCGCCGCCATTTCACCCCGCTGAGATACGAACCGTGTTCAGTATGTCACCTACAGTGCCCATGCTGTCCTCGTTTCGCAACCCCTACGGGATCACCAGCCGAGCTCGTGCAGCCTGTCGTCGTCGATCCCGAAGTGGTGGGCGATCTCGTGGACGACGGTGATGCGCACCTCCTCGACCACCTCCTCGGGCGTCTGGCAGATCTCCAGCGTGGGGTTGCGGTAGATCTCGATCCGGTCCGGGAGGACGCCGGAGTACCAGTCGCCGCGCTCGGTCAGCGGTATGCCGGTGTAGAGCCCGAGAAGGCCCGGCTCCGGGGGATCGTCCACGACGACCACCACCACGTTGTCCATGACCTTGGCCAGCCCGGGCGGGATCGTGTCCAGCGCCTCGGAAACGAGCTCCTCGAACCTTTCCAGGGGGACGTCGATCATGCCTCCATCGTGTCACCGGGACGTCACGGTTCGGTACCGGCCTACGGTCGGCGGCACGACACGGCGGGAACGAACAGCGACCACCCGACGGGAGCCCGAGAAACGGCCGGGCGGCCGCCCCGGCTCGTTGATCCTGGAGGGAATGCGATCGCGATCGGCCGCGGATTCGGGTAAGCAGGAAGAGCATGGAGCTATCGGCGTGGAAAGGGACCATCCGGCGGCTGGCTGGAGGCCGCGTGGCCGGAGTGTTCGCGATTGCCGCGGTCGCGGTGGCCGGAGCGTGTCTCGGGCTCGCGCTCGGCGCCTCGGTCCAGACCTCCATGGGGCCCGCGGACGTCCAGATGTCCCTCCAGCCGACCTGGCGCGGTGAGTCCGTCGTCGACGTCCGCCCGCTCGGCACGCTGCGGTTCGCCTCCCACCAGGGCCCGGTACGGCTCACGCTCGGCATCGAGGCGGTCCACCCCGACGTGGCCCAGGAGATCCTGAACAACCCCGAGTGGGCCGACCGGCTGCCCGAGACCATCGAGAGGGATCTGATCGATGGGTTGCGCCAGCTGGCGATCCGGGCGCTGCTCTTCGCCGTTGTCGGCGGTTTTCTGACGGGACTGGTCGTGTTCCGCCGGCTTTCGCGGGCGATCTGGACGAGCGTCGGCGCCCTGATCCTCGTGGCCGCGGTGGGTGGGGTGTCGGTCCTGACGTTCAACCCGCGTTCCGTCTCCGAGCCGCGCTACACCGGGCTGCTCACCGGCGTCCCGTCGCTCATCGGCAGCGCGGAGTCGATCGTGACCCGGTTCGACGAATACCGGGGCCAACTCGCCAAGCTGGTTACCAACGTCTCGCAGCTTTACGAGGCGGGGTCGACGTTGCCGATCTACAACCCGGATCCGGGCACGATCCGGGTTTTGCACGTCTCCGACCTGCACATCAACCCCGTCGGCTGGAACGTCATCCGCTCGCTCAAGGAGCAGTTTAAGATCGACCTGATCATCGACACGGGCGACATCAGCGACCACGGGACCCGGGCCGAGAACCCGTTCGTCGATGAGATCGGCAAGCTCGGCGTGCCGTACGTGTACGTCCGGGGCAACCACGACTCCGCGGTCACCCAGCGCGCGGTGGCCAAGCAGAAGAACGCGGTCGTGCTGGACGGCGACTCCAAGACGGTCAAGGGGCTGCGGATATACGGGATCGGCGACCCCAGATTCACCCCGGACAAGTCGCTGGAGGCCCACGACGACGAGGCTGACCTGGTCAACCTCGGTCGTACGCATGCCCTACGGCTGACTCCGCCGGAGCGGCCGAGCCCCGTGTCCGCCCCGTCGCCCAAGAAGATCCCCGTCGATCTCGTCGCGGTGCACGACCCCACCGTGGGCCGGGCCCTCTCGGGCTCCACGGCGTTGGTCCTGGCCGGGCACGTGCACAAGCGTTCGACCGAGCTGCTGCCCACCGGCACGCGGTTGATGATCCAGGGATCCACCGGTGGTGCCGGGCTGCGCGGCCTCGAACATGAGGAACCCACACCGCTCGAGGCGTCCGTTCTGTATTTCAGCAAGGACACCCACCGCCTCCAGGCCTGGGACGACATCACCGTGGGAGGGCTGGGGGAGCAGTGGATCCAGTGCCAGCGGCGTATCGAGCCGGAGCCTGGCCGTACAATTCTTTCGGAGCCAACGAACGTCCCGTCGCCAACGGGAACGATCAGCGGCACACCGTCGCCGGTCGCTTTGGCATCACGGGCAAACGTCCCCTATGCTTCAGAGGTCTCCGACGGAAGACGGAACGGAACGGGGCGAAAGCCCTGAGCCCCCATCGTCTAGCGGCCTAGGACACCGCCCTTTCAAGGCGGCGGCACGGGTTCGAATCCCGTTGGGGGCACTTGGCGAGCGTAAGCTCACCGGGGAAACGGAAGGTCGAAGACCTCCGAAGAACTGGTAAGCTAGGCAAGCCGAACAAGACGGAAGCGAAAAACTTCCGAAACAAGGTCCTGTAGAGCAGTTTGGAGTGCTCGCCACCCTGTCAAGGTGGAGGTCGCGGGTTCAAGTCCCGTCAGGACCGCTCACGGCGAAAGCCGTCGGGTCAGGTAGCTCAGTTGGTACGAGCGTCCGCCTGAAAAGCGGAAGGTCGGCAGTTCGACCCTGCCCCTGACCACATCATCTGAACAGCAAGAACGCCCCGAAGCATGATCGCTTCGGGGCGCTTTTCGTTGGGCCTGACGACAGCGCTGACGACAACGTGCCCATGATTCTTTGCAGCGGATCTTTGTCGGCCTCGGTCGGTAGCGTCCTGCGTACTTCGGTGCAGGTGCGTCATCGGCGGAGAGGGCGAATCGTGGGCGCTTCAGGGTGGGATTACTTCACGCCGTATCAGCAGGATGTTTCGGCTGCCCTTGCCGCGGCCCATGAACGTGCGTTCAGCGAGGGCGACTACTTCTGGCTCTACGACGGACGCTGGGGATCTCCTGAGCGGCCTCGGCCTTCCACGATTGAGGAGTTGTGGGAGGACGAGGGTGTGCGGCATTCGTTCACTCACTCGGTGTTGGACATCTTCAGGGTCCTCGGCCAGGGCGAGGAGCCTGAGGTCTGCTCAGCCAGGCCGCTCACCGCCGAGGAGATAACGAGAGTGCTCGGCTCGTCGTGGCCGACGCGTGCGGACTTCGAGCGGATATATGAGGAGGCATATGAAGAGCTGGACGGCCTGATCGAAGAGAGTGGCTACGCCTGTTACACCGTGTTGTATGACGAGCAGCGGCATCCCAGCGAGATCGTGTTCTGGGGAGTTACTGGGGACTGACCGATGGGAAAGCAGAACGCCTCGAGCACCATGTCCGAGGCGTTCCCGTCGAGGTCGTTATCAGCCGAGAGCATTGCCGAGCTTGCCCAGGGCGGCGCGTTTGTCGTCGAGGGAAGAGTGCGCGTAGATGGTCATCGTGACCTCGATGTCGGAGTGTCCGACGATCTCCCGCACCGTATGAGGCGGCACACCCAGGTCAAGCAGGAGACTCACACAGGTGTGGCGGAGGTAGTGAAGACGCACGGTCCCGAGACCGGCCGCCTTGCGAATCTCGCTCCAGCTACGACCGAGGTTGTCAGGCTCCATCGGTGTTCCGCGCCGAGAAGGGAAGACGAGGCCGTGATCCTCCCAGTCCGGCCACCTGTCGGCCCGCTCGGCGAACTGGCGCTTGCGGTGCTCCTTGAGCGCCTCGACGCATACGGGCGGAAGCGGGACGGAACGCTCCGAGTCTTCCGTCTTGGGCTTGACGAACTGAAGCCGACCTCCGACCCGCTGAAGGGTCTGGACGACTTCCAGCGTGCCCGTCTCCAGGTCGACGTCTTCCCAACGAAGCCCGATTCCGGCCGCCGCCGCGCGACAGTAGAGCGCCGATCACAAGACACCGGGCCGAGTTGGGACAGCCGCCGTGCATGACAGCGGCGGAGTGCCGCCATGATGACCGGCCGGCGACGAAGACGGCGTTGACCCCTGAACGGGCGGACCGTACGGTCGCAACGACATCCGTTCGAGCCTGTCGGTGAAGTATGACCGGCTGCGGGACGAGAGGCGAGCCAGATGCCGCAGAACTCGGTAACGCTCCTGTCCATCGGCTCTCTCCTCGTGGTCGTCGCGTCTTCGTTGAGCGATCACGTGGCCCGGCGACGTTCACGACGTGTGCCGCGCGGTGCCGCTGAACGCAGTCCGAGCCTCTATGAGCTGGCATATCTCGCCGGAGGCGTCCGACGGGTCGTAGTCACAGCACTCGCGGCCCTGGCGAGGGCGGGATTCGTGCGCTTCGATACTGACGGGCATGTCCAGGTGGTCGCAGTCGGCGGCAGAGAAGACGCGATCGAGGCCGACATCATCCACAGGCTGTCGTCGCGAGACGATCGGCGCCCGGCCTCGTGAATTCACCGACATGCGGATGATCGTCACCTAGCGTCACATACGACAAAAGGTGCCGCTCTGACCTGGCATGATCTGGATTGACTAGATCTTGATCCTGCAGGAGAACGGCACCTCGAAA
>NZ_BSSE01000055.1 GCF_030268965.1 Microtetraspora sp. NBRC 16547 | reverse complement strand
CTGCAAACTTCTCAAGCCGCGGGCGTACCAGCGCCATCTCGTCAGGTGTCACGACAGCATGATCCCGAAGTAACTCATCAAAATGATCACGTTAAGTGATCATCGATCTAACGAAGTACTACTAGTGCCGTGACCGGCAAGGTTTGCCCGGTAGGAGCGGTGTCCAGGGTGGTGCATCGCAAGGCGGAGGAGGAGGTCGTAGCGGAGCCTCCGGCCGACATTCCCGGGCCCCGCGGAAAGTCCGAGCCTGCGAGGAGTTTTCGTGGGTGGGGCGACAACGCGGCGAGGTGCCGCCCTGGGCGACGCGACGGGGCAAAGATTGACGGGAGGGGCACTAGCGGAAGCGGGAGACGAAGCGCCGCTGCCAGGGCGTCTCGACGGCGCGTGGCGCGTAATGCTCCCGGACATAGGCGACCGCGTCGCGGTTGGGCACCCCGTCCAGTACGGCGAGGCAGGCCAGTGCCGTGCCGGTTCGTCCCTGTCCGCCGGCGCAGGCGATCTCGATGCGCTCGGTATCGGCGCGCGCCCACGCTTCGCGCAACGCGTCGGCGGCCGCCGCCCGGTCGGACGGAAGCCAGAAGTCCGGCCAGCGAAGCCAGCGTGCTTCCCAGGCGACGGGAGGCGGCTCGTGTCCCAGCAAATACAGCGCGAACGAGGGTGCCGGGCCTGCCGGAAGGGGACGTCGAAGCCCCCGCCCGCGAACGAGTCGACCCGAGGGAAGACGGAGGACGCCCGCCCCCGTGGGCTCCCAAGCAGCGAACACGGCGCGAGCGTAGCCCTCCGGGCGCCCGGAAGGGAAGACCAGCCTGAGTGGCCTCTAATCATCACGTGCGGCGGAGCGTTCGCCCCGAGCCAGGTGCTCCAGGCCCCGAGGTCGGATCCAAGAATCGTGGACGGACGCCGCGCGAGAGTCGCCGATCCTCCCGGCACGGGAGGCATAGTCACGCGGAAGGCCGCCCCCGATCTTTGGGAGTGGCCTTCTGGCTGGTCAGGAAGTCGGGGCGACAGGATTTGAACCTGCGACTTCTTGCTCCCAAAGCACGGCAGCCGTGATCCCGGCCAGTAGCCGCGGCACTTCTGACCTGCGCGGACGGTCCTTCAGAGTCCGTGAACGTCCGGGATCGTGCGCCCGCGTTGTCACCCAGTTAGTCACTCAGGCGAGCACCTGATTCCAAGGAGATTCCGGGATGTCCACAAGCGTCCACTGTTGACGATGGAGCCCTGGTCATGGGCATCTCTGGGGGGTGCCCGGTCCACCGGTCTCCACGGTCGTCCAGGGCTGTTGTTAGCATCCGCGTTAGCAAGAACCTTCCCGCACCCCCTTAATCGACACGGGTCGACTGGGTCAGGAGGGCCGGTTGCTGCGCGCTGACCCGCAAGCGGCCCTCGACGGCCTGCTCCTCGTGAGCGACGCCGTCACTGCCGGGACCGTCACCCACACACGCAAGCTGCGGCGCGTCCTGGTCAAGCCGCCTCGGCTCGGCCTGGTTCGCCCGTGCGCGCTCGGCATCCCGCGCACGCTGTCCGGCAAGAAGCTGGAGGTCCCGGTACGGAAGATCCTCCTCGGCACCCCCGTCGAGCAGGCCGCCAACCCCGACTCCATGGCCAACCCCGAGGTGCTCCGCCACTTCATGCCCGACGCCTCACGCTGACGCCGGCAGGGCCTACCACGGTCGCGGGAGAGGCACTAGGAATTCCAGTCCCTTTGGGAGACGCTGGGGGCCGGTCAGCCCGTGCCTGTCAAGAGCGGAGGGCGGATGTGGTTCAGAATCCAGCGGGTAGCTGCTGCCTCATGCCTTCTTGGGGCGATGTTCGCCTCGGGGTGCTCTCAGGAGGGGGAAGCAGCCTTACCGGCCACCCCATCCACCACCACTCCTCTTCCATCCGTCGGGCAGGGAGTCGTTTCACGTTCCCCGCTCGCCGACTGCTCGGCCGATGAGGCAAGGCGTACTCTTGAAAGCTTCTTCGCGGCGTTCAACCGCGGTGAGGCGGATCTGGTGAATCGATACATGAGTGCGCCAGAGCATTGGGTATGGTGGCGTGATCCCGAGAATATGCAGATACCGGTGCCGCGCGAGCGTCTGGAATCTCGGCTAGAAGAACTTCGGAAGCGTGGATTCAGGTTCGAGTTGGCCGATTTTCTCTTCACCGGGCCTGATTCTGTACGTCGAAATTGCGATTTCGGCTTCGAGTTTCGAGTGCACTCCGGCGGCCAAAAAGGGTATGCAAAAGGCGCGGTCTCCCGCAAAGACGAGCGTATCGCCCTGTTGACCTTCGATATCTGGCCGGGAGATGCCGACAGCGCGACGGCCAAGCCGGATGCCCGCAAGAGCGGCTGATCAGGTCTCCAGTTCGGGCCAGTCGATCGTGATGGGGATGGGGTTGTGCACGGACGGCAGAGCCTCATCATGCCTTCTGATCCGTAGGGAAGGGCAGATGCCTTGTCGGCGGTTCCTCGTCCTGCTCGGCCGGCAGATACGGGCCGGTGAGGTGTGATCGTGTGAGCTGGGGTTGCTGTACGCACTGCTGTACAGCAACCTCCTAAACCTCCCATCACTGATACAGCTAGCCGAGCATCAATTGCTCCTGCTGCCGACTACCGCCCGCATCCATCGGACAAAGCGGTCTAGGACGTCCAGGATCCAGCTCCGATGATCTGTCGGCAGAAAGGGCCAGAAGACAAGGGCTGGGATGAAGGCCAGCACCAGCGTAAGTAACGGCATCACGAGCATGGCGGCGACTAGGAGCCGGAGCCAGCCAGCGGAGATGTTCATGGGTGCCGCTGCGTAGACGCCCTCCGGCGACACCGCGAGGAGCAACAGCGCGAGCAAGGCGACTCCTGGTCCGTCGCCAGCCTCGTGTTCACTTCCTCGGCCGGGACCGCCCTGGACGCGGCCAACGTCCGGCGAGCCTTCCGCAGCGTCATCAAGGACGCCAAGGGAGTCGACGCCGCCGAGTGGACACCCCGCGAACTACGGCACAGCTTCGTCTCGCTCCTCTCCGACAGCGGCATCCCGCTGGAAGAGATCTCCCGGCTCGTCGGGCACAGCAGCACGGCCGTGACAGAGGCCGTCTACCGCAAGCAGATCCGGCCGGTCCTCCAGGGCGGGGTGGTGGTCATGGACCGCATCTTCCAGCACGACTCGGAACCGTAGTCACTCAGTTAGTCACCCAGAGAACGAACGAGGCCACTTCCGAAGATCGGAAGTGGCCTTTGGCCTGGAAGAGAGCTGGTCGGGGCGACAGGATTTGAACCTGCGACTTCTTGCTCCCAAAGCAAGCGCGCTACCAAGCTGCGCCACGCCCCGCGGCGTCGATTGCACGAGCGCTCCGGAACTCCGGTACGCTTACGCCCTGACGACCGGATGAAGTCTAGACCAGATGAAGACCGGCGCGCGCGGACGTAGCTCAATGGTAGAGCCCCAGTCTTCCAAACTGGCTACGCGGGTTCGATTCCCGTCGTCCGCTCTTGTGAGAAAGGCCCAGGTCAGGGAGATGATCCCGAGCCTGGGCCTTGATCGTTATGCGGCTCACCTTTCTCGTGTGCCCGTTACGCTTCCGATACCTTCTCGCGGTGCTCGTCCAGGGGGAGAGGCACTCGCCGGGTTCCTCGCTCCGGATCGTGCATGGATTCGCGCCGTGCCCGCTCCGCGCCCTTGAAGCCTCCGGTGGGGCCTCGGCTCCGGGGTGATCGACCCAGCGAGAGAGGGATCGAAGCAACTGCGCTCAACCCCTTGCGCATAGGAGCGTCAGGAGGACGAAGGTCCGGCGGGTCCCGCCCAGGACTCTGGAGACTCTCCCCGTGAGCCCCGAGTTGCTACGCGTCGTCCGCTCCTTTTCCGGGATCAGTCGTCGGATGTGCGGAAGAGCGCCCAGACGGCCTTGCCGCCGTCGTCGAGCGCGTCCCAGCCCCATGCCTGGCTGTACGTCTCCACGATGTACAACCCCCGGCCGTGCTCGGAGATGAAGTCGGGTTCCTTTGGAGTCGGGACTTCGTCGCTGGGGTCGGCCACGGACAGGAGAATGTCCGGCGAGAGTCGGACCAGCGTCAGGGTGATCGGCTGCTCGTCGCGTACCTCGTCCGGATACAGCGCGTAGCGCACGGCGTTGGTCACGAGTTCGGACACGACAAGTGCGGCGTCGTCGCCCAGCTCCGAGAGGCCCCACTCGTCGAGTGTCGAGCGGGTGACGTCCCTGGCGGTCTTCACCGAGTCGGCCTGCGGACCGAGTGGGCAGATCGCCGTGTCGGCCGCGCTGGCGGACCTCAGCAACTCTCCGACGCTTCGGCGGGGTAGCTGGGCGGAGGGCATGGGCTTCTCCAACATCCTGCCCCTTACCTCCCGTTTGCCGCTTTTGACGTCAGTGCACCATTAGCCCAATATGCACTACGCCATGATGGGACACCCGACCGGCCCCTGCAAGACCCAAATGCACGTGCAGCTGCCTTGTGCAGCGGCACATGACGTTTTCCAGGCCGACACAGGGGGCAGACCTTGTCATCGTGGCGGGAAGTGGTGACACTGTGTGGGCTGAGGTGTGGCTCAGATCTTTCCCCTCGGCGGATGTCACGCATCGAGTGAGAGGGAGGCGCCGTGATACAGACCCAGCCGGGCTCCGGGCCGACGGCCCTTCGGATCCTCCTCGGCTCCCAGCTTCGCAAGCTCAGGGAGAACAAAGGCATCACGCGTGACGAGGCGGGCGACCTCATCCGCGGCTCCGAGTCCAAGATCAGCCGGATGGAGCTCGGTCGCGTCGGGTTCAAGGGGCGCGACGTGGCGGATCTGCTCACCTTCTACGGCGTGGAGGAGCCCGAGGCTCGCGCCGCGGTCATGGATCTGGTGGAGCGGGCCAACGAGCCCGGCTGGTGGCACCGGTTCAACGACGTGCTCCCGACCTGGTTCCAGGCGTACGTCGGGCTGGAGGAGGCGGCGTCGCGCATCCGCACCTACGAGGTGCAGTTCGTGCCCGGTCTGCTGCAGACCAAGGAGTACGCGCGAGCCGTGATCACCGCGGGCGCCGTCGGCGCCGCGCCCGAGGAGATCGCCAGGCGGGTGGATCTCCGGCTGGGACGTCAGCGTGTCCTGGACGGCGAGGGCGGCCCGACGTTCTGGGCGGTGATCGACGAGGCGGCGCTGCGCCGCCCGATCGGCGGCATCGATGTCATGAGGGGCCAGCTCCAGCACCTCATCGACCTGATGAACCAGACCAGCATCACGATCCAGATAATGCCGTTCAGCTTCGGCGGACACGCCGCGGAGGGCGGTGCGTTCAGCATCCTGCGGTTCCAGGACGCGGACCTGCCCGACATCGTCTATGTGGAGCAGCTCGCCAGTGCGCTTTATCTGGACAAACGAGACGAAGTCGATCGATACGGCGAGGTCATGGAACGGCTCTGCGCCGTGAGCACGACCCCCGACGAGACCACCGGTATGCTGCAACAGATCATGCTCGACTTGTGATCAGTCGCTCCTAGGTGTGTCTCTGCTCTAGACTGCACCTTGGCGCTGGACACCCGCCACAGTGGAGCCTGCCCGAAGGGTCGTGCCAAGGCGGTGATTCGTGCCGCTCACGTGGGCGCGGCGCGCGTAACGTGTCGCGGTAGCCGTGCTTGGCGCGCCCGCGATCACCAAATGCTTGATCAAGGAGACCACCCCGTGAAGACCGCTGTCGAGGAGCTCAGCCCGACCCGGGTGAAGCTCACCGTCGAGGTGCCGTTCGAGGAGCTCGAGCCCAGCCTGCAAGCCGCCTACAAGAAGGTCGCCCAGCAGGTGCGTGTCCCCGGCTTCCGCCCTGGCAAGGTGCCCGCCCGGATCATCGAGCAGCGCTTCGGCCGCGCGGTGGTTCTCGAGGAGACGCTGAACGACGCGCTGCCCAAGCTGTACGGCCAGGCCGTGGACGAGACCGACGTGTTCCCGGTCAGCCAGCCCGAGATCGAGGTCACCAAGATCGAGGACGGCTCGCAGGTCGAGTTCACCGCTGAGGTGGACATCCGTCCGTCCTTCGACGTCCCGGCGTACGAGGGCACCGAGGTCGTCGTCGAGGTGGCCGAGGTGTCCGACGAGGACATCCAGACCCAGCTCGACGGGCTTCGCCAGCGCTTCGCCACGCTGACCGGCGTCGAGCGCGCCGCCGCGCGGGGCGACTACGTCGTCATGGACCTGCGGGCCGAGATCGACGGCAAGAACCTCGATGAGCAGCAGGCGTCGGACGTGTCGTACGAGGTCGGCGCCGGTTCGGTGCTCCAGGGCCTCGACGACGCCCTCGAGGGGCTGTCCGCCGGCGAGGAGAAGACCTTCCGCACCACCCTGGTCGGCGGTGAGAACGCCGGCGAGGAGGCCGACGTGATCATCAACGTCAGGTCGGTCAAGGAGAAGGTGCTGCCCGAGCTGGACGACGAGTTCGCCCAGCTGGCCAGCGAGTTCGACACGCTCGACGAGCTGAAGGACAGCATCCGCGAGCAGGTCCGCCGCAACAAGCTGATCGAGCAGGTCATGCAGAGCCGCGAGAAGGCCCTCGACGCGCTGCTCGAGAAGATCGACATCCCGCTGCCGGAGAGCGCGCTCAAGGCCGAGATCGACGCGCGGAAGCACAACCTCGAGCACCAGATCGCCGAGAGCGGCCTGAGCCGCGAGGCGTACTTCCGCCTCTACCAGACGACCGAGGACGAGCGCTTCGCCGAGTTCGAGGCCGACTCTGCCAAGGCGCTGAAGTCCGGCTTCGTCCTGGACAAGATCGTCAAGGCCGAGGAGATCGGTGTCAGCGAGCAGGAGCTCACCAACTTCGTGGTGCGCCGCGCCATGCAGCTCGGTGTCGCCCCGAACACGCTGGCCCAGCACCTCGCCGACAACGACCAGCTCACGCTGGCCATGATGGAGATCGTCCGCGAGAAGGCCAAGACGGTCGTCGGCGACGCCGCCAAGGTGACCGACGAGGCAGGCAACGAGGTGGACATCAAGGCCATCTACGCCGAGCTCAACCCCGAGCAGGAGGGTGCCCCGGAGGGCGAGGAGTCCGCCGAGTAGGCCCCTGCCAGCGGCTTCACCCGGCCCCCGTCGCGCTTCGGCGCGGCGGGGGTTCCGCGTCCCCGGAGACCGTCCCGGCGCCCTCCGGCCCCATGCGCCGTCAGCGAACAGCCGCGCGAGGGGGCATGAGCTGTCGGCGCCGAGCGTTAAGGTCACAAGCAAAGCCAATCGACTTCGACGCATCGGAAGGTGACGCTGTGACCAGCCCGCCGACCTTCTTTCAGCCCACCAGCTTCGGCCCAGAGTCGCGTGGCCGTGAGAACGGTTCGTACCGCCTCGAGGACCAGCTCTACCAGCGGCTGCTCCGTGAGCGCATCGTGGTGCTCGGCACCCAGGTGAACGACGAGGTCGCCAACCGGCTCTGCGCCGAGCTGCTCCTCCTGGCCGCGGACGACCCGGACCGGGACATCTGGCTGTACATCAACTCGCCCGGTGGCTCGGTGACAGCCGGCATGGCGATTTACGACATGATGGAATACGTGCCGAACAACGTGTGCACGGTGGCGATGGGTCTGGCCGCATCCATGGGCCAGTTCCTGCTCTGCGCCGGGGCGGCGGGCAAGCGGTACGCGCTGCCCAACGCCCGCATCATGATGCACCAGCCGTCCGGCGGCATCGGCGGCACCGCGGCCGACATCGCGATCCAGGCCGAGCAGATGCTCTACGTGAAGAAGACCCTGGCCGAGCGGATCGCGTTCCACACCGGCCAGCCGCTCGACCAGATCGAGCGCGACTCCGACCGTGACCGCTGGTTCACGGCCGAGGAGGCCAAGGACTACGGCTTCATCGACCACGTAGTGCGTAGCGCACGGCAGGTGCCCTCTGAGGGCGCCGTCTCATGAGTGGAGCTACCGAAGTGAATGAGCTGATCCGGCCGGGAGACATCAACGGCCGTTACATCATCCCTTCGTTCGTCGAACGTACGACGTACGGCGTGAAGGAGATGAACCCATACAACAAGCTGTTCGAAGATCGCATCATCTTCCTCGGCGTGCAGATCGACGACGCCTCGGCGAACGACGTCATGGCGCAGTTGCTCACCCTGGAGTCGCTCGACCCCGACAGGGACATCAGCATCTACATCAACTCGCCGGGCGGCTCGTTCACCGCGATGACGGCGATTTACGACACGATGCAGTTTGTCCGTCCGGAAATCCAGACGGTGTGCCTCGGGCAGGCCGCGTCCGCCGCGGCGGTGCTGCTCGCCGGTGGCACGCCCGGCAAGCGCTTCGCGCTGCCGAACGCCCGTGTCCTGATCCACCAGCCGTCCACCGAGGGCGGCGGCCAGGGCAGTGACATCGAGATCCAGGCCCGCGAGATCCTGCGCATGCGGGATCTGCTCGAGGACATTCTGGCGAGGCACTCGGGCAAGTCGCCGGACGATGTCCGCAGGGACATCGAGCGCGACAAGATTCTCAGCGCAGAAGAGGCGAAGGCGTACGGGTTGGTCGACGACATCATCCCGACGCGGAAGAAGCGCGCTGCGGCGGTCGCTGCTTCCTAAGGAAGTCGAACGCACCGGAACGGTGCCCATTTGGGCACGTTCCGGTGCGACTCACCGCCAGGGGGCTCACTGAGGGTCCGGGAGACGGTAACGTCGATACCTGAGCGGGATGACGTTTTCGCACCGAGTCAGAGCGGGTGGCGGACGGAACTGACCGCGTCAGCAGGGCGGTCCCACGCAAAGGAGTATCTGGGGTGGCACGCATCGGCGACGGGGGAGACCTGCTGAAGTGTTCGTTCTGCGGCAAGAGCCAGAAGCAGGTCAAGAAGCTCATCGCCGGACCCGGCGTCTACATTTGCGATGAGTGCATCGATCTCTGCAACGAGATCATTGAGGAGGAGCTCTCCGAGTCCTCCGAGTTGAAGTGGGACAACCTTCCCAAGCCGCGCGAGATCTACGAGTTCCTCGAGGCCTACGTCATCGGTCAGGACAAGGCGAAGAAGGCGCTCTCGGTGGCGGTCTACAACCACTACAAGCGCGTCCAGTCCGGTGAGCGCGGCCGGGACGACGGCCTGGAGCTGTCCAAGTCCAACATCCTGCTCCTCGGCCCGACCGGGTCCGGCAAGACGCTGCTCGCGCAGACGCTGGCCAAGATGCTCAACGTGCCGTTCGCCATCGCCGACGCCACCGCCCTGACCGAGGCCGGGTACGTCGGGGAGGACGTCGAGAACATCCTCCTCAAGCTGATCCAGGCGGCGGACTACGACGTCAAGAAGGCCGAGACCGGCATCATCTACATCGACGAGGTCGACAAGATCGCCCGCAAGAGCGAGAACCCGTCGATCACGCGGGACGTCTCCGGTGAGGGCGTCCAGCAGGCCCTGCTGAAGATCCTTGAGGGGACCACCGCGAGCGTGCCTCCCCAGGGCGGCCGCAAGCATCCGCACCAGGAGTTCATCCAGATCGACACCACCAACGTGCTGTTCATCTGCGGTGGCGCCTTCGCCGGGCTCGAAAAGATCATTGAGTCCCGGGTCGGCAAGAAGGGGATCGGCTTCAACGCCATCATCCGCTCCAAGGAGGAGATGGACTCCTCGGACATCTTCTCCGATGTCATGCCGGAGGACCTGCTGAAGTTCGGCATGATCCCGGAGTTCGTCGGCCGGCTTCCCGCGATCACCTCGGTGCACAACCTCGACCGGGACGCGCTGATCCAGATCCTGACCGAGCCGCGGAACGCGCTGGTCAAGCAGTATCGCCGCCTCTTCGAGCTCGACAACGTCGAGCTGGAGTTCTCCGACGACGCGCTCGAGGCGATCGCTGACCAGGCCATCCTGCGCGGCACCGGTGCCCGTGGCCTGCGGGCCATCCTGGAGGAGGTCCTCCTCTCGGTGATGTACGAGGTGCCGTCACGTGAGGACGTCGCCCGCGTCGTCATCACCCGTGAGGCCGTCCTGGAGCACGTCAACCCGACGCTCGTGCCGCGGGACCAGCTCCAGGCGAAGCAGCAGCGCACCCCGAGGGAGAAGTCGGCCTGACCCGGCTCCGGAAAGGGCCGGCGGCCCCCACCCGCACGTAGTGGCATGGGTGCGGACACGGACGGCCATACAATTGGTCACCGTGACAACGCCTGAACTGCCAACCCAGTACGCACCCGCCGACGTCGAGACCCGTAGCTACGAGCGCTGGGTATCGGAGGGCTTCTTCACCGCGGACCCGGGCAGCGGGCGTGAACCGTACAGCATCGTGCTTCCGCCGCCGAACGTGACCGGCTCGCTGCACGTCGGGCACGCGCTGGACCACTCGATCCAGGACGCGCTCACCAGGCGGGCCCGGATGCGCGGCATGGAGACCCTGTGGGTCCCCGGCATGGACCACGCGGGCATCGCCACGCAGAACGTCGTCGAGCGGGAGATCGCCAAGGACGGCCTGTCCCGTCACGACCTGGGGCGCGAGGCGTTCGTCGACCGGGTGTGGCAGTGGAAGGAGGAGTCCGGCGGGCGCATCCTTGGCCAGATGGAGAAGCTCGGCGACGGCGTGGACTGGTCACGCGAGCGCTTCACGATGGACGAGGGGCTCTCCCGGGCCGTCCAGACCATCTTCAAGAAGCTCTTCGACGACGGGCTCATCTACCGCGCCGAGCGCATCATCAACTGGTGCCCGCGCTGCCTCACCGCGCTCTCCGACATCGAGGTGGAGCACAGCGACGACGAGGGCGAGCTCGTCTCCATCCGGTATGGATCGGACGAGACCGAGATCGTGGTCGCCACCACGCGGGCCGAGACGATGCTCGGCGACACCGCGGTGGCGGTCAACCCGTCGGACGAGCGCTACGCCCACCTCATCGGCAGGTCCGTGGAACTGCCGCTCACCGGTCGCCGGATCCCGATCGTGGCCGACGAGCACGTCGACCCGTTCTTCGGAACGGGCGCGGTCAAGGTGACCCCTGCTCACGACCCCAACGACTTCGAGATCGGCCGCCGTCACTCGCTGCCGTCGATCGCGGTCATGGACGAACGCGGTGTGATCACCGCCCACGGTCCCTTCCAGGGGCTGGACCGGTTCGAGGCCCGGCCGGCGGTGATTGCCGCGCTTCGCCAGCAGGGCAGGATCGTCGCGGAGAAGCGTCCCTACCTGCACTCGGTCGGCCACTGCTCCCGCTGCAAGACCGTGGTCGAACCGCGGTTGTCGCTGCAGTGGTTCGTCAATGTCTCGCCGCTGGCCAAGGCGGCCGGGGACGCCGTTCGCGACGGCCGCACCCGGATCCACCCGCCGGAGCTGGCCAAGCGCTACTTCGACTGGGTCGACGACATGCACGACTGGTGCATCTCGCGCCAGCTGTGGTGGGGCCACCGGATCCCCGTCTGGTACGGCCCGGAGGGCGAGGTCGTGTGCGTGGGGCCGGACGACGAGCCCCCGGCGGGCTATGTCCAGGATCCGGACGTGCTCGACACCTGGTTCTCCTCCGGCCTCTGGCCGTTCTCCACGCTGGGCTGGCCGGAGGCCACACCGGAGCTCAAGCGTTTCTATCCGACGTCCGTGCTGGTCACCGGGTACGACATCCTCTTCTTCTGGGTCGCCAGGATGATGATGTTCGGTCTGTACGCGATGGACGGACAGCCGCCGTTCCGTACGGTCGCGCTGCACGGCATGGTGCGCGACCAGTTCGGCAAGAAGATGTCCAAGTCGTTCGGGAACGTGGTCGATCCACTGGACTGGATCGCCCGTTACGGCGCCGACGCCACCAGGTTCACCCTGCTGCGCGGTGCCAACCCGGGATCCGACGTCGCCATCAGCGAGGACTGGGCGGCCGGGTCGCGCAACTTCTGCAACAAGATCTGGAACGCGACGCGGTTCGCGCTCATGAACGGCGCGGTCGTGGACGGCCTGCCGTCCGAGCTCACGGCCGCCGACCGCTGGGTGCTGTCCAGGCTGCAGAGCGTGATCGCGTCCGTGGACGCGGCTTTTGAGGACTTCGAGTTCGCCAAGGTCTCCGACGCCCTCTATCACTTCGCCTGGGACGAGGTGTGCGACTGGTACGTCGAGCTCGCGAAGATCCAGATCTCCCAGGGCGGGGAGCTGGCGGAGAACACCAAGCGCGTTCTCGGGCACGTCTTCGATGCGTTGCTGCGGCTGCTGCACCCGCTGGTGCCGTTCGTGACAGAGGAGCTGTGGCGGGCACTGGCCGGGGGCGAGTCGCTGGTCGTCGCCGACTGGCCGGTCCCGGTCCCGGAGCTGGCCGATCCCGTGGCCGAGGAAGAGATCGCCGCGCTCCAGGAGCTCGTTACCGAGGTGCGGAGGTTCCGCTCGGACCAGGGGCTCAAGCCCGGCCAGCGAGTGGCCGCCCGGCTCTCCCTCTCCGGTACGACCCTCGCTCCGCATGAGGAGTCCATCCGGGCCCTGCTTCGGCTGAACGCACCGGATGAGACCTTCACGGCCACCGCGCGCATCGCGGTCGGCACCGTGGACGTGGAGATCGACACCGCCGGGGCCATCGACGTCGTCGCGGAGCGCAAGCGCCTTGAGAAGGACCTCGCCGCCGCGCGCAAGGAGCACGCCCAGGTGACCGGCAAGCTCGGCAACGAGCAGTTCATGGCCAAGGCGCCGGAGGACGTGGTGGCGAAGGTGCGCAGCCGTGCGGCCCAGGCAGAGGAGGACATCGCGCGCCTCCAGGCCCAGCTCGCCGCCCTTCCCGGTTAGGTCGCGCGGTAGGCCGGCCCGCACAGGTTTGAGTGACCCCGGAGTGGGAAAGACTCCAAAGTTGCCTCATGTGTGCGCGGCCGGCCCCGTGGGATGGTAAAGTTCCTTCTCGCAGGGCTCGCCCGGCGCGTCTCACTTCCCTCAGGGAAATGAGTGCTACGGTTCCTGTATCTCCTCCAACTGATCGGAATTCCGATTGTCTTGGCGCAATTCGACAGGATTGCGAACGGATAGTAAGTTGGAGGGGTTGCCCCGGAGACGGGGCGGCTGCGATTCCTTCGGGGTTGCGGGGTTCGGGTCAAGTGTTCCGAAATGGGACGGTTTGACACGGACCGGGCGACACGGAAGAATGGTAAACAGAAAGAACGAAGCGAATAACGCCCCGGAGCGGATGGCTCGGTTTCGAGTCTGAGGTGATGGTGGTCGCGTCCGTTTCTTGAGAACTCAACAGTGTGCTAAAAGCCAGTGCATGATGCACA
>NZ_BSSE01000054.1 GCF_030268965.1 Microtetraspora sp. NBRC 16547 | reverse complement strand
CCATCCCCACAATCGCCACCGGCTCATCCACCACCGAAACCGAAACCGAAGATGACACCGCCTCCACACCCAGCAACTCGGCCTGGAGAAACTCCGCAAGCGCCACCGGAGTCGCGTAATCGAAGACGAGGGTCGAGGGGAGCCTGAGTCCTGTCGCCTCGGCCAGGCGGTTGCGCAGATCGACGGCGGTCAGCGAGTCGAACCCGACATCGCTGAAGGAGCGCGCCGGGTCGATCCGCGTGCCGGGAGCGTGCCCGAGCACGGCGGCCGCCTCGGTGCCGACGAGCTCCAGCAGCAGTGCCTCCTGCTCGGCCTCGGGCACGGTGGCCAGCCGCTCGGCGAGGGACGACGCCGGCCGCGTCCGCCGCGCCGGACGGCGCACCAGGCCGCGCAGCATCGCGGGCACGGGGGCGTCGCGCAGAGCCCCCAGGTCGAGCCGGACCGGCAGGATGAGCGCCTTGTCCGCCGCGAGGGCCGTGTCGAACAGTGCCAGGCCGTCCTGCTCGGACAGCCGGATCATGCCGCCCGCCGGGCGTTCGGCGAGCGCGGCGGTCATGCCGTTCTCCCAGGCGCCCCAGGCCATGGCGGTTCCCGGCAGGCCCGAGGCGCGGCGGTGGCGCGCCAGCGCGTCCAGGAAGGCGTTGGCGGCGGCGTAGTTGGCCTGGCCCGCGGCGCCGAAGACCCCGGCGACAGAAGAGAACACCACGAACGCCGACAGCTCCCGATCAAGGGTCAGCTCGTGCAGATGCCAGGCGGCATCGGCCTTCGGCCGCAACACCACAGCAAGCCGCTCCGGAGTCAGCCCGTCCAGCAGCCCATCGTCAAGAACGCCGGCCGCGTGCACCACAGCGGTCAGCGGGTACTCGGCCGGGATCGCCGAGAGCAGCGCTTCGACAGCACTCCGATCGGCGACGTCACACGCCGCGACGGTGACACGGGCGCCGAGTACCTCCAGCTCCGACACCAGCTCCACGGCGCCAGGAGCATCCTGACCACGCCGCGAAGTCAGCAACAGGTGCCCAGCGCCCTGCTCGGCCAGCCGCCGGGCGAGAGCCGCACCGAGCGCACCGGTGCCACCGGTGATCAGTACGGTGCCATGCGGGTCGGCGAGCGTTCCTGAGGCGGGTGCGGACGCCCTCGTCAGGCGCGGCACGAGCACGCGCCCGTCCCGGATCGCGAACTGCGGCTCGTCGGCCGGGAACCGCGTGACGACCGAGGGGTCGTCCGCGTCCACCAGCAGGAAGCGGTCCGGGTGCTCGGCCTGCGCGCTGCGCACGAGGCCCCACACCGCGGCGCCCGCGAGGTCGGCCGGTTCTCCGCCCGCCTCGACCGCGCCGCGGGTGACGATGACGAGCCGCTCGTCGACGTGGGGGTTCGCGGCCAGCCAGGTCTGCAGCTCGGCGAGCACACGGGTGGTGGTGGCGTGGACGGCGTCCACGACGTCGCCGCCCTCATGCGTCACCGGCAGGATCGTCGGCCGGATGTCCTCGGTGCCGCCGCCGGGCGGCAGTTCTGGCCAGTCCAGGGTGAACAGCGACTGCTGGGGCGCGGCGACCGGCCGTACGGTGAGCGCCTCCACGGAGACGACGAGCCGCCCGGCCTCGTCGGACGCTGAAAGTGCGACCGTGTCAGGGCCCGTAGGGGTCATGCGCACGCGCAGCGCCGTCCGGCCCGAGGCGGGAACCGACACACCCGTCCAGGTGAACGGCACCCGGCCCATGCCGGTGTCGGGCAGAACGCCGAGCGCCATCGCGTGCAGGGCGCTGTCGAGCAGCGCGGGGTGCAGCCGGAACCTGTCCGCCGCGGAGCGCACGTCCTCGGGCAGCGCGACGTCGGCGAGCACCGTCTCGCCCTGCCGCCAGGCCGCGCGCAGCCCCCGGAACGCCGGACCGTAGCCGAAGCCTCGCTCCTCGAATTGCGCGTAGAGGCCGTCCACGTCGATCGGCGTGGCGTCGGCGGGCGGCCACTCGGCCTGGCCGGCGGCCGGGCGGGCGCCGCGCGAGAGCCTGCCAGTGGCGTGCCGCGTCCAGGGCTCGTCGAACGCCGAACCGGACGGGCGCGCGTGGATCCGCAGCGTTCTGATGCCCGCGGAGTCGGGTGCGCCGACCGCGATCTGCATCTCGACGCCGCCGTGTTCCGGCAGTGTCAGCGGGGCTTCGAGGGTGAGCTCGTCGATCCGGTCGCAGTCGGCCTGGTCGGCGGCACGCAGCGCCAGCTCGACGAAGGCGGTGCCGGGCAGCAGGGCCGAGCCGAGCACGATGTGGTCGGCGAGCCAGGGGTGCGAGCGTAGCGAGAGCAGGCCGGTGCAGAGGAATCCTTCGCCGTCGGCGAGCGCGAGGGCCGCGCCAAGCAGCGGGTGGTCCGGATGGGTCAGCCCGGCCGCGGTGACGTCCGAGGTCGCGGCGGGCGCATGAAGCCAGAAGGGCTGGTGCTCGAAGGGATAGTGCGGCAGAGCGGCACGGAAGGTGCCGCCGAAGAAGGCCGGCCACGCCACTGCGGTGCCGCGGACGTGCAACTCGGACAGGGCACTGACCACCGACAACGGCTCGGGACGGTCCGCGCGCAGCGTCGGGACGGCGCCATCCACCATCGGGGTGAGCACCGCATCCGGGCCGAGCTCGACGAACTCCGTCACCCCCAACTCCCGCACCCGCTCCACCGCATCGGCGAACCGGACCGGCTCACGAACCTGACGCACCCAGTGATCCACGGTCGCCGGGTCACCGTCGTCCACGGTGGACACGACCGAAATGACCGGCTCACCGAAGGACAACTCCCGCACCACCTCGCGGAACGCCTCCAGCATCGGCTCCATCAACACGGAGTGGAACGCATGACTGGTGTTCAGCCGCTTGGTCCGCGCCCAACCCGAAGCCACCGCCATGACCTGGTCGGCGTCTCCGGACAGTACGACCGAGTCGGGGCCGTTGACCGCGGCGATGGAGACGTCGTCGGGAAGCGGGCCGATCTCGGCTTCCGACGCCCGCACCGCGACCATCGCGCCGCCCTCGGGCAACGCCTGCATCAACCGCCCCCGCGCCGCCACCAACGTGCAGGCATCCGGCAAACTCAGAATGCCGGCGACGTGAGCAGCCGCGATCTCCCCGATGGAATGCCCCACCACCACATCAGGCCGCACCCCCCACGACTCCAAAAGCCGGAAAAGCGCCACCTCCACAGCGAAAATCCCCTGCTGCGCGAACTCCGTCCGATCCAGATCCGGACCACCCTCGAAGACCACCTCCCGCAACCGCGGATCCAGATACGCCGCCACCGCATCGAACGCCTCCGCATAGACCGGAAACGCCTCATACAGCCCACGCCCCATCCCAGGCCGCTGCGACCCCTGACCCGTGAACAGGAACGCAACCTTCCCCGACACCACCCGCCCAACATGAACACCCGATCCACCCGCCAGCGCCTCAAGACCGGCGAGCAACTCCTCCCGATTCGCGCCCACAACAGCCGCACGATGCTCCAGTGCCGCGCGACCGGTTGCCAGCGCGGCCGCCACGTGCGTGATGTCGGTGTCGGCGTCCAGGAAGGACAGCAGTGCCGCCGCCTGTTCGCGCAGCGCTTCCGGAGTGCGGCCGGACACCATCACCGGCACGGCGGGCAGGGGACGCGGCGAGGCAGGCGGCTCCGCGGGCGGGGCCTGCTCGATGATCACATGCGCGTTCGTGCCGCTCATGCCGAACGACGACACCCCGGCACGACGGGGACGGCCGGTCTCCGGCCACGGCACCGGCTCCATCAGCAACCGCACATTGCCCGACGACCAGTCCACATGTGGCGTCGGCTCATCCACGTGCAACGTCCGCGGCAGCACCCCATGCCGCATCGCCTGCACCATCTTGATCACCCCGGCGACGCCCGCGGCCGACTGGGCGTGGCCGAGGTTCGACTTGAGCGATCCGAGCCACAAGGGACGCTCGCGATCCCTGCCGTACGCCGCCAGCAGCGCCTGCGCCTCGATCGGGTCACCCAGCCGGGTCCCGGTGCCATGCGCCTCCACCGCGTCCACGTCGGACGGCGCGAGCCGGGCGGCGGCGAGCGCGTCGCGGATCACCCGCTGCTGCGACGGCCCGTTCGGCGCGGTCAGGCCGCTGCTCGCGCCGTCCTGGTTCACGGCGGAGCCGCGCACCACCGCCAGGATCTCGTGGCCGTGGTCGCGGGCGTCCGAGAGCCGCTCCAGGACGAGCAGGCCGACGCCCTCGGCCCAGCCGGTGCCGTCGGCCGCGGCGGCGAACGCCTTGCAACGCCCGTCCGGCGCGAGGCCGCGCTGCCGGGAGAATTCCACGAACAGGGTCGGCGTGGCCTGCACCATCACCCCGCCAGCGAGTGCCAGGGAGCATTCCCCCGCCCGCAGCGCCTGCACCGCCAGGTGCAACGCCACCAGCGACGACGAGCACGCGGTGTCGACCGTGACCGCCGGGCCCTCCAGGCCGAACTGGTACGACAGCCGGCCGGAGATGACGCTACCGGCGTTACCCGTCAGCAGGTGCCCTTCCAGCCCTTCGGGCGCGACCTGCCAGCCGGAGCCGTAGCCGGACGAGGACGCGCCGACGAACACGCCGGTCCTGCTGCCGCGCAGGTTCGCCGGGTCGATCCCCGCGTCCTCGAACAGGTGCCACGCCGACTCCAGCAGCAGCCGCTGCTGCGGGTCCATCGCCAGCGCGGCCCGCGGGGAGATGCCGAAGAACTCGGCGTCGAAGCCGGTGACGTCATCGAGGAACGCGCCGGAGGCGGTGTAGCTGGTACCGCGGTGGTCGGGGTCCGGGTCCAGGAGCGCGTCCAGGTCCCAGCCTCGGTCGGCGGGGAACGGCCCCACCGCGTCGCGGCCGTCACGCACGAGTGCCCACAGGTCCGCGGGCGTGGCGACGCCGCCGGGGAAGCGGCAGCTCATGCCGACGATGGCGATCGGTTCTGGTTCCGCGGCCTCGACCTCGTGGAGGCGCGTACGCGTCTGCTGCAGCTCGGCGGTCACCCGCCGCAGGTACTCGACAAGCCGGTCCTCGTTGGACACCGTCAGCTCCCCAATGCGTTGTCGATGAAGTCGAAGAGGTCGTCCGCCGTGGCGGTGGCGAGAGCGTCAGGCACGGCGTTCCGTGCCTGGGGGGCCCACTTGGCCATGAGGGTCTGCAGGCGGCCGTGGATCGCCGTCCGGCCGTCGGCGTCGATCTCGGCGGCCAGCAGCCGGGCTTCGAGGCGGTCCAGCTCGGCCAGCAGCCGCGTCTCCACGTCCGGCTCGTCCTCGGTCAGCTCGCCGCGCAGGTACCCGGCGAGCCCGGCGGGCGAGGCGTGGTCGAACACCAGGGTCGAGGGCAGCCGCAGCCCGGTCGCCGCGGCGAGCCGGTTGCGCAGTTCGACCGCGGTGAGCGAGTCGAGCCCGAGTTCGAGGAAGCCGCGGCCCGGGTCGATGCCGCTCGCGTCGGCGTGCCCGAGCACCGCCGCCATGACCTCGCGGACGAGCTCCAGGAGGATCGCGTCCTGCTCGGCCGGGGTGCGGCCGGTCAGCCGCCGGGCCAGCCCGCCGGCGTCGGCGCCCGGGGCGGCCGCCCGTCTGGGCGCGGCCCTGACCAGACCACGCAGCAGGGGTGGCACGGCCTCTTCGCGCAGCGCCGCCGGATCCAGCCTGGCCGGCACCAGCTCGGCGGCCCCGTCGGCGAGGGCCGCGTCGAACAGTGCCAGCGCGTCCTCGGTGGACAGGGGCAGCATCCCGGCCTGGCTCATGCGGCGCCGGTCGGTGTCACCGAGGCCGGCGGCCATCCCGCCGGCGTCGCCCCACAGGCCCCAGGCGAGCGACACCGCGGGCAGCCCGGCGGTGCGGCGGTGCCGGGCGAGGCCGTCGAGGTAGACGCTCGCGGCGGCATAGTTGCCCTGTCCGGCCGTGCCCGCCAGCCCGGACACCGAAGAGAACAGCACGAACGTGGCAAGGTCGGCGTCGCGGGTCAGCTCGTCCAGATGGTGTGCGCCATCGGCTTTCGGGCCGAGCACGGTGACCAGGTCGGCGACGGTCAGCCGTTCCACGGTCGCGTCGGCCAGCACGCCCGCGGCATGTACGACCGCCGTCAGCGGGTGTTCGGCGGGTATCCCGGCCAGCAGCGCGGCGACGGCGTCGCGGTCGCCGACGTCGCAGGCGGCGACCGTCACGCGCGCTCCGCTTGCGGTCAGCTCCGCCGCCAGTTCGGCCGCACCCGGTGCGTCGGTGCCCCGGCGCCCGGCGAGGAGCAGGTGCCGCGAGCCTCCGGCGACCAGGTGCCTGGCCAGTGCCGCGCCGAGCGCGCCGGTACCGCCGGTGATCAGTACGGTGCCGTCCGGGTCGGGTGCGTGCGGCACGGTGAGCACGATTTTGCCGACGTGCCGGGCCCGGCTCATGTACCGCAGGGCGTCGGGCGCGCGGCGGACATCCCACGCGGTGACCGGGAGCGGCCGCAGCCGTCCCTCGTCGAACAGGCGCATGACCTCGGCCAGCATCCGGCCGAGCCGATCCGGGCCGGCCTCTGTGAGGTCGAACGCGCGATAGGCGACGCCCGGGACCTCCCGGACGTCGGTCTTGCCCATCTCCAGGAACCGGCCGCCCTCGGCGAGCAGCGACAGCGACGCGTCGACGAACTCGCCGGTCAGCGCGTTGAGCACCACGTCCACGGGACCGAACCGGTCCGCGAACTCCAGCGTGCGCGACGAGGCCAGGCGCGCCGGGTCGACGCCGAGCCCGCGTACGACGTCCCACTTCCCCTGGCCGGCGGTGGCGTAGACCTCGGCACCGAGGTGCCGGGCGAGCTGGACGGCGGCCATGCCGACCCCGCCCGCGGCCGAGTGCACCAGCACCGACTCGCCCTGCTTGAGCCCGGCCAGGTCGACCAGGGCGTAGTAGGCAGTGAGGAACGCCACCGAAGTGGCGGCGGCCTGCGGGAAGGTCCAGCCGTCCGGGATGCGCGCGAGGAGCCGCCGGTCGGTGGCCGCGTGCGTGGCGAACGTGCCGGGGAACAGGCCGAACACCCGGTCCCCTACGGCGAGGTCGCTGACCCCGGCGCCGACCTCGGTCACCACGCCCGCGGCCTCCTGTCCCAGCGGTACGGCGTGGGGGTAGCGGCCGAGGACGTTGAGCACGTCCCTGAAGTTGACGCCCGCGGCGCGGACGGCGATCCGCACCTCTCCCTCGGCGAGCGGCGGTGCCTGGCACGGCCGCGCCGCCACGCCGTCCACAGTGCCCGGTTGGGTGATCTCCAGCCGCCAGTCCTCCGGCGGCAGAGGGAGTACGGTCTCGGCGGCGCGTTCGAGCCTGGGCACCAGGACCTGCCCGGTGCGGACGGCCAGCTCGGGTTCGTCGGAGGCGAGCGCGGCGGCCGGGGGCTCGCCTCCGTCGAGGTCGAGCAGGCGGAATCGGCCCGGATGCTCGGCGCGGGCGGAGCGGACCAGGCCCCACACCGCGGCCGCTCCGAGGTCGGTGACGTCGTCGCCGTCGTCGGCGGCGACCGCTCCGCGCGTGACGAACACGAGCTGGGACTCGGCGAACCGATCTTCGGCGAGCCAGGAGCGGACGGCGGCGAGGGCCTTGGTGGTCGCGATGTGGACGTCATCCGGCGCGACCGGCAGCAGCACGGTCCTGGGGCTCGTTCCGGCGGGCACGGCGGTCCCCGGGTCGCATCCCGCTTCGAGGGTCCAGCAGTCCGCCGCGGCGGGTTCCCCTGACGGGAGCGGAGTCCAGCCGAGGCGGAAGAGCGCGTCACGGACGTCGCCGCGGGCCTGGGCGAGCTGGTCGGGCGCCACCGGGCGCAGTACCAGGGAGGCGGCCGAGAGCACCGGCCGACCTTCGCCGTCGGCGACGGTCAGCGCGACGGTGCCGGGCTCGACCGGGGTCAGTCTGAGCCGTAGTGCGGAGGCGCCCTCGGCGTGCAGGCGCACCCCGGACCAGCTGAAGGGCAGCCGCCCCTGACCGTCGTCGGGGAAGAACTCGCCGAGGGCGAGGGCGTGCAGCGCGGCGTCGAGCAGCGCCGGATGCAGGCCGAACCGGCCCGCGGCGTCGCGGTCGGCGGCGGGCAGTTCCACCTCGGCGAACACCTCGGTGCCGCGCCGCCAGCCCGCGCGCAGGCCCTGGAACGACGGCCCGTAGGTGAATCCCCGGTCCTCGAACCCCTGGTAGAGGTCCGTGACGTCTACCAGGGACGCGTCGGGGGGCGGCCATTCGCCCAGTGTTTCCGTCTCGGCCGGTTCGGCGGTCAGGACGCCGGTGGCGTGCCGGGTCCATGGGCCGGTGTCGTCGCGGCGGGAGTGCACGGTGACCGCGCGGCGGCCCTCGTCGTCGGCGTCCACGGCGATCTGGACCTGGACCGTGCCCTGCTCGGGCAGGACCAGGGGCGCGGCGAGGGTCAGTTCCTCCAAGGTCGTGCAGCCGACGGCGGCGCCGGCCCGCAGGGCGAGCTCGACGAACGCGGTGCCGGGCAGCAGGACCGTGTCCATGACGGCGTGCCCGGCGAGCCAGGGGGACGTGCGCAGCGACAGGGCGCCGGTGAGGACCGCACCGCCGGTGGCGGGCAGTTCGACCGCGGCACCGAGCAGCGGGTGGTCCGCGGCCCGCACTCCGAGTGCGGCGGCGTTCCCGCCGGTGGCGACGCCGTCCAGCCAGAACCGTTCGTGCTGGAAGGCGTAGGTGGGCATCTGGACGTGGGCCGGGCCGCTGCCCAGCACGTCGGCCCAGTTCACCGTGGATCCGGCGGTGGCCAGCGTGGACACCGCCGTGAGAAGCGTCGATGTCTCAGGGCGGTCCGTGCGCAGCGTCGGGACGGCGCCATCCACCATCGGGGTGAGCACCGCATCCGGGCCGAGCTCGACGAACTCCGTCACCCCCAACTCCCGCACCCGCTCCACCGCATCGGCGAACCGGACCGGCTCACGAACCTGACGCACCCAGTGATCCACGGTCGCCGGATTCCCGCCGTCCACGGTGGACACGACCGAAATGACCGGCTCACCGAAGGACAACCCCCGCACCACCTCGCGGAACGCCTCCAGCATCGGCTCCATCAACACGGAGTGGAACGCATGACTGGTGTTCAGCCGCTTGAAACGCGCCCAACCCGAAGCCACCGCCATCACCTGGTCGGCGTCCCCGGACAACACCACCGAGTCGGGGCCGTTGACCGCGGCGATGGACACGCCCTCGGGCAGCGGGCCGACCTCGGCCTCCGACGCCCGCACGGCAACCATCGCACCGCCCTCGGGCAACGCCTGCATCAACCGCCCCCGCGCCGCCACCAACGTGCAGGCATCCGCCAGGCTCAAGACTCCGGCCACGTGAGCGGCCGCGATCTCCCCGATGGAATGCCCCACCACCACATCAGGCCGCACCCCCCACGACTCCAAAAGCCGGAAAAGCGCCACCTCCACAGCGAAAATCCCCTGCTGCGCGAACTCCGTCCGATCCAGATCCGGACCACCGTCGAAGACCACCTCCCGCAACCGCGGATCCAGATACGCCGCCGCCGCATCGAACGCCTCCGCATAGACCGGAAACGCCTCATACAGCCCACGCCCCATCCCAGACCGCTGCGAACCCTGGCCCGTGAACAGGAACGCGGTCTTCCCGCCGGGCTCGCGTCGGACGACCTCCGCGGCGAGGCCCCCTTCGGCCAGGCTTGCCAGCCCGCGCCGGAGTCCCTCGGCGTCGGCGGCGAGAACGACGGCCCGGTGTTCGTGCGTCGCCCTTCCAATGGCCAGGGTCCGCGCGCCCGCCACCAGGTCGGGATCCGTGTCGAGGAACGTCAGCAGCCGCGCGCCCTGCGCCCGCAACCCCGCCTCCGTCCTGGACGAGACGAGCCACGGCACGACGCCGCCGCGGAAGGTCTCCTCCGGCGTGGCCGGAGCGGGTGGAGCCTGTTCGAGTACGACGTGCGAGTTCGTACCGCTGATCCCGAACGACGACACCCCCGCACGCCGCGCACGCCCCGTCTCCGGCCACGGCACCGACTCCGTCAGCAACCGCACATTGCCCGCGTCCCAATCGACATGCGGCGTCGGCTCATCCACGTGCAACGTCCGCGGCAACACCCCATGCCGCATCGCCTGCACCATCTTGATCACCCCAGCCACCCCCGCAGCGGCCTGCGTATGCCCGAGATTCGACTTCACCGACCCCAGCCACAACGGCTCCTCGCGGTCCTGCCCGTAGGTGGCCAACAGCGCCTGCGCCTCGATCGGATCGCCCAGCCGCGTCCCCGTGCCATGCGCCTCCACCGCGTCCACGTCCGCCGTGGTCAGTCCCGCGCTGTCGAGCGCCTGGCGGATCACCCGCTCCTGGGACGGCCCGTTGGGTGCGGTCAGCCCGTTGGACGCGCCGTCGGAGTTGACCGCGGAGCCGCGGAGCACGGCGAGTACGGGATGCCCGAGGCGCTGCGCGTCGGACAGTCGCTCCACCAGCAGCAGCCCCGCGCCCTCGCCCCACGCGGTCCCATCGGCCGCGGCGGCGAACGGCTTGCACCGGCCGTCGGCGGCCAGGCCGCGCTGGCGGCTGAACTCGACGAACCCGATCGGCGTGGACATGGCCGTCACGCCGCCGGCGAGCGCCAAGGAGCACTCTCCCGCCCGCAGCGCCTGCGCCGCCAGGTGCAACGCCACCAGCGACGACGAGCACGCGGTATCGACCGTGACCGCCGGGCCCTCCAGGCCGAACAGGTACGCGATCCGCCCGGAGAACACGCTCGCCGCGCTGCCAGTGCCGAGATGCCCCTCGACCTGTTCCCTGGCGTTCATCAGCAGCGTGCCGTAGTCCTGGCCGTTGGTGCCGACGAAGACGCCGACCCGGCCGCCGCGCAGTGCCGCCGGGTCGAGGCCGCCGCGTTCGAACGCCTCCCACGCCGTCTCCAGCAGCAGGCGCTGCTGCGGGTCCATCGCCAGGGCCTCACGCGGTGAGATCCCGAAGAACGCGGCGTCGAAGCCGGAGACCTCGTCCACGAACGATCCGTGCCGGACATAGGAGCGGCCTGGGGTGCCCGGCTCCGGGTCGTAGATCGCCTCAACGTCCCAGCCCCGGTCGTCAGGGAACGGCGTGACCGTGTCCCGACCGGCCGACAGAAGCTCCCACAGGTCCTCGGGTGAGCTCACTCCGCCGGGGAAGCGGCAGCTCATCGCGACGATCGCGATCGGCTCGCCTGCCTCGGCACGGTCAAGGGACGAGGCCCGCCTCGCTCCTGACGTCCCGGTGATGCGGTCGGCGAGGTGGCGGACCAAGGCGGTCGCGTTCGGGTGGTCGAACGCCAGAGTGGCGGGCAGCCGCAGCCCGGTGGCGGCGGCGAGCCGGTTCCGCAGTTCGACCGCGGTCAGCGAGTCGAGCCCGAGGTCGCGCAGCGCTCGGGAGGGGGCGATCCGATCCGGCTCGTCGAACCCGAGTACGGCGGCGAGCTGCGCGCGGACGATCGTGAACAGGCGGCGCTCACGCTCCTCGTCCGTCAGATCGGCGAGGGCGGGAGTGTCCTCGGCGCCGCGCCGCCTGTCCCGGACTTCGGCGAGATCGCTGATCAGCGGGCTCGGGACCTCGCCCGCGTCGAGGGCGGCGGCCCAGTCGACATCGGCGACGACGACGGCGGTGTCATCGCGGTCGAGGACCTGCCCCAGGGCTTCGAGTGCGATCGCCGGCTGCATCGGGGGGACACCACGCTGGAGGAGACGAGCCTCCAGCGCGCCGGCGGCCATGCCGCCGCCCGCCCAGTGGCCCCAGCCGATCGAGGTGGCGGGCAGGTTCGTGGCGCGGCGGTGCCGGGCCAGCGCGTCCAGGTAGGCGTTCGCGGGAGCGTAGTTTCCCTGCCCCGCCCCGGCGTACGTGCCCGCGAGGGACGAGAAGAGCACGAAGGCGTCGAGGTCGAGATCGAGGGTGAGTTCGTGGAGGGCACGGGCGGCCTCGGCCTTGACCCGCAGGACGCGTTCGGCCTGGTCGAGGGTCAGTTCGTCGAGAACGGCGTCGTCGAGCAGCGCGGCGGTGTGCACCACGGCGCGCAGCGGCGCGTCATCGGGCAGGGAGGCGATCAGGTCGGCGAGCGCGGACCGGTCGGAGACGTCGCAGGCGGCGAAGGTCACCCGCGAGCCCAGCGCGGTCAGTTCGGCTTCGAGAGCGGTGGCGCCCTCGGCGTCCCGGCCGCCACGGCTGACCAGCAGCAGGTGCGGCGCGCCGCGGCCGGCGAGCCAGCGGGCCACATGCGCGCCGAGCGCGCCGGTGCCGCCGGTGACGAGGACGGTGCCCGAGGGCCGCCAGTCGCGCCGTGGTCTGGTGGCCGCGGAGCGGGTGAGCCGCCGGGCGAGCGTCCCTTCCGGCCGGATCGCGAGCTCGTCCTCGCCGCCGGTCAGCGCGCCGCACAGCAGGTCGAGGTCAGCGCTGCCGGGAGTGGAGGTGAGGTCGGCGACCCCGCCCCAGCGTCCCGGGTGCTCCTTCCGTACGACCTGGCCGAGGCCCCAGACGAGAGCCTGTTCCGGGTCGGTGACCGGGTCTCCGGCGCCGGTGGACACCGCACCCCGCGTGACCGCCCACAGCGGGACGTCGAGCCCGGCGTCGCCGAGCGCCTGGACGAGGGCGAGCGTTACGGCGAAGCCCTCCGAGACGGCCGGGTGGGTCGGGGTCCGTCCGGTCTCCTCCACGACGAGCACACCCCGGACGTCGGTGAGGTCGCGCAGCCCCGCGGCGAGGACGGCGCGGTCGGCTGCGAGCTCCAGCCGGGCCACCCCGGCGCCGTGGCGGGCCAGCGCCTCCGTGAGGCCGTCGGCGAGGTCTCCGTCCTGTGCGACGAGGACCCAGGTGCCGTCGAGCGTTCGGCCTTCGGTCCGGACGGGTCGCCAGGCGATCTCATAGCGCAGCCCGTCCACGGGGGACGCGCCGGACCGGGGTGCGGCGGGCTCGGGCCAGTATCGCCGGCGTTGGAAGGGATACGTCGGCAAATCCACCCGCGCCGCCCCACCACCCGCGAACACCACCCCCCAATCCACCGGCACACCCGCCACGAACACCTCAGCCAACGACCGCATCAACCGATCCCGGCCACCCTCACCCCGCCGCAACGTCCCCACCACCACAGCCGCCTGCTCAACCGCCTCCTCCACCCCAACAGCCAGCACCGGATGCGCACTACACTCCACAAACACCGAATGACCCTCGGCCAGCAGCCCCGCCACCGCCCGATCAAAACGCACCGGCTCCCGCAGATTCCGCCACCAATACCCCGCATCCAACCCCGCGCCATCCACCACCCCACCGGTGACCGACGACACGAACGGAACCGACCCCCGCCCC
>NZ_BSSE01000053.1 GCF_030268965.1 Microtetraspora sp. NBRC 16547 | reverse complement strand
CTTTCGAGGTGCCGTTCTCCTGCAGGATCAAGATCTAGTCAATCCAGATCATGCCAGGTCAGAGCGGCACCTTTTGTCGTATGTGACGCTAGGTGACGATCATCCGCATGTCGGTGAATTCACGAGGCTAAGTGCCGCGCACCGATCGAGGCCGGCGAGGAGATCGAGACCTACAGCGTCGGTCGGATCAATCGGTACGAGCACGTCCTCTGCCCGAAGACCGCCGATGTGACGTGCAGCATCTGCGGTGATAGGTGGATCGAGTGCGACTGCCCCTGAGATGGTGGGGTCAGTCGTCCGTTCCGATCTGCTGCCGGATCGCTTTGCTCGTTAGCTATCACTTTCTTACGTAAGATCATCGCTGAACTAATCGAAGAAGACATGCCTCCGGCGGGGGCGCTCCGGCTCCAGGATGATCGCCCGCGCATCGTCGAAGACCGTAGGTGGCTGAGTTAGGGCCTGATCATCCCGTCGCCGTCGACTCGGGACAAGCCGAGCAGGCCAGGGCCAGGGGGCCAAGGTCGTTCGTCCAGTAGGGCGCTCCACCTTGACCCCCTGGCCCTGGCCCGCTTCCCCTTCGGGCGGGTCGACGGTGACGGGATGATCAGGCAGGCGGAGCGTGCGCGCCGCGCAGAGAAGAGCAGGTCACTGGCTGATCGTCGGGCCATTAGCGGGCCATTAGGGGGGTCAACGGCGGTCAGTCACGGTCACTCGCGGGCGGCTCCTTGCCCAGGTCGCCGGCGTTTTCCCTGAAGAGCAGACCGATTTGCAAGCAGCATGTCAGGAGTTCGAATCTCCTAGGCTCCACCGCAGGTCAAAGGCCACTTCCCGTGATCAGGAAGTGGCCCTTTTGATGCCGTACAGCAGTGAAATACAGCAACGGCTACAGCTCCAGATGGTCACCGAGTCGCTTGAGCGCTTTGCGCGTCTCCTCGGACGAGACCTCGCTGTACACGTTCATGGTCACCGCGATCTGGCTGTGCCGGAGGATCTGCATCGCCACGCGGGGGTGGACGTCGAGGGCGACGAGGAGGGACGCACAGGTCTTCCGGGTCGCGTGAACGTGGACCTTCCGCACCCCCGCCTTGACACAAGCGTTCGCGAAGCTGCGCCGGAAGTTCGACGGCTCCACCGGTCGACCACTCGCGGTGGTGAAGACGAGCCCCGTCTCGTGCCAGCTCTCCCCCGCCGAGTCGCGCGCCGTTCGGTAGGTGGCGAGGCGAGACCGAAGCGCCGCGGTCACGATGTCCGGGAAGGGCAACGTGGCATCGGACGACTGGGTCTTGGTCTCGCGGTGGAGAAGTTTCCCACTGACCCGCTGGAACTGCCACCCGATCGTCATCTCGGCTGGGTCGAGGTCAACGTCTTCCCAGCGAAGCCCGAGTGCCTCCCCCAGGCGCAGACCGAGCACCAGGACCAGGACGTAGGCCGGATACATTGGGTCCTGCCGAGTGCGGGCCGACTCCAGGAAGGCCCGCGCCTCGTCGACAGACCACGGCTTGACCTTGCGCTTCGTGGCCCGGACATCTTGACGTTCGCCGCTGCATTTCGCGAGAGCGTCTCTTCCCGTACGGCGTTGCTCAGTGCGGCGCGGAGCGTCATGTACGCGTCGTGAACCGTCCACTCAGAAGGCTTCTGCTTGCAGCACTTTCCCACCGCGCAGCAGTGCCGACGTGGCTTCGGGTTGCTGTGCTTCCCAATTGGCGGGCCAGTGTAATTGCCCCCAAACTGATCTTGCCCCGCCGATTCAGCACCACCGCACGATTCGTCAAACCCCTCACGCTCGTGGGTATGACATGATCGGTTTGTCACCTCAACAGGCGTTGCCGGGGCGCCCGAGGCCTGTGGGCCGAACCAGTGGCTACATAAGAGGCGGTCAGGTGGCAGCTGTATGCGTGGCGCACGATCGGCGCCCTGAATAAACACCACTGGATCCCGGCACCCCAGGCTTTACCCTCCGTCGCCGGCCGGGGGCACTTTGGGGGCACCTAGCACCGGAAAGCGCTGGCAAGCGATGACAACGAACGGAAGCGTTTCTGCAGGTCGTTTGTGGTTCGGAGCGAATCCGTGCAGGTAGCGGTCATGCGGAATTAGAACCCGGCCTACAGGCCGACTCGGCCGCTGCCAGAGCATTATTAGGTCAGCCGGCTCTTGATCACATACTGAGCTGCCATGTCCCCCGCGAGCTTGATCTGTGCGGAGAGGACCTGATCTGCAGATCCGAACACCTTGAAGGACAACGCAGAACCGCCCACCGCCTGCGCCAGCCTCAGTTCGAGTGTGGCCTTGGTGCCCACCAAGGGGTAGCTGTGCCAGCTTCCCTCATTCTCATCGTCCGTATCCGGCAGGGCGGTATCGACCGCCATCCAGTCAAGATCATCGAATGTGTAGCCGACCAGCCACGCGAGAACTTCACAGAGAACTCTCGCGTTTTCCTCCAAGATCCATCCCGTATGGATTAGATCTGACCGATGCAACATCCACACCCCACTGCAGCATGAGCCCGACTTGCAGAATGCGTACACACTAGAGGCGACAAGTGTTCAAGGTCGGATGCGTGAACAACTGCGTGACAACGCTAGTGGTCGCTGCTGGACACTGGCGGAAGTCCATGGACTATCAGAGCAGGTCAGCAACGTATCCGGGCAGCTCAGGCATCCGTCCCTGTTACGTGATAAGGAAACGGTTGGCGCTGGCCGGCGCATTCTCTGCGTGACAACCTGGCCGAAGATCACTGCCAATGCGCCAAACGGTAGGGTGCGCCTGCAATAATGAGCTGACAGGGGCATTGAGAGGTGGTCCATGAAACCAGCAGGCATCGTTCTTGACGACACCGAACGCCTGCAATGGGACTTCACGCCACTCGTGAGCGTTGGACCGCTGCGGTTCGGCATGAGCTTCCATGAAGTGGCTGCTGCGCTGGATGATGACATCCCTTCCGGCCTGAGCCACGGTAGATGGGGAGTGCGTTACGTACACTTCCATCTGCCCACATCTCACGGACTCGCCCTGACCGCCTACTTCGCAGAGTCAGGATGCCTGTCCTGCATCGCGATCGACGCGCATCATGGCCCTCAGGTCACGATGAATGGCCTTCGGTTGGTTGGACGTGTGCCGTCCCAACTGGTGGATCTGTTCGTGGATTACCTGCAGTCGCAGGGACTAGGGGACGCGGTCCGCGCCTCGCAGTACGGAGATATCGGAGCTGACGAGTTCGGGCTCGTCCTGCGTGCCCAACGCGCCGACGATATCCTCCTCACCCGTCCAGTCTTCGTTGCCCGCGAATGGGCCGACCGTGTCTGCGACGTGACCGAGGGCGCCGTCCCTGAAGAAGAGTGGCAGGTGTACTGCTGAGGAGCACATCGGCTGATCACTCGCGTGCCACAGACGTGCCAGACGTGGCGGTCTGCAAGGGGCATTCGCGGGGACTGACGGATAGCCTTGTGCACCTCCTGAGCTGCACCCCAGCAGGTCACGCGACGATGGCCCGAAGTCTTCCAAACTGGCTAGACGGGTTCGATTCCCTCATCCGCACCAACGGTGGAGGCGCAGAAAATCACGCTCATGAAGAGTCCTGGTGGTCAGAACTTGCCACTGAAAAGCGCGATGCGGTGACCGGCCAGGTGGCGAGTGAACTCGGCGACGAACTCCGCTCGCAGCGGTGCCCAATTCCAGAACGTAAAGCCGAGATGGCCGAATGCGAAGTAGTCATCGGCCCACTTCCATGAGGTCGGCTCGACCAACCGCGTACAGGCCGGACAGGGGATGATAACGTCGCGTCCCTCGTCCCAGCCGTGTACAACTCCGCTGAAGGGCTCCCAGGCCTCCTCGATGAGTTCGAAGTCCTCGTCAACAAGCTCGATCTCCACCGAGCAGTGCGGGCAGGTAACGGCTATAGGATCACCCTGTCCCGCGTCGAAGGCGGTACGGCAGGTAATGATGTCCAGGCCGTTGATCCGC
The DNA here is from genome assembly GCF_030268965.1 of Microtetraspora sp. NBRC 16547. Lineage (GTDB taxonomy): Bacteria > Actinomycetota > Actinomycetes > Streptosporangiales > Streptosporangiaceae > Microtetraspora. The sequence continues at coordinate 11,657 of NZ_BSSE01000053.1, read as the reverse complement.
ACGTCCTGCCATGGCACGCTCCAGCCCGAGGCGTCCACCATCTCATCAGCACGCGGGCCGGGTGGGTACCCGAGATCGCTGCCTAGGGTGCAGTCCGTGCGCTCGGCTGACACGATTCCCGAAGAGATCAGCCAGTCCCGAACATCTGCCGCTAGAGTTTCAGCCTCTTGAGGCGATGCCTGGACGTCCACGATTGTTTGAAACCAATCCCCCACGATTCCTCCCTGCCATTGCAGTAGAACGACGTGAACCATACCGCTGGCCACTGACAACGTCCTGTTGCTGTACAGCAGCGGAGTACAGCAACGCCGCCTCATATGGTCACACGCCACCGGCCCGTAACTACCTTTTGAGCAGCGCGAGGAGTCCTCTGCCTCGTGACTGGCTCCCGTTTGCAAGCAGGAAGTCAGGGGTTCGAATCCCCTAGGCTCCACCATCAAGAGGGCAGGGTAGGTGGGCCGGCGCTCATTCACCCGTTGCCCAACGACGTGGTTGCCTGCCGGGACCCCACCCCGAGCGGTCCTCGCTGCCGCTCGGGCTGTCTCTTTCTGGGGCGCACCTCCGGCGCGCAAGGTCATCGCGAGTGGGACGCTTCGCGCATAGGGCTCAACGTTTCTCCCAGTCGAGCCAAGCCTCGACCCCTGCAGGCCTTCGCTTCGCTCAGACGTTTCTTCCTCGGAGACGCAGGCTACGCCTGCGCTTCAATCGGTCCCGCTTGGTTGGCAATGACCACGATGAAACCGGGGCGCAACTCTGCCCGGAGAGACACCGAACCTACCGGATACCTGCTCGTCTTGATGGGTTGATCCGTACCGAGCCTGGCTATGGGCAGTGCCAACTTCCCAGGGTGCCAGAGCCACTTTAACCTGGCCACCAGCGGCGACACGCACTTGGCCGTTGACACAGGGAGCGCCAGACCGTGCGGCAAGAGCTGGGCGAAGGTCATGGGAATAGGCCCCTGACTTAGCGCGATGACGGCGCGCCCTCCATATCCAGGGACCGCGCCGTCAAGAGACACCTACACCCTCTGGCCTTCCAGCAAGGTGGCCCAGACCTTGGCAGCCTTGTTGTACGACCACCGATGAGTCTCGTAGATCGTCTCCCCGCCGTCACGGTCGTATTCCGTCCGGCGGATGTTGGACTGACCGCCCATACGACGCAGCTCGAGCTTGGCGCGCGGAGAGCGGATCCCGGCGGGCGTGAGCCGGGCGTTTTCGCGAGACGCGAGAGACCTCCGTGCCAGGCGGAAAGTCCCACCCGACACGGAGGCCTCTCGTCACGTCAACAACGTGCTGGTGTCAGTCCACCTAAGCCACCGGCTTGGTGGCTATGGAGGTCTTGCTGACCGTGGTGTACCCGACCTTCGATCCGGTCACCGTCACCGTGATCTTGTGGCCACGCTGCGATGACGTCGGTGTGAAGGTGGAGCCGGTCGCCCCCGCAATCGCTTCGTCGTCCGCGTACCACTGGTAGCTCAGGGTGGTGCCCGACGTCCATGTGCCAGGCTTGGCCGTGAGATTGCCCGCGACCTTCGCCGGGCCCGAGATCGTCGGGGTCGACGCAACAAGGGTGCCGGGCGTGATCTTCAGGACGAACGCGCTCTGAGACGTGTCATAGGTGGAGCCAGGGTCGGGCTGGAAACGCGCCACCCCGACGACGCTGGTGCCGGGACCACCGGGGAACTGGTTGACCGAGCATGTCGCGGTGCCGTGGGAGACTTTCGCCTGACAGATCGGGTCCTCGCCGTTCTCGAAGAACATCGTTCCTCTCGCCGTGGCGGGTGACACGCTCGCGGTGAACGTGGCCTTCGACCCGAACGGCACATCCACGTTCGAGACGCTGACCTTGGTCGGCGTCAGCACCGGTACAGGAACCGGCTTCACCGTGACCACCCGCGAGCCCACGGCCGTGTTCCCGTTCGCATCCGAGACACGGTAGGCCAGCGAGTACACGCCGGCCGTGGTCGTGTCGACGCTTCCGATGACCTCGATCTTGGACGGGTCGATGTCGCCGTCGGCGTTGTCGTGGGCGCTGACTCCGGCCAGGGGGTCGAACGTGTCACCGACGGTGATGGTCACGGCCGCAGGGATCGTCAGCACCGGCGGGGTGATGTCGGTCCCGGCCGCGGTCGCAGTGAAGATCCCACCGAACTGGAAAGCGCCCTCGCCAATCGCCTCGCCGGTACCTGTCGTGCTGGCCGCCGCCCATGCGTAGGTCTCACCCTGGGTCAGACCCGTCCAGGTCACGCTAGCCGGCATGCCTGACGCGACCGTCTTGGTTCCGATCACGTCGTTCGACATCGTGACGACGGCCAGGCCGTCGGTGGAGACCGATGTCTTGCGGCTCTGGAGGTTGATCGGGACCGTGAAGTTGTCCTCCGCGCCGTTGTAGCGCAGCGGCGAGTAGGTGTCGTACTGCGTGCTCCCGTACTCGTCGAGGAACGGTGAGTACGTGTCGACGGTCAGCGTGTTCTTCTGCGTGTTGAACTGCAGCATCCGCAGGAACGACGCGCCGAACGTCAGCTTGTCGGTGGCGCGGTGGTCGTACGTCCCGTCACCGTCGACGTCGACCTGGGTGCGGTCGGCGTTCCACACGCAGTAGTGGTGCGTGTCGGTGTCGATCAGGCCGGCCTTGACGCACTTGTCCGGGGAGAACAGCTTGCTGGCCGGGACGTTGTAGCTCTGGTAGTCGGCGAGGAGCTCGACGACCTTGTTCGTGATCTTCGGCCCGTCGAAGCCGCTTCGCAGGTTGATGCCCACGCCGTGCTCGTGGCCCGCGAGGACGAGGGACACGTTCGGATTCGGCTCGACGACCTTCTGGTAGAGGCCATGGCCGTCTTGAGAGAAGCCGCCGCCGCGGCCGTCCTGCTTGCTCGACGGCGACAGGTAGCTGTGGGTGAGCAGGATGCCGTTACGGTCCTTGAACCGCTTGAACACCGAGTCGGCCCACGCCGCCTCCTTCTCGGTCACGCCGTACGAGAGCGAGACGGCAACGAAGTCCTGACCGCCCGCGGAGAACAGCTGGTAGCTGTTCGTGTTGTCCGTGCCCGGCTTGGTGGTCTTCGCGCCCGTGACGGGATCGGTGGTCTCGGTCTCGTCGTAGGAGTGGTACGACGCGCCTTGCGGCCACTTCTTCGCGGCGGCGTATTGGTCGGCTGCGCCGAAGTAGTCGTTCCAGATCTGGTTCGGGGCCTGGACGGCACCGTTCGCGTTGTCGTGGTTGCCCGCCATGATCCCGTACGGGACGCCGCCGTTGATCATGGCGCTGACGGCGTCCTTGGAGAAGTTGAACTCGTGGGCGATCTGAACGTTCTGGTCGATGCCCGAGTAGTTCACCTTGCTCGTGTCGACGACGCCGTAGTCCGGGCTGGCCGGGTCGGTGCTCTTCAGGGAGGACGCGTCAACTGCGTAGTCCTCGATCATGTCGCCGGTGAGTGCTGCGAAGGCGATCTTGTTGGAGTTCTTGTGGGTCGCGATCCACTCGGGCGCCGCCTTGTACGCCGCCGCCCAGATCTTCGCCTCCTGCGGCGTCTCGACGCCGGTCAGGGAGTTCTGCTGGTAGGTGTTTGCGTAGTACATCTTGTCGTAGTTGCCGCTCGCGCCCTGGTTCAGGTACTGCGGGTCGGTCCAGTGCGCGATGGAGAACTGATAGTCGTCCGGCTGGGCGAAGTGATCCTTGTTCGCGGGCAACCCCGCGGAAGAGTCTCGTGGCTCCAGGTCGTCGGCGAAGGGGTCGGTGCCCAGGACGAGGAGGTGGACCACGCCGGCGTCGACCGCGGAGTCGGCGATCTGGGACCGCACGACGGTCTTGCCGTCGGACTGCCCGGGCGAGGAGCCGACCTCGGTCCAGGCGCCCAGCGTGGTGTCCCACGCCCGAACGCTGACGGCACGGTCGGGGTCGACGACACCACGCCACTCGATGAGCCGACCGTTGCTCTCCGGGGGGACGGTCACGTCGAAGCGCTGGTAGGGAAGCCCGTCATGGGTCGATGCGGACTGGCTCAGAACGTCGTCGAACTTCTGGGTGCCGTCGAGCGGCTTCGACGAGACGGGCGTGAAGTCGAGCGTGGTCGGGATCGAGCTGATCACGCCCTGGCTGCGACCGGTCGCGTAGTCGACGCTGCCCTTGGTGAAGGTGGTGGTGACGTCACCGTGGTCCGGGCTGGTCGCGATCGCGGTGAGGGTCACCGCACCCTTGCCCTGCTCGGTGCCCACCCCGACGTTCGCCGGGATGGCGGTGGAGGTGAACGGGATCGTCCAGTCAATCGGGTCGCCGAAGGAGGTCTTGCCGATGACGGAGATCTGATGGCTGCCCGCCCTCAGGCCGGCGCCGATGGTGTCGCCGAGGTCGATCGACGTGCCGTCCAGTGCGTAGTGCCACAGGCCGGCGGCTTCACCATTGACGAGTTTCAGTCCGAACGTCACTGGCTTGGTGATGGTGCCGTTCGCCGCGGGCGTGCTCGAGTCGAGGTGCACTGTCGGTGCGGGGAGGGAACCGAGTCCGTCCGCGTAGAGCTTGACCACCTGACGGGCAGCCAGCGGCGAGCCCCAGATGCGCGTTCCGGCGTAGGAGGCCGGAACGTTGGAGTTCGACGTGGCGTTGTTGCCGTTCTGGTTGCCGCCGACGAAGTAGCTGGTCGTCGTGGTGTTGCCGACGCCGCCGGGATGCATCATCGGGCCGGGGTTGGCGGTGGCCTGCGCAAGCATGCCGTTGACGTAGAGGCGGATGTGGCTGCCGTCGTAGGTCAGGACGGCGTCGTACCACTTGCCGGGTTCGATGGTGCCGTAAGCGCTCTTGTAGTGGTTGGTCGTCCCGTTGTCCACGACTGCCACGGTGGCGGTGAGTTGGTTGTTGCCCGTGAGAGCGATCCCGAAACCGCCGCCCCAGTATGAGCCGCAGAGCTTGCCGTTCGCCCACGGGGCGTTCGGAGAGATGTCCTCGCTGTTGATCTTGAACTGGCACTCCATGCTGAAGCCGTCGGCGTCGTCGAGCGCGTCCCAGTGGGTGCCGAGGTCGTAGCCGAGCGCGGTGTATCCGCCGTCGACGGAGACCACGCCGTGGTCGAGCCCCTGGCCGCTGGCGTCGTACGCGGGCTTGCCGAACGCCTTCACGGGGAGGCCGTTGCCACTGGCGTCGTCACGGTTGCCGTCGGCGAAGCTGACGTCGAGGACGTCGGCGTCCGGGACGGTCTCCGGGGCGGTGCTCCATTCGCGGTTCAGGCTGGCCACCTGGGCCAGGGTCAGCGGCATGCTGAACGCGCGAATCGCGGCGTACTTCGCGCTGTAGGCGTAGGGCTTGGCGGGCACGTTGTTGTTGCTGCCGCTCGAGCCGACGAAGATCGCCGTCGTGGTGGTCGGCTGCGGGTGCCACATCTTCCCTGAGACCGCGACCGACGACTTGGCGACGCCGTCGAGGTAGAGCTTGAACGTCGCCCCGTCGTACGTGACGACGACGTCGTGCCAGACACCCTTCGTCAGCGGGACGTCGGGCGTCGTGGTGTAGCTGTTCGGGTGCGCCGGATCACCTCCGGTGCGGAGGACCGCCCGCGCGGCGTCGTTGTAGGCCGTGATCCCGAAACCACCGCCCCAGTTGGCGTTGCACAGCGGCTGGGCCGTGTTCGCCGGCGCCGTCGAGGTCTCGGGGATGTAGAAGACGCACTCGGAGGAGAAGCCGTTCGCGTCGGTGAGGTCGTTCCAGTAGTTCCCGAGGTCGTACGAGATGCCGTCATCGGTGCCGTTGAGGGTGACCGCGTTGTGCAGCAGTTGGGGATCGAACGCAACCTTCGGGCTGCCGGTGGTCCGCACGGGGAAGCCGGCTCCCGCGGACAGCGTGCCGTCCGTGAAGTCGGCGTTGAAAGTCGCCGTGCTGGAGATCGGGGCGCCCGGGGAGTCCTCAACGGGGGCGCCGTCACCGGGCTTGGGTGCGTCGAGGATGTGCTGAACGCTGATCTGGTCGGGCGTAAGGACCGTGCCCCACACCTTGAATGTTGCGTACGTCGCAGCCTGGCTCTTGGCGCCGGTGTTCGCGTCGCCGCCGGCCGAGGCCTGCCCCAGCCAGGAGGTGTCGATGTTGGGCGTGCCGAAGTTGGGGTGGTGGATCGGGTTGGGTGTTGACGCCACAAGGGCCGCGCCCGCGGGCTTGCCGTCGATGTACAGCTGCATCGTTCCTGCTGCGCTGTTTCCTGCCGCGGTGGTGCCCGTGTAGGTACCGGTCAGGTGATACCAGGTGCCCGGCTTGATATCGACCCACGGGCCGTCGCAGTAGCCACCGCTGTTGCAGCCTGCTCCGATGTTGATGCGCGCGCGCACCTGCGGCACGAACTGCGGCGTCGCGTCGGCACCCTTGTCGACGACTTGGACCTGGAAGCCGTAACCACCGCCGGAGAGCGTCCCGCAGAATGTCTGCGCCGCCTTCGCCGCGGTGTACGCGGTGGCGTCGAGCCGCAGCATGCATGACCACGTCATGCCGTTCGCGTCCGTCAGCGAGTCCCAGTAGGGGTCGAGGTGGAAGCCGATGCCGTTCGTGGAGCCGTCGAGGCTCGCCGTGGCGGTGCCGACCTCCGAGTTGTAACCGACCGTCGGGACCCCGACGATGCGTGCCGGGATGGCGTGGGCGGCGTCGCTCACCGACCCGTCGGCGCCGAACTTGGCGTTCAGCACGTCAGGCTTCGGCTGCCTCAGCGCCGCCGCGTAGGGGGCATGCGCCAAGGCGACCTGGTCGGCGCTCAGCTGCGAGCCCCAGATGCGCTCGGCTGCGTACGTGACGTTCTGGAATGGCGCATTGGCCTTGTCGTTGTTCTTGATGTGCGAGCCCAGCCACACCGTCGTGTTGGGCTGCGGGCTCTGCGGAAGAACGGGATGGTCGGTGGCGAGGGTGTCCGTCGCGATGAGCGCGCCGTTGACGTAGAACTTTCGGGTCTTGTGGCCGTCGAAGGTCTCCACCACGTCGTACCAGTGACCAGCCTGCATCGTGTATCGCGCCGAGTACGAGTACGACCCGCTGTTTCGCACCGAGACGTAGACCGTGTTCTCGTTGACGTAGACGCTGAACCCCCCGCCCCAGGACGAGTGGCAGTACTGCTGGTCGGCCTGAGAGGAGAACTTGATGTACTTGAAGACGCACTGGTAGCTGAACCCGTCGACGGCGGCAGTGCCCGTGGTGGGGTCGACGTAGCTGTCGGTGATCTTGTCGTACTGGCTGCCAAGCGTGAAGCCGATCGAGTCGTCGACGCCGTCGGTCGTGGCTCCGACGACTCCGAGGTCACGGTCGTAGGAGTAAGTGGGTGCGCCGGAGATCTGAGGGGTGAACGCATTGGGCGAGTGGTCCACCGGGGCGCCGCTGCCGAAGTCGACATCGAGCACATCGGCGGCCGGCAGGGTGGTCGCCGCAGTGGCGCTTGCCGACGTGACCCCTGCAAAACCGACGCCCAGGAGCGCCGCTGAGGCGCACAGGGCAATGAGACTTCGGAAGCGATGGCGGGGACTCATGAGTTTCCTCTTCATTCGAACTTAGGAGGTTGCGTACGCAGCGCGCGCGGCGGCCGCGACCTGGCTAACCTGGGTGGCCATCGCCGCTGAGAAGAGCCCCATGGCTGCGAAGAGGCGCCACCGCCTCGTCCGTATAGGAGGTTGTGTTGTCACGACAGTTGCTCCTGACGTCTCGGGGGGATTGGTCAGCTGTTCGCTGACCCGCTCAGGCCACCACGAGGTTCGTGGCGGCGAGGGCGGTGATGCCGCAGCCGAGGAGGGTGATGCCTGCGGCTGCGAGTACGGGAGCCACGCGGGTGGCCAGGTGGAGGACTGCGTGTGACCCGGTCGCGCGGACCACGAGGTTGCGGCCTCTCAGTGCGAGCAGGCCGACGACGAACAGCACGCCGGCCAGGCCGAGGCCGAAGCAGATGACCAGCACGAGTGCGAAGCCTGCGCGGCCGGAGAAGAACCCCGTCACGAGCAGCAGAAACGCTGTCGGGGAGGGCGTCAGACCACCCGAGATCCCGAGCAATACCAGACCCGGCCTCGACGCCGCAGGCGCGTGCCCGTGTCTATGCCCGTGCCCGTGCCCGTGCCCATGGCCATGCCCGTGGCCGGGGCCGCCCTTGGTGCGGAGGTGGCGCCGGAGCAGCCAGAGCCCGGTCCCGATCACCAGGAGGCCCGCGACGAGCTCCAGACTCGTGGTCAGCGTCTTCATCTCCACCAGGGAGGAGAGGGAGAAGAAGGTCCAGGCGACACCGAGGGCCAGGCACGACAGGGTGTGCATGATCGCGACCGACCCGCCCAGCCACAGGGCGTCCCGGGCCCTGCCCTCGGAGCCGACCAGGTACGCCGCCGCGAGGCTCTTCCCGTGTCCGGGCGCCAGCGCATGGGCGGCACCGGCAAGCAGAGCGACGACGACCGCCGCCGGAGCGAAGCTCGGCGAGGTGAGATAGCTCTGCAGCTTGTCCCCGAGCTCGGTCGCTCCTATGAACAATGGCGCAACCGCGGGCACCGACAGGGTACGAAGCATCGGGTCAGCCTCGCTGCCCTGGAGGCACGGCGCTCTTGCGCGTCTTGGAGCCCGTGGAGGCGGTGGCCTCGGCCGGCTTCCGGCGGCTGCGGCGACGGAACCAGACCAGTCCGGCGACCGCACCGGCCAGCGCGAGCACCCCGAGGCCCACCAGCGACATCTGCACCGCGGCACTCCGCCCGAGGTCAGAGCCTTCCGTCTCGCCGGCCATCGTGGCCAGCGTCCAGGAGTGACTGGTCAGGTTGCCGTCGTACACGGCCTTCTGGCCGTCGGGGCTGCTCGCGAGCGTCTTGTACGCCGGGTTGAGGTCGGTGAGCATCGAGACCCGGACGTCGACCTCTGTCACCGGTTCGGAGCAGGTGAACTCGAGCGTGGCGCCGTCGTTCAGCACGTCGGACTTGTCCGCGACCACGCCGGCGCAGCGGGCTGCGTCGGCGGTCACCGTAATCTGCTCGAGCAGGTAGTCCTCGAACGCCGGTGACCTCTGGAGGAGCGCCGGGTCAGAGTCGTCGAAGAAGACGGCTCCGTCGAGCATCACCCGGTCATCCGGCAGCAAGCCCAGGTACATGGCGAGATAGGTGAGGTCGTCGACCATGCCGACCTTCCAGTGGACGCGCACCCTGTCCACGCCGATCACGCTGATCTCAGCGGTCTGCGGGTCGCCGAACGGATGCGCGGCCGCGGAACCTGTCGGTCCGAATGCGGTGAGCCCGAGAGCGGCCAGAGCCACCACGAGGCAGCGCACGACAGATGGCACGGATTTGGTCCTTGAAGAGCCGGGAAGCCGACGGTGTTGGCGGAGGCATGAGCCGCGGCACCGACGACAGATCGTCACGGCGTCGGGTGAACAGGTGGCCAACGACGATCACCGGGCGACTCAATTTGGTCCGAAATATTCCAAAAAAGCATGGCCGAAACAGTCGCGGCGCGTGGCCAGTCCTGTGACGTGTGGCTGAGCACGTGCCTGCCTTTTGCCGGGGGTGGAATGCAGGTGTTCGAGTAAGCGGTGATGGGTCCACCCGCAAAGGCCAAGTCCCTCGACCGGACTACCGCCACCGGGGCTCCCCGACCGCTGGAATGTCTACGGGACCCTAACGGCTGGGGAAGCTGGTCAATCAGGCGATCTTGGTGCTGGAACGTAACGGTCCGGCCGAAGGCAGGCCGCTGGTGGACACCGTAACCGGTTCCAAGATTCCTAACATGAAGGAGTTGCGGCCCGGTTCGACCGGTCGCAGCGAGATCCGCATCTTGTTCGTCTTCGACCCCTGGCGGTCGGCGATCTTGCTGGTCGCGGGAGATAAGGCGGGTAACTGGGAACGCTGGTATCTGCAGGCGATTCCACGAGCCGAACACCTGTATGAGATCTACCTGATGGAGCGGCACAAGGAGATGAACCAGTGAGCAGCTATCGCAAGTGGCGCGAGAGCGGTCACTTGGAGCGTGCGATTGAAACCGCCGGCGGCGTAGAGGCGTTCGAAGACGAGGTTCATCACCTGCGTCAGGAGACGCAGGTGTGGCGGCTGGCGGAGATGCGCAAACGTCGAATCTCCTAGGCTCCACCGCAGGTCAAAGGCCACTTCCCTTGATCAGGAAGTGGCCTTTTCGATCTTGTGAGACGGCGAAGTGCGGAGCTGACGCACGGGCAATCGGCTATCCGGCGGATTGCCTTTCCGCTGTCAACAGGGCGGCTCTGAAAGTCAGCCTGCCTTGAGGAACTGCTCGAATGCTTCTCGGGCCAGTGCGGACACCGTCTTACCCTCTTGCTCGGCTCGAGCCTTCGCGCGTTCGCGTAGTTCTTCGGGTACCCGGAAGGAGACCCTTGGTGAGTGCGTCCCGTCGCGTGTCAGTGAGGGACGCCCGCCACGGCTGGTCGGGACGGGTACGCGGCCCTCGTCGATCGCACGGTGAACATCGGCGATCGCATCATCCACATACTTGTCGGTGATCCGATTGCCCTTGCTGTCGTAGATCTCTTCGAAGTCACTGTCGATCTCGTCGTGATCCAGGACCAACTCGATGTCGTCAGGCGGCCACGCTTCTCGGTGCTCGGTCATGGCTTCCTCCTCCTCAACGCGGTCGGCATCACGTGAATGATCACCAGGTACTTATCGGTGAGGACGCCGATCACTTCCAGTTCGACGCCCCTATCATCTGGGCCGATCCACACCCATCGGTCCTCCAAGTTAGGGTCGGCAGCCGGAACGATGGCCGGCGGTCCGGATCGAACCACGTGAAGAGCACGCGCCTGCCCGATGCGGTGCTTGCGTGCCGACCGGTAGAAGCGCAACTTCCTCATGCCCATATTATGTCCGACACAACCATGATGGGTAGGGCGTTCCGTAGACACGCGCACATGGTGGGCGTGCGTGTCCCGGTCGGTGGTGACTCGGGATCCGCGTGGCTGAGCTGATCGTCGGGCCCTCCCCACCCGAAATCACCAGGGATTAACGCGCCCACTCGATCAGGAAGACAGCAACCAGAGACAGCGGAAGCAACTGGACGACCGCGACCTCAGGACGCCGACGCAGCGCCACTATCGCAATAGCCAGCATGATCAGCGCGACGACCGTCCCCGCCCCATACACAGCAAGGGACTCACGATGATGTTGAGCTTCCCATGCCGCTTCGGTCATCTCGGGCCCGCCGCCAAAAAGACGGAAGCCGCCAGCGGCCACCGCCACGTAGAGGCCCACCATCATTAGAAAGCCGTCCCCGATCAGAACAGCCACACTGACCACGACCTGATCAAGCACTGAGCGCTTTCCCACGCCTTGACCGTCCACTCTGCGACGGTATAGGCAAAAGTGCTTCCGGCGGGGGCCTCGGCTCCGGGATGATCGCCCGAGCGTGAGCCGGTCCGTAGCTGGCTGAGGTGGAAGCCTGATCGTCCCGCCCGCCACGACCCAGGCAAGCGCAGCAGACTAGGTCGTGTTTTGTAGATCACGAGACGGGATTGCGGAGCCAGATCCGTATCGAAGCGACATCTATGGTGCCGAGATACATGAAGTCGCGCTTGTCGTAGCGGGTTGCGACGGCACGGCACTGTTTCAGCAGGTTGAAGCAGCGTTCCCCCGTGTTCCGATCTCTGTATCGGACAGAGTCGAACCCCGGGGGACGACCGCCCTTGGAGCCCAGTTTCCGCCGGTTGGCCTGCT
>NZ_BSSE01000052.1 GCF_030268965.1 Microtetraspora sp. NBRC 16547 | reverse complement strand
GATCAGCCGATCCGCCTGGGTGCGGGTCATCTCCCACCGCTCCCCCACGTACGCCTCGAACGTGGGATGAGTAGCCCGGTACAGGCGGGCGTCCCGGATCACCTGCAGAGCCTTGCCGGCGGCCCAGAACGCGACACGAAGGGTGTCGATCGCCGCCTCGCAGGCCGCGAGGTCGTCGCGTTCGGCGACAGTTAGCTCTCCGGTGTTGACGGTCTCGTACGGGACTGGCACAGCGTCCGGCCCCGCAGGGCCTGTGGCGGATCCACGGGACGACTCGGCAACGGGATCAGGCCCTTGTTCCTCTGAGACGGTCCACGGCGGCGATGCGTCCCCGAGTTCCTCCCGCCGGGCGATCAGGTCGTCGAATCCCTTGCGCTTGTTCTTGGTCATGGATTCACCTGCCATCGTCACGGGCGGGCTCCAGCGACCCGGCCGATGTTCAGCAGCAGTTCGGTGTGAACGGCGGCGATATCCTCGCGGACCTTGGGGGCGTACCGCTCGTTCCATCGGGTGATGGGCACGCCGGCCTTGAGGCTGTTGGGCCAGGCCCGATACAGCCGGACGAATGACTGGAAGTGCGGGATCTGCTGGTCCTCGAGCGTCTTCCAGGCATCGAGCACATGGTCGGCCCCGACCTGCGGATTGGCCTTGGTCACGACGACCGCGTACGGGATGCCGAGCTCGGCGACCCGGCGCGCGGTCCGCAGGGTCGGCAGGATCGACTCGGGCTCGTGGTCGTAGGGGATCAGTACGAATGTGGAGGCCTTCACGATCTGCGACAGGATTTCGCGGCCTTCCAGGCTGCCGGGGCAGTCGATGAACACGGTGTCGTACTGGCGCATCCGCCGTACGTCGGCGACCCGGTTGGGGTCCAGCTCGTGGACCACGTCGTAGCCGGGGGAGTTCATGACGCTGGTCAGGTCGTAGGCGTTGGCCTGAGGATCGATATCCCAGACGAATGCCCGGCCGTTCGCCTTGGCGGTGTGCGCAGCCAGTGACAGCGTGAGCATCGTCTTGCCCACGCCGCCCTTCTGGTTGGCGATCGTGATCAGATAACTGTCGGTGCGGCGTGCAGTCGCCGCGCCATGAGCGCCGCTCGAAGCGGTGGCATCGATGGTCATGGGCGCCACGGTCTCACAAGATCGGCCTATGCTCCGCGGTCTCGCCGTACTCAGCGCGTCGCGGGGCTTGCGGTACCGAGGTCCCGACGTGGGAGAGGGCTCTGGCGTCCGATCGTCCCGCCCCCGCTGCCCTGGTCCCCCTTGATCAGCCGTGCCCAAAGTCCCATGAAAGCCCCTCGCCGTCGGGTACTTGAGACTTACGCCATGAAGCGGACGGTACGTAGTGTTGATCAGGATGGCCAGAGGCAGGTCAGGGTGACGGTGGAGAGATGTTGTCCTGACCCGCCCGATCATGCTCGGTGCCGTGGGCCCGACGAAGGAGGGCCGCGGCGTCGGTCTCCGGCCCCTGGACAACGAGCACCGACGCAGGCGATCGTCACGGCCTCAGCCTGAGTTTCGTCGTGGAGGCCGGGCCTGGGCGCCGGGGAGCTGCTTGGAGTTCACAGGCGGGGCGTGCCCGGGATGGCACGCAGCCGATCGAAAGGGACACAACTCGGCATTGTCCGCTCATCACACAGAAGCCGGTACGGCGGGCTCGACCACGCGGGTGCCGGCCGTCAGTCAGGCGCGACGCGCGGGACACACGGGCCAGCGCCAGGAAGGAGATCAGCAGGAAAGCGGCGCCCAGCGGCATGAGGTCCTTCTCCACGAACGGCACCAGGACGTCGGCGATCACCAGGACGGGCGTCCACGCCTTGACGCGGCGCTGGATCGCAAGCTGGAGGACCAGGCCGATCTGGGCGACGAAGAACAGCAGCGGCCCGAAGTCGTAGATCACCTGCTGCACCCCGGGAACCGCCTGGACCTGATCGAACAGCGCGCCCATCGCGGCGTGGTCGGCTGACCGGAACCCCAAGACGATGTCGATGACGAACTGAGCGATCAGCGTGGCGATGCCGACATATCCGGCGGAGGCCAGCCCAGCGGCCAGGCGTCCGCAACCGGCCAGCCTCCGCATCTCATGAAAGGCCACGGCGAAGAACGCCAGGGCGCCGATGAAGGCCAGATGCCCGGTCGTCCAGGCGAGCCCAGGACCGCGGCTACAACCGTCTAGGCCGTCCAGGATGCGGATCACGCCGTAGGTGAAGGTGAGGACGGGGGCGGCGACGAAGGCGATACGGGGGGTTCATCTCGTTGACTCCTTAGCTGCGCTGACTTCCCCAATCCTGGTTTCCCACGGCCGCACGGACATCGCCGAGGCGAGCGAACTCCCACATCCCTCTCGAGAGGGATCCGTCATTCCCCCGGATCAGGCGGCCGGTCCCCGTCTGCGTTGTCTCCAGCCGCCATCCGCTCTACAGGCCGGTCACAGGGTTGTCGGTCCAACGGTCGCCCTCTTCGAGGTAGCCGAGAAGGGCCTTGGAGCCATCTGCCCATCCGCCGTGGCGGCCGATCCGCTCCAGGCCGGCACCAGCGCGACGGGCGGCGGTGGCGAAGCCGCGGCGCAGAGAGTGACCGGTCCATCGGCCGTCCAGGTCAGCGGTCTTGGCGATGCGGGTGACGACGTCGGCGATCGCCTCGGCGGTCATGCGCCCGGCCGGGTCGCCGATCGTCTTCCCGGCCCGGGTGAGGGGTGGGGCGATGCGGCCGTGCCGGTCGACGCGGATGAGCAGCGGCCCGGAGGTGCGGCCAGCATCGGCCATGTCCGCCAGGAGCGCGCGGGCGGCACGCACAGGGCAGGTGGCGGGGTTGGCGCCGTACGGCACGGCGGTCTCGGTGTGCCGCTTGATCTTCCGCCGGTAGATGGTGACGAGCAGCCCATCGGGCGTCTCGCGGACGTCGGCGATGTCGAGCGCGGCCAGCTCGCTCACGCGGGCGGCGGTGGCGTAGCCGAGCAACAGCAGCGCGGCGTCCCGCTTGCCCGCGAGGGTGGTCCGGTCGAGCGTGGCGAGCATCTCGCGCAGGGTGTCGGGGACGGCGGGATCGGCCTTGCGGGGCTTGGCCGCCGGGTCCTTGGACAGGGCCAGGCGCTCGCGGTAGCCGGACAGCACCTTGCGGGCGGCCTTGGTGTTGGGCGGGGCGACGTCGGCGGCGTTGTGCATGGTGCGGATCGCGGCCAGGGCGCGCTCGATGGAGGAGGGCGCGAGCGGGCGGCCGGTCGACGAGGGCGCGGTGGTCAGGTGGGTGACGTACTCGGTGAGCGTCTGGGCGGTGGCGGGGAACGGCGTACGGCCCGCCGTCGAGCACCAGGCGGTGAAGCTCTTCCAGTCGGAGGCGTACGCGCGGCGCGTCGACTCGGGCACCCCGGCTTCGATCGCGGCGCGGGCGGCCTCGCTGAGCGACAGGTCCGCCTCGGTGTGGACCGGGAGGGCGACGGCGGCCGCGGGGCGGGGTGCGAGAGCGGTCACTGGTGTGTCTCCCGGGGTCGGTGTTAACTCCTGAGAAGAAACATTCTCAGGAGCCAGCGGCCAGTCCGAGCCAGGGCGGATATGGCGGCTCTGTCGCCGACATCGAAGCCAGGCGACGTCGGCGATGCGGCCGCGCGGAAGCTTCTCGGAAACGATCAGCTGGGGTTTCGGGTAACGACGCCTACCGCGAACTGGGCGAGATACGTCCACCAGCGTCCCGGTGTCTGCTCTCGTCCCTCTCGGCGGTGGCGCGGCCCCGCCGGGGATGTTGTGGTGTTGCTGGCTTTCCGGTGCCGGTGGACACCCGGCCGGCTGGCAGCGACATCACCGGTTAGGGCGGCCAGGCTGGAGCCAGCTGGCGCCGTCACGCGACGTCGGCGCCTCATGGAACCGTCTTCGCGGACACTCCCCATCGACGGCGTAGGAGCGGTGGGTCGCCAGTTCGTCCCCGCCCGCATTCCAGCCTCCTCGGATGTGACCGCCGGGCTGTCTGTCATACGGCCACGCTGCCAGCACCATCTATGGCCGCCTTGCACCACGTACACATAGGCGATGCCGGTGTCCGTGGAACGCTTCGCGGCGTACGCGGCGACGTGGCCCCAGGCGTCAGTGAGCGACATTGTGGTGAACCATCCGGCGCCGATGCTGGTGACCGCGTATGCCCTCACCAGTTCGTCCTGTTCGTCACGCCCGGCCTCGTCGAGGCCGCTGAGGAGGTGCGGCCGCTGCCGATCCAGAACGGCCCGGCATGGTGGCCAAGCCAACGCCGCGAGCAGGCTTAGCAGAGCCCCTATGACCCACCAATCCAGGGTCATTGCGATTCCCTTCGTTGCAGGCTGTACCGGGAATCCGTCAGCGGGCGCTATGGGGGCTTGTTGTCGTCGGGGAGCGCCGGTGGGTTTCCGCGTCCACACCGCGGTCTCGTCACCAGCTACGAACTGCTCTTCCGAGAGCAGAGGCCGGACAGGTGCACCTGGCCGTCGAACTCGTTGCCATCACCTGGGGACTGGGCTTGGACGCTGTGCGGGATCAAGAGGAGAGCGGCTGCGACATCCCGGGTCGCAGCCGCTCTCTCGCGGTGTGTTCCCACTCCACGCTCATGCCCAGGTGCGGCGTGAAATGGAAACGATCAGCCGAGGTACCGGGAGTGGACCCCAGCCGCCGCGAACTGGCCGAGAGACGTCTGTTTGTGGCCTCGCGTCTCTCGTTGATCTCGGCGGTGTGCGGCCCCGCCGAGAATCTTGCGATGATGTCGTCGCCGAGGCCGGGTCCGTAGCCACCCGGCCGTCGGCGGCGACATCACCAGCTAGCGTCCGCCGGCCATGCGGGCGGGAGCACCCCAGCCGGCGGGAGTCCCCGGGCCGTGAGTGCCGCCGCCCCAGCCGCCGCCGGGAGTCCCAGTGCCGGGAGTCCCAGTGCCGGGACGCGGACCGCCCCAGCCGCCGCCGGGAGTCCCAGTGCCGGGAGTGCCGGTGCCAGGAGTGCTCGGGATGCTCGGGATGCTCGGGATGCTCGGGGTGGGAGTCGGGTGCGGTGGCCAGGTGGGACGCGGACCGCCCCAGCCGCCGCCGCCCCAGCTGCCGCCGCCCCAGCTGGGACGTCCCCAGCCGCCGCCGCCCCAGCTGGGACGTCCCCAGCCGCCCCAGTTGACGCCGAACCCGCCACCGAGGCCGAACCCGCCCCAGCTGACGCCGAACCCGCGACCGGAGAGGCCGTACCACGAGCCGGGCAGTCCGACGCGCTGGTCGCACCAGTCGCCGGGCAGGTCGTACGAGCGACCGTTCAGGATGTACATCGGACGGCGGTAGCTCGGCCCACAGGTGGGCATGATGTAGATGCCGCCGTTCATGACGTACTGGCAGCTGGGCAGGGTGTACGTGCGGGTGCCCACCACGTACTGGTGGATGACGCGCTCGTCGATCGTGTAATCGTCGAGGCCGTACAGCTGGCCGGACAGCCCGCTGATGCGCTGGTCGCACCAGTCGCCGGGCAGGACGTACGAGCGGCCCTGCACGATGTACATCGGACGGCGGTAGCTCGCCCCACACGTGGGCATGACGTAGACCCCGCCGTTCACGGCGTACTGGCAGCTGGGCAGGGTGTACGTGCGGCCGTTCAGGATGTACTCGTGAACGTTGCCCCCGCTGGGAACACCCACCGTGCCGGGCCCCGGGGTGTACAGGGAGCTGCCGATGTCACCGTCCGGAATGGTGCTCGCCATCGCAGCCTCGGCGGCCACCGCCACCGGGGTGATCGCGGCAGCCGCCGCGAGGATGCCGGTGAGGAAGGCTTTCTTCATCGTCAAGAGACGATTCCTTTCGTGAGGTTTACGGAAGGCGCCATGCTCTTCCTTGTGAGCGAGTACGCACCCTCTGGAGCCGGCCAGGCCGAGAACGGCGCGGCGGAATGCGTAGCTCTCAATCGAAATAGTGCGAATCGGACTTCTTGATAAAAGCCATCCCCAAGGGGGGGGTTGTAATTCCTTGGTCGAAAACGCACAGCGAGATCACAGATCTCTAATGTCAGCAGAATCTGACGACAGATAAGGGTTGAACAGGTCGAGAGTCTGCACCCCCGCTGCCGCCGCGATGGCATCCGCCGTGGTACGACGGCATGTTCCTCGCCTGAGCAGACCGTCAATGCACTGTCTGGTGAGGGCCGCACGGTGAGCAAACTCGGCCACGCTGCGACTGTGTCCGAATATCAATGCTTGCAAAAGCTCCGCGCTCCGCAGGTGCATCTGCGGCTTTCCCGCCATAGCCAACCTCTCCGATGGAGTATCTCATCATCAGATTCTGCTGACATCTCGACTGCAGGTCGCACTGTAATGCAAGCAGTGCAGCGAAGCACGGGAATACCGAAAGGTTTCTGCGGCGGTGTCTTCGAGGTGGGAACGTTCCCGCCCAATCTTGTTGACGGTACCGCCCGGGGACATCGCCGGGGTTCGCTCGCTGTCGTCAAGATCTAGCGGGCATGATGGGGGCGATCACGGCAAAAATAAGTCGAGGAGCTGACAACCAAATGCCGTCGCAACGAGTGACACCCGAGCAGCCCCCCGCGACCCCCTTGAGCGACAGCATCCGCAGTCACGTCGAGGACAAGGGCATCAGCATCCGGACGCTCGCCTTGCGGTCCGTGAGCCGGACCACCGGCCAGCATCTCACCGCACAGTGGATAACGGATGTGTTAAGTGGCCGGGTCCCCCGAATGCCCGACGTCTGGCGTCTGGATGCCCTCGCGACAGGGCTCGGCCTGGATCCGGACAGTGTGAAGGCGATGGCTATCACCCAGTGGATGGGATGGGACATCGTCGATGTCCGGACTGGCGCGGGAGAACGCCTGATCTTTCGTGCGCCCAAGGGTTATACCCCCGAGCGGTGTATGCGCCTGGCAAATGAACTCATGCAGGTGATCGAGGCGAAAGAGAGCGAGCCGGAAGGTCGCCAAGACTAGGACGGATGCGTCAAACTTTTCTGTCGCCTACCGGCCCAACGATCGGGGACGTAATTGCACAGAAAGG
The DNA here is from genome assembly GCF_030268965.1 of Microtetraspora sp. NBRC 16547. GTDB lineage: Bacteria > Actinomycetota > Actinomycetes > Streptosporangiales > Streptosporangiaceae > Microtetraspora. The sequence goes on along the minus strand of NZ_BSSE01000052.1, from coordinate 13,068 downwards.
ATACGGTGGATGATCCGTGTCATTTCCACCACGACCGTCAGTGGAGTTCCGGCGCATTGCGCTGCCATATAGTTACCCTGCAGTAATCAGACAAGTGTTCCCAGGGACGCGAATCATCGCTTACGTCGACGAGAGGCAGTTCGCCCCGGAGCTAACGATTCCTATGGACGAGATCGGCGTGGCAGTGCTCAGTCTGCTTCAGCCTGTAGAGGAGACGCGCCCGGTGCCGGCGCTCCACATCCGCGTACGAAGAAGCGGAGATCTTGGCCATGAGCTCGTGGCAGCCGAGATCACAGCAGAAACAATCACCATCGGGATCGAAAAAACTCTCATAACGGATGATCTAGCCAATTTCCTAAGCGACGCGGGCACCAGAGTCACCCATGCCTTCGTCCGTCGGACAACGTGACGGCGCCGACTGCGCCGGGCTCGTCGACCCGGGCTCACTCGGCCCGGGCGACAGACCTGCAGGCGGCCTGTCGCTCCAGCTCGCCCTGGAAGACCTCCTCGGGCTCAGTCCACATCGACTGGGCCAGAGCTGGAGCGTGGTGCCGTTCCAGGACCTCGCGGCGGAACACGCTCTCCGACTCCAGGGCGGTTCGGTAGGGCCGTAGGGGGACGATCGCCGCCGGAGCCGGCTCAGGGCCGCGGCGGCGGTCCGGGCTGTGTGTCCGGGCTGTCAGGCGGGAGCGGGCCTCTCGCTGCTGGCGGATCTCTCGGGCCCGCTGGCGGGCTTCCTCCACAAGTGCGGCCCTGCGGGCGGCGTTGGCCGCATTGCGGGCGGCGTTGGCCTCGAGGAACGCGGCGTGCTGCTCGCCGTCGTCGTCGACCCGCAGCGTTTCGGACCGGCGCTGAGCGCGGCGCAGGCCGGCCAGGGTGCGGCCGATGCGCCAGCGCAGCACTCCGGCCAGGTCGGTGGCGCTGGCCACCTGGGAGGTGAGCAGCTCGGAGGCCTCGCTGCGGCGTACGTGGTGCAGCAGTAGCACCACGAGATGGGCGATTTCGCCGATCTCGTTCTCGCTGAGCACTTGGCCGCCGCGTTGGCGGGCCCACTCCGGCAGCAGTTCCTTTACAAAGTCAAGGGCGGCGGCCTTCTCGTCGTTGCGATCCTGCCCCCAGGCCGGCTCCAGGGGCGGCCGCTGAGGCCCTTGTGACTGCCGAGGCTGAGGGGAGGGGGGAGAACCCTCTCGCGTATAGGGAGACGTGTGAAGTCGTCCACAACCGAGATTGCTCGCGACTCGCGGGCCGACCGCTGAGCCCTCACGGATCACCTCGCACTCGGCGAGCGCGGCATCCTCTCCGGCGCGAGTCGGGCGGCCCTTGGCGGCCGTCCTGGGGTCATCGACGTAGCGGTGAAGCTCACGCGCGAGGTCGGCCGGAAGGTCGTCGGGAAGGGCGGCCAGGTCCATCACCAGGACGTAGCGGGCCTGGCGCTCGGGGGCGGCCGCGCACACCTGGCGGACCAGGCCGGCCTCGACCAGGCGCATGAAGTCGGTCCAGCCGACCCGGCGCGACAGGCCGTACCGGCTGCTGTAGGCGTCCAGGACGGCCGGGATGTCGGTCAGGCGGCCGGTCGTGTCGGCCCGGTGGGTGAGGTGCTGCGCCATGCGCAGCGCGCAGGGGTGGATCTCGTTGCCGCGGGTCCGCAGCAGCGTCACCAGACGCCACCACAGCGGCGTGGGCACGCATGGCAGGACTTCGGCGCCCTCGTAGTGCGCCAGGCGCATCCGGCCGGGCTTGTCGGCCTCGGGCTCGGACAGCATGGGGGTTGTGCCGGTCGGCCAGTGTCCCGGCGTGTCGGTTTCCGGGCATGGGAGGCTAACCGGATGACGGCCTGCTATCGTCATCTCAGACGTCTCCGGACGCGCGAGAGCGCGGTCGGTCCAGGCACTCGGCTCGTTTCCTTGGCAGGTGTGGGAGCGGAGTCCTGAACAATTTGGATATGAAGTTTGTTGAAGCGCCCCGTTCTGCGGGGCGTTTTCATTTGTCCTGAGCGGCTCCTGAAGGTTTTGAGGCTCCTGTTACAGGAGCTAGCCCCACAGCTTTCCACGACCGAACGCGCGCGGGCGGCAGTTTGCGGATCGCGTCGGCGTGTCGTGCCCTCGAACCGGTTCGTGAAGCCGACCCAGCCGACTCGGTGGGACACGCCGTACCGGCTGCTGTAGGCGTCCAGGACGGCCGGGATGCCGGTCAGGCGGCCGGCCTTATCCGCCCTGAGGTGCCGCGTCAACGCGCATGGGCGGATCTCGTTGCCGCAGGTCCGCAGCAGCGTCACCAGACGCCACCACAGCGGCGTGGGCACGCATGGCAGGACTTCGGCGCCCTCGTAGTGCGCCAGGCGCATCCGGCCGGGCACATCGGCCTCGGCCTGGAAGTTCGGGGAAGCGGCGAGCTGCCACCCTGGCGTGTCGCCAGGGTGCGCGAGACTGACCGCCTGTCCGTGGTGATCAGCAGCGCGGGCGTCTCGTACAGCCCTGGCCAGCGTTTGCGGCAGTTCGGCCGGCAGCTCGGCAGGCACGCTGAGGACGTAGCGGGACCGGCGGCCCGGGGCGGGGGCGGCGGTCTGCCGTACCAGGCCCAGGGGGCGCAGTCGGCCGAAGTCGGCCCAGGCGATGCGGACGCTGACCCGGTGGCGGGTGGCGTAGGACTCCATGACGGCCTGCATGTCGGCCAGTCGGCCGCGATCGCCTGCCCGGTGGGTCAGGTGCCGGACCATCCGCCAGGGGCACTCGTCGGCGAGGTGGCCGCGCCAGCGCTGCAGCGCGGCGAGGCGGAACCATACGCGGCGAGGCATCGCGGGCAGGTGTTCGGCGCCCTCGTAGTAGGGCGTACGCGGGCGAGACGGGGCATCGTTCTTCTCGGCTTCCCGCACGCTGCCCCGTTGCAGCGACACGCCCAAATTCGGACATGCTGGGCTAGCCGGACGACCATCGGTTATCGTGGTCTCCGTCTGTAGTTGGGCGCTCCGCCAGGCATGACGAAGCCCGCCGGCTGGTAACCGGCGTCTCTCGTTTCTCGTTGCGTTTGGGTCTGTGCTCGCTTGGTAGGCGAGCGATGGAGTTGTGGGTGAGATGTCCGCCGGGTGTGGTGCCCAGGTGAGGCGGACTTCTCTGAGGTCGTAGGCAGGTGCCCCGGTTGGTAGCCGGGGCCCTACGTATTTATGCGGTCATCTCTAGAGCGGTCTCCTTCTGCGGTCCCGTGACGTGCGGGTCGAGCTCATCGATCAGTTCTTCAAACAACATGCTGAGCGAGATCTCGCGCACAGCCGCGAGCCGCTCGTACCGCTCCTTGACGTGAGCGGGCACCTTGGTTTGCAGCGGCACTGTGCCGCCGGTCCCTTGTGAGCGCTTGCGTCTCCCTGGTTTCCCAGCCATGGGGGAGATCATGGCGTATTCGCAAGATCTATGCATTCAGTTACGCGGCGTGTCGCCGAAAAACTTTGACTTCCACGAGACGTAGAAGGGGCGCCGCACTGGGTACGGCGCCCCTTCTACGCGCGCAGTGTTTGCACGCGGCCATGTGGTGACCCCGGCCCCGGAGACAAGGCGGCGATTCGCTCCGGGGCCAGGGCGTCAGTTTTGGTCGGGCAACGCGGCCCCGTGGGCGGCGTACGGCTGGACTTGCCAGAGGCCAGGGACCGGCGACCAGACAGGGACCGGGCGGGCAAAAACTTCGATGTAGTCGGCGGCCAGACGCTTTGCCACGGTCTTGGCCGAGATCGCGAAGGTACACAGGGGATGCCCGCGCTCACTTGGCCTCGGGCGATACCACCAGATACGGGACCCGTCAGTACGAGCCACCAGGCCATACCAGACCGACAGAACGCCCTCGGCGGGCGTGATCGTCGGGGCTAGCCACGCCTCGCGCTCCCACGGCTCGGCCATGCGCTGAACCTGGGTGAGCTGGTAGTACCCGTGCTCGCGGGCCAGCATGGCGAACGCTCCGGAGTCGCCTACGGCGGCGAGCTGCTCCGGGTCACCGGTCAGCAGAAGCTTGGCGCCTGCGGCCTCGGCCATGCGGTTGAGCTCGGCGAGCTGGCCGCTCGTGACCATGCTCGCCTCGTCGACCACGACCAGGTCATTGGTCGCGAGGCGGGCTCGGCCACCAAGCGACGGGCCGAGCTCTCTTCCCCGACTCCTGGAATTCCGGGACTCGGGAGCGACCTGCGGAAACATAGAGAATCCCCAGGTCGCTCTGACTCCCGGGTTTCCATGGGGCCGACGCGCGCTGGGAGGAGATCGAGCGTCGCGGACGGCTCGAACGGCGGGCGTCCCTCCGCGAAACCGCTGAAGGACGCCCTTTTGGTGGAACTCACCGAACTACGGTCAGCATGGCCAGTCGAGGGAGACTGACGACAGTGCGTCGTTGGGGACGCCGCCCCACGGGAAGTTGCCGGCGGAATTCGCCGGGAAGACCCCCCACGGCGCAGTTCTGGGCTGGTACGCGTAGAACACGCCGGAGGTGCAACCGGAGATCCACGAGCTGGCCTGGTCGTCGTACGCGGGCGGGACCCAGAGGTCTCCCGAGCCGTAGGCGCAGAGCTCCCAGCCGTTGGCCCATGCGGGTGAGAAGACAGGTCCGTTCTGGTAGATGCACAGCCCTGGGGATGCGGCGACACTCGATTCGGCGGCCCGCGTGACGCTCTTCTGCAGACAGACCCGTCCCTGGTCGCTGCTGGCTTTGGGAGCCAGCACCAAGGCGCAGCCAGGCAGCGGCGCCCTGCTGGCCACGTGCTGAGTGCCCGGTCCGGGAGTGGCCGCCGACGCCGGAGTGGCGGCCACTCCCAGCAGCAGCGTCGTTGCTGCCAGAAGCGTCGCCAGAGCGGTCGCCGCGAAGGTGGCGATGAGTTTCTTCATCCTGCACCTTTCTTTGTCGGGGAAATCACGAGACCTTCTTAAGGCGCGAATTGTCCAAACTGAAGCGATCTGGACAATTCGCTGCAGGCCGTTGTCCAGCTGCACGCTGCACAGTTGCCCAGTTCGTCAAGGAGGGGTCAGTCATCGGACGGCGTATGCGGGCCCTGGATCCTGCTGCGGGCCCAGTCGAGCGATTTGCATGTGAGCTGAGGGCGCTGCGAGCTGCCGCTGGTGAGCCACCGTTTTGGAAGATGGCGCGGCGCTGCGAGGTCTCCAAGACTGCGCTGGCCTACGCCGTGGCGGGTCACCGGTTGCCGTCAGAGAACGTGGTACGGAATTTCGTGTTGCTCTGTGGAGGGGACTGGCCACGCTGGCGAGAGCGCTGGTCACACGCAATCGCGGAGGTAGCGGCTGCTACGGACGAAGACAACGAATCGGACCAGCAGAGGGGTGTGCTCGTCCCTGCTGAGGTCATGCCGCCCCTATGTTCGAGGCAAGTTGAAGTTGTTGTGAATGATCTCGTCAGTAGAGGCGAAATCGCCGTTGATTTCCCATATGACTGTGAATGAGCCGTCAAAGAGGCGATGTCGCCATTTGTTTCCCGTATGGCTATGAGCCAGGCAAACGCAGGCGACACTTTGGCCTCTTGGTGATCTGGCGTTTTGTCATAGGGGGGCGTCGCTGGCCAGCAACTGGCGGTAGGCGCCAGTATCGGAACGGTCACTTTGCAATGCCCTCCCCGTCGTTACACACCTCCAGCACCGTGCGGCTTAGGTCGACCCCGACCCAGAGCGCCGCTCTACCCATGGGTAGCTTTCGGGAATGGGGAGCGCGTTTTTCACAAGTTGCCTGGTTACTGGTTGGCCGCAAGTGCGGCGCTCGCCGGCGGCCCGGTGCTCCTCCGCGTGCCTCTTCCAATGACGGCCTACATGGGGCGGTCGGGACGATCGAGCTTGCCGAGGCCGCCGATCTTGCCGACGTCGATCTTCCCGACATCGTCGAGCTGGGGCGGGTCTGTGGCTGCTCGGCTGGCCGTCCGCTACGAAGCAACCGTGCTGGTCGCGGCCATCAATGAGTTGGCTGTGACCCCGCGGCCGCAGCAGCCTTCAGTTAACCCTTTGCCGAGGAGCCGATAGACCAGCTACGTTCTCCCAGCCGTCCATGTTGATCCGGACCGGCACTGTCGACGAGGAGGTGTGGAGCACATGCGCAGGAGTGCCCAGCAGTTGAGCCCGCGTACTGACCTTTGCCACCTCCTCACGACGGAGACACCTTGTCGCTCCGCATCACCCCACTGACCGACCCCGCTCACGGGGCGCACAGCCGACGCCTTGCATGGCTGGCGTCCGACGCCGATTCCATCCCCGTCGGGACGGCCTTTCTGCGCCTGTTCGATGGCGGACAAGAGCACCTGGCCGAACTGACCCTCCACGTCCATCCCGTGGAGCGCCGCAAGGGCGTCGGCTCCCGGCTACTCGACACTGCCGTGGCCGCCGCCCGGGACAACACCCGGCGCTGCGTCGTCGCGCAGGCCGGGGCCGGATCGCCCGGCGACCACTTCCTGCCGGCCCGCGGCTTCCGCAAGGTCCTCACCCTGAGGTACTCCCGCCTGCCCCTGGCCGATGTGGACATCCCCTCCCTGGCAGAGATCATTGAGCGTCCGCATTCCAGCTACCGGCTGGCGTCCTGGCAGGGAACCGTCCCCGACGATCTCGCCCAGACCTTCGCCGACTCACGTCGCGCCATGGACGACATGCCCATGGAGGACACCGACCACGGCACCACGACCTGGGACGTGGACCGGGTCCGGGCTGCGGCAAAGGCCGTCGAACAGCGCGGCGACCACCTGCACACCGTCGTCGCCATCGACACCTCCAACGGCTCGATCGCCGGGTTCACCGAACTCGTCGTGCCCGGCGGCGGCACAGGTGATGCCCAGCACTACGGCACCGGCGTGCTGCCCGAGCACCGCGGACACGGCCTCGGCCGCTGGATGAAGGCCGAGTCGATCCGACAAGCCCACGGGCACTACCCGGACCTCGGCGGCCTCCTGACCGACACCGCCGACAGCAACACGCACATGAGACACATCAGCGACAGCCTCGGCTACCTGCCCACGCACACGACACTGCAGTATCAGCTCGACCTGTAGAGACGAACGGACGGGCCGGACCTGTGCATCACCTCGTCCGGCCCGTCGGCACTTTCACAACAGGCCCTAGAAGCCCATGATCACCGGCTTAGCGTTAACCGCTGTACCGCTGTGCCCCAAGGCCGGGTGGCCGGCCACTTCGGCGATCGTGACGGCCTCGGCTGGTACGGCGCCCATCACGCTGCAATGCCGAGGTGTGCTCGATCACCTGGCAGTCGGGTCGGCGAGCGGCCGGGCCTGGAAGGTCTAGAGCGGGAACGAGGGGTCGGCCAGTCTCAGGTGGCCGTCGAGTGGCCGGCCATCGGTCGCAGGATCGGCCGGGGCGAAGGTCTGCTGTCCGTGCGCGGCGGCGCGGGTCGGGACCGGCCGGAGAGCCGCATGCCCGGCCCGCTGGCCGCTGGCGCGCGGCGGCAGGCCGCGCGCCAGCGCGGCCCTTGATCCCTATAAGAACAATTCGGCAAGGAGCCGCGTGCTGCTTCCTGTTGCCTTCTTTGGGGGCTCGCGGGGGAGTGATTGGGAGGTCACACTGGTGGACGACTCCTGGGCCGCTGTCTGGCCGTAGCCCGGGATTCGTGATCTTGGCCTCGAATCTTTCGGCAACGTGAAGCGGCCCGCCCCCGAGGGGAGCGGGCCGCCTTGAAGACGTAGAGAAAATTAGCATTCAATCATGGGCCAGGCAGTCCGCGGAGGCGGGAACGCGCCGACGTCCGGCTCTCGCATCGCAGCCGGGCATTCCCGCCGATCTCCTGAGGACTACGCCTTAGCTGGCGGTACGACAGCTGGAAGGAAGCCGGGTGACGTTGCTATGCGCCTTGGCCATCCGGATCCGCCGCCAGGCGGTGGTCCAGCGCACCAGATCGTCCTCGCTGCCGCCGCAGCCCGTGATGAAGCCTTCCACGACCTTCATGGAGGGCAGTCGGGGCCGTTTGTTGGGGTTCAGCGCCTCGCACAGGGTGCTGGCCGCGACGGCGCGGCCAGACCCGCGGGAGATCTCGCGGTAGGACAGCTCCTTGGCCCACACATGGAAGTCCCTCATGTGCTGGAGGAACTCTTCCTTCGTGGTAGCCGTGAGGGGATCTGGCTTGAGGTCGTCGTAGCCCTCGACGTCCTCGCGCAGCTTCGGCGGCTTGGGCATCGTGATGACCCACTCCGGCCGAGGCTGCCTGCTGATCCCCTGCTTCGGGTGGCGGGCATGCTCCCCCGCCCTGTTGGCCAGATTCCAGATGTCCCTGATCTTCCTAGCCCGGCTGGGCGAGACACGGCACGCCTGTATCAGGCTTTCCAGCATGTCTGGGGGCGGAAAATTGGCTCGCCCAGCCGCCATCCGTCGTTGTACTCAGTCCGGTCTGCCTACGCCTTGAGGGCATTATTTGACCTTGACGCATCCCTAGGGTTAGCTTCTAACAAAAGTTAGTCACTAACATAGGCAGGTCTCATGCACGATCCCACTGCCGTGGGTGGTGGAGCTGGTCCCACCGAGCGGCGGCCGGGCAAGGTCCTGCTGGAAGCGCGGGGCGTGCGCCGGTCACTCGGTGGCGATGTCGTCCTGCATGGCGTCGACCTGGCGGTCCGGTCCGGCAGCATCCACGCGCTGGTTGGCATGAACGGCGCGGGCAAGACGACGCTGATGCGCATCCTGCTCGGCATGCTGTCGGCCGATGGCGGGAGGGCGTCGCTGTTCGGCGTGCCGGTCGGCGCGCTGCCCGCCGCCCGCTGGCGCGAGGTCGGGCAGATGATCGAGACCCCGGCCGTCTACCCCGAGCTCACCGCCCAGGAGAACATCACCGCGGCCGCTCTGCTGCACGGCATGGACCGCGAGGGTGTCACGGACAGCGTGCGGCGCACCGCCGAGGACCTCGGCCTGGAGCGGTGGCTGGACCGGCGCGGCAAACGGCTGTCGCTGGGCACCCGGCAGAAGGTGGCGCTCGCCTCCGCGCTCGTTCACCGGCCCACCGTGCTTGTGCTCGACGAACCGAGTAACTCCCTGGACCCCTCGGCGGTCGTCTCCCTCCGGGAGATCATCACCGGCGTCGCCGAGCGCGGCGGTGCGGTGCTGGTGTCCAGCCACCACCTGGACGAGCTGGCCCGGCTCGCGGACACCGTGACGGTGCTGCACCGGGGCCGCGTCGTCGGCGGCCTCGATCCGCGCGGTATTGACCTGGAACGCGCGTTCTTCGACCTGATCTACCAGGCCGACCAGGACCGGCCCGGGGAGGCGGGATGACCGGCGACTTCGGCAGGCTCCTGGCCGTCGAGACGATGAAGATGCGCCGGGCGCCGGTCACGGTCATCTGCACCGTCATCATCGTGCTGACACCAGGGCTGCTCGCCGCGGCGGCCATCCTGGCGCTGCGGGCGAACTCCACCTCGAGCTTCGCGGCGAAGGCCCGGCTGCTGGTGCACGGCTCCGGCTGGGCCGGCTACGTCTCGACCGGCACGCAGGTGATGGCGGTCGCGGTGTTGCTGTGCCTCGGTTTCGGCTTTTCCTGGTGCTTCGGCCGGGAGTTCACCGAGGGCACCGTCGCCGGGCTGTTCGCCCTGCCCATGGGCCGCGGTGCCATCGCGCTGGCGAAGTGCACCGTCCTGCTGGTCTGGAGCGTGCTCGCCTCAATCGCGTCGATACTGGTGCTGCTCGGGGTGGGCCTGGCCCTCGGCGACCTCGGGTCCCAGCCGCCACGGTGGTGGCTGCCGCTCGGCGTCTGCCTACTGAGTGCGTGCAACACCTTCCCGCTGGCCTGGTTGGCCACCGTCACCCGGGGCTACCTCGGCGCCGTCGGTGGCCTGATCGGCCTGGTCGTCGCCACACAGCTCGTCACCTCGTTCGGCGGTGGCGGCTGGTTCCCGTGGGCTGTGCCGGGCCTGTGGGCCGGGCTCGGCGGCACCGACATCCACATCGCAGGAAGCCAGCTCGTCCTGCCCGTCGCCGTCGCACTGATCTCCATCGTCGCGACGACGGTGCGCTGGCGCAGCCTCGAACTCGGCAACGCCTGACGAGAGAAGGAGAGAGCATCGATGACCGCCTCCGAGCCGCCGCCGATAGGTCTGCGGGCCCGTAAGAAGGCCCAGACGCGCCGCACTATCCAGGAACAGGCCCTGCAGCTGTTCCTGGCCAAGGGGTACGAGAACACCACGGTGGAGGAGATCGCCGCCGCCGCCGGGGTGTCCCACATGACCTTCTTCCGACACTTCCCCACCAAAGAGGCCGTCGTCGAGACCGACGACTACGACCCGATGATCTTCCAGCTCATCGCGCAGCGACCTGAGGAAGAGGACACGCTCACGGCCCTGCACCACGCACTGGCCCAAGGGCTGAAGACGGTCTACGCCACCGACAAAGACGCCCTCCTGATCCGCACCCGGCTCGTCCTGAAGACACCGGCCCTGCGCGCCCGGGTCTGGGAGAACCAGCACGCCACCGAGGAGATACTCACCCAAGCCCTCACCGCCCGCCGACCAGCCCAGAGCGAACTGGCCACCCGGGTCCTCACCGCCGCCGCACTGGCCGCGCTAACCACCGCCCTCACCATCTGGGTAGACAGCGAAGGCACCGAAGACCTGCCCAGCCTGGTGGACAGTGCATTCATCACCCTGCAGGAGCACAGCCCACCGACGAAGGCCGCACGAGCTGAGTAGACGGAGCGACAGCGGCCACGGCAGCAGGGTTGTCGACGCTAGTCCAGTGTCCGATCTGTTCAGCGGGCATGGGGTTCCGTTGCAGGATGGGCGGCGTCAGCCGCCAGCGTACGGGGGGGCACGGTGGGCAGGCCGAGGTCCAGGCGCTCGTCCATCTCCAGGCGGAATGTGCCGTACGGGTTGACATTGGACCAGAACAACGCGGTCAGACCGCGCCGGTCCTCCTCCGCGAGCTTCTTCACCCAGGCCGGCTCGGCCAGGGCCTGCTGCAGCAGCGTGTTGACGTGCACGAGCATCTGCTGCAGTCCGCGTCTAAACCCGACACCAGTGATCCGCTACTTGGCGGTTGGGGACACGTTCGGGAGCGGAGGGCCTACTCGTCGAAGACGTTGCATTCGATCATGACCGCTGGTCCCGCTGCTCTGCCCGTTTGAGGCGGTGGTCACGCTGCTGCTGCTCGCGCATGTTCCTCCAGGCGTGATGCACAGCGGAGATCAGGTCGGTGACAGCCGCCTGACGAGTGGCAGGGCGTGTGCCGGTGCCGAGGTGCCAGGCGGGACTACCGCCGCGGTGGCGGGCCTCCCAGCCCGACCGGCCGCCGGTGACGCTGCGGTGTGGCGCGACCGTGCCGAGGCGCTCACCGGCGATGACGACCCAGTAGGCAGGCGAATCCTCACCCACCCTGACCAGCTGGACGGCTGCGATCTCCTCATCGGTGTACCAGCGGCGCCGGTAGATCGGGTCACGGTCCTTCTTGGGTTTCGTCACGGTGGTTTCGTCACGACGGGGGACGGCCTCGTCGGCGAGGCGGGCCAGATCGGTGAGCGCGGCGCGGGCCTGGTCGAGCGCGGCCCCCGCGCCGAGGCCGAGGCTGATGGCGTCGGCCGCGCGCCGTACCGCCTGCGCGACATCGCCCGCGAGACGGTACGCCGGGTGGTCCGGGGCGATGGGAGCTGTCGACGGTGCGGCGATCGCCGTCTCGGGGGCCTTGCGGGCACGGTAGGCGCGCTGGCGGCATGCCTGGGAGCAGTAGCGGGCGGGGCGGCCGGTGCCGGCGCGCTGGAGGGGGGCGCCGCATCCCTCGCACTCTCCGGGCTCGGGCTCGGGGTCGGCCTGCGTCGCCGGGGTTTCGTCACGTCCGGCCTGTGACGTATCGAGCCGCGCACGGCGCTCGATCTCCTCCCAGCGGGCATCGGCCACGTAGATGCGTTCGCGCAGCCCCTCGGGGGTCTCGCGCCATTCCGGGCTGTCCAGGAACGCCTGCGCGGCCTCGGGGCGCATCCGGCGCAGGATACGGGCGGCCACCATGTCGTAGTCCGGGTCCACCATCGTCGGCCTTACTTCCGTAACGGAATGCGTGACGAAACTCTACGAGCGGCACGCACGAGGAGCAAGGCGGCGGGGCGTATCGACCGCGTCCCCTCGGTTTCGTCACGGAAGTGCGTGACGGAACTATGTCCCCAAGGGGTCCCGGATGACTTTCTTCTCGCAAGGTACTGGCCGGTAGACGGGCGTGCACATCACGCTTTCCTCGCCCGAGGCGGAAGGGTTTTATGTGATTTACATCACATCACCGAGATGTCCGGTGGCCGTCGGCGACCGGAGATCGCAACACGCCGGGGGATTATCTGCCGAGGTGAAGGCCTAGTGAATGTCCTTAGCAAAGGTACGGATAAGGACATCCATTTAGCGAAATCGCAGGTCAACGTATATGCAGAGCACTCACCGTGCCCTCACATAGAGCCGCCACGCCGTACGATTTGGCATATTGCGCCGGTCCGGGCCACCGCGGACCAGTAGGCCCGGGAGGATCCTCCCGGGCCTGCTTCGTCGACGTCCTCTGGTGGTCAGTGCCTCAGCTCGCGCTCGACCGCGTCGGCCAGCTCGCGCAGCTCGGCGGCGAGCCTGCGGGCGTCGTCGGGATACTCAGCAGCGGCCGCCCTGACGGCGTCCTGGCGGACCCGCCGCAACACGGTACGGACACGGCTGGCCTCGGCAGTCCACAGCTCAGCCGTTGTTAGTGGTGGGGAATCTGGTGGCGCCATCTCTCCAGCGAGATAGGCGCGGATCTGGGCAACCGCCTCAGCCCGAGCAAACCGGCCGGGCGGGAGAACGGCCACGACACTCTTGAGAAGAGCTGCGGTGACCTTCACCCCGTCCGTCTCGGCGATCGTCTGATAGACGGTGACGGCGGCGTCCTGCCCGTGCTGGTCGGCCAGGGGCAGCAACTCCCGAATCTGAGCCTCGTTGATGATCTTGACACCAATTGGTGTCAAACGCTCAGCGAGCGGCCATGCCCGGATCAGCCGATCCGCCTGGGTGCGGGTCATCTCCCACCGCTCCCCCACGTACGCCTCGAACGTGGGATGAGTAGCCCGGTACAGGCGGGCGTCCCGGATCACCTGCAGAGCCTTGCCGGCGGCCCAG
>NZ_BSSE01000051.1 GCF_030268965.1 Microtetraspora sp. NBRC 16547 | reverse complement strand
AGTACCCGCACAGTGAGAACGAGGTCCGTGAGGCGCTGAGTCTCTCCGCGCATGTCCCCATCGTGCGCACCGACGCCCGCACCCGCGAGTCGGTCAAGAGCGCGCTCATCACCCTGGTCGAGCACGCTCTCACCGCGCACGTCGGCAGTGGCGGCGGCTGGTGACGCGGCACGCGCTCGGGCACGCATGCCGTACCGGCGGCTAGGCTGGGACCCGAGCTCTTTACCGTCCATTCGCTTCGAGGCTGGCCAACACGTGTTCGAGACGCTTTCCGACCGGCTGACTTCGGTCTTCTCCTCCCTGCGGTCCAAGGGCAGGCTTTCCGACGCCGACATCGACGCGACCTGCCGCGAGATCCGCATCGCGCTGCTCGAGGCGGACGTCGCGCTGCCAGTGGTCAAGGCATTCGTCGCTCAGGTCAAGGAGCGGGCGCGCGGGGCCGAGGTCTCCCAGGCGCTGAACCCCGCCCAGCAGGTCGTCAAGATCGTCAATGACGAGCTGATCGACATCCTGGGTGGCGAGACCCGGCGGCTGCGCTACGCCAAGAACCCGCCGACCGTCATCATGCTGGCGGGTCTGCAGGGTGCCGGTAAGACGACGCTCGCGGGCAAGCTGGGCAAGTGGCTGCGCGACCAGGGCCACGCGCCGCTGCTCGTCGCGTGTGACCTGCAGCGACCCAACGCGGTCCAGCAGCTCGCGGTGGTGGCCGAGCGCGCGGGCGTGGCGGTCTACGCGCCGGAGCCCGGCAACGGCGTGGGCGACCCCATCGCCGTCGCCCGCGAGTCGATCGATCACGCCAAGCGGCAGCAGCACGACGTCGTGGTCATCGACACCGCCGGCCGCCTGGGCATCGACCAGGAGATGATGAAGCAGGCCGCGGACATCCGCGACGCGGTCAGGCCCGACGAGGTGCTCTTCGTCGTCGACGCCATGATCGGTCAGGACGCGGTGAACACCGCCCAGGCGTTCATGGACGGTGTCGGCTTCGACGGCGTCGTGCTGACCAAGCTCGACGGCGACGCCCGGGGTGGCGCCGCCCTCTCGGTCCGGCACATCACCGGCCGCCCGATCATGTTCGCGTCCACCGGTGAGAAGCTCGAGGACTTCGACGCCTTCCACCCCGACCGCATGGCCGGCCGGATCCTCGACATGGGTGACATCCTCACCCTGATCGAGCAGGCGCAGAAGACGTTCGACGAGGCCGAGGCCGCCAAGATGGCGGGCAAGCTCGCCTCGGGCGAGGGTTTCACGCTCGACGACTTCCTCGAGCAGATGATGATGGTCCGCCGGATGGGCCCGATCAAGAACCTGCTCGGCATGATGCCCGGCATGGGGCAGATGCGTGACCAGCTCAACCAGGTCGACGATCGAGACCTCGACCGCATCGCCGCGATCATCCGGTCCATGACCCCCGGCGAGCGGCAGGACCCCAAGATCATCAACGGTTCGCGGCGGGCCCGCATCGCCAAGGGCTCCGGCGTCACGGTCACCGAGGTGAACAACCTCGTCGTCCGCTTCTTCGACGCGCAGAAGATGATGAAGCGGATGACGCAGGGGCTCGGCATCCCCGGCATGCCGGGCCGGGGCAAGGCGCAGAAGGCGCAGAAGGCCAAGAAGGGCCGTCGGGTCAGCGGCGACCCCCGCAAGGCGGCGCTGGGCAAGGCGGGCGCGGACGGCGCGGGCGCGGATGGCGCGGGCGCGGATGGCGCGGGCGCGGACGGCGTGCCCGGTCTCGGAGCGCTGGGCAGGCTAGGCGCCGGCCAGCTGCCGCCCGGGCTTGAGCTGCCGCCCGGGTTCGACCCGTCCAAGCTGAAGTTCCCCAAGAAGTGATCAGAGCCGGGTCCCCGGCTCCATCGGCCTGACGTCGATCCTTCCGTCGCCGCAGACCATGGCGTCGAAGGGGATCTCGAGGTGCGCGACCTCGTCCGGCGGGATGATCATCAGTCGTGCCGACGTGGGACAGGTGGTCTCCTTTCCGGTCGGCACGACCGTCCAGTGCAGGCGCGCGTGCGCGCCGGCTCCGGGCCGTAGCGTGACGCGGGATGGGTGGACGCTCTCCCTGCGGGTCCTGGTGCGCAGCGCGTCGCCGTTGCCGTCGATCATGATCAGGCCGACGAAGCCGTAGACCCAGCAGCTCCGCGAGCCGGTGTTGGTGAGCACCAGAGGCGCGTACCGCTGGCCCGCCCCCGCGTCCGACATGCCGATCCGCGCCCTGAGCGCGCCGGTACGGCACCGGCTCGGCGCGGTGGGGGCGGCAGCGGCGGCCGGTGCGGCGGCTGGTGCGGCAGCCGGTGCGGTGGCGGCCCGTGCGGCGGTCTCGAGCGCGGCCACTCTCGGCGATGAAATTCCCGGTGACGACGTTCCCGGCGATGGCGTTCCGGGTGCGGTCACCCTTTCCCGCGCGCCCTGCACGGCGGGGGTGGTGCGCGCGACCGCCGACGCGGCGCCGGAGGTCCGCGCGTCCACGGAGCCGCAGGCGGTCGAGAAGGCGAGACTCGCGGCCACCGCCGAGACGGTCACGACACGGGCTGTACGGTTGGTTCGCTCCATGCCATGTTGGATGCCTGACCTCAGGGTTTTGTTCGCGCCGGACAGGGCCGGGCTGACGTCGAGCACCCCGGATCGTCTGGCAGAATGTCATGTTGGAACATCGTGGCCACGCGGGTGCCCTCTCAACCCCGCCAGTCACGCCTGTCCCTCGGGCGGGTTCGCGTCGTGCCCCACTCGATGTGATACCGCTCACCCACGCTCTGAAGCAGGAGAGACCACACCCGTGGCAGTCAAGATCAAGCTCAAGCGGCTCGGCATGATCCGCAACGCGCAGTACCGCATCGTCGTCGCCGACAGCCGCACCAAGCGTGACGGCCGGGCGATCGAGGAGATCGGTCTGTACCACCCGAAGGAGAACCCCTCGCGCATCGAGGTCGACTCCGACCGGGCGCAGTACTGGCTGGGCGTCGGCGCGCAGCCGACCGACCCGGTCCTGAAGATCTTCAAGCTCACCGGCGACTGGCAGAAGTTCAAGGGCGAGCCCGCCCCGGCGCCGCTGCTGGTGGCCGAGCCGAAGCCCGACCGTCACGCCATCTACGAGGCCGCGGCCAAGGAGGCGCTGTCCGGTGACACCGGCACCGCCGCCACCACGCCGAAGAAGGCCAAGAAGTCCGTGAAGGCCGACGAGGCCGCCGAAGTCACCGAGGCCGCGGCCGGCGAGGAGAAGTCGGAAGGCGAGGCCTGAGGTGCTCGAGGAGGCCCTCGAGCACCTGGTTAAGGGCATCGTCGAGCATCCCGACGAGGTCCGGGTTCGTGCCCGTCGCATCCGCACCGGGCGCGTCCTCGAGGTCCGGGTCCATCCCGACGACCTCGGCAAGGTCATCGGCCGCGGGGGCCGTACGGCCAAGGCGTTGCGCACCGTCGTCAACGCGCTGTCCGACGGCAAGTACGTCCGGGTCGACCTGGTCGACCTGAACGAGGCCCGCTAAGGAGAACCTCACACCCGGGGGACCCTCGCCAGGGGGTCCCCCGGCTTGCTTTCCGGCATGATCGGAGGAAGACGAGAAGTGCAGCTAGTCGTTGGCAGGATCGGCCGACCGCACGGGGTCCGCGGTGAGGTCACCGTCGAGGTGCGCACCGACGACCCGGAGCTGCGCTTCACCCCGGGAACGGCTCTCGCCACCGACCCCGCCTCCGCCGGACCGCTGGAGGTCGAGGGCGCCCGCTGGCACAAGGACATCCTGCTGCTCAGCCTGGCCGGAGTTGACGACCGCGACGCCGCCGAGGCGCTGCGCGGCACGCTGCTCGTGATCGACTCGGCCGACCTCCCGCCGACCGAGGATCCGGACGAGTTCCACGACCACCAGCTGATCGGCCTCACCGTGGTCACCGTCGCCGGCGAGCCGGTCGGCGAGGTCGCCGACGTGCTGCATCACGGCCAGGACCTGCTCGTGGTGCGCCGCCCCTCCCGCGCCGAGGCGTACGTGCCGTTCGTCAAGGCACTGGTCCCCGAGATCGACTTGGAGAAGGGCGTGCTCGTGGTGAACGCGCCCCCCGGGCTGCTGGACCTCGACGAGGTCGAATAGATGCGCGTCGACATCATCTCGATCTTCCCGGAGTACTTCGCCCCGCTGGACGTCTCGCTCATGGGCAAGGCGCGCGAGCGCGGCATCCTCGACATCCGCCTCCACCAGCTCCGCGACTGGGCGCACGACGTGCACCGGACCGTGGACGACACACCGTACGGCGGCGGGCCGGGCATGGTGATGAAACCCGAGATCTGGGGCGAGGCGATCGACGCCGTCATCGGCGCCGCCCTCGCCGAAAGAGCGCGCGGGACAGGGGAGACCGGAGCCCCGGGGGACGCCGGAGCAACAGCGGAGACCGGAGCCCCAGGGGACGCCGGGCACACCTCAGGAGAGGCCGCGCCGGAGGGCGTCCTCGCGCCGAGGATGATCGTGCCGACGCCGAGCGGGCGGTCGTTCACCCAGGAAGTGGCGCTGGAATACGCCAAGGAGCCCTGGCTGCTGTTCACCCCGGCCCGCTACGAGGGGATCGACTCCCGCGTCATGGCCGAGTACGGCTCCCGCCTACGGGTGGACGAGGTCAGCATCGGCGACTACGTCCTCGCCGGAGGCGAGGCGGCGGTGCTGGTCATGGTCGAGGCCGTCGGCCGGCTGCTGCCCGGCGTGCTGGGCAACGCGGCCTCCGTGGCCGACGACTCGTTCGCGCCGGGCGCGATGGAGAACCTGCTCGAAGGCCCCGTCTACACCAAGCCCCCCTCCTGGCGCGGCCACGACGTGCCGGAGATCCTCCTGTCCGGCCACCACGGGAAGATCGCCCGCTGGCGCCGCGACGAGGCGCTTCGCCGGACCGCGGCGAAGAGGCCCGAGCTGATCGCCCGGCTGGACCCGGACGGCCTCGACAAGCGCGACCGGGTAGTCCTCGACGAGATCCGCGGGCAGGCCGGTCCGCCCACCGCCTGAACGTGACACGCGCTTCGTTTCGCGTGAAGGCGGAAGATGTGGCAGACTGAATCGCTGCTGCCGACTTCACCGTGGCGGCATGGCCGGGCGGAGATCCGGCCCCCAAGACGTATCAAGCCAAGCGCGCGTGTCCCCCTCGTCGCCGAGCCTGTGGCCCCGGCCGGGTGGACCTCCGTGCGCTCATGTCAATGAGGAACCGCTGTCATGCACACGCAGATCCAGGAGCTCGAGAAGGCTGCCCTCCGCAGCGACGTACCGGCTTTCCGCCCGGGTGACACGCTGGAGGTCCACGTCCGCGTCGTCGAAGGCAACCGGTCCCGTATCCAGGTGTTCAAGGGCTTCGTCCTGCGCCGCCAGGGTGGCGGTGTTCGGGAGACCTTCACCGTCCGCAAGGTCAGCTACGGCGTCGGTGTCGAGCGCACCTTCCCGGTTCACAGCCCGGTGATCGAGAAGATCGTCGTCGTGACCCGTGGTGACGTCCGCCGGGCCAAGCTGTACTACATGCGCGACCTGCGCGGCAAGGCCGCCCGCATCCGCGAGAAGCGCGAAGCGGTTCCGGCCGCCAAGTAAGGCGAGCGAACGTGGTGGCCCGTACCCCCTGTGGTACGGGCCATTTTCTTTTCCGTGATGATGCCGAGTCGGCGGCGGTCACGGTCAGGGACATCATTTAGGCTCAGCAGCGATGACTAGCGAGGTACCGGGGTCCGGCACGCGCCGCCCGGTCGAGGACGGGGTGGAAGTGGTCGCGGAAGACACCCAGCAGGCCGCCGCCGGTGACGGCAGGGAGAAAAAGGGTTCCTTCTGGAAGGAACTACCCGTTCTCGTCGTGGTCGCCCTTGTGCTGGCCCTGCTCATCAAGTCCTTCGTGGTCCAGGCGTTCTACATCCCATCCGAGTCGATGGAGAACACCCTGCTGGTCAACGACCGGGTCCTCGTCAACAAGCTCGTCTACCACGTACGCGACATCGAGCGCGGCGACGTGGTGGTCTTCTCGGGGGTCGACTCCTGGGAGGGCGAGGTGCCGTACCAAGAGCCGGCCAACCCGCTCGTCGGGTTCTTCCGCTGGGTGGGCACCTCCTTCGGCGTGATCCCCGGCGAGAAGGACTACATCAAGCGGGTCATCGGGGTCCCCGGCGACACGGTGAAGTGCTGTGACGCCAAGGGACGGATCACCGTCAACGGGACGCCGATCGACGAGAAGTCCTACCTCTATCCCGGCGACGTACCCTCGCTGTCGGAGTTCAAGGTCACCGTGCCGGAGGGGCGGCTCTGGGTGATGGGCGACCACCGGTCGGTCTCGCTGGACTCGCGGTCCCACCAGGGCGACCGCGGCGCCGGCACCATCCCGATCGACCAGGTGATCGGCCGGGCTTTCGTGATCGTGTGGCCGTTCGACCGGGCCAAGGTCCTGCCGATCCCCGAAACGTTCAACCAGCCGGCTCTGCACGCCGTCGGGGCGCTGGGCGGAGCGGCTCCGGTGGTGGCCGGGTTCGCGGGCGCGGTCCCGCTGGTGGCTCTTAGACGACGCCTCCGCCGAAGACGATAGCCTGCCGCAGGTGACCATGACCGAAGAGAAGGATCCCCCCGCGAAGAAGTCCTCCGGCTGGCGCGACACCATCCTGTTCACGCTGGGCGGTGTCGTCGTGGCCCTGCTGGTGCACCTGTTCGTGATGCAGTCGTTCTACATCCCGTCCGAGTCGATGGAGAACACACTGCTGATCAACGACAGGGTCGCGGTGAACAAACTCGCCTACAAGTTCGGCGACGTGGAGCGGGGCGACATCGTGGTCTTCAAGGGATGGGACGGCGAGGACACCATCAAGCGGGTGATCGGCAAAGGCGGCGACACGGTGAAGTGCTGTGACGCCGAGCGCCGGATCACGGTGAACGGGACGCCCTTGGATGAGGAGGACGTGTACCTCTATCCCGGTGTCTATCCGTCAAAACGGCAGTTTGAGGTCAAGGTTCCGCCGGGCCGGGTCTGGCTGATGGGCGACCACCGCAACAACTCCCGCGACTCCCGGGCGTACATGGACAACGCCTTCAAGGGCACGATCTCGGAGGACGACCTGGTCGGCCGGGCCTTCGTCCGGTACTG
Organism: Microtetraspora sp. NBRC 16547; assembly: GCF_030268965.1. Taxonomy (GTDB): domain Bacteria; phylum Actinomycetota; class Actinomycetes; order Streptosporangiales; family Streptosporangiaceae; genus Microtetraspora. Next base: position 16,108 of record NZ_BSSE01000051.1, on the reverse strand, counting down.
GCCGTTCTCCCGCTTCGGCCTCCTCTCCCGGCCGGAGACGTTCTCGAAGGTCCACTGACCTCCGGCGGCGTCACGCGGCCGGTGCCGTACCGCCCGGGCGGAATGGGGCGTACGCTGCTGTTCGTCATGACAGTTGCGTATCGCCCGCGTCCGAGCGTCGTTCGGCGGGATTCGGGACTTTACGGCTACGAGCGCGCACTGGCTCGGCGAGGCTTCACGCCGGTCGCCGGTGTGGACGAGGCCGGGCGTGGTGCCTGCGCGGGACCGCTGGTGGTGGCCGCGGTCGTCCTCGGACGCGAGATCGAGGGGCTGAGCGATTCCAAACTGCTGTCCCCCGCCAAGCGTGAGCGGCTGTATGACCTGATCGCGGCGAAGGCGCGCGCGGTGAGCGTCGTCGTCATCCCTCCAGAGGAGATCGACGCTCGCGGCCTGCACCGAAGCAACATCGCCGGGATGCGCCGCGCCGTCGCGGGGCTCGGGATCGACGTGGGATACGTGCTGATCGACGGCTTCCCCGTGCCCGGCCTTCCGGCGCCGTCCCTGGCGATCTGGAAGGGTGACCAGGTGGCCGCGTGCGTTGCGGCCGCCTCGATCGTGGCGAAGGTGACCCGGGACAGGTTGATGCGCTCTCTGGACGACGTCCATCCCGAGTACGGCTTCGCCGTGCACAAGGGATATGTGACGCCGGCCCATCGACGGGCGCTGGCCGACCACGGTCCCACTCCGCATCACCGGTTCTCCTTCGTGACCGTCACGGGGACGCGCACCGCCGTCGCCGTCGTGGTGCGCCGCGGTCTGACGGAGAAGGACGAGAAGATGCGAGAGAATGGAGCTGAGGCCGGTGTCGTCTGACCATGCGGCCTTGGCGGGGTGCGAAACAGGAGGACCGGAATGAGCGCAGAGGATCTCGAAAAATACGAGACCGAGATGGAGTTGCAGCTCTACCGGGAGTACCGCGACGTGGTCGGGCTGTTCACCTACGTCGTCGAGACCGAGCGGCGCTTCTATCTCACCAATTCCGTCGATCTCGACGTCCGCACCGCGGAGAACGGCGACGTCTTCTTCGACGTGAAGATGCAGGACGCCTGGGTCTGGGACATGTACCGGCCGGCCAGGTTTGTGAAGAACGTCCGGGTCGTGACGTTCAAGGACGTCAACGTCGAGGAACTCGCCAAGCCGGACCTCGAAATGCCCAAGGAGGGCTTCTCCAGCTGACGGCCGGCTGACGGCCGGCTGACGGCCGGCTGACGACCGGCTCCGGCCGGCTGAATGGTCGGCCATCTGGTCACCGGCGACAGCGGCGCTGATCGTGAAGGCTTCTGGAGTGAGGCTGCCGGGTTGGGAAACTCAGGCCCTGTGGCACTGAGGACCGGTCCTTACTTCCTCGGTTCGGCCCCTGCGGAGAGCGGGGGACCGGCCTGGTGGGCCTGCGCGAGCGGGTGCGGGCCGCAGACGCGCTCGCGGCCCTCGTCCTGTGGACAACCGAGCTGTCCACAGGACGCCGCCCGGTCGGTGAGGGCGCCGATTCGTTGGGCCATCCTGCTGCCATGCGCTTCCTGGCCGCGATGGCGGCCCTTCTCGCGTGGCCGCTCCCGGCTCACACCGTCGGAGACTCGCCGCGCTGGCAGTGGCCGCTGGGGGGCCGCCCGGTCCTGATCAGGCGGTTCCAGCCGCCCCCTGAGCGGTGGCTGGCCGGGCATCGGGGGGTGGACGTCGGGGTGCTGCCCGGCGAGACCGTTCGCTCGGCAGGGCCGGGAGTCGTGGGATACGCGGCTCCGCTGGCCGGGCGCGGGGTCGTGACCGTGATCCATCCGGGCGGCTTGCGGACGACGTACATGCCCGTCCGGGCGTCGGTCCATCCGGGCGACGTCGTGAAGGCTGGGGCGCCGATAGGCACCGCCGAGGATCTTCGCGGTCATTGCCCGACGCCTTGCCTGCACTGGGGTCTCCTTCGCGGAGATGTCTATCTGGACCCTCTGCTCCTGCTCGGCCTCGGCCAGGTCCGCCTGCTGCCGCTGGCAGCGGGCCGCGTGCCTTGAGCGCCGGGCTGCCTGGATCGCGGCCTTCACGATGTCGGACGGCTCGATCAGCCAGCCAACCCGCGAAAGTACTCGCGAAAGAGGCCCGGGGCAGGCGCATGCTTTGAGCGCGTTGGGCTGCCTGGATCTGACCGTGAAGTCACGCGCGGGGATGGGCTTGGCGATAGACGGTGCGGAGACGCTCGATCGAGACGTGAGTGTAGATCTGGGTGGTGGCCAGGGACGCGTGGCCGAGCATCTCCTGGACGCTGCGCAGGTCCGCGCCACCCTCGAGGAGATGGGTCGCGGCGGTGTGCCGCAGCCCGTGTGGTCCCATGTCCGGGGCGCCCTCGACCTCGGCAAGCCGGGTGTGGACCACCCTCCGCACGGTTCCCTGATCGATCCGGCCGCCGCGGACTCCGAGGAACAGCGCCGGGCCGGTGCCCTCGCGGATCCACAATGGCCGACCCCGCACGCACCAGGCGTCCAAGGTCCTCAGCGCGGGTAGGCCGAACGGCACGATCCGTTCCTTGCGTCCCTTGCCCAGGACGCGGATGGTATTGCGGTCGCGGTCCACGTCGTCGACATCGAGGCCGCACAGCTCGCCGACCCGCATACCGGTGGCGTAGAGCAGTTCGAGCATCGCGGTGTCCCGCAGTTCCTTCGGACCGCCAGATCCCTGTGGCGCCTCAGACCTCCGCGACGTCTCAGACCTTGGGGATGCCTCGGAGCTCCGGGAGACCTCATTCTTCGAACTCCCGGGACCGTGGGGAGCGCTGGAAGCCCGCGTGCGGGTCGCGTCACTCCGGTCCAGGACGGCCCTCGCCTCGTCCTGGCTGAGGATCGTGGGCAGACGACGGGGTGACTTCGCGGTGCCCAGTAGCAGCCCGGGATCACTCGCCAGCCAGCCCCGGCGATGGCAGAAGGCAGTGAAGGCACGCGCACAGGCGGAGCGGCGCGCGAGCGTGGCTCGCGAGCGCCCGGCCTGGTGCTGCCCGCCGAGCCACTCGCGAAGGATGACGACGTCGAGAGCGCCGAGGTGGTCGTGTCCGGCCGAGCGGAGGTGACCGAGCAGCGTGGTCACGTCGCCTTTGTACGCGCGGACGGTGTGCGAGGAGAGATCCCGCTCCAGCCGCAGATGCCGTTCGAACTCGGCGAGCACGGTCTCGAACGAGGCGGTCGTATCCCGAAGGAAGTGGGATGTGGTTTCGGGTGATCCCGGGATCCGTTCCGCCAAGGCTTCGCCCGTCGGAGCGCCGCTGTCCGGAGCCTCGTGTCCTGGGGCTACGCCGCCAGGGAGGCGGGGGACGGGTGGGCGGCCGGGGTTCGGGTGAGGGGTCGTGCCGTGGAAGACGCCGTCGGCCATGGGAGTCATGGTACCGACCTGCCCGATCCGTGATCTTGTTCACGTGTCTCACCGGTCCGGTTCCCGTCGCAGTCGCCAGCCTCGGTCGGTCTGCTCCACGAAACCGGCCACGGCGAGCCTGCCGAGGCAGCTCAACGCGGTGGGGAGATCCACTCCCGCGGAGACGGCGATCGCCGCGGGACCGGCCCCGATGCGGCTGGGAACCGCTTCGAGGACCCGTCTGGTCTCGTCGTTCAGCCCGTCACGAGGATGGACGGGGCCGCGCCGTTCCAAGGCGAGGTCGCCGCCGATCGTCCCGACCAGTTCGGTGATCTCCTGGACCGAGGTCACGCAGACGGCGCGTCCCTGCCGGATGAGCTCGTGGCAACCTTCGGACACTTCCAGGGTGATCGGTCCGGGTACCGCCATCAGATGCCGGTTCAGCTCGGTGGCATGGGCGGCGGTGTTGAGCGCGCCGCTCCGCACGGCGGCCTGCACAACGACGGTTCCCCGTGAGAGCGCGGCGATCAACCGGTTCCGCACCAGGAAGCGCGGACGTGTCGGGCGGGAGCCCATGGGAACCTCGCTGATCACGACGCCCTGAGATCGCACCACGCGGAACAGGTCCTGATGGGCCGTGGGGTAGCAGACGTCCGTGCCGCAGGCCAGAACGACGACGGTCGGCATCCCGCTCGCGAGGGCGCCCCGGTGCGCGGCGGCGTCGATGCCGTACGCGCCGCCGCTGATCACGGTCCACCGTCGGTCGCCGAGTCCGGAGGCCAGTTCGGCCGCCACCTGCGCGCCGTACGCCGTGGCCGCTCTGGCCCCGACGACGGCCACCGAGCGCAGGCAGGCGAATCGCAGGTTGACCTGCCCGTGGACCCACAACGCGTACGGACGCGTGTCACCGAGATCGTCGAGCTGTGTGGGCCACTCCGGATCTCCCGGAACGACAAGCCGGGCGCCTTGATCACGCCCTTCAGCGAGATCACGGACGGGATCGGTGTAGCGAGCCGCCCACGATGCGGCGACCCGATCCAGCGCGGGCAGGCGCCCCGCGGCTCGGGCCCGCCTGGTTTCCGCCGAGACGAACTCCGGATCGAGGACACCTCGTCGTGCCTGGTCCGCTGCGGATGGGGCGCCGTACCACCCGATCAGCCTGCCCATCACCCGATCTCCGGGCTCGGCCATCCGCATGAGAGCGACGCAGGCCAGCGATTCCTCCTCCGAGGCATGGCTCGACGGCGCGTTGTCCTCGGAGGAGCCCCCGGTCGTGGAGGGCGTGGGCATCGGTCCGTCTCCGCCCGCGTTGTGAGGGTGGTCAGAGTGGCTGCGCGCGAGCAGGTCGTCGGCGAGGATGCGTTGGTCTTCGGAGGAGGCCGGCATCAGTCCACCCCCAGCCACATCGCGAGGGCGGCCGAAGTCTCGGGTTCGCCCGGGCGGTCTTTGCCCTCCAGATCCGCGAGCGTCCACGCCACGCGAATGACACGATCGACGCCTCTGGCACTCAGCGTCCCGAGGTCGAGCCCCCGATGCAGGGGCGCGAGCGCGCGGGTCGGCAAACGGAAGTCGGTATGAAGCGCAGCCGAACCGACTTCCGCGTTGTTCCGCCAGGGCGTGCCGGCCAGGCGCTTGCGTGCGCGCTCGCGGGCCGCGAGCACCCGCCGCGCCACGACCGCGCTCGACTCGGCGACGTGCCGGTCCGCCATCAGCTCGGCCCGAGTGGCGCGGGCGACCCGGACCTTCACGTCGATCCGGTCGAGCAGCGGCCCGGAGAGCCGCCCCAGATAGCGCCTGCGCGCGGTGGGTGTGCAGCGGCAGGGACGACCGGGGGTGCCCGCCTCGCCGCAGGGGCACGGGTTGGCGGCGAGAACGAGCATGAACTGGGCGGGAAACGTCACCGTGCCGGCCGCTCGGGCCACCGTGACCTCGCCGGATTCGAGGGGTTGGCGCAGTGAGTCGAGGACGTTGGCCGAGAATTCGGGCGCCTCGTCCAGGAAGAGAACCCCCTGGTGCGCGAGGGAGACCGCGCCGGGCCGCACCAGGCCGCTTCCGCCGCCCACGACGGCCGCCACGGTAGCGGTGTGATGCGGTGCCACGAAGGGCGGCCGGACCAGGAAGGGCCGGCCCGGTGGCAGCGTGCCCGCCACGGAGTGGATCGCCGTGACCTCCAGGGCCTGCTCGCACTGCAGAGAGGGCAGAAGCGTCGGCAGTCGTTCGGCCAGCATGGTCTTGCCGGTGCCGGGAGGGCCGAGCATCCACAGGTTGTGCCCTCCGGCCGCACAGACCTCCAGCGCCTTGCGGCCGGTCGCCTGGCCCGCGACATCTCGGAGGTCCAGATCCCGTCCGTCGCCCTCGCCGGGGGAGACGCTTTCGTCGCCGCCCGCAGAGGCCATCTCGGTCGCGATCGGCAGCCGGTGGAGCTCGTCCTCCCGCAGCCACTCCACCAGCTCGGCCAGGTTCGCGGCCGGTACCACGGTGAGTTCCGGGACGAGCGCCGCCTCCGCCGCGTTCAGCGAGGGCGCCACGATCGTGCTCGCTCCGGCTCGCGCCGCAGCGAGCGCGGCGGGCAGCACGCCTCGCACCGGCCGGATCTTGCCGTCCAGTCCCAGCTCGCCGAGAAAGAACGGCCGGGCGATGCGCTGCGCGGGAACCGCCCCCGCGGCACCGAGCACGGCGATCGCGATGGCCAGGTCGAAGACCGAGCCCCGCTTGGGCAGGCTGGCCGGGAACAGGCTGATCGTGATCCGCGCGTCCGGCCACCCGAAGCGGCTGTTCAGCAGCGCCGACCTGACCCGGTCACGGGCCTCGTTGACGGCGGTGTCCAGCAAGCCGATGAGATGCGTGCCGGCCAGTCCGTGGCCGACGTCCGCCTCGACCTCGACGATGTGGCCGGTGACGCCGATCAGTGTGACGCAACGGGTGCGTGCTACGACCATGTCAGATCACCCCGCGCTCGTGGCGGATCGCGAAGTCACCGGCGAACCGTTCGAGAGCGATCACGTCGACCCGGACGGAGTCGAACCGTTCCTGCTGGCCGGCCAGCCAGCGGGCGGCGAGTGAGCGCAGCCGGAGCAGTTTGGCGTGGCCGACCGCCTCATAGGCCGTGCCGTGGCTGCGCCCCGAGCGGGTTTTGACCTCGACGACGACCAGCGCACGCCCGTCGCGCGCGACGATGTCGATCTCGCCCTCCTTGCACCGCCAGTTGCGGGCGAGGACGGAGACGCCTCTCGATCTGAGAAAATCCGCGGCGAGCTCCTCGCCTTGCCTGCCCAGCTCATCCTTCGCGGCCATGGAACCACCTCCAGTCCGAGACATTCGCCCACCGCGGGCCCGTGCCGAGGGGCGTGATGCCCGTCTGTGGAAATCCGCCTACCTGTGGACAGACCCGCTGGCGCGCATGGGCAGCGCCTTCGGCCCGCTCACGGATGTGAGGCCGAGGCGGATCGAGGGCGCGAAGCCGTGCCGGGCGAGTCCTCCGCCGCGCTGGGGCGAGCATTCCGCCGGATGGGCGACAGCCACAGGCTGACGATGCAGAGCAGCGACCCCGCCGCGCAGAGCCAGAGGGCGGGACGCAGCCCGAGCAACTGGCCGAGCACGCCGCCGAGCACGCCGCCCAGTGCCATGACTCCCTGGGTGGCGAAGTTGGTCGTGGCGTTGACCCGGCCGAGCAGCCCCTCCGGTGCCTCGCGCATGGTGACGGAGCCCGCGCAGACGCTGTAGCACACGATGGCCACGCCGGTGATCACCTCGGCGGCACCGAGCTGGCAGATGACGAGCCAGAGGGGGCCGCCCGCCGTAGCCGTCGCCGTGAACCCGATGGGGAAGAAGAGCACGGAGCCGAGAAGCACCCGGTTCTCGCCGAACCGGCCGGCGAGCCTGGGTGCGATCGCGGCCCCGATCAGGCCGCCGAGGCCGAAGCCGATCGCCGCGATGCCCACCAGGGGGCCGGGCAGGCCCAGGACGTTCACCGCGAACAGCACGAAGAGCGCCATTTCGGCCGCACCCAGCACGTTGACGATCATTCCGGTGGCGCACAGCGCGCGCAGCACGCCGTGGTTCATGAGGACGCGCAGGCCTTCGGAGATCTCCTGCGCGAGCCCGCGTCCCTTGGTGGTGGTGCCGTTCTCGGGTGTGCGGATGCCCCGCAGGCAGAACGCGGACACCAGGAACGAGACCGCGTTGACGACGATCGCGATGGGCGCGGTGAGCGTGGCCACGAGCAGTCCCGCCAGGCCGGGCCCGCCCATCTGGGCGACGGAGAAGACCGACTGGAAACCGGCGATGGCCGCCGTCCGCTGGGGCTCCGCGACCACGGTCGCGAGGTGCGGCGTGTTGAACGCGCGGAACACCACTGTGCACACGCCGATCGCGAAGGCGACGGTGATCAACCAGGGAACGGTGAGCAGCCCGGCCAGCCAGGCGACCGGCACCGACAGGGCCGCGATGCCGGCGATCAGCTCGCACACCACCATCACCGGCCTGCGGCGGGCCACGCGGTCGGCCATGGCGCCGGACGGCAGGCCGACCAGAAGGAACGGGAACGTCGAGGCGGCGGTGAGCACGCCCATCTGGATCGGGGAGGCGTTCAGCGCCAGGGCGGCCGTCAGTGGCACGGCCAACCTGGCGACCTCGCTTCCGGTCTCGGAGATGGCGCGGGCGGACCAGAGAAGCCGGTAGTCCCGCTGGCGACGGAGGGGGATCAGGGGAGTCGTCACAGATGTGAAGCTAACGCTTCATAATTGTGAAAGCAATACTTCATATCTGGCAGGCGGTAGCGTTGGGAGGCATGACGAGCTCAGAGCCGGAGGGGTACCGGCAGGTCACCGATGTCGGGGTCCTTCGTGCGATGGCGCATCCCGCGCGGCTGGCCATCCTGAGCCGGCTCCAGACGGAGGGGCCCGCCACGGCGACCGAGTGCGCGCAGGTCACCGGGCTCTCCCCGAGCGCGTGCAGCTACCATCTGCGCCAGCTGGCCAAGCACGGGTTCGTGGCGGACGCGCCGCCCCGGGGGGACGGCAGGGAGCGCGTCTGGCGGGCGTTGCAGCGGTCATGGGGATTCCAGTCCCCGGAGGACGAGTCGCCCGACGTCATCGAGGCGCAGAACGCCGTGATCGAGTCGATCCTGGCGGAGACCAACCAACGGCTCGGCGACTACCTGACCAACTCGGATCTGGAGTCCCGCGAGTGGAGGAGCGCCGCCTGGCTCACCCACGCGGTGCTGCGCGTGGACGCCGAAGAGTTGCGGGACATCGCGGAGCGGATCAACGAGCTGATCCGTCCGTACCGCGTGACCGAGCGCGCGGCCGAGGACGCGCCGTCCGGGGCCCGGCTGGCGGAGATCCACCTTCGCATGTTCCCCAGAGCGCCGCGCAGGTCCGGTCCGGGTCCAAATGAGGCGGCCGCGGGCGCCTCCGCCCTGCGCCGGGTCAAGGGCGACCCGGCGACTTCGTGACCTGGCGGAACATGCCGCCGGTTCCCTGCGCGGACCGGGCCCGTGACCGCTGATCGAGCGGCGGACATTCCGGACGGGAATGCCCTGCCGGGTGGCGCCGGAACAGTCAAGTCGCCGGTCATCCGTAGGGGCGGATCCGGGTAGACTGTTCGACGGCCTGCGGCATGCGGGCCGAATACGCACGCCCACTCACGAGCCGTCCCATCGGTCCGGTTCTTCCGGCTGGAACGGCTCGGGGCGTCAGGGCGGGGGCCGCGGGCTCCCGCATGGAACCGAGTTCTGGAGGACCATCACCATGGCCCCTGTCGTCACCATGCGACAGCTGCTCGAGAGCGGCGTTCACTTCGGCCACCAGACCCGTCGGTGGAACCCGAAGATGAAGCGCTTCATCTTCACCGAGCGCAACGGCATCTACATCATCGACCTGCAGAAGTCGCTGTCGTTCATCGACCGGGCGTACGACTTCGTGAAGGAGACCGTCGCGCACGGCGGCTCCATCATGTTCATCGGCACGAAGAAGCAGGCTCAGGAGTCCATCGCCGAGCAGGCCTCGCGCGTCGGCATGCCGTACGTGAACCAGCGCTGGCTGGGCGGCATGCTCACCAACTTCTCGACCGTGCACAAGCGGCTCCAGCGTCTGAAGGAGCTGGAGGAGCTCGACTTCGACAACGTGGCCGCTTCCGGGCTCACGAAGAAGGAGCTCCTGATGCGCCGCCGCGAGAAGGAGAAGCTGGAGCGCACCCTCGGCGGCATCCGCGACATGGCCCGCGTCCCGAGCGCCATCTGGGTCGTGGACACCAAGAAGGAGCACATCGCGATCAACGAGGCCAAGAAGCTTGGCATCCCGGTTGTCGCGATCCTCGACACCAACTGCGACCCCGATGAGGTCGACTACCCGATCCCGGGTAACGACGACGCCATCCGCGCCGTCAGCCTCCTCACCCGCGTCATCGCCGACGCGGTCGCCGACGGCCTGATGACCCGCGCCGGCGCCGGTCGCGGCGACGAGAAGCCCGCGGGCGTCGCCGCCGCCGAGCCGCTGGCCGAGTGGGAGCGCGAGCTCCTCGCCGGTGCCGCCGAGACCGCCGAGGCCGCCGCCGAGGCCCCCGCTGCCGAGGCTCCGGCCGCCGAGGCCCCCGCTGCCGAGGCTCCGGCCGCCGAGGCCCCCGCCGCCGAGGCACCGGTCGCCGAGGCTCCGGCCACTGAGGCCCCCGCCGCCGAGGGCGAGCAGCAGGCCTAGTCCCGGGCCCGGTACGGCACCGCCGTACGGCTCCGGAGGCGCCACAGGGTGGGCGTGTCCGCCAGCGGGTGCGCCCACCCCGTCCACGAGACATCTGATCTCATGTCGACGTCTGAGATCAGGAACGACTTCCTACCAGGGTTCCGAAGAGGAAATTAGGACAATGGCTTCCGTGAACATGGCCGACGTCAAGCGGCTTCGCGAGCTGACCGCCGCCGGCATGATGGACTGCAAGAAGGCGCTCGAGGAGTCCGAGGGCGACTTCGACCGCGCCGTCGAGCTCCTGCGCCTCAAGGGCGCCAAGGATGTCGGCAAGCGCGAGGCCCGAACCGCCTCCAACGGGCTTGTCGCCGTCAAGCACGAGGGCGACTCCGCCGCCGCTCTGCTCGAGCTCAACTGCGAGACCGACTTCGTGGCCAAGGGTGAGCGCTTTCAGGCGCTCGCCGCCGACGTCGTCGCGCACATCCTCGCCACTCGGCCGAGCGACGTGCCGACCCTGCTCGAGTCCGAGCTGAATGGCAAGACTGTCAAGGAGCTCCTCGACGAGGCCAACGCCGCGCTCGGCGAGAAGATCGAGATCCGCCGGTTCTCGGTGCTCGAGGGCGGTTACGTCGGCTCCTACATGCACAAGACCGACCCGCAGCTCCCGCCGGCGGTGGGCGTGCTCGTCCAGCTCGACAGCGCCAAGCCGGACGTGGCCAAGGACATCGCCCAGCACGCCGCGGCGATGGCGCCCAAGTTCCTCAGCCCGGCCGAGGTTCCGGCCGACGTCATCGCCAAGGAGCGCGCGCTCTTCGAGGAGATGACCCGCGAGGAGGGCAAGCCCGAGGCCGCCATCGGCAAGATCGTCGACGGTCGGGTCAACGGCTGGTACAAGGACTTCACGCTGCTGGAGCAGGCCTTCGTGAAGGACAACAAGAAGTCCATCGCCAAGGTCGCCGAGGAGGCGGGCGCCAAGGTTCTGGCCTTCACCCGCTACAAGGTCGGCCAGGCTTAGGCTAGGGACACGGCCCGAAGAGCCAGGAGCCCATTGACCCGCAGAATCACCGAGGAGGCCGCCGTCGTGCAGGAGAACAACCAACCCGCTACGCCGGCGGCTTCGTCGCAGTCCGGCCCGCTGCGATGGAAGCGGGTGATGCTGAAGCTGTCAGGTGAGGCGTTCGCCGGGGGCGAATCGCTCGGCATCGATCCGACCGTCGTCGGCCAGCTCGCCGACTCCATCGCCGAGGCCGTCCGCGAGGGCGTCCAGGTCGCGGTGGTCGTCGGCGGGGGCAACATGTTCCGGGGCGCCGCCCTGTCGGAGCGCGGCATCGACCGCGGCCGCGCCGACTACATGGGCATGCTCGGCACAGTGATCAACTGTCTCGCCCTGCAGGACTTCCTCGAGAAGCGCGGCATCGAAACCCGCGTGCAGACCGCGATCACGATGCAGCAGGTCGCCGAGCCGTTCCTGCCCCGGCGCGCGATCCGTCACCTGGAGAAGGGCCGAGTGGTCATCTTCGGCGCCGGGCTCGGATCCCCGTTCTTCTCCACGGACACCTGCGCCGCGCAGCGCGCTCTGGAGGTCGGCGCCGAGGCGCTGCTCAAGGGCACCCAGGTTGACGGAGTGTACGACTCCGACCCGCGCAAGAACCCCGACGCGGTCCGGTTCGACCAGCTCGAATACGGCGAGGTGCTGACGCGAGGTCTCGGGGTCATGGACGCCACGGCGATCAGCCTGTGCATGGACAACGGCCTGCCCATCGTGGTCTTCGACCTGATGGGCGACGGCAACATTCTGCGGGCGGTCCGCGGTGAGAAGATCGGCACGCTGGTGAGTCCGGCAGGGAAATAGGGAGCCGCTGTGATCGACGAAACCCTCCTCGAGGCCGAGGAGAAGATGGACAAGGCGGTGACGGTCGCCAAGGAAGACTTCGCGGGCATCCGCACCGGCCGCGTCACGCCCTCGATGTTCAACAAGATCAACGTGGACTACTACGGATCGCCGACCCCGATCCAGCAGCTCGCGTCGTTCCACGTCCCCGAGGCGCGCATGGTCCTCATCCAGCCCTACGACAAGGGCGCGATGACCTCGATCGAGAAGGCCATCCGGGACAGTGACCTGGGCGTCAACCCGGGCAACGACGGTGCCGTGATCCGCGTCGTCTTCCCCGATCTCTCGGAGGAGCGCCGCAAGGAGTACATCAAGGTCGCCCGCAACAAGGCCGAGAACAGCAGGGTCTCCGTGCGGAACATTCGCCGCCACGCCAAGGAGGTCCTCGACAAGCTGGTCAAGGACGGCGAGGCCGGTGAGGACGAGGTCCACCGCGCGGTGAAGGAGCTCGACGACCTGACCCAGAAGCACGTCGCCAAGATCGACGAGCTGCTGAAGCACAAGGAAGCCGAACTGCTGGAAGTCTAGGCACCGCCTGGGCACAGCCGTGATCCTTGTGCCGTGCTGTTCCCGCGAACAGCAGGGCACAAGGATCACGTGTTATAGGGAGTAGAACGCGTTGGACGGAACGGCTGCTGGCGACCGGGACTCGGCCGAGAACATGGCCGCCTCCTCCAGCGACGGGCGGGACGCCCCCCGAAACGGGTCGTCCAATGGTTCACCCAACGGGTCCGTGTCCGGCCCGGCGGCCGGCGGGAGCCGTACCGGCCGGAACCTGCCGGTCGCGGTGGCGGTCGGCGTCGCGCTCGGCGCGTTGGTCATCGCCTCGCTGTACGTCGTCAAGGTGGTCTTCCTCGTGGTTGTCGCGGCGGCCGTGGGACTGGGCGTCCACGAGCTGGTCCGGGCGCTCGCGGCCCGTGACGTCCGCGCGCCGCTCGTCCCGCTGCTCGCCGGTATGGCCGCCATGATCGGCGGCGCGTACTGGGGCGGGCCGGTGTCCCTCGTCGGCGCCTACGCGCTGACCGTGATGGCGGTGCTGACCTGGCGCATGTTCCAGGGCATCGACGGCTACGTCCGTGACGCCACCGGCAGCGTGCTCGTCGCGACCTATCCGGCGTTGCTCGCCGGGTTCGTCGCGTTGTTGCTCGTCCCCGAGAACGGCCCGGATCGGGTGGTCACCTTCGTCGCTGTCACCGTTTGCAGTGATATCGGGGGATATTTCGCAGGAATTCTCTTCGGCAAGCACAAGATGTCGCCGGTCATCAGCCCGAAGAAGACCTGGGAGGGGTTCGCCGGTTCCGCCGCGGCCTGCGTCGTCGCGGGCGCGCTGCTCGTCCACTTCCTGCTGGACGGGGCGTACTGGCAGGGCGCGGTCCTCGGCGCCGTCGTGGTCGTCTGCGCCACGCTGGGCGACCTGATCGAGTCGGTGATCAAGAGAGATCTCGGCATCAAGGACATGGGCACGCTGCTGCCCGGCCACGGCGGTGTGATGGACCGCCTGGACTCCCTGCTGTTCACCCTGGTCCCCGTCTGGCTGCTGCTGCAGCTGTTCATCCCGTCCTGACGGGGATCTGACTGGAACCGCTCCGGCGGTTCCGCGCGGACCCCGAAGGTAAGCTACGAGGACGTCTGGGTTCGCCCGGCGACGCCCCGGCCCGGATGCGGCCCTCCCTGATGGGCTCCGCAGCCGGGGATCGGACCGGCCCCCGACGGTGGCCGCGAGCACCCGGTACGGCTCGCCGGACGCCGGCGAGCGAGCCTCCCGGACCGAGACGGATCCCCGAAGACCCGGCAGACCAGATGAGCGAGAGATCGGAAGTGACCGCGTGAGCGAGCAGCCGACCAGGAACGCCGCCCAGCTCACCCTCGTGGCGCCGCGCCGTGCCAAGCCGCAGCGCCACCTGGCCGACCTGACCATGGCCGAGCGCCGTGCCGCGGTCGCCGAGTTGGGCGAGAAGCCGTTCCGCGCCGACCAGCTCTCCCGGCACTACTTCGCGAAGCTGACCGCGTCGCCCGACCAGATGACCGACCTGCCGGGCGAGACCCGCGAACGGCTGGTGTCCCAGCTCATGCCGTCGCTGCTGACCTCCGTACGTGAGATCACCTGCGACGGCGGCATGACGCGCAAGACGCTGTGGAAGCTGTTCGACGGCTCCCTCGTCGAGTCGGTGCTGATGCGCTATTCCGACCGGGTCACGATGTGCGTCTCGTCCCAGGCCGGCTGCGGCATGAACTGCCCGTTCTGCGCCACCGGCCAGGCCGGTCTGACCCGGAACATGTCCACCGCCGAGATCGTCGAGCAGGTCGTCGCCGGAGCCCGCGCGCTCGCGGCAGGCGAGGTGCCCGGTGGTCCCGCGCGGGTGAGCAACATCGTCTTCATGGGCATGGGCGAGCCGATGGCCAACTACAAGGCCGTGATCGGCGCGGTCCACCGGCTCGTCGATCCCTCCCCCGAAGGGCTCGGGATCTCCGCGCGCGGCGTCACCGTGTCCACCGTGGGCCTGGTCCCGGCGATCGAGAAGCTGGCGGGAGAGGGGCTGCCGGTGACGCTGGCGGTGTCCCTCCACGCGCCCGACGACGAGCTGCGCGACACCCTGGTGCCGATCAACACCCGGTGGAAGGTCGCCGAGGTGCTCGGCGCGGCCTGGGACTACGCCGCGCGCACCAAGCGCCGGGTCTCCATCGAGTACGCCCTGATCAAGGACATCAACGACCAGGAGTGGCGGGCCGACCTGCTCGGCCGCCTGCTCAAGGGCAAGCTGGCGCACGTCAACCTCATCCCGCTGAACCCCACGCCGGGCTCGAAGTGGACCGCCTCGCGCCCCGAGGACGAGCGCGCCTTCGTCCGCCGTCTGGAGTCGCACGGCGTCGCGGTCACCGTCCGCGACACGCGTGGCCGCGAGATCGACGGCGCCTGCGGCCAGCTCGCCGCCGCCTCTCCCGAAGCCTGATCCCGTTCCCACGCCGGTCCAGCGCCGGTCCAGCGCTGGTTCCGTGCCCGCCGCTGGCGCCGGTCCGGGCCCCACGGCGTGCCGCGCCGTACGGCGACGGGCCGATGGGTGACTGTTACACAGCCGCCGGACGGCCGAGAAACGCCGCTCCTAACGTTGTCCACGTGCGGGAACGGAGGGAAGCCTCCGTACGCACGGGGTGTGAAGACGAGGAGGAGACATGCGCAAGATCGTGATCGCGGCGGCGGTCGCGGTGCTCGGTATGGCAGCGGCATGCGGGCAGGGCGGGAGCGCGCCGACGCCCAAGGGCGAGGAGTCCGCGGGCCGTCCCGGGGCGGAACCCACCGTCACGGCGACGACGTCCCAGGCCGCCCCGCCCATCTACGTGAGGAATCTCCACGGGGCCGAGGCGGGGCGGGACGACCAGCGCCCGGCGAACCTGGTCCTGTCGGAGTTCAGCGTCCTGAACGGGATCACCTGGAAGAGCTGGGGACCGGACCGGGCGGTCGGCACCGGCGGGCTGAGCGGGAGCTGGTGCCTGCCCGGCTGCCTGAAGAAGCAGTACGAGGCGACGGTCACGCTGAGCGGCGTCACGACCGTGAAGGGCACGCGCTACTTCACGCGGTTCGACGTCGACGGCGACTTCCCCAAGCCCGGAGACCCGGCCGACGCGCTCGTCGGTTCCCTGCCCACGCCGTGAACCGCGATCCGGAGCGGGGGCACGGATCCGTTCGCACAATCTCCACCTGATGAGGAACGGCGTGAAGCGAGCAGCCCTTATCTGCGCGGCGACCCTGCTGGCGGCCGGATGCGGAGCCGACGGCGGCGTGCGGGTCGAAGGGCCGGCGCCGACCGCGTCGCCGCCCAGGGGCCCGGTCTACCGAAATGCGGGCCAGTGCTCCGGCCCTTCAGGCCAGGGGTGAAGGCCCGCGCGGGAGTGCCCGCTAGGGCGCGAGCGTGCCTTCACCCACAGGTCACAGTGGGCGTTGCTGCTGCTCGATGTACTGCTCGAGTGCCGTGAGCGGTGCGCCGCCGACTGATCCGGCGAAATAGGACCCCGACCAGAAGTGTCCACCCCACAGATACTTGCCGACATGTTCGGCATACTCCTTGCGCAGGAGCCGTGCCGAAACGCCCTTGAGACTGTTGACCAGTTTGGACAGGGCGACCTTCGGCGGGTAGTGGATCAGTAGGTGGACGTGGTCATGTTCGCCGTTGAACTCACG
>NZ_BSSE01000050.1 GCF_030268965.1 Microtetraspora sp. NBRC 16547 | reverse complement strand
GCACTGGGGACGGTGTGGGAGAGTAGGACGCCGCCGGACAATTTTTGTGAGGGAGGGTCACCCGTTTTTGGGGTGGCCCTTTCTCTGTTTTCTGGGGTTGTTTTCTTTGTTTGTGGGGGTTCCGGGTTTCGGGGCCCTCTTTTTTGTTGGTGGTTGTTTCTGGTTCGGGGTTGGTGGGTGTTGCGGGGCGGGTTTTCTCGGGTTGCGGGGTAGGGGTTTTCCGGGTTGGCTTGGGTGCTTTCCGGGGTTTGGTTGTCGGCTGTTGGTTGTTTGGTGGTGCCTGTGGGTGCGTGTGGACGCGTGTGGCTGGTGTCCGTAGGCGCTGCGGCGGGGGGTTGTTCCGACCGGCCGTGATAGCGGGTCTCTGGTGAGCCGCTGTTCGCGGCGTTCGCGGGCGCGGTGGTTGCTGGCACGGTCTTACGCCGGCCTCCACAACCCCCCGCCTCCGCGCCCCGCTCTCCCGCCGCACTCCCTGACTCAGGAGTTGTCTCCCTTGCGAGGTCGCGTGAGGCAAATCAACCTCTACTGCGCACGAGCAGCATTTGTCAGACACTCCCTAGCCCAGCGTCCTACCGTGCCTGGCCGGCTCCTCTACCGCACCATGCCCTAACCCGGGGCCTCGGCTGCGCCTGGCTACGTCTCCCGGTTCTTCGCACCCGTGTCGGTGTCCTCGAGGACCCGGTGACGGGGTTCTGCCCACTGCGTGCTCGCGCCGTACTGGTCGGCCAAGCTGGGACGCGACACTCTCCTCGCGGCGCAGCTCACGCCGCGCTCCGGCACAATGCGCACCACCGTCAGGGGTGACCGCGCCGTACTCGTCGGCCAGGCCGTCACCATCTGGTCCGGCGACCTGCACGTATTGAACTACATCGAGATCGAGCTGCATCGCTTACGGGACGGCCCCCGAGAGCACGCCCCCAACGGCCTCACGCTGACCCCACGCTTCGCCAGTCGGTGCGGCCGGAGAACAGAGCACGGCTTCACGTGCCTTCACGTCCCTGCCAGGGGGGCGGCGGGAGAGTGGGGCGCGGAGGCGGGGGGTTGTGGAGGCCGGCGTAAGACCGTGCCAGCAACCACCGCGCCCGCGAACGCCGCGAACAGCGGCTCACCAGAGACCCGCTATCACGGCCGGCCGGAACAACCCCCCGTCGTAGCGCCTACGGACACCAGCCAGTTCGTAGCGCCTACGGACACCAGCCAGTTCGTAGCGCCTACGGACACCAGCCAGGTCATGGGGACTACGGATGCCAGCCAGGTCATGGGGACTACGGATGCCAGCCAAGTCGTGGTGTCGAGGGCATCCGCCAGGTCGTATCGCCTATGTGGATGCAAGCCAGGTCATGGGGACTACGGACATCAGCCAACACGACACGCCGTCGAAGGTGTCCAAGCCCTCCGCGCTCTGTGGCCAAGGAGGCATGGCAGCCGAACCAGGAACGTGGTCAGCGCGACGACGTGCGTGGTCAGCTTGAGACGAGGCGGTAGCCGACGCCGCGGACAGTCTGGATCATTCTGTCGTCCATGTCGCCCAGCCTGGCCCGTAGCCGCTTCACGTGAACGGCGATGGTGTTCGTGGACATGGAGTCGGCCGAATGCCAGACGTTTCGCATGATCTGGTCGCGGGTCACCGTGCGGTCGGCGTTGCGCATCAGGTAGTGCAGGAGCTCGAACTCCCGGAGGGGAAGATGCACGATCTTCCCGCTCACTTTGACCTGGTATGCCGTGACGTCGAGTTCGACGTTCCCGATCGTCAGCACGGTCCGGCCGATTTCCTGGCGGCGGAAGGCGGCCTGGACGAGGGGGAGGAGTTCGGGAACGCGGTACGGCCGCGCCACGCAGGCCGTCGCTCCCGCGGCGAGAGCGCGGACGGCCTGCTCGGCATCGCTGCCGAAGTCGATGCCGAGCAGAACCGGTACGGCACGCGCGAGCCGTACGGCACGGACGAAGTCGAGCGGGCCGATGATGGGAAGGGAGGCGCTGATCAGGACGGCGTCGGGCTGGAGGGCGCCCGCCTGGAGCAGCGCTTGGGCGCCGTCGTGCACGCCGGTCACTTCGACGCCTTCGGGTTCCAGTGCGGCCGCGAGTTGCCGGATCAGATCGCTGTCCGGATCGGCCACCAGGAGTATGGGCGCCGACCGAGTGTCCCCCACCACTGCGGGTACCGTCACCCGGGTCCCTCCACTTCCTTCCGCTTCCGTTTTACCCATAGCCGACCGATAGCCGGCCCGGTTCCGTTCAGCGTCCGTGTAGGTCCCGGATCAGCCGAATCGGCCGGTGATGTAGTCCTCGGTCGCCTTCTGGCCGGGGTTGGTGAAGATCCTCGACGTCTCGTCCATCTCGATGAGCTTGCCGGGCTGGCCCTGGCCCGCCAGGTTGAAGAACGCGGTCTTGTCGCTGACGCGTGCGGCCTGCTGCATGTTGTGCGTGACGATCACGATCGTGTAGTCCCGCTTCAGCGACGAGATGAGGTCTTCGATCGCGAGCGTGGAGATCGGGTCGAGGGCCGAGCAGGGCTCGTCCATGAGCAGGACCTCGGGGCGTACGGCGATCGCCCGGGCGATGCACAGGCGCTGCTGCTGTCCGCCGGAGAGGCCGGAGCCGGGCTTCTGCAGGCGGTCCTTGACCTCGTTCCAGAGGTTGGCCCCCTTGAGGGAGCTCTCCACGATGCCGTCCAGCTCAGACTTGGAGAACCGTCCGTTGAGCCGGAGGCCCGCGGCGACGTTGTCGTAGATCGACATCGTCGGGAACGGGTTGGGCCGCTGGAACACCATGCCGATGGTCCGGCGGACGGACACCGGGTCGACGCCGGGGCCGTAGAGGTCCTGGTCCTCCAGGCGGACCTTGCCCTCGACGCGGGCGCCGGGGATGACCTCGTGCATGCGGTTGAGCGTCCGCAGGAAGGTGGACTTGCCGCACCCGGAGGGCCCGATGAACGCCGTCACCGCGCGCGGCTCGATGGTCATCGTGATGCCCTCGATGGCCTTGTGTGCTCCGTAGTAGGCGTCGAGTCCGGCGACCTCGATCTGCTTGGCCATGTCCTAAGACCCTCTCTTCGCGGGCGAGCGCCACCACGCGATGAGGCGCGCCACCAGGTTGAGCAGCATGACGATCAGGATGAGGGTGAGCGCTCCGGTCCACGCGCGGTCGATCGCGGTGTCGGTCGGCCGTCCCGCCTGGTCGAAGACGTACAGGGGAAGGCCCATCTGCGGCCCGTTGAACGGGTCGTTGTTGATGGAGTCGGTGAAGAAGACGGTGAGCAGCAGCGGGGCCGTCTCGCCGGCGACGCGGGCGACGGCGAGCATCACGCCGGTCACGATGCCGGTGAACGCGGTGGGCAGCACGACCTTGACGATGGTGCGCCACTTCGGCACGCCCAGCGCGTACGAGGCCTCGCGGAGGTCGTTCGGCACGAGGCGGAGCATCTCCTCGGCCGACCTGACGACCACGGGCATCATCAGGATCGACAGTGCCATGGCGCCGGCGAAGCCGGAGAACGGCATGCCGAGGGCGAGGATCCAGAACGCCAGCACGAAGAGGCCGGAAACGACTGATGGGACGCCGGTCATGACGTCCACGAAGAAGCTGATCGACCGGGCGAGCCGGCCGCCGCTGCCGTACTCCACCAGGTAGACGGCAGTGAGTAGGCCGATCGGCACCGCGATGAGCGAGGCCAGGCTGACCTGTTCCAGGGTTCCGATGATCGCGTGGTACGCGCCGCCTCCGGCGTCCCTGGCTCCGATGTTGCGCATCGAGTGGGTGAGGAACTCAAGGTCGAAGCGGTGCATGCCGTTCTTGATGACGAGCCACAGCACCGACACCAGTGGGATGACCGCGATGGCGAAGGCGAGGTAGACCAGCACGTGAACGATGCGGTCCTTCACCCGGCGGCTGGTCGAGATGGGCTGGATGCCCGTTTGCACAGTGGTCATGCCCTCGTGAATTCCTTCCGGCGGGCGATGACGAGGCGGGCGCCCATGTTCACCACCAGCGTGATCAGAAAGAGGACGAGGCCGGACGCGATGAGCGCGCCGCGGCCGGTGTCGGTCGCCTCGCCGAAGCCGTTGGCGATGTTGGCGGCGATGCTGTTGCCGTTCGGGCCGAGGATCTGGAACGAGATCCCGAAGGTCGCGGGGAGGATGAGCGCGACGGCGATCGTCTCGCCCATGGCCCGTCCGAGGCCGAGCATCGCGGCGCTGATCACGCCGGGGCGGCCGAACGGGAGCACCGCCATCCTGATCATCTCCCAGCGGGTGGCCCCGAGGGCGAGCGCGGCCTCCTCCTGCATCTTCGGCGCCTGGAGGAACACCTCGCGCGAGATCGCGGCGATGATCGGCAGGATCATGATCGCCAGCACGATCGATGCGGTCAGCATGGACTTGCCGACCACCTGGTCGCCGCCGAACAGCGGGATCCAGCCGAAGTACGTGTTGAGGAACTCCGACGGCCCGCGCATGAACGGCACCAGGAAGACGACGCCCCACAGGCCGTAGACGACGCTGGGAACCGCGGCCAGCAGGTCGATGACGTAACCGAGGATGGCGGCCAGGCGGCGCGGCGCGTAGTGGGAGATGAACAGCGCCACGCCGATGGCGACCGGCATGGCGATGACCAGCGCCAGGAAGGAGCTCAGTACGGTTCCGAACGCGAGCGCGCCGATGCCGAACACCGGCTCCACCGCGTTGGGGTTCCAGGTCTTCTCGGTCAGGAAGTGCGAGGTGTTGGCCTGGAGGGCGGGGACCGCCCTGACGATGAGGAAGACCCCGATCGCCGCCATGATCCCCAGAAGGACGATGCCCGCACCGGTCGAGGCGAAGCGGAACGGGACGTCGCCGCGGCTGCGCCGGAAGGCGGACCGGCGCATGGCCGGTCCGCCTTCACGTGTACGTGGTGTCGTGACCATATGGGTTAAGAGATCGCCTCGACGGCGGTGCGGACCTTGCCCAGCAGGGTGGACGGCAGCGGCGCGTAGCCGAGGCCGGTGATCGCCTGCTGGCCCTCGTCGCTGGCGGTGTAGTTCAGGAAGGACTTGACGAGCTTGGCCTCCTCGGCGGGCAGGCCCTGCTCGCAGGTGATCTCGTACGTCACCAGGACGATCGGGTAGGCGCCCGCGGCCTTGGTGGCGTAGTCGATCGACAGCTTCAGGTCGTTGCCGGTGCCGGTGACTTCGGCGGCCTCGACGGTCTTGCCCGCGCTCTCCGGGGTGAGTTCGACGAACTCGCCGGAGCCGTTGGCGACCTTGGCCTTCTGCAGCTGGGAGTTCTCCGCGTACGACAGCTCGACGTAGCTGATCGCGCCCTCGGTGGTCTTCACCGAGGAGGCGATGCCGTCGCTGCCCTTGGAGCCCTGACCCTTGGCCTCGGCCGGCCACGCCTTCGCGGGCTCGTACGGCCAGTCAGCGGTCGACTTGAGGAACTTGGTGAAGTTGTCGCTGGTGCCCGACTCGTCCGAGCGGTGGAACGCCTGGATCGCGGTCGAGGGAAGCTTGGCGTCCGGGTTGTCAGCCTTGATGGCCGGGTCGTCCCACTTGGTGATCGTGCTGTTGAAGATGCCGCCGATCGTCTTGGGCGAGAGCTGCAGCCCGTCGACGCCCGGAAGGTTGTAAACGACAGCGACCGGGCCGATGACCATCGGAAGGTTGATCGCCTTGCCGGTCTTGCAACGGGCGTCGGCCTGCTCGGGCTCGCCCTTGTCGTCCTTCAACGCCGAGTCGGAGCCCGCGAAGGCCACGGTGCCCTGGATGAACGACTGGATACCCGCACCCGAGCCGCTGGGCTGGTAGTTGATGCTCACACCGGAGTTCGCGGACTGGAACGCCTTCTTCCACTCCTCGATCGCGTTCGCCTGGGCCGAGGAGCCGGCCGCGTTGATGGTTCCGGACAGCTCGCCAGCTGCGGCGGGGGAGCTGCCGGAGGTGGCGCCGCTGCCAGCGTCGGTGTTGTTATCGGTGCCGCACGCAGCGAGCGAAAGCACGCCGGCGATGGCGGCCGCGGCGAGCCGGCCTGCATACTTCACGGTTGTGTCCTCCCATTTGGTCTTTCAACAGGTAGGACAGTAGAGAGTCAAGGTGACTTAATCCCCTGTTAAAGGTGAACGGGCAGTGAACGACCACAGTCGCTCTTGTGCCGGTTCCCGCGGGGACGCGATGAGCTGGGACCATGAGCACATGAAGCGCATCTGCCTGGTCTGCATGGGCAACATCTGCCGCTCGCCGATGGCGGAGTTCGTGCTCCGTCGCACGCTGAAGGAGCACGGTCTCGACATCGAGGTCGACAGCGCGGGCACCGGGGGCTGGCATGTCGGGGAGCCCATGGACGAGCGGGCACTGGCGACGCTGGCCGACGGCGGGTACGACGGTTCGACCCACCGCGCGCGGCAGTTCGACCCCGCCTGGTTCGCCGAGCGCGACCTCGTCCTGGTCATGGACGCCGAGAACCTGCGTGCCGTACGGCGGCTCGCCCCGCCGGAGGCGGATGTGCGGCTGTTCCGCTCCTTCGATCCGTCGTCACCGCCGGAAGCCGAGGTGCCCGATCCCTACTACGGGGGCCGCTCGGGTTTCGTCGACGTTCTCGCGATGGTCGAGGCCGCCTCCGAAGGGCTGGCGAGGTACCTTGCGGATCACTAGAGACCTGGGCTCCAGCCACGCGTGGACGCTGCACGAGGGCGAGCTCGACGGCCGCAGGGTCTTCGTCAAGCGCGGCGCTGACTTCACCTCGGAGGCGGCCGGGCTGCGCTGGCTGGCCGAGCCCGGGGCGGTGGCCGTGCCCGAGGTGATCCGGGCCGACGACGACATGCTGGTCCTGGAATGGATCGAGCCCGCGAACGCGACCGCGGGCGCGGCCGAGCGCTTCGGGCGCGAGCTGGCGGCGCTGCACGGAGCCGGCGCGCCGGACTTCGGCGCGCCGTGGCCGGGACACATCGCCGAGCTGCCCATGGACAACACGCCCGCGCCGGACTGGCCGTCCTTCTACGTCGAGCGCCGCGTCCTCCCGTTCGTACGGCTCGCGCGGGACGGCGGGGCGCTGCGGGCCGGTGACGTGCAGCTGATCGAGGAGGCGTGCGCGCTCATCCCGCAGGTCTCCGGACCGGCCGAGCCGCCGAGCCGGATCCACGGTGACCTCTGGAGCGGCAACGTGCTCTGGACCGCGGAGCGGGCCGTCCTCATCGATCCGGCCGCGCACGGCGGGCATCGGGAGACGGACCTCGCCATGCTGGCCCTCTTCGGCGCCCCGCATCTGAACACGATCCTCGCGGCCTACCGCGAGGCGGCGCCGCTCGCCGACGGCCGGCGCGAGCGGGTGCCGCTGCACCAACTGCACCCGCTGCTCGTCCATGTCTGTCTGTACGGCGAGGCGTACCGCGGCAGCCTCATGTCGGCCGTGTCGCAGACCCTCGCACTGTGACGCCCGGCCCGGGCGGCGGGGAGCCGCCGCAACGCCGACCCGCGCCGACCCGCGCCGACACACCGTGGTGACGCCGAGGGATGGATCAGTCCCGGGTCAGCTGCTTGAGCACCTCACTGTGCAGCAGGCCGTTGCTGCAGACCAGGCTGCCGCCGTCGAGTGGGGCGGTGCCGTCCACGGCGGTGCAGGTGCCGCCGGCCTCCTCCACGATCACGGTGAGCGCGGCCATGTCCCAGGGCGACAGCTCGGGCTCGGCGGAGATGTCGACCGCGCCCTCGGCGACCAGCATGTGTGACCAGAAGTCGCCGTAGGCCCGGGTGCGCCACACGCCGCGCATGAGGTCGAGCATGTTGTCGAGCCGGCCCTGCTCCTCCCAGCCGCTCAGGCTGGAGTACGACAGGGAGGCGTCGGCGATGCGGCCCACACCGGAGACCTCGCAGCGGGTGGCCTTGGTCAGGCTGCGGCCGGTCCACGCTCCGCCGCCCTTGGCGGCCCACCAGCGGCGGCCCAGCGCCGGCGCGGAGACGACCCCGACGACGACCTTGCCCTCCTCCATCAGCGCGATGAGGGTGGCCCAGACGGGGACGCCGCGCACGTAGTTCTTGGTGCCGTCGATGGGGTCGATCACCCACGAGCGCATGCCGTAACCGGTCTTGCCGAACTCCTCGCCCACGATGGCGTCGCGGGGGCGGGCGCGGCGCAGCGCGCCGCGGATGGATTCCTCGACCGCGCGGTCCGCGTCGCTGACCGGTGAGAGGTCGGGTTTGGTGTCGACCTTCAGGTCGACCGCCCTGAAGCGGCGCATCGTGATGTCGTCCGCGGCGTCGGCCATCACGTGTGCGAGACGCAGATCGTCGCTGTAGTCGCTCACAGGGGCCAACGCTATCGCGCCAAAGGTCGATCACATCAGATCAGGTATCGCTGCAAATTGTACTAGCGAGTAACATTTCGCTATGGATATCGGTGCCTTGATGCTCGACAGCGTGCCCTTCGCCCGGATGCTCGGGGTCTCCTTCGACTCGATCGGGTCGGGAACGGCCGCCGCCCGCCTGCCCGACCGGGATGACCTGCACAATCACGTCGGTGGTCCGCACGCGGGCGCCCTGTTCTCGCTGGCGGAGTCGGCCTCCGGGGCGGCCATGCTCTCGACCTTCGGCGACCAGCTCTCCCGGGCCGTCCCTCTCGCCACCTCGGCCGAGATCCGCTATTCCAAGCTGGCCAAGGGAGAGGTGACCGCCACCGCGACGCTGCGGGCCGATCGCGCCGAGGTGCTGGCCCAGTTGGACGAGGGCAAGCGCCCTGAGTTCGAGGTCGCGGTGGACATCAGGAACGCCGAAGACGTGGTCGTCGCCGAAATGACGGTCTCCTGGACCCTGCGCCCCAACCGCTGACCTGGCAGCCGGCCGATCCGACCACCGACCTGACCACCGGCCTGACCACCGGCCTGACCACCGGCCGTTCCGATCGTCGAGTGCCCACGACCGCTGAGCTCCCCGCCGACCAGGTGTCACGTACCTCCGCGTGACCTACTCGTCGCCGCCCTCGCGGCTGATGAGCAGCCGACGCAGGGATTCCAGTCGGGCGGGGTCGGCGTGCCCCTCGACCACGAACCGGTCGAGGGCGCACCCGTCGCCGAGATGCGGGCAGCCCTTGGGGCACTCGACGGTCGCCTCGTTGAGATCGGGGAAGGACGCGAGCACGGTCTCCACGTGCACGTGCGCCAGGCCGAAGCTGCGCACCCCGGGCGTGTCGATGATCCAGCCGCCCTCGGGCAGCTCCAGCGCCACCGCCGACGTCGACGTGTGCCGGCCGCGGCCGGTGACCACGTTGACGTGGGAGACCGCGCGGTCGGCCGTGGGGACGAGCACGTTGACGAGCGTCGACTTGCCGACCCCCGAATGGCCGACGAGCACGCTGATCCGGTCCTTCAGATGACCGCGCAGCCCGTCCAGCGGCCCGCCCTTGCTCACCACGATGTACGGCACGCCGAGGGGCTCGTAGAGCGCGACCAACTCGTCGGCGGACGCGAGGTCCGCCTTGGTGAGGCAGAGCAGCGGGTCGATGTCGGCGTCGAAGGCCGCGACCAGCAATCGGTCGATCATCCGCGGCCGCGGGGGAGGGTCGGCCAGCGCGGTGACGATGACGAGCTGGTCGGCGTTGGCCACGACCGGACGCTCGACGTCATCGGTGTCGTCGGCGCTGCGGCGGAGCATCGAGCGCCGCTCCTCCACCCGCACGACCCGGGCGAGGGTGTCCGGCCGGCCGCTCACGTCGCCCACCAGGGCGACGCGGTCGCCGACCACGATGCCCTTGCGCCCCAGCTCGCGCGCCTTCATCGCGACGACGATGTCGGATCCCACCAGGCAGGTGTAGCGGCCGCGATCGACGGCCACGACGAAGCCCTCCACGGCCTTCTCGTGGGCAGGGCGAATCCGGGTCCTGGGCCGGGAGCCCTTGCCCGGCCGGATCCTGACGTCGTCCTCGTCGTAGTGCCGCTTTCTCAGCCTGTCCGTCCTTCTCCTGCTCCCGCGCGCCCGGCGCGGGAACGGCCGTCGCCCGTCACGGTGTGCCGGTCGCGTCCGTCGCGTTTGTCGTGTCTGCGGTGTCGGGGGTTGTGCCGGAGGTGCCGGCCAGCATGTCCGCCCACATGCCGGCGAAGTCCGGGAGGGTCTTGGACGTGGTCGCGATGTTCTCCACCTCGACCCCGGGCACCGCCAGGCCGATCACCGCGCCGGCCGTGGCCATCCGGTGGTCCTCGTAGCTGTGGAAGATCCCGCCCGACAGCGGCACCGGCCGGATCTCCAGGCCGTCGTCGGTCTCGCGGGCGTCGCCGCCGAGCCGGTTGATCTCGGTGGCGAGGGCGGCGATCCGATCGGTCTCGTGCCCGCGGATGTGCGCCACGCCGCTGATCCGCGACGGGCCGTCCGCCAGGGTCGCGAGCGCGGCGATCGTGGGGGTCAGCTCGCTGACCTCGTGCAGGTCGGCCTCGATGCCCCGCACCCGGCCGGTGCCCGCCACCCGCAGCCCGTGCGGCGTGCGGGTCACGCTCGCGCCCATCTCGGTGAGCAGGTGGCGGAGCTGGTCGCCGCCCTGCGTGGTCTCCTCCGGCCAGTCCGGCACGGTCACCGCGCCGCCCGTGATGAGCGCGGCGGCGAGGAAGGGAGCGGCGTTCGACAGGTCGGGCTCCACGACGACGTCACGCGCGGCGATGGGACCGGGCTCGACCCGCCACACGTCCCGCTCGGAGTCGTCGACCTCGACACCGGCCTGGCGGAGCAGGTGCACCGTCATCGCGATGTGCGGCATGGAGGGGACCGGCGGCCCGCTGTGCCGTACGGTGACGCCCTTCTCGAACCGCGGCGCGGCCAGCAGCAGGCCGGAGACCATCTGCGACGAGATCGAGGCGTCCAGCACGACCTCGCCGCCCGTGATCGGGCCGCGTACGGTGAACGGCAGGGCGTCGGCGGACACGGTGGCGCCGAGGGCGCGCAGCGCGCCCAGGATCGGCCCCATCGGCCGCTTGCGCGCGTGCGGGTCGCCGTCGAAGAAGACCTCGCCGTCCGCGAGCGCCGCCACCGGCGGCACGAAACGCATCACGGTGCCGGCGAGACCGACGTCGATCGACGCGCCGCCCCTGATGGGACCGGGCGTGATCGCCCAGTCGACGCTCGACACGCTCTCGTTCGACGCGGTCATCTCCGCGCCGAGAGACCGCAGCGCCGCGACCATGAGGTCGGCGTCCCTGCTGCGCAGCGCGAGCCGCACGGAACCGGGGGCCTCGGCGAGAGCGGCCAGGAGCAGCACCCGGTTCGTCACGGACTTCGACCCGGGCAGGCGAACGGTCGCGTGGATCGGCCCGGTCGCTACGGGAGCGGGCCACAGGGGCTGGGTCGGCATGCACGAAAGCCTACCGGCAGGTCCAGCCCCCGTTGGGGGCCGCGCGGGGCCCTGGGTGATGGCAGGGTGGGGAGTATGTGCGGAAGGTACGCGTCCACGCGCAAGCGGCACGAGCTCATGGAGGAGTTCGAGGTCGAGCTCGACACCGGTGAGGAACTGGGCCCCGACTACAACGTCGCGCCCACCAAGAAGGTCTACGCGGTCATGAGCCGCGTGCCGAAGACCGAGGGCGCGGAGCAGCCGGTGCGCCAGCTCAGGGTGATCCGGTGGGGATTCGTGCCGAGCTGGGCCAAGGATCCGTCGATCGGCTCCAGGATGATCAACGCCAGGATGGAGACCGTGGCGGAGAAGCCCGCCTTCCGTAAGGCGTTCGCCTCGCGCCGCTGCCTGCTTCCCGCCGACGGCTTCTACGAGTGGATGGCGGCGCCCGAGGGGGCCAAGCCCGCGAAGCAGCCGTACTTCATCCACCCCGAGGACGGCGGCGTCATGGCCATGGCGGGGCTGTACGAGTTCTGGAAGGACCCCTCGCGCGCCGACGACGATCCGCTCAAGTGGCTGTGCACCTGCACGGTGATCACGACCGACGCCGAGGACGGGGTCGGCCACATCCACGAGCGCATGCCGATGATGATCGAGCGGGAGAGGTGGGCCGAGTGGCTGGACCCCCGCGTGAGCGACGCGGGCCGGCTGCTTGTCCCGGCTCTCGCCGGACGGCTGGCGGCGTACCCCGTCTCGACCGCGGTCAACAACGTCCGCAACAACGGTCCCGACCTCATAGAGCCGCTGAAGGAGGACGGCGACCACGTCGTGCTCTTCTGAACGCGGAGTGTAAAGGGCGCACCAAGCGGGCATCCGGTGAGAAAAGGGAGGCCGGGGGCTCCTTTCTCCTCGAATCGCCCCATGCTCCCGGAGGTGCGGATCCGTGGACCCCGCGACCGCGCGCATGCGCCTGGAATCCCTGCTCGACGAGCTCGACCGCTCCATCGGCGTGCTGAAGGAGCCGGACTCGTACGACGCCGACCGCGCCCAAGCGGTGATCGACGTCGCGTACGAGCACCGCGTCGCCGTACTGGCCGCGCTGCGGCGGCTGGACGACGGCGCGTACGGCAGGTGCGTCGACTGCGGCGACCTCGTGCCGGAGGGCAGGCTGGAGGTCCGCCCGGAGGCCGCCCGCTGCGTGCAGTGCCAGTCGAAGCGCGAGCGCCGACGCTGAGCCGCGCGAAGCGGTCGCGCGGCGGACGACCGCCGGAAGACGCGGAAGGCGGTCGAAGACGCGGGGTCAGCCCTTCTTGCGGGCGCTCGCCACGAGATGGATGCCGACCGTGTCCTCCTCGTCCGGCCGGGTCGCCAGCTCCGTGCGGACCAGGCGGGCGAGCGAGTGGCCACCCGTGCTGAGCACGTGGTCGACCGTGGACGGCGACAGCACCGTGCGTGGGCGCACCCACTCGACCTCCAGCCCGGCGGCTGTCAGCAGCTCGCGCAGCTGGACGCTGGTGAAGCAGCGGGTGATGCTGCCGTCGGGCCAGGGAACGAGCATGACCTCGCCCGTCTGGCACAGATGCGCCCAGTAGTTCTGCTCGGCGAGGATCGCCATGCCGAGGACCAGCGAGTCGACGCACACCAGCGCCCTCCCGCCCGGCTTCAGCACGCGGGCCACGTCCTGGATCACCGATTCGGCCATGATCTCGACCGAGAGGGCGCGTTCCTCCGCGATCACCGCGTCCACGCACGCGTCGGGGAGAAAGTCGAGATCGTCGGCACGGACCTTCTGAACGCGGTCGGACGCGTCGCGGAGCCACGGCTCGGAGAGCCGCCGGAAGTCCATGACCTGGATGACCCGGTGTCCCGCCCGTGCCACCTGAGCCGTCCAGCGGCCGCGGCCGCCGGACAGGTCGAGCAGCAGGGAGGGACGCTC
Source organism: Microtetraspora sp. NBRC 16547 (assembly GCF_030268965.1). GTDB lineage: Bacteria > Actinomycetota > Actinomycetes > Streptosporangiales > Streptosporangiaceae > Microtetraspora. The sequence goes on along the minus strand of NZ_BSSE01000050.1, from coordinate 11,404 downwards.
GGGCAGCCACTGCCGGAGCTGTTCCGCGACGACCGCGTGATAGAAGGTCCAGTACGGCCCGAGGGCTCCCGAGCCATTGAGTTCGTTGGCCGGAATGGGCAGCACGAGCGGCTCCTGGACTATGGCTATCTCAGAGATCTGCATGAGATAGCGGAAACTCGGTTTCCGGGCTACCAGCCGGTACGTAGGTCCTTCCCCAAAGAGAGGTGTTCGTACCGCGAAAACGTACCGGGAACAGACTCTACGCCCGCCCTGTTGCAGTTGGGCATGAACGCGTTGCTCGTGCCCGACGCCCAGGAGAAAGACGCCGCTACCCTGCCGGTATTCTCGGCTACGTACCGCGTACTAGAGGGGGTGGGTCCGGTCTCCAGGACAGCTGAGGAGACTCTGGAGCAGCGCAGCGAGCGGTTCGAGCGCGACGTCATGCCGTATCTCGACCAGCTGTACTCCGCCGCGCTCCGGATGACCCGAAACCCCGCGGACGCGGAGGATCTCCTGCAGGAGACCTTCGCAAAGGCCTTCGCCTCGTTCCACCAGTTCCAGGAGGGTACGAACCTCAAGGCCTGGCTCTACCGCATCCTGACCAACACCTTCATCAACAGCTATCGCAAGAAGCAGCGAGAGCCCAAGCAGGCCGGCACCGAGGAGATCGAGGACTGGCAGCTCGCCCGCGCGGAGTCGCACACCTCGACGGGGTTGAAGTCGGCCGAGGTCGAGGCGCTGGAGCACCTCCCCGACAGCGACGTGAAGGACGCGCTCGCCGCGCTTCCCGAGGATTTCCGCATCGCGGTGTACCTTGCCGACGTCGAAGGTTTCCCGTACAAGGAGATCGCCGACATCATGGGGACCCCTATCGGGACTGTGATGTCGCGGTTGCATCGCGGCCGGAGACAACTGCGAACGCAGCTCGAGGACTACGCGCGCGCTCGCGGCCTGGTGCGGGACGAGGAGGGGCGATGAGCTGCGGCGACCACCACGACACGGACTGTGGCGAGGTCCTGGACCGGGTCTACAGCTACCTCGACGGCGAGCTGGACGACGCCAGGCGCGCCGACATCCGCCAGCACCTGGAAGAATGCGGCCCCTGCCTGGAGGAGTACGGCCTGGAGAAGGTCGTCAAGCAGCTCGTCGCCAAGCACTGCGGCTGTGACCCCGTCCCCGAGGACCTGCGCACCAAGATTCTCGCGCGTATCGCGCAGGTGCGTGCCGAGCTCGGCGAATAGGATCACCCCGTACACCTGACGAAGGGGCGGGCATGCGCGTACTGGTCACCGGCGGAGCGGGATTCATCGGGTCGAACCTGGTGGACCGCCTGCTGGCCGACGGGCACGAGGTCGCGATCGTGGACGACATGTCGTCCGGGAGCAACCGCAACCCGGAGGCCGCCCTGCACGCGATCGATGTGCGGGATCCCGCGCTCGCCGATGTCACCGAGGCGTGGCGCCCGGAGGTGATCTGCCATCTGGCGGCCCAGATCAGCGTCCGCACGAGCGTCGCCGACCCGGTGCACGACGCCCGGGTGAACGTCGAGGGCACCCTCAACGTCCTGGAGGCCGCCTGCCGCGCGGGAGCGCGCAAGGTCGTCTTCGCGTCCTCCGTCGCGGTGTACGGCAGGCCCGCCGTCATCCCCGTGCCCGGCGACGCCCCCACCGACCCGCGCTCGCCGTACGCCGCCTCGAAGCTGAGCGGCGAGGTGTACCTGTCGGCCTACAGAGCGCTCCACGGGCTGGAATACACCACGCTCGTGCTGTCCAACGTCTTCGGCCCGCGCCAGTCCCCGGAGGGCGAGGCGGGGGTGGTCGCGATCTTCACCGACGCCCTGCTGGCGGGCCGGCCCACGATCCTGTACGGCGACGGCTCGCAGACGCGGGACTACATTTTCGTCGAGGACGTCGTGGACGGTTTCGCCCGCGCCTGCGGCACCGAAGGGAACGGGCGCAGGTTCAACCTCGGCACGGGCGTGCAGACGACCGACCGGGAGCTGCACACGCTCGTCGCCGCCGCGGCCGGCGCTCCTGACAAGCCCGGTCTCGCCCCGGCCCGTCTCGGGGACCTGCCCGCCATGGCCGTCGATCCCGAGCCGGCTCGCGAGGGCCTCGGCTGGCGGCCCCGGACCGATCTCGCCACCGGCCTCAAGGCCACCGTCGCCTGGGCGCTCTCCCGCTTGTCGACGACTCGACCCTGAAGGGCCAGAGCTTGCAGCTCTTGCTCCCGTCTGGCGGACAGGCATAGGCCGCGTTGCCCGTGCCCCCTGCCGTTGTCCCTGGGGCTGCTGGGTTTGGCGGGGCGAAGCGCCGGGCAGGTTACCGACTTCCGGGCGGTTGTGGGTGATGAGCCGCGAGCGGAAGCGGTTCTCGCGTGACGGAGAGTTGACGGACGGTCACGTAAAAACCGCCGCTCGCGGACGCGCCGAACCACCGGACGAACTGGGGCGAAGCAGCACAGCGTGATTGGTTGATTACGGTTTGGCTGCGGTTCGCCGAGCTATCTGACCGGGCACCTTGGCTTCTGTAGCCTGTGGGCGAATTCGATGTGGAGGCAGCGATGTTCAACAGAATGGCCACAAAGATGCTGGCGGCGTTGTTATTCCTCGCCCCCGCGGTGGTGTTCGTGGCCGAGGCCGGCGCGACCTCCGGGATCTCCTGGACCTGAGCACGCGAGGTGGCCGCATGCGGGAAATGCCGTGGCGGGCAAAGGTCTACTTCGTCGTACTGATCGGAGCCGCCGCCGCACTGGTCGTCGACAGCGCCGTCTCTCCGGGGTGGTTCGACCAGGCCGAGCTTCCGACGCTCATCGTGCTGGCGTTGCTCTTCCTGGTGTGCGAGTCCGTGCCGACGGTGCTCAACGTGCCGCAGGCGGCGATCTCGGTGAGCTTCTCCGCCGCGCTGGCCGCCGTGGTGCTGGTCGGTCCCGAGGGGGCCGCGCTGGTCGGGCTCATGGCGGTGGTCAGCGTGCGGCCCGGCCTGCCGGTGGTGAAGCGGCTCTTCAACGGTGCCCAGTTCGTGATCTGCGGATACGCCGCGGGTGTGGCGTTCCAGCATGCCGGGGGAACCGTGGGCCTGCCCCGCGAGGACGACTTCCCCGGTGTGATCGTGCCGTACGGCGCCGCGACGGCGGCCTTCGTCCTGATCAACTTCGGGTTGACCGCGGTCATCCTCCTGCTGGCCGAGGGCGTGGGAAAGGACCAGGTGCCGCTCCGCGGCACCGTCCAGATCCTGGGGTCCTACCTCGGCTACGCGACCTTCGGGCTGCTGATCGCCGGGCTGTGGGCGACGGTGCAGTCGATCTCGGCGGTGCTGGTGCTGATCCCGCTGTTCGTGGCGCGCTGGGCCTTCGGGCACTACTACGCCCAGCAGCGCTCCTATGACGCGACGATCGCCGCGCTTTGCCAGGCGGTGGAGACCAAGGACTACTACACCCGAGGGCACTGCACGCGTGTGTCCCGGGCGTCCTCCATAATCGCCGAGGAGATCGGCATGGGCACCGAGCGGCTGCGCGCGATCCGGTACGCCGGGATGCTGCACGACGTCGGCAAGCTGGGCGTGCCCACGAAGGTCCTGCAGAAGGACGGCAAGCTGACCGAGGAGGAGTTCGCCGCGATCCAGCTGCACCCGATGCGCGGCCTGGAGATCGTACGCGGCATCGACTTCCTCGACGAGGCGTTCGCCGGGATCATGCACCACCACGAGCGCCAGGACGGCAAGGGATACCCCATGGGGCTGGCGGGGGACGAGATCCCGGAGTTCGCCCGGATCATCGCGGTGGCCGACGCGTTCGACTCGATGACGTCCGACCGGGCGTACCGCAAGGCGAAGTCGATAGAGGAGGCGGTGGCCGAGCTGCGCAGGGGCGCGGGCACCCAGTTCGATCCCGTCATGGTGAGCACGTTCATCAAGGCCCTCGACCATCACGGCTGGGAGCCGCCGCGCGCGGTGCCCGCGCCGCCCGGCGCCGTGGTGACCGCTGCGAAGGATCACGACGATCCGACCATGCCCATCCAGGTCATCTCGGAACGCTGAGGGCGAGGACTCATGACCGCCGCCAGGGCGACCCGCGGGCTCGACTCGGGCCAGTTACTGCTCATCTGCGCCGCCGGGATGCTCACGGTGGCGGGGATCTCCCATACGGCGGCGAGCGGGCTGGTCGACTCGCAGGTCGCGATCGGCTTCGGCGCGCTGATCACGGTCGGGGAGCTGGCCAGGCTGACGATGCCAGGCAACCGTGAGGTGGCGCCCATCTCCACCGCCGCGGCGATCGGATACGCGCTCCTGCTCGACGTGGGCGGCCAGCCCGCCCGCCAGTCCGCGCTCCAGGTCGTCGCCGTCATGTCGGTGGGGATGATCGCGGGCGTGTTGCCGCATCTCGCCGTGGGCCGCCCGCCGCGGTTCGACGCGATCGCGAGGAGGCTGCTCGCCGGCTCGCTGCTCGCCTTCGCTTACCGGCCGCTGACCGAGCTTCTCGATTCGATCGCCGTCGACGGCAACTGGTGGCCGGCGCTCGGCGTGATGGCGGCCCTCGTCGTGCTGATGCTGACGGCCGACGTCGTGATCGCGGCGATGCTCCGGGCCGAGCAGGTCAGGACCGCCTTCGGCGTCGCCGTACGCGACGAGCTGCGGATGGCCGCGCCGCTGGGCGCGGCGGTGGCCGCGTCGGGGACGCTGCTCGCGCTCGCCGCGCACAGCATGAACATGACGGCGCTGCTGGTGTTCGCCGCGCCGCTGCTCGTCACCCAGGTGGCGTTCCGCAAGTACGCCGGCATCCGGGCGACCTACCTGCAGACGGTCCGGGCGCTGAGCCGGGTGACCGAGGTCGGGGGATACGTCGAGCCTGGCCATTCCCGCCGGGTCAGCACGCTGTCGGTCGCCGTCGGCAGGGAGCTCGACATGTCGGAGCCCCAGTTGCTGGAGCTGGAGTACGCCGCCCTCATGCACGACATCGGGCAGCTCTCCCTGAGCGACCCGATCCCGGGCGGCGCCACGGTGCTCACCGATCCGGCGCAGGCGAAGCGGATCGCCGAGCTGGGCGCGGAGGTGATCATGAAGACCGGCGTGCTGCACGGCGTCGCCGAGATCGTCCGCCGCCAGTGCGACACCGTCGACCACGCGCCGCCGATGGCCAGCCGGGTCATCAAGGCGGCCAACGCGTACGACGACCTGGTGGGGGGATCGGCGGACAGGGACCGGGCCGCCGCGGCGCTGGAGCGGCTGAGGATCGGCGTCGGGACGGAGTACGACCCCGCCGTGGTCGAGGCGATGGCCCGGGTGGTGGGCCGGGTCGCGATGGTAAACCGCTTGTAGCAGAGGTCGCACCGGCTCGCCGTGGATCCGGTGCGATGGCGGCTGTGTTTGTGCCGACCCTACAGATTCGCAGGTCGCGATCAGTTGGAATCAAGCGCAGGGGACCAGTGAGGGACCCCCGTAGGGTTGGCTGCGTGCTCGAGTCAGTTCTTGTCGCCAACCGCGGAGAAATCGCCAGGCGGATCATCCGCACGGTCAGGCGGATGGGGCTGCGGGCGATCGCGGTCTATTCGGAGGCCGACGCGGACCTTCCGTTCGTCCGTGAGGCGGACGAGGCTGTCCTGCTCGGCCCGGCGAGTCCCGCGCAGAGCTATCTGGACGTGGAGAAGGTGCTCGACGCCGCGCGCAAGTCCGGCGCCGCGGCGGTGCATCCGGGATACGGCTTCTTCTCCGAGAACGCCGACTTCGCCCGTGCCGTCATCGACGCGGGCCTGGTCTGGATCGGTCCGGCTCCCGAGGCGATCGTCCAGATGGGCGACAAGATCAACGCCAGGAACCTGATGGAGAAGGCGGGCGTCCCCGTCGCCGCGGGCACCCGCGAGCCGGTGACCGACCTGGCCGACGCCGTACGCGCGGCCGGAGAGATCGGCTACCCCGTGATGGTGAAGACCGCGGGGGGCGGCGGCGGCATCGGTATGGGTGTCGCCTACGACGAGGAGTCCCTGGCCAAGGCGTTCGAGCAGGCGTCCAGGGCGGCCGCGCGGTTCGGGGGCGATGCGGCGATCCTGCTGGAGCGCTACATCGAGCGGGCCCGCCATGTCGAGGTGCAGATCCTCGGCCTGGCCGACGGCACGGTCGTCGCGCTGGGCGAGCGGGACTGCTCGGTCCAGCGGCGGCACCAGAAGGTCGTCGAGGAGAGCCCGTCTCCCGGCATCACCGCCGAGCTGCGCGAGCGCATGCTTGCGGCGGCCGTGCGCGCGGGAGAGGCGGTCGGTTACCGCGGCGCGGGCACCGTCGAGTGCCTGGTCGACGCGGACAAGCAGGACTTCGTGTTCCTGGAGATGAACACCCGGCTCCAGGTCGAGCATCCCGTCACCGAGCTGGTGACCGGGATGGATCTGGTGGAGCACCAGATCCGCATCGCGGCCGGCGAGGTCTACCCCGTCGAGGCCGTGTCGCGTGGGCACGCGATCGAGTTCCGGGTGTACGCCGAGGATCCCAAGCGGTTCTTCCCCGGACCTGGGAAGATCACCGTGTGGGAGGAGCCGTCCGGCGACGGCGTACGTGTCGATTCCGGATATGCCGCGGAAAATGCCGTCACGCCGTTCTACGATCCGCTGATGGCCAAGCTCTGCGTCCACGGTGCCACCCGCGCCGAGGCGCTGGAGCGCGCCCGTACGGCCGTCGCGGCGTTCCGCGTCGAGGGGCCGAAGAACAACCTGCCCTTCTGCGCGGAGCTGCTGGATCACCCGGAGTTCGCGAGCGGGGACTATGACACCGGACTGGTGTCGCGCATGCGGTCGTGACGTCGGTCTGATCGAATTGGAAGCCGGTCCCGGCGGGTTCGCCGGATCGGTGAGTGGATCGTCGATTGAAGAGGAGTCGTGGTGGCGGAAGTACGCGCCGAGATGGTGGCGAACGTCTGGAAGATCGTCGTCGGTGAGGGTGACACCGTGGATGAGGGCGACACGCTCGTCATCCTGGAGTCGATGAAGATGGAGATCCCGGTCATCGCCGAGGACGCGGGCATCGTGGCGCAGCTCAAGGTCGCCGAGGGTGACGTCGTCCAGGAGGGCGACCTGATCGCGGTCATCGAGTAGGCCCGCGGGTCAGAGCGACGCGAGAAACCGTTCCCGGTCGACGACGACCCGCTCGATCCTTCCGGCGGCGACCAGCTTTCCGGTCTTGTCGACGGCGGTGATGGCGAACAGGAGCCGCCTGCCGTCCACATCGGTCAGCTCGGCGGAGATCTCGACGTGCATGCCGACGGGGCTGGGCGCGCGGTGCTCCAGCTCGATCCGCGTCCCCACCGAGGTCTGGCCCGGCTCCAGATATCGCTGCACCGCCTTGACGGTGGCCCCCTCGGCGAACGAGAGCAGCCGTGGCGTGCCCAGGACGGGCACGTCTCCACTGCCCACCCTGATCGCGGTGTCCTCGCGTTCCACCATGATGAGGACGTTGGCACGCAGGCCAGGAGCTAGCGTCATGCATTCCAGCCTAGTAGTCCTGTGCTCGGAGGCAGCGAACGTGTTCTGCGACCACTGTGGTGGGCCGTACGGTGAAAGTGATCACTCGGTCTGCGTCGCCGCCCGTACGATGGAGCCGCCGCGCTACTGCTCGCAGTGCCGCAGGCGCATGGTGGTACAGGTGAACCCGCACGGGTGGTCCGCCCGTTGTGCTGAGCATGGGATCACCCATGCGTAGGCTCTTGTCCGACGTGCAGGCTTTCGTGATCTCGGCGTGACCTCCCCGAGACGCGAATCTGCTTAGTTGGACAATTCCGGGGAACATGAGGGGGTAGTGGGCACATGGTGGCCCAGGGGATGACGCTGGCGGGGCGCTACCGCTTGGACGCCCGGATCGGCGCCGGTGGCATGGGCGAGGTATGGCGTGGTGAGGACATGGTTCTCGCCCGCACCGTCGCCGTCAAGGTGCTGCTCCCCGGCAGGCTCGACGACCCCGGCTTCGCCGTCCGCTTCCAGGGCGAGGCCCGCGCGATGGCGACCGTCAACCACCCCGGCGTCGTCGATGTCTACGACTACGGCGTGGCGGACGTCCCGGGAGACGGGCCGACCGCGTACCTCGTGATGAAGTTCGTGGACGGCGAGCCGCTCGACCGGCTGCTGACTCGCATCGGCCGGATCGGCCCCGAGCCGGCGATGGAGCTCATCGCCCAGGCCGCCGCCGCCCTGCAGGCCGTGCACGAGCGCGGCATCGTCCACCGGGACGTCAAGCCGGGCAACCTCCTCGTCCGTCCGGACGGCACGCTCGTGCTCACGGACTTCGGCGTCGCCCGGGCCGACTCGGCGAGCCGCCTCACTGACGCGGGGATGGTCCTCGGCACCGCCGCGTACTGCGCGCCCGAGCAGGCCGAGGGCGCGCCCGTCACGCCCGCCGTGGACGTCTACGCCCTCGGCGTGGTGGCGTACGAGTGCCTCGCGGGACGGCGACCCTTCGACGGCGAGTCCCCGGTGGCCATCGCGCTCAAGCACATCCGCGAGGAGCCGCCGCCGCTGCCGCCGGACGTGCCGCCGGCCGTGCGCATGGTGGTGGAGCGGGCGCTGCTCAAAGACCCCGCCCGGCGCTGGCCGGACGCCGCCACGATGAGCGAGGCGGCCCGCCGGTCGGTGCTCCCCTCCGCGCGGCCACCCGCCCATCCGCAATACCAGCAGCCCGCCGACCCCGGTACGGCTCTCGCCGGGCTCGACCTCGACGGCCCGGCCGCCGGCGGATACTCGCCCGCCACGGGCGGATACGGCCCCGCTACCGGTGGATACGGTCTCGCCACGGGCGGGTACGCGTCGCCGGACCATCCGATGCAGGCGGACCGGGCGTACTCCGGCGCCGTGGAGGAGTGGGAGGACAGGCCGGCGGTCCCGGGGACGGCGACCGCGGCCACCTCGCCCGGGCCGAGAGGGTCGCGCCGGAGGAAGAGCCGCAAGGCCCCGATCGCCGCCGCGGCGGCCGGGATCGCCGTCTTCGCCGGGCTCGCCGCCCTTGGCATCAACGCCCTGGCCGCGTCCGGCGACGACAACCAGGTGGGTACTCTCCCGACCGCGCCTGCGGACGTGACCACGCCGCTGCCGTCGCCCATCCCATCGGCGACTAAGAGGAAGTTCCAGAGGGGTCCGACGCCGACGGTCGTGCCGACGCAGGCCCCGGCCCCCACCAGGACGCCGAGCTCCTCGCCGTCCCCGTCGGCGTCGGCGACGGTGTCGCCGAGCGCATCTCCCAGCCCGACCAAGGACGACGTGCCCATGAAGAAGGTGCCGTCGGTCATCGGCCACACCGAGGAGAACGCGATCGCGAAGGTCAGCGCTCTCGGGTTCAAGGCCAGAGGGAAGTACGCCGGAGGAACGGGGGAGTGCGCGAAGGTCACCGCCCAGGATCCGAAGGCCGGGGAGCGGGCCCCCGAGGGTGCCACCCTCACGCTCTACCTGACCAGGCACGCCTGCGCGTCGCCCAGCCCGAGCGCGTCGCCCAGCGCGTCGCCCTCGGCCTCTCCGGACCCCAGCCCTTCCCCGAACTAGTGCAGCGCCGCAAAGATCCTTAAGGGGTTCGAGTGGTTACGGTATGTGATCATCATGCTGTTCTCTTCATGAATGCGGCGTGGGCCTGTTCCTGATCACGTCGGGTGAGGTAGCGGACGTGGTCGGCGCGGGCGTCATAGCGCCACCGGTACGGCTCGGCGCTGGCGTTGTGCCGGATGGTGAACGTGTCGATCTGCTGCATCAGGTCCTCCCGGGAGGTGAACTCACCACGGCGCAGCAGGCGGCGGGTCAGCACCGAGAACCACATCTCGATGATGTTGAGCCAACTGGCGTGCTTGGGCGTGTAGGAGACCATGAACCGAGGGTGGGCGGCCAGCCATGCGCGGGTGGCCTTGGAGGTGTGGCTGGCCCCGTTGTCCAGGACGAGATGGATGTCCAGGTTCGGATCGATCATCTGATCGAGCATGATGAGGAAGGCGATGAACGCCGCAGAAGTGTTGCGGTCGATCCGCTCGGCCAGGACCTGCCCGGAGCGGACGTCCATCGCGGCGAGGATGGAGACCGTGCCGTGGCGGATGTATTCGAACTCCCGCCGGGCGGCCTGGCCGGGGCGGGCGGAGATCTCCGGGTGTTTGCGGGATTTAGCCTGAATACCGGTCTTCTCGTCCACGCTGAGGAGCACTGCACCCTCGGGCGGGTTGAGGTACAGATCGCAGATGGCGCCGGCCAGTTGCCAAAACTGCTCGTCATCGAGCCGGTTGAGCCAGCCTCGGACCTTGTGCGGGCGCAGGTCGGCCTCGGCCAGGATCCGCCCGACCTGGGAGACGGAGATTCCGGTGTCGGCCACGTGCGCCGCGATCGTCGTGTGGGACCAGGCCGCCTGGCCCTCGGGCGGGGTGCTGGTCGCGCAGGCGATCACCCGCAACCGCACCTCGGGGCCGTAGAGTTCGGGGCGACCCGGCCGGGGCAGGTCGACCAGGCCCTTGATGCCGCCGGCGGCGAACCGGTCGCGCCATTTACGGACGGTCGTCTCGGTCGTGGACAAGCGTTCGGCGACCGCGGCCACCGGCAGGTGCTCGTCGGCGATCAGCACGATGATCCGGGCGCGCAAGACCAGCATCTGCGGACTGGAAGGCCTATTGATGATCTTGTTGAGGCGTTTCCTGCGGCGGTGGCCGACCTTGATGACCACGTGGCTGACCGGTCTGGCCATGAACTCCGTCCCTGCGGCGATCGGATTAATGATCACCCGAGAGTGCCCGGACAGGGTGTCACAGCGGGACCAACACGCCGGTATCAGCCACAATCGACACCATGCCGGTACCGTCTAAGCAGGTCAAAGCTCTCGTTGAAGAGGACGTCGATTCGCACGCCTTCAAGCACTGGCCGCAACTGGGCGAGGTGACGGTCCGCTGGCGCGGTTCCTTCGGCTACCTGACCGGCCATTATGACGATGACGAAGGCGACGAGGGCTTCCCGCTGGCCCGGATCGAATATCTCGGCGATGCCGACGCCTGGGCATTCGCGATCTACCGAGCCGGCAGTGACGACTACGAGGACTCGTTTCTGCCGAGCGGGAGCCGTATCGGTACGCCGAGCGAGGCGCTGGAGTGCGCCTGCCGCGTCCATCTCGCAGATTCAAGTGATCACGTAGTGTGATCACTTGAACCCCTCAGGGATCTTTGCGGCGCTGCACTAGTAGTACTTTGTTATGTTACGAAGTGTTATGGGGTGTGTACATTTGGTGGCATACGTGGCAAACGCCGGTCCAGGTGGCGAGTAAAGCCTGGAGTTCGCCGAGAACCTCATACAAGGTCAGGCCGGCGCAGGGGCTTTTGGGTCTAGCCGCAGTTCGGTACAGAATGCCTGCGCTACCGCGGCCAGGGTGACGTGGCGGTGCCAGCCGAAGAAGCTCCGCCCCTCAAAGTGCTTGAGACCAAGGCCGGTGTTGAGCTC
>NZ_BSSE01000049.1 GCF_030268965.1 Microtetraspora sp. NBRC 16547 | reverse complement strand
GCGCCCTCAACTGGGCCGCCGAATGGTGGAACCCCAAACGCGACACCTTCGACGCCGTCGTCCGCAACGCCCAGTCACTCATCCGCCACGGCCTCAGCGCCAGATCACACCTGACCGAACCCGACGAGGAAACCGGATCACCCCCACCGCGGAAGCGCACCCACCGGACCCCGTGACCCCACAGCACCGCACGCCGATCACGGCCGGGCCCTCACACGCTCCATGGCCGCGGCCCTGCGACGGCCGGTGAACTCCAGGCCCTCCGTCCAGGTGGCGCCGCGCATGATGAGCCCGCGGTATTTCATGATCTGGGTCTGGCCGTTCAGGGTGAGCGCTCCGGCCAGGCGGTCGCCTTCGCGATAGAGGGCGACGAAGTGGTCACCGCCGGGTTGGCCGTCGACCACGCGGACCTCGTCGGTCGCGGGAACACCGACGAACTGGATGCGGGAGCCGTACCAGTCCGACCAGAAGTACGGAACGGTGGAGTAGGGCTTGGCCGCCTCCGGGTCCAGCGCGTTGCGCGCCGCCACGGCTCCCTGCTCGGCCGCGCTGGTCCAGTGCTCCAGCCTCATGTGACGGCCGAACATCGGGTTGTGCCAGCGGGCGACGTCCCCGGCGGCGTACACCCCGGGAGCTCCGGTGAACAGGGTCTCGTCGCAGACGACGCCGTCGTCGAGGGGCAGCCCGGAACCGGCCAGCCAGCCGGTGGCGGGCACCGCCCCGATGCCGGCCACCACGAGGTCGGCCGCCAGCATGGTCCCGTCGGTGAGCCTGACCCGCTCGACCGTTCCTTCGCCCTCCACCGCCGCCACGCCGACGCCGCACCGCAGGTCCGTACCGGCCCGCGCGTGCAGGGCCGCGCACGCCGCGCCCATGGTCTGGCCCACGGCACGCACGAGCGGCGTGGGCAGCGCTTCGACGATCGTCACGTCAAGGCCGCGTTTACGGGCGGCGGACGCGACTTCGGAGCCGATGAAGCCGGCTCCGACCACGACCGTGCGCGCACCGGCGTCCAATGCCCGCCGTACGGCCTGCGCGTCGTCACGAGTGCGCAGGGTGTGCACTCCGCGCAGCCCCTCGGTCCCCGGCAGGGTGCGGGCTCCCGCCCCGGTCGCGATCACCAGGGCGTCGTAGCCGAACTCCCGCTTCCCGGCCCGTACGGTCCGGGCCGCGGTGTCCAGCGCGGTCGCGGCGGTGCCGAGCACGAGTTCGGCGCCCAGCTCGTCGCGGAGCACCTCCTCGCCGCGGAAGGCGGGCAGGTCGGTGCCGTCCAGGACCGCCTTGGACAGCGGCGGCCGGTCGTAGGGCAGGTGGGGTTCGGCTCCGATCAGGGTGATCGGACCGTCGAAGCCGCTCTTGCGTGCCGCCTCGACCGCGCGCAGGCCGGCGAGGGACGCTCCGACGACGACGAATCGCCGCGCGCTCATGGTTCGAGCCGCAGCGCCTCGGTCGGGCAGCCCTCGATCGCCTGCCGGACTCCTTCAAGGTCGTCGTCGGAGACCGTCTCGGACAGCAGGACCAGGTCTCCGGCGTCGTCGACCTCGAAGACGCCGGGTGCCAGTGACTCGCAGATGCCGAGGCCGGTGCACCTGTTCCAGTCGACGACGATCTTCATGATTTCTCTCCTTTGCGTGAGGGGCCGGTTCAGCGACCGGCTCCGACGGGGTGACGCTCGGCGATCCGCTCGACAACGATCTTGGCCGTCTCCGCGCAGGCGGTGGTGCCGCCGTTGGCGTACTCCTTGACCCCGTCACCGACGTTCCACAGGTTCGGGATCGGCGTCGCGGGGGCGAGGTCGAATCCGGCGACGGCGCGCTGCGGCGGCCAGCCGTCGCGCATCACCGCGACGGACAGCACCCGCGCCCGGTCGAATCCGGGCACCTGTTCGCGCAGATCCTCCATGATCAGCTCGGTCTCGGCCTGCTCGTCGAAGTCGCCGACCGACGGCTTGGGCACTCCGGCGGCGGCGTACAGGTGCCATCCCTCCGGGGCCATCTCCGGGCACAGGTCGGTGAAGTTGGCGATGTAGCACAGGCGCCGGGTCTTGCCGAAGCTCAGCATGCCCTGGGCCTCGATGAGCCGCTCCCTGCTGGCGATGTTCACAGTGATCATCGAGCAGGGCCGGTCCCGCCGCCGTACCTCGTCGCGGTAGTCGGCGGGCAGGTTGTCCGCGCCGACCAGCTCCACGGTGGCGGCCGGTCCGGCGTCGCTGACCGCGACCCGGCAGCCGATCTCGACCGTCTCGCTATCGCGGGAGATCACCGCGCCGGTGACCACGCCGTCGGCGACGGTAAGGGAGCGCACCTCGCTGTCCAGCCAGACCTCGCCCCCGTTCCGGGTCACCACGTCGGCCAGTGCCCGCCAGGCGCCGATGGTGCCTTCCGGATGGAAGCCGAACTTCTTGAAGGCGCTCTTGCGGGTGAAATAGGTGAGGAAGACCCGGGCGGGCAGTTCCTCGGAACCGACCGCGAAGATGGACGCGCACATGTTGCGGAAGATCGCGTGAACGTTCTCGTTCTTGGTGTACTTCGCCACCCATTCCGCGGTGGTGATCTCCGCCTCGGGCAGCCCGCTGTCCTCGCGGGCCGCGCCCAGCCCCTTGACCAGCTTGGCGCCCTGCCGGGTGAGCTTGCCGAGCAGGAGCCCCCAGCCACCGCCGGTCACGTCGACGTCCTTGCCGCCGATCCGGTAGAGAAGCGGGGGCTTGGGCATGCGGACGTCGTACGGCGCGCCGACGGTCGCGAAGGTCTCCTCGGTGACGCCGCCGAGCTCCAGCACGATGGCCCCGTTGTTGACCTTGAAGCCGTCGATGTCGTACGTGGACGCCCGCCCGCCGACCCGGTCCAGCCGCTCGACCACGAGGGTGCGGTAGCCGAGGTGGGCCAGCCGGGCGGCGGCGAAGAGGCCACCCGCTCCCGCTCCGACCACCAAGGCGTCGAAGTCCCGCACTGTGTCCCGCACTGTGTCCCGCACTGTCGTCTCCATCCGCTCAGCCCACCCGGTTGACGGCCGGGACCGCGCCGTTCATGTCAGCGATCTCCGCCCAGCGCTCGCCGACCTGCTCGATGGTCGGCACCTCGGCGAAGGTGACCCCCGTGGACTCGAAGAGCTGCACGCGGGTGCAGAGGCCGCCGCCGACGACGACCACGGTGCCGCTGTCGGCACACTCGTCGGTGAGCAGGTGGCCGACGACCGGCGCGACATGCGCGGCGGGCAGCTTCGCCAGCAGCTCGGCCGGGGCGACGTCCTCGGTCATCCGGGTCGCCGCCTGTGGCGCGACCGCGTTGGCCAGGATGTTGTACTTGCGGCCCTCGATGGCGAGGGTGTTGATCAGGCCGACCATGCCGAGCTTGGCCGCGCCGTAGTTAGCCTGGCCGAAGTTGCCGTACAGGCCGGTGTTGGAGGTGGCGACCACCACCCGGCCGCGCCCCTGCTCGCGGAAGTGCGGCCAGGCCGCGCGGACGACGTGGTACGTGCCGTGCAGGTGGACCTGGAGCACCGCGTCCCACTGCTCGGCGGTCATCTTGTGGAAGGCGACGTCGCGGAGGATGCCGGCGTTGCTCACCACGCCGTCGATGCGGCCGAAGGCGTCGAGCGCCGCGCGGACGACGGCCGCGCCGCCCTCCTCCGAGGCCACGCTGTCGTAGTTGGCGACGGCCTGGCCGCCGGCTTCGGTGATCTCGGCGACCACCGCGTCGGCCATGGCCATGCCCGAGCCGGAGCCGTCCCGCGCCCCGCCCAGGTCGTTGACGACGATCTTGGCGCCGGAGCGGGCCAGCAGCAGCGCGTACTCGCGGCCGAGCCCTCCCCCGGCTCCGGTCACGGCGATCACGCGGTCCTGTACACCTGCCATCGGTGAACCTCTTTCCTTCTCTGTGTTGGAAGCGACTTCCGGTCAGTAGGAGGCGGGCAGCCGCAGGCTGTGCTGGGCCACGTAGTTGAGCACCATCTCCCTGCTGACCGGGGCCGTGCGCAGCAGCCGGGCCACGAACCACAGGTCGGCCAGGCCGTACTCGCGGGAGAGACCGTTGCCTCCGTGCGTCTGGATCGCCTGGTCGAGTGCCCGCAGCGACGCGTCGGCCGCGGCGAACTTGGCGATGTTGGCCGCCTCGGCGGCGTCCTGGCCGGAGTCGTACAGCTCGGCGGCGCGGGCGGTGGCCAGTCTGGCCAGCTCGACGCCGATGTACGCCTCCGCGAGCGGGTGCGACACCCCCTGGTGGGAGCCGATCGGGGCGGACCACACCTGCCGCTCCCGGGCGTAGCGGGTGGCCTTGTCCAGGGCGTACCGGCCGATGCCGTTGCTGAGCGAGGCGGCCAGGACGCGCTCGGGGTTGAGCCCGGCGAACACCTGGCGCAGGCCGCGCCCCGCCTCGCCGATCAACGCCTCGGGCCCGATCCGTACGTCGTCGAAGAAGAGGGTGAACTGCTTCTCCGGGACGACGAGCTCGGTGGCGATGTGCCGCATGCGCAGGCCCGGTGCGTCGGTGGGGACCACGAAAAGCGAGAGCGAAGCACGCCCGGACGGCCCCGGATCGCCGTCGCGCGCCACCACCAGGAGCGCGTCGGATTCGTCGGCGCCGGAGATGTAGTACTTGGTACCGGTAAGCCGCCAGCCGTCTCCGTCACGGTGCGCCGTGGTGGTGACCTGGTGGCTGTTGGAGCCGGCGTCCGGCTCCGTGAGCGCGAACGCCATCTTCCTGGTGCCGGCGGCCATGCCGGGCAGCCACTCGCGTCTCATCGCGTCGGATCCGTGCCGCCAGACGATCGAGCCGGTGATGGCGGGTGAGATGACACCCATCAGCAGCGGCATGCCGTGGGCCGCCAACTCCTCGAGGACCACGCCGTACTCCGAGAGACCGCCTCCGCCGCCGCCGTACTCCTCCGGCAGGTGCACGCCGAGGAATCCGCTTTCGCCCAGGTCGGCCCAGAGCTCGTCGACCCGGCCGCCGGCGCGCGCCCGCTCGGCGAAATAGGCGTGGCCGTACCGCTCGGCGATCTTTCCGACGCTCTGCCGGAGCAGCGCGTGCTCCTCGCTGTCGACGATCAGTCCTGTCATGTCGTCACCGTCCCTGGTAGTGGGGTTCACGCTTGCCGGTGAACGCGGCGATGCCCTCGGCCGCGTCGGCCGTGGCGGCGGTGCGGAACATGGCACGCTCCTCGGCGGCGAGGTGGTCGGCCAGGCTCCGGTCACCGGAGTCGTTGAGCAGGTGGCGCATCTCCGCGTAGGCCCGGGTGGGTCCGGCGGCCAGCCGCCGGGCGACCGCGAGCGCCTCCTGCCGGATCGCCTCGGCCGGGACGACGCGGGAGACGAGGCCCCAATCGGCGGCTTCGTGGGCGGTCAGCACGCGCTGCTCGAAGTAGAGTTCCGCGGCTCGCTTGGGCCCGACCATCCGTGGCAGGAACCAGGAGCTCCCTCCGTCGCTGGACAGCCCGAGGGCCCCGTAGCCGAGGGCGAACCTGGTGCCTTCGGCGGCGAGCACGAGATCGGCGCAGTAGAGCAGGCCCAGACCGCCTCCGGCGACCGCGCCGTGGACGGCGCAGACGATCGGCGCGTCCAGGTCGCGGAACCGCCGGAGCGCCTCGTGGTAGAGGGCCGCCATGCCGCGCAGCAGGGCGGCGCGCTCGTGGTCGGTCGCCTCGGCGAACACGCCGATGTCGCCCCCCACCGAGAAGGCCGGGCCGGCACCGCTGATCAGCACAGCCCTCAGCCCGCTCGCCTCCGCGCAGCGCCGTGCGGCGTCGCGCAGGCCGACGGCCATGGCGGTGTCGAGGGCGTTGCGGGTGTCCGGTCGGTCGAGCCTGACATGGGCGAGACCGTCGGCGAGCTCGAAGCCGACCGCGGGACGATCCCCGGGCTGAGGTCCGGTGCCCGACTGCGGGCCCGCGGCGGGCGTCGCCTCCGGCGACTCGGCGTTCGATGCCATACGACCTCCAAAGGTTAATTTAAACTAGAATAAACAATATGCCCAGACCACGCCCGCAGGAGCCGGGTCCCGACCGGGTCAGCCCGGTTCGGTGCCGACCAGCGAGACGAAGGAGACGCAGGCGCCCGGACGCCCACCCAGGTTGTGGGTGAGGGCGAGCCGGGGATCGCTCAACTGCCGCCGCCCTGCCTCGCCGCGGAACTGGAGCCAGCACTCATAGAGCATGCGGAGACCGCTCGCGCCGACAGGGTGCCCGAACGACTTCAGGCCGCCGTCCGGGTTGACCGGCAGCCGTCCGCCGAGCTCGAAAGCGCCGTCCAGGATGTCCCGCCATGCCTGGCCCCGGTCGGCGAAGCCCAGGTCCTCCATCAGCACCAGCTCGGTGGGCGTGAAGCAGTCGTGCACCTCGGCCAGCGAGATCTCGGCGCGCGGATCGGTGATCCCGGCCTGCCGGTAGGCGTCCTGGGCGCTGCGCACTACCTCGGGGAAGGTCGTGTAGTCGTAGTCCGCGTCCATCGCCGCGCGCCCCGGCCCCGCGGTCAGCGACAGCGCCTTCACCCATACCGGGCGGTCGGTGTACAGGTGGGCGTCCTCGGCACGGACGATCAGCGCGCACGCGGCGCCGTCGGAGACCCCCGAGCAGTCGAACACCCCGAGGCGCCCGGCCACCAGGGGCGCCGTGGCGATCTTCTCCTTGGACACCGCCGAGCGGAACTGCGCCTTGGGGTTGAGCGCCCCGTTGGCGTGGTTCTTCCAGGCCACGTGCGTCATGGCGTCCCGCATGTCCCCGGGGTCGACTCCGTACCTCGCGCAGTAGGCCGGGTCGAGCAGCGAGAACGCCGCCGGAGCGGTGAGCGTGTTCTCCGGAGCGGTGCCGTCCCCTGGCGGGTCCATCCGGGTCAGCCCGGAGAAGCCGGAGTCCTTGAGCTTCTCCACGCCGACCGCCATGACCCGGTCGTACGCTCCGGACGCCACCGCGTAGCAGGCGTTACGGAACGCCTCGGAGCCTGTCGCGCAGTAGTTCTCCACCCGGGTGACCGGGCGATAGTCCAGGGCGAGCGGGCGGCTGAGGGTGAGGCCGGACTGTCCAGAGCCGAGCGTGCCGAGCCAGAACGCCTCCACGTCCGCCAGGCCCATGCCGGGTACGGCGGCGAGACACTCCCCCACGGCGTCGATCAGCAGATCGTCGGCGGAGGCCGACCAGTGCTCGCCGAAACGGGTGCAGCCCATCGCGACGATCGCGACGCGGTCCTTGATGCCCTCGGCGCTCATCTCTCGTCCTCCACGGGCCGTACCTTCCAGAAGTAGTTGTGCACTCCCCCGGCCGTGTGGAGTCTGCGGAACGTCGTCTCGACGCGCATGCCGATCGTCACCTCGTCCGGAGCGGCGTCGGCCAGCTCCATCGTGTACCTGCCGCCTCCGTCGAAGTCGACGACCACGTCGATCAGCGGCGGCGAGGGAGAGTAGGCCAGCCGGTCCGCGGTGAAGGTGGCGACCGTGCCCCGCACGCCGGACAGCGGGTGGGGTTCCATCTCGTCCGCGGCCCCGCAGCCCTTGCACACCCGGGCCGGGGGCAGGTGGACGAAGCCGCAGCCGCGGCACCGCGATCCAGTGAAGGCGAACTTCCATGCCTGCGACCGGGCCGAGGGCGGTCCCGCGGGCGGTTCCGGCTCCGGTCGCCGGGGCGGTTCCCGGTCGAGCAGGCCGCGCCAGGTGAGATACGTGGCGTACGGGACGGCACGCCCGGCGGCGAGCTGCGCGGAGACCGGACGGGCTTGCCGTCCGCGCTCGATACGGTCCGTGACCCGGAGCACCAGCGCGTCGCAGCCGTCCACGGCCGCGAGCACCAGGACGGTCTCGCCCGGGGCGGCCCGGTCCAGGACCTCCGCCAGGCCGAGGCCGACGTCCGCCGCGCCCGCGTGGCCCGGCGCCTTCCCCGCCGGAAGCCCCGCCACGATCCCCGCCGGAACCCGCGCCGGAACCCGCGCCGGAACCTGGGCCGGGAACAGCTCGGCCGCCCGCCTGATCACCAGCGGGTTCGGCGAGGAGAGCACGACATGGTCGGGCGCCGCAACGTCCGCCTCCTTCAACGCCCGCCGCCCCGCCTCCGTCACCAGCGGCAGGTAGCTCTCCAGCCCGAAACGCTCCTCCCATCGGCGGGCGGCCGGCTCGCCGGGAACGCGCCAGCGGTCGAGGAACTCGGCCGTCACCGACACGCGGGCGACGATCTCGGCGATCGCCTGACCGGGGTCGCCGAACAGGAAGGCCGCCGCCCCGTCGGCTCCGTCACGCTCGTCCGCCGAGCCCGGCAGGCCGGTACGGACATCGGCGAGTACGGCGAGGCCCCCGGTCGCCGCGGCGGCGAGCAGCGCGCCGACGCCCGACCGCGCCGACCCGGCCAGATCCACCGCGAGACCTTCGGTGCCGAGACCGAGGGCCGCGTGGACGGCGGCGGCGTTGGTCTTGTCGAGGTAGGCGGGCGAGGTGGTGGCGAAGAAGATCGCCTGTGGCCGTTCCGCTCCGCGCGGCACCCGCCGGGCGGCCTCGACCGCGAGGGTGGTGCTGTCCTCGTCGAACGAGGCGACCACCCGCGCTCCCGGACCGGCCTTGGTGCCGAGCGCGGCGGCCAGGTCCGCATGCCTGACCCGGTGGCACGGCAGGTGGGCGGCGTACGCCACGATCCCCTTCGGCGTGGGCATCAGACCCCCTCGAAGAGCGCGGCCATGCCCTGGCCGCCGCCGATGCACATGGTCTCCAGGCCGTACCGGCCGCCCCTGCGCCGCAGCTCGTGCAGCATCGTGGTGAGCATGCGCATCCCGGTCGCGGCGATCGGGTGCCCGAGCGAGATGGCGGAACCGTTGACGTTCAGCCGGTCGCCCAGCTCGGCCGGGTCCGCGAACCCCCACGCCTTGAGCACGGCGAGCACCTGGCAGGCGAACGCCTCGTTCAGCTCCACGAGGTCGATGTCGTCGAACGTCACTCCGGTCGCGGCGAACAGCCTGGCCACGGCGGGCACCGGGCCGAGTCCCATGGTGGCCGGTTCGCAGCCGGCCGCGGCCCAGCCGACCAGGAATCCCATCGGTTCGAGCCCGAGCTCGTCCAGCTTGTCCTCGGCCACGACCAGGCAGGCCGCGGCGGCGTCGTTCTGCTGGCTGGAGTTCCCCGCGCTCACGATGCCGCCCGGCATCAGCGTCCGCAGCCTCGACAGCTTCTCGACGTCGGTGTCCGGCCGGATGCCCTCGTCGCGTTCGAACGACACCGGGTCGCCGCGCCGGACCGGCACCTGGACCGGGACGATCTCGTCGTCGAAGGCGCCCGCCTCCCAGGCCGCGGCGGCCCGGCGGTGGCTGCCCGCGGCGTACGCGTCGGCCTGCTCACGGGTGATCCCGTACTCGCGGGCCACGTTCTCGGCCGTCTCGATCATCCCGGAGATGCGGCCGAAGCGGCCCTCGGGCTGGGAGCGCTCGCGGCCCCGGTCCAGCCGGTCGTACAGGTGGACCCCGCCGGAGCGGCTGCCCCAGCGGATCTGGGTGGAGTAGTGCTCGACGTTGCTCATGCTCTCCACGCCGCCGGCCACCACCACGTCGGCGGCGCCGGTCTGCACCATCATCGCGGCGGTGACCACGGCCTGCAGGCCGCCGCCGCATCGCCGGTCGAGCTGGAAACCGGGGACGGCGACCGGCAGGCCCGCGTGCAGGGCGGCCCATCGGCCCACGCAGGGCGTCTCGGAGTTGGCGTAGGACTGCGCCATCGCCACGTCCTCGATCCGCTCGGGGTCGACGCCCGAGCGCTCGACCACGGCTTTGACGACGGTGGCCGCCAGGTCCTCCACCGGAACCGGGCGCAGGGTTCCGCCGAAGGCGCCGACCGGCGTGCGTACCGGGGCGACGATCGCGGCTCTTCTCATCGGGAGCACTCCTTTTCGAGCGCGGGACGGTGGTCGGGGTGGGCTATGGCGATCATTCGCGCGCGCCGCTCCTCCAGGGGCTGGCCGCGCAGGTCGGCGACGCCGTACTCGGTGACGATGAGACCGGCGTCCGCGCGGGAGGTGCTGACCGGCCCGCTCAGCTTCGCCACGATCCGGCTCACCGTCCCCGTGGACGTCTTCGCGGTGGAGGTCAGCGCCACGATGGGCAGGCCGCCACGGGAGCGGGCCGCTCCGCGCAGGAAGTCGGCCGCGCCGCCGACGGCGCCGACGTACGATCCGGCCGCGACCTCGGCGTTCACCTGGCCGGACAGGTCGACCTCGATCGCCGAGTTGATCGCGACGAAACGATCGTGGGCGGCGAGCACCTCGGGGTCGTGGGTGCGCCGGGTGTCCCGCAGTTCGATCGCCGGGTTGCGGTGGGCGTAGCCGAACAGCCGGGAGGTGCCCATCAGCGCTCCGGTGACCGTACGGCCCCGATCGAAGGTCTTACGGGCGCCTGTGATCACTCCTGCCTCCATCAGATCGGCGACGGCGTCGCCGATCAGGCCGGAGTGGACGCCGAGGTCGCGGCGGCCGGCCAGCCGGGCGACGATCGCCTCGGGCAGCGCGCCGAGGCCGAGCTGCAGGGTCGCGCCGTCCTCGATCAGGTCAGCGACGTGGTCGGCGACACGGCCGGCGACGCGCCGCTCGGCGTCGCCCGGCTCGCTCCTGAGGATCTCGGCGGGCGGCCGGGACGTGTACACGATCACGTCCAGGTCGGCGCCGGTGAGCGTGCGCGTGCCGTACGTCCAGGGCACCTGGTCGTTCACCTCGGCGATGACCACGCGGGCCCGGTCGATCGCGGCGGACAGGTAGTCGTCGGCCAGGCCGAGGCTGTGGCGACCGGCCGCGTCCGCGGGCGGAAGCTGGACCAGGGCGACGTCGACGGGGAGCGTGCCACTTTCGATGAGATCCGGCAGTGTCGAATAGTGGCACGGCAGGATGTCCAGCACGCCGGCCCGGTGCAGCGCCCGGTTGCCGCCGCTGCCGCAGTAGGACAGGAACGACACGTGGTCGCCGTGCTCCGGGCGGATCGTGCCCGAGGCGGTGACGCCCAGGAAGCAACGGAAGCCGCCGATCGCGGCGCGCTGCTCGATGAGCCGCTCGGTCAGGGTGAGCGGCTCGGCGCAGGCCTGCCCCCAGACGGCCGTGTCGCCGGGCCGTACGTAGGCGGTGAGGTCCAGCCGTCCGATCCCGTCCAGGACCTCACTCATCGCCGGGCCTGTCACTCCACCGGCCGGCCGAGGGGTCGAGCAGCTCACGCAACCGCTCCTCGGGCAGCCAGACGACGGATTCCAGCTCGAGGGCGTCCAGGTGGCGCACCCGGCCGCCGCGCAGGTCCTCGATCCGCAGCCGTGGCCCGTTGGCGTCGGTGTCGAGGCTCACGGCCACCTCGGCGAACTCACTCGCGATGATCCGCTGTTCCACTGCCGGTCTCCTTCAGATGAGGAACGACAGGGTGGAGAGCGCCTCGGCGCTGTTCACCAGGACGACCTTCTTGTACGCCAGCCGGATGCCGTCCTCAACACGGCGCAGCCGGTAGGTGGTACGCCCCGCC
This sequence comes from Microtetraspora sp. NBRC 16547, assembly GCF_030268965.1. Taxonomy (GTDB): domain Bacteria; phylum Actinomycetota; class Actinomycetes; order Streptosporangiales; family Streptosporangiaceae; genus Microtetraspora. Next base: position 17,757 of record NZ_BSSE01000049.1, on the reverse strand, counting down.
CACAGGGTGGTCCCCCGTTCGCGGGACTCGACGAGCAGGAAGTTCGCCCCGGCCACGGTGTCGGTTCCCTCGACCGCGACCACCTCGACGTTGGAGATCAGCCGCCGCATGTTCGACGGCGGCGACTGGGAGTACCGTTTCCCCGTCTTGAGCTGGCTGATCCGGGTGGAGATGCGGCTGCGGTTGTCGTAGATCACCGACATCTGCCGTTCAGGGTCGATGTCGGGGCCTCCGGCGGGCACCCAGTAGAGCGCGTCGTCGGTCCACAGGGCCTCCCATCCGTCGTAGTCGTGCTCATCGGCGAGCCGCGCCTCGCGGTAGAGGAACTCCTCGATCTCGTGGAGATCCAGGCCCGTGTGTCCGGCCAGGCTGCTCACTGCGCGTCCTCCCGTTCCATCAGGCTCCGGTAGTGCGACCAGAAGCCGCGCATTCCCGTCTCGTCGTTGGCCGTGCCGACCCGGAACCCGTTCTCGTCGACGCGCTCGCGGCCAACGCCGCGGCGGATGTCGAGCCATTCGGGCATCCGGGCGGCCATGCCGCGCTGGTTCCGCTCGTACATCTCGGAGTCGTCGGCGAGCAGCATGCCCGCGGGCCCGACCGAGCCGACGCACTGCGACAGCAGCCTGCGGTTCATGTCGGGCGCGCCCTTGAGCTGTACGGCGGTGACGTGCTGCACGGTCTCGTCCACCGCGACCGGCTGGATCATGAAGACGCTGATCTCGGCGACGAACAGGTTGGGGAAGACCATGACGTGTGGCGCGCCCTCGATGAGGATCTCCTCGGCCTGCTCGCCGTGGAGCTCGCGCATCTTCCGCACGTACTCGGGCACCTTGGCCTCGGACGTTCCGAACCAGGCCATCGGCGTGCCCATCCGGCGGAACTCCGGGCGCAGGTCGTTCTCGCTGTGGCCGCCGCCGAGGTCGCGGGTGACGGCGGTCGACTTGTCGCTGTAGAGGGATCCGATGTGGCTGCCGGTGACGCTGAAGACGGAGCCGTGCACGAACTGCGGGTGGTAGCCGTCCGTCTCGTTCTCGACGAGCAGCTTCCAGTTCGCCTTGGCGCGGTGCTTGAGCCAGCCCGCGGTGAGCTCGATCTCCCCCTCCGGGGACAGCCTGGCCAGCCGGTCCAGCTCGCCCGCGGCGGCGCCGAGGTGCTCCTTCAGGCTGGGACCGTCGGCGGCGAAGCTGGCGAACACGAACCCCTGGTAGGTGTCCACCCGCGGCACCCGGCCGAGACCGAGGGACAGCTTCCCCTTGCCGCCGTATCCCTGGTTGTACGGGTAGCCGAGCAGCTCACCGGTGTTGCGGTAGGTCCACCCGTGGTACGGGCAGCGGAACGAGCTGGAGTTGCCCCGCGCGTCCTCGCAGACCAGGTTGCCGCGGTGCGCGCATCGGTTGAGCAGCAGGCTGACCTCGCCGTCCGCGCTCCTGGTCATGATGACGTCCTGGGTGCCAACGGCCTTGCGTACGTAGTCGCCGGGCCGGGCCACCTCGCTCACGTGCCCGACGCACACCCAGGTGCGGTACCAGATCCGTTCGAGCTCCTCGGCGAAGACGCCCGGATCGGTGTACAGCGAGCCGTGCACTCTCTCGGGCTGGATCAGCTCCGAGTATCGGACGGTCACGACGTTCCTCCTTCTATACGTGCCTTGGCCTGCTGGACCAGCTTGAACTTCTGGATCTTTCCGGTCGGCGTCGTCGGCAGCTCCGAGGGCTCGGCGAACAGCACGTGCTTGGGCACCTTGAAACGGGCCAGCTTCTCCTTGCAGAGCGCGATCACGGTCTCGGCGTCGAGCCGCGCTCCGGGGTCGGGAATGATCCACACGCAGCCGACCTCGCCCCAGCGCTCGTCCGGGACGCCGACCGCGTAGGCCTGGCTGACGCCGGGCAGCCGGGTGAGCAGGTCCTCGATCTCCTTGGGCATCACCAGCTCGCCGCCGCTCTTGTAGAGCTCCTTGCTGCGCCCGGTGAGCTCCAGGTAGCCGTCGTCGCGGACGCGGCCGAGATCGCCGGAGTACACCCAGCCGTCCCGCAGAGCGAGGGCGGTCTGCTCCGGCTTGTTCCAGAAACCGAGCATGTGCGTCGGCCCGGTGGAGACGAGCTCGCCTTCGGCGCCAGGAGGAAGGAACTCCCCCGTCACCGGATCGGCCGTCCGGTAGACGCAGATGTCACCGGGGAGCCCGGCGACGCCCGCGAGCTTGGGCCGGCCGACCGTGTCGGAGGAGAGCTCCAGCGGATCCTCCGGCAGGGACAACGTCATCGCCCCGCCGCACTCGGTCATGCCGTATCCGGTGGTCACCTCCGTGATCCCGAGCTCGGCGCGTACCTGCTCCCACAGCCAGACCGGGGCCGGCGCGGCGCCGGACAGGATGGCGAACAGCGAGGACAGGTCCCGCGTGGCCCGGTCGGGGTGTTCCAGCAGCGCGACCGTCATGGTCGGCACGCACAGGATGTCGGTGGCCCGGTGGCGCTCGATCCCCTCGAAGTAGTGAGCCGGGTTGAACGCGGGCTGCGGGATGATCGCGCCGCCGACCATCATGACCGCCAGCAGCCCCTCCACGTAGCCGAACATGTGGTAGCAGGGCAGCGAGAACAGGGTGCGGCGGCCGTCCTCGAACGCCCGGGTCAGCGCCGAGGCGTAGGCCGTGCGCTGCACCGCGTCGTGGGTGACCATCACGCCCTTGGGCGAGCCGGTGGTGCCGGACGTGTAGAGGATGTCACCGATGTCACCGGGGGTCCGGCTTCCAGGCACGGCCGCGCCAGGGTTGCGGTCGCCCAGCTCGCCGAGGCCGTCCACGGTGCGGATCCCCTCGCGGGTCCTCCCGTCCGTGGACAGCAGCACGACCTGCCGCAACTCCGGCATCGCCGCGCTCTCGCCGTGTTCCCAGCCAGGGGCGACGGCGTCGAGCATGTCCAGGTAGTCCAGCCCGGCGAAGCCGGTCATGGTGATCAGGACGTTGCACTCGGACTGGGCCAGGACGTAGGAGAACTCCTCCCGCCGGTACAGATAGTTGAACGGGATGGCGACCGCGCCGGCCCGGGCGATCGCGAACTTCAGCGGGACGAACTCCAGGTAGTTGGCCATCACCAGGCCGACCCGGTCGCCCGGCCGGACCCCGAGCGCCGCGAGCCCGTCGGCCAGCCGCACCGACCACTCGGCGGTCTCGGCGTAGCTGAGGGTCCGCTGGTCGGTCAGGACCAGGGGGCGCTCGCCGAACTCCTCCGCGCAGCGGTCCAGCCGCTGGTCGAGGGTGAGCGGTGTCCACTCCGGGAATCGCTCGCCCAGCCGCACACGGCGCTCGTCGACACTCGGAATCACAGAGAACCTCCTGCAGTTATTTAATCTTAATTAGATTAATCGGTCAAGGCATGCGGATGCCCGGTACCGCGGCCGTCAGTTGACCGGAGTCAGCCGGCCCTCGGCGATGGACGATCTGATCGTGGGCTTGTGCGACTTGCCGGTGGCGGTCAGCGGCAGGGCGTCCACGAAGAACCAGTGCTGCGGGACCTTGTACGGAGAGAGCCGCTCCCGGCAGTGCGCGACCAGCTCCTCCATGAGCCCCGGACGGCCGGGCTCGCGCGGCACGACGACCGCGCCGACCGTCTCACCCCACCGGTCGTCGGCCACTCCCACGACCGCGGCGTCCACCACGGCCTCGTGCGCGACCAGACACGACTCGATCTCGGCCGGCGCGATGTTCTCCCCGCCTCGGATGATCAGGTCTTTGATCCGGCCGGTGACGGTCACGACGCCCCGCTCGTCCATCGTGCCGAGGTCACCGGTGTGCACCCAGCCGTCGGCGTCGACGGCGACCGCGGTCGCCTCGGGGTCGCCGTAGTACTCGATCAGCTGCTGATAGCCGCGCGCGCAGATCTCGCCCTCGACCCCGAGCGGCCGCACCTCTCCCGTGACCGGATCGGCGATCTTGCAGTCCACCTGCGGGATCGGGCGCCCCACGGTGTTCACCAGGTCTTCCGGGGTGTCCGACTTGCGGGTCAGGGTGAGCACCGGAGCGAGTTCCGTCTGCCCGAACAGGTTGTGCACCGAGGCGCCGAACTCCCGCGACACGGCCTCGATCACCGCGCCGGGAACGTTCGCACCGCCGCCGACCACGGCGGTCAGCCGCGGCATCGGCCCGGCTCCCGCCCGCGCGGCCTGGAGCACCGCGATCAGGATCGTCGGCACGTAGAACAGCGCCGTGGCCGACTCCCGCTCGATCAACTCCAGCACGGAGGCGGGATCGAACCGCTCGACCAGGAGCACGGTCCCGCCCAGCCACAGCGGGCCGAGCGTCGAGATCACGCAGGCGGCGGTGTGGAACATGGGAAGCGGCGCGGCGCATACCGCCCCAGCGGGCACCTCGGCGACCTCCACGGTCAGCTTCGCCACGTTGACCAGGGCCCGATGGGACAGCAGCACCCCCTTCGGCTTGCCGGTCGTGCCCGAGGTGTACTGCAGCATCACCGGCGAGTCCGGGGTGATCACCGCATCGGTCTCCGCATCGATCTCCGGGGCGATCTCCGGCTCGGGCGACTCCCCGGGATCGGCGGTCCAGCGCTCCGGCTGGGAGAGGCTGATCGTGTGCCGGAGCGCCGGGCAGCGCGGGCCGATCTCGGCGGCGACCGCCGCGAGGTCGTAGTCGCGGCTGCGGTCGGCGTGCAGCAGTACGACGGCACGTGAGTGGTTCAGCGCGTACAGGAGCTCGTCCGGGCGCAGCACCGGGTTCAGCGCCACCAGGGTCACCCCGGCCAGCGCCGCGCCGTACTGGATGATCGGCCACTCCACCACGTTGTGCGCCCACAGAGCGACGTGCTCGCCCGGTTCGGCGAGCCGTCGCAGCCCCGCGGCCACCCGCCGCGCCTCGGCGTACAGCTCCCGATAGGTGAGCCTGCGTTCCTCGCCCGTGCCGTGCGCACTGCCCACGAGGGCGAGTGAGCCGGCGTGGGTCTTGGCGCGTTCCGCGAGCAGCGAGCCGACCGTGTGCTCGATGAGCGGCACGCTGGTGTCACGCGGCCAGAAGGACTCCCGTAGCGGCGGGGCCACCTGCGGATGAGCGATCTGGGGAGTGGTCACGGGGTCCTACCTCCAGGGTGCGAAACCGGCTCTCGCGGGACGGCGGGTACGTGGTGGCCCGGCTCACATCGCGAGGTTGCGCACACGCTACATAATCTAAATTAGAAACGTAAGACCCCAAAGGGAGCCGGTGTCGCGGGCGCACCCCCGAGACGCCGATCCGGTGCCCGGCTCCCGGAGGGGAAACGGGGCACTAGCTGCCCAGGAAGACCGGTGGGCGGCGTTCGTGGAACGCCGCCACGCCCTCGGCGAAGTCGTCGGTGTCGAACAGCTTGACCTGGTTGTCGACCTCGCGCGCCAGCACCTCGTAGGGGTCGGACGGTCCGTCGAGCAGCATCCTCTTGATCGCGGCGAGCGCCAGCGGCGGTCCTGCGGCGAGCCGCTCCGCGTCGGCCAGCGCGCCGTCCAGCGCGGCGCCGGGTTCGGTCAGGACATCGGCCAGGCCCATCGCCAGCGCCTCCTCCCCGCGGACCTCGCGGGGCAGCATGAGCATCCTGCGCGCCGCGGCCGCTCCCGCACGCCGCGACAGCGACCAGAAGACGCCCAAGTCACCGGCGAGCCCCACCCTGGTGAACGTCGCGCTGAAGGTGGCGTCGGAGGCGGCGACCACCTGGTCGCAGGCGAGGGCGAGCGCCGCGCCGGCCCCGAAGGCGAAGCCCTCGACGGCGGCCAGCACGGGCTTGGGCCCGGACCACATCGCCCGCACGATGCGCTGCGCCGCCTCCGCCCTGGGCCGGGTCAGCTCGGGCGGCTGGCGGCGCATCGTCGAGATGTCACCACCGGAGCAGAACGTGCCACCGGCCCCGGTCAGCACGATCACGCGTACCGCCGCGTCGGCCATCGCCTCCTCGATCCGCTCCGCGAGCACGACTCGCAGCGCCATGTCGATGGCGTTGCGGCGGCGTGGCCGGTTCAGCGTAAAAACCCGTACGGCGCCGCGGTCCCGCACAAGGACGCAGTCCTCGGCGATCTCCTGGGACATGTCGCACACCCCCACTTTTTGAATTTATTTTCAAAACAATAAGGTAGGTGCGACCACGCCCCCGAGACAAGTGTGAGGAGACCGCGCATGACGATCCTCGAGCAACCCGATGACTGGACCGAGCCGGGCGCCCATCCGGTACGGCCCGGCGTCCATCGCGTGCCGCTGCCGCTCCCTTCGAACGGCCTGCACGCGGTGAACGCCTACGTGATCGAGAGCCCCGAGGGGCCGGTGGTCGTCGACTCCGGATGGGCGATGCCGGACACGGAGAAGGCGCTGGCCGAAGCGCTGAGGACGCTCGGACACCGGCTCGCGGACGTCGCGTGCGTCCTGGTGACCCACGCCCACTGGGACCACTACTCCCAGGCCCTGGCGCTGCGCGGCGCGTTCGGCACCCGGGTGCGGATCGGCCGTGGGGAACGGCCTTCCATCGAGGCGTTCGACCTGGAGAAGGGGCTCTACCCTCGCCAGGTCGAGTTGCTGCGCCGCTGCGGGGCCGCGGAGATCGCCGACCACATCGCCACCGAGGAGATCTCCGACTACGAGCGCGACGTGCCGTGGAAGCTCCCCGACGGCTGGCTGGACGACGGCGAGCGGGTGTCCTTCGGCCCGGTCGGGCTCGACGTGTTCGCCACCCCCGGGCACACCAGGGGGCACGTGGTGCTGCGTGACGCCGCGGCCGGCCTGCTGTTCGCGGGCGACCACGTACTCCCCCACATCACCCCGTCCCTCGGGCTGGAGGTCGTCCCCGACCCCAAGCCGCTCCGCAGCTATCTCGACTCCCTGCGGCTGGTCCGGGGGATGCCCGACACCCTGCTGCTGCCCGCGCACGGTCCGGTGACCCCCAGTGTCCACACCCGGGTCGAGGAGCTGCTGGTCCATCACGAGCAGCGGCTGGACGCCACCTTGCACGCGGTCCGCTCCGGGGCGGGAACCGCGTACGAGGTGGCCCTGGCCCTTCCGTGGACCCGCCGCCGGCGCACGCTGGACGACCTCGACCTCTTCAGCCAGATGCTCGCCGTACTCGAGACGGACGCCCACCTGGATCTGCTCACCGACCAGGGCGTGCTCGTCGCCGCCGATCTGGACGGCGTCCGCGCGTACGCGCCGTCCTGAGAACACGCGTGTGCGCGTACCCAGCGTTCTCTACGCGTGTGCGCGTACGGCGTCAGCGGCCGGTGAAGACCGGGCTCCGGCGTTCGATCACGGCGGCCAGGCCCTCGCGCGCGTCGGCCGTGCCGGACAGCTCGGCGACCGTACGCGCCTCCTCGGGCAGCCTGGCCTCCACGTTCGCCCCGAGGCCGTCCCAGAGCAGGCGCTTGGTGGCGGCCAGCGCCCGGGGGGCGCCGCCGGCGAGCGCGCGGGCCAGCGCCAGGCCCTCGTCGTACAGGACGTCGTCCGCGACCACCCGCGTGATCAGGCCGATGTCGAGGGCCTCGGCGGCGCTGAGCACCGGGTTGGTCAGCACGATCTCCATCGCCTTGCGCAGCCCGACCAGCCGGGTGAGGGTGACGGACACACCCGCGTCGGGCGCCATGCCCACCCGGGTGGCCCCGGCCAGGAACCTCGCCGACTCGGCGGCGACGACCAGGTCCGCCGCGCACACCAGGCCGAACCCGCCGCCGCCCGCGGCGAAGCCGTGTACGGCGGCCACCACGGGCGCCTGCAGCCGCATCAGCGCCGAGGTCGAGATCTGCAGCCAGGAGGTGGCCTCGCGCAGGTAGTCGGGCAACCCCTCCCCCTTGGCCGCGAAGGTCTTGACGTCGCCGCCGGCGCAGAAGTTCCTGCCCTCTCCGGTGAGCAGCACGGCCCGCACGTCCGGCTCGCCGTGGCAGCGCATGACCGCTGTGTAGAGCGCCCGCAGGAACGGCACGTCCATGCCGTTGGACGCCTCCGGCCGGTTGAGCCGCAGGCGGGCCACCCCGTCCGCGTCGAGGTCGAGCAGCACGGGGCCGGAGTCGATCAGTTCACGCGTCAATTCAGGCTCCCTTGAAAGCGGCGATGCCCGCTGCGGCGGACTCCCCGCCGAGGTGGTCGAGCACGGTCTCCATCTCCAGCGCGAGCCCTTCCGCCGGCGGCAGGTCGAGCCCGGCGTGGACGAGGCGCTTGATCCGGGTCAGCGCGTCACGGTTCCGCCCGGCCAGGCTCGCGACGAACGCGTTCACCGCCTCGTCGAAGCCGTCGGCGGGCAGCGACCGGTAGGCCAGCCCCCAGGCGACCGCCTCGGCCGCGGTCAGCCTCTCGCCGGAGAGAATGTGGCCGAGTGCGCGCTGCCGCCCGACCAGCCGGGGCAGCCGCTGGGTGCCGCCTCCGCCGGGCACCTGCCCGAACCTGGCATGGTTGTCGGCGATCTTCACGTTCTCGTGCACCAGCACGATGTCGCAGGCCTGCATCAGCTCGAAGCCGCCCGCCATCGCGTACCCCTCGACGGCGGCGACCACGGGCACCGGCAGTCCGGCGATGGCGGCGCAGGCCCGGCCGAAGTTCGCGAACAGCGGTCGCATCGCCTCCCTTCCCCGGACCCGCAGCCGTTCGAGCTCGTGGAAGTCGCCGCCCACGGAGAAGTTCCCGCCCGCCCCGCGCACCAGGATGACGTTCACCTGGTCCGCGAGCCGGAGCAGCGCCCGCTCGAGCTCGGCGCCGAGCTCGACGGTGATCGCGTTCATCGCCTCCGGGCGGTTGAGCACGACGTGCCCGACCGCACCGTCCACCCGGGTCCGCACGACGTCAGCGGCCGCCGGAGGCGCGGGCACGGTGGTGTGCCCATCGGTTCGCTCGCTCACATCAGCCTCCCGCCGCCGACCTCGAGGACCGCGCCCGTCATGTAGCTCGCCAGGTCCGAGGCGAGGAACAGGACGGCCCCCGCGACCTCGCGCGGCTCGCCTGCCCGCTTCATCGGGATGTCGGCCTCGCGGGCGGCGAACACGTCGGGCGGCATCGCCTCGGTCATCGCCGTACGGATGAGGCCGGGCTGCACGGCGTTGACCCGGACCCCGCGGTGCGCCAGCTCCTTGGCCGCGGCCTTGGTCAGGCCGACGATGCCGGCCTTGGCCGCGCTGTAGTTGGTCTGGCCGGGGTTGCCGGACTTCCCCGACAGGGAGGAGATGTTGACGATGGAGCCGGAGCCCGCCTCACGCATCACGGCCGCGGCGGCGCGCACCCCCAGCCAGGTGCCGCGCAGGTGCACATTGATCACCGCGTCGAAGTCCAGGACGGTCATCTTCTTCAGCGAGGCGTCCCTGGTGATGCCGGCGTTGTTGACGAAGACGTCCAGCGATCCGAACCGTTCGAGGGTGCTCGCGACGAGAGCGTCGACCTGGGCCTCGTCGGTGACGTCGCAGCCGCACGACCAGACGGCCCGCTCGTCCCCGAGCCCGGCCGCCGCGGCCGCCACCTCCTCGGCGTCCCGGTCCGCCAGCACGACCCGGGCTCCGTGTTCGCGCAGCAGGCGGGCGATCTCCAACCCGATGCCGCGGGCCGCGCCCGTCACGATCGCGGTCCGGCCCGCCACCAGCCCGGCCCCTGTCACCGGCGCTGTCCCCGGCGCTGTCCCTGGCGCGGTGTCGGGCGCGGTCTCGGGCTTGGTGTCGGGCTTGGTGTCGGCACCCGTCCCTGGCGCGCTCATGCGAAGTACCTCACGACCGACTCGGCCACGCACACCGGCTTGTCGGCGCCCTCGGCCTCGATGGAGGTGGACAGCACCGCCTGAGCCGCGCCGTCCATCAGGGTGACCTCCGCGAGCCGCGACGTCGCCCGCACCTTCGAGCCCACCCGCACCGGCGCGGGGAAACGCACCTTGTTCAGGCCGTAGTTGACCGCCATCCGAACGCCGTCGACCCGGTAGATCTGCTGGAAGAACACCGGGAGCAGCGACAGCGTGAGGAAGCCGTGCGCGATCGTCCCCCCGAAGGGGCCGTCCTTGGCCCGCTCCACGTCGACGTGGATCCACTGGTGGTCACCGGTGGCGTCGGCGAATCCGTCGACGCGCTCCTGCTCGACCGTGATCCAGTCGCTGGTGCCCAGCACCTCTCCGCGCGCCCTCACGAGCTCGTCGAGGCCACTGAAAACCCTCATGTTCCCTCCTCGGATGGGGGGTGCCGCCGCACCCGGCTTTCTGTTCTAATCTAGATTAGATAAGAATCCGCTCACAAGGCCGGGTCCTGCCACGACCCATGGCGCCCCGGCCCATCCGGTCCGGGAGCATCCGGCCCCAGCGCGAAGGAACGCAGCGACATGGATCTTGGTCTCACCGGCGCTCGGGTCCTGGTGACCGGCGGCGCCTCCAACATCGGGCGGGGCATCGTGCACGGGTTCGCCGCCGAAGGCGCGCGGATCGCCATCTGCGACCTCGACGGTGAGCAGGCCGGGCGGGTCCGCGGCGAGGCCCTGGACCGCGGAGCCGCCGCAGTCGAGGTCGTACGGTCCGACCTGGCCGAGGAGGGCGCCGCCGCGCGCGCTGCCGGCCGGGTGCTGGACGCCTGGGGAGGCATCGACGTGCTGGTGAGCAACGCGGGCATCAGCATCCCCGGGTTCATCGCCGAACACACCGACCGCAGGGAGTGGCAGCGCACCTTCGAGGTCAACCTGTTCGCGGCGATCGAGTGCACCCAGGCCGTGCTCGGGCCGATGCGTGAGGCCGGCGGCGGATCCCTGGTGTACATCGCCAGCGACGCCGCGTTCGGCGAGATCCGGCAGGGCGTGTACGGCGCCTCCAAGGCGGGCGTCGTCGCCCTGGCCCGGACGACCGCCAGGGAGCACGGACGGCACGGCATCCGTTCCAACGTCGTCTGTCCCGGCCTGGTCATCCCCGAGGGGCCGGAGGCCGTCGCCGCCACCAGCCTGTGGGCGCGAGGTCAGGACGCGATCTTCAACGACCGCCAGGTCGACTACATGCTCAAGGCCACCCCGCTGCGCCGGCTGACCACGGCCGAAGACATCGCGGACGCCGTGCTCTGGCTCGCCTCCCCGGTGGCGGCCCGGCAGGTCACGGGGCAGGTTCTCTCGGTCAGCGGAGGCTACGCGATGCCCTGAGCCGCGTCTCTTCTTTGGAATTCGCCCCTTTGTCCCATGGAGGAAGAAATGCCCGAGGCCTACATCGTCGACGCCGTCCGGACCGCCACCGGCCGGCGCGGTGGCGGGTTCGCCGCCGTGCACCCGGCCGATCTGGGCGCCGCGCCGATCCGCGCCCTGGTCGAGCGGAGCGGCCTCGACCCGGAGACGATCGACGACGTCGTCTACGGCTGCCTGGACGCCATCGGCTCACAGGCCGGTGACATCGCCCGGACCGCGGCGCTCGCCGCGGGACTGCCCGAATCGGTCCCCGGCGTGACCGTCGACCGGCAGTGCGGATCGGCGCAGCAGGCCGTGCACTTCGCCGCGCAGGCGGTGATGAGCGGCACCTCCGACCTGATCATCGCCGGCGGCGTGCAGAAGATGAGCCAGTACCCCATCCTGTCGGCGTTCGGCGCCGGCGAGCCGTACGGCGCGGTCGACCCGTGGACCGGGTGCAAGGGCTGGGAGGCCCGTTACGGCGACGAGGAGATCTCCCAGTTCCGCAGCGCGGAGATGATCGCGGAGGAGTGGGGCTTCTCCCGCGAGGACATGGAGCACTTCTCCCTGGAGAGCCACCGGCGGGCCGTCGCGGCACGCCAGGAGGGCCGCTTCGACCGTGAGATCCTGCCGTACGAGGGTGTCGAGCACGACGAGGGCCCTCGCGCGGACACCTCGCTGGAGAAGATGGCCGGGCTGAAGCCCCTCACCCCCGGCGGGCGGCTGACCGCCGCGGTCTCCAGCCAGATCTCCGACGCGTCCGCGGCGCTGCTGATCGCCTCCGAGCGGGCCGTACGCACGTACGGTCTCATCCCCAGGGCCCGGATCCACCACCTTTCCGTGCGCGGCGCCAGCCCGGTCAACCTGCTGGTCGCACCGCTGCCGGCCACCGAGCACGCGCTGCGCAAGGCCGGCCTCACCATCGATGACATCGACCTGGCCGAGGTCAACGAGGCGTTCGCCAGCGTGGTACTGGCCTGGCAGAAGCACATCGGCGCCGACCCCGCCCGCGTGAACGTCAACGGCGGCGCCATCGCGCTGGGCCACCCGATCGGCGCCTCCGGCGCCCGCATCATGACCACGCTGCTGCACGAGCTGGAGCGCACCGGCGGACGGTACGGCCTGCAGACGATGTGCGAGGGCGGCGGCCAGGCCAACGTCACCATCATCGAGCGGCTCGGCTGACCATGCGCCGCGATCTCTATACCGACGACCACGAGCTGTACCGGCAGACCGTACGGGAGTTCCTGGCCCGCGAGGTGACCCCCCACTACCTCCGGTGGGAGGAGGAGCGCGGCATGCCCCGCGCGGTTCTCGCCGCCGCGCGCAGGCAGGGCATCGCCGGTCTCGAGGTCCCCGAGGAGTACGGCGGCGCCGGGGTGAGCGACTACCGCTACCGCATGGTGGTGTGCGAGGAGGTGGCCCGCGCCAACGCGACGACCTTCACGGTCACTCTGGGACTCCAGGACGACCTGGTCCTGCACTACCTGCTGGACCTCACCACGGAGGAGCAGAAACGGCGCTGGCTACCCGGGTTCGCCGGGGGTGACGTGATCGGCGCGCTGGCGATGACCGAGCCGGGAACGGGCAGCGACCTCCAAAGCATCCGCACCGCCGCCCGGCGCGACGGCGACTCCTGGCTGCTCACCGGGCAGAAGACGTTCATCAGCAGCGGCATCACCGCGGACCTGGTGATCGTCGCCGCGCGTACCGACCCGGAGGCGGGGTCGCGCGGCTTCAGCCTGTTCGTCGTCGAGGACGGGATGCCCGGCTTCACCCGAGGCCGCAAGCTCGACAAGATCGGACTGCACGGCCAGGACACCGCGGAGCTGTTCTTCGAGGACGTCCGGGTGCCGCAGGCCAACCTGCTGGGCGCCGAGGGGCACGGACTGCGGTACCTGATGAGTCATCTGGCCCGCGAGCGGCTGGGGATCATCGCGCAGTCCATGACGGGCGCGCGGGCCGTCTACGAGTCGACCAGGGACTACTGCTTCCAGCGCGAGGCCTTCGGCCGCCGGATCGGTGACTTCCAGGCCACCCGCTTCGCGCTGGCTGAGATGGAGACCGAGCTGGACATCGCCCAGGCCTACACCGACAGGTGCGTGCTCGCCTACAACGCCGGCGAGCTGACGCCCGTGGACGCGGCCAAGGGGAAATGGTGGATCAGCGAGCTGCAGAAACGCGTCGTCGACCGCTGCCTGCAGCTCCACGGCGGTTACGGATACATGATGGAGTACGCCGTCGCCCGGGCCTTCGTCGACACCCGGATCCAGACCATCTACGGCGGCACCACCGAGATCATGAAAGAGATCATCGGTCGGGACGTCGCGGCGCGGTCCTAGACGCCCCCGGCCGGGACCGCGCGTCCCGGCCCCGGGTGTCGACATTCTCATCCGTATCACGACATTTGCTACGACATTTGCGAGGCGGCCGGCCGGGACCGCAGAAACCGGCGGCACACGAGAGGAGCCGAGATGGCAGCGCTGTCCGAGGAGGAGAAGGCGATCGTGGCGACGGTACGGGACTTCGTCGACCGCGAGGTCCGGCCCGTCGCGCGCGACCTGGAACACGCCAACGAGTACCCCGAGGCGCTGATCGAGCAGATGAAACGGCTCGGCATCTTCGGCCTCGCCGTCCCCGAGCCCTACGGCGACGTCGAGGTCTCCACCGCCTGCTACGTCCTGGTCACCGAGGAACTCGCCCGGGGCTGGATGAGCCTGGCCGGCGCCATGGGCGGGCACACCGTCGTCGTGAAGCTCATCTCGGCCTTCGGCACCGAGGAGCAGAAACAGCGGTACCTCCCGCGCATGGCCACCGGCGAGATCCGCGCCACGATGGCGCTCACCGAGCCGGGCGGCGGCTCCGACCTCCAGGCGATGACCACCGTCGCCCGGCGCGAGGACGACGGCTACGTGGTCAACGGCGCCAAGACCTGGATCACCAACTCCCGCCGCTCCCAGCTCATCGCCCTGCTCTGCAAGACCGACCCGGCCGCGAAACCGGCGCACACCGGCATGAGCATCCTGCTCGCCGAGCACGGCCCCGGCCTGACGGTCTCCCGCGACCTGCCCAAGCTCGGTTACAAGGGCGTGGAGAGCTGCGAGCTGTCCTTCGACGACTATCGCGCCCCCGCCTCCGCGTTGCTCGGCGGCGTGGAGGGTCAGGGGTTCGCGCAGATGATGAAGGGACTGGAGACCGGCCGCATCCAGGTCGCCTCCCGCGCGCTCGGCGTGGGGCGGGCCGCGTTCGACGACGCCCTGCGGTACGCCCAGGAGCGCGAGAGCTTCGGCAAGCCGATCTGGAAGCACCAGTCCATCGGCAACTACCTCGCCGACATGGCCACCAAGCTCACCGCCGCGCGCCAGCTCGTGCTGTACGCCGCCGAGCGTGCCGACACCGGGCAGCGCTGTGACCTGGAGGCCGGGATGGCCAAGCTCTTCGCCTCCGAGACCGCGATGGAGATCGCGCTCAACGCCGTGCGGATCCACGGCGGGTACGGCTACTCCACCGAATTCGACGTCGAACGCTACTTCCGCGACGCCCCGCTGATGATCGTCGGCGAGGGCACCAACGAGATCCAGCGCAACGTCATCGCGGCGCAGCTCGTGAGCAGAGGAGGCCTGGACGCTTGATCGGCACACCCTCGTCGACCCCCGGGGGCCGCCGGCAAGCGGTCCCGCCGGACGGCGAAGCCGTCTCTCGAGACCGGTCGGCGGCCGGGAAACCCCGGACGAGACCGGTCGCGAAGGACCCGAACGACACGAAGTCCAGCCGTACCCGCGAGCGCATCCTCGACGCGGCGGCGCACGTCCTCAGCCGCAAGGGCTACGCCGGAACACGACTCGGCGACATCGCCGACCAGGCCCAACTCCAGGCACCGGCGATCTACTACTACTTCAGGTCACGCGAAGAGCTGATCGAAGAGGTCATGTGGACCGGCGCCCAGCGCGTACGTCAGCACGTCGGCCAGGCCCTCGACGCGCTGCCCGACGAGACCGCCCCGATGGACCGGATCTGCGCCGCGATCGAGGCCCACCTCCGCATCGAGCTGGAACTCTCCGACTTCGCCACCGCCCTGATCCGCAACTCCGGCCAGGTTCCGGAGGATCTGCGCACCCGCCAGCTCGCCGAGGAAGCCGAGTACGGAAAGCTGTGGCGCGACCTCTTCCGTGACCTCTTCCGTGACCTCGACGACGCCGGCGAACTCCGCCCCGAGCTCGACCTGCGCATCGCCCACATGCTGGTGGTCGGCGCCCTGAACTGGGCGGCCGAGTGGTGGAACCCGAGGCGTGGTTCGTTCGAGGCGGTCGTCCGCACCGCCCAGTCACTCGTCCGGCACGGTCTCGGCGGCGGATTTGTGATTTCCCCTCATAGGCGGCGCGGCGCGTCGCCCGATCGACTGGAGTGACGATGAACGGCGGGCCACTGTCCGGAATCAGGGTGCTGGAGCTGGCCGGGATCGGACCGGCGCCGTTCGCCGGGATGACGCTGGCCGACCTCGGCGCCGAGGTCGTACGCGTCGACCGGCCCGGAGGCAGCGGGTTCTTCCCCGGAGCCGAGCACCTCGACCTGTTGAATCGCGGTAAGAAATCCGTCCTCCTCGATCTCAAGCAGCCGCAGGCGGTGGCGACCGTACTGGACCTGGCCGCCCAGGCCGACGTGCTGATCGAGGGGTACCGACCGGGGGTCGCCGAGCGGCTCGGACTGGGTCCCGACGACTGTCAGGCGCGCAATCCCCGGCTGGTCTACGGCCGGATGACCGGCTGGGGACAGGACGGTCCGCTGGCGCGGACGGCGGGCCACGACATCGGCTACATCGCGCTGACCGGCGCCCTGCACGCCATCGGCGAAGCAGGCGGGCCGCCGCGGATCCCGCTCAATCTGGTCGGTGACTTCGGCGGCGGCGGGAACTACCTCGTGATCGGCGTGCTCGCCGCGCTGCGCGAAGCGGAACGAACCGGGCGCGGGCAGGTCGTCGACGCCGCGATCGTCGACGGCACCGCGCACCTTCTGGCCGGGACGCACATGATGCTCGCCACCGGCACGTGGGTGGACGAGCGCGGCGCCAACCTGCTCGACGGCGGGGCGCCGTTCTATGCCGTGTACGAAACCGCCGATGGCCGCCACATGGCCGTCGGCGCTCTTGAACCCAAGTTCTACCTCGAGCTGCTCAAGGGACTCGGGCTGGACGACGACCCGGCCAGGCAGCATGACCGGGCGCTCTGGCCCGCGCTACGCGCCCGCATCGCGGCCGCTTTCGCCGCCAGGACCCAGGCGGAGTGGTCGGAGATCTTCGCCGGCTCCGACGCCTGCGTGGCCCCGGTGATGAGCCTGCGCGAAGCCGCGCACCACCCGCACATCAAGGCGCGCGGTTCCATCGTGGAGCACGACGGGTTGCTGCAACCCGCGCCCGCGCCCCGGTTCTCCCGGACCCCCACCGCGCTCGGCACACCCCCTCCGGTGCCGGGCCGGCACACCCTGGAGGTCCTCGACGACTGGGGTGTGCGCGACGCCGCCGCCCTGATCGAATCCGGAGCGGCCGTGCAGGTCTCCACCGACGCGACAGGGGACCCGCGCCGCGGATGAGTCCCACACTGTCAGGAGCGCGCTGCCTCCACCCGTGCCAAGACGCGCCTGGCCGCCACCGCGACCGCTTCGTCGACCATCTTGCCCTCCAGCTCCACGGCGCCCCTGTCGATGCCGTGCAACGCGTCAAGTACGGCCCGGGCGTGGGCGACCTCGTCCGCGCCCGGGGTGAACACGGCGTTGACCGTGCCGATCTGACGCGGATGGATCACCCATTTGCCGTCGAAGCCGAGTTCCTTGGCGTGCTGTACGCGGCGACGGAACTCCTCGTCGTCGGCGACGCCGAGAAAGGGGCCGTCGATGGCCGCCAGGCCCGCGCTCCGCGCGGCGACCAGCACCGCGTCCTGGGCGTAGGACCATCTGTCGGCCGACCGCCCGAGCGACGCCCCGAGGTCGGCGTAGCCGAGGATGAGCGTGCGCAGCCGAGGCGTGGCCCGCACGATGTCCCGCAGGTTGGCCAGGCCCTTCGCGGTCTCGATCAGTGCCTGCACGCCGAGCGGTTCGCTCCGCCCCGAGGCCGCCTCCGCCCCGTCGAGCAGCCGATCGAGGAACTCCAGATCCCCCGCGCTCTCCACCTTGGGCAGCACGATGGACTCGGCCGGCCCGTCCGGCCCCGCGCAGGCGGCGACGTCCAGGTGACACCACGCGGAGCGAGCGGCGTTCACCCGGACCGCGACCCGCGCGCCCGCCGTACGGCCGGAAAGGGCGGCGACCAGGTCGCGGGCCTCCGCCTTGCGCGATGCCTGTACGGCGTCCTCGAGATCGAGCACGATCTCGTCGGCCTCCGATGCCCACGCCTTGTGGACCTTCCTGTCGTCCACTCCCGGAACCGACAGGCACGAACGAGGGGCGGCGGTAGGTGTCATGACTCTCCGTTCATAATTTAATCTGCATTAGATTAGCAATCGGATTTCGAGCGCTGACAAGTGAGCCGGGCGGTGGCGGCCGACCGCGTATGATCGCTCCGTGCCCAGGAAAACCGGCGAACCCACCCCGGAAGAAAGCTCCAAGTCAGCCCGCACACGCCAGCGCATCCTCAACGCCGCGGCACACGTCCTCAGCCGCAA
>NZ_BSSE01000048.1 GCF_030268965.1 Microtetraspora sp. NBRC 16547 | reverse complement strand
CTCTGTCCGATACAGAGATCGGAACACGGGGGAACGCTGCTTCAACCTGCTGAAACAGTGCCGTGCCGTCGCGACCCGCTACGACAAGCGCGACTTCATGTATCTCGGCACCATAGATGTCGCCTCGATACGGATCTGGCTCCGCAATCCCGTCTCGTGATCTACAAAACACGACCTAGTCCGTCCGCACGGTGGTTTCGCCGCGCGGCGTGCGGGCGACGGCGGCGGCCACGGTGCCGAGGACCGCGACCCCGAACAGCACGGCGTACGTGTGCCGGAACCCCGACATGAGCTGCTCCACCGCCACGGGATTCAGCCGGGAGAGCGTGGCGGCGTAGACCTGCTCGCGCAGCCGTGGAGGAACCGCGCTGGTGAGGACGCTCATCGTGACGGCGACGCTGAGCACGATGCCCATGTTCATGACCATGACGCGGAAGCCGTTCACCACGCCGAGGCTGCCCGCCGGCAGCTCGGCCATGACCTGCGTGGTGTTGCCGGTGAGGAACGTTCCGCTGCCGCAGCCCGCGACGAACAGGCCGATCCCCACGACCCAGTACGGCGTATCCGCCCCGGTGCCGAGGAACAGGATCAGCAGGCCGGAGGCGCTGAACAGCCCGCCGCCGACGGACAGCGCGTACGGGCTGACCCGGCGGCCGAGGGCGCCCGCCACCGGTGACGCGAGCCCCATCCCGATCGGGACGGGCAGCACGCCGAGGCCGGCGGTGAGCGCGTCCACCCCTTGGGCGGCCTGGAAGTACAGGCCCGCGAGCAGGATCAGCGAGGCACGGGCCAGAGCGTTGCAGAACGACGCGATGTTGGCGAACGCCAGCAGCCGCCCGCCGAAGGCGGCCAGATTGAGCACGGGGTTGGCGGCCCGCCGTTCGACCAGGATCAGCGGCGGGACGAGAGCCAGCGCGATCACCCCGGCGATCAGGTCGCCCTGGCTGATCGCCACCAGCGTCGCGGACAGAGCGGCGAAGACGAGCAGGTTGCCCAGCGCGTCCACCGACTCGCGCGGTCCCCTGCTGGGGATCCTGCGCAGCGTGAAGGCGCCCCAGACGAGCGCCACGAGCCCGGTGGGGACGTTGATCCAGAAGATCCACTGCCAGCCCAGCGTGTCCGCGATCAGCCCGCCGAGCGTCGGTCCGGCGAGCTGGGACACCGACAGGGTGCCGAAATAGACGCCCATGCCCTGGCTCAGCCGGTCCGGTGGAAAGGTGTCGGTGATGATGACGCTGCCGTTCGCGAGGATCATCGCGGCGCCGAGCGCCTGTGCGGCCCGCGCCGCGATCAACAGGCCCACGCCGGGGGCGAGCCCGGCCAGCAGCGAGGCGCCGGTGAAGAGGGCGAACCCCAGAAGGTAGACCTGACGCCTGCCCACCAGGTCGGCCACCCTGCCGAAGAGCACCAGCGTGGCGGTCTGGACCAGCAGGTACGACAGCAGGACCCAGTTCGACGCCACGGGCCCCGCGTCGAAGTGGCGCACCACCGCTGGGAGGGCGACGTTGAGCGTGCTGCCGCTGAGACCGATGAGCGCGAGCCCCAGGCTGGTCACCGAGCAGACACGCCAGGCGTACCTCAGCGTGGAGGCGTATTCCGGCGAATCGGGCTTGGGGGTGGCGCCAACCATGCCTCGGATTCTCGCGTACGCCGTACGTCGGCATGCCCGTTGATTCCACGATGTGGGACTGCTGCGCACGCAGCGGCCGAGATTGATTTGTGATGTTTATGGCGTCATCTACTGGAACCCTGGAGGCGTCCACCCAGTACTCCAAGAGTTCGAGCACACTCTTGCCTTCGAAGGGATGCCTCCGTGGCTATCAAGTTGCCAGGTGGACGCACGATCGGTGTTCTCACGGTCGGCGCACTCGCCGGGTCCCTGTTCGCGGTGGGTGGCATGGCGTCCGCCTCCTCCGCCACCTCCGCCTCCAAGGTCATCTACGCCTGTGTGAACAAGAAGTCGGGTTACGTGCGGATCGTCAACGCGACGACCACCTGCAAGCCGACCGAGTACAAGACCTACTGGAACCAGGCCGGGGCCGACGGCGCGGTCGGGGTCGGCGGCACCGGCGCGACTGGTCCCCAGGGCCCCCAGGGCCCGCAGGGCCCGCGCGGCCTCCAGGGTCCGAAGGGCGACGCTGGTCCCAAGGGAGACCCGGGCGCTCCTGGCCTGAAGGGTGAGCCGGGCGCTCCTGGCCTGAAGGGTGAGCCGGGTGCTCCTGGCCTGAAGGGTGAGCCGGGTGCTCCTGGCCTGAAGGGTGAGCCGGGCGCTCCTGGCCTGAAGGGTGAGCCGGGCACTCCCGGCCTGAAAGGCGAGAAGGGTGACCCCGGCACTCCTGGCCAGAAGGGCGAGAAGGGCGACCGCGGCAAGGACGGCACCTCCGGAGTGACGGTCAGGATCGCCAGCGCAAGCTTCTCGGCGTCCGCGTCCGATACGCCGTCGGTGAGCTGCGGGGGCACCGAGGTCGCCACGGGCGGCGGCTACGAGCTCACCACCATCAAGAACTTCCAGGTGATGGGGAGCTTCCCGAGCGACAACGGCTGGGCGATCTCCCTGGAGAAGCAGAACAACGGCGGCGGTGGCGGCAGCGGCGCCGTGACCGGCAAGGTGTACGCCATCTGCGCGAAGAAGGCCTGATCCACTCGCTCGGCCCGTGCCGGCCGGTTCACGGCACCGTGATCGGCCACCGGCGGCGAGAAGAGTAGCGAGACGCCCGGCTGGGACATCCCAGTCGGGCGTCTTTGCGCCGGTTCGTCCCGGTGTCTCCTGTCGCTACGCGGGAGAGTCCGCCTCACAAGCCGGACGAGTAGCGCCCGGAGAGCCGGGCCAGCTTCAGGCTGAGATGCAGGCTCAGCCGCTCCACGCCGTCGCTGAGGTCGGTCTCCGCCAGTTCCTCGACCCGCTGGAGCCGGTAGTAAAGGGACGTACGGTGCAGGCGCAGGCGGCGCGAGGTGGCCTGCGCGTTGCCGGCCAGGTCGAGATAGATCTCCAGCGTCTCCAGCAGCGGCCGGTGCTGGGCGTCGTCGAGCATCCTCTCCAGGCCCGGGTGCAGGTTGTCGTGGGGGACCCGGGTGAGCATGCGGTAGACGCCGAGCCGGGACCACTCCGCCGAGTTCCCCAGCTCCGGCACCTTCGCCGCGACCTCGGCGGCGTGCAGGGCCTCCTCGTACGACTCGGCCGCACGCGCGAGTGAGGGGCGTGATCCGCCGATACCGACCAGGACCGGCGTTCCCAGTGCCGCGCGTATCTCCTCGGGGAAGGCGGTGGTGCCCGCGGTGAGCAGCACGGCGTGGTCGTAGCGCACGAGGTGGAGGGGGTGGTGCCCGGCCAGGCGCCGACGTACGGCGAGCAGGCCGCGCTCTAGCGTCAGCCGCAGCGCGTTGTCCGCTTCGGCGGTGACGGGCCGGGCGACGGCTACTGTGACGGGAGCGGCGTGGGGGAAGGCACCCGCCTCGATCAGCGTCCGGGCGGCCTCGGCCTCCCCCCGCAGCACGCCCATGATGGCCTCCAACTCCCGGCGCGAGGCCAGGCCCGAGGCCAGGCTCTCGTGGAAGAGGGCGAGGGCCAGCACGGGCGCGACCGCCGTGGCGACGGCGATCTCCGTCGCCGTCATGGCCGGGTCGGCGTCGATGAACCAGAGGAAGCCCAGCGGCCTGCCCTCGTGCAGTACGGGGACGCAGACCCGCGGCAGCAGCCCCAGCCCGGCGGCGCCGGGGATGCGCAGGGGGCCGGTCGCCTCGTGGATGCCGGCGGCCCGGAGGAAGGCGCGCACCTCGGGCGTGGTGTGGCGGCGCAGGATCGAGTCGCGGCGGATGTCGTCCATCGGCCCGTTCTGCTCGCTGTAGGCGACCACGCGCTGGCGGCTGTCTTCCAGCAGCAGCGGGCGATTGAGGCGCAGGGAGAGATCGTCCACGATGCGCTGCAGATTCGCCACCGGGCCTCCATCTGGGCATTCCAACATCTGTCGGACGGGCGCCCGTTGGTCTTCCCTACATGTGACCGATGATCTGCGTCAAGACCGTATATAGCGTCTTGAATCGTGAAATCCCCCAAGAAGCTGCTCCAGTGCCTGATGGCGGCCATTGTGCTGGCCCCGGCGGCCCTGGCGGCGACGCCCGCGTCCGCAGATCCCTCCCAAGATCCCGAGCAGCCGTGGCGGCGGAACCACTGGCCCCAGACCCAGCCCTGGCAGCGTGACCAGCCCGATGGGGCGCAGGCCCTGCACGGCCGCGCCGCGCGGATCGTCGCGCCCATCGACCCGCAGAACTGGAAGAACCCCGACCACATGACGTGGGCGGACTACAAGAAGATCCCTGGAACGAACTGGGCCGACCCCGGAGTCAAGGGCTCTGAGCGCACCTTCAAGGGGGCGCTGGTGCTGCTCGACTATCCGAACCAGCCGTTCGTTGTCACCCGTCCCCAGGGTTCCACCGTCTTCGGCAACCCCAGCGCCGAGGCGCACGACATCCCGCGTGACCAGGTCGCCAAGTTCTACCAGGACTTCCTGAACACCCCCAACCAGCTCAACAAGGGGCACACCATCCACGAGTACTGGATGGAGGACTCCGGTGGCCGTTACGGTGTCGAGCTGACCGGTTTCGGGCCGTACACCATGCCCGGCAAGTCGCACGAGTACGCGATGGAGTACCAGCGCGACGCCTGCCCGGCGGGCGACAACTGCACCAAGAACCTGCGCACCGACGGCAACGCCGGCTGGCTCGCCGACGTCGGTCAGCAGAAGGCCGACGAGTTCGACTTCGTCTTCTACGTCAGCGCCGGCCAGGACGAGTCGTCCACCTGGCAGGAGTTCGGCATGATGAAGTTCCCCAACAAGGAGGACGTCACCGACGAGTTCGGCCCGCCGGATCCGAATCTGCCGAACTGGTCCAAGACCCGCTACGTGGAGTGGACCTCCTGGGCCTCCGGCTCCACGTTCTGGCCCAACGCGCGCTTCGGCATCGACTCGGTCCAGACCGAGAGCTCCGGCATGGGGGTCTACGCCCACGAGCTGAGCCACATCATGGGCATCGCCGACAACTACAACAACCCCTATGGCACCCCGATGCGCCGGGCGTACACCGGCATCTGGGAGATGCTCAGCCGCGGCAGCTTCAACGGACCCGGCGGCCCGCACAGCCGCTGGCTGATCCCGCCCACGGCGGGCGCGTCCATGGGCGCCCAGCACATGCTGCGTAACAAGATCAAGCTGAAGATGGTGGACGAGCAGAACGTCCTGCGCCTGTCGCGCGAGGCGCTCCGCGACTCCGGTGTCGTCGTCGCCGACGTCACCGCCCGCGCCGTCCAGCCGGGCAAGAACGGCCTGATGGGTGTCAACATCTCCTTCGACACCGGCGACAAGTCCACCGGCTCGTGCAACACGCGGACCGACCCGCTCTGCGACGGCGGTAGCTACGACAACTACACCGTCGAAGTCGTCGACCGGATGGGGACCGACTCCTTCACCCCCGACTCCGGCGTGCTCCTGACCAAGACGAAGAACCAGGACAGCGCCCCGTTCGAGTGGGTGATCGACGCCAACCCGCAGGACATCGGGATGACGGACTACGTGCTGCCTGACGGCACCAAGGTCCCGATCACCATCGGCGACTACCGCCAGCTCTCCGACGCCCTCTTCCACGCGGGCACCGACTCGGGCAGCCAGTACGAGTACGTCGATGAGGCCAACCGGCTGCACTTCTACGTCATCAACGTGCACCGCGACGCCAAGGGGACCCTGTCCTACACGGTCGCGATCCGCTCGCTCGACGGCGTCGGCCCGCAGAAGCGCGGCGTCAAGCTCCTGCCGGGCGCAGGCGTCCCCGCCGCCGAGAAGGGCGTGTCGTCCTGCCGGTTCCCGCTGTTCAACACCGGTGAGGCGGCGCCCGCCCAGGGGCAGCACCCCCAGGACGTCAGCGCGTACCTGAACGGCGACGTCTACCGGCTCAAGGCCGAGGCCGAGGGGACGGGCTGGACCACGATCACGCCCAACGCGCTCGCGGCCGTCGGCTTCGGCGACCACCAGTCCGTCACCGTCTACGCCCAGCGGGCCGACGGGGGCAGCAAGCACGCCATCGTCAAGCTCACCGCTACCTCCGAGAGCGACCCGACCAAGACGATGACCGCCACCTGCCACGTCAACGGCCTGTAACGAGCACGCCCCTCTGAGAAGAAGGCCCTTCCGGACACCGTGTCCGGAAGGGCCTTTCGCCGTTGTGGCCGAGATCAGCCGAAGATGGCGGGCAGCGCCCCGGCGTGGGTCTCGCGCAGCTCGGCCACGGGAACGTCCAGCACACCTTCGACTCCGTGGCGGCGGTGAACTCGGGCGAGCCAGGGGCGGGTTTGGCAGAATGAACGGCATGACTCGCGAAGAGCTGGAGGTGTTGCGCCCGGCGATCGCTGACCTCTGCGCACGATACGGAATCTCTGAGCTGTCGGTTTTCGGTTCGACTGTGCGCGGGGAGTCGACCACATCGAGTGACGTCGATCTTCTTTACGTTCGGGGTCCTCGAGCCGTACGGGGTCTGGCTTTCTTCGGTCTGCAGGAAGAGCTTGAGGCGCTTCTCGGGTGCTCCGTGGATCTGGTTCCCAAGGATGGCCTGCACTGGGTGATCCGGGAAGGCGTTCTCAGCGACGCCGAGGTCCTGTATGCCGCGTGATCCTCGGCGAGATTCGCTCTATCTCGCCGACATCGTCGGGGCTTGCCGAACCGTTCGACGTTGGGTCGGCGCTCATGGTTCTCAATGGAGCGACGACGAGATCCTGCAGAACGCCGTTCTCCGCCAGCTCATGGTCGTAGGGGAGGCGTCTGCCTGCCTGAGTGAGGAGCTGCGCGACGCGATTCCCGAGATTCCGTGGCGCGCGATACGCGGCTTCCGGAACCAGGCGGTTCATGCCTACTTCAGCCTCGACTGGGCCATCGTCCGAGAGGTCGTCGACATGAACCTCCCAGACCTTGAACAACACGCGCTGGCGATGCTCAGGTCCAGGTTCCCCGATGTGGCGACCGCGTTCGAGACGGGACCAAGGCCTCGATCGTCCTGAGGCCGCTTCGAGAGTCCTGCAAGCGGCGAGAGGCCCTTCCGGACACCGTGTCCGGAAGGGCCTTTCGCTGTTGTGGCCGAGATCAGCCGAAGATGGCGGGCAGGGCTTCGGCGTGGGTCTCGCGCAGCTCGGCCACGGGAACGTCCAGCACACCCTCGACATTGAGCGACGCGCCGCCGGTCGTGCCGAGGCCGTAGCAGGGGACCTCGTACCGGCCGCACAGCTCGGCCAGCGCCTCGAACGCCTCCGGCCGTACGCAGACCAGGGCGCGGGACGCCGACTCGCTGAACAGGTCGACGAACGCGTTCTCCCCGGGCAGCGACACCGTGGCGCCGACGCCCTGCGCGAGGCACGCCTCGGCGAGGGCGACGGCGAGGCCGCCGTCGGACAGGTCGTGCGAGCCTTCGAGCAGCCCCTGCTTGGCCGCCGCGACCAGGACCGACGCGAGCCCGCGCTCCGCCTCCAGGTCCACCGCCGGCGGCAGCCCGCCCAGGTGGCCGTGCGTCACGTGGGCCCACTCGGAGCCGCCGAACTCGTCGCGCGTGTCGCCGAGCAGCACCACGCGCAGGCCCTCGCCCGTGAACCCGGACCTGACCCGCTTGGCGACGTCGTCGATCACGCCGAGGACGCCCACCACGGGGGTGGGGTGGATCGCGGTGGAGCCGGTCTGGTTGTAGAACGACACGTTGCCGCCGGTCACCGGAACGCCGAGGGTCTTGCAGGCGTCCGCGAGGCCGCGCACGGCCTCCGCGAACTGCCACATCACCTCGGGGTCCTCCGGGGAGCCGAAGTTGAGGCAGTTGGTGACGGCGAGCGGCGCCGCGCCGGTGACGGCCACGTTCCGGTACGCCTCGGCGAGCGCGAGCTGCGCCCCGGCGTACGGATCGAGCTTGGCGTAGCGGCCGTTGCCGTCCGTCGCCAGGGCGATGCCCCGGGTGGTCTTCTCGGCGCCGGGCATGACCTCGGAGATCCGCAGCATGCCGGCGTCGGCGGGCTGCGCCAGGACGGTGTTGCTCCGGACGTACCGGTCGTACTGGGAGGTCACCCACTCCTTGGAGCCGAGGTTCGGCGAGCCGAGCAGCCGGAGCAGCGTCTCGCGCAGGTCCTCGGGGCGGGGGAGCCGCTCCGGGCCGTCGGCGTTGAGCGCGGCCTGGCCCACGGGCTCGTGGAAGGGGCGCTCGTAGACCGGGCCCTCGTCGGCGGCGGTGCCCGGCGGGATGTCGACGATGACCTCGCCGTCCCACGTCATCACGAGCCGGCCGGTGTCGGTGACCTCGCCGATGGCGGTCGCGGGCACGTCCCACTTCTCGCAGATCGCCATGAACGCCGGGATGTCCTCGGGCGTGACGACGGCCATCATGCGTTCCTGCGACTCGCTCATCAGGATCTCCTCGGGCCGCAGCGTCGGGTCGCGCAGCGGGACGAGGTTGAGGTTCACCGACATGCCACCGGTGCCCTTGGCGGCCAGCTCGGTCGTCGCACAGGAGACGCCGGCCGCGCCGAGGTCCTGGATGCCCACGACCACGTCGGCCTGGTAGAGCTCGAGGCAGCACTCGATGAGCAGCTTCTCCATGAACGGGTCGCCGACCTGGACGGCGGGCCGCTTGGCCTGCGACTCGTCCTCGAAGGTCGCGGACGCCAGCACGGACGCGCCGCCGATGCCGTCGGCCCCGGTGCGTGCGCCGAACAGCACGACCTTGTTCCCGGGGCCGGGAGCGGTGGCGAGCTTGATCTGGTCCTTGCGCAACAGGCCCACGCAGAGCGCGTTCACGAGCGGGTTGCCGATGTAGCAGGGGTCGAAGACGACTTCGCCGCCGATGTTGGGCAGGCCGAGGCAGTTGCCGTAGTGGCTGATGCCCTCGACGACGCCCGGGAGCACCCGCCGGGTGTCCTGCTGGTCGGCGCCGCCGAAGCGCAGCGCGTCCATGACCGCGATCGGCCGGGCGCCCATCGACATGATGTCGCGGACGATGCCGCCGACTCCGGTGGCCGCGCCCTGGTGCGGCTCGACGTACGACGGGTGGTTGTGCGACTCGATCTTGAAGGTGGCGGCCCAGCCGTCGCCGATGTCCACGACGCCGGCGTTCTCACCCATGCCGACCAGCAGGGCATCCGACTTGGGAGCCTTGGTGCCGAACTGGCGCAGGTGCACCTTGGACGACTTGTACGAGCAGTGCTCGCTCCACATGACCGAGTAGATCGCCAGCTCCGAGCCGGTCGGCCGCCGGCCGAGGATCTCGCACACCCGCTGGTATTCGTCGTCCTTCATGCCCAGCTCGGCGTACGGCATGGGCTCGTCGGGCGTCTCTGCGGCCCGCTTCACGGAGTCGGTATTCATTGGTCGCTCACCACTCCTCGTTCGCTCCCGATCACGCGTTCACCAGCTTCCTCAGGATGGAGGTGAAGAATCCGCGGCCGTCCACGCTCGGCGCGCCGGTCAGCTCCTCGACCGCGTGCTCGGGGTGCGGCATGAGGCCGACGATGTTCCCCGCCTCGTTGGTGATGCCCGCGATGTCGTTGAGCGAGCCGTTGGGGTTGCCGCCGACGTAGCGGAACACTACCCGCCCGGAGCCCTCCAGCTCGGCGAGGGTGTCCGCGTCCGCGACGTAGCGCCCCTCGCCGTGCTTGACGGGCAGCGTGATCTCCTGACCGGTCTCGAAATCGGCCGTCCAGGCGGTGCCGTTGTTCTCCACGCGGATGCCCTGGTCACGGCAGATGTAGTGCAGGCCCTCGTTGCGGGTGAGCGCGCCCGGCAGCAGGTGCGCCTCGCAGAGGATCTGGAAGCCGTTGCAGGTGCCGAGGACCGGCAGGCCCGCGCGTGCGGCCGGGATCAGCTCGTCCATCAGCGGGGAGAAGCGGGAGATCGCCCCGCACCGAAGGTAGTCGCCGTAGGAGAACCCGCCGGGAAGGAAGACCGCGTCCACCCCCTTGAGGTCGTGGTCGGCGTGCCACAGCGGCACCGCCTCGGCTCCCGCGAGCCGCACGGCCCGGGCCGCGTCCTGGTCGTCGAGTGTTCCGGGAAAGGTGACGACGCCCACTCGGGCAGCGTTCATGACAGGTCCCCCACGGTTCCCCTCCAAGGCATGGGCGCGCGCACGCCACCGCCTCATTCACGGGCGGCGGTCTGTGGCGGTACGCCTCAGATTATCGGGTGAAGCCAAAACCGCCCTAGCTGAGGGCGTCGATCACTCGATCACCGCCGCCGGGATGTGCTGCCCACCAGCCGCCCACCAGCCGTCCACCAGCCACTCATCGCGAGGCGGACCGCGGAACCGGGGTCAGACGGCGGCGAGCTGGCGGTCCAGAGTGAGGAAGCGGGCGACGGCGTCCTCGTCCCAGCAGAGCTCCTTGGTGAGCCGGACGGTGGTGCCGCGGCCGGGCTTGATGTCGAAGGAGATCTCGTCCACGACCGACTGCATGATCAGGATGCCGCGGCCGTGCTCGGCGTCTCCGGGAGGGTACTGCCGGGGGATGGTGTTCAACCCGTGCCCGCAGTCGATGATCCGCACCTCGCAGCGGCCGGCGCCGATGGCCGCGGTCACCCGGTAACGATCGGCGGGACCGCCGTGCCGTACGGCGTTGGCACAGGCCTCCGAGGTCGCCAGGAGAATGTCGGACACACAGCCCTCGGCCACCCCCAGCGAACGCAGCGCGTCGCCGAGTACCCGGCGGACCAGGGGAATGCCAATCGCATCCCGTGGTAAAGCCAGCGAGAACTCGATGTCCACCGGACCCCTCCCGGTGTTGAAGGTCACCGTGAAAGGCTTCCCCGAGGAATCCGGGCTAACCGCAAAATGACGCGCCTGTTATTCAGTGGTCGCGCCAATGTTACGTCTTAGGTGCTTTGTCGGCTTTTTGATGTGTGGAATGTGCCGTTTTACCGCTCCACGCGGACCGTGAAATCCTCGATCACCGTGTTGGCCAAAAGGGTTTCGGCCATCTTACGGACCTCGGCGAGGGCGGCCTCGTCGGCCTCGCCCTCGATCTCCACCTCGAACCGCTTGCCCTGCCGTACGTCCCGGACCCCGGAGAAGCCCAGCCGGGGCAGCGCACGGGCGATCGCCTGGCCCTGGGGGTCGAGAATCTCCGGCTTGAGCATGACGTCGACGATGACGCGCGCCACTGATGTCCTCCTGGCCTGGTGTCCGGTGTCGCGGTCAAGCGTATCCGCAGGCGCGCGGACTCACCCCCGGCGCCCCGGCGGGACCCACCTCCTCCAGGGCTCGCTGACTATGATCGACGGCCTGGTGGTGTACCGCGCCGGCTGACCTGCGCCGGAGTCCTCTCGCGCCCACCTGATGACCATGGTTCGCCCAAGGGGTTCGGGGAACGTGGAAGGGTGGGCGTCGAGAAGGGGCTTGCGCGGCGGGGAGTGGCCTCTGCCACGATGTCCGCATACGCGAGCGGTTTTCACACCATGGACGCCGACCGCGCGAGGACCCGGCCGCAGGCGGGTGGTGACCCCACACGCGCGCGGCCCTAGACGCACAGGAGTGGCACGTGACAGCCGAAGCCCCTCGCGGTGCCGACGCACCCCCGGAGCTCATCCAACTGCTCACCCCCGAAGGCGAGCGGGTCGAGCACCCCGACTACGACATAGAGCTGACCACCGAGGAGGTGCGCTCGCTCTACCGGGACCTCGTCCTGGTCCGGCGCATCGACCTCGAGGCCGTCGCCCTTCAGCGGCAGGGCGAGCTCGGGCTCTGGGCCTCCCTGCTCGGGCAGGAGGCCGCGCAGATCGGCTCCGGCCGGGCGCTGACCGACGCCGACATGGCGTTCCCCACTTACCGCGAGCACGGTGTGGCCTGGTGCCGCGGCGTCGATCCGGTGAAGCTGCTCGGCCTGTTCCGCGGGGTCAACCACGGCGGATGGGATCCGTACGAGCACAACTTCCACCTGTACACGATCGTCATCGGGTCCCAGGCCCTGCACGCGGTCGGCTACGCCATGGGCGTCCAGCGCGACGGGGCCGATGCCGCCACGATCGTCTACTTCGGTGACGGAGCCACCTCCCAGGGCGACGTGAACGAGTCGTTCATCTGGGCGTCGGTGTTCAACGCCCCGGTGGTGTTCTTCTGCCAGAACAACCAGTGGGCGATCTCCGAGCCGTTGGAGAAGCAGACGCGCATCCCCCTGTACAAGCGCGCCTCCGGGTTCGGCTTCCCCGGCATCCGGGTCGACGGCAACGACGTGTTCGCCTGCCTGGCGGTGACCCGCAAGGCGCTGGCGGACGCGCGCAACGGCCAGGGGCCCACCATGATCGAGGCGTTCACCTACCGCATGGGCGCGCACACCACCTCCGACGACCCCACCCGCTACCGCGTCGCCGACGAGCTGGAGGCGTGGAAGCTGAAGGACCCGATCGAGCGGGTCAAGGCGTACCTCTTCAAGAACCAGCTCGCCGACCAGGAGTTCTTCGACAAGGTCGACGCGGAGGCCGACGCGCTCGGCAAGGACGTGCGCAGACGCTGTCTCGAACTGCCCGATCCCGGGCCGGAGGCGCTCTTCGACCACGTGTACGGAGCGCCCCACGCGCTGGTGGACGAGGAGCGCGAGCAGTACTTCGCCTACCTCGCGGGCTTCGAGGCGGGGGCCGAGCGATGACCACACTGACCCTGGGCAAGGCGATCAACGAGGGCCTGCGCCGCGCGATGGAGGAGGACCCCAAGGTCCTCGTGATGGGTGAGGACGTCGGCAAGCTCGGCGGCGTCTTCCGGGTGACCGACGGCCTGCAGAAGGACTTCGGCGAGGACCGGGTGATCGACACCCCGCTGGCCGAGTCGGGCATCATCGGCACGGCCATCGGGTTGGCGCTGCGCGGCTACCGCCCGGTGTGCGAGATCCAGTTCGACGGCTTCGTTTTCCCCGCCGCCGACCAGATCATCACCCAGCTCGCCAAGATGCCGCTCCGCTCGCTCGGCGCGGTCAAGCTGCCCGTTGTCGTGCGCATCCCCTGCGGCGGCGGCATCGGTGCGGTCGAGCACCACTCCGAGTCGCCCGAGGCGTACTTCACGCACACCGCCGGGCTGCGCGTGATGGCGTGCTCCAACCCCGCGGACGCGTACACGATGATCCAGGATGCGATCCGCTGCGACGACCCGATCATCTTCTTCGAGCCCAAGCGCCGCTACTGGGACAAGGCCGAGGTGGACCTCACCGCCCCCGGCCTGCCCCTCGACCGGGCCAGGACCGTACGGCACGGCGACGACGTGACGCTGCTCGCCTACGGCCCGATGGTGAAGACCTGCCTCGCCGCCGCGACGGCGGCCGAGGGGGAGGGGCGGAACATCGAGGTCATCGACCTGCGCTCGCTCAACCCGCTCGACATGGGCGTGATCACGGAGTCGGTCCAGCGGACCGGCCGCTGCGTGGTTGTCCACGAGGCCCCGGTGTTCAGCGGGTTCGGCGCCGAGCTGGCGGCCCGCATCAGCGAGCGGTGCTTCTACCACCTGGAGGCGCCGGTGCTGCGCGTCGGCGGTTTCTCCACGCCCTATCCGCCGTCCCGGCTGGAGGACCACTACCTGCCCGACCTCGACCGCGTGCTCGACGCGGTGGACCGCGCTTTCGCCTACTGATGAGGGAGGATTCTCATGCTGCGTGAGTTCAGGCTTCCCGATGTGGGCGAGGGGCTGACCGAGGCCGAGATCATCAAGTGGCACGTCGCCGCCGGGGACTCCGTCAAGGTCAACCAGACGATCGTCGAGATCGAGACGGCCAAGGCCGTGGTGGAGCTGCCCTGCCCCTATGAGGGGACCGTCTCCGCGCTGATGGCCGCCGAGGGGCAGACCGTCGAGGTCGGCACCCCGATCATCTCCGTCGACGTTCCGGCGGAGGAGGGTGTGGCCGAGGACCTGGTGCCGAACCCGCCCGCCGAGGGCGGGACGGAGCCGGGGATGCACGGCACGCTCGCCCCCAAGGAGGAGCGCCGCCCGGTGCTGGTCGGCTACGGCGTGAAGCCCGGCACGACCACGCGCCGTCCCCGGAAGCATGCTCCGGCGCCCGCTCCCGGGGCCGCGTCCGTACCGGCTCCGACGCCTGCTCCGGTCCCGGCGCCCGCGCCGGCTCCGGCTCCGGCCCCGGCGGCTCCCGTCGTCCCCCGGCAGGGCGGCCGGGTGCCGGTGCTCGCCAAGCCGCCGGTGCGCAAGCTCGCCAAGGACCTCGGAGTCGACCTGTCGACCGTGACGGGCACCGGCCCCCAGGGATCGATCACCCGCGAGGACGTCCAGGCCGCCGTCGCCGCCCCGGCCGCTGTGCCGTACCAGGCGGGAGCCGTGCCGACGGGCGGGGAGGAGCGCATCCCGGTCAAGGGGGTGCGGAAGGCGACCGCGCAGGCCATGGTGGCCAGCGCGTTCACCGCCCCGCACGTCACCGAGTGGCTCCAGGTGGACGTCACCGAGACGATGGCCATGGTCCGCCGGCTGCGCGAGCTGCCCGACTTCGCCGGGGTGAAGGTCTCGCCCTTGCTGCTGGTGGCGAAGGCCCTGCTCACGGCGGTGAAGCGGCACCCGATGGCCAACGCGACGTGGACGGACGACGCGATCATCGTCAAGCGGTACGTCAACCTGGGCATCGCGGCGGCGACCGAGCGCGGGCTGATCGTGCCCAACGTCAAGAACGCGCACACCATGTCGCTGCCCGAGCTGGCCCAGGCGCTGGCCGACCTCACCGAGCGGGCGCGGGCCGGGAAATGCCAGCCCGCGGAGCTGACCGGTGGCACGATCACGATCACCAACGTCGGCGTGTTCGGCGTGGACGCGGGCACACCGATCCTCAACCCGGGAGAGGCGGCGATCCTGGCGTTCGGCCAGATCCGGGACATGCCGTGGGTGGTCGACGGGCAGCTCGCGGTCCGCAAGGTCACGACGCTGGCGCTGTCGTTCGATCACCGCGTGATCGACGGCGAGCAGGGCTCCTACGTGCTCCGTGACGTGGGCGCCATGCTGGAGGACCCCCTCCGCATGCTCGCCTGGGCCTGACGCCCGAGGCACGTGAGAGGGCGGTCCCGGGTGGCGGGACCGCCCTCAAGTCGACTCCAAGATTCAAACCAGTGGATCCCAAGCAGGGCGGCCTAGCGTTGTCCGCAGGCGCCCAGAGGGACGGATCGGTGCGGATCGGATCCCGCCTCCCTGGGCGCCACGCGGACTCGCACGGCGGGGCGTCAACCCAGCCCCTTTGGAAGGCCCCGCCGCGCGGCACCGGCTCATCCGAGGAGAGACGTGCGCAGCCCTCTACCCCCGAAGCTGGAGGCCGGTGTCGACGACTTCGCTCTGGTCCTCTTCGAAGCCGTGGAACTGCTGCGGGGGTTGCGCCGGCGCCGCTCCGCCGTACAGGAGGCCCGGAACGCCGTGGCCGAGTGGTCGGCCCGGCACCCGGCGGCGCAGGCGCAGCTCGTCGTGGACGTACGCCCGGGGACCCCGGTGGTGGACTACGACCTCCTGCTGAACCACCCGGGCGGCGGCACGGTCGCGGTCAGCACCCCGGTGGACGACGGCGTCCCGTGGCTGATGGACCACTCCACCCACTGGGCGGCCGGATACCTGCTCAGTGTCGACCGGGTCCGTGTCCCGGTGGCCGAGGCGCTGGCCATGACGCGCACGCTCTCGCGGCGTGACAAGGCGGTGCACGACGAGATCGTCGAGCAGTGCATCGTCAACAACGAGGTCCTCGCCGACGACGAGCCGGTGGGTGACGACGAGCTCAGGGAGGCCGCCGAGGAGATCAGGCGGATGTGGCGGCTCCACGACCGCGCGGCCACGCTGGCCTGGCTCGCCGAGATGGGCATGTCGGGGCCGCAGTTCGAGGCGTTCATCGCCGGCGTCGCCCGGCGGCGGCGGTTCCGGCGCCGCAAGGAGGCCGAGCTCGGCCCCGCCTACCTCAGCGCGCACCGTCCCGACTTCGACCTGGTGCGCGCGCTCTGGGCTACCGGCGCCCAGCCCGTGAACGGCGAGCTGCTGCACGGCCTCGGCGGCCTGCTCGGGTACGGCGAGGCCCAGGTGACGCTGGGCGAGCGCCGGGCCAGGGACCTGCCCGGCCCGCTGCGCGACGCGCCCATGGGGACGGTGATCGGGCCGGTACGCCATGGGGACGGCTACCTCACCGGCATCGTGCTGGAGCGCCGGCCCGCCGAGGAGGATCCGGCGACCGTGGCCGAGGCCGGTGCCGCCGCCTTCGCCGACTGGCTGGCCGCCCGGAGGCGGGTGGCCTCGATCGAGTGGCACTGGTTGTGACCTTCCGGACACTCCCTTGGTCGTGTCTGACAAATCAAGCCCTGCCGCGCACGGCCCAGGTGGCGCCTCGCGACGCGTCCATCACTCCCTAGGCTGGCCGGGTACTCACACCGCGGAGGGAAGATCATGATTCGGCACGTCGTGCTGTTCACCTGGACCGAGGACGCCACCGGCGAGCAGAAGGCGGAGGTTGCCGCGCGGCTGAACACGCTGCCCGGGATCATCCCGCAGATCAGGAGCTACGCCGTCGGCCCGGACGCGGGCCTCAACCCGGGCAACCACGAGTTCGCCGTGGTCGCCGACTTCGATTCCGTCGAGGACTACCTGGCCTACCGAGACCACCCGGTGCACCAGGCGATCATCGCCGAGCACATCAAGCCGATCCTCGCGTCCCGCGCCGCCGTGCAGTTCGGCGTCTGATCCCGGGCCGCCGGTCAGGACTTCGGGGGATGGCTCTCGTGCTCCATCAGGTGGCTGTCGGACGTGGCGCCTCGGCGGGAGCCCAAGACGACGCTGAGGAGCAGCCCCACGCCTCCGACGACCATGAAGATCACACCGATCACGTCGATGTGCACGGCTTTTCCGAGCACATCGGGGTCGATGGCGAATTTGAGAATCGCCCCGAGGGTGAGGAAGAAGAGACTGACCCCGATGCCCATTGTGGTCCTCCGGACGGTAAACAACGCGTATGCCATCCGTCATACCCGGCTCTCGGATGATCTCACCACGCCCTCCGGCCGATGCACGACGATCGCGCGCCCCCCTCTGGAAGGGAGACGCGCGATCGTCAGTTCCGCCGGCCGCGGGACGCGGTGCCGTACGAGCTAGAAGGCCTCTTCGGGTAGGTCCATGAGGTCCTGGGTGGTGGCGTCGAGCATGCGGCGCTCGGAGGCGAGGCGGGGCAGGACGGTCTGCGCGAAGAACGTCGCGGCGGCCACCTTGCCGGTGTAGAACGCCGTGTCGGCCTGGCCCGGGGTCTCCGGGGCGCCGAGGGCGGAGAGGGCCACCTCCGCCTGGCGCAGCAGGAGCCACGACAGGACGAGGTCGCCCAGCGCCATCAGGAAGCGGGTCGTGTTGAGGCCGACCTTGTAGACCTCGTTCGGCGACTCCAGCGACGCGATGGCCCAGCCCGCCATGGTGTCGGCCATGGCCTTGACGTCGGCCGCCGCCTCGCCGAGCAGCGCCCGCTCGACCTTGAGCCGGCCGTTGCCCGCCTCGGAGCCGGCGAACTCGGAGATCTCCCCGAGCAGCGAACCCAGCGCGGCGCCCTGGTTCTTGAGCACCTTGCGGAAGAACAGGTCCTGCCCCTGGATCGCCGTCGTGCCCTCGTAGAGCGAGTCGATCTTGGAGTCGCGGATGTACTGCTCGATCGGGTAGTCCTGGAGGAACCCGGAGCCGCCCAGCGTCTGGAGCGAGCGGGCCAGCAGCTCGTACGACCGCTCGGAGCCGACGCCCTTGACGATGGGGAGCAGCAGGTCGTTCATCGCCTCGGCGGCGTGGTCCCGGCGGCCCTCCGCCTCGGCGATCTGGACGGCGTCCTGGAAGGTGGCCGTGTAGATCACCAGCGCCCGCATGGCCTCCGCGTACGACTTCTGGAGCATCAGCTCGCGGCGCACGTCGGGGTGGTGCGTGATGGTGACGCGCGGGGCGGTCTTGTCGGCCGACCTGGCCAGATCGGCACCCTGGACCCGGTTCTTCGCGTAGTCGAGCGCGTTGAGGTACCCCGTGGACAGCGTCGCGATGGCCTTGGTACCGACCATCATGCGGGCGTTCTCGATGACCATGAACATCTGGCGGATGCCGTCGTGGACGTCGCCGACGAGGTATCCGATGGCCGGGTGGTTCTCGCCGAAGGTGAGCTCGCAGGTGGTGGAGACCTTGAGACCCATCTTCTTCTCGACGTTGGTGACGTAGACGCCGTTGCGCTCGCGCAGCTCGCCGGTCGGGAGGTCGACGAGGAACTTGGGCACGAGGAACATCGACAGGCCCTTGGTGCCGGGGCCGTGGCCCTCGGGGCGGGCCAGCACGAGGTGGAAGATGTTCTCCGCCATGTCGTGCTCGGCGCTGGTGATGAAGCGCTTGACGCCCTCGATGTGCCAGGTGCCGTCCTCCTGCCGTACGGCCTTGGTCCGGCCCGCGCCCACGTCGGAGCCGGCGTCCGGCTCGGTCAGCACCATCGTGGAGCCCCAGTCACGCTCGACGGCGAGCTCGGCGAACCGCTTCTGGTCCTCGGTGCCGAGCTCGAACAGGAGCCGGGCGAACGCGGGGCCGCTGCCGAACATCCAGACGGCGGGGTTGGCGCCGAGGATCAGCTCGGCCACCGACCACACGAGGCTGCGCGGAGCCGGCGTGCCGCCGAGCTCGGGCTGCAGCTCCATCCGCCACCACTCGGCGTCCACCCAGGCCTGGTAGGACTTCTTGAAGCTCTCGGGCATCGTGACGGTGTGCGTGGCCGGGTCGAAGACCGGCGGGTGGCGGTCGGCGTCCTCGAAGGACTCCGCGATGGGGCCGGTGGCCAGCCGGTTCACCTCGTCGAGGATGCTGCGGGCGGTGTCCTGGTCGATGTCCTGGAACGGGCCACCGCCGAGGATCTCTCCGCGTCCGAACATCTCGAACAGGTTGAACTCCAGATCGCGGACGTTGCTCTTGTAGTGGCCCATCTCGTGCGCTCCTAGAAACCAAGGCCGTCGGGGGTTACGTACCAGTCAGTAACTCTAGGGGAATGCTACCCGCCAGTAACCGGCAATATGCAAGCAATGTGGTGGTGTGTCCCACAGCACATACGACCGCGAGGGGCGCGGCGGGGAAGTAACCGACGAGCGAGTGGGTGAGGAACGAGTCCCGAGCGAGGAGGGCACGAGTCGCCTCTAGGGCGCCACGAGCCCGCGCGAGCGCAGCGAGCGCCAATAGACACCGCGAGGGGCGCGGCGGGGAAGTAACCGACGAGCGAGTGGGTGAGGAACGAGTCCCGAGCGAGGAGGGCACGAGTCGCCTCTAGGGCGCCACGAGCCCGCGTGAGCGCAGCGAGCGCCAATAAACACAGCGAGGGCCGACAGTACTGTGGGGAGCTGTGAGCCTTGACGAGCGAGCCGCACGCTGGCGGGCCGACCTGGAGTCCTGGGCGATCCCGGACGAGATCCTGGCGACCGCGCCGGCCAATCCGTGGACCCATCACGTCGCGCGCTTCGCGAGGAGGACTGACGCGCTCCTCGCGGCGCCGCAGGGGCCGACGTACGAGCGGGCGCGGGAGGCGCTGCCGGACGGGGGATCGGTGCTCGACGTCGGCGCGGGCACCGGCGCGGCGAGCCTTCCGCTGCGCCCGACGGCCCTGGTCGCCGTGGACGAGAGCCGCGCCATGCTGGACGCGCTGGCGGAGCGCGGGCGCGAGGCGGGATGCGGCACCGTCCGGTTGGTCGAGGGGCGCTGGCCCGACGCGGCCGGTCGCACGCCTGTCGCCGACGTGGTCGTCTGCGCGCACGTCGTCTTCAACGTGCCCGACCTCGTGCCCTTCCTCGCCGCGCTCGACGCGCACGCGCGGCGCAGGGTGGTGCTGGAACTCCCCCTGGTTCATCCGATGACCTGGCTGAGCCCGCTCTGGGCGCGCTTTCACGGCCTGGCCAGGCCGGATCGCCCGACTTCCGACGACGTCCTGTCCATCGCCAGGGAGATGGGCTTCGCGGCCGAGCAGGAGGAGCACGCGGCGCCCGACGCGCTGTTCGAGTCGATCGAGGAGATGTCGGCCGGCGCCTGCCGCCGGCTCTGCCTGGACCCCGCCCGGGCTCCTGAGGTGGCGCGGGCCGCCGAGGAACTCGGCGTGTGGCCGCTTCCGCTACGCCGATTTGTCACGATTTGGTGGGATAGAGGGAAATAAGTGGAGATGTGTTACGTTCTCCATTGATGGGCCTCGGGGCCATCCCGGACGAGACGCGCCGTACCCGGAAAGCGAAGACGACGCACTCCCTGTGGCCAGGAAGTGGCCAGGAAGTTCAGTCTCGTACCCAAGGAGGCATCATGGCCTGGGTCATGCTCGTCGTCGCCGGCCTGTTCGAAGTCGCGATGGCGTACTCGCTCAAGATGAGCGACGGTTTCTCGCACGCGTGGTGGTCGGGCAGCTTCTTCGTCTTCTCCATCCTCAGCTTCGGGCTGCTCGCGTTCTCGCTCAAGAGCCTGGAGGTCGGTACGGCCTACGCCGTGTGGACCGGGATCGGCGCGGTCGGCACCGCGGTCCTCGGCATCGCCCTTCTGGGGGACAACGCGTCGCTTCTGAAGATCGTCTCGATCGTGTTCATCCTCATCGGCGTCATCGGCCTCAACCTCGCGGGCGGTGCCGCGCACTGAGCAGCCCCGCCTGGGCGAAACCTGCTTGACAGCTTTGGTGGTGTCGCGCTTGGCTGGGTGACATGATTGAGATCTACACGATGACCGTCGACTGCGCCCGGCCGTACGAGCTGGCCCAGTGGTGGAGCACCGCCCTGGGCTGGCCGCTGGTCGACTCCGAGCCCGAAGACGACGAGGTCATGCTCGACCGGCCCGACGGCCCCCCGCACCTGCTCTTCATCAAGGTCCCCGAGGGCAAGACGATCAAGAACCGGCTGCACTTCGATGTCGGCGGCATCGATGGGGCCACCCGGGACCAGGAGGTCGCGCGTCTCGTCGGCCTGGGCGCCAAGGAGTACGAGGACCACCGCAACCCGGACGGCTCCGGC
Organism: Microtetraspora sp. NBRC 16547; assembly: GCF_030268965.1. Lineage (GTDB taxonomy): Bacteria > Actinomycetota > Actinomycetes > Streptosporangiales > Streptosporangiaceae > Microtetraspora. The sequence continues at coordinate 10,101 of NZ_BSSE01000048.1, read as the reverse complement.
TGGGTCACGCTGCTCGACCCGGAGGGCAACGAGTTCTGCGTCTGCCGGACCGAGGCGGAGCGCAACGCCTGAGGCGTCGCGCCTGAGCGCCACGTCACGTGCAGCGCCACGTCAGGTGCAGCGCCACGTCAGGTGCAGCGCCACGTCCAGCGTCGTGCCCGAGCGTCACGCGAAAGGGCGTCATGCCTGAGAGGGCGACGCCCGGGCACCGCGGTCAGCCCTTGCCCTGCGCGCGACCGCGCATGGTCAGGGCGAGCAGACCGGTGATCAGGTAGACGAGCGCGCCACCCCAAAGCGCGTCCAACGCTGCGCCGAAGACGCTCTCCCGATCGATGACGAGCTGCACCGGATACATCAGGATCGCGGCGGCGACGCCGGGGTAGAGCGCGAAACGCCACGGGTGGCGCAGCGACCAGTGCCGCGCCTGCTGGGTGACCCGATCGCCCCGGTCCGGCTTCGTGATCGCGCCGACGGCGGCCACCCACGTGAAGACGCTGATGCCCAGGCACAGGGCCCACGTCAGATCGGCCGGCCCCGGCAGGATCATGCCCATCAGGATGCTGGTCGCGGCGACCGCCCCGCCCGAGACGGCGGCGGCCTTCCAGGGCGCGCCGCGCAGAGCCGCTCCGGCGAGGGACATCTCGTCACGTCGAGTCAGTTCGTTCATAGTTCAAGGCTGCAACCCGGCACGCGCCCGTGGCATCGGGGAGACCCCTGAGCGCACCCTGAGCCGCCCCTCTGCCTCCCAATTCCGCCGCTAGGCTCGCCGCATGTCTGTTTCGTTCCGTACGGCCCGGCGCGACGACGTCCCGGCCATCCTGGCGATGCTCGACGACGACCCCATCTCGGCGGCTCGCGAGCAGGTCGAGGGGATCGACCTCATGGCGGCGTTCGACACCATCGACGCCGACCCCCGCAACGAGCTGATCGTGGCGGAGGAGGACGGCCAGGTGATCGGGACGTTCCAGCTCACGTTCATCCCGGGGCTGTCGCGGCGCGGGGCGGAGCGGGCCCAGGTCGAGGCGGTCCGGGTGGCCGTGCCGTACCGCAACCGGGGGATCGGCCGCCGGATGATGGAGTGGGCGATCGACCGGGCCCGGGAGCGCGGCTGCGGCCTCGTCCAGCTCACGACCGACAAGGCGCGGCACAACGCGCACCGCTTCTACGCCTCGCTCGGCTTCACCCCCACCCACGAGGGCTTCAAGCTCCGTCTCTGAGCGGGGTCACCCTTGTCGGCTATCTGTGGGCCGTCATCGCCATAGCCGCCTCTTCGCCGCCGGAAACAGAGACATGCCACGGGCATGCGCCTGTCCCGCGAGGGCGTCACGAACCTCCGCCGGTACGTCCCGGATCTGGATGGCCACCATGCATGCGTTCTCCATGCACTCTGCTCGACGTGGGGGCGATATCGACGAGGTTGTCGTGGTAGACGGCGCCGCGGCCCATGTCGGCGTCGCGCTCGTCCACCACGGCGTTGGCGTTCGACCCTCCCGGGCTGAGCTTGGGCCAGTGGCCCTTCGGCGCGGCGGCCACGCCGGGCTGGACCCGGTCGCTGATCTCCACGTACGCCGTGAACTCCCCGTTGTCGTTGAACACCCTGACGAGCTGTCCGTCGGTGAGCCCGCGCGCCTCGGCGTCCTTGGGATTGACCATGACCCGCGGCCCCTTGGACCGCCTGAGCAGCTCGGGGTTGTTACTGAAGATCGTGTTGAGGAAGGTGTGCGCCGCCGGGGTGATCAACGTCAGCTTCGTCGCCGACGCCGTACGGGCGCTGAGCGAGGGGACGTACCCCGCGACCCGGGGCTGGCCGTCGGCCTCGGCCCGGTCGGAGACGAACTCCAGCCTGCCGGACGGCGTGGGGAAGCCGTCGGCGAAGGGGACGAACGGGTCGGCGACCGGCAGCCGTGCCCAGCCCTCCTTGCGCAGCCGCTCCAGCGTGATGCCCGGCGTCCCGGTGAGGAGCTGCTCGGCCAGGTCCAGGTCGGAGTCGTACAGCGAGGGCTCGGTCAGCCCCATGTGCCGGGCCAGCCGGCGGAAGGTCTCCGTCGTGGACGCGCACTCGCCCGGCGCCTCGACGGCGGGCTCGTTCCACACCACGTACATGTGGCCGTAACCGGCGTGCAGGTCGATGTGCTCGGTCTGCATGGTGGCGGGCAGCACGATGTCGGCGTAGTCGACGGTGTCGGTGGGGAACTGCTCCATCACGACCGTGAACAGGTCCTCGCGCAGCATCGCCTCGCGTACGCGGTTCTGGTCGGATGTCGAGCCGAGCGGGTTGGCGGCGTAGACCCACAGGCACTTCACGGACTCGTCCAGGCCGTCGGCCAGGCGGGTCATGGTCAGCGTGCGGACCGGCTTCTCCAGCAGGTCGTCGCGCGGGTCCACGTGCAGGGGGAAGTGCGCGGACGTGGAGTAGGAGAGACCGCCGCCCGGGTGCCGCCAGTCGCCCGTCACTCCGGGGATGCAGGCGATGGCGCGCACCGCGGCGCCTCCGCCCTCGTGCCGCTGGATGCCCATGGTCGCGCGGATGCCCGTGGGCCTGGTGTGCGCGAGCCGTACGCCGAGGGCGCGGATGTCCGCCTCGGGCAGGCCGGTGATCTCGGCCACCCTGCTCGGGGGATATTTCAGGATCTCGGCCTTGAATTCGTCCCAGCCGAGGGTGTGGTTCTCCAGGTACTCCCGATCCTCGGCGCCCTCTTCCAGGACCACGTTGAGCAGCCCGAGTGCGAGGGCGGCGTCCGTCCCCGGCCGGATGGGCAGGTGCTCGTCGGCCTGGTCCGCGGTGCGGGTCCTGATGGGATCGATCGCCACGACGTGCGCGCCGTTCGCCCGGGCGTCCTGGACGAACTTCCACATGTGGTGACCGCTGGTCAGGGTGTTGGTGCCCCACAGCAGGATCAGCCTGGACAGCGCGAACGTCTCGGGATCCATGCCCCCGGCGGTGCCGTTGACGTACTTGAGGCCGAGGTTCCCCGCGCGCGAGCAGATGTTCAGGTCGTGTACCGACGCGCCGAGGACGTTCCAGAACCGCCGCCCGGCCAGGCCGGACTCGCCCTGGATGTATCCGAGCGTGCCGGTTCCCTGGTACGGCCAGATGGCCTCGCCGCCGTGCTCCGCGACGATGCCCCTCAGCCGGTCGGCGATCGCTCCGAGCGCCTCGTCCCAGCTGATCCGCTCGAATCGGCCGGAGCCCTTCGGCCCCACCCGCTTCAGCGGATAGAGGATCCGGTCGGCCGCCCGGGTGTGCTCCAGGTAGCGGTTGACCTTCACGCAGAGCGCGCCCCGGGTGAACGGATGGTCGCGGTTTCCTCGCAGGCCGACCGCCTGACCGTCCCTGACCGTCACCTCCCACGAGCAGGTGTCGGGACAGTCGAGCGGGCAGGCGCCCAGGACACGCAATTCCATGAAGGTAACTTTACGAGCACCCCTCAAGGTCTCTCAGCAGGCCGATGTTCGCCCGGTCGTCCTCCGCGGTGCTGGGCCCGGTGGAGAACCACGCGTCGAGGATCTCGGTCAGCACCTGCCGGGAGGTCAGGCGGAGGCTGAGCGCGAGCACGTTGGCGTCGTTCCAGGTGCGCGCTCCCGCAGCGGTGGCCGCATCCATGCACAGTGCGGCCCGTACGCCCGGTACCTTGTTCGCGGCGATTGAGGCGCCGGTGCCGGTCCAGCAGCACACGATGCCCTGATCCGCCCGACCGGCCGCGACGTCGCGCGCCGCCTCGGCACAGCACCAGGCCCAATTTGTCCGGCCACCGGGGGCCAATGCTCCATAGAGTGTGACTGAATGACCACGCCGCTCCGCTTCGGTCACGATCTGTGACGCAATGCCGTCAAGGCTGTCCGAGGCGAGTGAAAGTCGCATGGGATCGATTGTGGACACTGAGTGCGAAGATCGCACAGAATCGCTGGTGGTGAGGGGCATAAAGGAGAAGAACGCGACGATGGAGACTCCTGATCCCGGAGTCGTCCTCGTCGTCGAGCCCCTGTTGCCGCAGCGCATCCGCCGCCCCTCCGACGCCCTGCGTTTCCTGCTGAGCCTGGTCGGGCTCGCCGCGGTGGTGCTGCTCGCCCTGGCGCTGCAGCGCACGCTCAACGGCCTGGAGACCGACGTCCAGGCGGGAACCGGCCGCGCGCCCGACGTGCTCTCGTCCGCCTCGGGCCTGCTCGGCGGCATCGCCGTGCTGGTCGTTCCGGTGGCGTTCGCCGTCGAGCGGGTCTTCCACCGCGACGGGATGCGCGTCACCCAGGGGCTCATCGCCGCCATCCTCGCCCTGCTCGTCTCGTACACGCTGGACGAGTGGCTGATCGGGTCCGGGCTCAACGATCTCAAGCAGCTCCTGACCGGCGGCAGGGAGGTCGAGCCGCTCAACACCGTGCTCACCCCCGCCATCGCGTACGCGACCGCCGTGCGGATGTCCCGTCGGCCGCGCTGGCGCGCGCTGATGGGGGTGGCGATCATGCTCGACGTGTTCGCCCTGTTCACCGCGACCAAGGTGACCGCGCTCGGGGTGATCGTCACCTATCTCGTCGGCCTCGCCGTCGGCTACGGCACCCTGTACGGCATCGGCAGCGCGAACACGCGGCCGCCGGGCAGCGCGGTGGTCGCCGCGCTCAGGCGGCTCGGCTTCACCCCGGCGAGCGCGCGGCGGGTCGAGGATGACAGCTCGGGCAGCCGCCGTTACCTCATCGGGCTCGCGGACCAGAGCCACCTCGACGTGACCGTGCTCGACCGCGACCGGCAGGTGGCCGGCATCGCCTACCGGCTGTGGCGGCGTGTATGGCTGCACCCGGACACGCGGCGGCGGGCCATCCGCTCACTCCGGGCCGAGCTGGAGCGCGAGGCCCTGATGGCGTACGCCGCCCAGGCGGCCGGGGCGAACCTGCCGCGCCTCCTCGGCACGAGCGAGGTGGGCACCGAGGCGGCGCTCCTCGCCTACGAGCACGTCGGCAGCCGCCCGCTGGAGGAGCTCCGCGACGACGAGATCGACGACGCGCTGCTCGCCCAGATCTGGGAGCAGGTGCGGCTGCTCCAGGCGAACCGGCTCGCCCACCGGCACCTCACCGGCGAGAGCATCCACGTGAACGAGGACGGCCGGGTGCTACTCGTCGACGCGAGAAGCGGCGAGATCGCGGCCGGCGACCTGCTGCTCCGCCTCGATCTCGCCCAGCTCCTCGCCTACCTGGGCCTGCGCGTGGGCCCGGAGCGCTCGGTCGCGTCGGCCGCGGCCGTGCTCGGCGCGGACACGCTCGCCGGAGCGCTCCCGTTGCTGCAGCAGATCGCGCTCACCCGCGGCACCCGCGCCGCGGCCCGCAAGGAGAAGGACCTCCTGCCCGCCATCCGCGAGCAGATCGTGGCCCTGAAGCCCAAGGTCGAGGTGGACGAAGTCCGGCTCGAACGCTTCCAGCCGAAGACCCTGGTGACGGTCATCGCCAGCGCCCTGGCCGCGTACATCCTGCTCTCCCAGCTCAGCCGGGTGAACCTGGTCTCCGTGGTGACCACGGCCAACTGGGCCTGGGGTGGGGTGGCGCTGGTCGCCGCGGGCCTCAGCTACGTCGCCGCCGCGATCATGCTGCGGGGGTTCGTTCCCGAACATCTGCCGCTCGGGCCGACCGTGCTGGCGCAGTTCGCCGCGTCGTTCGTCAAGCTGGTCGCGCCCGCCGCCGTCGGCGGCGTCGCCATCAACACCCGATACCTGCAGAAACGCGGCATCCCATCCGGCCCGGCGGTGGCGAGCGTCGGCGCGTCCCAGCTCATCGGCCTGGTGTGCCACATCATGCTGCTGCTGTTCTTCGGATACATCACGGGCACGCAGGCCGCGCCGTCCCTGACCCCGTCACGCGGGTTGCTGATCGCGCTGCTCGCGGTCGCCGTGCTCAGCCTGATCGTCCTGGCCGTACGGCCGCTGCGCCGGTTCCTGACCGTACGGCTGCGGGCGATGTTCTCCGGCGTGGTGCCCCGGCTCCTCGACGTGCTCCAGTCCCCGTCCAAGATCTTCGAGGCGGTCGGCGGGACGCTGCTGCTGACGATCGCCTTCGTGGTGTGCCTCGGTGCGTGCGTGCGTGCGTTCGGCGGCGAGCTGAGCTTCGCCGCGATCGCCGTCGTCTTCCTCACGGCCAACGCGATCGGCTCGGCCGCCCCCACACCGGGTGGCCTGGGGGCGGTCGAGGGCGCGCTTTCCTTCGGCCTGACGGTCGCCGGCCTGCCCGGATCGGTGTCCTTGTCGGCCGTGCTGCTGTACCGGCTGATGACGTTCTGGCTGCCCGTCCTGCCCGGCTGGGCATCCTTCGCCTGGCTCCAACGCCACAACGCCCTCTAGTGCCCCGCCCGTCAATCTTTGCCCCGTCGCGTCGCCCAGGGCGGCACCTCGCTTCGTTGTCGTCGTCGGCCGTAGGCTCCGCTACGACCTCCTCCTCCGCCTTGCGATGCACCACCCTGGACGCCGCTCCTTCCGGGCAAACCTTGCCGGTTGGGGCACTAGCCGTACGGCCAGAGGGCGTCTGGTTCAGCCGTTGCTGGAGGTGGCCCAGAGGTTGATGCCGGCCTCGACGGCGTCCTTGTTGATGGCGTCCAGCTCATCCTGTGTGAAGCCGAGCCCGTTCACCGCGTCGAGGCTGTCGTCGAGCTGCGCGACACTGCTCGCGCCGATCAGGACGGAGGTCATCCGCCGGTCCCGCAGCGCCCAAGCCAGGGCCATCTGCGCGAGGGACTGGCCGCGCCGCTTGGCGATCTCGTTCAGCGTGCGGATGTGCCGGAGCGTCTCGTCGGTGAGCAGGCCCGGGTCCAGGGACTTGCCCTGCGCGGCGCGTGAGTCGCGCGGGATGCCGTCCAGGTAGCGGTCGGTCAGCATGCCCTGCGCCAGCGGGGAGAACGCGATGCAGCCCACGCCCTCCTCCTCCAGGGTGTCGAGCAGGCCGCCCTCGATCCAGCGGTTGAGCATGGAGTACGACGGCTGGTGGATGAGCAGCGGCGTCCCCATCGCCCGCAGGATCTCCGCGGCTTCCTTCGTCCTCTCGGGCGAGTACGACGAGATCCCGGCGTACAGGGCCTTTCCGGAGCGCACCGCGTGGTCCAGCGCCCCCATCGTCTCCTCAAGGGGCGTGTCGGGGTCGAACCTGTGGCTGTAGAAGATGTCCACGTAGTCCAGGCCCATACGCGCGAGCGACTGGTCGAGGCTGGACAGCAGGTACTTGCGCGACCCCCACTCGCCGTACGGTCCGGGCCACATGTCGTAGCCCGCCTTCGTCGAGATGACCAGCTCATCACGATATTGCGTGAAATCTTCGCGGAAGATGCGGCCAAAGTTGATCTCGGCCGAGCCGTACGGCGGGCCGTAGTTGTTGGCCAGGTCGAAGTGCGTCACACCCCGGTCGAACGCCCGGCGAAGGATGGCGCGCTGGGTGTCGATCGGCTTGTCGTCCCCGAAGTTGTGCCAGAGCCCCAGCGAGACCGCCGGCAGTTTCAGCCCGCTTCGTCCGGTCCGGTTGTACGGCATGGGGCCGTACCGGTCGTCGGCTGCGGTGTAGGTCATTCGGTCACTCCAGCTCGGTCGAGGATCCAGGACAGCGCGAAGGCCTCTTCGCGCCAGGCGTCGTACCGACCGCTCCTGCCGCCGTGGCCCGCGCCCATCTCGGTCTTGAGCAGGAACGGGCCGCCCTGGGCGGCGGCACGCAGCCTGGCGATCCACTTGGCGGGCTCGTGGTAGAGCACGCGGGTGTCGTTCAGGCTGGTGATCGCCAGGATCGGCGGGTACGGCCTATCGTCGATGTTCTCGTATGGGGAGTATGACTTCATATAGGCATAGACATCCGGATCGTGCAGGGGATCGCCCCACTCGTCCCATTCGATGACGGTCAACGGCAGCGTCGGGTCCAGGATCGTGTTCAGGGCGTCCACGAACGGCACCTCGGCGACGATCCCGGCGAACTCCTCCGGCGCGATGTTGGTGACCGCGCCCATGAGCAGGCCGCCCGCCGAGCCGCCCCTCGCGATGATCTCGCTGGACCAACCCGCGGCCGTGAGGTGCCTCGCGCAGGCCACGAAGTCGGTGAAGGTGTTCTTCTTCCTGGTCAGCTTGCCGTCCTCGTACCAGCCCCGGCCCATCTCACCGCCGCCCCTGACATGCGCCACGGCGAAGACGAACCCCCTGTCGAGGAGTGACAGCCTCGCCACCGAGAAGTACGGGTCGATCGACGTCTCGTAGCTGCCGTAGCCGTACAGGAGCGTGGGGGCGGGCCGATCGGCGCCCTTCCTCATCACGATCGAGATGGGCACCCGGGTGCCGTCCTCGGCGGTGGCCCACTCGCGGAACTGCTCGTAGCCCTCGGGGTCGTACCCGCCGAGCACCGCTCTCCTCTTGAGCAGGATCAGCTGGCCCGACGCGAGGTCGTAGTCGTACACCGACGGCGGGGTGACCAGCGAGGTGTAGCCGAGCCGCAGCCGGGCGGTCTCGAACTCGGGGTTGCCCGACGGAGCGACGTCGTAGAGAGGCTCCGGGAACGGGATCTCGTACGGCTCCCGCCCGCCGCCCGGAAGGATCCGGATGCCGGTGAGGCCCTGCCGGCGGAAATGCACGGCGATGTGGTCCTTGAAGGCGTCCACGTCGAGCAGCCGGGTGTCCTCACGGTGCTCGATCAGCGGCGTCCACGTCCCGGGGTCGTCGATCGGCGCGGTGGCCAGTTCGAAGTTGCGGGCGCCGTCGTTGTGCAGGATCAGGAAGCGGTCGCCCGCGTGGTCGAGGTCGTACTCGACGCCGGTGCGGCGCGGCCGCACGACGACGAACTCGCCCGCCGGATCGGCGGCGTCCAGCACCCGGACCTCGCTGGTGATCTTGCTGCCTGCGCTGAGCACGAGGTACCGCTGGCTGCGGGTCAGCCCGATGCCGACCCAGAACCGCTCGTCGTCCTCCTGGTAGACGAGGACGTCCTCGGCCGACCCCAGCGTGTGCCGGTGGACGCGACAAGGACGCCATGCCTCGTCGATCGTGGTGTAGAAGAACGTGGAGCCGTCCGCCGACCAGGCTCCGCCGTAGAAGATGCCGGGGATCTCGTCCGGGAGGAGCTCACCGCTGCGCAGGTCCTTGAACCTCAGCGTGAACCGCTCGTCGCCGGAGAAGTCGGTGGAGTACGCCAGCATCGTGCCGTCGGGGCTGACCGCGCTCGTGCCGAGCGCGAAGAACGGGCTGTCGCCGGCCAGCTCGTTCCCGTCGAGGAGGACCTGCTCGCCGGGGAGGGGCTCCCCGGCCGTCAGCGCGGGCGGGTCGTCACCGTCCGCCGCGACCCGGCACTGGATGCCGTACTGCTTGCCCTCCTCGGTGCGCGAGTAGTACCACCAGGCGCCCTTGCGCGTCGGGACCGACAGGTCGGTCTCCTGGGTACGGGCCTTGATCTCCTGGAAGACCGTCTCCTGAAGGTCCTTCAGGTGGCCGGTCACCTCCTGCGTGTAGGCGTTCTCCGCCTCCAGATAGGAGATGGTGTCCGCGTCGTCCTTCTTGAACAGCCACGCGTATTCGTCGATCACGGAGTCGCCGTGATGGGTGCGGGTGGTCGGGACCTTCTTCGCCACAGGCGGCATCTCGCTGCTCACGGGCCGAGTCTATGTTCGGCCTCATCAACGCCGCGGGTGCTCCGTTTCGTATGGCTTGTGCCTCCCGGCCGTGCACCGGTGCGCACTGGCGCGATCCGTGCTCGGGTACTCCGAAGGACTGCTAATCTTTTGCAGTCGGCAACGCCCGGCACAACCCCTTCCGATCACTTCGGCGGTCAGGCATGGGCTCGTGCGGGAAACGTCGATAACCCCTTGAAACACGCTGGTCCTGGAAATGGGTTCGCGAGAACCTCTCCGGTCTGGTAAGTTAGAGGGGTTGCCCCGGAGACGGGGCGGCTGCGATTCCTTCGAGGTTGCGGGGTTCGGGTCAAGTGTTCCGAAATGGGACGGTTTGACACGGACCGAGCGACACGGAAGAATAGTAAACAGAAAGAACGAAGCGAATAACGCCCCGGAGCGGATGGCTCGGTTTCGAGTCTGAGGTGATGGTGGTCGCGTCCGTTTCTTGAGAACTCAACAGTGTGCTAAAAGCCAGTGCATGATGCACAACCCCGTCT
>NZ_BSSE01000047.1 GCF_030268965.1 Microtetraspora sp. NBRC 16547 | reverse complement strand
CCGCGATCAATATCAGCAACGCCGCAGGAACTGTGGTGTCAGGACGTGGAGACCTCGGGGCTGCCCGGTCTGTGAAGCGTCAACCCCCGCGCGCCGCTTGACCGTGACGCGACGGGAGAGTCTCCGGCCTTCAGGCCGGGGAGGAGTTCAAGTGATCGCCTTTCCCGGCGATCCGCTGCGCCGGCCGAGCGCTTTCGCGCTGGACGAGTTCCACGGCGTGGCCGGGATCCGCTGGAGGTCCTGGGGGGAGGCCAAGGCCGTGGGAACCGGCGGCCTCAGTGGCATGTGGTGCCTGCCCGCCTGCCAGGAGAAGCCGTACCCTGCCACGATCACGCTCAGCGGCCTCACCTGGCGCGAGCGGGTCGGGTACTACACCCGTTTCACGGTGTGGGCGCAAGGGCTACCCGCGGACAAAGCCGGGGAACTGACCGACCGGCCCCTTCCGCTACCGGAGTCCTAAATCATGACCGATGTGCCGCACGCGGGGGCGGCGTCGGCCTCGGACTGACCATCGCCGCGGGCCAGGCCCGCGTCCTTGGTGCGGATCTCGCCTTCGGCAACGCCCCGGACGGCGGCGCACTGGTACGGCTCGACCTGCGCCGGGGCGCGCGACGGGAGCCGAGCTGAGCGTGTGCCGGAAGGGGCGCCCCGGTCGGTCTCAGGGGCGGCTGCGGCGGAGCCGGGCGTACGCGGCGAGACCGAGCACGGGCCACAGGAGCGACCACGCGGCCACCGCGGGGAAGTGGGCGAGCAGCTCTCCGTGGTGCGCCTCGCGCATCCACGTCATGACGGGGACCGTGAGCCAGGGCTGCCCGGACAGGCTGAGCAGCAGCACCGCGAGATAGCCGAGGAGCAGGGTCAGGGTCGAGGCCGCCGGCGAGCCGAGGATGGGGCGGCTGGTCAGCGCGCCCAGCGTGGTGCCCGCCAGGATGGCGAGCAGGTGCAGCCCGACGCCCGCCAGCACGGCGGCGACCTCCGGTCGGTCCGACAGCCGCGAGGCGAGCGCGGCGAACGAGATCGCCGCCAGTCCGGCGTTGAAGATCCACGCCGCGACGATCCCGGCGACGGCCTCCCGGCGGCCGACGGCCGTGATGGAGATCATCCGCTGCTCGTCCGGCTCGCTGTCAAGGAGGCCGCGGGCCGCCCAGGCGAAGACCGGGATCAGGATGGCGGCGGAGTCGGCCATGGCCCCCAGCTCGGCGCCGGCGGGTATCCGGGCCCCGTGCAGGATCGCCAGCAGGATCAGCAGGCCGATGAGCGGCTGGAACGCCCGATGGGATCTGACGTATGCGGCGATCCTGAACCGTGTCAGGGCGATCACTTCGCCACCTCCGCCTCGGACACGCGTACCGTGTGACCTTCGCCGCGCAGGCGGTCCGCCAGCTCACGGGCCCGCGAGACCGCCACCGTGACCTCCAGGAGCGTCACGGCCTCTGCCTCCCCGGGGTCGGCGGTTCCCGGATCGTCCGGTCCCGCGGTCTCGTCCGCGCCCTTGCCTTTGCCCTCGTCCACGCCCTCGTCCACGCGGCCGAGGTCGCGTGCCGTGGTCCCGCCCACCTCGACGCGGCGCAGCCCGGGAATCCCGCGCAGGTCTCCTTGATGGTCGCTGACGACCACCATGCCTCCGCGTTCCGCCACCTCACCGATGATCACGGGCAGCTCCGCGCGCGTCGCGGCGTCCAGACCGGCGAAGGGCTCGTCGAGGATCAGCAATCCCGGGCCGCAGAGGAGCGCCTGGACCAGGCCCACCTTGTGCGCGCTGCCCTTGGACAGGTCGGGCAGCCGGTGGCCGAGAAGATGCTCCATGCCGAGCCGCCCGGCCCAGGTCTCCACCTCCCGCGGGTCGGCACGGCGGATGTCCGCCATGCGCCGCAGGTAGCCCGCCACCGTGAACGGCTGCTCCGCGGGGAAGCGCTCCGGCGCGTACCCCACCACGGGCGGGCGCCCGGAGATCGTGCCGTCGACGGGAGTCAGCAGCCCGGCCAGCAACCGCAGGAGGGTGGACTTGCCCGCGCCGTTCCGTCCCACGATCTCGGTCACGTCTCCAGGAGCGAAGGTCAGCTCCACGTCGGACAGCACCCACGGATCCCGGCGCCGGTATCGGAAGGACATGTTCGAGACGCGCATAGGCTCCGCAGCCTATCCCGGCTCGCGCGGCCGGATGTTCTGGAGCGGAGGGCGTAGGACGTCCACATCTGCGGGGAAGTGCGGCAGTTCGCCGTGATGTGACCATGTGGTACGGCTATATAGCACCATAGGGCGCATGCTTCACAGACGATCCCCCCTCGCCGCCATCGCGGCGGCCGCCGGCCTGGCCCTGATCGCCCCCACCGCCGCCCACGCGGACACCTTCACCCCCGGCTCGGCCGGGCTCGGCGACCCGTACTTCCCGCACGCGGGCAACGGCGGCTACGACGTGGCGCACTACGATCTCGCGTTGCGGTTCGACCCGAAGAGCCGCCATCTGAGCGCCACGGCCACGATCACCGCGACCGCCACGCAGGGCCTGTCCCGGTTCAACCTGGACTACTCGGGGCCCAAGATCAAGAAGGTCGAGGTGAACGGCAAGAAGGCCGCGTACAAGCGCAAGGGCCAGGAGCTCGTGGTGACCCCGGCGAGCGGGCTGCCCTCGGGCGAGGAGTTCACCGTCAAGGTGTCCTACGCCGGCAAGCCGCGGGCGATCAACGACCCGTCCCTCGGCAAGGAGGGCTGGATCAACACCAAGGACGGCGCCGTCGTCCTCTCCGAGCCGGACGGGGCGCGGAGCTGGTTCCCGGCGAACGACAACCCGGCGGACAAGGCGACGTACACGTTCACCGTCTCCACTCCGGTGGGCCTGACCGTCCTCGCGAACGGCGAGCCCACGAACCCCGGCATCTCGTCCGTGCGCAACGGCTGGACCACGGTGAAGTGGGAGATGAAGGAGCCCATGGCCACCTACCTCGCGACGGTGGCGATCGGGAAGTTCAGGGTCACCGAGGGCACCGTGAACGGCGTGCTGAACCTCACGGCCTACGACCCCTCCGTGGCGAAGACGTCGAAGTACCTGCACCGGACCACCGCCAAGGTCGTCGGGTGGGGCAGCAAGGTCTTCGGAAACTACCCCTTCTCCTCCACCGGCGGCATCGGCGACAAGATCGGCGTCCAGTACGCGCTGGAGACCCAGGGACGGCCGGTCTACGACGGCGGCCCGACGAACGACCTGGAGATCGTGCACGAGCTGGCCCACCAGTGGTTCGGCAACAGCGTCGGGCTGCGCAGCTGGAAGGACATCTGGCTGAACGAGGGCTTCGCCACCTACGCCGAGTGGCTGTACGAGGAGCAGCACGGCGGCCCCTCGGCGGAGAAGACGTTCGCCGGCCTCTACAAGAACAAGAAGGACTTCTGGAAGATCAAGACCGGCGACCCGGGCATGAAGAACATGTTCGACTGGGACGCCGTCTACCAGCGCGGGGCGATGACGCTGCACGCGCTGCGCAAGAAGATCGGCGACGAGACGTTCTTCTCGCTGCTGAAGACCTGGACGGAGCGCAACCGCCACGCGACGGCCATCACCCGGGACTTCATCGACCTCGCCGAGGAGCTCTCCGGCCAGGAGCTCGACCCCCTGTTCGACGCCTGGCTGTACCAGTCGAAGAAGCCCGCGCTCTGACGACGGCCCTGAGACGACGGCCCTGAGACGACGGCCCTGAGACGACGGCCCTGAGACGACGGCCCTGAGACGACGGCCCTGTGACGGGGCCATGTGACGGCGGCGGTCACGGGACCCGGCCGAGCTGCTGTGCGGCGCGCATGGCCAGCCACACCTCCGCGAAGTCGCCGGTCGCGGTCAGATCGCGACCGGTCAGCGCGCTGAAGCGGCGCAGCCGGTACGACAGCGTGTTGGGGTGGATGTGCAACGCCCGCGCGGCGTCGTCGGTGCGGCGGTCCCGCTCCATCCACGTCTGTACCGAGGTGATCAGCTCGGACCCGTGGGTGGCATCGTACCGAAGGGCGTTGCCGAGCACGTGCTCCACCAGGCCGGCCAGCACGCCCGGGTCCTCGGGCAGCCACCGGCCGGTCGAGTCGTCGCCGTACGACACCAGGGGCTGGCCGGACTCGGCGGCCCGTGCGGCGGCCCACTGTGCCTCCCGCTGGGCGACCTTGAGCGAGGAGCCGGGCGGGAGGGGGCGGCTCGCGCCGGCCGCGATCCCGGGGATCTCGCGCAGCGGCGTCGCGTCGTGGGTGAGCACGTAGAGGTCCGGGTGGTGGCCGAGCATCAGGTGCGGATGCTCGTCGAGCGCCTGGACGACCGCGTCCTCGTCGGTGTTCCTGACCACCACGAGCACGACGTCCAGGTCGGGTGACATCCCCATCCGGGTCAGCCTGCGCCGCGCGGTCGCCGGGTCGAGCACGTCCTGCAGCAGCTCGGCCAGGGTCTCCGCGCCTTGGCGTCGCAGGGTCTCGCGTTCGTGCCGGACCATGGCGACCTGCAGCGCGGCGACCGTGGCGATGTGCTGCACGACGGCCAACCCGGCGGGCCGGGCGCCTTCGCGCTCGAACGCCACCAGGAAGCCGGCCGGGCCGCCGGGGGCGTTCACAGGGACCGCGAAGCCGCCGGGGATCGTCGGCGGGGCGTCCACGGACGGCGGCAGCGACGCGATGTCAGGCGGGACGGGCACGCCGGGCAGCAGCGGCCTGCCCTGAGGGGTGCTCAGGTAGACGTCGTACCCCGACAGCCGCTCCAGCCGCTTGAAGAGCTGGGCCGCGTCGAGCTGTTCCGCGGCCAGCCAGCGCAGCGCGCCGAACACCTGCAGCTGCGCGCCGAGCCGCTGCCGCGCGTCCTCCTGCACCGCCGCGGCGACCTCCTGGGCGACGGCGATGAACGGCACGGCCAGCGGCACCTCCAGGATCGGGAAGCCGCGCTCCTCGGCCGCGTCGAGGAAGGCGGGGTGCAGCGGCGGCATGTGCAGCCCGGCGCTGAGCGCGAGGGCGGCCACACCCGCGTCATCGAGCCGGTAGAGGTACGCCCGCTGCTTGGCAGCTCCGCGGGGGACGCCGATGCCGGTCGTCATGATCACTTCCGCGCCGAGCAGCCACGGCGTGGGGTCCTCCAGCTCGCTCACGTGCGCCCACGAGACCGACCGCCCGAGACCGCGCTCGCCGGCCAGGACCCGGAGCTGCAGTGCGGGGAACCGGACCAGATCCTCCACCGTCAGCTTGTTCTCGCCCACAATCCCACGCTAGTTCTCCGTGGCCGTGCCGGAGGCCGGGCCCCCGCGCGCACCCATCGGGAGCCGGTCGTACGGGGGCCCGGGAGCCACGCCCGAGGCACCGACAAAATGCAAAATCGCGCGTCATATTGTCAGTGAAATCGCGTATACCGCCCTCCGGGAGCACGAAAGGGCGCCGGGGAATGGCATTTTTCGGGGAGTAAATGGCGACCCGATGATCAGGTGGCGGACGATCGCCCGTCATCATGTCGCCGATCATCTCCTTGAAATGAGTAGTTCCGTGTCGAACATCGATCTTTTCTCCTATGGCGTCATGACGCCCGCTCTGGCGTTCGTGATGTCCGTGCTCGGCTCGTTGATCGGCCTTCTGATGGCGGCGCGAGCCCGGTCCGTGGGGAGCGTGTCCCGGCTGTGGTGGCTCGCCGGCGCGGCGTTCGCCATCGGCGGGACCGGTGTCTGGGTGATGCACTTCGTCGCGATGCTGGGTGTCAAGGTCACGGGCACCCCGATCCGCTATGACGTGGGCCTGACGATCCTGTCCGCCGGGGTGGCGATCCTGGCGGTCGGCGCCGGACTGGCGTCGGTCTTCCTGGGCCGCGGGCCGGCGGCCCTGGTCGGGGGCGGGCTGGTCGCGGGGCTCGGCGTGGCAGGCATGCAGCAGCTCGGCTTCGCGGCCATGAACATGTCGGCGGAGGTGAGCCACAACCCGGTGATCCTCGGGATCTCCGTGCTCATCGCCGTGGCGGCGGCCACCATGGCGCTCCGGTCCGCGCTGCGGGTGCGGGGCGCCCTCGCCACCCTCGGCGCCGCCCTGGTCGTGGGCCTCGCGCTGACCGTCATGCATTACGTCGGCATGTTCTCGATGAGCGTCGAGCCCCTGGAGAACCGCGTCCCCCTGACCGGGGCGCAGGTCGACTTCCTGCTTCCCCTGATGGTCGGGGTCGGCCTGCTCACGATCGGCCTGCTCCTGGCGGTGTTCCTCTCGCCGTCGTCCCACGAGCTGCGCGAGGAGGCGGAGCTCGAGGCGATGATCGAGTCCCGGCGGTCGCGCAACTCCGACTGGCTCAACTGACACCGCTCGATCCCTCTGGCCATCGGGGCGCCAAAGGGATCATTGAGGCAGAAGTTATTACAGTTCGTTCTGTCGAAGAGATGTTCCCGCGGGATTAAGCGGATTGCCGGCCATTGCCTGTCGGGTGCTTTCCCGGTGGCGTTTTCCTGTCGCGTGAGACGGATATGCTGAATCGTTACGCGTGACCGAACCGCACGCGTCGCGAACGAGTTCCGGGCCGGTCGAGGCGGCGCTTTCGCGCGCCGCCTCGCGGTGTCCCTGTGCGGTGTCCCTGTGCGGTGTCCCTGGTCCCGTCCGGCGTCAGGTGCGCGGTGAGGGGACCCCGAGGAGACCTGCACCGGGAGCGGCCTGGCCTTGTTGATGCCCACAACTTTGCGACGGTTTCTCCGTGTCTGCCCCAATTGTGGTTTTGCGTCCGTTTCACGGAGACTTGAGGGATCACTGCCCTGACCGGGAAGTTTGCACCTTGTCACCCGCATAGGAGAAGCCGTGGCCGAGGCACCGCCGATTACCGAGATCGAGACATACGGGGTCGAGCGCATCCCCGACGCCGACCGTACGGCGCGGCCGCTGGACCTGTTCCGGGTGGCCTTCGGCGGCGCGAACACCTTCGCCACGTGCGTGCTCGGCTCGTTCCCCATCCTGTTCGGCCTGTCGTTCTGGCAGGGCCTCGCGGCGACGCTGCTGGGCCTCCTCGTGGGCGCGCTGCTCCTCGCGCCGCTCTCGGTCTTCGGCCCGACGAACGGCACGAACAACGCGGTCTCGTCCTCGGCGCATCTCGGCGTGCACGGGCGGGTCGTCGGCTCCTTCCTGTCGCTGCTCACCGCCATCGCGTTCTTCTCGATCTCGGTGTGGTCCTCCGGTGACGCGCTCGTCGGCGGAGCCTCCCGGCTCGCCGGGCTGCCGGAGAACGACCTGACCTACGCCATCGCCTACGGCATCTTCGCGGCGCTCGTGCTCACGGTCTGCGTGTTCGGCTTCCGCTTCATGCTCTTCATCAACAAGATCGCGGTGGCGGCGGCCTCGGCGCTGTTCACCCTCGGCGTCATCGCGTTCGCCGGCGACTTCGACCCGTCGTACCCGGGGACGTTCGCCTCCATGTCGGACCCGATGTTCTGGCCGTCGTTCATCGGCGCGACCCTGATCGTGCTGTCCAACCCCGTGTCGTTCGGCGCGTTCCTGGGGGACTGGTCCCGGTACATCCCCGCCTCGACACCGCGCAAGCACGTGATCACCGCCGCGTTCCTCAGCCAGATCGCGACCATCCTGCCCTTCTTCTTCGGCCTGTCCACCGCCTCGATCATCGCCACGAAGGCCGCGCCGTACCTGGACCCGGCGGCTCCGAACTACGTCGGCGGCCTGCTCGCGATCGCGCCCACCTGGTACTTCCTGCCGGTGTGCCTCCTCGCCCTGATCGGCGGCATGTCCACCGGCACCACCTCGCTGTACGGCACCGGCCTGGACTTCGCCAGCGTTTTCCCCCGGTTCAGCCGGGTGAAGGCGACCGTGTTCATCGGCACGCTGTCCATCGCCTTCATCTTCATCGGCCGGTTCGCCGCGAACCTGACCACCAGCATCTCGACGTTCGCCACGCTCATCATCACCTGCACCGCGCCCTGGATGGTGATCATGATCCTGGGCTACGTCACCCGGCGCGGCTGGTACGACCCGGACGCGCTGCAGGTCTTCAACCGGCGGCAGAGCGGCGGCCGCTACTGGTTCACGCACGGCTGGAACTGGCGGGGCATGTCCGCGTGGCTCGCCTCGGCGCTCACGGCCGTCATGTTCACCAACATCCCCGGCCAGTTCGTCGGGCCGTTCGGCGATCTCGCGGGCGGCGTCGACATCTCGCTGCCGCTCGGCCTTACGCTCGCCGCGCTCCTCTACCTCGGCCTGCTGTTCGTCTTCCCCGAGCCGCGCGCGGTGTACGGCCCGGCCGGACCGCGCCTGGTGCGCGCCGCCGAGACCCCGGTGCCACCTATCGTGGACGCCGGCAAGGTCCTCGCGGAGGCATAGGCCGTGCCCGGCGCGCCCGTGCGCGCGGTGGCGCGGGTGAGACCGCACGACACCCGCTTGAACCCGTCTGTAGGAAAGGACTGACACTGATGACCGAGCCTCGGGGGCCTGTCGACTCCTCCCGCGTCCCGCGCTTCGCCGGCCCGGCGACCTTCGCCCGGCTGCCCCGCCTGGATGAGGTGGGACGCGCCGACGTGGCGGTCGTGGGCGTGCCGTTCGACACCGGCGTCTCGTACCGTCCGGGAGCGCGGTTCGGCCCCTCGGCCGTCCGCGAGGCCAGCCGCCTGCTGCGGCCCTACCACCCGGGCCTGGACGTCTCGCCGTTCGCGACCCAGCAGGTCGCCGACGCCGGCGACATCGCCTGCAACCCCTTCAACATCAACGAGGCCGTCGAGACCATCGAGGAGGCCGCCTCCGGGCTGGCCGCCGACGGGACCCGGCTGGTCACGATCGGCGGTGACCACACCATCGCGCTGCCGCTGCTGCGTGCGGCGGCCAAGATCCACGGGCCGGTCGCGCTGCTGCACTTCGACGCGCACCTGGACACCTGGGACACCTACTTCGGCGCCGAGTACACTCACGGCACGCCGTTCCGCCGCGCGGTGGAGGAGGGCATCCTGGACACCGAGGCGCTCAGCCACGTCGGCACCCGCGGCCCGCTGTACGCCAAGAAGGACCTCGACGACGACCGGCGGATGGGCTTCGGCGTGGTCACCAGCGCCGACGTCATGCGGCGCGGTGTGGACGAGGTCGTGGACGCGCTGCGGCAGCGGATCGGGGACCGGCCGCTCTACCTGTCCATCGACATCGACGTGCTCGACCCGGCGCACGCGCCCGGCACGGGGACGCCGGAGGCGGGCGGCCTGACCAGCAGGGAGCTGCTGGAGATCCTGCGCGGTCTGGCGGGGAGCAATCTGATCGGCGCGGACGTGGTCGAGGTCGCCCCGGCCTACGACCATGCCGAGATCACGTCGGTCGCGGCCTCGCACGTCGCGTACGACCTGGTCAGCCTTCTCGCCCTCAACGAGACGTCCTGATCGAGTGACGGCGTCAGGCGCGGTAGACGTCCGACCGGTGATCGATGCGGACGACGAGGACGAGTCCCTTGTCCTCGTCCACCGAGTAGACGACCCGGTACGCTCCGCGCCTGGCGGAGAGAAGCCCCGCGAGCTTTCCACGTAGCGGTTTTCCCAAGCGGTACGGATCGTCGAGCAGCGGTCCCGAGAGGAACTCCGCCACGGCGGCGGCCGCGGAGAGGCTCAAGCCGTTCGGCGGCCCGGTTTCCAGTTTCCGGGCCGCCGACGCGGCGAGGCGTATCTCGTATCGGGCCTCGTCAGCGGATGTCATCTCTCCGTTTCCCTGCGGCGGGCGATGATGTCCGCGATGCCCGCGGCGTCGACCGCGTCTCCCCGGGAGATCTCCTCCTGGGCGGCGCGGATTTCGGCCAGGGCGCCGGGGGTGCTGAGGATGTCGAGAGTCTCTTCCAGCGCGTCGAGGTCCTCGGCCGAGATGAGAACCGCCGACGGACGGCCGTGACGGGTGATGGTGACGCGGTCATGCGTGCGCTCGACCTGATCGACCAGTGCCGACAGTGCGTCGCGCGCCTCGCCGAGAGGCAGTGTCGTCATGCGCTCAGCCTAGCCAGAACTCTCGCCAAATTCAGGCCGACTGACGCGGTTATCTGGTGCCCCAGGTGTACGTCTGCTTGTGCAGCTTGAGGTAGACGAACGTCTCGGTCGCCCGCACGGCGGGGATCGCTCGTATCTTGCCGAGGATCTCCAGCAGGTGGCTGTCGCCCTCGCAGACCACCTCGACCATGATGTCGACGGATCCCGCCGTCAGCACGACATAGTTGATCTCGTCTATGGCGGAGAGCTCCTGGGCGATCATGTCGAGGTCGCCCTCGCACTTGATGCCGATCATCGCCTGGCGGGGGAAGCCCAGCGTCAGCGGATCGGTGACCGCGACGATCTGCATGACGCCCTGATCGAGGAGGCGCTGCACGCGTTGCCGTACGGCCGCCTCCGACAACCCCACCGCCTTGCCGATGGCGGCGTACGGCTTGCGGCCGTCCATCTGGAGCTGTTCGACGATCTGCTTGGAGATGTCGTCGAGCACCACAGGACCGGATTTGCCAGTCGCGCGTACCTTGGGTGGAGTCGTCATCCCGGGGGAGTTCCTCTCTAGGAGGGGTCAGGCCAGGCTCTGGCGCCCCGTGTTACGAGGCGGTTCCTGACATGTTGCCTTCCTGGTGTTACATGCTGTCAGTTCCGTCGCTTGTGTCAAGCGATTTCGTAGCGGTTTGGTATCTTCGCCACGAAATCCCTTGTTATGACCAATTTATTCTGTCAGAGTCGCCGACAACCAGCACACCTCCAGGAGGTCAAAGGTGACCACCCGTCTGCAGAACTTCATCAACGGGAAGTTCGTCGACGCCGTGAGCGGTCGTTTTTCCGATGTGATCGATCCCACCACGGGAGAGGTCTACACGCAGGCCCCCATCTCGGGCCAGGAAGACGTGGACGCGGCCTACGCCGCCGCCACCGCCGCTTTCGAGACGTGGGGCCAGACGACGCCGGCGGAGCGCTCCGCCCTGCTGCTGAAGATCGCTGACGCGATCGAGGCGCGGGCGGACGAGATCAACGAGGCCGAGTGCCGCAACACCGGCAAGCCGCGCGCCCGGATGGCCGAGGACGAGACGCCGGTCGCCGCGGACCACTTCCGCTTCTTCGCCGGTGCCGCCCGGACGCTCGAGGGGCCCACCGCCGGTGAGTTCCTCGCCGACCACACCTCTATGATCCGGCACGAGCCGATCGGTGTCATCGGTCAGGTCACCCCGTGGAACTACCCCATGATGATGGCGGTCTGGAAGATCGCGCCGGCGCTGGCCGCGGGTAACACCATCGTCCTCAAGCCGTCGGACACCACTCCGGTCTCCACGGTGAAGCTCGCCGAGATCATCGGTGACATCCTCCCCGCCGGCGTCTTCAACGTCGTCACCGGCGACCGGGAGACCGGCAGCCTCGTGGTGAGCCACCCCGACGCGTCGATGGTCGCGATCACCGGTTCGGTCGGCGCGGGCATGGCGGTCGCCAGGTCGGCGGCCGACGACCTCAAGCGTGTCCACCTGGAGCTCGGCGGCAAGGCCCCGGTCGTGGTGTTCGAGGACGTCAAGGACATCAAGGCCGTCGCGGAGGCGATCGCCGGAGCCGGCCTCTACAACGCGGGCCAGGACTGCACCGCCGCCTGCCGCGTGCTGGTTCAGGAGAGCATCCACGACGAGTTCGCCGCCGCGCTGGCCGAGGCCGCCGCGGCCACCCGGCTGGGCGGCCACGACGACGAGGAGGCCTACTTCGGCCCCCTCAACAACGCGAACCAGCTCGAGCGCGTCTCGTCGTTCTTCGAACGGCTGCCGGAGCACGTCACCGTGCTCACCGGCGGTCACCGTGTCGGCGAGAAGGGCTACTTCTTCGCGCCGACCGTCGTAGACGGCCTCCAGCAGGACGACGAGATGGTGCAGAACGAGGTCTTCGGCCCCGTCATGACCATCCAGACGTTCAGCGACGAGGCGGACGCCCTGGCCAAGGCCAACGGCGTCAAGTACGGCCTGTCGGGTTCGGTGTGGACCGCCGATCACGGCCGGGCGATGCGCATGTCCAAGCGCCTCGACTTCGGCGTGGTCTGGGTCAACACCCACATCCCGTTCGTGTCGGAGATGCCGCACGGCGGCTTCAAGCACTCCGGCTACGGCAAGGACCTTTCGGTCTTCGGGCTGCATGACTACACGCGCGTCAAGCACGTGATGCACTACATCGGCGAATAGGCCGCTCGGCGTAGCCGTACGGCCTCCTGAAAGAGGGATATGCCTGGAATGACAGAGATCCAGGCGGGTGTGGGGGCAGCCGACACGGCTGCCCCCGGCCAGGTGCCCGCCATTGAGCTCGACGAGGTCGTGAAGGAGTACGTCTCACACGGCGAGGTCGTACAGGCCGTCAAGGGCGTCAGCATGACCATCGATGAGGGGGAGTTCTTCTCCCTCCTCGGCCCCTCGGGGTGTGGCAAGACCACCTCGATGCGCATGATCGCGGGCTTCGAGGAGCCCACGCGGGGCGTCGTCCGGCTCCACGGGCAGGACGTCACGAACGTTCCCCCGAACAAGCGCGACGTCAACATGGTGTTCCAGTCCTACGCGCTCTTCCCCCATATGAGCGTATGGGACAACGTGGCGTTCGGGCTGAAGCGCAAGAAGGTGCCGGACGCCGAGGTCAGGCGCCGCGTCGGCGAGATGCTGGAGATCGTCGACCTGGTCGGCCGGGAGAAGCGGCGTCCCCGCGAGATGTCCGGCGGCCAGCAGCAGCGCGTCGCGCTCGCCCGCGCGCTGGTCAACCGGCCGCGCGCGCTCCTTCTGGACGAGCCCCTGGGCGCGCTCGACCTCAAGCTCCGCCAGCACATGCAGATCGAGCTCAAGCGCATCCAGCGCGAGGTCGGCATCACGTTCGTCTACGTGACGCACGACCAGAGCGAGGCGCTCACGATGAGCGACCGCATCGCCGTCATGAACGACGGTCTCGTCGAACAGCTCGCCGGCCCCCGGGAGATCTACGAGCGGCCCGCGACCAAGTTCGTCGCGGGGTTCATCGGGACGTCCAACCTGCTCAGCGGTGTCGTGAGCTCGGTGAACGGCTCCTGCGCCGTGCTCGCGCTCGGCCCCGCCGACCGTGTCGTCGTGCCGATCAAGGGTTCTGCGGCCGAGGGGGACACGGTCGAGCTGACCGTACGCCCGGAGAAGATCATCATCTCCACCGAAAAGCCGGACGGCGACCTTAGCATGGTGGAAGGAACGGTCTCCGAGGTGGTCTACCTCGGCACCTCCAACAGCTACGCGGTCGCCCTCGCGGGCGGCACCGAGATCACCGTCTTCCAGCAGAACGCGCACGACAGCACCACCACGGCCGAGCGAGGCGACACGGTCTGGCTGTCCTGGCAGCCGCAGCACTCTTACGCGCTGCAGTAACACCTCTCGAATCGGGAGCAGAACCCCATGAGTAACCCCTCAATGCAGGATCCCTCGTTCCTCCGTGGTGTCACCCAACGCCGTCTCGGCCGTCGCGACGCCTTCCGCGTGGCCGGCCTCTCCGCCGCCGGACTCGCTCTCGCCGCCTGCGGGGTGAAGGGGACGGGCGTGGCCCGGCCGACCACGTCCGCCGAGGCGCGGTCCGAGGTGGAGAAGTACTGGGCCGACAAGGTGAGGAACGGCCACATCGACTTCGCGAACTGGCCGCTCTACATGGATCCGGGGCATCCGGAGCTGAAGACGTTCACCGAGCAGACCGGGATCACGGTGACCTACAAGGAGGTCATCCAGGAGACCACGAGCTGGTTCGCCAAGATCCAGCCGCAGCTCGCGGCCGGGCAGTCCATCGACTATGACCTGATGGTCGTCACCAACAGCATCCAGCTCAC
The DNA here is from genome assembly GCF_030268965.1 of Microtetraspora sp. NBRC 16547. Taxonomy (GTDB): domain Bacteria; phylum Actinomycetota; class Actinomycetes; order Streptosporangiales; family Streptosporangiaceae; genus Microtetraspora. The sequence continues at coordinate 18,333 of NZ_BSSE01000047.1, read as the reverse complement.
CCAGCTGATCAAGCTGGGATATCTGGTTCCGCTCGACCACGAGAAGCTGCCGAACTTCACCAAGAACGTCGGCGAGCGGTACAAGAACGAGTCGTTCGACCCCGGCAACGTCTACACCGTGCCGTGGGCCTCGGGCATGACCGGCATCGCCTACAACCCCAAGTACATCGACACCCCGCCGACCAGCTACGCCGCGCTGTGGGACCCGAAGTACAAGGGCAAGGTCGGCATGATGGCCGACTCCCAGGAGATCGCCAACTTCGGCATGTTCCTGCTCGGCATCGACCCGGAGAAGTCCACCCCGGCCGACTGGGAAAAGGCGGCGGCCAAGCTCAGGGAGCAGCGCGACTCCGGAATCGTCCGGAAGTATTACGACCAGTCGTACATCGACCCGCTGGCCAAGGGCGACATCTGGCTCTGCCAGGCATGGTCGGGTGACGTCTTCCAGAAGAACCTCTCCGACGGCACGGACCTGAAGTTCGTGATCCCCGAGGAGGGCGCCACGCTCTGGACCGACAACTTCATGATCCCGAAGACGGCCGCCAACCCGGTCGACGCGATCACCCTCATCGACTTCTTCTACGAGCCGACCATGGCGGCCAGCCTGGCGGAGTACATCAACTACGTCACGCCGGTTCCCGCGGCCAAGGACGTCATCCTTGACAAGGCGGCCAAGGCGTCCGGGAACGACAAGAAGACGCTCGACATGATCGCGAACAGCCCGCTGGTGTTCCCGAGCCCCGAGGCGTACGCCAAGCTGCGCACCTATCGGACCCTCGCGGACGCCACCGAGCAGAAGCAGTTCGAAAGCGTCTTCCAGCCGATTACGACGTCATGAGGAAGCTGAGGGCGGCGCTGACGCCGTATGCGCTGATCTTCCCCGGCAGTGTCTGGCTCGCGATCTTCTTCGTGGTCCCGACCGTCGTGATGCTTTCGCTGTCGCTGCAGTCCGGAAACGTGTCCGACGGGTTCGTCTTCACCTGGAACTGGCAGTCGTACATCGATGGGTTGACGAACTACCACGACCAGATCGTCCGCTCGCTGGTCTACGGCCTGGCCGCGACCCTGATCCAGATCCTCATCGGCTTCCCGGTGGCGTACTGGATCGCGTTCAAGGGGGGCCGGAACAAGTCGTTCTACCTCTTCCTGGTGCTGCTGCCGTTCCTGGTGTCGTTCGTGCTGCGGACGATCTCCTGGCAGTTCCTGCTGTCCGACAACGGCATGCTGCTGGGCCCGCTGAAGAACATCGGCCTGCTGCCGGAGGACTTCCGCATCCTGGCCACGCCGTACGCGGTGATCGGCGGCCTGGCGTACAACTTCCTGCCGTTCATGATCCTGCCGATGTACGTGGCGCTGGAGCGGATCGACCCCCGGGTGCTGGAGGCGGCGCAGGACCTGTACGCCGGCAAGGTCCAGACGTTCGTCCGCGTGGTGCTCCCGCTGTCGCTGCCCGGCGTCTTCGCCGGGGTGCTGATGACGTTCGTCCCGGCCAGCTCGGACTACGTCAACGCCTCCGTGCTCGGCGGAACGAAGACCACGATGATCGGCAACGTCATCCAGAACCAGTACCTCGTCACGCAGGACTACCCGACGGCCGCCGCGCTGTCCTTCACGCTGATGGCGTTGCTGCTCGTCGGGATCTTCTCGTACGCCAAGGCGCTCGGGACCGAGGACGTGCTGGAGGTGGCCGCGCGATGAGCGCCCTCAACAGAGTCTTCCGCGGCCGCGGGCTGCAGATCTACACGTGGCTGGTGATCGCCTGGCTGGTCGTGCCGATCGCGGTGATGATCCTCTTCGGGTTCAACGACACCAAGGGCCGGTACAACACCACGTTCCAGGGCTTCACCCTCAAGTGGTACGGCAAGCTCTTCGAGATCGGCGACCTCACCGAGGCGCTGGTGAACTCGCTGCTCATCGCAGTGCTCACGATGCTGATCGCGGGCGTGCTCGGCTCGCTCATCGGGCTGGCGCTGGGCCGGTACCGGTTCCGCGGGTCCGGGGCGATGAACATCGTCATGTTCGCGGCCATCTCCTGCGCCGAGATCGTGATGGGCGCGTCCCTGCTGTCGCTGTTCGTCACCCTCGCCGTCCCGCTCGGCTTCTGGACGATCGTGATCTCCCACGTGATGTTCTCGATCTCGTTCGTGGCGATCACGGTCCGGGCCCGCGTGATGACGCTGGACGCCTCGCTGGAGGAGGCGGCCCGCGACCTCGGCGCGGGGACCTGGACCACGTTCCGGCTGGTGACGCTGCCCATGATCTTCCCGGGCGTGCTGGCGGGGTCGATGCTGGCGTTCGCGCTGTCCATCGACGACTTCGTCATCACGAACTTCAACGCGGGCGGCACGGTGACGTTCCCGCTGTGGATCTGGGGATCGACCCGGGTGGGCATTCCGCCGCAGGTCAACGTGATGGGCACGTTGATCTTCGCGGCCGGCCTGCTGATCGCACTCGGCAACGTGCTCATCGCGCGCCGCCGGCGCTAGCTCGAACGGAGCCCCCTCGCGGCCCGCGAGGGGGTTCCTCCGTATTCGCACTCAGGGAGAGGTGAGACCGGAGCGAGGGGGATCCCGCGCGCGATCAGCCGTATGAGGGGTCGCGCAACCAACTAATCGAAACACGTAGGGAAGTGAAATTGTGGATCCGCTGAAGGCTCTTGCTGACGCGGAGCGCACGCCGTACTGGCTGTCCCAGCCAGGGGCACCGGAGCCGTCGCCGCGGCTCACGAACGACGTCACCGCCGACCTGGCCGTCGTCGGAGGTGGCTTCTCCGGTCTGTGGACCGCGTTGATGGCCAAGGAGAGAGACCCCTCGCAGGACGTGGTCCTGATCGAGGGCAAGCGCATCGGCTGGGCCGCCTCCGGGCGCAACGGAGGGTTCTGCGCGGCCAGCATCACACACGGGCTCGCCAACGGGATGGAGCGCTGGCCCGACGAGATCGCCACACTGGAGCGTCTCGGGCTCGAGAACCTCGACGAGATCGAGGCGTCCGTCGAGCGGTACGGCATCCAGTGCTCGTTCGAGCGGACCGGGGAGCTGGGCGTCGCCACGGAGGAGTGGCAGCTCGACGGGCTGCAAGCGGCCGTGCGCGCCGCCAGGGAGCTGGGCGCTGAGCCCGTCTACCTCGACCGCGACCAGGTGCGGGCCGAGGTGAACTCCCCGACGTACGTGGGCGCGCTGTTCCAGCGTGACTCCGTCGCGATGGTCGACCCGGCCCGGTTGGCCTGGGGCCTGCGGGACGCCTGCCTCCAGATGGGGGTGCGGATCTTCGAACACACCCCGGCCAGGTCCATCTCCGACGGCGGAGACCGGCTGGTGATCACAACCCCGCATGGGACCGTCAGAGCCCGCAAGGTGGCTCTGGGCACCGGTGTCTTCCCGTCGCTGCTGAAGCGCCTGCGGCACTTCCTGGTCCCGGTGTACGACTACGTCCTGATGACGGAGCCGCTGCCGGAGGACAAGCTCGCCGAGATCGGCTGGCGGAACCGGCAGGGCATCGGCGACTCAGGCAACCAGTTCCACTATTACCGGCTGACCGACGACAACCGCATCCTGTGGGGCGGCTACGACGCCGTCTACTACAACGGCGGTCTGATCAAGGCCGAATACGATCAGCGGGACGCCACCTTCGAGAAGCTGGCGCGGCATTTCTTCGACACGTTCCCGCAGCTCGAGGGCGTCCGCTTCACGCACAGGTGGGGCGGGGTGATCGACACCTGCAGCCGGTTCAGCGCCTTCTACGGCACCGCGTACGGCTCTCGCCTCGCGTACGCGGCGGGGTACACCGGCCTGGGGGTCGGCGCCACCAGGTTCGGGGCGAACGTCATGCTCGACCGGCTGAGCGGTGAGAGCACCGAGCGGACCCGCCTGCGCATGGTGCGGAGCAAGCCGGTGCCGTTCCCGCCCGAGCCCGCCAGGTCGGCGGTCATCCAGCTCACCCGCTGGTCGATGGCGCGGTCCGACGCCAACGAGGGCCGGCGCAACCTCTGGCTGCGCACGCTCGACGCGATGGGACTCGGCTTCGATTCCTGATCGCGTGACCCGGCGCTCCCCTCGAGGGGGAGCGCCGGGTCTGGGCCGGCTCTGCGCCGGTTACTCACCCGCTGAGCGTCGAGCGGAGCGCGTCGAGGACCGAGGCGTCCTCGATGGTGGAGGGCACCGGCTCGTCGGCGCCCTCGGCGATGCCCCGCATGGTCTTGCGGAGGATCTTGCCGGACCTCGTCTTGGGCAGCCCGGCCACGACGTCGACCCGTTTGAGCGCCGCCACCGCGCCGACCTGCTCGCGGACCCGCGCGATCAGTTCGACGCGCAGCGTGTCGTGGTCGGTCGTGACGCCGTTCTTGAGCACGACGAATCCGCGAGGGATCTGGCCCTTGAGATGGTCGGCCACGCCGATCACCGCGCACTCGGCCACCGCCGGGTGGGTGGCGAGCGCAGCCTCCATGGCCCCCGCCGACAGCCGGTGCCCGGCGACGTTGATGACGTCGTCCGTCCGGCCCATGACGAACAGGTAGCCGTCCTCGTCGAGATAGCCGCCGTCGCCGGTCAGGTAGTAGCCGGGGAACGCGGACAGGTATGACGCGATGTACCGCTCGTCGTCCGCCCAGAGCGTCTGCAGGGTGCCGGGCGGGAGCGGCAGCCGCACGCAGATCGCGCCCTCCTCCCCGGGGCCGCACGGCTCCCCGAGCGGGGTGAGGACGCGCACGTCGTATCCGGGGACGGGCACCGTCGGGGAGCCGGGCTTGACCGGCATCGGGTCGAGCCCGCGCAGATTGCCGGCGATGGCCCACCCCGTCTCCGTCTGCCACCAGTGGTCGATCACCGGGATGCCAAGTTTCTCCGCGGTCCATTCGTAGGTGTCGGGATCCAGCCGCTCACCCGCCAGGAAGAGCGCGCGCAGCGACGAGATGTCGTATTTCTCCATCAAAGCCGCGGACGGGTCGTCGCGCCTGATCGCCCGGATCGCGGTCGGCGCGGTGAACAGCGTCTTCACCCCGTGCTCGGAGACCACCCGCCAGTACGCCCCGGCGTCGGGGGTGCCCACCGGCTTGCCCTCGTAGAGCACGGTAGTCGCGCCCAGCAGCAGCGGGCCGTACACGATGTAGGAGTGCCCGACGACCCAGCCGACGTCGGAAGCCGTCCAGAACACCTCGCCGGGACGCGCGTCGTACACGTTGCGCATGCTCCACAGCAGCGCGACCGCGTGGCCGCCGTTGTCCCGCACGACGCCCTTCGGCTTCCCGGTCGTCCCGCTGGTGTAGAGGATGTAGAGCGGGTCGGTGGCCGCGACCGGCACGCAGGCGGCCGGCTCGGCCGCCGCCATCGCCGCGTCCCAGTCCACGTCGCGTCCCTCGCGTAGTTCGGCGCGCTCCTGCTCCCGCTGCAGGATCACACACCTGTCCGGCGCGTGCCCGGAGAGTTCGAGCGCCGCGTCCAGCATCGGCTTGTACGGAACGATCCGGTTCGGCTCGATGCCGCACGACGCGGAGACGACGACCTTGGGCCGTGCGTCGTCCAACCGCAGCGCCAGCTCCTTGGGTGCGAAACCGCCGAAGACCACGGAGTGGACGGCTCCGAGGCGGGCGCAGGCGAGCATCGCCACCACCGCCTCCGGCACCATCGGCATGTAGATGACGACCCGGTCGCCCTTGGAGACGCCCGAGTCGCGCAGCACGCCGGCGAACCGCGCCACCTGATCGAGCAGCGCCGCGTAGGTGTGGCGGCGGCAGGTCCCCGTCACCGGGCTGTCGTAGACGAGGGCGAGACGGTCGCCGTGGCCGGCCTCGACGTGCCGGTCGAGGGCGTTGTAGCAGGTGTTCAGCTCCCCGCCGGGGAACCACTGGTAGAAGGGAGGACGGTCGGAGTCGAGGGCGCGTTCGGGCTGCTGGTACCAGGTGACGGCGGACGCCGCCTCCTTCCAGAAGCCCTCGGGATCATCGACACTGCGCGCGTGGACGTCGGCGTACGGCATGGGCCCCATCTTCGCCCTGGGAGGGTTCAGCGGTCGAGACCCGTGAGCCAGCGCAGCGGGTTTCCGTGAGTGATCAGTTCAAGGACGTCCTCGCCGGTCCCGGCGGCGCGCAGCACGGGAAGGACCTGCTGGAACAGCCGGCCGTACCCGTGCCCGCCGTAGTCCCGGAGGTGCCCCTGCCGGGACACGCCGCTGCTGAGCAGGATCCGCGCGGCGTGCCCCGCCTCGATCAGCGCCAGCGCGTGCTCGGCGTCGGTCACCGCGGCGTACGCCCCGGATTCGGCGATCTTCCGCTGGATGAGGGGATCGGCGGCCCAGGCGCTCAGCCGAGTAGGGGGCACGCCCTCGGTGAGCAGCGCCTCCAGGACGTCGAGGCCCCCGGCGGCCACCGGCAGGCCGGTCCGGGTGGACGCGCGGGCGGCGGCGGTGATCGCGCGCGCCTCGGCGGGGGTGGGAGTCGCGCCCCACGCCGCCGCCACGATGATCCCGGGCCGAACGGCCGTGCCGTCGAGACCGGTGCCGATCTCCCTGAGCAGGTCGGCGGTGAGATCGTCCACGCCCCACCGGCGGATCAGGTCGCCGCTGAACGGCTCGGGGGCGAATCCGGTCGCGGCGACCACGGCGACCCTAGCCGCCGTGGCGACGCGGGCCAGCGCGGCGACGTCCCGGCCCATGCCGAGGCAGCTGTGCTCGACGACCAGGGCGAGTCCCTGCTCCCGGCCGAGCTCGGTCAGCTCCGAGGTGACGTGCGCCTCCTCGTCGAGCCACCGGTACGGGTCGGACTCGCCGCCCGCTCCCCAGCGCGTGTCGGTGCGCAGGTGTTCACCGGGAAGGACGGGCCCCTCGATCAGGGAGACGGGCACGGCGCCCGTGACGGTCTGGACACGGGGGAAGTACGCCTCGGACATGCGGGGACACTAGCGGAAGCTTCCCCTGGTGAGCGACCCGGAGGGGGTGGCCGGCCCGGTCCTGGGCGGGCGGACCCGCGTGGCTCCCGCCGCCATGGCGAGCACGAGCACGACCTCCGAGACGATCAGCATCCGCTCGACGAGCCCGTAGAACCCGACGCCGGTCAGAGTGGCGGCCGGGGAGCCCGGATGGGTCAGCAGGAAGACGACGAGGATGGCCACGGAGGTCAGGCTGAGGCCGTTGAGCACGCGGCCGATCGGCCTCCAGCCGGGCAGCGTCCTGGTCTGCCTGGCCAGGATCCAGCCCGCGCACGGCAGGCCGGTGAAGACGAGCGCGGTGGACCAGCGATGGATCTCGCCGGTGGCCGAGCCGACGCCCAGCGAGGGGTCGGTCGGGAACAGCGCGGTCAGCGCCAGCGCCACCGAGACGCCCGCGAGCAGCACCCGAGCCGCCGCGCTCCGCGCCGGCTCGATCCTGGCCAACGCGTACGTCAGGCCCGCCGTGCCGGCCGCCAGCGACAGGACGCCCAGCGCGAAGAGGGGACCCGCGGTGTCCACCGAGGCGTAGTCACTGATCACCCCGTTCATCGGATCGACGGTGCCGGGGAAGGCGACGTGCAGCCAGATCATGACGCTCAGGGTGAGGATCGGGCCCGCGACCGCGATCCGTCCGCCCGTTCTGGTCACGCTTTCACGCTCCTATTCGTGAGTTCGGCGTAGATCTCCTCGAACCGGGCGAGGGACCGTCGGTGGTCGTGGGGCGCGGCCAGGGCGAGGCTCGCCCGTCCCATGGCGGCGCGGAGCTCCGAGTCTGTGAGGATCGCCGTCAGGTGCCGGGCCATGGCCCGCACGTCGCCCGGCACGTAGAGGTGGCCGTTGCCGTCCACGAGATGCGGCAGCGCCATCGCGTCCGCGGCGACGACGGGAAGGCCGCTCGCCATCGCCTCCAGGGTGGCGATGCTCTGCAGCTCCGCGATCCCCGGCATGGCGAAGACGTCGGCCGCCGCGTAGACGAGCGGCAGATCGGCGTCCGGGACGAACCCGAGGAAGCGCACCCGCTCGCGGGCCCCGATCCGGGACGCGAGCCGCTCCAGCGCGGGCCTCCGTGCGCCGGTCCCGGCCAGCACGACCTGCGCCTCCACATGGTTCAGCACCTGCGGGAGGGCGAGGATCAGGTCGTCCAGGCGCTTCTCCTCGTCCAGGCGGCCGACGAAGAGGACGGTCGGCAGGTCGGGCAGTCCGAACCGCTCCCGCGCCCGGATCCGGTCCCACGGCCGTGGCTGGAACCGGTCCAGGTCGATGCCGCACGAGACGGCCTCCACCTCGCCGGTGAACCCCTTGGCCGCGAGCAGTCCAGCGGCGATCTTGGTCGGCGTGGTGACACGGTCGGCCCTGGAGAACACCCGGGCGAAGTCCCGCCAGACCATCCGGTCGACGCCGTCCCGCAGCCGGGCGGGAACGCGCGCGAACGGGAAGAGGTTGTCCGGCATGAAGTGGTTGGTCGCGACCACCGGGCGCCCGGCGCGCAGGGCGGCCCCGACCGCGGCCCGCCCCACGACGAAGTGCCCCTGGGTGTGCACCACGTCGGGCCGCAGCCCGTGGATCAGCCGCGACATCGTACGGCCGAGCCCCGCGGGGACGCCGACCCGCATCGTCGGGTGGACCAGGAGGGGAGCCGACCGCAGCCGGTGGACGGTCACCTCCCCGGCGGTCTCGATGCGCGGCGGCCCCACCTCGGACGCGCAGACCACGTGGACGTCGTTGCCCCTCTCGGCCAGACCGGCCGCGAGCCGGTGGGTGAAGTACGCGGCGCCGTTCACGTCCGGCGGGTAGGTGTCCGTCGCGATCAGCACGCGGCGACCCCTCGGGGCGAGGGACGCCGGGCCGGCGCCCGGCGTGTCCGGCGAGTTCAGGGTGGGCACGGCGGTCATGGCGTTCTCCGGTGGGGTGCGGTGGTCGGATTGCTCCGGGCGACCGGCGCCGCGCCCGGTGCGAGGGACGGGAGCCCCGTTGCCGCGAGCACGATCACGGGCTGCTCCTCTCGCATGTATGACGACACGGTGATATGGCCGGAAGACCTCGAACGGGCGGCCGGACAGGGAACGCGGGACCAATCCCGAGCGTGGTGCACATCGCCGGCCCCGGCCATCGGGGATCACCCTGAAATGGGCGTGGTTTCCCTGGTCTCGGTCTCGGGGGTGTTCCCCGGGTTCCGCCGCCGCAGGTGGCGTACGGCCTCCGTCACGACCGTGACCGACAAGGCGATGCCCAGCCCCAGCGGCAGGCGCCTTGAAGGGGTCCCGCTCGAACGCCATGCCGCCGACGAAACCCAGCATGGTGGAGTAGATGGCCCACGAGACCGCCGCGACCGCGTCGAACGCCGAGAACGCGCGCACCGGGAAGCCCCCGCCCCGGCCGAGATCCGCAGGGTCGCCCCGGACACCGGTGTGGTGATCCTGACTACCTTCGGCGAGGACGAGTACATCGCCCGCGACCGGCGCGGGCGCCGGTGGCTTCCTGCTCAAGGCCGGCGACCGAGAGAGCTGATCGCCGGGGTGCACGCGGTCGCCGGGGGAGGGGCCTACCTCTCGCCGCCCGTGGCGTACCGGGTCATCACCGAGCTCGGCGGCGGCCGGAGCGCGATCGTTGCCTACGAGGCCGATCTGGTGGCCGAGGGCTGACGCCCCTCGGGGCCCCTCGGCGACGCGGTCAGCTCATCGTCTTGCCGCCGCCGCCCGCGAGCCGCTCGGCGATGATCGCGCCGAGGTCCTGCGGCGCACCGGCGACGAGTGCGGTTCCCATCGGATTCCTCTCGTTCCGGGAGGAACCGCCGCGCGACGCTCTCGCGCGGGCGGGTGCCGCGCGGAGCGTCCGCGGTCGAGCGCGGCCCCGCCTGCGATGATCTCCTCCGTCTTCGGGAGGAGCCTTTCGCAGAGAGGCCGTCGTCCGGCAGGGCGGTGGACACCGGAAGCCGGTCCGACGCCGGGACGCCGGTGCGACGCCGGGAAGCCGGCCGGACTCAGGGGAGCCGGGAACCGGCCGCGACCGAGGAGACCTACTTGGCGCCCTCGGCCAGATCGACGAGCGCGGTGGCCGTCCGGAAGAACTTGTTGCGGCCGAGGTCGCCGATCGTGTTGATATGGAAGGCCTCCTTGAGGAGCCGGGCGTCGCCCTCGCTGACTCCCGACAGCGCCGACACCGGGGCCTTGATCAGGTCCGCGAGGGACTTGTTCTCGTACTCCTTGTCCAGCAGCTTGGCCAGGTCCGCAGTAACCGCCATGGGTACCCCCGTCGATGTACGGCCCGGCCGGAACGCCGGGCAACTGATCAGGACTTTCCCCGCCAAGTCGCTCATCACGGGCATTCGATGACAGAAGACGGTAAAAGCGTGGAAGGGGTTAATCCAGATAGGACCGGCTGCGCGGCACCCACGCGACCAGACCGAGGCGTTCCTCCGTCGCGACCGCGGGAGGAGGGGGCCCCGTCGTGCCGTGAAGTCCGGGCTCGGGAGGTCGTGCGAGGATCGTCGGCGGGGGGTGAGCCACATGCGCGTAGTGATCGCGGGAGGTCACGGGAAGATCGCACTCCGGCTGGAACGGCTGCTCGCCGCACGCGGGGACGAACCGGTGGGCCTCGTGCGCAATCCCGATCACGAGGACGACGTCCGCGCGGCCGGCGCAGAGCCCGTGCTGTGCGACCTCGAACAGGCCGGTCCGGGCGAGCTGGCCGAGATCCTGCTCGGGGCCGGGGCGGTGGTCTTCGCCGCGGGCGCGGGGCCGGGCAGCGGCGCGGCGCGCAAGGAGACGGTGGACCACCGCGCGTCGGTCCTGCTGGCGGACGCCGCCGAGCGCGCCGGTGTCCGCCGCTTCGTTCAGATCTCCACGATTGGGGCGGGCGAGCCGCCCCCTCCGGGGAGTGACGAGGTCTGGGCGGCCTACATCAACGCGAAGACCGCGGCCGAGGAGGATCTCCGCGCCCGGCCCGGCCTCAACTGGACCATTCTCCGCCCCGGACGGCTCACCGACGACCGGGGGACCGGGCTGGTGACCCTGACGGATGTACCGCTGTCGCGGCACGACCCCGTGCCCAGGGACGACGTCGCGTCCGTCGTCGCGGCGCTCCTGGACGCTCCCGAGACCAGGCACCGGGTCCTCGAAGTGATCGGCGGGGGGACGCCGATACCGCTGGCGATCCGGATCCTGCTCTTTCGCTGACGTCGCGGCGGGTGCGGCGGGTCGTGGTCTGGGGGATTCGCTGCCTATGTACCGATGGCCGCGGGAGTATCGAGGTGGAGGCGGTGCAGCACCCGCCGGAAGCCCCATGCGGACACGGCGATCGCCAGTCCCGTGACGGCCACCATGGCGACGGTGCGGAGCAGCATGAAGCTGCCGACGGACTGGTTCAGGAGCAGCCAGATGTTCCCGGCCGAGTTGGCGATCAGCACGAACGCCCACAGGAGCGTGACGCGTACGAAGAACTGCCGGACCCGTTCATGCCGGAGCACGAACGACGGCAGGTGGACGAAGTCCTGCGCGAGCTTGGCCAGCAGCGGGCGGCGCAGCCCCACCGATGCGAGGAAGACCATGCCGAGGCAGATCGTGCCGACCTCGGGCTGGATGAAGTAGACGATCGCGCTGCCGGTCCACCATCCGAGCGCGGCCTGCGCGGTGATCGCGACGGCGGTCAGCGCCATGGTGCCCGGGACGCGCTTGCGCCGGACGACGCGCCACAACATGCCGAGGTAGACCCAGCCCATGGCCGCGACGAGCGCCCCGTTCAGGCCGATCAGGCTGAGTGCCACGTAGAAGACGGCGAGGGGGGCGAACACGCCTTCGATCAGCATCGGCACCGCCTGCCTCAGGAGAGACGGCAGGTGCGGCAGTGTGAAGGGGGGATGATCCATGACACTCCCTGAAGTAGCGGAGGGACCCCGTGACCTCGCGGTCACCCGGCGAGGCGAGGTGCGCATCGCCCAGGGGGCCTGTGACCGCCGCCCATGATGTCCGACCACGGGTCGACCGACCGTTTCAGCAGGGTCTTTTGTCTGAAGATATCCCCACTTGTCCGATTAAACGATGGTAAAGGGCGAGCTATTCCGGAAGTCCCCTCCGTCGCGGGCGCGGGTCACCCCAGGCTGGTGGTCGCCAGCTTGGCCCCGAAGCCCAGGAAGAGCGCGCCGACGCCCGAGGTCAGCCCGGCTGACAGCTTGCGCCGCCGCCGGAACTGGGCGGAGACGAACGTGCCGCTGAAGATCAGCATCGACAGGTAGAGCGCGCTGAAGAACTGCACGATCGTCCCAAGAATGAGGAAAGAGATCGCCGGCGTGCTGTACGAGGTATCCACGAACTGGATGAAGAACGAGACGAAGAACAGGATCGCCTTGGGGTTCAGCAGGCTGATCACCAGCGCCTTGCGGAAGGGGTCGCCGGTTACGGGCGGCTCCTGGCTCGCGGCGACCGTCTCCGTCAGGCCGCGGGACCGCCACGAGGCCCAGGCCGCACGCAGCATGCCGAAGCCGATCCACGCCAGATAGGCCGCTCCGGCGTACTTGACGACGTTGAACAGCATCGGGTTCGACTTCAGCAGCGACGCCACTCCGGCCGCCGACAGCACCATGAGCACCGTGTCGCCGATGAAGACGCCGGATGCCGCCCGATAGCCCTCCCGCACCCCGCGCTGGGCCGCTGTGGACAGCACGTAGAGCGAGTTGGGGCCGGGCAGCAGGATGATCAAGAACGCGCCGATGGCGTACGTCCAGATATCGGTGATGCCGAAGAACATGAGGTGCGCTTCCATCTGGGTTCGGAGGCTGACGAGCCCGCCCGTCGCGATTGCAAAAGATGACATATCACGGTAACTCGCGATAGCCGTACGCCACCCCGGATGGGTCCCGTTCGGCGCGCTCCCGCCGCCGGTCACCGACATCGACCTGTCCCCGCCAAACCGCATTTAAGTGCGATCCAAGTTGGGACGCAGTCGGGCTTAAGTCGCGATCTCTAGGTTGTCTGCCAGGTGCTCGACCGATCACCGGGGGCCCGGGCTCGTCCCGCTTCCCCAGGCACCCCGCGCCACCGTGAGCGTGGATGTCGACAAGGGCGAGTTCGTGCCCGCCTCCCCAGGCACCCCGCGCCGCCACGGATGGACGCGGACGCAAGGGAAAGTGAAATGCTGCTGATATTGAGCGACCGCGGCGACACCACCGTGGACATGGTCCTCCCCAAGATCGAGACTCGGGGGCTTCCGGTCGTGTGGTGGGATCCAGGCGACTTCCCCTCGAAGGGGCGGGTCACCGCCACCTTCACCGGTGCCGCGCCCTCCTTCCTGCTGTCCATGGAAGACCGCGTCCTTGATCTCGGCGAGGTGAGCGCCGTCTGGGTCAGGCATCCCAACGTCCCCTCCGCCGCGGCGAACATGGCCGAGCCCACGCAGCGCGAGCATGTCGACCGGGTCTCCCGGTTCTTCATGACCGGACTCTGGGAGCTCCTGCCCGTCCCGTGGTTCCCCGCGCGCCTCCCCGTCGTCGACCGCGCTCACAACAAGCTGATCCACCTGGACCGGGCCGTCCGGCTGGGCTTCACGATCCCCGAGACCGTGATGACCAACGACCCTGCCGCGCTCGTCCCCGCGTACACGAGAAGCGGCGGTCGGCTGGTCACCAAGCTCTTCGACTCGCACAGTTTCCTGCTCGACGGGCAGAACCATCGCGTCTACACCACCATGGTGACCAGGAGGCACCTCACCTCCCGTCATCGCCTGCAACACGAGCCGGTCATCCTGCAGCCGTACGTTCCCAAGGCAGTGGAACTGCGCGTCCTGGTGGTCGGCGATCGCGCGTTCGCCGCCGAGATCGACGCGCAGGGGTCGCGGTCAGCCCGCGACGACTGGCGGCACTACGACGAAGGCCGCGTGCGATACGGCGCGCACCGCCTGCCCGCCGAGGTCGAACGGCGCTGCGTGAACCTGGTCGCCGATCTCGGCCTCGCCTACGGCGCGATCGACCTCATTCTGCGGCCGGACGGCGAGTACGTCTTTCTGGAGATCAACCCCAACGGCGAATGGGGCTGGCTGGAGGCCAGAGCCGGCCTGCCGGTCAGCGACGCCGTGGCGGACTGGCTGGTGACCGCTGCGCGGTCCGGAGAAGGATCCACCTGTCGGTGCCCAACGCCGTGCTCATGCTCAGGCCCTTGACCCATCGCCCTCCTGGTCGGCACGGCGGGCCGGATCCGGGATCTGACCCAGCGTGAGCTGGCCGCGTTCTCGGCCACCCAGAGCCGGCTGACGCGCGACCCGCGGATGTGGAGCGATGATCACGTCCATGCGGACCAGGTGTTGTTGGCCGTGGAGGTCGTCTCGCCCAGCAGCGCGCGTGACGATCACGAATACAAACCGAGACAGTGTGCCGTCGGCGATGTCCCGCTCTACCTCGTGATCGACCCGGATCAGGAGGTCGTGCGGCTGCTCAGCCAGCCTTCTGAGGACGGTTACGGCGATGAGGTAAAGGTTCCTCTGGGGGAGAAGCTGCCCCTGCCTGCCCCCTTCGACCTGGTCCTGGACACCGCCCAACTCCTGGCCTGACGGCACGATCGCTCGGCCGCCGTGTTCGGCGTCATGACGGTGGAGCAGTTAAGAACACGGACATCTCCTGTCGGTCGCGGCTGTCTCCGGCAGCGGCGGTCATCCGATACACGGTGAACGAGGCGGTTCCGCAGATGAGCGGAACGCCGGCCAGGAGCCACGACCGCCTGACGCGGCGCCTTTTCTGGCCGGTCTCATCGGCAGTGACGGTCGGTTCTCCGCGTACTGATCCATTACGGCAAGGTATCCCGCGATGTGAACAAATGTCGCCAGATCGGCCGCCGCACCCCTGTGAGCCAACGTCGACTGGAACAGCATGATCCCGGCGGGCGGCAGCGCTCAGGCGGACTGGGAGTTCGCCAAGGTGACCGCGGGCTTCTGGTCGAACGCGGTGCGGCGACCGGCACGGTAGGCGGCCCAGCGTCCGACATCGTGCCGGCCGCTCCGCGACGGCGACAGGAAACCGATCACCATGCCGACGAACGTGGCGACCCCGAGCACGATCCACAGCCGCAGTTTCATGACTACCCCCTAGTGTCACTGTCTGTAGCAAACCTACGACGTTCTGTCGTGGGAATCTCCGAAATCTTCCTTCCCCGAGTGGCCGATATAGCCACCCATCGGGCAGTCTTGGGACCGTTATGGATTACGCGATTCCCACGGGCCTCGTTCTCGTCTCCGGTGTGCTCCTTGCTCTCCTCGCACAGCGGAAGGGGTGGAGCCCGTCGCTCACTGTCACCCTGGCGATCGGCATCGGCTTTCGCGTACTGATCATGGTGCTGTCGGCCAAGGACAGCTGGCAGCCGATCGACTTCGTGAACAGCTTCCGCCCTGCCGGCGAGGCGATCGTGAACCATCGCGATCCCGTGCTTGAGAGCAACGGCGGCTGGCACTTTCTCCCGACGATCCCGTACGTGTACGGGCTGCTGCTCTGGTTCGGCATCCCGTGGGAGGTCGCGGGCCGACTGGTCACCGTCGTCTCCGACATCGTGCTGATCCCGCTCGTGGGCAAGCTCGCCGGTGGCGCGACCGCGCGACTCCGCGCGTTCCAGTACGCCTGCAACCCCCTCGCGATCCTCGTGGCCTCCGTGCACGGCCAGGTCGAGCCGGTCTCCCTGGTGTTCGCGGTCGCGGCGTTCGTCGTGGCCCGAGGGCCGAACGAGTGGGTGCTCCCCGAGACCCTGCCGTGGACGCGACCCGCCGACTTCCTGCGCCGCCTCACCCACCCGACGGACGCGGACCGGGCGGCGACGAAGCGTGCCGTCTGGGCGGGCGTGCTCATGGGGATGGCGCTCTGCGCGAAGAGCTGGCCGGTCATCCTGGTGCCGGGGATGCTGATGTTCCTGCCCGGGCTGCGCTCCCGCGTGATCTCGCTCATCGGCGTCGGCGTGCCTCCGGTGCTGTTCCTGCTCACGCTGCCGATCGGCGGATGGACCGCGTGGAACCAACTCCCCGAGGTGCTCAAGACGATCGGCCTGCGCCCGAGCGACGTCCGGCCGATCACCGGTGACTGGGGCTGGACGGCGGTGCTCAACGGCGGCGACTGGGTGCTCAGCCCGACCTCGCTCAAGATCGGTCAATACCTCATCTACGCGTCCCTCGTGGCCTGCGTGATCTGGTGGCGCAAGGCCGACCCGATCGACGTCACCACCGCGATCGTGCTGGCCTTCATGATCTTCACCCCGAGGCTGGGGGCGCAGTACCTCATGTGGTTCATGCCGTTCCTGGTCGCGCGGCCCACCCGCTGGGCATGGCCGACGATCATCGGCTGCACCCTTTGGGCGGCGGTCGGCTATCTCGTGCTCACCCAGTTCACCGGCGCCAGGTGGGGCGAACTGCACGCTCCATGGGCGATCAGCTCGATAGTGCTGTTCCCACTGCTCATCGCGGCGATGCCGTGGAACCGGCGCATCGCGACGGAGGGCAGGCTCGCGTGAGGGAGCGGCCCGTGGTCACGGCCGCTCCGGAGGGACGGACCTCTCCCTGACGTCAGGACGTCACTTGACGATCAGCCGGATCAGGTGGCCGTGGCTCTTGAACCCCGGAGAGTCACCGTCCAGCACCCCGGTGACGCAGTCGAACACGCCGGGCTCGCTCTGCCGCACGAAGAAGACGGTCTCGGCGACCGAGGAGAGCAGGCGGATCGCGTCTCGGTGAATGTGCACGCCCTCCTGGTCACCGGCCAGCGAGACCGTGACCTCGTAGACGCCGTCCGGGAGGAGCTGCTGCCCGGTGAGCAGCCACTCGGAGCCACAGGCCCGGCGCAGGTGCGGGAGCAGGTGGACCTCGGGCTCCTCCGTGACCCAGCCGTCCCGCTTCATGCAGTCCAGCAGCCGTTGGACCTGCGGATCCATGGCCGAACCGTCCGCGATCCCGGTCTGCCGTTCGTCGATGTCCCATCGCCGCATGTTTCGACCATACGCGTCACCGATGCGGCGCATATGGGGTCCTGCCATGCCTCCGGCCGGCTCAGGGGGCGGTCTCCGGAGACTTCTCGGGTGACGGCAACCGGCCCGACACGAGCGCGGCCGCCCACTTGCCGTTCGGATCGCTGTCGACGAGCAACGCCCGTGCGAGCAGACTGAGCGGGATGGCCAGCAGGGCGCCCAGCGGGCCGAGCACCCAGGTCCAGAGGATCAGCGACAGGAACGTCATCGTGGTGGACAGACCGACCGCGTCGCCCAGGAACTTCGGCTGGATGAAGGACTGGATCACCACGTTGATCGCGATGTAGGCGATGATCACGAGGATCATCGTCTTCGGTCCGCCTTCGAGTAGCCCCAGCAGGGCCGGCGGGATCAGGCCCAGGAAGAACCCGATGTTCGGAACGTAGTTCGTGATCAGCGCGAAGACCCCCCAGAGCAGGGGGAGCGGCACGTTCAGGGCGTACAGCGCCACGATGTCCAGTGCGGAGCAGATGGCCCCGAAGATCGTCGAGACGATCAGGTAGCGCCGTGTCTTGTGGGTGAACGTGGTGAACGCGGTCGCGAGGGCCGGCCGGTCGGCGCGGGCGGCGGCCAGGATCCGCGAGTAGATCGGAGCGTCCAGGCTCATGGCGAGCAGCATGACCACGATGAGGAAGAGGCTGGAGAACACGCCGAGCAGACCGGAGAGCACGCTCTGGGCCAGTTCGATCAGCTTGCCGAAATCGACGGAGGACAGGGCCTTGCTGATCTGGGCGCTGCCGTAGCCGAGCTCCGCCGCCCACCGCTGGAGGTTGGCGATGACCTCGTTGAACTGGTTCGCGTACGTCGGCGCGAGGATGGCGAGCTGAGCGGCCGCGAAGCTGAGGATGGCGACCATGCTGAGCAGGACCACCAGCAGGACCAGCAGCGGGATCGCTACGAGCATCCACCCCGGTGCATTGCGCCGGTAGAGCCACTCGCGGAGCGGGGACACGGCGATGACGAGGGTCAATGCGAGGACGACCGGCCCCACGATCGACTGGACCGCCTGCATGCCGCCCAGAGTGATGACGGCGGCAGCCGTGCAGACCAACACGATCAGGGCGCGAGGAACCCGCTGTTCAGCCACCTCCTGTTTCTACCTGATCGAGGGAGAAAGATCGATCGATGCCGGGTTCGCGGGTCCCCGCCCTTCCGTACGGCTGTCGCCCCACCTGTCCCGGCGTTTCGTGGCTCGATCACTCTGGGCGAGCTGTTAATCTTGTCCAGTCGGCGCAGCCCGGCGCTCTCCCTCTCCTTCCGCTTGGCGGTTCAGGCATGGGATTGCGTGGGCTAAACTCGACAAGTCTCCTCAAACGATCAGTTTCCGGTCATTGGTTCGCGAAGCGGACATGGATCTGGTAAGTTAGAGGGGTTGCCCCGGAGACGGGGCGGCTGCGATTCCTTCGGGGTTGCGGGGTTCGGGTCAAGTGTT
>NZ_BSSE01000046.1 GCF_030268965.1 Microtetraspora sp. NBRC 16547 | reverse complement strand
CGGCCAACGGCCAGCTCAGCCCCGCCGAGTACGAGCGCCGCTACCACGAATTGATCAGAGGAAATGTCCACTACGATGCCGCATAGTCCCAATTCGTGAAGTGTCTACCGAACCGGGGCAACTCCACTTCAATAGCTTGCCCACCGTTGGCGCCGAGACATGGTGTCCTTGCCGGGTCAGTTCTTCGGCCAGCTTCCGCAGTGACTTGGTGGTCCAGCGCAGTGGTGATTGCGGGTTGCCTCGCTCGTCCGGCTCGACCAGTGCCAGCAGCGCGGTAGCAGTTCCGGACTGTGTTCGGTCACCGGCTTGCGGCCTCCGCCTGGCCGTCGGACGCGGCCTGGAGGCCAGGGGTCGTGGCCGTCTTCCAGTTCGTAGATCCCTGACCGGACGGTTGTCTCGCTGACTCCGGCCGCCTGGGCGACGGCCCGCACGCCTCCATGCCCGAGCAGCCGTGCCTCGGCCGCCAACATCAGCCGCTGTTGGCGCTCGTTCAGATGCGGCAACAACACCATGAATCTCAGCTCGAGTTGCTCGCGGACCTCGGTGGAGATGGCCATACCACACCAACGAGCCCAAGATCAGAAACCAACGGCTTATTTCTTGACGGCTTCACTACCTGCGGAATTTGCTCACGACCGTCCCGAAGTCGGCTCAGCCGTGGGTGGCCACCCTGGTACGCACCATCTTCGACCAGCCCACCGCCGAGCAGGTCCGTGCCCAGCACGCCTGGGTGATCGACGCGTTGGAGGCCAAGTACCCGGCGGCTGCCGATCACCTGGATCAGGCGCGAGAGGACCTGCTCGCGTTCGCCCAGTTCCCGCGAGAGATCTGGAAGCAGATCTGGTCGAACAATCCGCAGGAGCGGCTGAACAAGGAAATCCGCCGCCGCACCGACGTGGTCGGCATCTTCCCCGACCGAGCCGCGGTCATCCGTCTCGTCGGTGCCGTGCTGGCCGAGCAGACCGACGAGTGGACCGAGGCTCGTCGCTATATGGGCCTGGATGTCCTGGCGAAAGCACGTCTACGCGTGATCCCCGGCGACACACCGAACCAGGAACACCTCCCGGAAACCCTCACCGCTTAACCTGCAGAAACGGATCACGTGGTGGCTACTCGTACACCACCTTCGTGGACGTGACCGCTCTTCGTCGGCCTGACCGCCCGCCGGTATCGGCCCTGACGCTGAGGGCCACCATGAGGGTGGCAAAGCCTTCATGGTGGCCCTCAGCGGAGATCAGGCTCCCGGAGGGGGCGGTACCGTCGCCCAGAAGTCGCACTGGCTTCGGGTGGCCAGGTCGATCTTCTGGTTGCCGCCGTTCGCCGCGAGGTCCAGCGACAGCGTGTCCTGGGCGGTCCCGGTGGTGAAGCGGGGCCACGCGGGCAGGCCGGTCGTGTTCGGGTCGCCGGTGCGGGCGAACGCTGACCAGTACTTGACCATCTGGTCGGACAACTCCTGCTGCTGCGCGTTCAGGGTCGCGCCGGTGAACCCCGGGAACAGGTAGTTCAGCTCCGCACCATGCTCGGCGCCTTCGTCGAAGCCGGGGATGTCGACGACCGGCGGGGCGGTGCGGTCGGAGAACTGGTACGTGAACAGCTTGCCCTGCCCGGCGATCGCCGCCCGGTAGGCCTCGACGTGCTGGCAGGTGGCGAGCTGGTCGTCACCGGCGTCGCTGAGTACCGCGGAAAGCGCGATGCCCGGCGTCGGGTAATCGGACGCGGGGTAGCGCGCCAGCACGCGATCGGCGTCGACGCCGAAGGTGGCGCGGATGATTTGCGGGTACGTCTCGGCGGTGACCGGGTTGCCGGAGGCGTCGTACTGGATGCTGACGATCATCCGCATCTCGTCGCGGTTGTTGCCCCACAACATCGGGACGCGGTTGAACTTCCCCTGCCGGAAGGCGTCGATCGGCTGCAGCGGCATCTCTCTGCCGCCGAGTACCGGGCCCTGCGGCAGCGCCGGCCAGGCCTGCATGAGCGCCTTGACGTCGGTGATACCGCGCAGGCAGTTCGCCGCCCTAGCCGCGTCCGCGCAGCCGAACTGCCCGGCGAGGGTCGTACCCATCGTCTCGGCCGCGTCCTTGGTCAGCAGTGGGGAGCCGCAACTGTAAGTCTGGCCGATGGCGCGCTGGAACAGCCCGGCCGAGGCCGGAGAGGCGAGGTGGATGCACGCCGCGCCGGCGCCGGCAGACTGACCGGCGATGGTGATGTTGTTCGGGTTCCCGCCGAACCCGGCGATGTTGCTCTGCACCCACGTCAGCGACGCGCGCTGGTCGGCGATTCCGAAGTTGCCGGACTGCACGCCCGGGGTCTCGCGGTCGAGCGACGGCAGTGCGAGAAAGCCCAGCACGCCCACCCGGTAGTTGACCGTGACGACCACGACGTCACCCTTGGCGGCCAGCTGCGCGGCGTCGTAGGTCGAGCTGGTCCCGTTCTGGAACCCGCCGCCGTAGAACCAGACCACCACCGGTTTGGCTTTGGTCGTCTTGGGCGCGAAGACGTTCAGGTAGAGGCAGTCCTCCTCGTAGGACTCGATGATGCCGCCGAGCCCGCCCAGCTGCGCACACTGGCTGCGGAACTGCGTACCGTCGAGGACGTCGTTCCACCGCTTGGCGGGCTGCGGCGCGCGCCAGCGCAGGGAACCGACCGGCGGTGCCGCGTAGGGAATGCCCTTGAACGTGACCAGATCGGCGGTCTCGGTCCCGCGGACCGAACCGGTCTTGGTGGTCACCACGTCGCTGACACGCGTCTCCTGGTCCGCGGCCGCCGTACCTGCGGTTCCCGAGACCGCCAGCGCCACCACGGCACCCGCCGCGGCGATCGCTTTACCCCATATCATCTACACTCCGAAGTTTCTCGCGCCACAAAGGATGATCCAGACGCTAGGGACGAGCGCTTCCAAAGCGCTTCCAAAGCGCTTCCATGACCGCGAACCACTGCCCGGCACTCACCACCTGGCTCCGACCTACAAGACAGTCAAGGGCATCCTGGCCGCCGGAACCGAAACTGATCCACCGCCGCCCTCGACTGGGGACGGTGGAGCAGGAGCTGCTGGCGAGACTGATGTGGCCGATGGCCGTACCCACCTGATCACGATGAGCGGGCCGTCGTACCGTTGGAAGGTTCGATCAAGCGTCGGCAAGTGCTCGGCGGGGTAATCAACGAGTACCACCGAGCCGCATAGCTGCTTCGAAGGAAAGGCAGCTCAGTCCCTGTGCGATGGGTTCTGACGCGGTACAGGAGGCCCGAAGTCAGCTCGCCCTGATGACGGCGAGGCCGAGCGGGGTGATCTCGTGGATCTGCGACTTCCCGCACCGCGTGCTGGTGATCAGCCCGCTCGCGCGCAGGACCGAAGCGTGCTGGCTCGCGGTGGCGATCGAGATGGCGGTCATCTCGGCGAGGCTGCTGGTGTTGCACGTGGTGATCGCGATCGTCATGAGCACTCGTGCGCGGGTGTGCCCCAGCAGCGCGGCCAGGGACGGGCCGGGCTCGGCGTCGCTGCCGAGGCGGGCATGGCCGATCGAGTAGACCAGCACCGGCGGCAGTGCCGGGTCCTTGTAGGTGGTTGGCATTCCGTGTGCGAAGAACGATGGGAGCAGGCGCAGTCCGCGTCCGCCGAGGTGGAGCTCCTGTGCGACGGGGAACCGCACGTGCAGGACCGGCGGCTGCCAGGTGACGTCCGGATGCAGGGTCGAAAGCAGCAGTTGGGGGCCGCCGCGATCGAGGGCCGACTGCATTCGGCGGCGTTCGGAGGCGACGGTCCGTTGTACGGCGGGCCAGCTGGGGGCGATGCACCGCTGGAAGTAGTCATGGAGCGCGGTGGCCAGCCGCCGTAGTTCGCGTGGCTCCCCGTCGCCGATGCGGCGCAGCCACGGCGGGATGCGGCGGCTCTGTACGGCGAGCTCGGCGATGTCGCCGGCCAGCTTCTCGTGAGGGGCCTCGACCATGGTCGAGATGCCCTCGCCGACCGTCCTCGCCTCGGATGGGGTGAGGAAGTCGGGGCAGTAGCCGTAGGGGGGGATGGCGGACATGAGCATCTCGCCGGAGTCGGGGACCGCAGCGCGCGACGCTCGGCGCCATCGGCCGAAGATGGGCTCGCCCTCCGGCCGCCGGAGCCGGTAGGTGCTCAGTAACAGTTCCCACATCGGGTTGGCGTCCTCCGCGACGGTGACCTTCGTCAGATCCGCTGCCGTAAATAGAATTTTCAACATTTCTTGGAGCCATCCCCCTTTTCGCGGCCAGGTAAGCCACGGTAACGGTGCATGTGTTGCCTCTGTTTTCGGTCCTCCGGTTCGGTCACGAAACCTTCCATTTGGTCCAGTTTGATGTGCAATGTCGCATTTTGGGCATGCGCGAAACGTTTACTTTTCGTTGACGATCTTGTGGGCTCGCTGGCAAGTTGCTCTCGCGAGATTTCTGGCCGGGCAGTGACCGGGCGTTGAGAACGGTGACTGAGCGCATGGGGTAAGGAGGCGGATCCGCGATGGTGAGGGCTCAAGCAGCGGAGAGAAATCGGCGCTTTGGGTTCGGCCCGGGGAGCGCCGGGTGACGCTCCGCAACGGGTTGGCCAGGCCGGGGTTCGCCGACCTGAAGTACCGGCTGCTCGGCTCGGTCGCGGCGTTCGGCCCGGACGGCCCGGTCCGGCTCGGCGGGCCCAAGCAGCGGACCGTCCTCGCGGCTCTCCTGCTCAACCCGAACCAGGTCGTGTCCGAGGAGCAGTTGGTCGACCTGCTGTGGGAGGACCGGCCGCCGGCCAGCGCCCGGGGGCAGATTCAGGTGCGGATCTGGGAGCTGCGCAACCTGCTCGGCCGGTCCGCGATCGTACGCAGGGTGCCCGGCTACCTGATCGAGGTCAAGCCGGGTGAGCTGGATGTCGACCTGTTCGACGACATCGCCAGGGAAGCGCAGGACCTGATCGACCACGGAGACCCGCGTGGTGGTGTGGAGCGCCTGCGGCTCGGGCTGGAGCTGTGGCAGGGCCCACCGCTCGGTGGCGTGACCGACGCGCTCCTGCGGCGCAGCGGCCCGGTCCTGTCCGAGCGGCGCAGAGCCGTGCTGGAGACGCTGTACGACGCCGAGCTCGCCATCGGCCGCCACATGCAGGTGGTACGAGAGCTGCTGGTGCTGGTCGAGGAATACCCATTCGGGGAACGGCTGCAGGAACAGCTGATGCTGGCGCTGCAGCGGTCCGGGCGGGTGCCGGAGGCGTTGGAGGTCTACACCGCCGCACGGCGTCGGCTCGATGCCGAGCTCGGGGTCGAACCCGGGGAACGGCTGCAGGCCGCGCACCGGCAAGTGCTCAGGAGCGTCCTGGACGACGCGGCCGAGCGGGAGCCGGCCACGCCGATCATGGGAACCGTCCAGCTGATGCGGCCGGCCGAGTTGCCCAGGGACGTGCCCCGCTTCGTCGGCAGGACGGAGCACCTGGCCCGGCTGAACGCCCAGCTCGCCGCCCCGGCGGGCACGCACTCGGACGTGTGGGTCCTGCACGGCATCGCCGGGGCCGGCAAGACGGCGCTCGCGTTGCACTGGGCCCACCAGGTACGCGACCGGTTCCCTGACGGGCAGTTGTACGTCGACCTCAACGGTTTCGAGGTCGACTGCGAACCGCTGGAGCCGGCGCAGGCGCTGTCACAGATGCTGCACGCGCTCGGCGTCGATCCGCGGTGGATCCCCGACGAGGTCGACGCGCAGGCCGGGCTCTACCGGTCGCTGCTGGCCGACCGGAAGGTGCTGCTGGTGCTGGACGGCGCGCGGGACGCCGAGCAGGTGTTGCCGCTGCTCCCACCGACCGGGACCGTGCTGGTGACCAGCCGTCACCGGCTCGGCCGGCTCGTCGGGGAGGCCGGGGCGTTGTCGCTCGACCTGACGCCGATGAGCGCGGCGGAGTCGCGGACGCTGCTGGGCACGGTGCTCGGCCACGGCCGGGTGGACGCCGAGCCCGAGGCGGCCGAAGGACTGGCCCGCCTGTGCGGGCACCTCCCGCTCGCGCTGCGGATCGCCGCCTCCAACATCGCCACCAGCCCGGACAACACGATCGCCGCGATGGTCGCCGACCTGACCGAGGGCGACCGGCTCACCGCTCTCATCCTCGACGGTGTGGATGAGAGCGGCGTGACCCGGGCGTTCGCCGCCTCCTACGAGGCGCTCGCGCCCGAGCTGCGGCGCCTGTTCCGGCTGCTCGGCCTGGTCTCGTGCGCAGACTTCACCGTGTACGGTGCCGCCGCGCTCGCAGGTGACCCGGTCGAGACGGTGACGAGGCAGCTCCGCAGGCTGGCCGCGGCCCACCTCGTCGAGCAGCACGCCGCCGGCCGGTACCGGCTGCACGACCTGGTACGGGTCTACGCCCAGCGTCAGGCGGTCGCCCACGAGCCCGCACAGTCCCGGGCGCAGGCGTGGCGGCGGTTCGTCGAGCTGCACCTGTCCGCCGCTTAGTCGGCCGAGCGGGTCTTCGGCCGTCGAGGCGGCCAGCGGGCTGAGCATCGGGCTGGCCTACGTTCGCCGGGAGATCAAAGAGCAGGTGCTGGTGCGGCTGACCGAGGCGTCGCACATGCTGGAGCGGGTGGGCTGGTCCGCGGACGAGGCCGCCGCGCTGGGCGGCCTCGCTCTCGCGCTGCGCGTGGCCGGGCGGTTCGAGGAGGCGGGCGCACACCTGGAACGCGATTGGACGGAAAGGCCCGCGAGATCCTCGCCCTCCTGTGACCTCGCCCTCCTGTGACCTCGGCCCTCCTGTGACCTCGGCCCTCCTGTGACCCTCGGGCTCCGGCGAGCCCGGAGCCCGGCGGCGTCCACCGTCGCGCCGCTTTCGTTCCACTCACCCACTGACCAGGGGCTTCATGCTGCCCGCAGTCGGCCACGAACCGGATCCTTCCCGATGCGGCTCGTGACTTTCAGTGCCGGAAAGCCGGTGGAAGTGAAAAGGAAGCCGTCCCTTCTAGCTTTCTGATCGTTCCGAAGGAATGGCACACCATCGTCAGGAGGCCGCATGAGCCGAACCCCGGGCGTGGACGGTATCGCCATCGTCGGCCTGTCCTGCCGCCTGCCTTCGGTGCCGGGGCCCGCCGAGTTCTGGGCGATGCTGCGCGACGGTGTCACGGCGATCGGTGAGCCTCCGGCCGGACGGGCAGTGGCGCCCGGTGCGCCGCCCGCGGCGTTCCTCGACCGGGTCGAGGACTTCGACCCCGCCTTCTTCGGGATCTCCCCGAGGGAGGCCGCCGCGCTGGACCCCCAGCAACGGCTCATGCTCGAACTCGCCTGGGAGGCCATGGAGAACGCTGGGATCGTTCCCGGCGACTCGGACCGGGCGCGGACCGGAGTGTTCGTCGGCGCCGCGTCCGACGACTACGCCACGCTGCTGGATCGCGCAGGCGCCGACGCCGTCACCCGGTACTCGATGGCCGGGGTGCGCCGCTCACTGGTGGCCAATCGGGTCTCATACGCGCTCGGCCTGCGAGGCCCCAGCTACACCGTCGACTCCGGGCAGTCGTCCTCGCTCGTGGCGGTGCACCAGGCCGTGGAGAGCCTGCGCCGCGGGGAATGCGCGGTCGCGATCGCCGGAGGCGTGCACCTCAACCTCGTGCCGGAGGCCGTGGCGCTGGCCGAGCGCTTCGGCGGACTCTCCCCGGACGGGCACGCCTACGTCTTCGATGCCCGCGCCAACGGCTTCGTGCGGGGCGAGGGCGGAGCGGCGCTGGTCATGAAGCCCCTGGAGAACGCGCTCGCCGACGGCGACATCGTGCACGCGGTGATTCGCGGCGGCGCGGTCGGCAACGACGGCGGCGGCGCCGGCCTGACCGCCCCCGATCCCGTGGGGCAGGCGCAGGTGCTGCGGCTGGCCTACGAGCGTGCCGGTGTCGAGCCGCGGGCGGTCCAGTACGTCGAACTGCACGGCACCGGGACCAAGGCCGGCGACCCCGCCGAGGCCTCGGCGCTCGGCCAGGTACTCGGCCGGCCCACGGGCCCGCGACTGGCGGTGGGATCAGTCAAGCCGAACGTCGGCCACGGCGAGGCGGCGGCCGGGATCACCGGGCTGGTCAAGGTGGTGCTCGCCATGCGGCACCGGAAGCTTCCGCCGACCCTGGACCATGCGACCCCCAACCCCGCGATCCCGCTCGGGGAACTGGGCCTGCGGGTGCAGACGGCGCTGGACGACTGGCCCGATCCGGACCGGCCGCTCGTCGCGGGCGTGTCGTCGTTCGGCATGGGCGGCACGAACTGCCACGTGGTGCTCGAAGAACCGCCGGCTCGGTCCACGGCGCCGACCCCGTCCACGGCGCCGACCCCGTCCACGGCGTCGGCGGTTCCGTGGCTGGTCTCGGGACGAACGCCCGAAGCCCTCCGGGCCCAGGCGGCCCGCCTGCGTGACCACGTGGCCGCGCTGCCCGACGCCGGCATCGTGGACGTCGGTCTCTCGCTGGCCACCACGCGCAAGGCGTTCGAGCACCGGGCGGTCGTGGTCGGCGGCGACCGGGACGCGCTGTTGCGCGGGCTTGGCACGCTCGCGGACGGCGGCGGTGGTCGCGAGATCGTGCGCGGCACGGTGGGGGAGCGCGGCGCGCTCGCCTTCCTGTTCAGCGGCCAGGGCAGCCAGCGGCTCGGCATGGGCAGGGAACTCGCCGCGGCCTTCCCGGCGTTCGCGCACGAGTTCGACGCCGTGTGCGCCGCGCTCGACGGCCTCCTCCCCCGCCCGCTGAAGGAGGTTGTGCTCGCCGCGGAGTCGCCCGAGGCCGAGGACGTGCTCGCGGAGACCGTCTACACCCAGGCTGGGCTGTTCGCGTTCGAGGTGGCCCTGTTCCGCCTGCTCGAAACCGCCGGGGCCCGCCCGGACTTCGTCGTGGGGCATTCGGTCGGTGAGCTGGCCGCGGCCCACGTGGCGGGGGTGTTCTCGCTCGCGGACGCGGCACGCCTGGTCGCGGCGCGCGGCTCCTTGATGCAGGCGCTTCCGCGCGGCGGCGCGATGGTCGCCGTCGACGCGGCCGAGGCGGACGTCCTGCCGTACCTGAGCCCGGAGGTCTCGATCGCGGCGGTCAACGGGCCCGCGTCGGTGGTGCTCTCGGGCGGGGAGGACGCGGTGCTCGCCACGGCGGACGCGCTCGCCGGAGGCGGGCACCGCACCAAGCGGCTCCGGGTCAGCCACGCGTTCCACTCCGCGCTGATCGATCCCATGCTGCGCGAGTTCGGCGCGGTGGCGCGGGAGGTCTCGTACCGGAGTCCGGCGATACCGCTGGTGTCCACGCTGACCGGGCGGATCGCGGACGACGAACTACGCGACGCCGGCTACTGGGTGCGGCAGGCCCGCGAGGCCGTGCGGTTCGCCGAGGCTGTCCAGACGCTGGAGGCCGCCGAGGTCACCGACTTCGTCGAGGTCGGCCCCACCGGTGTGCTTGTCGAGCAGGTTCGCGCCACCGTCACAGGACCGGCCGCCGCCGTGCCGGCGCAGCGCGGCGGCCGTCCCGAGGTCGCCGCGGTCCTGCGGGCCCTGGCGGGCCTGCACACCTCGGGCCGCGACATCGACTGGGCGGCCGTCTTCGCCCCATGGAACGGCGACCGCGTCGAGTTGCCCGGCTACGCGTTCCAGCGCGGACGCCACTGGTTGTCCGAGAGGGCATGGGAACGGCGCGGTGTTCCCATGCCCTCCGGCACTTCGATCCCCGAGGAGACCCACGCTCCCGCGGGCCCGCTTTCCGAGGCGGTCGCGCTGGAGCTGGTGAGGGCCGAGGTCGCGGCCGTTCTTGACTATCCGGCCGGTGACGATGTCGATCCCGGGCGGGCGTTCCGCGACCTCGGGCTCGACTCCCTGGGTGGGCTGGAACTGCGCGACCGGCTCGCCGAGGTGACGGGCCACGCGCTGCCCGAGACCCTGCTGTACGAGCAGCCGACGCCCGCGGCACTGGCCGCACACCTGGCAGGACTCGATGTGGCCGGACACCCGGCAGGAGTCGATATGGCCGGACACCTTGCAAGACGCGGTGACGCCGGGGAAGCCGCGCCCGCCTCCACCAGTCGCGAGCCGATCGCCATCGTCGCCATGGCCTGCCGGTTCCCCAGCGACGTTCACACTCCTGAGGACCTGTGGCGGCTGGTCGACGAGGGCCGTGACGCGGTCGGCGCGCCGCCGGCCGACAGGGGCTGGGACACCGACGCCGTCCGCGACGGCGGTTTCCTGACCGGCGCGGCGGAGTTCGATCCCGCGTTCTTCGGGATCAGCCCGCGCGAGGCGCTCGCCATGGACCCGCAGCAGCGCCTGATGCTGGAGATCGCGTGGGAGGCGTTCGAGCGCGCGGGCATCCGGCCGGCGAACGTGCGCGGTCATCGCGGCGGCGTCTTCCTCGGCGCCACCTCCCACGAGTACGGGCCGCGCCTGTCCGAGGCCGCGGAGGGCTTCGAGGGGCATCTGCTCACCGGCACCACGACGAGCCTCATCTCGGGCCGGGTCGCCTACACCTTCGGGCTGGAGGGCCCGGCGGTCACCGTGGACACCGCGTGCTCATCCTCCCTGGTGGCCCTGCACCTCGCGTGCCAGGCGCTGCGAGCGGGTGAGTGTGGAATGGCGCTGGCGGGCGGGGTGGCCATGATGTCAGGGCCGGGGATGTTCGCCGAGTTCGCCAAGCAAGGCGGGCTGTCCGACGACGGCCGGTGCAGGGCGTTCTCTGCCGAGGCCGGCGGTACGGGCTGGGCGGAAGGCGCCGCCGTGGTGCTGCTGGAACGGCTCTCGGACGCGCTGCGCAACGGGCATCCGGTGCTG
Organism: Microtetraspora sp. NBRC 16547; assembly: GCF_030268965.1. GTDB lineage: Bacteria > Actinomycetota > Actinomycetes > Streptosporangiales > Streptosporangiaceae > Microtetraspora. The sequence continues at coordinate 22,414 of NZ_BSSE01000046.1, read as the reverse complement.
GCCGTCGTACGCGGGTCGGCGGTGAACTCCGACGGAGCGTCTAACGGCCTGACCGCGCCGAGCGGGCCCGCGCAGCGACGGGTGATCCGCCAGGCACTCGCCGACGCCGGGCTGTCCACGTCGGACGTGGACGCGGTGGAGGCACACGGCACCGGCACGACCCTCGGCGACCCCATCGAGGCGCGTGCCCTGCTGGAGACCTACGGGCGGGACCGCGAGACCCCGGTATACCTGGGCTCGCTGAAGTCCAACATCGGACACGCGCAGGCCGCCGCCGGGGTTGGCGGCGTGCTCAAGATGGTGCTGGCCCTGCGCCACGGCGTCCTGCCGCGGACCCTGCACGCGGAGAACCCGACCCCGCACGTGGACTGGTCGTCGGGGGCGATGCGGCTGCTGACCGAGCCCGTGGCCTGGCCGGAGGGCGGGCGGCCGCGCCGGGCTGCCGTGTCGTCGTTCGGCATCAGCGGCACCAACGCGCACCTCATCCTGGAGGAGGCGCCCTCCGCCTCAGTGCCCTCCGCCTCAGTGCCCTCCGCCTCAGTGCCCACCGCCGCTGGGACCGCCGGTGGCGGTGGTCTCCAGGCGCCGCTGGTGATTTCGGCGAAGACACCCGGCGCGGTGGCCCGGCAGGCGGGGCGGCTGTGGGCGTACCTGGCCGAGCATCCTGAACTCGACCTCGCCGCGGTGGCCGGGACGCTGGCCGCACGCACCGCGTTCGAGTACCGCGCCGGGCTGGTCGCGGCGGACCGTGACGGCTACCTCGACGCGCTGAAGTCCCTGGCGGAACGCGGAAGCGCGACCGCCCGCGTCACCGGCGGAAAGACAGCCTTCCTGTTCACCGGTCAGGGGGCCCAGCGCGCCCGGATGGCCCATGAGCTGTACGCAACGCTGCCGGTGTTCGCCGCCGCGCTGGACGACGCGTTCGCCGCGCTCGATCCGCACCTTCCGCGCCCGCTGCGCGAGGTGATGTTCGCCGCGGACGGTACTCCGGAGGCGGCCCTGCTGAACCGCACCGCCTACACCCAGCCCGCGCTGTTCGCGGTGGAGACGGCCCTGTTCCGGCTGTTCGAGCACTGGGGCGTGGCCCCGGGTTTCGTCGCCGGGCATTCGGTCGGCGAACTGGCCGCTGCGCACGCCGCGGGGATCCTGGACCTGCCGGACGCGGCCCGGCTGGTCGCCGCTCGCGGCACGCTGATGGACGCGCTGCCCGAAGGTGGCGCGATGGTCGCGCTGCAGGCGGCCGAGGGCGAGGTACTGCCGCTGCTGGACGGCCGTGAGGACGAGGTATCCCTGGCGGCGGTCAACGGGCCGCAGGCGGTGGTGGTCGCGGGCGCCGCCGGCGCGGTCGCGGAGATAGAGGCCCATGTCGCCGGGCTCGGCCGCAAGACGCGGCGGCTCAACGTCAGTCATGCCTTCCACTCCCCGGCCATGGACGGGATGCTGGACCGGTTCCGGGAAGTCACCGGAACGGTGACGTTCCGCCCGGCCAGGATCCCGCTGGTCGTCGGCGGTTCCGGCGACCCCGGCACCGCGGATCACTGGGTCCGGCACGTCCGGGACACCGTACGCTTCTCGGCCGCGGTCGAGCGGCTGGCCGGAGCCGGGGTCACGACGTTCTTGGAGCTGGGGCCGGACGGCGTGCTGACCGCGATGGCGCGCGACTGCCTGCCCGACGCCACGGGGACCGCGTTCCTCCCGGCGCTGCGTGCCGGCCGCGCGGAACCGGCGACGGTGCTCACCGCGCTCGCCGACCTGTACGCGCGGGGCATCGACCCCGACTGGACGGCGGTCTTCCCCGGCACGCCGCCAGCCGACCCACGGACTGACCTGCGGGCCGACCTGCTGGCCGGCCTGCCGACCTACGCCTTCGACCGGCAGCGCTACTGGCTCCCGTCGCGCTCGGTCCCCGCGGACGCCGCCTCCGCCGGCCTGACCCCGACCGGCCACCCGCTGCTCGCCGGTGGAGCCGAGGTCGCCGGGACCGGCGAGGCGCTGTTCACCGGAGTGCTGTCGGTGCGCACCCAGCCGTGGCTGGCCGAGCACGTCGTCCTAGGCGCGAACCTGTTGCCCGGCAGCGCGTTCGTGGAGCTGGCACTGCTGGCGGGCGGGCACGTCGGGTGCGATCGGGTGGACGAGCTGGTCCTGGAGGCGCCGCTGGTGCTGCCCGCCGACGGTCGCGTCCAGGTCCAGGTGACGTTGGGCGTGCCCGACGAGTCAGGCCGCCGCGCGCTGGCGGTCTCCTCCAGGCCCGACTCGCCGGCGGTGACCGCCGGGTGGACCCGCAACGCGACGGCCGCCGTCTCGGCCACCGTCTCGACCACCACCACCGCCTCCGCCGCGGCCACCGCGCCGGAGACCGGAGCCTGGCCCCCGGACGGGGCCGAGCCGGTGGACATCGGCGGCCTCTACGACCGCGTTGCCGAGCTCGGCTTCGACTATGGTCCCGAGTTTCGGTGCCTGCGCGAGGTGTGGCGCCGGGGTGACGAGCTGTTCGCCGAGGTTGTACTGCCCGAGCACCGGCAGGCCGAGGCCGCGCACTACGGCCTGCACCCGGCGCTGCTCGACGCCGCTCTGCACGCGGTCGCGTTCGGCGACCCGGCGGACGCCGCTGAAGGCCGGATCCCGTTCTCCTGGCACGAGGTCGCCCTGCACGCGGTCGGCGCGAGCGCCGCCCGCGTCCGGTACACACCGTCCGCCGACGGTGTCGCCATGTCCTTCACCGACCCGTCAGGAGCGCCGATCGCCTCGGTCGGTGCCCTGGCCCTGCGACCGGCTTCCGCGGATCGGATCGCCGGGGGGGCCACCGTGACCCACCCCGACCTCTACCGCGTCGGCTGGACCCCTGTGCCCGCCCCGCCCACCAGCCTGACCTGCGTCGTTCTCGGCCCGGAAGCCGATCTCGCCGGGTTGACGACCGTGCCGGACGTCGTGGCCGTGCGGTGCGAGACCGGAGCGGCGCCCGGCCTCCCGGAGCGGGCCCGTGCCGCCGTCGATCGCGTGCTCGGCTTGGTCCGGGCCTGGCTCGCGGGTGACCGCTTCGCGGACGCCCGGCTGGTGTTCGTGACCCGCTCGGCGGTCGCCGTCCTGCCAGGGGAGGACGTGGCGGACCTGGCCCAGGCGCCGGTGTGGGGCCTCCTCCGCTCGGCGCAGACCGAGTACCCCGGCCGGTTCGTGCTGCTCGACGCCGACGCCGGCACCGGCACCGGTGCCACGCCCGAGGGGATCGCAGCCGCGGTCGCGACCGGCGAGAGGGAGCTGGCGCTCCGCGACGGCCGGGTTCTCGTGCCCAGGCTCGCGCGGGCGACCGTTCCGGTCGGCGGCCCCCGGGCCGGCGAGCCCGACGGCACCGTCCTGATCACCGGAGCGACCGGCGGGCTCGGCAGGGAACTGGCCCGTGCCATGGCCCGGCAAGGCGCACGGCACCTGCTGCTGGTCAGCCGCCGTGGCCCGGCGGCGGAAGGCGCCGGGGAACTGGCCGCGGAGCTGCGGGACCTTGGGACGGAGGCGACGCTGGCCGCCTGCGACGTCGCCGATCGGGAGTCCGTGCGCACACTGCTCGGCGGCATCCCGGCGGACCGTCCGCTGACCTCCGTGATCCACACCGCCGGTGTGCTGGCCGACGGTCCGGTGGAAGCGCTGGACGCGAACCGGATCGACGACGTCCTGCGGGCCAAGCTCGACGGCGCCTGGAACCTCCATGAACTGACCCGAGACCTCGAACTCGCCGAGTTCACGGTGTTCTCCTCGGTCTCGGGCCTGCTCGGCACGGCAGGGCAGGCGAACTACGCGGCGGCCAACACCTTCCTCGACGCGCTGGCGCACCACCGGCGGGCCGCGGGACTTCCCGCCACGGCGCTGGCGTGGGGCCTGTGGGAAACGGATGGGGGCATGGCGGGCGGGCTCGCCGCCGCGGACCGGGCGAGGATGGCCAGGACCGGCGTCGGCGCGCTGCCCACGCGGGAGGGAATCGAGCTGTTCGACGCCGCCCGCGCCTCGGGCGAGGCCCTGCTCGTGCCGCTGAGGCTGGACGAGGCGGGGTTGCGGGCCGCTGGAACGGTGCCCGGCCTGCTGCGCGGGCTCGTCCGCCCCCGGGCGGGAAGGACCGGCGCCACCGCGGCTCCGCGTGGCGCGAACCTGGACAGGGACGCCGTGGCGGCCCTCGTGCGCGACGAGATCGCCGCGGTCATGGGACTGGCGGCCACGGCCTCCATCGAACCTGGCCGGGCGTTCAAGGAGATCGGCTTCGACTCCCTCACCTCGGTGGAACTGCGCAACCGGCTGGCCGCCGTGACCGGCCTGCGGTTGCCCGCCACCTTGCTGTTCGACCACCCGAGCCCGGAGGCGGTGATCGACCGGCTGTGCGCGGACCTGGGCGCGCCCCGGGCAGCGGCGCCCGAGTCGCGCCCTGCACCGGCCGCCGCTGACGGCGAGCCGATCGCGATCGTGGGCATGGCCTGCCGGTTCCCCGGCGACGTGCGAACCCCCGACGACCTGTGGCGGCTGGTGGCCGAGGGCACCGACGCGATCACCGGGTTCCCTTCGGACCGTGGCTGGGACACCGAGGCGCTGTACGACGCCGACCCCGACCGCCCCGGCCGCACGTACACCACCAGCGGTGGCTTCCTGCACGACGCCGGGATGTTCGACGCCGAGTTCTTCGGCATCAGCCCGCGCGAGGCGACCGCGATGGACCCGCAGCAGCGGCTGCTGCTGGAGACGTCCTGGGAGGCGTTCGAGCACGCGGGGATCGACCCGGGCGCGCTGCGCGGGAGCCGTACCGGCGTCTTCGCGGGCGCGATGTACCACGACTACACCGCACGGCTGGCACCGCTGCCCGAGGAGGCCGAAGGCTACTCGTTCACCGGCGGCTCGGGGAGCGTCGTGTCCGGGCGGGTGTCCTACACGTTCGGTTTCGAGGGCCCGTCGGTCACGGTTGACACCGCATGCTCGTCCTCGCTGGTCGCCCTGCACCTCGCGGCCCAGGCGCTGCGGCAGGGGGAGTGCTCTCTGGCGCTGGCCGGAGGGGTCGCCGTGATGGCGACGCCCGGCTCCTTCGTCGAGTTCAGCCGCCAGCGCGCGCTGGCCCCCGACGGGCGCTGCAAGCCGTTCGCCGCCGCCGCGGACGGCACGGCCTGGGCCGAGGGCGCGGGGATGTTGTTGCTGGAGCGGTTGTCGGACGCGCGGCGCAACGGGCATCCGGTGCTGGCGGTGGTGCGTGGTTCTGCGGTGAATTCCGATGGTGCGTCGAATGGGTTGACGGCGCCGAACGGGCCGTCGCAGGAGCGGGTGATTCGTCAGGCGCTCGGGAGTGCGGGTCTGTCCACGGTGGATGTGGACGTGGTGGAGGCGCATGGGACGGGGACGCCGTTGGGCGATCCGATCGAGGCGCAGGCGTTGCTGGTCACCTACGGGCAGGGGCGTGAGACGCCGTTGTTTCTGGGGTCGATCAAGTCGAATCTCGGGCATACGCAGGCCGCGGCCGGGGTGGCCGGGGTGATCAAGATGGTGCAGGCGATGCGGCATGGGGTGTTGCCGAAGACGTTGCACGCCGATGAGCCGTCGCCGCACGTCGACTGGTCGGCCGGGGCCGTCGAACTGCTCACCGAGACGAGGAACTGGCCCGAGACCATCCGCGCCCGCCGCTCCGCGGTGTCCTCGTTCGGGATCAGTGGCACCAACGCGCACGTCATTCTGGAGGCGGTGCCCCAACCCCCCGAGGAGACCGGGCCGGATCTGCCGGTGGTGCCGTGGGTGCTGTCGGCCAAGTCGGAACCCGCGCTCCGGGAGCAGGCCCGCAACCTGATGCCGCTGGCGGACACCGACGCCGCCGCGGTGGGCCGCGCGCTGCTGACGCGTACGCTGTTCGACCACCGTGCCGTCGTTCTCGGCGGCTCCCGCGAAGGGCTGAGCGCCATCGCCGAGCGCGGGAGCGGCGGCGGTGCGGTGACCGGGGTCGCACAGCAGGGCCGTCGGGTGGTGTTCGTGTTCCCCGGGCAGGGCTCGCAGTGGGCCGGGATGGGGCTGGAGCTGATCGCGTCCAGCCCGGTGTTCGCCGAGCGGATGGCTGAGTGCGCGGCGGCCTTGGAGCCCTTCACCGGCTGTTGGCTGCCGGATGTGCTCGGCGACGCCGCCGCGCTGGAGCGGGTCGATGTCGTACAGCCCGCGCTGTGGGCGGTGATGGTGTCGCTGGCGGCGGTGTGGCGATCCTGCGGAGTCGAGCCCGCGGCGGTGGTGGGGCACTCTCAGGGTGAGATCGCGGCGGCGGTGGTGGCCGGCGGGCTGTCCCTGGAGGACGGCGCCAGGCTGGTCGTGGAGCGTAGCAGGGCGCTGGCGGCCCTGTCGGGCCGCGGTGGCATGGTGTCGGTGGCCCTCCCGGTGAGCCGGGCCCGCGAACTGGCCGAGCCGTGGGACGGGCGCATCTCCGTCGCGGTGGTGAACAGCGCCTCCTCCACCGTGATGTCCGGCGACGCCGGCGCGCTCGGCGAGTTCATGGCGGCCTGCGCCGCCCAGGACGTCCGGGCCAGGAGGGTCGCGGTCGACTACGCCTCCCACTCGCCCCATGTGGAACTGATCGAGGACGAGCTGGGCCGGCTCCTGGCCCCCGTCAGCCCAGTATCCGGAGACGTCCCGTTCTACTCCACGGTGACCGGCGCGCCCCTCGACACCGCGGGCCTCGACGCCGGCTACTGGTACCGCAACCTCAGGCAGCCGGTCGAGTTCGCGAAGGCCACCACGGCACTGCTCGACGCGGGCCACGACGTCTTCATCGAGTGCAGCCCGCACCCGGTGCTGGCCACCGCGCTCGCCGAGACCTTCGACACGCTGGACGGAGACCGGCCGCTCGCCGTCGGCACGCTCAGGCGCGGCGAGGACGGTCTCGACCGCGTGCTGACCGCCGTGGCAGAGGCACATGTCCAGGGCGTGCCCGTGGACTGGGCCGCCGTGCTGCCTGCCACCGGCGGGCGGATCACGCTGCCGGCCTACCCCTTCCAACGGCAGCGCTTCTGGCTCGACGCCCCCGAGATCCCCATCGGCGGCGCGGCCACTGGGCTCGGCCTCGCCCCGGCAGGGCACCCGTTGCTGGGCGCCGCGACCCGGCTGGCCGACCCGGAGATGCTGCTGTTCACCGGCAGGCTCTCGCTGCGGGCCCAGCCGTGGCTCGCCGACCACGCCGTGCTCGGCACGCCGCTGCTGCCCGGCACCGCGTTCCTCGACCTGGCCCTGCACGCCGCCCGTGAGACGGGCTGCGCGGTCGAGGACCTCACCGTCGAGGCGCCCTTGGTGCTGCCCCGCGGCGGAGCGGTGCAGGTGCAGATCAGCGTCACCGCCGCCGACGGTGACGGACGGCGCGCGCTGCGCCTCTTCGCCCGCGCCGAGGACGCCCCCGCCGATGCCACCTGGACCCGGTACGCGTCCGGCACGCTGGCGGGCGAGGCCGCGGCCAGGAGCCGGCCGCCGATCGCCTGGCCGCCGCCGGGCGCCGGTGAGGTCGAGCTGGAGAAGTTCTACGCCACCGCCTCCGAGGTCGGGTTCGACTACGGACCCGCGTTCCAGGGCCTGGGGCGCGCCTGGCGGGCAGGGGACGACGTCTACGCCGAGGTGGCGGCCGGTCACGAGCCGGACCGGTTCGTGATCCATCCCGCGCTGCTGGACGCCGCGGCCCAGGCGGTCCGCCTCGGCGGGCTGCTTCCCGCCGACGACCGCGCGCGGCTGCCGTTCGCCTGGGGCGGCGTCACCGTCCACGGGAGCGGGGCGCGGGCACTGCGCGTCAGGCTCTCCCCGGCGGGTCCGGACACTGTGGCGCTCGCCGCCGACGACGAGAACGGCCGCCCCGTGCTCACCGTCGCGGCGCTGACCCTGCGGCCGTTCTCGCCCGACCAGCTCGCCGTCGGCGCCGACTCGCTGTACCGGCTGGCCTGGAACCCCGTCGCGGCCGAAGGTCCAGCACCGGTGACCGCCGTACGTGGGGACGACGCGTTCGCCGCCGCGATGGGGGTTCCCCGCCACACGGACCCGGCCTCGCTGAGCGCGTACGAGGCCGTCGTGGCGCCGGTCGGACAAGGGCCGGTCCACGAGGTGCTCGGCCGGCACCTGACCCTGGTCCGCGACTGGCTGGCCGACGACCGGCTGGGCGGCACCCGCCTCGTGTTGTGCACGTCCTGGGCCGTTCAGGTCGGCGAAGGAGAGCGGGACACCGATCTCGCCGGCGCGGCGGTGTGGGGCATGCTGCGCTCCGCGCAGGCCGAGCATCCCGGACGGATCGTCCTCGCCGATCTCGACGACGATCCGCGCTCCCTCGCCGCGCTGCCCGCCGCCGTCAGCACCGGGGAGGCGCAGCTCGCCCTGCGCGGCGGTGCGGCGTACGTCCCGGTGCTGGCCAGGGCCGAGACGCGGCCGAAGGGCAGGCCGCTGCTCGACGAGGACGGCACGGTGCTGGTCACGGGCGCGTTCGGCACCCTCGGCCGGCTCGTCACCCGTCACCTGGTCCTCACCCACGGTGCCCGCCACCTGACGCTGCTCAGCCGCCGCGGCCCGCAGGCCGAGGGTGCGCGAGAGCTGGTGGCCGAGCTCACCGAGCTGGGCGCGTCGGCAACCATCGTGGCCGCCGACGCCGCGGACCGCGGGCAACTGGCCGCGGTCCTCGCCGGGATCCCTGAAGAGCATCCGCTGACCTCGGTGGTGCACGTCGCGGGCGTCCTGGCCGACGCCACCTTCACCGCCATGACGCCTGAGCGGCTCGACGCGGTCCTGCGGCCGAAGGCCGACGCCGCCTGGCACCTGCACGCGCTCACCGAGCACCTGCCGCTGCGCAGTTTCGTGCTGTTCTCCTCGGTGGCGGGCGTCCTCGGCACCGCCGGCCAGGCCAACTACGCGGCGGCGAACTCCTACCTGGACGCGCTCGCGCGGCACCGCAGGGCGCGCGGGCTGCCCGCGCTGTCGCTGGGCTGGGGCCTCTGGGCCGAGGCCAGCACGATGACCGGCGGGCTGGACGGTACCGGCCTGGCCCGGCTCGGCCGCGGCGGCGTGCTGCCGCTGTCCAGCAGTCAGGGGCTCGACCTGTTCGACGCCGCATGGGCGGCCGGGGACGCGGTGCTGTTCCCCGTACGCCTGGAGACCTCGGCCGCCCGGCTCCGCGAGGTGCCTCGGCTGTTGCGCGGGCTGGTCCGGGCTCCGGAGGCGCGAGCCGGCGCGGTGACGACGCTCGCCGGCGTCGCCGCGGCGGACCGCCCGCGCGCGCTGCTGGAACTCGTGCGCAACGAGGTCGCCGACGTGCTCGGGCACGCCGGTCCCGGGGCGGTGGACCCGGCGCGGCCCTTCGGCGAGACCGGGTTCGACTCGCTCACCGGGGTGGAACTGCGTAACCGACTGAGCGCCGCCACCGGTCTGCGCCTGCCCGCCACGCTCGTGTTCGACCACCCCACGCCGTCCGCCGTGGCGCAGTACCTCGCGAGGGAGCTGACCCCGGAACCCGGCCGTCCCGAGGCGTTCGAGCACCTGGACCGGCTGGAGGCGGCGCTGCGGGACACCACGGCGGACGACGTGGCGCTGGCCGGGCTGTCGGCCCGGCTGGAGACGCTGAGCGCACGGTTGCGGCGGGACCGCGCCAGCGCTGGACGAGACGGTGCCGGACGAGACGGTGCTGGACGAGACGGCGCTGGACGAGACGGCGCGAGCCGATCTACCGCGGCCGATCGCCTCAGCACCGCCTCCGCCGACGAGATCCTCGACTTCATCCGCAAGGAGCTGGGCAACGATGGGTGAGCAGGCGACCGACCACCGCGTGCTGGAGAGTCTGCGCTGGGTCACCCGCGAGCTGCACGAGGCTCGCGAGCGGCTGCGCGCGGCGGAGGAGGAACGGACCGAGCCGATCGCCATCATCGGGATGGGCTGCCGCTATCCGGGCGGGGTCACCACTCCAGAGGAGCTGTGGCGGCTGCTGGCCGACGGCGCCGACGCGATCACCGAGTTCCCCGCCGACCGGGGCTGGGACGTGGACGCGCTGCACCGCTCGGACGCGCCGGGCCACTCGGCCACCCGCCATGGTGGCTTCCTGGACGCGCCGGGAGACTTCGACGCCGGCTTCTTCGGCCTCTCCCCGGCCGCGGCCGAGGTCACCGACCCGCAGCACCGGCTGCTCCTGGAGGTCTGCTGGGAGGCCGTCGAACGCGCGGGGATCGATCCGCTGGCCCTGCGCGGCAGCCCGACCGGGGTGTTCGCCGGGATCATGTACCAGGACTACGGCGCCGCCGCGGCCGACGCGGACCTCGCCGGGCAGGTGCTGATGGGCACCTCAGGGTCCTTGGCCTCGGGCCGGGTCGCCTACACCTTCGGCTTCGAGGGCCCGGCACTCACCGTGGACACGGCCTGCTCGTCGTCGCTGGTCGCCCTGCACCTCGCGGCCCAGGCGCTGCGCCGGGGCGAGTGCTCTCTGGCGTTGGCGGGCGGCGCGACCGTGCTGGCCACCCCGTCGCTGTTCGTCGAGTTCAGCCGCCAGCGCGGGCTCTCCGCGGATGGGCGCTGCAAGGCGTTCGGCGCCGGTGCCGACGGCGCCGGCTTCGCCGAGGGCGCGGGGATGTTGTTGCTGGAGCGGTTGTCGGACGCGCGGCGCAACGGGCATCGGGTGTTGGCGTTGGTGCGTGGTTCTGCGGTGAATTCCGATGGTGCATCGAATGGGTTGACGGCGCCGAATGGGCCGTCGCAGGAGCGGGTGATTCGTCAGGCGCTCGGGAGTGCGGGTCTGTCCACGGCGGATGTGGACGTGGTGGAGGCGCATGGGACGGGGACGCCGTTGGGCGATCCGATCGAGGCGCAGGCGTTGCTGGCCACCTACGGGCAGGACCGCGCAGAGCCGTTGTTTCTGGGGTCGATCAAGTCGAATCTCGGGCATACGCAGGCCGCGGCCGGGGTGGCCGGGGTGATCAAAATGGTGCAGGCGATGCGGCATGGGGTGTTGCCGAAGACGTTGCACGCCGATGAGTCGTCGCCGCACGTCGACTGGTCGGCCGGGGCCGTCGAACTGCTCACCGAGACGAGGAACTGGCCCGCCGCCGATCGGCCCCGCCGCGCGGGCGTTTCGTCCTTCGGGGTCAGCGGTACGAACGCGCACCTCATCCTGGAGGAGGCTCCGGAGCACGGTCACGAGCCGACGAGCCCGGATGCCCCCGCGATGCCGTGGGTCCTGTCCGCCCGCGGCGCCGCCGCGCTGCGCGGCCAGGCGGCCCGGCTGCTGTCCCACGTGGACGCGCATCCGGAGTACGCCGCCGCCGACGTCGCGTACTCGCTGGTGACGTCGCGCAGCCTGTTCGAGCACCGCGCGGTCGTCATCGGCGACGATCGCGACGCACTGCGCCGGGGACTCGCCGCCCTGGCGGCCGGTGAGGACGCACCCGGCGTGGTGACCGGGCGTGCGGGCACGGGCGGTGAAGCGGTGTTCGTGTTCCCCGGGCAGGGCTCGCAGTGGGCAGGGATGGGCCGGGACCTGCTCGCGTCCAGCCCGGTGTTCGCCGGGCGGCTGGCCGAGTGCGCGGCGGCCCTGGAACCGTTCACCGAGCTCGACCTGGAGGGTGTGCTGCGCGACGGCACGGAGCTGGACCGGGTGGACGTCGTCCAGCCCGCGCTGTGGGCGGTCATGGTGTCGCTCGCCGCGGTGTGGCGGGCCCACGGCGTTGAGCCGGCGGCCGTACTCGGCCACAGCCAGGGCGAGATCGCGGCGGCCTGCGTCGCGGGGGCTCTGTCCTTGTCCGACGGCGCCCGCGTGGTGGCCCTGCGCAGCCGGGCGCTGGCGGACCTGTCCGGACGCGGTGGAATGGTGTCGGTGGCCCTGCCGCCGGCGGAGGTCGCCTCCCTGATCGAGCGGGACGACCGGATCTCGGTCGCCGCGGTCAACGGGTCCGCCTCCGTCGTGGTCTCCGGTGCGACGGAGGCGCTGCAGGAGCTGCTCGGCTACTGTGCCGAGAACGGTGTCAGGGCCAAGCGGGTCCCCGTGTCCTACGCCTCCCACTCCCGGCAGGTCGACGCGCTGCGGGAGCGGCTGCTCGCCGATCTCGCGCCGATCCGCCCGCACACCGCGGAAATCCCCTTCATGTCCACGGTCACCGCGGACCACTTCGACACCACCGGGCTGGACGCCGCGTACTGGTTCACCAACCTGCGGGAACCGGTGCTGTTCGAGCCGGCGATGCGGGTGCTGCTGGCCGAGGGCAAGGACGCCTTCGCCGAGCTCAGCCCGCATCCGGTGCTGACCATGGGGATGCAGCAGACGGTGGCCGAGACCGGCACGGACGCGGTGGTCGCCGGGGCGCTGCGTCGTGGCGACGGCGGGCTCGGCCGCGTCCGGCTCTCGCTCGCGGAGCTCTCCGTCCGTGGCGTGCGGGTGGAGTGGGGTGCCGCCGTGCCCGCCGGCCACCGGGTCGACCTGTCCACCTACGCCTTCGACCGCCGCCGCTACTGGCTCGACGCGGGCCGCGTGGCGCTCGGTGCGAGTGCCCGGCAGGCCGTGAACGGCCAGGGCCAGGGGCGGGGTCATGGTCACGCGCTGGGGCAGGACCAGGACCAGGGGCAGGGTCACGGGCTGGGGCAGGGGCCGGACTGGGCCGGCCGGCTGGGCGGGCTCGCCGAGGCCGAGCAACGGCGGATGCTGGCCAAGCTGGTGCGGACGGCCGCCGCGGCCGTGCTGGGCCACTCATCACCTGAGGAGGTCGAGCAGAACGGGTCGTTCCGTGACCTCGGCTTCGACTCGGCCGCCGCGGTCCAGCTGCGGAACCGGCTCGCCGCCGCGACCGGGCTGGACCTGCCGGTCACCGTCGTGTTCGACCATGCGACCGTCGCGCACCTGGCCGAGTACCTCCGTACCGAGCTGGCCGGAGCGCCGGGAGGCAAGCTCGATCGCCATCTCGACGCGCTCGAAGCCGGCTTGCGTTCGCTGACCGGCGCCGAACGGGCCGCGGTGCTGAGCCGGCTGCGGGACCTCGCCACGACGCCGGCGGCCGGCCCCGACGACACAGGCTCCGACGACTCCGGCGGCATCGATCTGGCCGCCGCCTCCGCCGACGAGATGTTCGCGCTGCTCGACCGGGAACTGGGTGCCACCTCGTGAGTAACGAAGAGAAGCTGCTCGACTACCTCAAACGCGCCACCAACGACCTGCGCGAGGCTCGCGGCCGCCTCCAGGACCTGGAGGATCGCGCGCACGAGCCGATCGCCGTCGTCGGCATGAGCTGCCGCTACCCCGGCGGCGTGCGTACGCCGGACGACTTGTGGCGCCTGGTCGATCGCGGAGTGGATGCGATCTCGGAGTTCCCCGCCGACCGCGGCTGGGACCTGGGGAGGCTCTACGACCCCGGGTCGGCTCCCGGCACGAGCTACGTCCGCGAGGGCGGCTTTCTTGATGACGTCGCCGGGTTCGACGCGTCGTTGTTCGACCTGAGCCCGCGTGAGGCCCTCGCCATGGACCCGCAGCAGCGGCTCCTGCTGGAGGCGGCCTGGGAGGCGTTCGAGCGTGCGGGCATCGTGCCGGACTCGGTGCGCGGCAGCCGGACCGGGGTGTTCGTGGGCACCAACGGCCAGGACTACGGGCCCCGGCTGCATGAGGCGCCGGAGGAGGTCGAGGGGCACCTGCTCACCGGTGTCGCGGCCAGTGTGCTGTCCGGGCGCATCGCGTACGCCTTCGGCCTGGAGGGGCCGGCGATCACGGTGGACACCGCCTGCTCGTCGTCGCTGGTGGCGGTGCACCATGCCATCCGTTCGCTGCGCGTGGGGGAGAGCACCCTCGCCCTGGCCGGCGGCGTGTCGGTGATGAGCACCCCCGGCGGGTTCGTGGAGTTCAGCCGGCAGCGCGGGCTCGCGCCCGACGGCCGCTGCAAGTCCTTCGGCGCCGGAGCGGACGGCACCGGCTGGGCCGAGGGCGTCGGCGTCCTGATCCTGGAACGCCTGTCGGACGCCCGCCGCCACGGGCACACCGTGCTGGCGGTGCTGGCCGGGTCGGCGGTGAACTCCGACGGCGCCTCCAACGGCCTCACCGCGCCGAGCGGAGCGGCGCAGCGGCGCGTGATCCGCGCCGCGCTGGCCGACGCCCGGCTCACGCCGGCGGACGTGGACGCGGTCGAGGCGCACGGCACCGGGACCGTGCTCGGCGACCCGATCGAGGCGCGGGCGCTGATCGAGACCTACGGCCAGGACCGCGAGAGCCAGCTGTGGCTGGGGTCGATGAAGTCCAACATCGGGCACGCCCAGGCGGCGGCCGGGGTCGGGGGGATCATCAAGATGATCCTGGCCCTGCGGGCCGGCACGCTGCCGCGTACCCTGCACGCCGACGAGCGAACGCCGCACGTCGACTGGTCCGCCGGCGCGGTCGAACTGCTGACCGAGGCCCGCGAGTGGCCGGCGGGCGAACGCCCGCGCCGGGCAGGGGTGTCGTCCTTCGGGGTCAGCGGCACCAACGCGCACGTCATCGTCGAGGAGGCACCGCCCACCGCCGTGGAGCCGGGTGAGCCGGCCGCCCCTGCCGCCCCTGCCGCCCCTGCCGTCCTGCCCTGGGTGATCTCGGCCAAGACCGGTGCGGCGCTGGGTGCGCAGGCCGCTCGGTTGTCCGCCTCGCTGGGCGGTTTCCGGCGGCCGGTGGACGCCGCCTACTCGCTCGCGACGACGCGCGCCACGCTTGACCACCGGGCCGTCATGGTCGCCCCGGACGCGGGCACGCTCTCCGCCGGCCTGGACGCCCTGGCCGAGGGCGCTCCCGCCCCCGGTCTCGTACAGGACGTCGCGTGCGCGGAACCCAAGGTGGCGTTCCTGTTCACCGGCCAGGGCGCCCAGCGCGCGGGAATGGGACGTGAGCTGTACGCCGCGTACGGCACGTTCGCCGCGGCCTTCGACGCCGTCTGCGTGGAGATCGACGGACGCTGGGCGGACGGTGTCCCGCTCAAGGACGTCGTGTTCGCCGAGCCGGGCACCGACCTGGCGGCCCTGCTGGACCGGACCGACTACGCCCAGGCGGGCCTGTTCGCCGTGGAGGTCGCGCTGGCCCGCCTCGTCGAGTCGTGGGGCGTGCGGCCCGACGTCGTGGCGGGTCACTCCCTCGGCGAGATCACCGCGGCCCACATCGCGGGAGTGCTCACTCTGGAGGACGCGGCGGTCCTGGTGGCCGCCAGAGGCCGCCTGATGGCAAACGTACCCGCCGGCGGCGCGATGGCGGCCATCGAGGCGAGCGAGGCCGAGGTGGTGGGCGCCCTCCCGTCGACCGTGGACGTGGCGGCGGTCAACGGGCCCTCGGCGGTCGTCGTCTCCGGCCCCGAGGACGACGTCGCCGCGACGGTGGAGCACTGGGTACGGCAGGGGCGTCGCACTCGCCGTCTCGGCACCAGCCACGCCTTCCACTCCGCCGCCATGGACCCGGTGCTGGCGCCGCTCGCGGACGTCTCGGGCGGCCTGACCTTCCACGCCCCGGCCGTGCCGCTGGTCTCGACCCGCACGGGCACGGTCGCGGACCTGGCCGTACTGTCCACCGCCGAGCACTGGACCGCGCAGGTCCGCGGCACCGTCCGGTTCGCCGACGCGGTGGCGTGCCTGCGTGAGCAGGAGGTCACCGCCTATCTGGAGCTCGGACCGAACGGCGTGCTGACCGCGCTGACCCGGGACCTGGCCGAGGGCGTGACGGCGGTCGCGCTGCGGCCCGGCCGCGGTGAGGCGGTCACGCTGCTGAGCGCGGTCGGAGCCCTGTACACCCACGGTGTCCCGGTCGACTGGGCCGCGTTCTTCGCCGGGACCGGCGCGCGGCGGACCGACCTGCCCACCTACGCCTTCCAGCACGAGCACTTCTGGCTCGTGCCCGGCGGCACCCCGCCCGCCCGCGCCCGCATCCGCCGTACGGCCCAGGTGGACCGGGGGCTGCGGGACCGGCTGACGGGTCTGCCGGAGGCCGACGCCCTCGTGCAGCTCACCGACCTGATCCGCACCCAGGCCGGCGCGGTGCTCGGCCACACCGGGGCGATCGACGCCGGCCGCGCGTTCGCCGAGCTCGGGTTCGACTCGCTGACCGCGGTCGAGCTCAGCACGCGGCTCGGCGCCGCCACGGGTCTCAGCCTGCCCGCGACGCTGGTCTTCGACCATCCGAGCCCGGCCGCGCTCGCCGCCCTGCTGCTCGCCGAGGTCCTCGACGCGCCCGCCCCGGCGGAACGGTTCACCGCGCACGACGGCGGCACGGACCCGATCGTCATCGTCGGCATGGGCTGCCGTTACCCCGGCGGCGTCGGATCCCCTGCCGACCTGTGGGACCTCGTGCTCACGGGGACCGACGCGATCACC
The DNA here is from genome assembly GCF_030268965.1 of Microtetraspora sp. NBRC 16547. GTDB lineage: Bacteria > Actinomycetota > Actinomycetes > Streptosporangiales > Streptosporangiaceae > Microtetraspora. Next base: position 6,115 of record NZ_BSSE01000046.1, on the reverse strand, counting down.
GGGTTCCCCGCCGACCGCGGCTGGGACACCGACGCCCTCTACCACCCGGAGCCGGGCCGGCCGGGCAGGACCTACGTGCGCTCAGGAGGGTTCCTCGCGGACGCCGCCGGCTTCGACGCCGCGTTCTTCGGGATCTCGCCGCGAGAGGCGCTCGCCATGGACCCGCAGCAGCGCCTCTTGCTGGAGGTCACCTGGGAGACCTTCGAGCACGCCGGGATCGACCCGCGCATGGTGCGCGGCTCCGCTGTCGGCGTGTTCGCCGGCACCTCGTCGCAGGACTACGGCCCGCCGCTGCACGAGGCCCCCGACCATGTCGGCGGCAACCTCGGCACCGGTACGGCGGCGAGCGTGCTGTCCGGCCGGATCTCCTACGTCTACGGCCTGGAGGGGCCCGCGCTCACCGTCGACACGGCCTGTTCGTCGTCGCTGGTGGCGCTGCACCTGGCCGCTCAGGCGCTCCGGTCGGGAGAGTGCGACCTGGCCCTCGCCGGCGGCGTGACCGTGATGTCGAGCCCCGGCGCGTTCGTGGAGTTCAGCCGTCAGCGTGGGCTCGCTCCCGACGGCCGCTGCAAGTCGTTCGCCGAGACGGCGGATGGCACCGCGTGGGCGGAGGGCGCCGGGATGTTGCTGCTGGAGCGGCTGTCGGACGCCCGCCGCCACGGGCACGCCGTGCTGGCGGTGGTCGCCGGGTCGGCGGTGAACTCCGACGGCGCCTCCAACGGCCTCACCGCGCCGAACGGCCCTTCGCAGCAGCGGGTCATCCGGCAGGCACTGGCGAACGCCGGGCTCTCGCCGTCCGACGTGGACGCGGTCGAGGCGCACGGCACCGGCACCGTGCTCGGCGACCCGATCGAGGCACAGGCCCTGCTGGCGACCTACGGCCAGGCTCGGGAGACGCCCCTGTACCTGGGCTCGCTCAAGTCGAACATCGGCCACGCCCAGGCCGCCTCCGGCGTCGGCGGGATCATCAAGATGGTCCAGGCGCTGCGGCACGGCGTCCTGCCCAGGACCCTTCACGTGGATCAGCCGTCCGCCAAGGTGGACTGGTCGTCCGGCGCGGTTTCCCTGCTGACCGAGACGACGCCGTGGCCGGAGACGGGCGTACGCCGCGCGGCGGTGTCGTCCTTCGGGGTCAGCGGCACGAACGCGCACGTAATCCTCGAACAGCCCGATCCCGTCGCCGCGACGGTGCGGCCCGGGCCGGCCGGCCCGCTGCCGTGGGTGCTGTCCGCGCGCACCGAGACCGCGCTGCGCGCTCAGGCCGCCCGGCTCCTCCCGGCCGTGGAAGGCGCCGACGCGCTCGTGGTCGCCCGTGCTCTCGCCGGGAGACGGGCCGCGTTCGAGCATCGGGCCGTCGTGATCGGCGAGACTCCCGACGAGTTCGCGAGCGGCCTGTCGGCGGTGCGCGACGGCGGCACCGCCGGGCACGTGATCCGCGGGACCGCCGGCGCGGGCGGCACGACGGCGTTCCTGTTCACCGGCCAGGGCTCCCAGCGCGCGGGGATGGGTCGCGAGCTGTACGAGGCCCACCCGGCGTACGCGGCGGCCTTCGACGAGGTGTGCGCCCACCTGGACCCGCGGGTGCGGCAGGCCGTGTTCGACGGCGACCCGGATCTGGACACGACCGAGTTCGCGCAGCCGGGCATCTTCGCGGTCCAGGTCGCGCTGGTCCGGCTCCTGGAGACCTGGGGCCTGCGTCCGGACGTCCTGCTCGGTCACTCCATAGGCGAGATCGCCGCCGCCCACGTCGCGGGGGTGCTCTCCCTGGCGGACGCGTCCGCGCTGGTGACGGCGCGCGGGCGGTTGATGCAGGCACTCCCCGCGGGCGGCGCGATGGTGGCGATCGAAGCCGCCGAGGACGAACTGGGCGACCTGGCCGAGCCCGTCGCGCTGGCCGCGGTGAACGGCGCGTCCGCGGTCGTGCTCTCAGGACCTGAGCCCGCGGTCCTGGACGTGGCCGCGGAATGGGTCGCCCGCGGCCGCAGGACCAAACGGCTCACCACGAGCCACGCCTTCCACTCGCCGCTGATGGCGCCCATGCTCGACGGTTTCCGCGCGGTGCTCGACGGGCTGACCTTCGCCGAACCCGCCGTGCCGCTGGTGACCACCGGTGGGGACGGCGATCCTGGAACGGCGGCGTACTGGGCGGGGCAGGTCATACGGACCGTCCGGTTCGCCGACGGCGTCGAGGCCCTGCGTGCCCGCGGCGTCACCGCGTTCGTCGAGATCGGCCCGGACGCCGTGCTGTCCGCGCTGGTGGACGACGCCGTGCCCGTTCTGCGGGCGGGCAGGCCCGAGGCCGCGACCTTGATGACCGCGCTGGCCCGCCTGCATGTGCGCGGGGCAGGACCGCGCTTGACGCGCCTGCTCGGGCCTGCCACGCCCGCGGAGCTTCCGACCTATCCCTTCGAGCACGAGCGGTTCTGGCTCACCCCTTCTCGTACGTCCGGCCCGGCGGAGACGCGGTCCAGGGACGCCGTCAGTGAGGGCTGGCGCTACCAGGTCACCTGGCGGCCGGCCGGAACGCCCGGCCGCCGGATCCCCGGTGGCACCTGGCTGGCGGTCGTGCCCGAGGGCGGCGCCTCGGACGCGTGGATCGTCCGAGCCGCCGAGGCGGTCGGCGCGGCGGTGCTGGAACTGCCCGCAGGGGCCGGCCGCGCCGACGCGGCCGCGCTGCTGCCCGGCACGGAACCGGCCGGGGTGCTGTCCCTGCTGACGGACGCGGGCCAGACCGTCTCCCTCGTCCAGGCCCTCGGCGACAGGGGATGGGACGCGCCGCTGTGGTGCGTCACCAGGAACGCCGTGCAGGTCGAACCCGGTGAGCCGGTCGATCCGGCGGCGGCGGAGATCTGGGGACTGGGGCGGGTGGCCGGGCTGGAGCACCCGCGCCGCTGGGGCGGGTGTGTGGACCTCCCGGCGGAGGCGGCCGGCATCGACCCAGCCTTGCTGGCGGGCGTGCTCGCCGCGGCAGAAGAGGACCAGGTCGCGCTGCGCCCGTCCGGCGTGCACGTGCGCCGGCTGGTCCGCGCGGCGCACGGGCAGAAGGTCCGCGCCTGGAGCCCGCGCGGGACCGTGCTGATCACCGGAGGCACGGGCGCGCTCGGCGCGCACGTGGCCCGCCACCTGGCCGCCGGCGGCGCCGAGCACCTGATCCTGCAGAGCCGCCGTGGCGAGGACGCCCCTGGCGCCGCCGGCCTCGCCACCGAACTCACCGCGCTCGGCGCCCGCGTCACGATGCGGGCCTGCGACGTCGCCGACCGGGCCGCGCTCGCCGAGATCCTCGCGGAGATCCCGCCGGAACTCCCGCTGACGGCCGTCGTGCACGCCGCCGGCCTGGGCGATCCGCAACCACTCGAAGACACCGACCTCGCCGAGTTCGCCAGGGTCCGCTCGGCCAAGGTCGTCGGCGCCGCGAACCTCGACGCCCTGCTGGGCGACACGCCCCTGGACGCGTTCGTGCTGTTCTCCTCGATCGCGGCGACCTGGGGCAGCGGCGGCCAGGCCGCCTACTCGGCGGCCAACGCGGCACTCGACGCCCTGGCCGCGGGACGCCGGGCCCGCGGGCTGACCGCCACCTCGATCGCCTGGGGGCCCTGGGCCGGTCCCGGCATGGCCGATGGCGAGGCCGGAGCGCACATGGCCCGCCGAGGAGTGGCCGGCCTTCCCCCGGAACTCGCGGTCGCCGAACTGACCGGCGCGGTGGAGCGGGACGAGACCGCCGTCGTCGTCGCGGACGTCGACTGGACGGGGTTTGTGCCGGCCTTCACCGCGATGCGCCCGAGCCCGCTGCTGGCCGAACTGCCCGAGGCCCAGGACGTGCTGGACCGGATGGCGGCGGACGCGGCGGGCGGCACCGCCGCCGAGATCCTGAGCACCGCGGAAGACGGCGAGCTCGACCGGTTGCTGCTCGACATCGTGCGCGGCGAGATCGCCGCCGTGCTCGGGCATGCCTCGCCAGACGCGGTGGACGTCCACCAGTCGCTGCGCGATGTGGGCCTGGATTCGCTGGCCGCGGTGGAACTGCGCAACGGCCTCTCCCGGGCGACCGGGCTCGGCCTGCCCAGCACGCTGGTCTTCGACCACCCGACCGCGACCGCCCTCGCCTCGTACCTGCGCGACGCGATCCGGCCCCCTGTCGATCCGCTCGGCGAACTCGACCGGGTGGAGGCGGCGCTGGCCTCGCTGACCGGCGAAGAGGACCGCGCCCGCCTCGCCACCCGCATCGAGGCTCTGCTCGCCCGGGTGCGCGGCCCCGCGGGGCCGTCACTGGAGGACCGGATCGAGTCCGCGTCCGACGACGAGATGTTCCGGCTGCTCGACACCGAGTTCGGGATCTCCTGACCTTCCCCCTGCCCGCCCGCTTCGCGAGGAACGTCCATGTCGAGTGAAGACAAGCTCCGCTACTTTCTCAAGCGTGTGACGGCCGACCTGCACCAGGCCCGCGCCCGTCTGCGCGAGGTCGAGGAACGGGCTGCCGAGCCGATCGCCATCGTCGGCATGGCCTGCCGCTACCCCGGCGGCGCCACCTCGCCCGAACTGCTGTGGCGGCTCGCCGCCGACGAGGTGGACGCGATCTCCGGCCTCCCCGCCGACCGCGGCTGGGACACCACGCGGCTCTACCGGCCTGGACCGGCCCGGCCGGGGCACAGCTACGTCCGCGAGGGCGGGTTCCTGTACGACGCCGCCGACTTCGACCCGGAGTTCTTCGGGATCTCGCCGCGCGAGGCCCTGTCCATGGACCCGCAGCAGCGGCTCCTGCTGGAGGTCGCGTACGAGGCGTTCGAACGGGCGGGACTGCCGGTGGACGGCCTGCGCGGCAGCAGGACCGGCGTGTTCGTCGGCGGGATGGCCCAGATCTCCGGGCCGAGCGAGGAACAGATCGAAGCGCTGTCGGGCTTTCTGCTCACCGGCAGCGCGGCCAGTGTGTTCTCCGGCCGGATCGCCTACACCTTCGGGCTGGAGGGCCCCGCGCTCACGGTCGACACGGCCTGCTCCTCGTCGCTGGTCGCGATGCATCTGGCGGCACAGGCGCTGCGTGCGGGGGAGTGCGAGCTCGCGCTCGCGGGCGGCGTCACGGTGATGACCACGCCGGAGGGGTTCATCGAGTTCAGCCAGCAGAACGGGCTCGCGCCCGACGGCCGCTGCAAGGCGTTCGCCGCTGGCGCCGACGGCACCTCGTGGGGCGAGGGCGCCGGATTGCTCCTGCTGGAGCGGCTCTCCGACGCCCAGCGGCTGGGCCATCCCGTGCTCGCGGTCGTACGTGGCACGGCGGTCAATCAGGACGGTGCGTCGAACGGGCTGACCGCGCCGAACGGGCCGTCGCAGCGGCGGGTGATTCTGGCGGCGCTGGCCAATGCGCGGCTTGCGCCGTCGGAGGTGGATGTGGTGGAGGCGCATGGGACCGGGACGGCGCTGGGTGATCCGATCGAGGCCGAGGCGTTGCTGGCGACGTATGGGCAGGGGCGTGAGACGCCGCTGTATCTGGGGTCGGTGAAGTCCAACATCGGGCACACGCAGGCCGCCGCCGGGGTGGCCGGGGTGATCAAGATGGTGCAGGCGATGCGGCATGGGGTGTTGCCGCGGACGTTGCACGTGGATGAGCCGTCGCCGCACGTGGACTGGTCGTCGGGCAGTGTGCGGTTGCTGACCGAGGCGGTGGCGTGGCCGGAGACGGGGCGTGTGCGGCGTGCGGGGGTGTCGTCGTTCGGGATCAGTGGGACGAACGCGCATGTGATCTTGGAGGCTGCGCCGGTTGCTGAGGTTGCGGTGCCGGGTGGGGTCGGGCCGGTGCCGGTGCCGTGGGTGTTGTCGGCTCGGTCGGGTGAGGCGTTGCGTGTGTGGGCGGGCCGGGTGGCGGGGGTGGAGGCGGATCCGGGGGATGTGGGGTTTTCGCTGGTCAGTACGCGGCGGGTGTTTGAGCATCGGGCGGTGGTGTTGCCGGATGTGGGGGTGAACGCGCGGTTGCTGGCCGACGGTGATGCGGGCGTGGGGGTGGTGGCGGGGGTGGCGCGTCCTGATCGGCGGGTGGTGTTCGTCTTTCCCGGTCAGGGGTCGCAGTGGGCCGGGATGGGGGTGGAGCTGCTGGGGTGTTCGCCGGTGTTCGCGGCGCGGATGG
>NZ_BSSE01000045.1 GCF_030268965.1 Microtetraspora sp. NBRC 16547 | reverse complement strand
CAGTAGTCGTGCGACGAAGCGGATGAGGTCTCGTGAGACGTCGAGCATGGCAGGATAGGTGATCACGTGGAGCCTTCTGGTAGACGGACGATCTTGTGGTGAGACCTCTTCTACCGAAGGCTCCACGCCTGTTTCCGGCATCCTCTGTTCGTCCGCGTGTCTGCCCGCGTGTGATCGTTTCTGCCCAGGAAAGTCCTACTGTCCGAGTCGATCACGCTGAGAAAACGTCAGTGGGGGCTGTCAATGACGTTTTCTCAGTGAATTTCAGCTGATCCGGCGATGTTCGAAGTGGACGAGAACGAGTGCGGCGCGTACAAGGTCGCCGATCCGGCTGGGGCTGAGCGTGGTGTGCTGCAGGGCCGTCCAGCGTTCGGTGAGGAGGGCGAAGCCGCGTTCGCCGAGGCTGCGTAGCGCCCGTTGTAGGGCGCTGCGGGCGCGGTTGCCGACGCTGAGCACGTTGCCATCGGCGGGTTGCTTGAACGGCACGACGATGCCGTGACCCGCACCTTGATAGCCGGGATCGGCCAGTACGGGCATGGCCTTGGCGTACGGGTAGACGGCAGGAAGCACGTGACGGCGAGCAGCTTCGATATCGACGACACCGCCAGGCTCTACGTCGCTGGTCCAGACGGGAAAGCCGTCGGGTTCACACAAGGCTTGGATGTTGCCGCCGAAATCGCCGGTCTTGCCGGAGAACCAGGCGTCGATGGTTTCGCCTTTCACGCTGGTGGTCTTCATGCGGCAGCGGTCGGTGTCGAAGATTTTGCCGTCGAGGATGAGGTGGGGGACGCGGTCGGCGGCGGCGTGTTCCAGTGCTTCGTGCAGGTCGGGGGCTTGGTCGGCCAGGACGTCGATGACCTCGTGCAGGTAGCGGTAGGCGGTGGCCTGGGACAGTCCGAACGCGATGCCGTGCAGGCGGATGTTGGGCTTGGAGCGGAACCAGGCCAGGGCGAACAGTGCCTGGTGGAAGCAGGTCAGGCGCCGAGACCTCTTGGGCGTTCCGCGGTGGCGGCGTTCGGTGTGTAGCAGGCGGCCGACGTAGCGGATCAGTTCACGGGAGACGTCGAGCATGGCAGGATAGGCGATCACGTGGAGCTTTCTCGGTGTGAGGATCTTGTGGTGAGACCCCTTCTACCGGAGGCTCCACGTTCTTTTTGGGGTTCCTGACATTCATCCGTGTATCTGCACGAGCGTGCCTGTTCCTGTCGGATAAAGCCCTGATGTCCGAGTCGATCTCGGTGAGAAAACGTCAGTACATCGAGCAGCAGCAACGCCCACTGTGGCCTGTGGGTGAAGGCGCGCTCGCGCCCTAGCGGGCACTCTCCGCGCGGGCCTTCACCCCTGGCCTGAAGCTGAAGGCCGGAGCACTGGCCCGCATTTCGGTAGACATGGGAAGGGCTTCCGCCACTCGGGGGCAATGGCGGAAGCCCTCATCTGTTAGTCGTCGCGGGGGCCGGAAGCGTTACACGATCTGGGCGAGCCAATTCCCGAGGAGCCGGTGGCCGTGTTCGGACAGGATCGACTCGGGGTGGAACTGGACGCCTTCGATGGGGGCGTCGCGGTGGCGCAGGCCCATGACGACGCCTCCGGGGGTGGTCGCGCTGACCTCCAGTACGGCGGGCACGTCGGTGACGGCGAGCGAGTGGTAGCGCGTCATGGTGACGGGCGAGGGGATGCCGGCGAAGACTCCCTTGCCGTCGTGGACGATCAGGCTGGTACGGCCGTGCATGAGTTCGGGGGCCCGCCCGACGGTGCCGCCGTACGCGACGGCGATGGCCTGGTGGCCGAGGCAGACGCCGAGCAGGGGGACTCCGTGTTCGGCGCAGTGGCGGACCATGGGGATGCTCACTCCGGCGTCCTCGGGGGTGCCGGGGCCGGGGGAGACGAGCACCCCGTCGTACCTGTCGGCGTCGTTCACGGTGACGTCGTCGCGGGGCCGGACGTCGCAGTCGGCTCCGAGTTCGCGCAGGTATTGCACGATGGTGTGGACGAAGCTGTCGTGGTTGTCCACGACGAGGACACGTGCCGGGAATCGCGGTCGGTCGTCCATGCAGACTATCCTTACTCGGAACTGCGCCCACTAACGAGGGAACTGCCGTGCCGAAGTCCAAGATCCGCAAGAAGGCCGTCTACACGCCGCCGCAGAAGGCGCAGACGGTGAAGGTCAGCCCCCGGTGGCTCGCCCCGCTCATGGTCACATCGTGGATCCTGGGGATCGCGTGGATCGCGGTGTACTACATCGCTCCGAACGCTCCGGGTCTGGGCGCGCTCGGCAACTGGAACCTGTTGATCGGCTTCGGCATGATCATCTTTGGTGTGATCCTTTCGACCCGCTGGCGCTGACGAAGATTGTTGTCCACAGGGTTATCCACACCTGTGGACATCCGGATCATCGGATCACACCTTACGGCTGCAGGGCCATCGCGCCGTACGGCGGGAGGGTCAGCAGGATGACGGCCATGACCGCGAGCACGGCGACGACGGCGGAGAGCTGGACGGCGTTCCGGGATTGGCGCGGGGCGTAGACGAAGGCGGCGGCGACGACCGTTCCGGTCACCAGGCCGCCGAGATGGCCCTGCCAGCTGATCCCGGGGACGACGAAGGTCAGGACGATGTTGATCCCGATCAGCCAGAGCACGCCGCGGGCGTCGAAGCCGAGCTTCCTAGCGACGATGAAGAGCGCTCCGAACATGCCGTAAATCGCGCCGGAGGCACCGTATGCCATCAGGCCGAACAGGTAGACCGCGACGGAGCCGCCGAGCGCGGACAGCAGATAGAGCGCGGCGAACCTGAGCGATCCGAGGCGCCGTTCCAGCTCGGGGCCGATGGCGTAGAGCGCCCACATGTTGAAGAGGATGTGCCAGAAGGACGGCGGCGGCGCGTGCAGGAACGCGCCGGTGATCAGCCGCCACCACTCGCCGTAGTAGATGCCGACGGAGTAGGTGCCGAACTTGCCGATGATCTGGTCGGCTCTGGTCAGCTCGGCGAGGTAGGCCAGCACGTTGATGGTCAGCAGGGTCCAGGTCACCCACGGTGTGGTGACCGTGGCCCCGCCGAACATCGCATGGGCGTGGCGCACGCTCCGGTTGCCCTCCTGGACGCATTCGACGCACTGGTGGCCGACGGAGGCGTCGCGCATGCAGTCAGGGCAGATGGAGCGTTCGCAGCGCTGGCAGCGAACGTAGGTCTCGCGCTCGGGGTGGCGGTAGCAGGTCGGCGCGGCTTCCGCCCCCGGGTACGTCGGCGGTGGCTGGGAGGTCATGGAGTCCTTCCGAAGGGCGTGTCCACGGCCTCCTAGCCTATAAGCCGTTTTTCACGAACGCTCGATGGTGACTTCTTCGATCACCACGTCGTTGACCGGGCGGTCCTGCCGGCCGGTCGGGGTCTTGGCGATGGTGTCGACGACCTCGGTGCCCTCGATGACCTCACCGAAGATGGTGTGGCCCTGGTTGAGGTGCGGCGTCGGGGCGACCGTGATGAAGAACTGGGAGCCGTTGGTGCCCTTGCCGAAGCGCTTGCCGGCGTTGGCCATGGCGAGCAGGTAGGGCCGGTTGAAGTTGTTCTCCGGGTGGATCTCGTCGTCGAAGTCGTAGCCGGGGCCGCCGATGCCCTGGCCGAGCGGGTCGCCACCCTGGATCATGAAGCCGCTGATGACCCGGTGGAAGATCGTGCCGTCGTACAGCTTGGCGGTGGTCTTCTCCCCGGTCGCGGGGTGTGTCCACTCGCGGGTGCCTTCCGCCAGTTCGACGAAGTTGCGCACGGTCTTCGGCGCGAGGTACGGGAAGAGCTTGACCCGGATGGTGCCGTGGTTGGTGCGAAGGTTGGCGATCAGGTTCTCAGCCACGAGGGCCGCCCCCTTTTCGTGCAGGTTTCGGTTGTCCGTTGAACTTCGGTGAACAGCGTATCCACCTCGCCCGGGGAGCCCGGTCATGGTTGAGCGGCTTTGGCACGGGAAGAGGGTCGTCACGGGGCCCCAACACCGGGGAGGTTTGTCGTGTCCCTGACTCTCAGAAGACACCGCGTCGATGTACCGATTCCGCGGACGCGGATGGGCCGTATGAAGGCCCAGGTGAGCCCGATAGTCGGCAAAGTGAGCCCGATGGTCGGCAAGGTGAGCCCGATGGTGGGGAACGCGCGCGACGTCACCGCCATGCGCATCACGGACGCCCGCGTGTGGGCGGCGCCGAAGCTGGACCAGGTCGCGCACACCGTTGAGGAGCAGCTCGCCCCGCGCGTGAGCTCGTTTCTCTCCGGCGCGGCGCGGCGAGTCGAGCCAAGCCCGGTGGTCAGGACCCGGCGGCGCTGGCCGTTGCTGATGCTGTTCGCCGGCCTCGCTCTCGGCGCGATCGGCGCGGTGATGTACCGCAACAGGTCCGAGCGGTTGACAGAGGCCATGAAGGAGACCACGTCGGAGACCGCCAGGTGGGCCGGCGAGAAGGCCGAGCGCGCGGGCGAGAAGGCCAAGCAGGCCGGTTCCAGGGCCGGTGAGAAGGCCGACGAGATCGCGGGCAAGATCCAGTAGTGCGTACGGCCGGCGCTCCGGCGCCGGCCTCACTTGTCACCGCGTGCCAGCCGGTCGAGCATCCGGGGCAGGTCGCCGTCGTGCAGCACGGTCAGCCGGCGGGTGGCCCTGGTGATCGCGACGTACAGGTCCTGGCCGCCCTTGGGCGACTGGGCGAGGATCTCCATGGGCTCGACGACCACCACCGCGTCGAACTCCAGCCCCTTGCACCGGTTCACGGTGAGGACGGCGACCGGCGACTCCAGCGGGTCGTCCTCCAGCGGGAAGAGCGCGGCGATCTCCGCGTGCCGGGTGTCGGGGGTGAGCACCGCGAGCCGCCCGTCCCCGATCGCCTCCAGCTCCTCCTCCACCAGCGCGCGCAGGTCCGTCCCCCGGTGCGGTACGGCACGCGGCCGCGCCTCGCCGTCCCGCACGGACTCGGGGGGCTCCTGGTCCGGCGCGACCACCTTGAGCACGTCGGCGGCGACATCCATGATCTCCGCCGGGGTGCGGTAGTTCACCAACAGCAGTTCCTCGCGCCAGCGGTCCTTGACGTACGGGTCGAGCATCTCGGCCCAGGAGTGGGCGCCGGCCGCGGAACCGGTCTGCGCGATGTCGCCGACCACGGTGAGAGACCGGGCCGGGATCCGGCGCATGATCGTGCGCCAGGCCATCGCGGACAGTTCCTGCGCCTCGTCCACGATCACATGACCGTACGCCCAGGAGCGGTCGGCCGCCGCCCGCTGCGCCGTGGTGACGGCCGGGCCGGTGTCGTGGTGCCGTTGGGCGAGCGACACGGCGTCCATCAGCCCGGTGAGGTCGGAGATCTCCAGCACGCCCCTGGCGTAGCTCTCCTCGTCTTCGCGTTCCTCAGCCGCGGCCCGTTCGCGCGCCTTGGCCTCGGCGTCGTCCTCGCCGAGGAGCTCGGCGGCCTCGTCGAGCAGGGGCACGTCGCCAACCGTCCACGGGCTGCCCTCCGGGCGGAGCAGCGTTGAGCGCTCCTCCTCGCCGAGCAGGCCGCCCGCCGCGCGCAGTCGCTCCGGGTCCGCGAACAGCTCGCCGACCAGCCGCTCAGGCGTGAGGTAGGGCCACAGCTCGTCCAGCGCCGCGCGCACCGACGCCTGCTGCCAGAGGGCCTGGCGCGCGTAGCGCAGGTCCTCCTCGTCATACGGCCGGTCAAGCTGCCTGGCCTCGTCCACGGCGAGGCCCATGAGCACCTTGTTGACGAACACCCTCCGCGCCATGTTGTGCGGCCGGCCGAGTCCCCGCGCGCGGTCGCGGGCGCGCAGACAGGCGTCGTGGTCCAGGCGCAGCGCCATCCGCTCGACGACGACCTCGACGCCGCCGCGGACGGAGGTCCGCACGTCGATCAGCACCTCCAGGTCGCCTTCCGGCGCGCGCTGGCGGTCCCGCACGGCGGCCTCGATCACCTCGGCCATCCGCAGGTCGCCTTTGACCACGGCCGCGGCGGGGTCGTCGTCCGCGGTCGCGTGCACGCCGCGATGGAGCTCGCCGACGCTGGACAGGACCACCTCGGTCTCGCCGAGCGAAGGAAGCACCTGGCTGATGTAGCGGCTGAACATCGCGTTCGGGCCGACCACGAGCACGCCCCTGCGCTCCAGCGTGGCGCGGTGCGCGTAGAGGAGGTAGGCCGCCCGGTGGAGCGCGGCGACGGTCTTGCCGGTGCCGGGCCCTCCCTGGACCACGAGCGCGCCGGCCAACCCGGATCGGATCACGCGGTCCTGCTCGGTCTGGATGGTGGCCACGATGTCGTCCATCCGGCCGGTGCGGCCACGCCGCAGCGCCGCCAGCAGGGCGGCCTCGCCGACCAGGTTCCTCCGGTCGCTCTCGGCCATCCGGTCGAGGTCGAAGACCTCGTCGTCCAGCCCGGTGACCGTACGGCCGCGCGTGTGGATGTGCCTGCGGCGGACGAGCGACGCCGGGTCGCTGGGGCTCGCGACGTAGAAGGGGCGGGCGGCCGGGGCCCTCCAGTCGATGAGGACCGAGTCGTGCTCGTCGTCGCGCAGCCCGATCCGGCCGATGTAGTAGGTCTCGCCGCCGGAGTCGTCGATGCGCCCGAAGCACAGGCCGCGCTCGACCGCGGAGAGCTGGGCGACCCTGCGGGCGTGCTCGTCCGCGGACACCTCGCGCTCGATGACGGCCTGGCGGGTGCCACCGCCGCCGCGGGCGAACACCGTGCTCAGGGCCACCTCGGCGAGTTCCCGCGCGGTGTCGAGCCGGTCGTACAGCATGGAGACGTAGGACTGTTCTTCCCTGAGAGCTTGCGCGAGTTGACGGCTCATCATGGCTTTGCTAAAATCCTTAGCGTTGGGTTCTTTGTCGGCCCAAATATGCAGAGGGTTGAGAATATCAGGTCTCCCCTCGCGTTGTCGTCCTTTGCCGTTCCCGCGTTCCCGTGTGCCGAGCCGGCGTCCTCAGGACTCGACCAACCCCTCGCGTTGTCGTCCTTTGCCGTTCCCGCGTTCCCGTGTGCCGAGCCGGCGTCCTCAGGACTCGACCAACCCGCGCGGATGGCGTATTTCGTCAGTTCGATCCGGTCGCACACGCCGAGTTCCCACGCCGCCCCGCGATGCATCCGTCTGGATCCGCGCTCGCGACGGGCAGCGTTCGCCCGTCAAACCTTGGTGCCGCGACCGGCAAGGTTTGCCCGGAAGGGGGGCACCAGCTAGAGGAACGGCCGCGCCACCTCGGCGAGGACCTCCTCGGCGATGTCCAGGAGCGTCCGGAGCGGTGCGTCGCCGGACTGCTGCCCCTCGATCCACATGTTGGCCGCGATGCGGAGTCCCATCAGGAACGCCGCCGCCAGGACCCGCGACCGCGGCGCCCCCGGCTCCTCGCCGTCGCGTACGGCGATGGCTTGGGCGAACTCACGCTCGACGCGGACATGGTTGGCCATCTGCCGGGCCAGCACGGACGGATGCTGCTTGGCGAGCCGCGTCTGGAGTGCCCACTCGCGGTTCGGCTCGCCTATCTCCTCATGGAGACTGCGGGCCGCGTTGACCAGCGCCTGCCACGTCGTCTCCTCAGCCGGACGTTCGCGGAACTCCTTCAGCAGGGACCAGATGCGCTGTTCCTCGCCGTACAGGAGGGCGTCCTCCTTGCCGGCGAAGTAGTTGGAGAAGGTGCGGCGCGAGATGTTCGCGGCGTCGGAGATCGCCTCGACCGTGACGTTGTCCAGGCCGAGCTCCACGGTCAGCCGCATGGCGGCCTCGTGGACGGCCTGCCGCGTCTCGGCCTTCTTGCGCTCGCGCAGCCCCACCGTGGTGTCCATGGTCCGGCAATCCTAGCGTCCTGGGAATAACTGCCCACTGAGCAAAGTTTCTCAGTGGGCATATATTATGCGACGGCTCTCCCCGTGAACCAACTGCTATGGAGGCAGCTCTTGAGCGCGCAGTCCGCTTCGCCGCCAGGCCCCGCGCCGATGACGCATCGGCAGATCATGGAAGCACTGAGCGGCCTGCTCCTGGTGCTCTTCGTCGCCATGATCAGCAGCACGATCGTGTCGGTGGCACTCCCCCAGATCATCGGCGCTCTCAACGGCACACAGTCGCAGTACACCTGGGTCGTCACCGCGTCCCTGCTCGCGGCGACCGCGTCCACCCCCATCTGGGGCAAGCTGGCGGACCTGTTCAGCAAGAAGACCCTGCTCCAACTGGCCATCATCATCTTCGTGATCGGGTCGCTGGCCAGCGGGTTCGCCCAGAACACCGGCCAACTGATCGCCTTCCGCGCCTTCCAGGGCCTCGGCATGGGCGCCCTGCAGGTCCTCGTCCAGGTCATCATCGCCGCGATGATCCCTCCGAAGGAGCGCGGCAAGTACAACGGCTACCTGGGTGGCGTCATGGCGGTGGCGACGGTCGGCGGACCGTTGCTGGGCGGCCTGATCGCCGACACCTCGTGGCTGGGCTGGCGGTGGTGCTTCTTCATCGCCGTGCCGATCACCATGGTCGCGTTCATCCTGCTGCACAAGACCCTGAAGATCACCACAGTCCGGCGGCCGGACGTCAAGGTCGACTACGTCGGCGCCACACTGATCGCGGCGGGCGTCAGCGTCCTGCTCATCTGGGTCACCTTCGTCGGCAACTCCTTCGACTGGCTGTCCTGGCAGACGGCCGCCATGGTCGGCGGCGGCCTGCTCATCCTCGCCATCGCGACGTGGGTCGAGTCCCGGGTGAAGGAGCCGGTCGTGCCGCTGCACATCGTGCGTATGCGCACCCCGGCCCTCGCCATCGTGGCCAGCCTCGCCGTGGGCATGGCGATGTTCGGCGGTTCGGTGTTCCTCGGGCAGTACTTCCAGATCGGCCGTGGCTACAGCCCCACCGAGGCCGGACTGCTGACCATCCCGATGATGTTCGGCGTGCTGGTCTCGTCGACGATCTCGGGCCGGCTCATCTCCGCAAGCGGGAAGATCAAGCCGTACATCGTGGTCGGCTCCCTCGTGCTCACCGCCGGTTTCCTGTGCCTGTCCACCATCGACCACAAGACGCCGCTGATCCTCATCTCGGGCTACATGCTGCTGGTCGGCGCCGGCGTCGGCATGTCGATGCAGAACCTCGTCCTGGCCATCCAGAACACCGTCCCGCTGCGGGAGCTGGGCGCGGCCAGCGGCGCCATCACCTTCTTCCGCTCGCTCGGCGGCACCATCGGCGTCTCGGTCCTGGGCGCGGTCCTGGCCAACCGGGTCGCCGCCAACATCGCCGAAGGGCTGGCGCGCATCGGCATCACCCCTACGCAGAGCGGCGGCAGCAAGACGCTCAACATCGCGGCCCTGCCCGAGCCGATCAAGGGCATCGTGCGCGCGGCGTACGGCGACGCCACGGGGCACATCTTCCTCATCTCCGCCGCCATCGCGACGGTCGGCATCATCGCCGTCCTGTTCCTCAAGCCGATCAAGCTCCGCGACAGCGTGGACCTGACCGAGGCCACGAAGGCGGAGCAGCCGGCGCCCGTACGGTGACATCCCCGACGGCGACATTTCCTGCGGCGACGCTGCGGCCGCCCGGAACCCGCGAGGCCCCCAAGGCTTAAGGGGCGTACGGAGCGCAGCAGGTCAGTACGGCATCGCCCGTCAGCGGCGACGGCCACGCGTGAGCCCGGCCACGAGGAGGGCCAGCGCGCTGATGAGACTCACCCCGACCACCAACCAGAAGATCTTGGTGAACGGGGAGTCGAGCGCGGCCGGCGTGCCACGGCCGCCGGACTCCTCCGGAAAGGTGAGAGTGCCGGTCACCGCGTGTTTGACCCGGCCGCTCTGCACGATGAGCCGGAATGTCCACGGCCCGGGCGGCAGCCGGTCGTCGAGAACGACGGAGACCGTCCCCTCGTCGCCGGGGGCCAGGGTCGTGCCGCCGGCGACCCGGAACGGGCCGGCCCGGACGGAGCCGGGGCCGTCGGACAGCGCGAGCTGCCCGTCCAGGTCGAGGGCACGCCGGCCGGTGTTGCGCACGGCGGCGGTGATCGCCGGGTGGCCGTCCTCCGTGCGCCTCGGGATCACGTCGCCGATCCGGAACTCCGACGGCGGATCGCCTCCGGGGCCGACGTCGAGGTAGGCCCGGACCCCGACCCGGTTGACGAGCGCGACGTTCCGCTTCGCGCTCGGCGCACCGGTGGAGACCTGCGCCCAGATGACGGCGTACTGCTCGCCCTCGGGCGCCGACTTGGGCACACCGATCGTGGCCGTCACCTCGGAGCTGCCGTGCGGAGGCAGGTCGATCGCGGAGCGGTCCAGCTTGATCCACGAGCTCAGCTCGTTCGAGGTGCGGCCGGGTGCGAACGTGAACGATCCGTGCGCGACGTCGGCCGCGGCGGCATAGACCTCAACATGCTGCCGCTTGGACGAGCTGCTGTTGACCTGCAGCCGCCGGGTGAAGGTGGTCCCGGGGTTGACGTGATCGACGACGAAGACGCGCGCACGGGGGTCGTCCATGCGGTTCTTCGGCGCTTCGAGCAGCTTGATCCCGATGGTGCCCTTCTCGTCCGGACGCCGCGAGTCGGCGGCCGCGCCCGCCGGTCCGCTGAACACACCGTACAAGGGGAGCGCGAGCAGCATGGCCGGCAGGCACAGCCGTAGGAGGGGGTTAGGCAACAGAGTGATCCACCGTCCCGGTGTAGACGCCCGCCACCGCGCTCGAGGGGACGTTCACCACGATGGTCGGGTTCCAGGTGGCGCTGTTTTCGCCGGACCCGGTCGTCTTGCTGAAGGCGGTGCGCGACGTGTCGAGTGACTGCGCGGCCGCCGCGTTGGCCTGGCCGGGCACGAAGGTCCCGGTGCCGGTGGTCCCGGTCGCGGCACCCGACCAGTACAGGACATCGGTGTTGGGGATGGTCTCCGGGGCGGTGCCGCCACCGGTCGTGAAGCCGCCGGTGGCCGCGACCACGGACGCGACCCAGGTCGCCGTCAGCGCGGCGCGCTGGTCGGACACCTGGATGGAGCCGAGCTGGCCGCTGATCTGACCCCCCGGCGCCCCGGTTCCGATGCTGACGGGGCCGTTGGGCACGGTGATCGTGAGCCCGTCGGGTGCGTCGACGGTGAAGTTCACCGTGGTGGCACACGTGGTCGAGGCGGGGCAGGTGCCCGCCTGCGCCGGCAGCGCGGCCACCATGGCCGCCACCAGGCTCGCGACTCCCGAACACACCATGCCGAGACGGCTTGCGGACATGACCGCTCCTCTTCATCGGATTCATCGGAACAACGCCCAGGTCAGGGCGTACTTATGCGGCTCATAGTGCGTGGAGAAGGTCGGCCGGAAGGTGCGTCGGCGTTGTGTCTGCTAACTCTTCATCGTGTCTTGTCGGATCTTGGCGACCCGGGCGGGCGCTGCGCCACGAGTGGTCGACCGTGCCCGCGTAGGTGCCGGGCATCGCCGTTGACGGCACATGCACCCTTACCTCAGGAAACCGGGTTGATCGACCCCCTGGGCGCAGATCTAGAGTGACCGCATGTCCGCTGATTCTTTCGGTGTCCTGCAACGTTGGTACGTCTCTCAGCGCGACGACGGCTGAGTCCACATGATGCGCGACGGCCGTACGTTCCGGGGAGCCTGCGGACCGCTGAACCTGATCGAGATGATGGCCGAGTTCGAGAGGTTCGCGACGACATGACCACCATCGCCGCCGAGACGATCCGTACCGATCGGTTGCTGCTCCTGCCGCTTCGCGTCGAGCACGCCGAGGAGATGGCGGCGGTGCTGTCCGATCCGGACCTGCACACTTTCATCAGCGGGACACCGGCCGGGCCGGAGGCGCTGCGTTCCCGCTACGAACGGATGGTCGCCGGCTCGCCCGATCCCGCCGAGGCGTGGTGCAACTGGGTCATCCGGCTCGACGAGCAGGAGTGCCTGACGGGCTACGTCCAGGCGACCATCGGCCCCTCCGACGACGGCCTCGTCGCCGAGATCGCGTGGGTGGTGGGAACGCCCTGGCAGCGCAGGGGCATCGCCACCGAGGCGGCCCGGGGACTCGTCGCCTGGCTCGCCGGGAAGCCAGTGCGGAGCATCATCGCCCACATCCATCCGGACCATCACGCGTCCGCCGCCGTCGCCACCGCCGCCGGGCTCACGCCGACCGACCAGTGGCATGACGGCGAAATCCGGTGGCACCTGAGCCTCGGGTGACGACTCCAGTTCGTCGCACGATCTGACTCGTCTCGCCGCGACATCGCCGACACGGGGGAACGCCTCTCCCTCGCGAGGGGGAGTGCCGGGATCACTCTGCTCGGCGATTACTTCCGAGCCGGAGAAATCCAGGATTGGGACATCACCCCACCACTGAGGAGTCTCCCGGATGAACCCCCGTATCGCGTTCGTCGCAGCACCGCTACTCGTCCTGGCATACGGAGTGATCCGGATTCTGGACGGACTGGACGGTGTCCGCGGTCCCGGCCTCGCCTGGACTTCCGGCCATCTCGCCTTCATCGCGGCCCTGGCCCTGTCCGTCCCCGTCTTCTGGCACATGCGCCGTCTGGCGGGACGGGGCACCCTGTCGACCGTGAGCACCGTGATCGGGTTCGTCGGAACACTTGCACTCTTCGCGCAGTTCGTCATCGACATCGTGGTCAGCTTCATGGCCACTGACCGCGACGGCATGGACGCCATTTTCACCCAGGTCCAGGCCGTCCCCGGCGTCTCCTTCGCGGTCTACGACGGATTGCCGATCCTCTTCTACGTCGGGCAGCTCGCGCTCATCGTGCAGCTCACCGTCCAGCGTCACGTCAAGATCTGGGTCCCGTTCGTGTACCTGCTCAACATCGTCATGCCGCTCGTGGACAAGGACCTCATCCCGGTCGGGGCGGTCTTCCTGCTCGTGTCCTTCATCCCGCTCATCGGCCAGGTCTCCCGTACCGCTGAGCCCGTCCCTGCAGCGGCCTGACGAACCACCGGGAGGATCCACAGGTGCGGCGGATGGCCGTCGATGACGACCATCTCGTCGGCGTATCCGTCGAGGTCATCGGCGGCGAACCATTCCTCTTCAGGACGGATTTGGTTGAAGCGGGACGGAACGTGCCGTTCGCCTCACCGGCAGCCGTCAGGCACCGGACGGGCGGTCGATCGATCGGGAAAGGGTCGCGTGAGTTCGTGGACGATGCCGGACAGGACGAACACCTTGAGCAGTGATCACGGTCGCATCCCGGCCGAGGTCATTCATAGTGGAGTTCGGGCGTAGGCCAGTTGCCGTCATCCGTGAAGTCCGACCCCCAGTAGAAGGGGTTGACCTCCCGGAGAGTACGGGCTCTCCATCCTGCGGGGTCGGTGTGATCGTGTACGCCGACCTGGACGTCAGGCCCCCACAGCGCCAGGCGCTCCTGGCAGATGCCACACGGAGCGAGAACGACCACCCCGTCGCGTCCGGGGATCCGGCAGACGCACACCGACGCGGTGATCCTCCGGTTCAGTGTGTACGCCTGGCAGATGGCGCCGGTCTCGTGGCAGAGAGTCACCCCGGCGTTCAGGTTGTCCAAAGCGACGCTGGTGAGGATCTCCCCGTCGTCCAGATAGACGGCCGCCGCACCGCCGTACTCGCGGCCAGGCCATCGGCGGTCCATCTGGGCGATCGCTGCGTCGACAAGCTTCTGATCAAGGTTCACCTTCGAAAGCCTGACATAGCGCTCGTTCACGCGTCACAACGGCGACGCGCAATCTGGGATTTCCGCCGCGAGACGACCATCACGCCCCCCAACAACAACGCGCTAAAGATCGAGATCCGTGATCGGTCGCGCTGCGACGCCGTACCTTGTGTCTGGTGTGCCGAGCACCTTCCTCTGGCCAGCAAGCCGGGGTCAGCTCCAGGTGGCGTGCGTGAGCACATCCGACAGCTTCGGGGTGTTCCATACGTCCACCACCAGGATCTTCGACGCGGGGAGGAACCACTCCTGCTGGGTGAAGCTCGCCGTCCGCTTGCCGCCGTTGTTCGTCACGCACTGGTTGGGCCAGACGGTGTACTTCGCCTTGTGGCCGCGTCCGACCTGGCGCAGACCTGTCGAGGTGGGCTTCTCGCCGGGGTACCAGCCGGTCTTGGCGTTGAACGGGCAGGACACGACTCCGCTGAAGGGATAGAACTGCGCCTTGCCCGTGTAAGTAAGGGAACCGCCTCCGACCGGGAGGTTGGTGAACGCCTTCGGACCGAACACCCAGAACCCCTGACAATTCGGGGCGAAGGGCTCCGGCTTATCGCACTTTCCGGTCACCACCACGACTCCGTCTCCGTCGCGGTGCACCTTCCAGCCGGCGGGGATCTGCAGGTTCATGCCCCGGAAGGAGAAGGTGGTGGTTACCGCAGCCGACGAGTACGAGGAGACCTCGGCCCCAGAGAACCCCGATGCGGCCGAGGCCGCGGTGGGAGCGGCGAGTACGGCAGCGGCCAGGACGGCGAGGACGAAAGATCGTTTTGTCATGCCGAGAAGCTACCGACCTCCACTTGCCGATCTCTAGGCTTTCACTTGCAGCACGGTGTCACTGGCGGAATGGCGCACGAATGCCGCCGACTGCACCCTGTTGACGGCTCTTTGCGGCCCGCGAATGGCCCGGCGTGAGCAGCCCGGCCACCCGGGTCGGCCCGCCCGCGTCGCCTCGTCACAACCTTCCGTTCCCTGAAGGCTCCGATGCGCGGTCAGAAAAGGGTCAGCGGCTCGGTCGGCATGGGCTCGGTCGGCATGGGCTCGGGCAGCGGCTCGATCTCGGGCAGCCGCGCCCGCACGTCGTCGTGAAAACGACGGGCGAGCACCAGCGCGTCGGCGTTGTCGGGGGTATGGATGAACACGGTCGGCGAGCGGCCTTCGCGCAACCATTCGGTGACCGTACCGATCCAGTGCTGCCAGCCCTCGATCGTGCGCGCTGTGGCGTCCCGGCCGAGGTAGCGAACGATCGGGCGGTCGGTGAGAGCGGACGACCGGCGCGGAACCCGCGGTTTCTTCGTCCACGCGTCTCGTTCGGCGTCGCTGGTCGGAGGGCTCTGGAAGAGGACGGTGGTGTCGAACGGGATCCACTCGGCATCAGCGCGGGCGAGGACGCCTTCGAGAAGCCGCTCGGATCGCGCGTCATCGAAGAACGCGCGATGACGGACTTCGACGGCGTATCTGTGTGAGCGGGGGAGCCGATGAAGAAAGGCCGCCAGGGTGCCGAGGTCCGTCGGCGCGAATGATCCCGGCAGTTGGATCCAGAAGGCGTGGACCCGCGGCCCGAGCGGCTCGATCGTGTCCAGGAACGATCGGAGCTCCTCGTCGACACCGTTGAGGCGGCGCTCATGCGTGATCGACTTGGGCAGCTTGACCACGAAGCGGAAGTCGGTGGCAGTCTGCCGTGCCCACGACTCCACCGTGCTCCTCGCCGGTGTCGCGTAGAACGTCGTGTTGCCCTCCACCGCGTTGCACCAGGTCGCATAGGACCGCAGGCGTTCCGCAGGAGGGAGCGGATGCGGCAGAAAGCGCCCCTGCCAGGGCGCATGGGTCCACATCGCACATCCCACATGAAGCCGCATGGCCATGACGCTATCCAAGGTCGGCACGGGACAAGACCGAGCATGCTGGGGCCCCTCCCTGCCGGCGCGACATCGCCTCTATCCGGCGGAACGGGTTCCATTCGCACATGGTGGCAGAGGCCGAGAGGCAGTGCCGTCCGCCGTTGACAGCTATACCAACCAAGCGCATGATTGGTTCACTGTTACTGGCGTAGATCATGTTTCACATGCAGGTACCTGAACGCGAGGTGCCGTCAAGGCCGTGGTCTTAGCGAAGGGTCTTCGAATGCCTGCTCACAGTTCTCATCCGACCCGCCGGCAGGTTCTGCGCGGTGCCGCCGCGGCCGGGGTCGGGATCGCGTTCGGCTCAAAGGTTCTCGGCAGTGTCGCCGCCCATGCGGACACCACTGACGCACCGGAGTACGACGTCGTGGTGGTCGGGGCCGGGGCAGCCGGGATGACCGCCGCGCTGGTGGCGGCGAAGCGTGGGCTGAACACGCTCGTGGTCGAGAAAGCGGCCAAGTTCGGCGGCTCAGCGGCCCGGTCAGGTGCGGGGATCTGGATCCCGAACAACCACGTCATTCTCGACGCGCGCGTACCGGACACCCCGGCCAAGGCCGCCGCCTATCTCGCGGCGGTCGTCGGGACCGAGGTACCCGCGGAACGGCAGGCGGCCTTTCTCGACAACGGCCCCGTCATGATCTCTTTCGTCACGCAGAACAGCCCGCTGCGCTTCCGCTATATGGAGGGCTACTCCGACTACTATCCCGAACGGCCCGGCGGGATCGCGGCCGGCCGATCGATCGAGCCGGACATGTTCGACGGAAACCTCCTCGGTTCGGAACTGGCCAACCTGAACCCCGCGTACATCCCGGTTCCGAACGGCCAGGTGGTCTTCAGCGCCGACTACAAGTGGCTCAACATCGCCCTGGTCAACGCCAAGGGCGCGGCCATCGCACTCGAAACCTACAGTCGCTGGACAAAGGCCTGCGCACAGGGCAAGAAGCCGCTCACCATGGGCCAATCCCTGGCCGGAGCACTGCGGGCCGGACTACTGCAGGCCGGCGTGCCGGTCTGGCTCAACACCCCGCTCGTCGATCTGCGCGTCGACGGGGGCCGCGTCACCGGTGTGCTGGTGACCCGCGACGGCACGCAGACACTGATCAAGGCCAAGTACGGGGTCGTGGTCGCCTCGGGTGGCTTCGAGCACAACGCCGGGATGCGCAACCACTATCAACAGCAGCCCATCGGCACCGATTGGACCGTCGGCGCGTCCTCCAACACCGGCGACGGCATCACGGCCGGTCTCGCCGCCGGCGCCGAGGTCGCGCTGATGGACGACTCCTGGTGGGGGCCGGTGATCCCGCTGCCCGAAGAGCCGTACTTCTGCCTGGCCGAGCGCACCCTTCCGGGCAGCATCATCGTCAACCAGCAGGGCGTACGCTTCGTGAACGAAGCCGCGCCGTACAGCGACGTGGTCCATGTCATGTACGAGAAGAACGCCGCGGCGCCGGACATCCCCGCCTGGATGATCGTCGACCAGAACTACCGGAACCGCTACCTTTTCAAGGATGTCGCGCCGACCCTGCCGTTCCCGGACTCGTGGTACAGCAACGGGGCCCTCGTCAGGTCGAGCACGATCGCGGGTCTGGCGGCCAAGATAGGCGTCCCCGCCAATGCTCTGCAGAGCACGATCAGCCGCTTCAACGGCTTCGCCGTGACCGGCAAGGACCACGACTTCAAGCGTGGCGACAGTGCCTACGATCACTACTACACCGACCCGGCGATCATTCCCAACTCCTGCCTCGCCCCGCTGTGGCTGCCGCCGTTCTACGCCTTCAAGATCGTCCCTGGTGATCTCGGCACGAAGGGCGGAATGGTCACCGATAGCAAGGCCCGGGTGCTCTCTCCGGGCGGTGCGGTCATCCCCGGTCTCTATGCGGCCGGCAATGCCAGCGCCGCCGTCATGGGCCACAGCTACGCCGGCGCCGGCTCCACCATCGGCCCCGCCATGACGTTCGGCTACGTCGCCGCCAACCACATCGCCGACAACCGCTGAGCACGGGCGGTCACGCGGCTCCACCAAGGCTCGGGGAAATCGAATCGCCTTCGCCGACACTCAGCGGAATACTCCTCGAACGTCGAGTCTCATTCGTTTTGGGAGGCAGCGCCCGATGCCGGTATTCCGCTGTGTCGATCTGACCGCCGATGATATGGAGCTGATCGAGTACGCCCGTCAGATTGTGGATCTGCACGGCGAAGGATTGGTCCACAGCATGGGCGCCGCCGTCCGCGATCAGGCGGGCCGGATGCACGGTGGCATCAACCTCTTCCATTTCACCGGCGGTCCGTGTGCCGAGTTGGTGACGCTCGGGAATGCCCGCGCTCAGGGAGCACGGGAGCTGACGACGATCGTCGCCGTGGGAGACGAGGGGCGCGGTCCGGTGGGTCCGTGTGGCCGCTGCCGGCAGATCCTGCTGGATTACCATCCGCGTATCCGGGTCCTGTTGCCGACCGCGAGCGGCGTCAAGAGCGTACGGATCACCGACCTGATGCCTCTGGCGGCGCGGTGGGATGCGGCGGAAGGCGCGCAACCTTTCGACGCCGGCGTCTTCGAGTAGGCGCGCTCTGGCCGCTTCACACGGACAAGCTACGTTCTACCGCATGGGTCTTTGCATATCTGTGGGAATCGAGTCGTGGGTGGGCGATGAAGAAGGCATCGCGTACTACCGCGCGGAGATGAACAGGCTGAGTGCGGCCCTGATGCAGGAGGGGGTGACATGGCGTCACCCGGAGGAACCGGCCTGGCGCGGGCCGGAGAGCACGCCGCCGTTCATGCGCAGCCATGCGGCTTCGTTCTCCTACGGGTACCTGCACTATCTGCGCAGAGTTTTCGCCCTCATGAGGAGGGAGGAGCCGGTGACGCCGATCTCCAGTCAGGAAGAACTCTCCCGGGACGACTACAAGGTCAAAGACGAGACCCTCGATCTCTACTCACACCTGCTCTGCCACTCCGACTGCGACGGCTACTACGTTCCGGTCGACTTCTACGACCCGCTCTTCCTGCCTGACGACGCAGGGATCTCGGGGGGCGGGATGGTCGGGTCAAGTCACCGTCTTCTGGCGGAGTTGCGCGAGTGCGCTCCGGTGATCGGCATCCAGATCGAGGAGGACGGGTCCCTGTCCGATGCCGAAGCCTCCCGAGTGTTCACACTGCCGGAGGACGCACCGTTCGAGGTCGAATCCGTGGTGTGGCTCGCACTGCATGAGGCGTGCCGGGCCAGCATCGCGACTGGCTGCGCGGTCAATTTCCACTAGGGAGTCTCTGACAAATGCTGCCCGTCGCGAGCGCGGATCCAGATGGATGCATCGCGAGGCGGAGAGCGATGTCCGATGGCCTTGGAGATGGACGCCGGGCTGACCTGAAGGCGCTGGACGAGTTCGGCGGCGGTGAGGCTGCAGCGCCCTACCAGTCGTGCCGTCGGAAGATACAGGTCATACGCAGATAAGCGACAGTGACGGCGGTCTCGGACGT
The DNA here is from genome assembly GCF_030268965.1 of Microtetraspora sp. NBRC 16547. Lineage (GTDB taxonomy): Bacteria > Actinomycetota > Actinomycetes > Streptosporangiales > Streptosporangiaceae > Microtetraspora. The sequence goes on along the minus strand of NZ_BSSE01000045.1, from coordinate 16,078 downwards.
GTGGGCGAGTATCCAACCCTCGCGCTCTACCGCCTCGATCAGCCCTGCGAGATCCCACGCCGGGTAGGTGGTCTGGCTGAGCTCCGTCTTGGTGCTGACCACGAAAACCGCTCGCCCCTCTTGGCGTGCGAGGCGGGCGGCCTCGATCGTCTCCGCGATGTCTCGTTCGTTCTTGGATGCCACCAGCGATCCGTCTCCTTCGTCCTGGCCAGCGTATGACAGTCACCGTAGGCAAAACGTCCCTCTTTCCAGAGGAGTTCCACCAGGCACGCGACCGCCAATCTTCGCAGAGCACGCAATGGGCGGGCCCGTCCCCCGCCTGTACGCGAACAGGCGGGGGCGGCATGCCGTAGGGGAGAGAGCGGTCAGGCGAAGGTGGCGAGCCACTTCTCGACGACCGGAATCTCGATGCGCTGGTAGCCGCCGATGTAGCGGCAGTTTTCCGTAAGGCCGTAGCTGGTCACGGCGACGACGTAGTTGTTGAGGAACACCGGGCCGCCCGAGTCGCCGAAGCAGGTGCCGCCGGTGCCGCGGGTGTCATTGGGGTTGCCGTTGGCCTGCAGAATCTGGTCCGTCAGCTTCTGACCCGGCGAGGTCGCGAAGCGACGCAGCAACGGGTAACTCATCGGCTGCGGCTTCTGCGGGCCGCTGTCCGGCTTACGCACCTCGGTGCCGTAGCCGACGAAGGTGAAAAGCGTCTTGTTGAGCAACGGCTGCTTGTACTGGTCGAGGTACCGGCCGGAGGCGGTCTTAGCCGGGGTGATCCCTGAGACCGGGCTGTCAAGGACGACCACGCCGACGTCGTTCCAGTTGTTCCGGTCGGTGAAGTCGGAGTAGTCGGGGTGGGTGTGAGCCGTACCGGAGAGATATCCGGCCTTGGCGAGTTCCTGAGCGGTGTATCCCTTGCTCGGGTCCGCCGCGGCGGGGAACGGGGACGGCGGGTTCTCGGCGATGACCGACGTGAAGGTCACAAGAGTCTTGCCGAGGGTGCCCTGGGTGCAGTGCGCCGCGGTGAGCAGCACAGTGGGCGAGATGAGGGTGGCCGAGCAGCGGAACCTTCCGTCCGGCTGGTAGAAGAGGATCAGGCCGACATTGGGGTGCCGGTTGCCGTCGGGCTCTCCACCAGTGACGGCCGATGCGGGCACTGTCAGGGACAGCATGGCGACGACCGCGACGATGGCCGCGACTACGGCGCGCCGAATAGTTCGCATTAGGAGCGAATCCTTCCTGGGTCTTCGAAGTCAGCCGGGGAGTCTCCATGGCCTGGCCGTTGGGTAGGCCCGTGAAGTCTCTGACCTCGATGTCCGCGATGGGCATCAAAAACCGGCTTGCTACGCGGAAGTCGGACACTCCCCGACAAGCTCGAAGACCCTCCTGTCTGTTCTGGAAGCTTTTTTCCATGACGCCCCATAAGGTGTCAATACTTGCGCCTGGGGGTGGACAGGAGAAAATTGTGTGAGCACCACCGATACTCCTTCGAATCGGTCACATCGCGCTCACGCTCCGCATTGGTTCAGCGTCTCGTTACGTCACGTATTCGACTGGTGCCATCAACGCAGCCCGCATCTCCGAGGCCGGACTGGAAGGCAATGACCGGGCCCAGGACTTCTATCGAGCAGGGTTGGAGTAAGGACGGCTGCAAAGTCGAGGACCGGAGTGACGGTTTCCTCATCACCAAGGTCCGCTACCGTCGCCGGCTCCCCGCCTGACCGACCTTCAGGCTCTCCTTCGCCTGGGGTCCCGTCAGTGAGCAAGCAAGCAGCGCGACACAACGGGGATCAACCGCGCATCCCGGTGAGTCAGGGGGAGAAACGAACCCTTCACATCCGTCAAGCTCGGGTTCGTGATCGTCCATCCGGATGGCTCCCAAAGGCCCGGGCGGGTCGCCTGCCTGCGGGAGCAGGTGGCAACCGATCACGATGCATGCGGCGCTACGGTCCCACGGTTGGCGTCCGTCGCGGCCCGCACGAACTCGCGCACCCGCTCGGTCGTGTTGGTTTCCAGCCAGACCAGTCCTCGTTCGATCGGGGGCGCGTCGCGGATCGGCACGTACGCGATGTCCGGGCGGGGGTAATACCGCCGGCTGTACTCGCCGACCGGGAGGACACCCTTGCCCATCGCGACGAGGGACAACATCTCGGAGATCGTGTTGCCTGCCGGTCCTTTCGGAACGGGCCTACCCGACGGGGTGCGGTCGGGTGTGCGATCGCGCTTGAACTCCGCTGACGTGACCGACGGGTACTGCACCACGGGGTATTCGGCGAGGACTTCGAGCGACACCGACTCCTTGCGGGCCAGTGGGTGCTCAGTGGCCACTGCCAGGAGGCGGCTCTCCCACATCAAGGCCGGTCCGCAGGCCATGCCGTCGAAAGGATACGAGGCGATGAGGATGTCGATCGAGCCGTCAAGCAGGCTCGATCGCGAGTTGAACAGCTGCACCTCGTGAACGTCGACCTCACAGTCGGGGTGGCGTTCGGTGAACAGGCCGACGGCCTTGAGCAGCACCGGCGCGGTCCACTCGCCCAGGAACGCCACCCGCAGTTGTCCGGTGACACCGCGGCCGGCGTCCACGGCCCTACGAATCGCCTCCTCCATCTGGACTGACAATGGCGCCAGGTCATCGGCCAGCTGCCGCCCGATCGGGGTGAGACGGACGACGCGGCTGGTGCGCTCGAACAGCGGAGCCCCGATGCGGCGCTCCAGCTTCTTGATCACATGGCTGATCCGTCCGGTCGTAACCCGCAGGCGCTCGGCAGTACGGCCGAAGTGCAGCTCCTCGGCGAGCGTCAAGAAGGTCTCGATCTCGTGCCGTTCGAGCATGAGGCTCTCCGTCGTTGAATGTGAGTAAACGATCATAGCCTCATCGTGGCTTGGTAGCCGCCGCCGCCAGGCGCATCGTATGGAGCGTCATCCGATCACAGGGGAAGTCCCCTGGACCGGCCTCGACCCACGACATACGGAGCTACCCGCATGCTCAGCACCACCGAGCCTCGCAAGATCGTCGCCGGTCTGTTCATTTCTCTCGACGGCGCGACAGGAACCTCATGAGCACAACGAACATCACCGACTACCTGACCGGTCTCGACGACACGCTGCGAGAGATCGGCGAGAAACTCCGTCCCGTCATCGACGCGGCCCTGCCCGGCGTCAGCGGCGCGATGTGGCACGGCCACCCGACCTGGAGCCTCGGCGACAAACCGGGGGCGAATCCCATCTGCCTGCTCAAGGCGTACCGGTCGTACATCACCTTCGGGTTGTGGCGCGGGCAGGAACTCACCGACTCGTCCGGACGCCTCACCGCGGGCGCCCGCCGGATGGCCTCGGTGAAGCTCTGTACCATCGACGACATCGACCCGGCCCTGTTCACCGACTGGCTGCGTCAGGCCCACGACCTGGAACTGAGGTGATGACCATGCGCGTGAAAGCCTTCGATCACCTGGTGCTGAACGTCCGGGACGTCGAGCGCGCGCTCGGGTTCTACTGCGGGCTCCTCGGCCTGGAGCCGGTGCGCGTCGCCGAATGGCGCGCCGGCGATGCCCCGTTTCCCTCAGCCTGGATCCACCGCGTGATTTCTTGTGATCGATTCCTGGTCCAATTCGGCCGCGAGGGCCGTTTCACCAGGCGAAGCGCTGTTTCTGGGCATGAGAGAGCCGCTGCGCGCGGGTCGCAGCCTGTCCACATGTCCACAGGGCTCGGGGGTGGGAGGTTCGTGCGCTTGAGGGCACGGGCGCGGGTGACCGTGGGGTCGTGGTGGTGCGGGCAGTGACCGAGGGTTCGGGCTGGTCAGGCCGCTCGGGCGGGCGGCGGGTCATGAACGGCGTCAAAGACGTTCATCCACGCTTGCTGCCAGCGCCAATGCTGCGGCAGGTGGAGGGTGATGTGACCGCGTCCGTGCCGGGCCAGGCGGGCTGGGACGGCGATCAACCGGCGGCGGAGTGTGGCACCGCGAGCCTTGGCGTGGACGGGACCGGCCAGGCAGCCGGTGGCGCGTAACAGGTTGTGGGTGATCGCCGCGCAGGTCAGCCACGCGGCGTTCGCGGCGAAGTCACCCGAGGGCAGGTGCGCGAGCGGGCCGCAGGACAGGTCGGCGAAGACCTGCTCGACGATCGCGTGGTCACGATGCTGTTCTTCGGCCTGAACCAGATGGAACGGGCTGTCGGTGAACACCGCGTGATGCCGATACACGCTGAACAACTCGTCCTGACCGCTCGAGGCCTGGGGGTTGAGCCGCTTGACCCGGCGCACGATCAGCCGGGCCGTGACCGCCTGGCCCTTCTTCGACGCGAAGGCCGTGTATCGAGTCTCGGCGATCTCGGCGTCGGACACCCAGCAGCCGGCCTGCTCATCCCAGATCGCGTCCGGGTACTCGATTGCCTGCCAGGCGCCCTGGTCGATGGCGGCGATCGCGGCCTTGATCTTGGGGTCCATCTTCGCGGTGATGGAGAAGTGTGCGCCCGCGCGGCGGCAGGCGGCTATGACCGCGCCGGTGTAGAACGCCGAGTCGCCGCGCACGAGGAGGATGCCGGTGGCGCCCGCCGCCCGCGCGGTGCTGATCGACTCGGCCATGAACGATTCCGCGCCACGGGCTGAGTTCGCTTTCCCGCCGCGTAGCCGGGTGCCGGTGATGACTGGCGCGGCCAGCGGTGTCGACAGGGTCGAGGCCAGCACGTTCAACCCGCGCACCAGCACACTCTTCCCCTGGATCTTGGTGTGGCCGAACCCGCTGCCCTGCTTGGCGTATCCGTAGGTCCGTTTCTGCATCGAGTCCAGGTCGAGGAAGGCGAGCACATTCGCGCTGGGCAGCAGCGGCGTGTGCGCGACCAGCCGGGCCAGCAGCATCCGGGAGACCTTCTCGATCTGGCGGACGTTCCCCCACTTCAGGCAGCGCAGGAACGAGCCGAGCGTGGACGGGGCGCGGATACCGGCCAGCAGTTTGTCCATGCCGCCGTGCCGCAACGCGTCCAGATCGGCGATGCTGTCGGCGCCGGCGGCCATCCCGGCCACGATCGAGCTGATTTTCGCTGCCGCGTTGACCCCGAGCTGGTCGGCGATTGCGACGTGCTCGTCGACGAGTCCGCCCAGGTCGCAGCGCTCGGCCAACCGCATCACCGGCTCCAGCCCGGCGTAGGCGATCACGTGCTCGTCATCGAAGCTCGCATGAGTCCTGGCGGCGGCATGAAACAATCGCACGTACGAGGTGTCCTTCGGCTGCGGATCTTGGAAGCGTAGAGAACTCCCATCATCCCAGCTCGCAGGGCACCTCCTCTCATTTCACAGCAATCAAGTCAGAATCGGCTCGGTGCATCCAGGCTCAGTGAGAGTCACACCGGAAACCATCATCGACCTGGTCCGCCGCCCTCGGGGCGAGTCGAACATCGACCATATCTGCTTGGTTGTGGAACCGCTGGATTGGCAAGAGGTCATCGAATCGGGCGTCTTCACCCTCCTCGAAGGTCCGGTGGGCCGGTTCGGCGCGCGCGGCGAGGCAACCTCGATCTATGTGCAGGACCCGGACGGCAACACCGTCGAACTGCGCTGGTACCCCCAGGACGCCGAAGGGTAAAAGACGGGCCAGGCACGGGAGATCGAGCAGACCGTAGAAACGATCAAGGCCCGGGTCGGGAAGCCGTCCCCGACCTGGGCCTTTGTGCTTCGCACGGATGACGGGAATCGAACCCGAGCTGTCAGCTTGGGAAGTGCATGGATCATCGCTCGCAGGGCGGCTGAGCTGGGCTTCGGGACGATCGCGAGTAACCGCGGTCACCCCTCGTACCCCTGGTTAATGGCCCGTTAACGGCCGGCTGGCATCGCCGGTCATGGCGTCACAGAAGTGGCGCGGAAGCATGGGTTTGCGGCAGCGGGCGACCGGGGCTCTGGGCTGATCGATCCACTACGGTCACCGCCCATGAGAATCCTCATCGTGGGCGGCAGCGGCTTTCTCGGCAACGAACTCGTGCAGCAGTCTGCAATGGATGGCCATGTCGTGGCTGCGACCTATCTGACTCGGCCGGGAACGGCAGCGGGAGTCAACTGGCTGCCGCTTGATGTTCGTGACCGTACGGCCGTGGTCGACCTGATCGGCGCGTTCAGCCCTGACATCGTCATCAACGCGGCCTTCCGCCAATCGGACTGGGTGACGACGGCCGTTGGTGCCGCTCACGTGGCCATCGCAACCGCCGAGAATGGCGGACGTTTGGTGCACGTGTCCAGCGATGCTGTCTTTTCAGGTGAGGCGATTACCTATGCCGAGGACTGTGTCCCCGATCCGGTCACTCCGTACGGAGCTGCGAAGGCGGCCGCAGAGGCGGCTGTGCAGGTGATCAATCCCGCGGCCGTGATCGCACGGACGTCTCTGATCATCGGTGACGGCGGCTCTCCACATGAAGGCTCGGTGCACTCGCTGGCCGCAGGCGGCATGCACGGGATGTTGTTCACGGATGACGTGCGCTGCCCAGTGCATGTCTGTGATCTGGCAGCAGCCCTCTTGGAGCTCGCGAACTCTGATCGCGCGGGGATCCATCACATAGCCGGGGCAGATGCGGTAAGTCGATATGAGCTTGGGTGTCTTATCGCGCAGCGTGATGGATTCGATCCAGCGCTGCTGCCGTTTGGCCGGCGTGCCGACACCGACTTGCCTGGGCCGATCGATGTGCGGTTGGACTGCGGTCTGACTCGGCGGCATCTGGGGACGAGGTTGCGCGGTGCGCGGGAGTTCGTGAAATAGCTTGCGATGGCCATTACTGCCTCGTCGAGGTGGTGAGAGGAAGGCGACGCCGGACAGGCCGCCTACCATGACCTCATCTGGGCTTGCGTATGAGTGGAGCCTAGGAGATTCGAATTCCTGACATCCTGCTTGCAAATCGTCCTGATCTTCAGGCATTACAGCCTCGGCCTGGGCAAGGGGCCGACCGCGAGTGACCGTGACTGCCCCCTGTTGACCGCCCTTAATGGCCCGCTAATGGCTCGGTGATCACCAGCAGCCGTACTAACTAGATAGTCTCCTCAAACCGTGACATAACGTTCATGCGGCGGCGGGGGACGATGGCGGCGGTCACGCTCGCGCTGATCTCAGCAGGATGCGCGGCAGGCGTGGGCGATCCGGCGAGCAAGCCCACCAAGGCTGTTGCGCCCGTGCTATCGCCCGCTGGCAAGAGTGCGGGGGAGAAGATCGTCGTCTCCCGGAAGGACTGCCCCGAGCCGGCTCGCACTGCTGACGAATTCAAGGCGGCCTCTGTCCGGTCGAGCTGGAAGCTACTCTCCGTAACCGATGAGGAGCAGGACGCCGTCTTCTCTTACTACGGCTTCTTTGGCGGCGCTATGGCCTCAGACGGGGCGTTGTGGGCGCTGTACGACGCAGGGGAGCACGCCGGGACACCGGTGCGATGGAAAGACGGCCGCTGGGAGCGGGTAGCGATGCCGCCCGGAGTGAAGACGGTCAAGGCCCTGGCGACAGGTCCCGACGGCAAGATCTGGGCGGTCGAGCCGAAGGAAGGGACATGGAAGGGGGGCGTGCGCGAGGGCGACGGGTGGCAGGAGCTGACGCTGACCGTGCCGGGCGGCGGGAAGGAGGATCGCCCTGTCACCGCGCACGACGGCTGGGTGAGCTCCGGCGCCACCGCTGTCCGCTGGGACGGTACGAGCTGGGAACGGCTGGACCTGCCCCCCGGCATCCGGTATGGCGGGATGATCGCCGAGTACCGGCTGTTCGGCCCGCGCGAGGAAACCTGGGCCGTGCCCGAAGATGAATCCAAGGTCGTGCGGGTGCGTAATGGCGTGTCGCAAATGGTGGAGTTCGGTCTGGAGATCGACGCGAAGGAGGCCGCCCATGGAGGCGGCGGCTTCGATCCACAGGCCGTCGTGGTCCTCGGCAAGGACGAGACATGGGTGCTCGGGGCGGCGACGTTCGGCGCTCACTACGTGGACGTAGACGAGGACACCGATGCCGGACGGATGGTGGCGCTGCGCTACGCGCAGGGGAAATGGACCTGCATGTGGGGTCCCTTCCACCGGGAGAACTTCAACGATAACTTCGTGGAGGCAGTGCCGGATGGGAACGGCGGGTTCTGGGCGGTGACGTCCCGCTATCTCGGCACCGATTCGACGCTCTGGCACTTCAGCAGCGGGCGCTGGACCAGGGAGCGCCTGCCTGCTGACGAAGGTGCGGAGCAGAACGTCACAGACCTGGTGGCCAATGGCCACGAGATCTACGCGCTGGGTTCGATCTTCTCGAGAGGGAGCTTCCGCGGGGCGCTCTGGCGCGTCAGTTAGCGTCCCGGGAATCCCGGCCATGCAGGTGAACCTGCCCGGATGGAGGAGCTCGCGGCGGCAGGCAGTGGACCGTCGGCATCCCGACATCAGCCAGCGCCTCGGAAAGATTCGGTCCGCAAGTTCGATCGCAAGTTCGGCGCGCCTCGCCCACCAGCACGACAATCCACCTGTTGTCCAGTTCTGGGACGTGATGGCGGTGATGTGACACTAGAAGGCCGATGATGCCTCTGATTCCGGAGTTGATCGTTCGCAACGCCACTTCCACCAGGCGCTTCACTACCTTGTGGGGCGGACTCCGCCCACAAGACCGCCCGCGCCTTCGATCCGGCGATCACGATCCATCACGGGGGTCTGCGGATAAAGACTCAAGGACCAATAAGTCCTGATCGCCACCGTCTATCCGGGAACGAGGTAACTCCCTATGCGTGCTCGCACTCGCGTCGCTTTGCCGACTGCAATGACCGCGATCATGGCCATCGCCGGCTGCGCGAGTGGGGGCCCGCAGCTGTCAATCGGGGGGAATCTGCAAACCGGCGAGACCGGCGAGACCGGCGCTGCCGGCGTCACCCTTCCCAATACCATCGCCCACCAGCCCTACTCGCTGGGTGGCTGGGTCATGTGCCTGGACCGGCCCGGTGCTGTGCGCATCGAGAAAGCCGAACTGATCCACCCGGACGGCGACATCCGCCTGGCGGCCTTCTCCTCTCGCCTCCAAAGCGCCGACCACCCGATGCTGGGCAACGCCAACGAGCCGCTGACCTCGCTCGGTTTCCCCGCGCAGAGCCCGGCCGTCACCAGGACGTGTTCCAGGCCCGGCGAAGACCCGGGTCAAGGGTGGCCCCGCACGGAACTCGGCCTGCAGTACACCAAGGACAGCGATGCCACCGCTCGCGCGGAAGGTATCCGCCTCATCTACATCTCCGCAGGTGAGCGGCGAACCGTCGATTTCTTTCTCAGCGTCGAACTGTGTGCACCCAACGACGTCACCACGCCCAACTGCAAGGAGATGTACGAAAAGCTGAACGCCTCCCGCTGATGCCGTGCGTTCGGAGGACACAGGCCGGCCAGCGGTACCGAGGGTGGGTCCCGCGCAGATCTCAGGGCATGCCGACGTCGCGAGTGGTTCTGTCGGTAATGGCCTGGAGTTTGTCGGGGTTGGCGACGTTGTGGATGGCGGTGATGCGGCCGTCAGCGTCGAAGTCGAAGGTGACAGTGGCGATCACGCGGCCCGAGCCGCTGAACACCATGCCGGGGCCGCCGTTGATCTCGACCAGTTCGGCATTCATGTCGGCAGGCTCGACGCCCTGGTAGGTGACCTTGCCGATGGCTGCGAACCAGGCGGCCACCGTTTGTGCGCCCACGACTGGACGCAGGGCCTGGCGGACCTTGCCGCCGCCGTCGGTCCACAGTGTGACGTCCGGGGACAGCAGTTCCATAAGGGTGTTGATGTCACCTCCGGTCGCGGCGGCAAGGAACCGCCCGGTGACGTCGCGCTGCCGCGACCGGTCCACGGTGAAGCGTGGCCGCCGGGCCCGCACGTGCTCGCGAGCGCGGTGCGCCGCCTGGCGCACCGCGGCCTCAGAACGCTCCACCGCCTCCGCGATTTCGGCATGGCTGAAGTCGAAGACCTCCCTCAGCACGAACACCGCGCGCTCGAGCGGGCTCAGCGTTTCCAGCACCACCAGCATCGCCATCGATACCGACTCGGCGTTCGTGAGGTCGTCGGCGGTGTCGCCACTGGTGAGAATGGGCTCCGGAAGCCACGGCCCCACATATGTCTCGCGCTGGTGCCGGGTCGACCGCAGCCGTTCCAGCGCCAGATTCGACACGATCCGCGCCAGATATGCCTTGGGGTCGGCCACCTGCGAGCGGCCGGTGGCCGACCATTTGATCCAGGCGTCCTGAACCGCATCCTCGGCGTCTGCCACGGTGCCGAGAATGCGGTAGGCCACTGAGAACAGCAGGTTGCGATGCTGGTTGAACACCTGCTGGTCGTGCTCCGGGGACGGGTGCGTCACCGCACCCCCCGGATACGGGTGAAGCGGCCGCCGTGGGGCCAGAACGCGCCCGAGGCGGGCATCTTCTTCATGCGGCCGTAGGTCGGCCACGGCGAAGCAGTCACCGTCTCCTTATACCGTGCCGCCGTGCGGCCGGTTAGATACACCCGTCGAGGGCTGTCGTCAGGGTGGGTGAACTGAACGACCGCGTCATGCCGTCCCAGGCTCACCGGCGTGTGGTAGTAGCCGAAGCGGAACGGCTTGGGCTGTTTGCCGTTCAGCGCGCGGACGATCGACACCGCGGCATGCACACCGGTCGGCATGCCGCCCTGGCAGGTGCCGTGCATGACGCCGTAGCCTTGGCGGATCGCGGCCGCATCACCCACGGCGTACACCTCCGGGTGCGAGACCGACCGCAGCGCGGCGTCGGTGACGATGCGGCCGCGCTCGTCGACGGTCAGACCCGCGACGGCCGCCAGCGGCGATACCCGCGTACCGCTCGTCCACAGGACGACATCGGCGGCAATGGTCTCACCACCCGCCAGCTCGACCGAATCGGGCAGCACCTTCACCACTTCGATCCCGCTGCGCACGCGGATATCCAGGCGCTCGAGCGCGGCCTGCAGATACGCCTTGGCCTTGGGGTTCATGGCTGCACCGGGTTCCTGCCGGCCCAGAAGCACGACGTTCAGCTCCGGGTGCTGCTCGGCGATCTCCGCGGCCGACTCGATGCCGGTCAACCCGCTGCCACCGACCACGACTGTGCCGCGGCCGAGCCGAGCCAGCCGGTCGGCCAGCAACTCGGCGTCCTGGGCGCTGTTGAGTGTGTACGCGTGGTCCTCAACGCCCGGCACCGCCTCCGTGTCGGCCATGCCGCCCAGGCCGTACACCAGTGTGTCGTAGTGCAGCACCTGGTTGTCGTCGATCCGCACGATCTTCGCGTTCGCATCCACAGCCGTCACCCAGCCGCGCACAAACTCCGCACCCGTGCCCTCAAGCAGCTCCGGGATGCTCATCTCGGCGAGTTGCTGTCCGGTCGCGGTCATGTGCAGCCGGAGCCGCTCGGTGAACCGCTCCTGGGCATTCACCAGCGTTACCTGCACGTCCTTGCGCCGCTTGACCCGAGCCGCGAGCTGGATCGCTGTGGACATGCCCGCGTACCCCGCCCCCAGAATCAGAACGCGGTGCGTGGCCGCCATGCCGTGCTGTGTGCTCATCGTCTGCGCCTTTCTCGTCGTGCTGACGACCACGAGATGCAAGCTGCCTGCCTGTACGTGACATGAGATCGATGTGACACGCGCCACAGTCGGCTTGAGGGCGCCCTACACGAATCCGACCGGGCCGCCAGCACCCTTGCGGCGATGGTCTGTCGGCGCGGCCCCAACGAGCGGCAGGTGGCGGAACGGCTCGACAGCCTCGCCAGAGAGCAGCTCAACAAGGCATCGGGCACGCACCTTCTGATCCGTAGGTCCCCAAACGATCTCCAAGGTCGTCCGGGATCGTTCGCGGCGCCGGTGCAGTCGTCCCTCCGTTCAGGTTCGTTCGACTCAGTCCATGATCGTCCGTTCGAGTGGCTCCCAAGGTGGCTCCCACTGGAATCCGGGACGCCTGACGCGCGCACTTGCATGATCGATACGCTGATCTATATGGGCGACGGGAAAAGATCACACCGCCTCGCTGCGCCGACCACCACTCGGCGCCGCCCGCGGGAGACCCCACAGGACCCTTAGTGCCCCCTGAAAAGGCCCCAGTGCAGGGCCAGGCTGTACAAGGGCACGAACGACAGGATCCCCAACGGCACGCAGAACAGGAGCCGTACGTACACCGGCCCCCACGTGTCGGGGCCCGCGATGGTGGCCCGCTTGCGCGGGCGCGCGGGGTCGTAGCAGACCCGGACCGATGCGCCTTCCTCGTACCCGAAGGCGCCCGGCCGGTCCTTGAACTCGACCAACTCGCCGTCGGGGGTGCGGAAGGCGAAGGTGAACTCAGGGTGGCTGTAGCTCCTGCCGTCTCGGCGGTACGCGCGCCGCGCGCACCATCCCTGGGTCCGCTCACCACGCAACACCAGCCGGATCACAACCAGCGCCCGGCTGACGCTCAGCACGCAGCCCGTCAGGCAGGCCAGGCCGAAGACCAGGAAGACGCCTTCGAGCGCCGTCACACTGCCACCCCTGCTTCTTCTCCGTGCCCATCAGCGCGATGTTCTGGACGATATCCGAGACGTCCTGGTTGGAGGGGCTACCCTCCCTGGAGTTTCACCACCCTTCGGCCCCGTGGACTCGAGGATGGGAGAAGGAGCGGATGCCCCCGGCGGCATAGCCGATCTCGTCGACGTGAACCGCCTCCGGACGGTTCACCCGCCTCTGGATGCCCTCACCAGCCAGATCACGATCTACGGCTGGAGTACTAGAAGATCTTGATCCACAGGTATTGACTACTGCTCCCGCCCGCCGAAGGCGGACTCAGGGCGGTTCACGTACGGCTCGCATGGGAGAGCTACCTTCTACCGCATGGGTCTTGGCATATCTGTAGCAATCGAGTCGTGGGCGAGCGACGAAGAAGGCATCACGCACTACCGCGCGGAGATGGACAGGCTGAGTGCGGCCCTGATGCAGGAGGGGGTGACATGGCGTCAGCCGGAGGAACCGGTCTGGCGCGGGCCGGAGAGCACGCCGCCCTTCATGCGCAGCCATGTGGATTCGTTCCCCTACGGGTACCTGCACTATCTGCGCAGAGTTTTCGCCCTCGTGAAGAGGGAGGAGCCGGTGACGCCGATCTCCAGCCAGGAAGAACTCTCCCGGGACGACTACAAGGTCAAAGACGAGACCCTTGATCTCTACTCGCATCTGCTCTGCCACTCCGACTGCGACGGCTACTACGTTCCGGTCGACTTCTGCGACCCGCTCTTCCTGCCTGACGACGCAGGGATCTCGGGGGGCGGGATGGTCGGGTCAAGTCACCGTCTTCTGGCGGAGTTGCGCGAGTGCGCTCCGGTGATCGGCATCCAGCTCGAGAAGGACGGATCCCTGTCCGATGCCGAAGCCTCCCGAGTGTTCACACTGCCGGAGGACGCACCGTTCACGATCGAATCCGTGGTGTGGCTCGCCCTGCATGAGACGTGCCGGGCCAGCATCGCCACTGGCTGCGCGGTGATTTTCCACTAGGGGCGGTTCGCAGTCCGCCGCGGTGACGGCGTCCCACGACGGAGATCACCCGGAGCCTGATGGGGAGGAGAGAGGGGAGATCCGCAGAGACGGCAAGGCCAGATCTTCGCACCTTCGTGGACTGCTCCAGAGCGATTCCAGGAGGATGCTCTGTGCTTCGGCACTCCTTGAGCGGCGCGGTTCACCTCGCTGCCTCAGTTCACTGCCGAGCGGGCGCGATGCTTGTTAAAGATCAATGCCCAGGCGGAGGAAGCCATCCCTCACCTGGGCCTGGTTTGGGCCTCCAGTCCCTCTCGGGGCCACCTGCCCTGATCTGTCGCCGTGCGTTTCTTCCCGGATCAAGCACCCCGCGCTGGATTGAAGAAGCTCCGCGAGCGGTGGTTCACCTGGCCCCGGCGAAGGTCACCCGGATCGAGTACAGGTCGCCGCCCGAGCCCGTGATGAACAGGTTGTTGCGCTTGGGGCCGCCGAAGGTGAGGTTCGAGGCCGACTCGGGGAGGCGGAGGCGGGCGATCAGGGTGCCGTCGGGGGCGTAGCAGTGGAGGCCCTCCATGGCCGCCGCCCACACCCGGCCGTAGCAGTCGAGGCGGATCCCGTCGAACCAGGCCTCGGCGAAGACCTTGCCGCCCACCAGAGTCCCCTCCGCGGTCACTTCGAACACCCTCAGGTGCCGCTTGCGGGTGTCCACGATGTACAGCAGCGACTCGTCCGGCGAGAAGGCCAGGCCGTTCGGCCGGACGAAGTCGTCGGCCACGATCGACAGCTCGCCGGAGGCGGGGTCGAGGCGGTAGACGTGGTCGCCGCCGATCTCGCTCTCGGCCGGGCTGCCCTCGTAGTAGCCGGTGATGCCGTAGCGCGGGTCGGTGAACCAGATCGTGCCGTCCGAGCGGACCACCACATCGTTGGGGCTGTTGAGGCGCTTGCCCTGGTAGTTGTCGGCGAGGACGGTGACGGTGCCGTCGTGCTCGGTCCTGGTGACCCGCCTGGCGCCCTGTTCGCAGGTGATCAGCCGGCCCTCGAGGTCGATGGTGTTGCCATTGGCGTTGCCCGACGGGGTGCGGAAGACGCCGACGGCGCCGGTGGTCTCGTCCCAGCGCAGCAGCCGGTCGTTGGGGATGTCGCTCCAGACCAGGTAGCGCCCCGCGGGGAAGTAGACGGGCCCCTCGGTCTTGCGGCTGCCGCTGTGGAGCACCTCCACGTAGTTGTCGCCGCCGTCGTAGCCGAAACGCTCGTCGAGCACCTCAAATTCGGCCCGGAATCGTTCCATGACTGAACCTCCTTCGGTAATATTTGCATTATGCCAAACGGGGTTCAGTTGGACGACATTGATCGCGCGCTCGTGACCGAGCTGCAGCGCGACGCCGCGCAGTCCTACGCGGCGCTGGGGCGGGCGGTCGAGCTTTCGGTCGGGGCGGTGCACGAGCGGGTGCGCAAGCTGCGCGAGCGCGGGGTCATCCGGGCGACCACGGTCGAGGTGGATCCCGTAGCGCTGGACCGGCCGGTGCTGGCGTACGTGATGGTCGGCGCCGACGCGTGGATGGGGGAGTCTGGGGGCGCCTTCGCGGGGATCCCGGAGATCATGGAGGCGCACGTGATCGCGGGGGAGGCGTCGGTGCTCGTCAAGGTGCGTACGGCGACCACCGAGCAGCTCCAGGACGTGCTGCGGCGGATCTACGGCATCCAGGGAGTGACGGGCACCCAGGCGATCGTCGTCCTGGAGACCTTCTTCGAACGCCCGGTGCGCCCCTGACCGACGATCCGCAGCTGGCCGAGGTGGAGCCTGCGGATCCCTCCTGCCATCGCCCCAGACAGAATTGGGTTGATCAGCGGTGATGCATGGGCATTCTCTGTGATTAATGGCACGCTAATGGCACAACGATCAAACGCCTGGCCTGCTCTTTCCCATGCGCATCGCGCATCTACCCCAGCCACCTACGACCTCAGTCTGTGAGCCGCGATCATCCCGGCGCCGGAGTGCCCCCGCCGGAGGCTTATCTTTCGTACGATCGATAAGTGCATGATCAAGAAACGGGCAGGATCTCAGTTCGCCGGCGGATCGTGCCCGCTGTCGCGCTCGTGGTCATAGACGGCTTCCTTCTGCGGCTGGCAGAGTGGGTCATACAGCGGACCAAGAACCGAGGGGTTCTGTGCGATGGGGCCAGCGTCTGGTGCTGGGGTGGTGATCCGACTCCTGCGGAGTGGCTGGGGGAAATGAACTTTGTTTCCACCGTTGCCTCTACCTCCTACGGAGTTGTGGCCTCGGTTCTGGTGGTGAGTATCGCTGTGACGTGGTGGCGTCGCCGCCGAGACCTCGCCTTGGTGCAGTTCTTGGCTCTCTTAGTGGTTGCCTTTTTCGCCGACACTTTTGAGCCATACACGCCGGTGTGACGTAGGAGCGGAGCGGCCGGCGCAGTCCGAAGGACCCCATAGGGGCCGCGTAGCGGTTGGGCCGGTGGTCGAAGCGGCCATGAGCGACGGCGTGGCCCACGGACGGCGAGTGCTGTGGCGTGCGGCGCGGCGTTGGCCCAGATCTTTCACGATCATGATCAAGCCTTCCTGGGGTCGTGTTGATCAGGGTGCTGGGTGCAGAGTTCCGGGTTCGGGCATGCAGAAGGCCCGGTGGTCGCCGGGTTAGGCCCTCGGTCTCCC
>NZ_BSSE01000044.1 GCF_030268965.1 Microtetraspora sp. NBRC 16547 | reverse complement strand
TGGCCATGGACACCTTCGGTCCCGCACGCCTGGTGACCAGAGTGACAGGAGCCCGGTGAACCGAGAGGTTCACGCCGGGATCTGTGGGAGCCCCGAGGTGAAATCCCTCGGGGCCACCCGACAAGAAATGGATCAGGCGTGAAGCGGGCGTCGAGGTACTACTTCCTGTTGGTCCCTGTCGTTCTGGTCGCTGGCGTGCTGGCTGCCGGAGTCTGGTTCGTCAATCACCGTGCTCCAGTGATGGTTAGTGACGATATTCGAGAGAATCTGGCTCGTGGTGGCAGAATTGCTGTTGCCGTACAAGAGCTTTCCAATGCCAGCAATCCACTCTTTGAGTATGAATATGTCGTGATAGATCGCGGCCGCGGCGGTGCGGAAGCGGCCGTTCGTGAGCAGATATCCCGGATGCGCGAGTCCGGTTGGGAGCTAGAGAGTGCGACGTCGGGTAGGTGGCACCTGAGGTCTGATAAATATCAGACGGTGGCCGATGTGCAATTTCTTTCCGCATTCATTCAAGAATGGGGAAACGGTGACAACATCTATCCTGAAGAGCGTGCGGCCTCGAAGATCGCCGCAACCGTCGGCGATGTATCATCGCTGATTATCGTTACCCTGCGTCATTTTGGATAGCCGGAACCCGGCTTTGGTATGGGCCGTCCCACGATGGAGCGGCACGGCCCGGCCGCCTACCGGAAATATCATCCTAGATGAGGTGGCTAGAGCATTTTCGGAAGCGATCCCTCGGCCGTCGTGGAGCCAGCCCGGATCTTTCGCGATCAATCTGGGTTCAGGGCATGGTGAAGGCCCGGTGGTCGCCGGGTGGAGCCCTTGGTTTCCCCTGGCGGGCCGAGTCCTCGGGGCCTTTCATCTCGTCGGGACAGTCCGGGGTTCGGTCAGGGAGGTGCGATGGCGAGCCCGAGCATGCGGATCGTGTTCCAGGCGATGATCAGGTCGCCGTGATGGGGGTGGTCGTCGGGGAGTCGGATGAGGCGTTGGCGGGCGCGCCGTACCAGGCGGGCGGGGACGGTCAGCAGGGCGTGGCGGAGCCGGGCCGGGCTGGCTTTGCGCAGCTCAGAATGGTGGTCGAGGGCCAGCAGCCGCAGCCAGGTCAGCAGGTCGGCGGCAAGTATGACGGCCAGGCACCAGGCTTGGTTGGCGGCGGAGGCATAGAAGGGGAAGGCGCGCAGCCCGAGGCTCTTGCTGTCCTTGATCGCGTCTTGGACCCCGGCGTGGTTGCGGTGGAAAGCATCCAGTCGCGGGTAGTGGCGTCCGGGCAGGTCGTGGGCGACGGCCTGGAAGCGTTGCCCGCATTTCTTCTTCACCTCGCTGGCCTTCTTGCGGTGTTTGGGGTGGAGCGGTTCGGTCCGGGCGTTCACCCGCATGCCGGGTGGCCGGCCGCCGGCCAGGGTTGGGTGACATCGAAGCCCACGCTGTAGCGCCAGTCGCAGCCGCGTTCGGCGGCTTCGGAGGTGATCCAGTTCAGCAGGTCCTTGGTGGCTCCGGCGCCGTCGCAGCGGAAGATGATGTTCTTGCGGTAGCGGGCCGGGATCTGGGCGACAGCCGCACGCAATACCGTGATGTGGTCGGCGGCGGTGTTGGATCCAGAGTTACCTTTCCGCAGGTAGATGGTCAAGATCTCGCCGGTGTTCGCGACGGTGACCACGATCGGGTGCAGACCGAAGATGTGCTTTTTGTAGGTCGGTGCCGCGCCTTGCTTGCCGGAGTGGCACGCCACCAGCGTCGCGTCGACGTCGATGACCAGCCACCCGTCCCAGACCTGCCCGGCCACCTGCACCTGCGGGAAGCCCTGCGGTCGGGTGGCCAGGTGCTGCCAGATCAGACGGCGGTGCGCCGCCCGAGCCTGGGCGACCTTGGCCAGGGCTGTGTCGTCGAGCTTGTCGAAGGCCCGCCACGCTGTCACCGTGGAGGCGACCGTTCCGATCACCGGCTCGGCCCGGGCCACCTTGTGCATCGTGCCCGCCACTGAGGTCAGCTCGCGAATTCACGAGGCCAATCGCCTGAGCACACGCGCCGTCCGTGACGGCCTCTCTGCGAGCCGTGAACGCGCCTGCTCGTTTCGCGGTAACTCGAGGTGCGAGATCTTCGGCACGTCGGGTGGCCTGCCGTACGGACGGCGTGAAGCTCCAGATAGGCGGCATTGTTCCAGTAGATCTGGGTCTGGTCGTTGATTGCCGGGCTTGTTATCGTCATCGGCGGTGCCGCGCACGGGCCGTTCGGCACTGACGTACGGGGAGTGGGGACGGCGGGGAAACGTGGGCTTGATGGACCGCATCCGCGGTGAGTTCATCGACATCGTCGAGTGGACGGACGACAGCAGAGACACCATCGTCTGGCGCTTCCCGCGCTACGAGAACGAGATCAAGATGGGTGCCCGGCTGGTGGTCCGGGAGTCCCAGACGGCCGTCTTCGTCAACGAAGGCCGCATCGCCGACGTGTTCACCCCCGGCACCTACGTCCTGGAGACGCAGAACCTGCCGCTGCTGGCGACGCTGAAGGGGTGGAAGTACGGCTTCCACTCGCCGTTCAAGGCCGAGGTCTACTTCGTGAACACCCGCCTGTTCACCGACCTGAAGTGGGGCACGCAGAATCCCGTCATCGTCCGCGACGCGGAGTTCGGCATGGTGCGGTTGCGGGCGTTCGGCGCGTTCGCGACCCGGATCACGGACGCCGCCGCCCTCCTGCGCGAGCTGGCGGGAACGGACCCGCAGTTCCGCACCGAGGAGGTACAGGAGTACCTGCGGCAGCTGATCGTGGGACGGCTGGCGAACGCGCTGGCCACCGCGAACGTCCCCGTTCTCGACCTGGCGGGACACCAGGACGCGCTGGGCGCGCGTTTGGCGGGCATCCTCAGCGAGGAGCTGGCCCCTGTCGGCGTGGCGGTGCCCACGTTCATCATCGAGAACATCTCCCTGCCCCCGGAGGTCGAGGCGGCGATCGACACGCGCGCCCGGATGGGGATCGTGGGCGACCTCGACCAGTACACCCGGTTCCAGACCGCGAACGCGATCGGTGACGCCGCCCGCAACCCCGGTGGCGCGGGCGAGGGCATCGGCCTGGGCATGGGGATGGCCGTCGGGCAGCGCCTCGCCGCCGGGCTGGCCCCGCAGGCGGTCCCGGCCCCTCCGCCCGGCGCGGCGGGCGGCCCGCCGCCGCTTCCCCCGCAGGAGCAGTGGTACGTGGCCGTCGGTGGCCGGCAGCAGGGGCCCTACGACCCGGCCGCGCTGCCCGGGCTCGTGGGTACTGGTGAGCTGACCCGCGCCAGCCTGGTCTGGCGTGTGGGCATGCCCGCCTGGCTCCCGGCCGACCAGGTGCCCGAGCTGTCCCCGCTGATGTCCAGCGTTCCGCCGCCCCTGCCGCCGCAGGTCTGAGCGCCGCGTCCCCTTCCCCCTATCCGTCCCTCCGGAGGACCGGTCGTGTCCGACCCGAACGGCGCCGGCGCGGAGATCGCGTCCCGCTCCTACCCCTGCCAGTCCTGCGGCGCCAGTCTGGAGTACGCCCCGGGCACCAGCTCCATGCGCTGCCCGTACTGCAAGCAGGAACAGCCGATCGCGCCGGCAGGGCGGGGAGTGCGGGAGCACGACTACGCCGAGCTGGCCCAGATGCCGCGCAAGCCGAGGGCAGTCGCCGGTGCGGCGCATGCGTTCGTCTGCCCAGGTTGCCGGGCGCGCACGGAGAGCGACACGCTGTCCGAACGGTGCCAGTTCTGCGGCACACCACTGGTGACCGACGCGTCCACCGAGCGGATCGTGCCCGAGGCGATTCTCCCTTTCGGCATCGACCGGGACGGCGCCCGCGCCGCGCTGCGCACGTGGACGTCCTCCCGCTGGTTCGCCCCCTCCAGCCTCAAGAAGGTGACAGAGGCGGAGACGTTCAAAGGGAGCTACCTGCCGTACTGGACGTACGACGCCCGTACGGTCTCCGACTACACCGGCCAGCGGGGCGACCACTACTGGGAGACCGAGACCTACACCGTCACGGAGAACGGCTCGACCCGCACGGAGACCCGTCAGGTGATGCGGACCCGCTGGTCGCACGCCTCCGGCACGGTGTCACGCGCCTTCGACGACGTGCTCGTCCCCGGAACGAGCCGGGTCGCCTCCGAGCGGCTGGACAAACTCGCCCCGTGGCTCCTGGACCAGGCGGTTCCGTACCAGGGGAGGTACCTGGCGGGCTTCCAGACCGTGCGCTACGACATCGAGCCGGAGGACGGCCTCGAACTCGCCAAGGAACGCATGGCTACGGTCATCGAGTCCGACTGCCGCCACGACATCGGCGGTGACGAGCAGCGGGTGCGCTCGGTCACCACACGGTACTTCGGCCTCACCTACAAACTGGTGCTGCTGCCGGTCTGGTTCCTCAGCTACCTGCACGGCGGCAAGACCTGGCAGGTGATGGTGAACGCCAGCACCGGTGAGGTCATCGGGCAGCGGCCGTACAGCGTCGCCAGGATCCTCGCCGCCGTCCTCGCGGCTCTGGCGATCGTCGCCCTAATCGCACTGATCGTCGTACAGGCCAACGCCAACGGCAGGTGACGCCCTACGCGGGTCGGGCGTCGACCCGTGGGTGGGATCGGAAGGGCTGGGCGCGGCGGCGGAAAGGCTGGGCGCGCTTCGCGTGACAGCTCATCAGGTGGCGCGGAACAAGCACGGGGCACGGTCGGGCTACGACATGGCGCCATTGGCGGCGTACGAGCCGCTCCCGCCGGGCGGAACCCCCCGGGCACTTCCGCGCCACGTTCTGCGGGTTGCCGTTCAGGGACGGCAGCTTTGTGTCCGATGGGCATATGGCATACGGACGCCGCATCGAAATCATCGCCGAAGCGACTGTGGAGTCCTGGAGATCCGTCCAGAGCTGATGCACGACCCCGACCGCGACTACCAACCCCTTGTCAGGTCCGGCTTTATCCAGCACTGGTACCGGTACATGACGCTGGCCATGATCTTGCCAACGCCAACGCCGACGCCAACGCCAACGCCAACGCCGACGCCGACGCCGACGCCGACGACGCCACTGCCGGCGACGACAACTCAAAGATCGATAAGTGCAGCTGGAATATCAGCGAGAAGCCGCTTCCTTCAGGGATCGGAGGAGTCACGAGGTAGTACGTATCTGCCGTATCTCCTGCACATGGAACAGCGAAAGCTCCGGTGCCGCGCCGCGCTTCTGCCGTCCTGTCGGGGTAGAGGAACCTGGACGAAATGAGCGCATCGACGCTTTCGGGGGTTCACGATGAGCACACAGGAAACCGGGAAGAAGGCCCGCGACGTGATGCACGAGGGGGTTCAGTGCATCGGCGAGCACGACAGCCTGCGTACCGCCTCACAGATGATGCGTGACCTGGGAGTGGGCGCGCTGCCGATCTGCGGGGACGACGACCGGCTCAAGGGGATCATTACTGACCGCGACATCGTGGTCACGTGCTGCGCCGAGGGCAAGGACATCGACCAGACCACCGCCGGTGAGCTGGCTCGTGGCCTGGTGTGGGTGGACGCCGACGCCAGCGTCGAAGAGGCCCTGTTCACGATGGAGGAGCATCACATCAAGCGGTTGCCTGTGATCGAAAGGCACCGCCTCCTCGGCATGATCAGCGAAGCCGACCTCGCCAAGGAACTGTCCGACACCAAGCTCGCCGAGTTCGTCCACCGCGTGTACGCGCTCGACTGATCGGAACAGAGCAAGGCGACGAGCGCAGCCCTGGCAGGTCGAATCGACAGCCGAGGCTTCGAGTCGGTCGCCGCAGAGGACGGTATCCGCTCTGGCCGAGTTCGTGTCCGGGCTGATGCCGCCCGCCGGCCGCTGGTCCGGCGCGAGGTCACACGAGGTCACATCAGCGGCGGTCAGCGGGCGTACGTGCCGACCAGCGTTCCCGATGCCAGGACGCGTCCCTCGACCGCGCGGCGGAGGTCCCGGGCGGAGAAACCGTCGGAGAGGCCGGGCGGTGCGGATAGCGCGTAGAGGCGGAAGAAGTACCGGTGCGGGGCGTCGCCCACCGGTGGATGAGGTCCGCCAAATCCCTGCCGGCCGAAGTCGTTACGGC
Source organism: Microtetraspora sp. NBRC 16547 (assembly GCF_030268965.1). GTDB lineage: Bacteria > Actinomycetota > Actinomycetes > Streptosporangiales > Streptosporangiaceae > Microtetraspora. Next base: position 29,649 of record NZ_BSSE01000044.1, on the reverse strand, counting down.
CTACGAGATGTTCGCCCAGTTTGGCGCCGGCGTCCAGATGGTCGCTTTCGGGCGGGATGCCGGCGACCAGCCAGTGAGTGAACGTGCCGCCGGGGGCGTCCGGGTCCTCGCACACCAGTGCCAGCTCGGCCGTCTCGGGCGGCACGCCGGACCATTGCAGCGGCGGAGAGACGTCGCCGGCATCGTGGGAGTAACCGCGAGGGATCACGGCGTGATCACCGAAAGCGGTGCTGCGCAGCGTTATTCCGGCCATGCCGGTCCGCTTCCCTGAAAGGCGGGTTCGACACCGGATCAGCGGACCGCCTACGGCAGCGGCCGGCCGCGCCTGACCACGTTACGCTGGGCGCTTGCCGGTCTGCCGTAATGGCTTGAACAACCGCGCTCCGGCCCGTTCGGCTTCACCTTTGGGGGCCAGGCGCAATAGCTCGATGAACGTCTTCGGTTTCGGGTAGCCGCGTCCTGGACGCGATGCTGCGCACGTGCTTCTCGACCGTGCCCTCGGTTAGCTGACCTGCTGGTCTGTGGCAATCAGCCGGTGTGATATCGGAGTATTTTGGTGGGTATGCGCGCACGGCTGATGTCGCTGCTGCTTCGCCCGGCGCACCCACCCCTCCTGCTGGGGATCGTCACCGGGGTTGTATTCATCGTGGCAGAGACCCTGCTGGACTATCCGATCGCGGACGTCACGCCCGGGAGCACTCTCGGCGTGCTCTACCTGCTCGGCGTCGTGGTGATCTCGATGGTGTGGGGTCTGGGGCTGGGTGCGGCGACTGCGGTGGTCAGCGGTGTTGCCTTCGACTATTTCCACGTCCAGCCCGTCAGGACCTTCACCCTCATCAGTAACTGGTCGTGGATACCGCTTTCCGTCTTCCTCGGCGTCGCGCTGTTGGTCAGTTCGGGCACGGCGCTGGTGCGGTCGGCGGGCATCGAGGCCGCTGAGCGCCACCGTGAGGCCGATCTCGACGCCCGGCTGGCCCGTCTCCTGCTGCGTACGGAACATCTGCGCTCGGCGCTGCCGACGGTCTCCCGCCGCCTGGCCCAGATGCTGGGGCTGCCGTTCCTGGCGATCGAGCTTGAGCCGGTCGCCGGCGACGAACGCCACAAGGCGTTGCCGCTGCGCGACGGTGCCACGTCACTTGGAACCCTTGTCGTTCCCGCGGACCTGCCGGAGGCGACCATGCGACGGCTGAACGACCGGGTGGTGCCTTCGCTGGAGGCCTTGCTGCGCGCGGCACACGATCGTGAGGCCATCAGCCGTGCCCTTGAGGAGAGCCGCGACGAACTCCGCCGGGTGGCGCAGGGACAGGCCGCACTGCGACGTGTCGCGACGCTGGTCGCACGCGGGGTCCCACCATCGGAGATATTCGGCGCGGTCGCTCGCGAGATGGGCCTCATCCTCGAGACGAATTGCACGGCGATAGGACGCTACGAGCCCGATGGTGCGATCGTCGTGGCAGGCTCGTGGAGCGATCGTGGCCCTGAGTACACGCTGTCCCTGGGCTCGCGCTGGGCGCGGGACGAGAACAGCATTGCGGGGCTGGTGCTGAAGAGCGGGCGGTCAATGCGGATCAGGAGCTATGACCACAGGCCTGGAGAGATCGCTGCGTGGGCACGAACGCGGGGAATCACGTCCACGATCGGCAGCCCCATCAACGTGGGGGAACGCCTGTGGGGCGTGATGATCGCTTCCTTCAGAACTTCCGAGTTTCAACTCGAAACCGTGGAGGAGCGCATGCTGGACCTTACCGAACTCGTCGTGACCGCGATCTCCAACGCCGAGGCTCGCGACGAGCTCGCCGCCTCCCGCGCCCGCATCGTCGCGGCCTCCGACGAGGCCCGGCATCGCATCGAACGCGATCTGCACGACGGAGCCCAGCAACGCCTTGTCTCGCTTGCGCTGGAACTGCGGGCCATGGAGGCCGCCGTGCCGTACGAGCTGGCGGAACTGCGAGCAGAGGCGTCCCACATCGTGCATGACCTGACAGGCGTCGTGGAAGACCTGCGGGAGCTCTCGCGCGGCATCCATCCGGCGATCCTCTCCAAGGGCGGCCTCGGGCCGGCTCTGAAGATGCTCGCCCGGCGCTCCGCCGTCCCGGTCGAGCTCGGCGTATGCGCCGACCGGCGCCTGCCGGAGAGCGTCGAGGTGGCCGCCTACTACATCGTGTCCGAGGCCCTGACCAACGTGGCCAAGCACGCCCACGCCTCCGTGGCGCACGTCGACCTCGATCTGGAGGAGGAGAGCGTCCGGATCTCGGTCCGCGACGATGGGATCGGAGGTGCCGATCCCCGCCGCGGCTCGGGGCTCATCGGTCTCCGCGACCGCGTTGAGGCGCTCGGCGGGACGATGGACGTCATGAGCCCCGTGGGAGAGGGCACGTCACTGCTGGCCACGATCCCGATCCGGATGCGGGAACCAGGAGATCAGGCAACGGCCGAGGCCCGCATCAGCTCCGAGTAGTAGCGGGCCACGGCGGACGGCAGGCCGATCATCACAACGCCGACGAGCGCGCCGTCCTGGTAGCCGACCATGGCCTTCGGTCTTGCACCGCCCCGCGATAAACCCGTTGGCATCAATCATCTAGACATCGACCACGACGTGGGCGTGCCACATCCCGGCCTCACGGCCGAACCGCAGCCCGTGCAGCGTGACCGCCTTGGGTAACGCGCCGACCTGGACGACCGTCTCCACCGGGACAGTCGCCAGGCGCATCTCGACCTGCCCCTCGGTAACGCCCGTTCGCTCGTCGACCGACACGTCCACCGCCACCCGACCGGCTACCTCGACCAGGTAGACCACCTCGTCGAGCAGCGTGACGAGAAGCTCTTCGTCGGTCTCCTCGGCCAAGGCGATCATGACGCTGTCGTCCGGCACCGCCTCGCCGAAGTCGGCGAAGGTCTCCACCAGTGCCAGCACCGCTTCGGCCAGGCACTCCTCCCGGCTGTCCGCCCACGCCTCCAGCGCGATGTCGGCCGTGTGGGGGACCGCCCTGTGACCCCTGCTCACCCTGTCCACTCCATCAGCAATTTCGGTCGTAGGAAAGTGCCATTCGTGGCCTGACCAAGAACGGCTGACATCGGGAGCGGGAATCTTCCGGAGAACTCGCGTCGCCCGCCTGAACGGGCGGGTCGGCGTACTCGCTGTTCTTGGCGCGTTCAGGTGTCTGTAGGCGGCGTACAAGCGGCTGCCGGCCGCTGAAAGCGGGTTGCAGGCGGGCGGGCCTATCACTGAGGTGCCACCCCGGCAGCACCCGCGCAGGGGATCGTCCTCAAAGTGGAGAAACCGAAATGCGCCGCTCCGTCCCCAACCTCCTCGCTCTCGCCGCCGTCACCGCCACCGTCGCCCTCGGCATCCCGGCCATCTCGACCGCCGCGAGCGCCTCCACCACCGGCACGGCCTCCGCCTCCGCCGACAACAACCCCTACTGGGGCCCGTACTGGTCGAGGAACCGTCTCGCCAAGACCAACGGCTACATCGACATCTACTGGAACAGCGACACCTCCAACAGCATCAACATCACCGGCAAGCTGTGGGACCTCGACAGCCGCACCCAGCGCCAGGGCGGCAAATGCGCGTACGTGAAGTTCCGCTTCCAGGACCTGGACGACGTGGACGACAGCTCGCCCAGCTTCAAGTCGTACAAGTACTGCGGGTCCGGTGGCTCCAGGGATTTCAGCGTCCAGCGGTCCGACCTGCGGAGCGTCCAGGTCCAGGTCTGCCAGATCGGCGGGTACAGCAAGTACCCGACCAAGTGCGGTTACTGGTACTGGCTCGGCGGCGACCGTCTCAACGGCAACTGATCCGGCTCACACAGAGGCGGCCCGCCCCCACTCAGGGAGCGGGCCGCGCTGTTCCTTGTGGTCTTCGTGGTCTTCGTGGTCTTCCGCGTGGTCGAAGGATCAGGTCGCTTCGACGGGGCCCGGCCTCGCCCGCAGGCGTTCTCGCACGACCGGCCTGCGGTGCGAGCTGGACGCTCTGGAGTCCGCCAGGTCATGCGCGGCTTCCTCGCGCCCGACCTGCTCTCCACCTACCTTCGGTGAAGCGGGCGGGGTCGCGCTCGCTCGACGGGCTGGACGAGACGGAGCGCCGCGAGAGGATCGCCGATGTCCACTGACCAGGATCATGGACTTTCCGCCGTGCCGTCCGGGGACGGCCTGGCCCGGGCGATCGACGATCTGCCGCTGGTAGACCATCACGCGCACGGGGCGCTCGCCGGAGACCCGGCCCGCCGGGAGTTCGAAGAGCTGATCACGGAGTCGGATCGGCCGGTCCCGCCGTGGATGACCCAGTTCGACTCCCAGGTGGGCTTCGCGATCCTGCGGCACTGCGCGCCGGTGCTCGGCCTCGCCCTTCACGCCGATCCCGAGATCTACCTCGCCCGCCGCGCCGAGCTCGGCGCGACCGAGGTCAACCGGCGCCTGCTGGAGGCGAGCGGCATCGGGCACTTCCTGATCGAGACCGGCTACCGCGGCGACGAGATCCTCGATCCGGCGGGGATGGCGCGGGTGAGCGGCCGCCCCGCCGGCGAGGTCGTCCGGCTGGAGGCCGTGGCCGAGCAGGTGGTCGCCGCCGGGACGGACGCGGCCGGGTTCGCCGACCGCTTCGCCGCCGCCCTGTGGGAGCGGAGCCGTACGGCACAGGGCCTGAAGACGATCGTCGCCTACCGTCACGGGCTCGACTTCGATCCACGGCCGCCCGCGCCCGCCGAGGTCGCGGAGGCGGCCGGATGCTGGCTGCGCGCCGTCGAGAGCACCGGCCGGATCCGCGTGGACGAACCCGTGCTGCTGCGCCACCTGATCTGGACCGGCATCGACCGCGGACTGCCGCTCCAGTTCCACATCGGGTACGGCGATCTGGACGCCGACCTGCGCCGCGGCGATCCGCTGCTGCTGAGGGGGTTGATCGAGCTCGCGGAGCCCCGCGGCGTGCCGCTGCTCCTGCTGCACTGCTATCCCTTCCACCGGCACGCCGGTTACCTCGCGCAGGTCTACCCCAACGTGTACTTCGACGTGGGGCTCGGCGTGAACCACACCGGCGCGCGTTCGGTCGCCGTCGTGGCCGAGAGCCTGGAGCTGGCACCGTTCGCCAAGATCCTCTTCTCCACCGATGCCTGGGGCCCGGCCGAGCTGCACCATCTCGGGGCGCTGCTGTGGCGCCGGGCGATGACCCGTGTCCTCGGCGGCTTCGTCGCCGACGACGAGTGGAGCGAGGCCCAGGCCGTACGCGTGGCCACCATGATCGGCGTGGAGAACGCCCGCCGGGTCTACGGCCTCGGAGAGGTGACGTGACCTCGACCTCGACCTCGACGTGACCTCGACCTCCGCCTCGACGTGACCGCGACCTCGACGTGACCGCGACCTTGCCCTTGTCCCTGCCCCCCGCACGACCGGCTCAGGGCGGCCCTCCGCGAGTCCGGCAGCCTCGAGCCACGCACATCAGCACTTGCTTTGGCCGCCCGTTCTCTCTATGCTCCGCGATTTAGTAGGACGTCCTAGTAAAATTGTCGTTCGGTAGGAGTGCGGGCATGCACGTCCCGGTTCATCCCACGCGGTTCGTCACGGCCGCGGCCCTGTTCGACGGTCACGACGCGGCGATCAACATCATGCGGAGGATCCTGCAGTCGCAGGGCGCCGAGGTGATCCACCTCGGACACAACCGGTCGGTCGAGGAGGTCGTCACCGCCGCGATCCAGGAGGACGTCCAGGGGGTGGCGATCAGCTCCTACCAGGGCGGCCACGTGGAGTACTTCACGTACCTGGTGGACCTGCTGCGCGAGCGTGGCGCGGGCCACGTCAAGGTGTACGGCGGGGGCGGCGGCGTGATCGTGCGGGAGGAGATCGAGCTGCTGCACGCGCGCGGCGTGGCGGGCATCTTCTCACCGGAGGATGGCCAGCGGCTGGGCCTGGCCGGGATGATCAACAAGATCGTCGAGGCGTGCGACGTGGACCTCGCCGCCGGGGACGTCCCCGACATCGCCAAGATGGTCGCCGGTGACCAGGTGGCGCTGGCCCGCGCCATCACCTTCGTCGAGGCCGGACGCACGGAGCCCGGATGGCTCGGGGACCTCCACCGTGCCGCCGCCGCCCGCGAGATCCCCGTACTGGGCATCACCGGGACCGGCGGATCGGGCAAGTCCTCGCTGACCGACGAACTGCTGCGCCGGATCAGGATCGACTACGAGGACAAGCTGCGGGTCGCGGTGATCGCGGTCGACCCGACCCGCAGGCGCGGCGGGGGAGCGCTCCTGGGTGACCGGATCCGGATGAACAGCCTGGCCGGGGGCGGGACCTACTTCCGCTCCCTGGCCACGCGCGGGGCGCAGGAACTGCCCGAGCACCTCGGGGACGTGATCGCGGCCTGCCGGGCGGCGGGCCACGATCTGGTGATCGTGGAGACCCCCGGCATCGGCCAGGGGGACGCGGCGATCGTGCCGTTCTCCGACGTGTCGCTGTACGTCATGACGCCGGAGTTCGGCGCGGCGTCGCAGCTCGAGAAGATCGACATGCTCGACTTCGCCGACGTGGTGGCGATCAACAAGTACGAGCGGCGCGGCGCGGAGGACGCGCTGCGCGACGTGCGCCGCCAGATGGTGCGCAACCGCGAGGCCTTCGGCGTTCCCCCGGAGGAGATGCCGGTGTTCGGCACGATCGCCTCCCGCTTCAACGACGAGGGAGTGACCGCGCTCTACCAGCGGCTGCGTGACCTGCTCGGCGCCAACGGCCTGCCCGCCACGCCCGGACTGCTTCCCGAGGTGCGGGGCAGCGCCTCCGAGGTCACCGCGGGGATCGTTCCGCCGTCCCGCGCCCGCTACCTCGCCGAGATCGCCGGGGCCGTCCGCGACTACCATGCCCACACCGACGGCCAGGCGGACGCCGTACGCCGCCACCGGGCCCTCCTCGCCGCGCGCGAGACGGTGGCCGCCGACGGAGCGGACACCGCCGACCTGGACCGGCTCGCCGCCCGCGCGGAGAGCCGCGTCGACGCGGAGAGCCGCGGGCTCCTCGACGGGTGGACCGCGACCCGGGACGCCTACGAAGCCGACGAGCTCGTCGTGAAGATCCGCGACAGGGAGCTGCGCACCCCACTGTGGAGGGAGACGCTGTCGGGCAGCCGGATTCCACGGGTGGCCCTGCCCCGCTACACCGACCAGGGAGACCTGCTGCGCTTCCTGCGCTCGGAGAACCTGCCCGGGCGCTTCCCCTTCACCGCGGGGGTCTTCCCGTTCAAACGCGATGACGAGGACCCGACCCGGATGTTCGCCGGAGAGGGCGACGCGTTCCGCACCAACCGGCGCTTCAAGCTGCTGTCCGAGGGCCAGCCCGCGACGCGGCTCTCGACGGCGTTCGACTCGGTGACCCTGTACGGCCACGACCCCGACCCGCGCCCCGACATCTACGGCAAGGTCGGCACGTCAGGTGTGTCGATCGCGACCTTGGACGACATGAGGGCGCTGTACGACGGGTTCGACCTGTCCGCGCCGAACACCTCGGTCTCCATGACCATCAACGGGCCGGCCCCCACCATCCTCGCGTTCTTCCTCAACACGGCCGTCGACCAGGCGCTGGAGCGATTCGCGACCGAGCACGGGCGCGAGCCGTCCCCGGAGGAGGCGGCGGAGCTGCGGGCCGCCACGCTGGCCACCGTACGGGGAACGGTGCAGGCCGACATTCTCAAGGAGGACCAGGGGCAGAACACCTGCATCTTCTCCACCGAGTTCAGCCTGCGGATGATGGCCGACATCCAGGAATGGTTCATCGACAACAAGGTCAGGAACTTCTACTCGGTGTCGATCTCCGGCTACCACATCGCCGAGGCTGGGGCCAATCCCATCACCCAGCTCGCGTTCACCCTGGCCAACGGCTTCACCTACGTCGAGGCGTACCTGGCGCGCGGCATGAAGATCGACGACTTCGCGCCCCACCTGTCGTTCTTCTTCTCCAACGGCATGGACCCGGAGTACGCCGTGCTCGGCCGGGTGGCCCGCCGGATCTGGGCGGTCGCGATGCGCGAGCGGTACGGCGCGGGGGAGCGGGCGCAGAAGCTCAAATACCACATCCAGACCTCGGGCCGGTCCCTGCACGCCCAGGAGATGGACTTCAACGACATCCGCACCACCCTGCAGGCGCTGATCGCGATCTATGACAACTGCAACAGCCTGCACACCAACGCGTTCGACGAGGCCGTCACCACGCCCTCGCCCGAGTCCGTACGGCGCGCCATGGCGATCCAGCTCATCATCAACCGCGAGTGGGGCCTGGCGGTGAACGAGAACCCGCTGCAGGGCGCGTTCATCATCGAGGAGCTCACCGACCTGGTCGAGGAGGCGGTGCTGAAGGAGTTCGACCGCATCTCGGACCGCGGCGGCGTCCTCGGCGCGATGGAGACCGGCTACCAGCGCGGCAAGATCCAGGACGAGTCGATGTTGTACGAGACCCGCAAGCACGACGGCTCACTCCCGATCATCGGCGTGAATACCTTCAGGAACCCGAACGGCGCCGCTACCGAGGACAGGGAGCTCGAACTGGCCAGGGGCACCGAGGAGGAGAAGCAGGCACAGCTCACCCGGCTGCGCGACTTCCACGAGGCCCATGCCGACGAGGCGCCGGCGGCGCTGGCGCGGCTGCGACAGGCGGCCATGTCCCGGGACAACGCCTTCGACGCCCTCATGGACGCCGCCCGGGTCTGCTCGCTCGGCCAGATCACCGGCGCCCTGTTCGAGATCGGCGGCCAGTACCGTCGCAACGTGTGAATTCCGATCTCCAGCGGAAGCGATGGTGAGGTGTGGAGAAGGACGACCTCGGCGTGCCTGTCGCCGTACCCGTGAGGGTGCGCCGGGTGGTCTCGCTCGTGCCATCCCTGACGGAGGCGGTGGCGGTCACCGGCCGCGACCTCCTCGTCGGCGTCACGGACTGGTGCGCCCACCCGGCGGATCTCGACGTGACCAGGGTCCGTGGAACCAAGAACCCGAATCTGGAGCTGATCAGGAAGCTGCGGCCGGACGTCGTTTTGGCCAACTTCGAGGAGAACCGCGAGGTCGACCTCCAGACGCTGCGGGGGGACGGCATCCCGGTCTGGACGACAGCCGTCCGAGGTGTGGACGAGGCGCTCGTCTCGCTGCACCGGATGCTCACCGTGGCGTGCCGTCTGCCCCGTCCCGCCTGGCTGGACGAGGCGGCGCGGGCGTGGCGGGCGCCCGTGGCCGCACGGAGGCGGCGGGCCGTCGTTCCCATCTGGCGGCGTCCGTGGATGGTGGTGGGCCACGGCACGTTCACCGGCGACGTGCTCGCCAGGCTCGGTGTCGACAACATCTATGCCGATCATCCGGAGCGATACCCGAAGATCTCCCTCGACCGGCTCGTGGCCGCCCGGCCCGACCTCGTGGTGCTGCCCGACGAGCCGTACCGGTTCACCGCGACCGACGGGCCCGAGTGCTTTCCCGGCATCCCGTCGGCGCTGGTGAACGGTCGCCACCTCACGTGGTACGGTCCGTCGCTCGTCGAGGCGCCCGTGGTCCTGTCGGCCCAGCTCGCAGCGGCATCCTGACTCGTGCGAGAGACGAGTTGATCACCGGGTGGGCGGTACGGCACCGCCTTCGGCATAGACCCTCACCGGTGTGCTCACGCCGGCGACCGGACGACGCCGTCGAACTCGATGAGGAGGTGACGAGGCCCGCGTAGCGCCGGATTCTGCCGGTAGGGCGGTGGATCGGTGACCAGCCGGGGATTCTCCAGCCGACGTACGAGTTCGGACAGCGCGAACCGGGTCTCCAACCGGGCCAGCGGAGCACCGAAGCAGTAATGGATGCCGCCGCCGAAGCCGAGATGCTCCTTGTCCTCCCGATCGGGATCGAATCGGTCGGGGTCCGGGAAACGGTCGGGGTCACGGTCGGCGGCGGCGAGTATCAGCGTGATGTGGGCGCCTTTGGGGATGGTGGTACCGGCGATCTCGATATCGGCCAGCGCGGTGCGCAGGGGCGACATGTGCACCGGAGGCTCGTAACGCAGCAACTCCTCGATGAGAGGGTCGATGAGATCCGGTTCGCGGCGCAGTCTGTCGAGCACGTCAGGATGCCGCAGCAGGGTCAGCATTCCGTTGGCGATGAGGTTGACGGTGGTCTCGTGGCCGGCGACCAGCAGCAACGCGGCGGTGCTCAGCAGATCCTCCCGCGACATCCGCCCGTCGGCGCCGTCGCCGGTGACCAGCCCGGACAGCAGGTCGTCACTCGGCTGCCGTAGGCGCGCGTCGGCCAGCTCGTTCAGATACGCGCCCAGCTCCGCGTGGGCGGCGGTACGCCGTCGCTCCGCCGCCTCTCCGGCCCTCGGGTCGAGTGTCTCGACGAACGCCGCGGCCCACCCTCGGAAGCGTGGTTCGTCCTCACGGGGCACACCCAGCAGCCTGCAGATCACCGTGACCGGCAGCGGGTAGGCGAATTCATCGACGATGTCCACCTGGTTCCCGCCCTCGAAGGCGTCGATCAGATCGGTGACGATCTCGGTGACCTCGTCCCGCATGCCCTCGACCCGGCCAGGTGAGTGGGGCGGCCCGAAGTGCCGCATCGCCAGACGCCGCAGCCGGTCATGGTCAGGCGGATCACGACGGATGAAGGCGGGCGGCAGGCCCGGCAGACCCTCCTCAGCCGACGGCGGGCCGCCGCCCACGTCTTCGGGCCGGATCGAACTGATCCGGGGATCGTGCAGCAACGCGACGATCTCCCGGTAGGTACTGACCACGTAGCCGCCGTCCTTCCACCGCAGCACCGGAGTCTTGCGGAGCTCGGCGTACAGCGAGTAAGGATCGGGGCGGTGCGAGTAGTCCAGGATCTGATCGAAGATGCTGGTCTCCGCCATGACGACACTCCTCGGCTTCGGGACGTCTCCAGGTGTGATCAAAGGGCCGCCGCGGCCGGATCACCGGTCACTGGGCCGGTCACTGGGCCGGGTCACTGGGGGCGCACCAACGTGGCCCGCCGCTCGCCCGGGTCATGACCGGTCACCACGACTGTGGCGCCCTGGGCGACCCCGATACGCTGCGGCACCTCCGCCGGAACCGGCTCCATCACGGCGGGCCTGCCGACCATGTCGAAGTCGGGCGGGAACGGCGCCGCCCGCTCGATCAGCCGCTGGTAGAACTCCAGCCACATGGCCTGGTCGAAGGTGACGGCGGCGGTGACGCGTCCTCGGTACCCGTAGACAGCGACGAAGCGGCGCTCGGCGACCGACCCCTGCGTGATCATGACTTCGTCCGCGAACGTCGGGACGCCGACGGATTTGATGTTGACCCCGAACTGGCTCGACCAGAACACCGGCAGGGACAGATGCGCCCACCGCCGCGTCTGGTCGCTGACCATGTTGTGCGCCGCGATCTCGGCCTGGGCGACCGCGTTGCCCCAGTGCTCCAAAGCAAGGAACTGGTATTCGTAGACCGGGTGGGGAAAGCGTGCGATGTCCCCGGCAGCGAAGATGTCATCGGTGACCAGACCGTTGATGTCGAAAACGCGGCAGCCCGCGTCACAGCCCACGCCCCACACCCCGGCCGCCAGCCCCGCGCCTTCCAGCCAGTCGACGTTGCGGACCGCGCCGAGCGCGACCACCGCCGTCTCCACCTCCAACGTGCTGCCGTCGGACAGCCGCGCGGCGCGCAGCCGTCCCTCCGCGTCTCCTTCGAGCGCCGTGACCGTGGTGCCGCAGCGCAGGTCCACGCCGTGCTCGCGCTGCATCTCCCCGGCGATCGCACCGATCACCTTGCCCAGCGCACCGGCCAGCGGTGACGGTCCCCGCTCGGCGACCGTCACCGGCCGGTCCAGCTCCCGGCAGACGGACGCGACCTCCGACCCGGCGAATCCGGCGCCGATGACCAGCACCCGCCCGGCCCCGGTGGCGAGCCGCTGCCGCAGCCGGGTCGCGTCCTCGATCGTGCGCAGCACGCAGACGCCGTCCAGGGCGGCCTCCGCCTCGTTCGGCCACGGCCGGGCGCGGACGCCTGTGGCGATCAGCAGGCGGTCGAACCCGATCTGCCGGCCGTCGGCGAGGTGCACCCGCTTGCCGGTCACGTCCAAACCGGTCGCCCGCTGTCCCAGCAGCCATTCGGCGTCCAGATCCGCGAGCCGGGGCAGCAGGGTGTTCTCCAAGGGCACCTGGCCGACCAGGACCTGCTTGGACAGCGGCGGCCGGTCATACGGCTCGTGCGTCTCGTCCCCGATCAGGGTCAGCGAGCCGGCGAAACCCTCCCTGCGCAGCACCATCGCGGCCCGAAGACCGGCCAGCGAGGCACCCACGATGACGACGCGGCCACTGCGTTTGAAACCGTCACCGTCGCCGGCACCCGGGTACGCCTGAGACCTGCCGCCGCCGACATGAGCGGCGAGCCGGTCGACATAGATCGCCTGAACCGGGCACGCCGCCTTCGCCCGCAACACCCGCTCACGCTGCTCGTCGCTTGGGTCGGGGTCGTAGAGCAGGGCTTCCTGCCCGTGCATCGTGAAGACCTCCGGTGCCGCGAAGACGCATTGCCCATACCCCTGGCATCGGGTGAGATCGACGACGACTCGCATCGGGCACCTCCTGTGCGCGGGCGTGCGTGCTTCGACCGGCGACGAAGTACGCGGAAGGCCACACACGCGGTTGGCCACGGTGGTCTTCGGCCCATGTCAGAAACGGCCTCGGCGTCAGGCCGCAGGCCGTACAGCGGCCGCCTGGCGGCCGGCACGCTGGGGTGTCCCATACCCAGTCATACGGGCCGTATCCTCCGGCCGCCGATCGATTCCAGGCGGCCGTCGATCACCAGAGAGCGTCGGACGAAAGCTCGCCCGTCGCGGAGACGCCGATGGCCGGCTGGTGGGCGGACCTGCGGCGCAGGACCAGTACGGCGATGTCGTCCCGGGGATTGCCCCCGGTGAAGTGCGCCAGGTCGGCCCGGAGCGTCGTGACGAGCCGCTCCGGCGGGAGGTTTCCCCACTTGCGCAGCCGTTCCGCGAGGGGATAGAAGGCGCCGTCCCCGTCCCGGGCCTCGGTGACACCGTCGGTGCACAGCAGGAGGCTCGCCCCAAGGGGGAAGGCGAACCGCTCCACGACGTGGGCATCCCGCGAGAGCCGCGCCAGCCCGAGAGGCACCCCGGTGCCCGGCAGGGCGACCGGCCCCGCGTAGCCCGCGTACAGCAGGTACGGGGGGATGTGGCCGCAGTTGACGGCCCGCACCAGGCTCCCGCCGTCGATGTCGAGGACGAGGGCGGTCACGAACCGCTCCGGCTCGCCCGTCTCCGTCGCGAAGTCGTTGTGCCGCGTGACCGCGCTTTCCAGCGAGTCCACGATCACGCTGAGCGCGTGTTCCCGATGGGCCGCCTCTCGGAAGGCGCCGAGGACGGCGAAGGCGGCGCCGATCGCGGGCAGTCCCTTGCCCTGGACGTCGGCGATCAGCACGCGGGTGCCGTACGGCGACGCCGCCACCTCGTAGATGTCGCCGCCGACCATGCTGTCCTCCTCGATCGGCTGGTAGACGCCGTCGACCACGACCTGTTCGGTGCGCAGGGGGAGCGGGCGGAGCAGTTGCCGCTGCAGGGCCGCGGCGGCGGAGCGCAGCCGGGTGATCTCTTCCTCCCGGTGTATCCGGTACCGGCAGCCGATGACGCTCAGCGCGCTGAAGCCCGCGGTGAAGACCGACGCGATCACGTTGTCGGAGAGACTCCCGCCCACATAGACGGCGGAGGTCATGACGACGACGGTCACCCACACCGACGCCACCAGGGTCTGCCGCACCGTGCCGACACCCGCGAGGAAGGCGGGAAGGAAGACGAGCACCGGCGCCAGCCGTACGCCGGCACCCGTGACGATATCGAGCACGATGATGACCACGGTGAGTCCCGTGAGCCAGGTCACGAGTACGCCGGTCGAGGGGTAGGCCCGTGCTCGGGGCTCGCCGGCGCGCGACGCGCCGGTCGCGCCGCCGGGTCCCTGTCCATCGCTCATCGCCGCTACCGTCCATCCGTTCGTGGACTCCGAGCGAGCCTCCCGTCGCTGCTCCTCCCGGATTTCCCCCTTCTGCCAGGATGCGCCGCCGGGATGTGCCGCGGAAACACGGATGGGCTCGAAGACGCCGACGCGACGGGAGTTACCAGTGTGATCAGGCGTTCCGGATGCGGGCCGCGTCGTGCAGGCCGAGGATGTCGACGGCGCGTTCGCGCATCTCCACCTTGCGGATCTTTCCTGTGACCGTCATGGGGAACGTGTCCACCACGTGGATGTAGCGCGGGATCTTGTAATGGGTGAGACGCCCCGCGCAGAACTCCTTGATCTGTGCGCTCGTGAGCGGCTCGGTTCCCGGCCGCATGACGATCCACGCCATGAGCTCCTCACCGTACTTCCCGTCGGGCACGCCGATCACCTGGACGTCGGCGATGTCGGGATGGGTGTACAGGAACTCCTCGATCTCACGGGGGTAGATGTTCTCGCCGCCGCGGATCACCATGTCCTTGATCCGGCCGACGATGTTGACGTACCCCTCGGCATCCATGATCGCCAGGTCGCCGGTGTGCATCCAGCGGGCGGCGTCGATCGCCTCGGCCGTGGCGTCCGGCTGCTCCCAATACCCGAGCATGACCGAGTACCCGCGGGTGCACAGCTCTCCGGCCTCGCCGCGGGGTACTGCCAGGCCCGACGCGGGGTCGACGACCTTGACCTCGATGTGCGGCATGGCGCGGCCGACCGTCTCGGTACGGCGGGCCAGCCCGTCGTCGCGGCGCGTCATCGTCGACACGGGGGAGGTCTCCGTCATGCCGTAGCAGATCGCCACCTCGCTCATGTTCATCTCGGTGACGACGCGCTTCATCACCTCGACCGGGCAGGGCGAGCCGGCCATGATCCCGGTACGCAGGCTGGACAGGTCGAAGGCGGTGAAGTCCGGAAGGCCGAGTTCGGCGATGAACATGGTGGGCACGCCGTACAGGGAGGTGCACCGCTCCTGCTCGACGGCGCGCAGCGTGAGCTCGGGGTCGAAGCCGGGCGCGGGGAGCACGATGCACGAGCCGTGGGAGGTCGCGCCCAGGTTGCCCATGACCATCCCGAAGCAGTGGTACAGCGGCACCGGCAGGCACACCCGGTCCGCCTCGGTGTAGCCGACCAGCTCGGCCACGAAGTAGCCGTTGTTCAGGATGTTGTGGTGCGACAGCGTGGCGCCTTTGGGAAAGCCGGTGGTGCCCGAGGTGTACTGGATGTTGATCGGGTCGTCGAAGGTCAGCGTCGCCGCCCGCTCCCGCAGCAGGGCCGGGGCGCTGCGCCTGCCGCTCTCGATCAGCTCGTCCCATCCGCGCTCGCCGATGAACACGACGTCGGGGAATCCGATCTCGGCGAGCATCGCCCGGTAGTCGCTGGTCCGGTGCGCGACCGCGCTGACCAGCAGCCGCATGCCTGACTGTTTCACCACGTAGGCGAGTTCGTGGCTGCGGTACGCGGGGTTGACGTTGACGAGGATCGCGCCGATCTTCGCGGTGGCGTACTGGACGAGCACCCATTCGGCGCAGTTGGGCGCCCAGATGCCGACCCGGTCGCCCTTGGCGATGCCGCGGGTCAGCAGGCCGAGCGCGACCTCGTTCACCGCCGCGTCGAGCTCGGCGTAGGTCCAGCGGCGTCCGGTCGCCATGTCCACCAGCGCCTCGCGATCACCGAAGCGCGCGACGGTGCGTTCGAGATTCTCCCCGATCGTCTCCCCGAGCAGGGGGACATCGGAGGTGCCGGAGGAGTACGAGAGAGGTAGATCACCCATGGACGCAGCATCCGCGCCGATGTGGTGGGCCACTACCCCCGTTCGGGGGGTGGCTTCGGTCGGCAAATCCTTTACATTCCGGTGATATGGCGGTAGCACGCGCACCGGTCGGCAATCCGGATCACGAACGCGAGGCACTGCACACCGCCCTGGGGCGAATGCGCCGGGCGACGGGACTTCCCGTCGCGTTCGGCGGCGCGGTGTCGCCCGGGCGGCGGGACGTGCGGCTCACGGTGCTCACCGGGACCCTGACCGGCGCCCTGCGTGGCCTCGTCATCGGCGCCGGCAACGGACTCGGCGGCCGGGTGCTCGTCACTGCGCGCCCGGGCAGCGTCGACGACTATGCCACCGACCTGCGGATCAGCCACGAGTACGACAAGCCGGTGATGGCCGAGGGGCTGCGGGCGATCGCGGCCGTGCCGGTCACGATGGACGGCTCGGTGTGCGGTGTCCTGTACGGCGGGACACGCGAGTCGCTGTCGCTCAGTACCCGCGTGCTGGACGCCATGACGCAGGTCGCCCTTCGCATGAGCATCGAGCTGACCGTACGGCGCGAGGTCGAGCGCCGGATGGCCGAGCTGGAGACGGCCGCGATCACCAGTGCGGCGCGCGAGGCGCCGACCGCCCCAGAGTGGGAGGAGGTCCGCCAGGCGCACGCCCAACTGCGGTCGATCGCGCAGGAGATCGCCGACCCCGCCATCCGCCTACGCCTTCAGGACGTGTGCGACCGGCTGGCCCGCTCCAACGGCGAACCCCTCCGGGAGAATCCGCTGTCGCCACGGGAACTGGACGTGCTGGCCCTGGTCGCCGTGGGGTGCGGCAACGCCGAGACGGCGCGCCGCCTCGGCATCCTTCCCGAGACGGTCAAGAGCTACCTGCGCAATATCATGCGCAAACTCGGCACGCACCGCCGGATGGAGACCGTGATCGTCGCCCGCCGCTCCGGGTTCATGCCTTAGAGCGCCTGGCAATAGGGATCACTTCAGTCGCTTGGTCGTCGGGCGAGTGTCCAGGATGTTCATGAATTGGCGTGCTGGTGGGCTACTTGACGGCTCCCGTCGCGAGGCCCTTGCTCCAGAACGACTGCAACGACAGGAACATGGCGACGACCGGCACGACGGAGACGAACGCGCCTGTGACGACGGTGGTGTAGCTGATGGGATAGCCCTGGAGTTCGCGCCAGCCGACGAGGCCCACGGTCACCGGTTGGAGGGAGGTGTCGGCGAGCATGAGCGAGGGCAACAGGAAGTTCGTCCAGATCGCGACGAACTGGAACAGGAAGATCGTGACCATCGCGGGCGCCATGAGCCGCACGCCCATCGCGAAGATGCGCATTTCGCCGGCGCCGTCGAGCCGACCGGCCTCGAGCAGGGCGTCCGGTATCGACGATGCGGCGTAGATCCGGCTCAGATACACGCCGAATGGGCTGACGATGCTCGGGATGAAGACGGCCCAGAAAGTGTTGACGGTTCCGGTGAAGCTGAACACGAGGTAGAGCGGGACGGCGAGCACGGGCGCGGGCAGGAGCACCGCGGCGAGCACGGTGCCGAAGACCGCCTCGCGTCCCGGGAACGGGAACTTCGCGAGCGCGTACCCGCACATGGACGCCAGGAGCGTGGAGACGATGCCGCCGCCCACCGCGTACAGCAGCGAGTTGAGCAGCCAGCGCGAGTAGATGCCGCCCTGGGCCTGGAACAGGGTCTGGATGTTCTCCACGAGGGCGAAGCTCTCGCCGAACCAGAAGCCGTTGCCCGAGAAGATCTCTCCGCTGCTCTTGGTCGCGGAGACGACCAGCCACCACACCGGGAGCAGGAAGTAGATGGCGAAGAGGATCATGATGGCCAGCACGAAGAGGCGCGAGGCGGGATTCACCGTCGTGAGCGGATGCGCCTTGGGCCGCCGCGGGCGCGGCGCCGCGGCGACGGGTGCGGTTTGTGCGGGCGATTGCAGTGCGGCGGTCATCAGTCGACTCTCCTGGCCGATGCGCGGAAGACGAATACGGACAGCACGCAGATCAGGGCGCCGAGCACCACGGACTGCGCGGCCGCGTAGTTGAAGTCGTTGGCCGTGAGTGAACGGAGAGCGGCCATGATCGGCGTGTAGGTGGACGGCAGATTCGGCGCCACGGACTTCATGGTGACCGGCTCGTTGTAGAGCTGGAACGTGCCGATGATGGAGAAGACGAGAGTGAGCAGCAGCGCCGGCCGGATCAGCGGGACCTTGATGAGCAGCGCGGCCTTCCAGCCGGAGCAGCCGTCGAGAGCGGCGGCCTCCATCGTCTCCTCGGGGATGGCCTGCAGGGCCGCGAAAATCAGGATCGTGTTGTAGCCGGTCCAGGCCCAGGTCAGGATGTTCGCGATCGAGAACGGCAGGGCGCCGTCGGTGACGAAGCTGACGTCGATGCCGATCGATGCGAAGAATCCGGTGATGGGGCTCAGCGTGGGCGCGTACAGGAACGACCACACCAGGGCCGCGATCACGCCGGGCAGCCCGTAGGGCACGAAGTAGGCGACCCGGAAGAACTTGCGCCCCGTCGACACCGACGAGTCGATGAGAAGGGCGAGGATGAGCGCGATGCCGAGCATCACGGGCACCTGGATGACGCCGATGAAGGTCACCCGGCCCAAGGATGCGATGAAGTCCCCATCCTGGAACACCCGCACGTAGTTGCCGAAGCCCGCGAAGACGGTTTCGGCGCCGCCGAGGCCGAGGCCCGAGCGTTTCAGCGAGAAGAAGCTCTCCACCACGGAGTACCCGGTCGGCACCAGGTAGACAACGACGAAGAGCAGAAGGAACGGCAGAACGAACGGCGCGGCTCGCCGAAGCTCGCGACGTCGGCTCCGCCGCTGAATCGTCACATGGGACACGGTCACCTACCTGTCGAAGAAGCGGGGGACGCGGATTCGCGTGGCTCGCGTAGCGCGCCCCCCCGAGAAGCGCTACTTGCTGACGGAGAACCCTTGGGTTGTCAGCGCGGACACCGTGTCTGTCTGGGCACGGCCCAGGGCGTCCTGGAAGGTCGCGCTCTTGGTGTGCACCTTGCCGAGACCGTCGCCGAGCGCCGCGGCCGTGGTGGACATCACCGGCCCCCACCGCCAGCTCGAGTTCACCTTGGCCGACTCCGTACGGAACAGCTGGTAGATGGCCTGGCCGCCGTAGTAGCTCTCCGGCTTGTCGAGCGCCGCGTTGGCGAGCCCGGACGTGGAAGCCGGAAGGATGGCCGCGGATTCGATCAGGTTCGACACGGACGTGTCGTTGGTCGACATCCACATGGCGAACTCGGTGGCCTCCTTCGGGTTCGCGCAGTCCTTCATGACGGCCGTGGCGGATCCGCCCGAGTTGCCGACGGCGTCTGTGGTGCCCCACCGGGGCATGGCCGCGACGGCCCACTTGCCCGCGGAGCCGGCGGCGTTGTCGCGGATGAGTGATGCCGACCAGACCGGACCGACCTCTGCCCAGACCTTGCCGTTGCTCCACGCGGAGTAGAGCGCCGCGTCGAAGGCGGGATGGGAGGTGACGAGATCCTGGTCGAAGAGGTCCTGCCAGTAGCCGGCGACCGTGCTGCCCGCGGCGCTGTCGAGCGAGACCGTCCAGGCGTCGCCGTTGACTCCGAACCAGGGAGCGTCGCCCTGCCAGGCGAAGCCGGCGTAGAGGTACGGGTCGGTGGGCAGGTTCATGATGCGGGCCTTCGGGTCGGCGGTCTTCACCGCGGCGGCGGCCGCCTTGAACTCCTCCCAGGTCTTCGGAACCGCGATGCCCGCGGCGGTGAAGAGGTCGGAACGGTAGAACATGCCCATCGGCGCGGTGTCGACCGGCACGCCGTAGGCGGCACCGTCGATGCCGACATTGCCCCACACCCAGTCGGGGAATTCGGCCCGCTGCGGTTTGACGTACTGGCTGACGTCCTGCAGCATCCCGGCGGCGAGGAAGCTCGAGAACGTCTCGTAGCCGATCTGCGTCAGGCACGGGGCCGTGCCCGCCTTCGCGGCCGTGAGCATCTTGTCGTAGCCGCCCGCGCCGCCGTTGGCGATGGCCTCGTACTTCACCTGGATGTCGGGGTGAGACTCGTTCCACAGCGCGACGGACTTCTCGTAGCCCGAAGCCCAGCCCCAGAAGGTGATTTTCACCGGGCCGCTGGTGCTCGCTTCCGTGCTGCCGGTGCACCCCGTCAGCGCGATGCCGGTGGCGGCGATGACTGCGGCCGCAGTGAGTCGCGCATTTCGGTTGAGCATGACTTCCTCTCGACTGCTACTTGTACAGCGCGTTGCATGTTGCTCGGTCATCCAGGTCGTCCTTGGGGGGACCAGGGGCATGCACGGCTGGTCTTGCGGGATGCCCTTGTCGCCGTTGAGATCTTTCAGCGCGTCCCCGATCGCGAGCTGTGCGACCTACTACGGATTCGGACAGATGATCACGGTGAGCGCGCCGACCTTGCCGCACGGGCCGACTACCTCCCTGGCAGCGGCTCTGAGGGAGACATCGCTCAGGACGGCGAGGCGACCGAAACGCTGGGAGATGCCCGCGGTCCACAGCACCGTGGTGGCGCCGCGCCCCGGGGGGCGGACTCGGGGCCGGCGCCGACGAGTCGTGCGAGTCGGCGGACACTTTGTTCCCCTTTACGACGATCAGGTTAGTGCCCGGATACTTGCATACAAGCCTCCAAGCATGCAACGATCATTTTCGTGAGTTCTCATCAAGCGCTCATCCCTGAGCCGGCACCCGTCGGGCGCGATCCGATGCTGGTACCGGTCGTCCGAGACCGTCCGTCAGCACGGACGTCCGATCGCGTCTACGACGAGTTGGTCTCCGCGATCCGCGAACTGCGACTCGCCCCTGGAGCCTCCCTGTCCGAGACGGACCTCGCCGCACGGCTGCACGTCAGTCGTACGCCGGTGCGCGAGGCCATCGCGCGGCTCGTCGACGCGGGACTCGTGCGGGTCGTACCGCAGGTAGGCACGCGGGTCGGGTTGATAAGCCTGCGTGATGTGGAAGAGGCGCGTTTCGTCCGCGAGAGCCTGGAGGTCGCGGCCTTCGAGGTGGCGTGCGCGATCCCGGCGCCGGACGTCTCCGAGCTGCGCGAACTGCTCGAACGGCAGGAGCACAGCTATCGCACGGAAAACTATGACGCCTTCTTCACGGCCGACGAGGCGCTGCACAGCGAGATCTTCACGCTCAGCGGCTATCCGGGAGCCTGGCAGGCCGTGCAACGGATGAAGCTGCAGTTGGATCGGCTTCGGCGGCTCACCCTGCCCGATCCCGCCGCGGTGCGCGAGCTGATCGACGAGCACAGAATGATCGTGGACGCGCTGGAGGCCGCTGATCTGTCCACTGGCCGCTCCCTGATCAGCCGCCATGCCAGGCGCGCTCTCGAACTCGGCCCGACACTGCGCGCCAAACACCCGGACTACTTCACAGAATGAGCGCGCCGACAGCCGGCTGACGCGAGGTCGGGGAGCGTGCGGGGCCATTTCGGTGCCGGTCAGGCACGCGGGCGCCCCGCTTGTATGCGACCGCTGCGGTTGGCCGGCTGCCGGATGCTCGCCTCGGCGCGCTCCGGGGAGACAGAAAACGACCGGCCGACCGGCCCAGGAAGGACATCACCACGTGAGCAGGTTCGACGGGCGGACGGTACTCGTCACAGGCGCGGGTTCCGGCATCGGCTACGAGATGACCCGCCGATTTCTGGACGAAGGGGCAACGGTGTACGCGGCGGATCTCAACCCCGCGGGCGTACCGGACGGCAGCATCCCTCTCACGGTCGACGTGACCGACCCCGACTCTTTCGCGGCGGCGGTGTCTCGTGCGGTGGACGAGACCGGCTCCCTGCACGTCCTGTGCAACAACGCGGGAGCGTCCTCGACCACGGACCCGATCGCCTGCACCGTGGAGGAGTGGGATCACACCTTCGCGGTCAACAGCCGCGGCGTCTTCCTCGGCACCAAGTTCGCGCTGCCGCACATGCTCGCCCAGCGATACGGAGTCATCGTCAACACCGCGTCCGCGGCGGGACTCGTCGGGTTGAAGGACCGCGCGGCCTACTGCGCCAGCAAGGGCGCGGTGATCGCCTTCACCCGCCAGGTCGCGGTGCAGTACGCGGGAACCGGTGTGCGCTGCAACAGCGTCTGCCCCGGGACGGTCGACTCGCCGTGGGTCGGGCGGCTGCTCGCGGCGGCCGACGACCCGGCACACGCCCGCGACCAGCTCGTCGCCAGGCAGCCGATGGGTCGGCTCGGCACGCCGGCGGAGGTCGCGGCCGCGGCCCTCTACCTCGCCTCGGACGAGGCCGCGTTCATCACCGGCACCGAACTGGTCGTCGACGGCGGCCTGCTCGCCGGTTGACAGCTCCTATCACGAACGGATCACCATGAGAATCATGCGGATCGGCGCACCCGGCGCCGAACGGCCCGTCGTTCTGCTCCCCGACGGTCGTCACCTCGCCATGTCTGGGCTCACCGACGACATCGACGGCGATTTTCTCGCCGGTGACGGCCCGAGCCGGCTGCGCGATGCGGTCGCCGAAGGCAGGCTGCCGGAGATCGACGTCGTCGGGCAGCGCGTCGGCGCTCCCGTCGCCCGGCCCGGGGTCGTGCTCTGCATCGGCATGAACTACGCCGCGCACGCCGCAGAGTCCGGCTCTGACGCGCCACAGTGGCCGGTCATCTTCTACAAGGCTCCCAACACCGTCGTCGGCCCGTACGACGAGGTTCTGCTGCCACGCGGGTCGGCGAAGGCGGACTGGGAGGTCGAGCTCGCGGTCGTGATCGGACGTCGGGCCCGATACCTCGACTCGCCCGCCGACGCGCTGGCTCACGTCGGCGGTTACACCATCGGCAATGACGTGTCCGAGCGAGCCCTTCAGCTGGAAACCAGCGGTGGGCAGTGGTCGAAGGGCAAGAGCTGCGAGACGTTCAATCCGCTTGGCCCCTGGCTGGTCACCCCCGACGAGATTCCCGACCCCCAGACCCTCGGCCTGCGCTCGTGGGTCAACGGTGAGGCTCGGCAGGCGTCCAACACCAAGGACATGATCTTCGACGTCGCCACGCTGATCTACGAACTCAGCCAGGTGACCGTCCTCGAACCGGGCGACGTGATCAATACCGGCACGCCCGAAGGTGTCGCGCTGTCCGGCCGGTTCCCCTACCTGACGGAAGGTGACGTCGTGGAGCTCGAGATCGACGGGCTCGGCAGGCAGCGGCAGCGGGTCGGGCAGGCATGAGCATCCGTCTCTCCCTCGGCCACATCGACAAGTACGACTCCCACGTCGCGACGTTCGCCCACCAGCTCGGACTCACCGGCGTGCAGCTGCACACACCCGACGTGCTGCCCGGAGTCGACGGCTTCTGGAGCCTGGCCGAGTTGCGCGCGCTCCGGGAACGCTGCGACGCTGACGGGCTGGCGATCGACGGCCTCGAGAACGTCCCGCTCGCCCACTTCTGGAAGATCCAACGCGGCCTGCCCGGGCGGGATGAGCAGATCGAGAACTACCAGAAGACGATCCGCAACCTCGCCGCCGTCGGAATCGACCTGCTCGGCTACAACTTCCTCGCCACCTACGTCTGGCGCACCGACATGGCCGCGAAGGGACGCGGCGGCGCCAAGGTCAGCGCCTTCGACCTGGCCGACGTGCACCGCGGCAACGCGCTCGCCGGGTACCGGCTGACCCCGGAGCAGCCCATGGACGAGCCGATCACGGCCGACCAGATGTGGGCCAACCACCAGTACTTCCTCGACGCCGTTCTCCCCGTCGCCGAGGAAGTCGGTGTGCGGCTCGCCCTGCACCCCGACGATCCACCCATCGATGAGCCCCTGGGCGGCGCAGCCCGAATCTTCATCTCCCCGGTCGCCATCGGACAAGCACGCAGGCAAGCCGGCGGCAGTCCTTCATGGGGGCTGAACCTCTGCCTCGGAACGGTGTCGGAGATGGCCGGCGAGCAGAGCATCAACGAGGTCATCGACCTCATGGGACCGTCCATCTTCTACGTCCATTTTCGGGACGTACGCGGGACCGTGCCACGCTTCAGCGAATGCTTCCTCGGCGAGGGCAACTTCAACCCGGCACGAGTGATCCGCCGGCTCAACGACTCCGGATTCGACGGATTCATCATCGACGACCACGTCCCAGCGATGATCGGAGACCTGGACACCTGGGGCGACACATCGTCCGAGGCATACTGCAGCCGTGGCCGGGCACACGCGATCGGATACCTGCAAGGCGTCCTGAACGGCCTGGCGCTCGACGAGCCGGACGGCACGCGTGGTCTGCCGGCAACGACCGCCCTGACCACCTGACAGAGCATCGCTATTGCCGGGAGGGGCCCCTAGAGAGCCTCTCCTCGGCTTCTTCGGGCTCCGGCTTTTCGGAGCCTCTGAGGATGAGCTGTGTGGGGAGCATCCGGACGGCGAACGCCGAGGTGTCGCCATTCAGGCGACCGAGGACGATATCCGCGGCGGTGCGCCCCATCAGCTCGATGTCCTGGCTCACGACCGACACCGGAGGGTTGCCGAGCAACGACGTCTCGAAGTCGTCGAAGCCGACGAGGGGCAGCCGTCGGCCGGCCGTCTGGAATGCGAGCAGCGCACCGATCGTCGAGCGGTTGTTGGCCGCGAAGACGGCGTCGGCCGAGTCGTCGCGGAGCACGGCGCCGACCTCGCGTTCCGCCTGTTCCCTGGTGCGCGCCGTCGTGATCGTGAGCGAGTCGTCGACGCCGATCCCGGCCTCGGCGAGCGCCGCGGCGTATCCGGCATGACGTTCGCGCATCGTGTAGATGTCGAGCGAGTCGCCGACGAAGGCGATGCGCCGCGAGCCGACGGAGGCGAGCGCGAGGGTGGCCTCGCGCGCCCCGGCCGCGTTGTCTGCGAGCACGGCGTCGGCCTCGGCGTACGGCACGGGCCGATCGAGGAAGACCAGCGGAGGGATGGGCGCGGCGACGTCGGACCAGTCGCGGGCGGCGTTCCGCGGCGGCACTACGATCAAGCCGTCCACCCGCTGCTCCATGAGCCGATCAACCAGGCGATCGTGCCGCAGCCCTTCCTCTTCGGAGCTGGCGATCGTGACGAGGTATCCCGCCGCATCCGCCACGCTTTCGATGGCTCGCGCGAGCGTGGAGTAATAGGGGTTCGCGAGGTCGCTGATGACCAGGCCGATGGTCTTGCTCGTCCGACCGGGCCGGATGCTCGCTGCGGAGAGGTTGCGGCGGTAACCGAGCTTCACGATCGCCGCACTGATTCGATCCGCGAGGATGGGATCGATGTTCGTTTCCCCGTTGACGTGACGCGAGACGGTCTTCAAGCTGACTCGTGCTTCGTGAGCGACATCCTTCATCGTGGGGTGGCGTGGCACCTGGTCTCTCCAGTCGACGTTGTCGCCCGATCGTACAAGCCGCCCGGATCACTGAGGGCGAGCGTCAGCCGGCCGCGTCTCGAACTCGGCATGACCCAGGACACCGGCCGCGTCTCCGCCGCGTACGGGAGACCCTGGAGGCGGCGGCACGGCCGGTGCCCTCGCTCGCTCAACCGGCCCGTCTGACGACCCTCACCCCGCCCGCGGGCACCGTGATCTCTCTCTCGTGAACGGACCCGTCCAGCAGGTCGGCTCCCGACCCCGGAACGGTCGTCTCGGTGTCGCGGTGGTTGATGAGGAAGACGTAGTCGTGATCGGCCGAGCGGCGCGTCACGACCTCGAGGCCGCCGTCGGAAGGTGCTGCCGTTGCCGCGACCCGCTTCGTGATCGCCGCCACCAGACGCGCGCGTGCGTCGGCGGCCAGCTCGACGCCCACGTACCAGGCTTCCCCAGCGCCTCGGGGCGCGCGCGTGATTGCCGGCGCGCCCGCGAAGTCGCCGCTGACGTACCGGGCCTCGGCCACCGCATCCGTCAGATCGATCTCCTCGTGCCAGGTCGAGACCCGTGCGGGCCCCGTGACCCCGTCGATCTCCACGGAGTCCGCCTCCACCATGGGCGCGAACTCCTCCACGCGCACCCCCAGCAGCTCGCGGAACGCCCCGGGGTAACCGCCGAGCCGCACCCGGTCGAGCGGATCGACGATGCCGGAGAAGTAGGTGACGATCACGGTCGCCCCCGCGTCCGCGGCGGCGGCGACGGCGGCCGCGTCGTGGTCGGAGACCAGGTAGAGCATGGGCACGACGATCAGTCGGTAGCCCGACAGGTCGGCCGACGGCGGCACGACGTCGACGGTGATGCCCGCGTCCCAGAGACTCCGGTACCAATCGAGGGCGGACTCCATGTACGAGAGGCCGTTGTGCGGATGTGACTCCCGCTCGGCCGCCCACCACGACTCCTCGGAGAACAGCAACGCGCAGTCCGCGACCACCCGGGTTCCGAGCACTTCGGCACAGGAGGCGAGCTCCGCGCCGAGCGCCGTCACCTCCCGGAACTTCCGGCTGTCGGCACCGGCGTGCGGGAGCATCGCGGAATGAAACCGCTCGGCGCCCGCGTTGGCGGCCCGCCACTGGAAGAAGCAGATCCCGTCGGATCCGCGGGCGACGTGGGAGAACACGTCCCGCCGGAGTTGCCCCGGGCGCTTCGCTGGGTTGACCGGGCGCCAGCTCGTGGCACCGGTGGCCGTCTCCATGAGCAGCCACGGCTTCCCCTTCGACAAGCCGCGTGCCCGGTCGGCCGAGAACGACAGCTCGACGTGAGCGTCGGGCGCCGGCCTCAGGTAGTGGTCGCTCGAGACGAGGTCCAGGTCGCCGGTCCACGAGCTGTAGTCCATGTTCTTTCCGGCGTCGAAGAGCACCAGGTTCGTGGTGATCGGCACGTCCGGGCTGACACGCCGTAGCACGGCGATCTCCGCTCGCAGCTGCTCGCGCAGCTGGTCGGAGCTGAACCGATCGAAGTCCAGCACCTGGGTGGGGTTCGAGTCGGTGAACGTCACCCGCGGAGGCTGGATCTGCTCCCACGCCGAGTAGGCCTGGCTCCACGCGGCGGTCGTCCACGCGGCGTTCAGTTCGTCGAGCGAGTCCCGGTACCGCTCCTTCAGCCAGCCCCGGAAGGCCACGGCGCTCGCGTCGTCGTAGCACCGCGAATTGTGGCCGCCGAGCTCGTTGGAGATGTGCCACAGCGCGAGAGCCGGGTGCTCGCCGTAGCGCTCCGCAATCCTCTCCACCAGCGCGAGCGAGTGCTCGCGATAGACCTGCGACGACGGCGACCATGCCTGGCGTCCACCCTGCGACATCATCCGCCCGTCTCGATCGACGGGCAGCACCTCCGGAAACCGTGTGGTGAGCCACGGCGGAGGCGATGCGGTGGCCGTGGCGAGATCGACAGCGATGTCGTTCGCGTGCAGCAGGTCGAGCACGCGATCGAGCCATCCGAAGTTCCATCGATCGGGCGCCGGCTGCAGCATCGACCAGGCGAAGACACCGACCGTGACGAGGTTGACACCGGCCTCGCGCATCAGTCGCACGTCCTCGTGCCACACGCTCTCGTCCCACTGCTCGGGGTTGTAGTCGCCTCCGAACGCCACGGGTTCGCCGCCGAACCGGGCCACGACGTTGGCGGGCCACCGGATCCACTCTGCCGTCACGAACTCTTCTCCTCACTGCCCAACGAACGAACACCCACGCGAAGACCGCCCTGCCGGCCGGCGAACCGAGACCCGGTAAGCCCGCCACTGGACGACCACCCCGGCTCCACCGACCGCAGGCCGGCACCCCGACACGACGTCGGGAGACCGTCGGACACGACCTGAGGATCGCCGCCCGGAGCAGCGCCAGGTCGCGGCAGATCAGACTAGCGGCTTGAGACAACGTTGTTTAGAGTGATCCCGCACAACCGGCTCACAGCCCGTACTGGCACGACAGTCGCGGCGACGGTTGGACGAGAATGCCCACCGCGGCTGACCCCCAGCGCCGTTCACGGCGGGGAGCCCGTGGACGACATCGAGGGGAGTGGATCGTGGCGGAGTTTGACGGCAAGGTCGCCATCGTCACCGGTGGACTCAGCGGTATCGGACGTGCGACAGCCCAGGTGCTTTCGGCGCGCGGCGCGACGGTCGTGGCAGCGGGTGTCCCACCGACACGTGACTCCGAAGCTCCGCTCCCAGGTGTCGAACACCTCGATGTGGACGTCACCGACGAGACCGCCACCGCGCAACTCGTCGCACACGTCGCCGCCGCATACGGCGGGCTCGACATCGTCGTCGCCGCCGCCGGAATCCAACGCTACGGCACGGCGGCGAACACCAGCGCCGATGAGTGGAACGAGGTGCTCGCCGTCAACGTGACCGGCGTCTTCCACACTGTCAAGCACGCCTTGCCCCACCTGCGCGCTCGCGGAACGGGATCGGTCGTGATCGTCTCCTCCGTTCAAGCCTTCGTCACCCAAAGCGCCGTCGCCGCTTACACCACCAGCAAAGGGGCGCTCAACGCGCTCGCACGATCGATCGCGATCGACGAGGCGAAGAACGGGATCAGGGTCAACACCGTATGTCCCGCGTCGGTGGACACCCCGATGCTGCGGTTCTCGGCCCGCACCTTCTCCGACGGCAGCGACCAAGCCGCACAAGCGGTGGTCGAGTCCTGGGGACGGATGCACCCGCTGGGACGAGTGGCGCGACCGGATGAGGTTGCCGAAGCGATCGCCTTCCTGTCCAGTGACCGCGCCAGCTTCATCACCGGCATCGCGCTCCCCGTTGACGGCGGGCTGCTGGCCAACGCCGCGGTGGTGCTTCCCGAATGAGAGAGAACGTCCGCTACGACCGCGATCCCGGTCGGCCAGACTGCCTTCCGTTCGTCTCGAAGAGCCGCTGGGTCACCCCTGGACAGCTCGGGCAGCCGGGGATGACCGAGGACCCCAGATGACGGCTGAGATTGTGGTGCCCAGTAGGGCCCGCGTCGGCGAAGGACCGGTGTGGGACGCCGAGAACAGTCGCCTGCACTGGGTCGACATCCCCGCCGGACACATCCATACCAGCGACCCGGCCACCGGTCAGACCACCAGCATCGAACTGCCGACACACGTCGGCGCCGTGGCACCACGGCGCAGCGGAGGCTTCGTCGCCGCGACGGCCGAAGGGTTCGCGACCGTCGAAGCAGACGGATCGATGAACATCCGGCGCGCGATCCTGCCCGACGGCGAGCGCATGAACGATGCGAAGTGCGACAGGCATGGTCGACTCTGGGCCGGCAGTACCACGATGGATTTCCAACCCGGCAAAGGCGCTCTGCATGTCCTCATGCCGGACTGGACGAGCCGCGTCGTCCTTGAGGGACTGGCCCTGCCCAACGGGCTTGGCTGGAGTCCCGATGGACACACCTTCTATCTCGCCGACAGCATCGCCGGCGAGATTTCGGCCTTCGACACCGATCCCGGGTCCACCACGATCAGTCGCCGACGCACGTTGTTCCGGATCCCCGCTCACGCAGGCCTGCCGGACGGGCTCACCGTCGACGCGGCCGGGTGCCTATGGGTCGCGATATGGGGCGGCGACCGCCTGGCACGCATCTCTCCGGACGGAGACCTGCTCAGTGAGGTCCCGCTGCCCGTGCACCAGCCGTCCTCCTGCACGTTCGGCGGCTCCCGCCTCGACGTCCTGTACATCACGTCGGCCCGTGAAGGGCTCGATCTCTCCGACGACGATCCCGCCGGATCAGTGTTCGCCATCGACCGGTTGGGCGCCGTGGGCATGCCGTCGACGGCGTTCGCCGGATGAGTGGGGCCGCGATGGTTCGCCATGGAGTGTTCTCAGCACCCGCGACGACGCGATACCCGAACCTCGCCTCGACTGGGGTTGCTCCGGTTTGGTGGACACCATGACTCTGCTGGCTAACTCGCGACACGCGGGTGTCGGGTCCGTGACCTGAGCTGTTATAGCCCGAGATCATGCCGTGCGCGGCCGTTCTCCCCTCATCCGGCCGCGGATGGAGTGGTCGGTGTCGAT
>NZ_BSSE01000043.1 GCF_030268965.1 Microtetraspora sp. NBRC 16547 | reverse complement strand
GTCCCGAGCGCACCAGCCCCACCATCTGCCGGCGGAACTCATACGGGTAGTTCGGCACGTGGACTCCTCTTTCAGGGGCACAGGGTGCCCCACAGATCAGGTGTCCACCAAACCGGGGCAAGACCAGGCGGTGCGCCAATGATCGGCGTGTCGGTCGGTACCGCGGGCGTTGGGTGCGGTGACGGCCCTGAGCCGCTGCCGTTCGGGACCGGCCTCCAGGCCGCATGCCCGGACGGCGGGCGGGCGATGGGCCGCGGTGCGGCGGCGCGGAGCGCCGCCGCCTTGATACCTATGAGCTCAATTCGGCAGACGCGAAGCATGTGGTGGGACAGGGGGCTTAGGTCCCTAGCTGCGGCGTTTTCGGCGGCGCAGCGTGAAAGCAGGGAGGTTCTCATGCCGAATCTTGGTGTCGCCATCGTGCGGCAGTATGAGCGTGGCGTGGTGTTCCGGCTGGGTCAGGTCCGCAACGTTCGTGAGCCTGGGCTGCGCTTCATGATTCCGCTGGTGGACCGGATGCGGAAGGTGAGCCTGCGCACCGTGACCATGCCCATCCCGTCACAGCAGATCATCACCCGCGACAATGTCTCCATCGGTGTCGCCGCGGTCGCGTACTACCGCCGCGTCGACCCGGTGAAGTCGATCGTCGAGATCGAGAACGTGGAGGCCGCCGTCGGCCAGATCGCGCAGACGACGGTCCGCAACGTTGTCGGGCGCTCCTTGCTGGACCAGGTGCTCACCGACACGGAGAAGCTCAATGAGTCGATCAAGCACATCCTCGACCGCATCACACAGCAGTGGGGCGTGTTCGTCCTCCTCGTGGAACTCAAGGACATCGAACTGCCGCCGACCATGCAGCGGGCGATGGCCCGCCAGGCCGAAGCCGAGCGCGAGAAGCGAGCGAAGATCATCGCGGCGGAGGGTGAGGCACTGTCCGCCGGACGCTTGGCGGAGGCCGCAGATGTCATGGCCGACCACCCCATCGCGCTGCAGCTGCGCAACCTGCAGGTACTCAGCGAGATCGCCGTGGAGCACAACTCCACGATCGTGTTCCCCGCCCAGCTTCTCAGCAGCGTCCGCGCGGTGAACCGGTTCGTGAGCAAGGAACGCCCCGAGCATGCCGAGGCGCCGACGCTGGTGCCTTGAAAACTCCAGACGCGGTGATCCGGCGTGGCCAGGAACAGGGAGAAGCGCGTAGCCAAAGTGATCAGGGCCGGTGTTGCTGGTTGACCCACCGCGTCTATCCTGCGTGCGTGCTGATCACAGACGAGGAATTGGCTCTCACGGCGGCGCAGGCAGGAGCTGCTGTCGTGCGTGCCATGTACGGTGCGTCGCTGACGCGCTTCCAGAAGTCTGCGGGTGACTTCGCCACGGCTGCTGACATTGAAGCGGAGAAGACCATCCTCGACGTTATTCGCACCGCCCGGCCGGATGACGCCGTGACTGGTGAGGAGAGCGGACGTACGGGCTCGGGTGGCGCGGAGCGCATGTGGCTGGTCGATCCACTGTGCGGCACGCTGAATTACGCCGCGCGGAGCATGCTGGTCGCGGTGAACGTCGCCCTGCGCATGGGCTCGGACGTCACGGTGGCGGCCTCAGCCGACCCCTTCGCCGACGAGGTGTTCTGGACAGACGGCGATCACGCGTACGTCCGTCGCGACGGAGTGGACGAGGAACTCACACCGTCGCCCGATTCGCGGCTGGTAGATGTCAACCTCGATCCACCGTTCCCGAACGAACCGAGTTTCCGGGCTGTCCGGCTGCTTGCCGAAAAGGGGTTCATCGAGCATTTCCGCCCGCGCGTCGTCTCCACCACCCTGGCAGTGGCCTGGGTCGCCGCCGGTCGGCGAGCCGCATACGTCACTGACGGCCATCTGCGGGACAGCGTGCACTTCGCCAGCGGGATCGCGTTGTGCCAGGCCGCCGGATGCGTGGTGACCGGCATCCACGGTCAGCCACTGCACACCGGCGCGGGCGGGCTCGTCGTGGCGGCTGACCAGGAGACGCACGCTGCGTTGCTAGAACTCATCGGCAACCAGTTCCCACCTGATCGGTAATCATCCTGTTCCCGCCCGGGGTTCGGCTCTCCTTGCGGTCGGCCCACCAGACCACCGGTCTGGGCCTCGGCCGCCAAGTGGCGAACATGATGCAGGTCAGGGCAGGCAGCCCTTGATACGGATCAGTTCGGCCATGTCGGCATAGATTGACACCCTGTCCGCGTCCTTGCCTGGTGACATCACGAGGAGGATGGATGGATCCAGGATTTGAGGCGGACTTCCGGGACTTCGTCATCGATCGATCAGGGGCGCTGTTCCGTACCGCCTACCTGCTGACCGGTGACCGGCACGCCGCCGAGGACCTGGTGCAGTCGGCGCTGGCGAAGACGGCCGCGAAGTGGCGCGGTCTTCACGACCCTGCCGCCATCGAGGGTTACGTCCGTCGTGTCATGTACCACGAGCAGGTGAGCTGGTGGCGGCGCCGTTCCCGCATCGCGGAAGTGTCCACCGGATGGATGCCCGACCAGACCGGGGACGGGCACGCCGAAGTCGCAGATCTTCGCCTGGTGATACGCACGGCTCTTGCCCGGCTGACAACCCGGCAGCGGACCATGCTCGTGCTGCGTTACTTCGAAGACATGTCCGAGACCGAGATCGCGCGGCTCCTCGGTGTCGGAGTGGGGTCGGTCCGCAGCCAGATCTACCGCTCATTGGAACGTCTCAAGAAGGCCGCACCTGAACTGAGCACCGTGAGGGAGTTCCGATGAACATCGAGGATCTGTTGCGCGAGACCCTTTCCGACATGGCCCATGAGGAACAGCCACCCCCGCCTGGCCGGTTCCTCCAGGTCAACGAGAACCGATCCCGTCGCCGCGGCCTCGCCCTGGCTGCGGCGGCAGCCGTCACCGTGCTGGCGGTCGGATCCACGCTCGTGGTCCAGGGGCTGTCCTCGCGGGCGGAGGCCCCCGGGGTTCTCACCGGGCAGGGCTCCGGCGAGACGCGTGCGGAGACCCGGATCACCGTGACGGTGAACGAAGGACTGCGGCTCTCGCAGATCTTGGAGCAGCTGTCGACGGTGACCGGCAGGCCCTTGGCGGAGTTCAAGCGGGCGGCCAAGGACGGCAAGGCGCTCGACCTTCCCGCCTACGCCAAGGGCGCTCTGGAAGGATTCGCCTTTCCCGCGACCTATGAGGTCTCGCCCACGTCGAGCCCGGAGGAGATCCTCGCCGCGATGGTGACACACTTCAGGAGCGTCGCCGAGGACACCAACCTGGTGGAAGGCGCCAAGCGTGTCGGCCGTACGCCACTGGAGATCATGACCATCGCCAGCATCGTCCAGGCCGAGTCGGCCAGCAAGCGCGACATGCCCAAGGTCGCGCGGGTTGTCTACAACCGGCTGAGCCGCACGCCCGAGATGGGGTTGAAGATGGACAGCACGGTCCTGTACGGCCTGAACAAGTTCGGCATCGCGGCTTCGCACGAAGATCTCCAGAGCCGGTCGCCGTACAACACCTACAAGCGCCTCGGCCTGCCGCCCGGCCCCATCGGCAACCCAGGCGCCGATGCCATCAAGGCTGCCCTGAACCCGGCCGCCGGCCGTTGGCTGTGGTTCGTGACGACCGACCCGAAGAAGGGCGTCACGAAGTTCGCCGCCTCCGAATCCGAGTACCTCAAGCTGGTCGAGGAATACAACAAGAACCTCAGGACCGGGTGATGGAGCGGCGCGCCGCAGTTCTCGGTTCACCGACCGGGCACACTGCCTATCCCCGTACCTCCGCGCAGGCCGCGGCGATGCTCCCGGCCTGCGCGGCTGCCGCCGCCCCGAGGAGCCTGTTCTCCAGCGCGATGACCCCCGCGTCGACAACCGCGGCGGCCAGGGGAGCGCCATCGCTTCTCGTATTCTTGGTCGGGTCGCCGACAGTGCGGCCGTGAAGGGAACGGAATGAGTCGTTACTCACGTGTCATAGTCAAGCTGAGCGGCGAGGCGCTCGCGGGAGACTCTGGTTGGGGCACGGATCCGGCCAGTCTCGCTCAGTTGGCGGATGAGATCCTGTCAGTCCACGCGCTGGGCGTCGAGGTCGCGGTGGTCATCGGTGGCGGCAACTACTTCCGTGGCAGGATGGCCGAGGGCTGGGGAATAGGCCGGGCCGAAGCTGACAACATCGGCATGCTCGGCACGGTCATGAACGCGCTGATGCTGCGTGGAGTGCTGACCGCACGTTCGCAAACAGACGTGCGGGTAATGACCGCAGTGCCCATGCAGAGTGTGGCGGAGCCTTTCATCCGGCTTCGCGCCGACCGGCACCTTCGTCGCGGGCTGATCGTTCTGCTCGCCGGCGGCATCGGCCAACCGTATGTCACGACGGACTATCCCGCTGTCCAGCGGGCTCTGGAGCTTGAGGCGGATGCGCTGCTGGTGGCCAAGCGCGGTGTCGATGGCGTGTACGACAGCGACCCGAACCTCAACCCGGATGCCAAGCGGTACACCAACCTCACCTACCGAGAAGCTCTGGCGGCCGGAGTAAGGGTCATGGACGAGAGCGCCTTCGTGCTCGCCAACGAGCAGGGGCTCCTCATGCACGTGTTCGACGTGGCGGCGACAGGCGCTATGAAGGCGATCTGCCAGGGCGAGGACGTGGGCACCCGGATCACCCGTGATCCGGCAGCCTTGGGGACACCGGGGTCAATGGCACGCTAATGGCACGGTGATCAGTTCGTGGCGTGGGCCTCCTTGCGTGGGGTTCTCGCGCGCCGCGGCCGTGCCGCCAGACCGCCATTAAGGGAGATGTGATGACGGGCTCCTACGTGCCCGGTGTGCTTGCGCTGACTGTGGCACTCACCTTGTCCGCCTGCTCGTCGGATTCCTCCGCATCTCCGGTCTCTCCCTCGGCTCCGGAGGTAGCGAAGTTACGGGTGTCAGCCAGGCAGGTGCTCAACAGCCGACTTGACCGGACGGTCCGTACCGCGGGCCTGACAAAGAGGATCGGCCGCAGTGGCCTCGATCGATGCAGGAGGGGAAACGACGACGACAAGAACGATGAGCACTTTTCAGCGAAGTGCGCGTTGACCCTGTACCGGGCCTACGTTTGGAACGGCGATGTCGATGCCTTCCTCGACCGCTTCCACGGTTGTCCGAGCGCGGTCGCTGAGATCAGGCACTATTGGCATGAGTTCGGCGGCAAGCCGGCGCCGCGGAATGGCTCACACCCCTACGATGCCGGCGATCTCCCCGAGTTCGTCTGCGATGGCGTGACAATGGAGTTCGCTGCCTCCAGTGCCGCGGATCTGGACTTGGAATCCCTGCCGGGTGCTCGAGTATGGGATCCGGATGGCGGGATGTACGAGCCATACCACTGGGCAGCCGAAGGCAAGCCGTGGCTGAATGACTGGGTGAGCATCCGTGACAGGGGCCGGTTCCTGATTGCCATGGAGACATCCCAGGACTACTGGTTACTTAAGAGCGGGTGACGGGAATCGATCCCGCGCTGTCAGCTTGGAAATTCTTTCAAGATCATGCGGCCTGGGCTGCGAAAACGCTGACCTGGATGGATGCGGGCCGAGCAATCGTGAGTTCCCCTGACTCTCCGTTGATCGCCAACCGTACGGGCACGCAACGGGCACGTCCGGCCGACAGGTCCATCGTCTCGATCGCCCAAGCAAACTACGCCTGGCTCGCCTCCACGCGGCCGGCCAGCCGCTCATAGCGTTGTTGGGCAGCCTGGGCGGTACCGAGCCCTAACCCGAAGGCGATCTCCTGCCAAGTGAGGCCACGGCCTCGTGCGATGAGCAGCAGGGAGGTCTCCAACTGGTCCATCTCGGCCCGCACGAGCGGGATGAGGGTGAGTGCGGCGGTGATGTCGGCTTGGTCGACCGCCGGCTCGTCGTCGTCGTGCTGTGCAGTCCCTGCGGCGAGGAACGACACCAACCTGACAGCCTCATGCGCGCCGAGGACCTGTGGGTGGACCTGACGATCGCGCTGGTCTCGCGTCGCTGCGTGCCGTTCGGCGATGCGGGCGAGGGCGGCGTACACGCGGTGCGCCCGCACCTGATCGGGATTTGGCGGAGTGAAGGGATCACCTGGCATGCACCCAGGATGGTTCATAAAACAGTCCATTGCCAACGATTCGTTGAAATCCTGCGCACGACGTGCGGCCCCGGTGCATAGTCGACGTGCGGCCCGATCGCGGGGTGAACTGACTCCTACCCCCGCCATGCCCGGTGGCCTTGGTCTGCTCGGCTTGTCCCGGGCCGATGGCGGGCTGGGTGATCAGGCCTCCAGCTCAGCCGCCTACGGCGGGCGGGGACGAGCAGGCTCTTTGTGATCATCCGGGAGTCGCAGCGCCCCCCGGAGGCAAAAAGACCGCAGCCCTGGGGAAGTCTGGCGATATCTCGGCAGGGATACCGTGAACCCCTGAGCGTTTCTGCCCGTCTCAGGTACATGAGAGGCATCTGGCTGGTCGCCGTGCTCGTGACGCTCGCCGCCTGCGGGACGGCCTCGGCTGCGAGCGCTCCCTCGGTGCGGTACCAGGCCAACGCGTTCGTGTTGTCCAACCCGCAGCATGGCCCTCAGCTCTGCGCGATGGTCGCGCAATCCCTGCCGCCCCAGTGTGGTGGGCCCGACATCGTCGGATGGGATTGGAACGCGGTCGAGCACTCCGCCCAAGGCGGCGTGCGCTGGGGCGAATACCACGTGGTCGGCACCTGGGACGGGAAGAGGCTGACGCTCACCGAGCCTCCGCGCCCGCCCGAGCATCGCGGTGCCCCACGTGGCCGATCCGACTTCACCACACCGTGTCCGAAGCCCGTAGGCGGTTGGCGGCCGGTCGCCCCCGCAAAGGCCACCGACCGGGCGAGGGAAGCCGCGCTCGCCAGAGCCCGAAAGCTTCCCGGGTACGCGGGCGCCTGGCTGGACCAGAGCTACCTGGAAGAGATCGACGGATACGACTCCAATGACCCTCGATCCGTGGAGCGATACGCCAACGACCCCAAGCGGCTCGTGCTGAATCTGATGTTCACCGGCGACGCGACCGCCCGCGAGTCCGCGATCCGTGAGGTCTGGGGCGGTGCGCTGTGTCTGAGCCGCGCTCAGCACACCGAGGCGGAGCTCCGTGCACTCCAGGAGAGGGCGTGGAAGGAGATCAAGGGCGCTTACTCGGCCTCGGTGGACGAGCGGGCGGGCCACGTCGAGATCGGCGTGTGGGTGGTCACGCCGAAGCTCCAACACGAGATTGACGAGAAGTACGGGAAGGGCCTGGTGGTCCTCAACGGCTTTCTCAAGCCGGTGGGCTCGTGAACCCACAGTGGCATCCCCGCCCGTGCAGGCACTCGAGTGGTCTACGGGCGAGCTGGTTCTCGGCCCGCCCAAGTCCAAGGCGGAACGGCGGACCGTCGGGTACGGATGAGCATGGCCCTTGGACTGGCGAGGCTACTTATTGTCCGACCTGCTCCTGGGGCGAATGGAGGAAGTTGGCGATGGTGTCGGCAATGGCAGGGTAGTCCTCACCGAGCCAGATGAAGTGGCTGGGGGCATTGCTGCTGATCAGGCGTGCGTGCGGGATCGCCTCGACAAGGGATTGGGCGTGGTCGAAGGAGACCGCCCCGTCGTCGCGGCTGGCGATCACCAAGGTGGGCTGGCGCACCTGAGGCAGGCGACGAGCCGTCTTGCTGCCTGAGCCGACGGCGCTGGGGCCGTCGCTGAGGGGCGTGGCCATGGTGCGCACGTCATTGGCGAACCCGCTGCCCGAGCGCATCTGTCCGAACAACTCCAGCAGCATCGCGCGGTGCTGCTCACTGAGCGTGGCCAGTAAATCCCCGATCGGCCGAGTGGTCAGGTCCCGCAGTAGCAGCCGCAGGCCCGCATTCGGGACGCGGCGTACCAAGGTGTGCACGAGCGCCCATGTCACCCTCTCGTTACGGGGACTGAACACTAAGCCGGCGCCCAGCCGAGTACGGCGGTCGGGCCAGGGCAGCAAGCCGACGGCGCTTTGCAGGATCAGCCGCTTCACCAGATCCGGGTGGCGGGCAGCCAGTGTCACAGCTGTGGGGCCGCCGGCCGACTGGCCCACCACTGCGGCCAGAGAGTCGATGCCCAGCCGATCGCACAACTCAGCGACGGCGTCGGCGAAACCTTCGGGGGAGGTGCCACTCGCCAGCGGGGTAAGGCCGTAACCGGGCCGCGAGGGCGCCAGGATTGTGTACCCCGCTTCGGCGAACACCTCTTCTCCGAGTGAGAGGGCAGCCCGCACGTGACCGCCGTGCAGCATGAGCACCACCTGTGAGCCACGCTCCTCCAGTCGGTACTCCACGGCCCCGGCAGGGAGCTGGATCACGCGCGTCGGCCGCTCCACAGTGGGCGCGCGTTCGTGCATGGCGAGGACACGTTGGCCGCCGCCCTCATCCTCAGGGAGCGATCAGAACCGGAGTCCCCAGAGGCAGTCCTGCCAGCACCTTGAGCGCGCGGACAGGCACCCTGATGCAGCCGTGCGTGACCGCCTTGCCGAACACCTTCCGGTCCGGCCAGCCGTGGAAGGCGACCGTGCCGGGGCCGCCGCCGAAGGTGTCGAGCGTCGCCGAGTGCGTGCCGAGCGGCAGGATCAGCGGGCTGTAGGTCTTCTCCTTCGGAGACATCAGGGCCAGCAGGAAGGTCCTGCCCACCGGGGTGGGCGTCTCAGGGCCGCCGACGGCCACCGTCCAGGTGCCGAGCTTCTTGCTCGCGTTCATCACGGTCAGCTGCCTGGTGTCCAGCTTCACGATGGCGCGGTAGCGGCTGCGCGCCTTCATCAGGCCCTTGGCCTTGATCCAGCCGGTCACGTGGTTGGGCTTACTAGGCAGGAGCACGCGGTACCAGCCCTTGCGCGCCTCCACCACCGGCACCCAGGTCTGGCTGCCGAGCTGCTTCGCCGGGAGGGTGGCCGTGGGCCTGCCGCCGGGCAGGGCGTAGACGGCTACCGTGCGTACGGGGTGGACCACGATGCCGCTCAGCTTGCCGTACGTGTCGGTGTCCTGCGGGAGGCCGCTCAACTCCGTGAACGTGGTGGCCTTGGGGAATGCGGTCGCCGTGACCGAGGCACCGGTGGCGAGGGTGACGGGCGACGCGGCGGCGCTGGCGGGGGTCGAGGCGACGAGGCCCATGGCGACGAGCGCGGCGCCGATGAGTCGGCGGGGGGCATCGAGCGGCACGATCGGCTCCTGAGGTTCTATGACACATACGAAACGAACACGTAACCATCTGGCCCCGTTAGATAACGGTTCGGAACTTTTGGGATTTTCGGCCAGTTGGGTGTGACATTTTTACACATATGAGCCCCGTGAGGCTCCAATTCTCCATACACCCCGAGGTACGGTCGTGAAGCCCCCCAGACTCTCTTCAGTCCGTCGCTGGATTACAGCGGCACTCATGCTCGCGGTGGCAGCGCTCGCGGTGCTCGC
Source organism: Microtetraspora sp. NBRC 16547 (assembly GCF_030268965.1). Lineage (GTDB taxonomy): Bacteria > Actinomycetota > Actinomycetes > Streptosporangiales > Streptosporangiaceae > Microtetraspora. The sequence continues at coordinate 28,900 of NZ_BSSE01000043.1, read as the reverse complement.
CATCTCCAATACGGCCTCAGCGGGAACGGTCCAGACGAAGCCCGGCGACAACGGCGACGTCAAGATCCACAAGTGGACAACGCCGGAGGACGACCAGCGCAACGAGCCGCACGTCTGCGTGTTCTATCTGGTCGGGTTCAACTTCGACGCGGCCCAGCAGGTGAGCTGGGAGATCAAGTCCTGGCCGCCCACGGGTGACAAGACCACGGTGAAGACCGGCACCCTCGTGCTCGACAAAAAAGGGCATGGCCGTACCGTCGACATGACCCTGCCGAACGGGCACTACAAGCTGTTCTGGACTTTCGCGGGGAAGAACGGCGCGCCCAAGCACAAGGTGTTCTGGGTCGAGTGTGGGCCGGCACCGACGCCGACGCCCACGGTGACGCCCACGCCGACGCCGACGGTGACCCCGACGCCGACGGTCACTCCGACTTCCACGCCGACGCCGACGGTGACGCCCACTGTGACCCCGACGCCCACGCCCACGCCGACGGTGACGCCGACGCCGACGCCGACGGTGACGCCCACTGTGACCCCGACGCCCACGCCCACGCCGACGGTGACGCCGACGCCGACGCCGACGCCGACGCCGACGGTGACGCCCACGCCGACGCCGACGGTGACGCCCACTGTGACCCCCACTCCCACCCCGACGCCCACGCCGACGCCGAGCAACACGCCGACCGAGACGGTGATCCACGACTGGATCAAGTGGGACGAGAACGTCACGCAGCCCCAAAACAAGGCCAAGCCCGCGCCCACCCCGAGGCCGGTGAAGACCAACATCCCGGTCACTGGCTGACACGCGACACCGAACGACGGAGGGCCCGGATCAACACGATCCGGGCCCTCCGTCGTCTTCTCAGCTCCAAACGAGCATGCGCAGCGGATCCGCGAGCATCGCGCCCACGTCGCAGAGGAACAGCGAACCGAGCTCGCTATCGATGATCCGGTGATCGAACGACAATGCCGGCGTGGTCACCTTCCGTACGGCGAACTGGCCGTCGACGGGGCTCTGGCGCAAAGTGTGTGTGCCGCGATCACGATGAACTCCGCGGCCGCTCTGTTGACGATCACGTGAAGCCTGCCTGCAGGTCTTCGATCCGTGCCTTGCCCGACCCCGAGTTCGCGCAGGTCGCCGTGCTGGAGGCGGACGATAATCTTTACCCGATGGCCGGGAGAGAGCAAGAGGCGGAAGCACCCCAGACGGACAATCGCCCGGGCCCGGATCCAGCGGCGCGGCCCGGTGACGAGGCGGGGCCGGGGGTGGCGGAGCGGGAGCTCAACCGGGCGGGCGAGCGCTACGCGGTCTGGTTCCGTTCGGCGGTGATCGTGCCCTGCGCCGTTTTCGGGATCCTCGCGACGCCGGACGAGCACAGGACCGCGACGATCTCGATGGCGGCCCTCGTGATCGGCTGGTGCGCGCTCCGCTTGGTCTGGACGCGGAACCGTACGCTCTCGCGGTCGTGGCCGCCGGTCGCCATCGACGCGACGGTCCTCGTGGCGGTGGGCTTGGGCCAGGCGGCGACCGGCACCGGTGATCCCGGCGGCTGGGTGGTGGCGTTGGTCTCGATCACGGCCGTGACGTGTCCGTACGAGTGGCCCACCAGGCCGCTGGTGGGGTGCGGCCTGGGCGTCCTGGGGCTCGGCGCCTTCGCCGCGGGCTCCTTCGCCCACTACGGCGAGTGGTCGATCGCGCTGGCCGGGGCGCGCGTGCTGCTGGAGCTGACGCTGTCCCGGCTGTCCTATGTGCTCGTCCGCGCCCAGGCGCGCTCGGCGGACCGGCTCACCGAGCGGGTGGCGGCCCGGCGCCGGAACGCCGCCGTCGCGGCGGCCAGGCGCTCGGGCGAGCGGGAGTACTTGGCGACTCTGCACGACACGGCGAGCACGACACTGCTGATGGTCGCGGTGGGAACCCGCGACGGAACGCGGTGGGTGCCCGAGCGTGCCCGCCAGGATCTGGAGGAACTCGCCAAGGTGCCCGGCTCGGACGACGGCCGCGTCGAGTTGGGGCCGCTGCTGGGCACCGCGACCCGCCACCCCGCAGTCCACGTCGAGGTGGAGATCGACGCCGTGCCTCCGCTGCCCGCAACGCCGGCGCTCGCGATCTTCCACGGCGTACGGGAGGCGCTGACGAACGTGGAACGGCACGCGGGAGTGGCGGAGGCGTCGCTGCGCGCGGGGCTCGACGAGAGCGGGAAGATCGTGGTCGAGCTGCGGGACCGGGGCCGTGGCTTCGACCCGAGGCAGGTCGCCCCGCATTGTCGCGGCCTCTCCGGTTCGATCGTGGAGCGGATGACCAGGGCGGGCGGCCGGGTGCTGGTCGGCTCGCGGCCGGGCGGGGGCACCGCGCTGAGATGGATGTGGCCGGATGACGGAGACGGCTGAGCGCCGCCGCGACAGGTCGGCCGTCCGGGTCGAGGACCGGCTCCTGCGCGGCGCCCGCGCGGCGGTTCTGGCGGTCACGGTGGCCGTGCAGTTCGGCCTCTGCCTGCCCACGCTCATCGAGCACAGCCGACGCTACGACCCGCTGTGGTTGGAGATCGCCGGATTCGTCCTGCTGGCCGGCGTCGCGGCCGGCGCCGCCGTGTGCCTGGCGCGCCACGGCCGGATCCTGCCGCCGGCACGGCGCGTCGGCGCGGGGCTGGTGCTGCTCGCGGCGAGCGCGGCGGCGGTCGCCGCGCCGCCGGGCAACTATCTGGATCGGGCCCACTGGTACTTCGGCCTGGTCGGCTGGTACGGCGTGCTGCTGCTGTTCGACCGGCCGCCCGCGCGCCTGGCCCTCTTCCTCGGCGCGAACCTCGTCGTCGCCCTCGCCAAGGCCGTCGTGTCGGGCCCGCCCGATCCGCTGGCCTGGGCGGCGATGGCGGTGTCCGTGGTGTCCGTCTACGGGTTCCAGCTCGCGCTGAGCCTGGTGATCCAGGAGGTGCGGCGCGTCGCCGCGCGGGCGAGGGAGGCGGCGGAGGAAGAGGAGCGGCTCCGCACGGCGGAGGCGGTGGCCGAGCACGTCCACCGCGATCACCGGCAGCGCTACATCGAGCTGCTCGGCACCGCTGTCCCGTTGCTCGCCGGGCTCGGGTACGGCTCGCTCGACCCGTCCGATCCGGACGTTCGGCGCCGCTGCGCGCGCGAGGCAGCCAGGATGCGGCGCCTGTTCGCGGAGAGAGACGACGTGTCCGACCGGTTGGTGCACGAGTTGCGGGCGGTCATCGAGGTCGCCGAGCGGAGCGGGATCACCGTCCAGTTCGCGGCGCGGGGCGAGTCCCGGGATCTCCCCAAGGACGTACGGCGCGAGCTGATCGACCCTGTGGCGGCCGTGCTCGCCGCGGCCGCGTCCAGCGCCCGGGTCACGGTGGTTCGCACGCCCGACCGGGTCCGGGTCAGCGCGCTCGGCGACGGGCCGGCGCCGCCGCGCCCGGAGTTCGCGTCGCAGCACGTCGAGGTCGATGCTGTGGTTGCTGAGAATCGACTGTGGGTGGAGGCGGTGTGGCGACAGGTGACGCCATCACGGTGACGCTGATCGACGATCATCCGGTGGTTCTGGCGGGGGTGGAGTACTGGTACTCCACGGCGGATCCGCCGATCGAGGTCGTGGCCTCCGGAGCCACCATGAAGTCCGCGTGGACGGCGCCGGGGGACTCGGCGGCGGTGGTCGTGCTCGACCTGCAGCTGGCCGACCGGCAGCCGGTGTACGGCGATCTGAGGCGGCTGGTCGACGCCGGTAGGCAGGTCATCGTCTACACCATGCGCGACGACGAGAAGACCGCGCTGACCTGCATGGACATCGGGGCTTTCACCTTCCTCACCAAGGCCGAGGGAGATGAGCACCTGGTCGCGGCCACGGTCGCCGCCGCCCATGACCTGCCGTATACGCCGCCGGCGCTGGCGGGGGCGTTCGGTGCGGACACCGCGCCCGATCGGCCGAAGCTCTCCCTAAGGGAGGAAGAGGTGCTGATCGAGTGGTTCCAGTGCGAGTCGAAGGAACTCGTCGCGCAGAAGCTCGGCATTACGCCGCGAACGGTCAACTCCTATCTCGATCGGGTCCGGATCAAGTACGCGAACGTGGGCCGGGAGGCTCGGACCAAGGCGAACCTGGTCGCGCGGGCGATCCAGGACGGGCTGATCGATGTGGACGATCTGTGATCACCCGCTCGCGGTCCGCGTTGTGGGTCGAACGACCGTCACGCCCGTCGGCTTCGGCTTCCTAGGGTGGTGGCCGCGTCACCGAGGCGGCCCTGGCGCCCTCTTTTCGCGGCGCCCGGTCGGGGGATCGTTCACCGGCGCGTGCAGGGCCTGGTCCATGCCGTCGACGCCGCCGAGTGCCAGGCGCCGGCGCATCGGGTGATGACGGAGTTCGTACAGGCAAGCACAAGAAGATTCGGAGTTTGTGTCGTGAGGCGAGTTCGGAAGCGATCATCACTCAGGCGGGCGACCGTACGCGGGGCAGGGGTGAGCGCGATCCTTGCGGCGGCGCTCGCGCTGCCGTTGTCGGCGGCGACGGCTCACGCCGACGTAATCGACAAGACGGACGATAAGCTGACCGCCGGAGAGGTCCTCAAGTCGACCGAGTCGGTGAAGTCCGAGAACGGCCAGTACAAGCTGATCCAGCAGGCGCAGGGCAACCTCGTCCTCTATGGTCCCGGCAACAAGGCCCTGTGGGGGACGCCTACGTCAGGCACCACCGCATACGCGACCATGCAGCGCGAGGGCAACCTCGTCATCTACAACGCGTCGAACCAGCCCCTGTGGGGCACCAACACCGCCGGCCACCCCGGCGCCTACCTCAAGGTGCAGAACGACGGCAACCTCGTCCTCTACTCCGCGAGTAACGAGTTCCTCTGGTCGCGGCACGCCTACGTCGGGTCGCTGCCGTCGGGGCACACCCTCAAGACCGGCCAGTGGGTTCAGTCGCCGAACGGCGAATACAAGCTGCTCATGCAGAAGGAAGGCAACCTCGTCCTCTACACCCGGGCGAACAAGGCGCTGTGGACCACCCCGACGGCGGACAAGCCGGGCGCCTACGCCGCGATGCAGAAGGAAGGCAACCTGGTGATCTACAGCGCGTCGAACCAGGGCGCGTGGACCACCAAGACCGCAGGCAACCCAGGCTCCTACCTGGCGGTGCAGAACCAGGGCAACATCGTGATCTACTCCAAGGACAACAAGCCCCTCTGGTCGGCGACGACCTAGTTGCCCCTCAGGCAAACGTGGCCGGGTAACTGGGTCCATCTGCGGATGGGTGAACTGGCCGCGAAATCGTCTCGGGCTGGGCTCGGGTGTCGCGCCAGCGTACGTAGGCACCGATCGCCACGTTCTGCTCGTCATGACTGTGGTGGTCGGTGCCTACTCACTGGTGATCTCATCCGAGCCAACCGTCCAGGTACGTGAGTCGACCGTCCAAATGCGTTTGTCCGCCATTCCTGCTCGGCACTACCTTGCTGATGTGGATCTCTTCTCACGCTCGTGGACAGCGTTGCGCACGGCGGTCGCCGAGCTCTCGGACGACGACTTCGCACAACCGTCCGGCTGTACCGGCTGGCTCGTACGGGACCTGGTGTGCCACCTGATCATCGACGCACAGGACGTCCTGATCACCCTCGTGACCCCTGCCGAGACGGAGCCGACCCGCGACGCGGTGACCTACTGGGACGTCGCCGAAACGCCGCCGACCGGTGACGACCCGCTCGACGCGCTGATCGTCCGGCTCGCCGCCGCGTACAAGGAGCCGCGGCTGCTCAAATTCCACCTCGACGATGTCGGCTCCGCCGCCGGTCGCGCCGCCGAACTTGCCGAGCCGGGCCTCCATGTCAGCACCCGCGACGAGGTCCTCACCGCCGGCGACTACCTCTCCGCGTACGTCCTGGAGTGGACGCTGCACCACCTCGACCTGGTCGCGCACCTCCCGGCGGCCGAGCCACCCGCGGAGGGCCTCGCCCGATCACGCGAGATGCTGGAGAAGATCGCCCGGGCCGCGTTCCCCGCGTCGTTCTCCGACAAGGACGCGCTGCTGGTCGGCACCGGACGGCGTGCCCCGACCGACGCGGAGAGAGCCGAACTGGGCGAGCTGGCCGCGAAACTCCCGCTCGTCCTTGGCTGATCGTCTGGCTGAACGGGACTGACCGATCGTTCACGGAGACACGAACTTGACCGCGGATGCGGTCGTGGCCGGCGTCGGCGCAGGGTCCTTACTTGCGGTGCGCGATTTGGATCAGGTTGCCGCAGGTGTCGTCCAGGACCGCTGTGGTGACCGGGCCCATCTCCAGCGGCTCTTGGGTGAAGCGGACCCCGAGCTCGCGCAGCCGGTTGAACTCCGCAGCTACGTCCTCCACGGCGAAGGAGGCGGCCGGGATGCCGTCCTCGACCAGCGCCTCCTTGTACGGCTTCACGGCGGGATGGCCGTCGGGCTCCAGCAGCAGTTCGGTCCCGTCGAGGTCTTCCGGTGAGACCACGGTGAGCCAGCGGTCCTTGCCCAGCGGGATTTCGGTCTTCTTCACGAAGCCGAGCACGTCGGTATAGAAGCGCAGGGCCTTGTCCTGGTCATCGACGAAGACGCTGGTCAGGTGGATCTTCATGGGGTGCCTCCGGGTGTATCGGGCTTGAGCCACCGGGTGATGATGCGCTCAAGGGGTTCGGTGTCCAGATCGTGGAACTTGTAGCGCCCCTGGCGCCGCGAACGGACCAGACCTGCGGATTCCAGTACGGCCAAATGCTGACTGATCGCCTGGCGGGACAGTCCGAGACCGTGCTTGGTCACCAGCCGTGTGCAAATCTCGAACAGGGTCTGGCCGTCCCGTTCCACCAGCTCATCGAGGATGTGCCGGCGGGTGGGGTCGGCCAGTGCCTTGAAGACATCCTCCGCCATAACCCTCACCATAGGCAAGTAGCGACTTGCCTATCAAGTTGGGCTTGCTGCGCCCGAAGGCCCAGCAAGCCCGCCGAACTCCGACCGTGCCGCCGCAAGATCTTCCGGCGACCAGCGGATGAGTGGGGCAGGCAATCCGGTTGCGGAAACAGCTGCGGCAGCCGGCAACCGCCCACACGGAGGTGCCCCGGGTTTCGTGGAGTCCTGGCTAATGGGACTCGATGGCCTCGATGATGCGCGGGCGGAGTTCGGAGGCGCGGATGACGGCGTCGACGGAGCCGACCTCGACCGCGCGCTGGATACTGTGCACCCGGTCGAACTCCGCGGCCACCTCGCCGAGCTTCTCCGCGCGGACCGACGAGCGGAACTCGTCGAGCTCCGCGGTCAACGCGGCCCGGTCGGCGCCGGAGGCGGCCGCGGCGCGGGCCTCCAGGTCCCGTACGCGCGGGTCGGCCGCCGTGCGGGCGCCGACGTCGCCGGAGAACACCACCGCGGCGGCGGGGGCGCCGCCGAGCACCGAGGCGAACGAGCCCTCCAGCGCGAGCACGGTCATGTTCGGGTTCAGCGCCTTCGAGAACACCACGAACGCGCCGCCGTGGTACCTCGAGATCACGCAGAACACAATGGGCCCGTCGAAGTTCACGATCGCGCGGCCGATCTCGGCGCCGTACTCCAGCTGTAGCTTCCGCATCGACTCCGGCGAGCCGTCGAAGCCCGACAGGTTCGCCAGCACCACCAGCGGCCGGTTGCCGCTGGCCGCGTTGATCGCCCGCGCGGCCTTCTTCGACGACCGCGGGAACAGCGTGCCCGCGGTGTAGGTGTCCGGGCCATCGGTGGGCGGGAAGCCACGCCGCGGCACCGCCCGTGACTCGATGCCGAGCAGGCACACCGGCATGCCGCCGAGGTGCACGTCCTGCACCACCGCGGTCTCCGCGTCGGCCATGCCCGCCCAGCGTTCCAGCACCGGGTGGTCCTGGTCGGAGAGCGCCCGCATCACGGTCCGGATGTCGAACGGCTTCTTGCGGTCCGGGTTGGCCTCGGCGGAGAAGATCTCGCCGACAGTGGTGAAGTCGCTTCCCTCCACGGCATGCACAAAGTCGGAGATATCGCGGTCGACGGGGTCGGTCGTCTCCGCCCGCCGCGGCGCTTCCTCGCCGGGTGCGACGTACGTGTGGTTGTAGTGCGACATCAGCACGTCCCGGGCGGCGGCCAGATTCGGCGCCCAGTACTGCGCCTGCCCGTTCGGGCCCATCACCCGGTCGTAGCCGCCGATGCCGAAGTTGTCCTCGGCCGACACGCCACCGGAGAAGTCGAGCGACTGCTTGCCGGTGAGCACCATCGCCGAGTCCGGCGTCATCACCAGGACACCCTTGGTGTGCATGAGCATCGTCGCCTCGGCGTTCCAGTACGGCTGCGCGCCGACGTTGATGCCCGCGACCACGATGTTGATCTCGCCGCCGTCCTGGGTGAACTCGACGATCCGCTTGAGCGCCGCGGCCACCCAGTCCATGTTCTCCGTGCCCGACTCCATGGAGATCCGGGCGCCGGAGGACAGCGCGTACCACTCCAGCGGCACCCGCATCCGCTCGGCCAGGTCCAGCGCGGCGATCACGCGGCGGCACTCCTGCTCCGACAGCGCGCCGAGCGACTTCGTCGGGTCGCCGAGCAGCACGACCCTGGTGACGCCCTGCGGGTGCAGCCGGGTCGGCGTGGTGACCACGCCCGCGACGATCGCCGCGGTGTTGCGCCCCTTCGGCCGGTCGACCTGCACCAGCGCGTGGTCGTCGTCGAGGTCGTACTCGACGAAGTCGCCGAGCAGGCCGGTCAGCTCGTACGGGTACACCGTGTTGCGGCTGCTCGCGCGCAGCACCTTCTGCCGGTAGTCGTCGAGCGGCTCGACCGACTCGACCGACGGCTCGCCGACGGTCAGCTCGGTGCCGCCGGCGGCGTCGAAGGAGATGCGCACGGCGATCTTGGCCAGCTCGCCGGTCTTCAGGTCGCGCTGCCGCGCGATGAAAAGGATCTCCTCCAGCCCGGCGCCCGCGGTCGTCGGCCTCATGCGCCGGGCGATCATCTCCATCTCCGCGCGGGTGATGTCGCTGGGCGGCCAGACGTAGATCACGATCCGGTTGGTGTTGAGGCGTTTCTTCGACGGTCGCCGCGACTGCGCGCGGCGGATCGAGTCGAGGCAGGCGGCGACGGTGTCCTCGGTCGTCGGCAGCGCGACCAGCCTGCCGTCGTGCTCGCGCAGCTCGGTCAGGTCGCGCACCTGTGCGAACGCGACGAGGCGGTCGTCCGACGGGTTCTCCCGCGCCACGCACTGGAAGAGGTAGACCTCCTCGTCCGATGACGGCAGCCGGGTGAGGTCGAACTTGCTCAGCCGCTCGAGCTGCATCCGCTGCGCGATGTAGGGGTGCAGACCGCGGATCAGCCGCTCCTCGGTCATCCCGACGGTCGACGGGCGGAACGTGAAGTGGTGGTGCATCACCGCGCCGCCGCGGCCCGCGACGGTAGCGGTGAGCCTGCGGACCTGGCTGGGCAGCGGGTGTGCGCTGACGACCTCGTGCAGCGCGGCCGCCATCGCGTCGGAGTCCTCCGGCTGCCTCTCCCACGCCAGGTAGATGTCGGCGTCGATGGCGTCCTCGCCGTTCGCCAGCTCCGCGAGCCCGCGCAGCGCGCTGCCGAGCGCTTCGAAGCTCACAGCGGAGGAGACCACGCACGAGCCCGCGCGCTCGGCGACCACGAACGTGCAGCCCGCGACCTCGTTGGTGCGGACGCCGGCGAGACCCTTGTTGCCGTAGTACCGCCGGGTCAGCACTTCCAGCATGATCGCGTTGTCCACGTCGTCGCGGATGAGCCGCTGGCCGAGCAGCCGCACCAGCGGCTCGGTGCTGCGCACCATCTCGGCGATGCGCTCGGCGCGGTCCGGCGCGTCCGGGTGCGCGTCCAGGTGGCGCAGGTGCTTGCGGACGTCGGCGTAGACGCGGGCGCGGTTGCGGCGCAGCAGCGGCTGGCCGAACCAGGCGAACACCACGCCGCGGGCGAGGTCGGAGACCACGGGGAAGCGGACCTGCGTCGCGGCCACCAGCCGCTCCAGCGCGAGACCGGCGGACTCGCGCAGCGCCTCGTCCGGCGGCGGCTCCCGCAGCCACGCGCGCAGCAACGTCGCGACGACCGTCGCGTCGGCGGACGCGCGTTGCTGGGCGAGGAAGATCCGGAACACCGCGGCTTCGAGCTCGGGGGAGCGCTCCAGCTCGGTGACACCGTAGTGCCCGAGCGCCTTGGCGAGCTTGGCCTGGAACGCCTCCGGCAGCCCGGCCCGCTCGACGTCGAGGCTCTGCAGGTAGGTGTGGAAATACTCGCGGGCGCTGTACACGTGGCCGTCACCGCCGCCGTCCTCGCCCGCCGGCCGGTTGCGGCTCAGCTCGGCGAGGTCGGCGAACACGTCGACGAGTTCGAGCTCCTCGGCCAGCGGCCGGTGGCCATCCTCGATGACCGCCCGGCGCACGGCGAGATAGTCGTCGAGCACCCGGCGTTCGTCGTGCGGGTCGAGGTCGAAGCCCAGCAGCAGGCTGCGCAGGTCCTCCTGGCCGCGCGTGGTGCGCTCCCGCGCCGGGATCGTCCCGGGTGCGGCGGGCAGGTCCACCTCGACGGACCCGGCGGCCGAGGTGTCCCCGGCTTCGACGTCGTCGGCGAGCGGCTCCAGCCGCAGCAGCGGTGCACCGGTCTCCACCTGGCTGCCCACGGACACGACGCATTCCTTCAGCCGCGCCTTGAACGGCGCCCGCAGCACCGTCTCCATCTTCATGCTCTCCAGCACCAGCACCGGCGCGCCCGCCTCGATCTCGGCGCCGACCTGCAGCGGCGTGGCCACGACCAGCGCCGGCGCGGGCGAGCGGACGACGCCGCCCTCGTCGCGGCTGACCCGGTGCGTCACGCCGTCCACCTCGACCAGGTGGATCGGCCCGTGCGTGCCGGTGAGCAGGCGGTACCGGGTGCCGTTGACGACGATCCGCCCGGTGTGCCGGTCGAAGCGGTCGAGTTCGACGTCGGCGGTGCGGATGTCGGCACCCGCTTCGACGCCGACGCGGAACCGATGCGCGCCGACCCGCGCGACGCGCACGCGGTAGCCGACACCACGCAGCTTGAGGTCCAGCGGTCGGCCGCTCTCGTGCTGCACCTGCGGGCGTCCGCCGAACGCCGTCGACAGCAGCCGCTGCCGCTCGACGCGTTCCTCCTCCTCGTACGCCTCGATGGCGGCGGCCGCCAGCGCGACGGCGGAGTGCCGATGCGAGACGAGCCTGCCCTCGCCGCGGACGCGGTCGATCCACCCGGTGTCCGCGCTGGCGTCGATCACCTCTGGCTGGTCGAGCAGGTCGAGCACGAAGCTCTTGTTCGTCGCGCCACCCTCGATGATCACCGTGGTCTGCGCCATCGCCCGGCGCAGCCGGCCCAGCGCCTGCTCGCGGTCACGGCCGTAGGCGATGATCTTCGCGATCATCGAGTCGAAGTCGGCCGGGATGCTGTCGCCCTCGCTGACACCGGTGTCCACGCGGATGCCCGGCCCGGCGGGCAGCACCAGTCGCGCGATGCGGCCCGGGGAAGGCGCGAAGTCGCGGTCGGGATCCTCGGCGTTGAGCCGGGCCTCGACGGCGTGGCCGGCTTCGCCCGGTTTGGCGCCTTCCAGCTTCCCGCCGTTCGCCACGTGCAACTGCAGCCGGACCAGGTCGGTGCCAGTGGTGATCTCGGTGATCGGGTGCTCGACCTGCAGCCGGGTGTTGACCTCGAGGAAGGCGAACAGCTTCTCGCCAGGGTGGTAGAGGAACTCGACGGTGCCGGCGCCGCGGTAGTCGACGGCCAGCGCCAGCCGCTCGGCCGACGCCTTCAGCTCGGCGGTCTGCTCGGGAGCCAGCACCGGGGAGGCGGACTCTTCGATGATCTTCTGGTTGCGCCGCTGCACCGAGCAGTCCCGAACGCCCAGCGCCCATGCGGTGCCCTGCCCGTCGGCGATGACCTGGACCTCGACGTGCCGGGCGCCGGTGACCAGACGCTCCAGGAAGACCACGCCGGAGCCGAAAGCGCGCAGCGCCTCCTGGCTGGTGCGCTCGTAGGCGTCGGCCAGGTCCTCGCTCGAGGCGACCATCCGGATGCCGCGCCCGCCGCCGCCCGCGGTCGCCTTGAGCATCAGCGGGTAGCCGATCTCGTCGCCGGCGCGCAGCGCCTCCTCAAGGGTCGCGACCTCGCCACGGCTCCACGGCGCGACCGGGACGCCGACCTCCTCGGCGATCAGCTTCGCGCCGATCTTGTCGCCGAGCTTGCGCATCGCTTCCGCGCTCGGCCCGATGAAGGTGACGCCGATCTTCTCGCACAGCTCGGCGAACGCCGGGTCCTCGGCGACGAACCCCCAGCCGACCCACGCGGCGTCGGCCCCAGTCTCCACCAGCGCCCGCTCCAGGACGGCGTGGTCGAGGTACGGGCGGGCCGAAGCGGGGCCGAGCGAGTAGGCGACGTCCGCTTCACGGACGAAGGTCGCGTTGCGGTCGGCGTCGGTGTAGAGGGCGATCGTCTCGATCCGCGTCCCGGATTCCGCCGAAAGGTCCCGCACCGCGTGGATGAGCCGCATCGCGGCCTCTCCACGGTTGACGATGGCGACACGACTGAACACCGGCTGAGCCTCCCCAAGTACCCACGCACAGAAGGCGACGTCCGGGTCCCGGAGCGTCGCCTGCACCTATCTACACCCTGCTCGATTAGCCCCGGCTACACCAATGTCCCGCATCGCGCGTACTGGAGCTGCTGCGTTGTGGGAACCCCACAAAAAGCGACCCGGGACACACGGCCCGGCCGCCGTCTCACGCAAGGCCTGCCACAAAGCACGACCGCGCCCCTGCGGCGAGGGGCGGATTCTCTCCCCATGGGGGTGGTCCATCGGCCATATCGCGGCATGGCCGGCCGCGCGGCCGCGGCTCGGCCGCAGCTCGGCCGCAGAGCGCCGCCGCACCACCTGCTCACATCCCGTACGTGTACCCGAGGGTGCCGAGATCGAGCGTGAGGACTTCACAGCGGTCGTATGCGGCGGAGGTCACCTGCGGCCAGTCGGCGAACCGGGGGACGACAAGTCCGGGGACTAATGCACCGGCCGCCCCGATCACTCGGGCCAGGGGGAGTTCTTGATGACCTCGACGAAGTCGATGTGCCGATATCCGGGGACGAAGTGTTCGAGCACGTCGGCGTTCACTGTGCCGAAGGTCGTGTCCGGGCGGTGCTCGAAACCCTCCTTGAACGCCTGAAGAATCTCTCGCTTGAAGTCGGGCCGCGGGTGCGCGGCCGTCACGGCGTCGAGCTCCTCCTGGCTCAGGTTGTCCAGGCGCATGCCGAGCACGTCGGTCTCCACACCCGCGGTGGTCGCGGCGATCTCCGGGGCCATCCTGTAGGGGACCTCGGGCGTGGTGTGGAGGGCGATCGCCGTCCACACGAGATCGGCGTCGGCTTCGGAGAAGCCGTGGGAACGGAGGAACGCGCGGGCCTGATCGGCACCGTCAAGTTCGAAGCGCTGATCGTCGCTCCGATAGGGCGGTACGAGACCCGTGTCGTGGAAGAGGGCCGCGATGTAGAGGAGTTCCGGATCGGGGGCGATCCCGAGGGCACGGGCTTGCAGGCTGCCGAAGAGGAACACCCGGCGCGAGTGGTGGAAGAGGAGCGGGGTCGACGTCTCCCGTACGAGCGACGTCGCTTCAGCGGCGATCGGGCTGTCAGGGATGGCGACCCCGGCGATCGTCTCGGACACGGGCGGCTCCCATCGAGAGCGGTCGTGACGCCCCAAGATCATGGAGCTGCCGGATAATCCGAGGGGTGGATACCCTTCACGCCGCAGGTTAGGGTCAACGATCGTTAGGGCTTCTCCCTAATACGATGTTTCTCGCCGAGCTACAGCGGAATCCGTGCTGGCCGGGACCTCTCCTCGTGGAACGCTGCGAGCGCTTCGGCGGGAAGTGCGGCGATCTGCTCGTCTACTTGCTTGCTCCTGCTGACCGTATACATCTAAAGGTTGAGTTCCACGCCGAGTTCGGATGCACGTTCGGCAAGAACCTCCCGCAACGGTCGCCCCGGGACGTATTCGCCACGTTCGATCTGCTCTTGGATGCGAGCCCCGTGTTCCAGGACCGCTTCGTACTCCCCGGTTGCCTTCATCCTGGCCATGTGCCACCAATGAGCGAGCAGGGCGTTGACGGGCGTGAGGTCCAGTTCCTCGGTGGCCTTGGCCATGGCCCGCCGGTAGTCCCTGTCGAAGTAGTCGTGATCGCTAGGAGGAAGGCAAGCGCGGATGTTACGCGGACTACGGTCGACCTTTAGGGACTCCACGATCTGTTCAGGCGTCCTAACGCTGATCAGTTCGTGCGGCTCGGCGGTCATGCCGCTACCTCCTCACGTTCACCCTCGGCTCGGGTAAGCGAGCCGAGGCATCTGCCGTCGAGCTTAGCCGTCGTGGGCCGATAGAGATGGCTGATGGGAACGTCGGGATAACCCAGCGTCATCGTGGAGCCAGCAAGCCCAGCGTATGGGCGGTCCGCCGGGTCGCCCGGCTGCGTCCGGAGGTCTGTCAGCTCCGAGAAGAGCGGGAGCGGGTCTCATAGCATTGCGCATCGCCTCGACGACGTGGGGACAGCGCGCGGGCCCTTCTCTCGGACGGTGAAGATGTTGCCGCGGATGGCGAAGACATGCCGTAGTGGAGAAGGACACCGGAGCCGGTGAAACCGCCAGGTCAGAGGTGAAACCACCGTGAAGCCGCGATGAAGCCGACAAGGCAGAAGCTCTCCTCGGACGCCGGGAGGTACCCGGCGGAGAGAGGAGACGCGTCATGGCGGACCTCAGTGCGGTCCGGGCCGACAGTCTGGTCAAGAACTTCGGAGACTTCCGGGCCGTGGATGGAATCGACCTTCACGTACGGCAAGGCGAGATCTTCGGAGTCCTGGGCCCCAACGGAGCGGGTAAGACCACGATGCTCCGGATGCTCGCCACCCTGCTCCCGATCGACGGCGGTCACGCGGAGATCTTCGGCGTCGACGTCCGGCGGGAACCCCACCGCATCCGGCAGCTGGTAGGCGTCACCGGCCAGTACGCCTCGGTGGACGAGGACCTGACCGCCCGGGAGAACCTCTGGCTGTTCGCCCGTCTACAGGGCCTGACCGGCACCCGAGCCAAGACCATCGCCGTCGAGCTGCTCGAACGCTTCGGCCTCCAGGAGGCGGCCGACCGTCCCCTGTCCCAGTTCAGCGGCGGTATGCGCCGCCGCCTGGACCTCGCGTCGAGCCTGATCACCCGCCCACCCCTGATCTTCCTGGACGAGCCCACGACCGGCCTTGATCCACGAACCCGGGGCCAGATGTGGGACACCATCCGCGAGCTGGTCACCGACGGCTCCACGATCCTCCTTACCACCCAATACCTGGACGAGGCCGACCAACTGGCCGACCGCGTAGCCGTGATCGACCGAGGCCGAAAGGTCGCCGAGGACACCCCCGACGCCCTGAAGACCCAGGTCGGCGACTCGACCCTGCAGCTCAACCTCGCCGATGGCTCCGACACCGTCCTGGCCGCGAACGTCGTCCGCCGGCTGCTGGGCGAGGAACCGGTCCTGACCCCGGAATCAGGACGCATGAACATCCCCCTCCCCGACCCCAACCGGGCCGCGGACGTCCTGATCGGCCTGCGGGAAGCCGGCCTCGGCATCTCCTCGGTGAGCGTCGCCAAACCGACGCTGGACGAGGTCTTCCTGGCGCTGACCGGCCACGGCGCCGACGACGAACCCCAGATGGAGGCGGCCCGATGACCACCACGAGCACCATGACCACGACCCCTCTCACCCCTCGCCGCATCGACCCGTCCGCCGTGGTCGCCCGCACCACGGCCCGCAGCTCGGTCCAGGAGACCTGGGTTCAGATCCTGGCGATGGCACGGCGAGCCCTGAAGAAGATGCGCCGCAAGCCCGAGCAGTTCTTCGACGTCCTCATCCAGCCGCTGCTGTTCACCGCGATGTTCGCGTTCATCTTCGGCGGCGCGATCTCCGGAAGCGTGTCGGACTACCTGCCGGTACTGATCCCGGGCATCCTCGCCCAGACGGCCCTGACCGTCTGTATGGCGACCGGCGTGCAGTTGCGCGAAGACATGGACAAGGGGGTGTTCGACCGCTTCAAGTCCCTGCCGATCGCGCGGATCGCCCCCCTGGCCGGGCCGATGATCGCCGACCTGATCCGTTACGGTCTCGCGTCGGTGCTGACGCTCGTCGCCGGCCTGGCCATCGGTTACCGCCCCGGCGGCGGTGTTCTCGGCTGCGTCGGCGGCATCGTACTCACGGTGATCGCGGGCTGGTCATTGGCGTGGATCTTCACCTGGCTGGGCACGATGGCGCGTTCCGCGCAGAGCGTCCAGGGCATCTCGATGATGATCATGTTCCCGCTCACCTTCCTGTCCAACGCCTTCGTCCCCGCCGAGACGCTGCCCGGGTGGCTGCAGGCGTTCGTGAAGGTCAACCCGGTGTCGCATGTCGTCTCCGCGGTACGCGACCTGTTCAACGACGGGGCCGTGACGGCCGAGGTCGGCTGGGCGGTCATCGGCTGCGTGGTCGTCGTTGCGGTCTTCGCTCCACTGGCGGTCCGTTCGTACTCCCGCAAGATGTAGACAAGATGTAGACGGTGTCAGACCACCCGCTCCAGGACGGCATGGGCCTCGGCCAGCAGGTCGGGGCCGCGTCGTTCACCGTATTCGGCCTCGATCCGGGATATGACGCCGGGGGCGATCCGTTCGGCGTGCGCGGACAGCACCGACCACTGCATTGTCGGGGTGAACCGGTTGTAGGCGAACCGGTCGGCGAGCACGAGCAGCCGGACCCCCTCCTCGGCGGGCAGCGCTCCCTTCAGCAGGCCCCAGATGCCCAGCCCGGCGAGCACCATCCCCACCAAGGGGTAGTCCCTGAACGTGTGGTCCGGGCCGAACATGATCAGGACCTTGGTCCGCAGCGACTCGAAGAAGTCCGCGCCGTCGTCGCCCTCGCCGTACTGCGCGAACGCCGAGAGCGCGATGACCTCGCCCAGGATGGTCCACGGTGTGAAACCGTCCGGCGTGCCCGGGACGCGCAGGTTCCGGAGCACCTCGGCGGTCTCGCGGTGCCGCCGCAGTCCCTCGGCGATGTCGCCGTCGACCAGGGCCAGTTGGGCTCTGCCGGCGGCGGCCGACAGGATCCCGCCGTAGGTGCCGTGGGAGGCGAGCGCCTCCAGGTCGTCGATCATCCGTGCGGCCTCGTCGCGGCGCCCCTCAGTGAGCGCCGCCATGGCGAGGGCGGCGCGGAGCTGGATGGCGTCGTCCACCGCCCCGAGGCGTTCGAGCACCGGGAGCGCCTCGGTGGCGTGTCCGGAGGCCGACGCGGAGTCACCGAGGTGCGCGTACAGGCCGGCCAGCTGGGTGTGCAGCACCGCCCGACGCCAGGGACCGCCGTCGTCATCGACGAGCTGGAGGGCGGCCCGGGCCGCTTCGATCGCGCCGACCGGGTCGCCGGCGTTCTCCCGGCCGTGGCTCAGCCAGTGCAGCGCGACCTGGCGGATCATGGGGTCGGGATCGGCGATCAGCGTGTCGAAGCCGTTCTCGGAGTTCGCCACTGTGGTGAGCAGTGCGGTCACCAGCGCCCGGATGGCCGGGTTCGCCGAGTCGGCGCCCAGCGCGGACAACATCTGTGCCAGCCCCCCGATCTCTTCGGCGGAGACCATGACGGTGTTGAACAGTGCCATGCTCAGGGCCACCCGGGCCCGGTCGAGGAGCCGGGGCGGCGGCGTCCAGCCGGTCAGCGCGGCGGCGACGGCCGGGGTGAGGACGATGCCGCGCGGATAGTCCCCGCGGATCGTCCAGTAGCCGTCCAGAGTGGAGAACAGCACCACCACCGCTTCGGGGTCGGGGTCGGCGAGGGCCTCGCGCAGGATGTCGGCGAGGTTCGTCTCCTCCGAACGCAGTCGGTCCATCGCGTGGACCTGCTCCGGCGAGTACAGCCGGACGCCGTACCGGTGGGCGTAACCGACGGCCCACGCGCGCACGGCGGCCCGCGCCTCGGCGGCCTCGCCGGCCGAGTCCAGCCGTACCCGGCCGAACTCGCGCACCGTCTCCAGCATGCGGTACCTGACGCCGTCGGCCGTCTCCACGACGGTGAGCAGGGACTGCTCCACGAGCTCCTCGATGTCGCCGAGAGCGTCGCCGCCGAGCACCTCCTCCGCCGCGTCGAGGGCGAAGCCGTCCGGGAAGGCCGAGAGGCGGCGCAGGGCCCGGCGCTGCCGCTCACCGAGAAGGTTCCAGGACCAGTCGATCACCGCCAGCAGTGTCTGGTGCCGGGAAGGCGCGCTCCGGTCGCCGCCGCGCAGCAGCGCGAACCTGTCCTCCAGCCGGCGGGCGATCTCGACCGGTGACATCACCCTCACCTTCGCGGCGGCCAGTTCGATCGTGAGCGGCAGGCCGTCCAGGCGGGCCACGACGGCGCGCACGTCCTTCTCGTCGAGGCGTACGCCGGGCCGGGCCGCGGTCGCGCGGTCGCGGAACAGCTCGACGGCGTCGCCGGTTCCCAGCTGGGGCAGCGGGTAGACGCGTTCGGCGGCGATCGCCAGCGGCGAGCGGGTCGTGGTGAGGACGCGCAGCTCCCGCGTGGTCGCGGTCAGATAGGCGACCAGATCGGCGACAGCCTCCACCAGATGCTCGCAGTTGTCGAGCACCAGCAGCGTCGGGGCCAGGTCGAGCTGCTGGGCGATCCGGGCGCGGACGTCGGCGCGCTGCCGCGGGGTGAGTGTGCGGCGTCCGGTCACCGAGTCGCGGACGCCGAGCGCCGACCCGACCTCGCCGACCACGTCCTCGGGCGCGGTCACGCCGACCAGCTCGACGAAGTGCACCACCGGCTGCGGGGCCTCGCGGGCGACGGCATGGGCGAGCCGGGTCTTGCCGAGCCCGCCCGGGCCGAGGATCGAGACCACCCGGGAGGTGGCGAGCAGCGCCCGCACCCGTCGGAGGTCGTCGTCGCGGCCGAGCAGCGGGGTCGTGTCGAACCGCACGCCGGCACGTACGGGGCTGTCGAGCGCCAGCAGCTCCTGGTGGACCCGCCGCAGCTCCGGGCCGACGTCGGCGCCGATCCGCGCACGCAGGTCCGACCGGTAGCGCTCGAAGCGGCCCAGCGCGGCGCCCGTCCCGCGCACCGCCGCCTCGCTGCGCAGGAGGTCGGCGAGCAGCCCCTCGTCCTCGGGGTGGACGCGCACGGCCTCCTCGAGCCCGGGCAGGGCGGGGCCGTGGTCGCCGCTCCGGCTCCGGGCCCGGGCGAGCACGAGCCGCGCGGACGCCAGGTCGCGTTCCGCGCGCCGGCGAACCTCGGCCAGCGGGCCGCCGCCCTCGGGTGGCAGCGCCCCGACGCCCAGCGCGAGCGCCTCCTCCGCCACCGCGGCTGCCGTGGCCGGATTCTCGACGAGCAGCGCCCGCGCCCGGCCGGCCAGATCGTGCAGCCGGACGGCGTCGATCCGGTCGGCCGGAACCTCGAGCCGGTAGCCGCCCTCTTTCGTGACCAGCGCCTCCGACCCCACGACCGACCTGGTCCGAGACACCAGGACCTGCAGCGCTTTCGCTGGATTGGCTGGTTCGTCGTCCCCCCACACCTCCGCGACGAGCCGATCCGCGTTCACGGTCCGGCAGGCGAGTGCGAGAGCTGCGAGCAGCGCCTGAGCCCTTTCGCCGACCACCGGCTGCCCTTGCCACCGCACACCGTCGAGCAGGCTCAGGTAGATCGGCATAGCGAAAGTCTAGGCTTCGCCGAGCTGCTCGGGACCAGCTCGGGGGCCTGCATCGGGACGACGGGACCCCGCTTGACTCTTTATCGTTTATCGATAGCATCGACGAACGATAATATCGACCAACGATATGGAGTCGCTGCTGTGTCCCTCGACAGGCCCACCCTCCTGAAGCGGACGGCGATCGCCGTCCGCCTTCTCCTGGTGCTGTTCGCCGCCATGACGGTCTATGAGGTCGGTCGTGCGGCCTTGACCGGCGGAGAGAACGCCTTCGGTTCCCGCGGCGCCCAGAGCCTGGTGTGCGTGGCATCGCCGGGCATCGGCGCCGTGAAGGGAAACATCTTCGAGAACCCCCAACGCATGAAGGCCCTGGCGGCGAGCAGCACCATCGACGACAACCCCTACCCCGTGCGGAGTGGAGTCGAGTTCGCCCACCCGCTGCCCCGGATCTGCAAGGACGACTCCAGCTTCGGCACGCAGTTGCTCTATCAGACGTCGAGGTTCGCCACCCCGCTTATGCTGCTCGTCGCGCTCTTCCTCCTCGACCGGCTGATCGGACGCGCGCGGCGGGAGAGCGGTTTCGATGAGGTGGTCGTCGCCAGGCTGCGGTTCCTCGGCGCGTTCCTCATCATCGGCGCAGTCGCGGCGTCGCTGTACGCGGCTGTCGTTGAGACCGGGCTGGCCGTATCGATGGTGGCCGGCTCCGTCAGGAGAGTATGGGAGATGGCCCTGTTCGGCTGGGACGTCCCGTGGGCGTCCGTGCTTGCCGGACTAGGGTTCGTAGTCATGTCGAAGGTAGTCCGCGTCGGCGCGCACATGCGCGAGGAACTCGAAGGAACTGTCTGATGTCGCCCGCTGAAAGCCCTGAGCACGGCATCGAGGTACATCTGGATCGGTTGCTCGAAGAGCGCGGTATGACGGTGGTCGAGCTGGCCGACAAGGTGGGGATCACCAACGTGAACCTGTCGATCCTTAAGAACAACCGCGCGAAGGCGATCCGGTTCTCCACGCTGAGCAAGATCTGCGAGGTCCTCGACTGCCAGCCCGGCGACCTGCTGTCCTTCACACCCCGCTCTTGAACTGGTCTGGCACGTGGGTGAGGAAGTCTGTAAGAGCGATCAAGGCCCGGGTCCGGAATGTGTCCCTGGCCTGGGCCTTCGCTCCTGGAGCAGGTGACGGGAGTCGAACCCGCGCCGTCAGCTTGGGAAGTCTTTCAAGACCATGCTCTCTGAACTGGGCGAGGGTCACCTGGGCTTATGTCGATCGAGTGACCGTGAGTCCCTGTGATTCCCTGTTGGGCGCTGATCGTACGGGCACGCAACGGGCACGCTCACGCTCGCCGAGAGCTACGGCCATTCGATGCGAACGAGATAGGTCTCCCGCTGGTGCTCCAGGGCGACGTAGGTAGCGAGACCGCGTTCGCCGAAGGCGTGGGTAAGCATGTTCGCTTTGGGTTTGGCCGAGTTGTACGGTGTCCCGCTCCAAGGGGCGGTCTCGAGAAGCGTGAATAACTCCGCGAGGGGTCGAAGTGCTTCGTCAGGTAGTGCAGCGATCTGCTCTTCGGCGACTGGATCAACGATGAGCTTGTACACCTATACATCGATTCCACGGGCGGCGAGGATCTCGCGCCACGGCTTTCCCGCAGGGGCGGGTTCGCCGGCCAGAACCTGCTTGGCCCGGGCATGCATCTGCCGACGGCCCTCGGGGTCTCGTGCGGAGTCGCAGGCGGAGATCCACCAGCGATGCATGAACGTGTTCAGCGCCGCAAGGTCAAGGCTCACCCTGACCTCATCGAGCACCGCCTTCAACCCGGCATCGAACGCCTCGCGGTCCTCAGGGACGACAAGGGCGGCCCGTATGGCTCGAAGGTTCTTCTCCGGCAACAGCGTCTCGCTAGGCATAAAGTCGTGCGGTTGCGCGGTCATGGCCTGCTCCCTTCCCCGTCTACAGAGAGTACAGAGGGTGGACGACATCGTTCATGAAGACTCGGTCTTACCAGTGACTGAGGAGATCGTCGGACGCGATGACGATGAGGGCGACGGCGCAGCCGGGTTCCTGGCTTCGGTGAGCTGATCAAGGACTAATGGCCCGAGAAGATCAAAGAGCCGCAGAAACAATCAAGGCCCGGGTCGGGAATGTGTCCCTGACCTGGGCCTTCGCTCTTGGAGCGGGTGGCGGGAATCGAATCCGCGCTGTCAGCTTGGGAATTGTAGGGATCATGCCTCATGGGACCGTTGACCTGCGGCTGGGGCCGGTCGTGAGTGACCGTGAGTGCCCTTGTCTTACCGGTGTTAATGGCACGCTAATGGCACGACGACCATGTCCGGGACCCGTCACCGTTCGGCGCGAGATCGTGTGTGCTCATTGATGTAGTGCTCTAGCGGGTGCGCGGTACCCGTGGGAAGGATCGCGCCGTCTTGGCGGTCGATGAGGATGGGTGCATTGCCAGCCAGCATGGCGCTGAATTCCCCGGTCCGTACGTACCGGGCCGATTGGTAGTAGTAGACCCAGCCGATGGGGTACTCCTCCACGCCGACGACGACGATGCCACCGTCGTAGTCGGAGTATCCGCGGGCCTCTTCATAGATTCGGGCGAGTTCTTTGTCGGCGAGGCCTCGGGCTTCGGGCTCGGTCAGCATCTCTTCATCATGAACGTCTTGGTGCGGCGTCCGCACACACCTTCGCCCGGCTGATCGACCCGCTGTCCCCGGTCTGCTCGGCTTGTCCCGGGTGATGGCTGACGGGATGATCAGACCCCCCACCTCAGCCACTGATCGGCCGCCAGGGACGTGCATGCCACTGGCGGTCATCCCGGAGCCGGAGACCCCTGCCGGAGGCTTGCCCTTGGGCTGCTTGGTTATTGCGGGCGGTGCCAGGGGTGCTCCTTGTATCGGAGGACATCGATCAGGTGTCGGCTGTATCCGCTCGCCTGTACCACTTCGTCGATCTTTTCTGTGCGTGCGTGGTGAGGTAAGAGCTGCTGGACGAGGCTTGCTATCTGTGCGCGGATCTCTCGCAGTTCAAGCGCCATGCGACGTTCTTCTTCGCCGAGTCTGTGTAGTTCGGCATAGCGACCGTCTTGGGGTGGGTTGATCTCGGCCATGCCGCCAACTGTAAATGGTGCTTTGTTGCAGTCCTATGGACGTGATCAGCTCGCAGTGCGCTGATGGTGCGTAGTACTGACGGCGTGTGTCGAGTGGGCGGCCCGGCCGCTGGCGGCCGGGACCGGCCCCCAGGCTGCATGCCCGGCCGCCGATGCCCTCATCTCAAGCAGATGAGGGCGTCTTCAGGCGTGTTCGCTAGGGTCGCCGGAGCACCGCTCCGCGGTGCGGAGGTCGCAAACAGTGGCGGGCCCACGGCAGATGCAGCGCGTCGACTGCGGTGCGTTGCGGGCGGGCACACCGAACTCGATGTAAGGAATTCTGGACACCACGTCAAGCATTCGTTACATTAATGGTGTCGAAAATGTTTTACACCGAGGGGTAGGCATGGCGCACAGAGAGAAGCGCGCGTGGATCATGTTGGTCGTCGCCGTGGTGGCGTACGCCGTCTACGTGGTCACTGTGGTGGGCCGCGGGGGTGGGCGGCCGTTGACGGAGGCTCCTTACGCGGCGGCGTTGCTGTGGACCGTCGGCGCGTCGATCGTGGCGAACATCGTGGCCGAGACCGCGATCGGTGTCGTGAGCCCCAAAGCGTCGCGGGCCGCGGACGTGCGTGATCGACAGATTGGCCAACTCGGCGACTACGTCGGTCAGTCGTTCCTGGTCATCGGGGCGGTCGCGGCGATGCTCATGGCGATGGCTGGGTGGGACCGGTTCTGGATCGCCAACGTGATCTACCTGGGCTTCACGCTGTCGGCGGTCCTCGGCTCGGTCGCGAAGATTGCCATGTACCGCGGGAGGCTCCCGCAATGGTGAAGCCGACCCGCGTGACGAACTGCATCCGCGCACTGCGCTTCGCGCACGGCGAGATGACCCAGGCCGAACTGGCCGAACGCATCGGCGTGACCCGGCAGACCGTCATCGCCATCGAGCAGGGCCGGTACTCGCCCTCCCTCGAAGTGGCCTTCCTCATCGCCAACGTCTTCGGCGTAGGGCTCGACGATGTGTTCCAGTACCCCAACTCTGGCGAGGAGACATCATGAAGGCGATCGTTCAGGACATGTACGGCCCGGCGGACGTGCTGGCACTGCGTGACATCGACCGGCCCTCGGTCGGTGACGACGAGGTGCTCGTACGGGTGCGTGCCGCAGGCGTGGACCCAGGCGTATGGCACCTCATGACCGGTCGGCCGTACCTGGTGCGGGCCTTCGGGTTCGGACTGCGCAAGCCCAAGGTGCCGGTACGCGGCCGGGACCTGGCCGGGGTTGTGGAGGCCGTCGGTGCGCGGGTTTCACGGCTGCGACCGGGGGATGAGGTGTACGGGACCTGCGAGAGCGGCTCCTTCGCCGAGTACGCAACCGCGCGGCAGGATCGGCTGGCGATCAAGCCGGCGAACCTCTCCTTCGAGCAGGCCGCGGTCACGCCTATCTCCGGGACGACCGCGCTGCAGGGCCTGCGCGACTGCGCGGGCCTGCGGCCAGGGCAACGAGTCATGGTCATCGGCGCGGCGGGCGGCGTGGGCAGCTTCGCCGTGCAGATCGCCAAGTCATTCGGCGCTACGGTCACCGGCGTGTGCAGCACCCCGAAGGTTGACCTCGTCCGTTCCCTCGGCGCCGCCGAGGTCATCGACTACACCCACAGCCAGATCGACGGCAACGGGGCACGGTACGACGTCATCATCGACACGGCGGGTAACCGTCCGGTATCCCTGCTGCGGCGCGCCCTGACGCCGCGCGGAACCCTGGTCCTGGTCGGCGGCGAGCATGGTGGCGGCCGGCTACTGGGCGGCTTCGACCGACAGATGCTGCGCGCACCGTTCATGTCCATGTTCGTCAGTCAGCGCCTGCGCAGCCTGATGGCCAAGGAACACGCCGCCGACCTCGAGGAACTACGACGGCTCATCGACTCCGGCGCCGTCACACCCGTCATCGACCGCGCCTACCCCCTCGCCGACGCCGCCGACGCGATCCGCCACCTCGCTCAAGGCCACGCCGCCGGAAAGACCGTCGTCACCGTATAGGTACTCGCCGTCGACCCCGTACCTCAGCACCCGGTCGACGACCTGCCCGCAGCGACGCGATATCCGTGGGGACACTGCGAAACCCGACCACATAGCCATCCAACGACACCCGCACCACTGACGTCCCAACGTCCGCTCATCGGCATGTGAGTGAGCCACCAGGCCGCTCAGGTGTCACCGACGGTAACCAGGACGACCGAGCCTTGGTCGGCAACGGCGTCTCGGTGTCGATGGCGGCGAAGGCGTATCGGCTGCTGCGGGCGGTATTGATGACTGCGGCCGAGGAGGATCAGATCATCTCGGCCAATCCGTGCCGGATCCGCGGGGCCGGCGACGAGCACCCGGAAGAGCGGCTCGTGCTGACCGTGGCCCAGGTCTTCGAGCTGGCCGAGAGGGTAGGCCGTCGTCCGGTCGGCAACGTCCGCAAGGTCAAGAACGGTGCCTATCGGCTGCGCTTCCAGCGGCATGGCGAGATGCGCACCCATCCCGAGGTTTTCCACAGCTGTGCTGATGCCGAGCGGGCGCTGTGGAAGATGGGTATGGATGGCCGGGCCGACTCCACGCAGGATCGGCGGTTCCGCCCTGGTGCTGCTGGCGACCTTCGCGAGTCTGCGGTGGGGGGAGGTGAGCGCGCTTCGTAGTGACCTCGATCTGGAGGCCGCGACGGTTCGCGTTCGGGCGGCCTTCATCGAGCGGTCTACGGGTGAGCTGGTTCTCGGGCCTCCGAAGTCCAAGGCGGGACGGCGGGTGATCGGTATCCCGCAGGCGATCATCCCCGCGCTGCGTGAGCACCTGAGTACTTACGTCCTTTACGAGCCCGGCGCGTTGCTGGAGACCGGCCCCCAGGCCGCATGCCCTGGCCGCCGAGCGAGTGCAGGGCCGCGAGGCGGCGCGCAGCGCCGCCCTTGATCCCTAAAAGCGCAATTCGGCAGTGCGGCAGGATCTACTCAATCAGCCCTTTTCGTCCTGCTGCCCACCGAAGCGCCTTGGAATCCCGTCGAGCCAATGGTCCGGAGCCATGTAAGGCTCCCTGATGTACGCTCACGATCACGGCTCAATTGCGACCCTGATGTCCATGCTGACTTGGGAGGATTCCATTGGTCCGCAGCATTAAGCTCCTGCCCTTCACCTTCAGTTCCGCACCGTGACCAAGGAGAAGGGGCGAGACGACCCCGACGACTTCTCGGGGATCAGCCTCGGCGGCGTGGCCTTCATGTTGACCGTCATAGCCCTGAGACACCCTTGGCAGACGCTCAAGGAACTGCTCAAGGTGGTCCGCCGACTGGGCCGCAGGGCGCTCAGGCTCGCAATGGTCCCTGCCGCGCTGGTGGCCGCAATCGTGTTGTCGCGCCGAAGAGATCGACGCCCCACCTTCGAGGACTACCTGCATGGCCGCGACGAGGAATGAGACCACCCGTGACCGAGATCTCGGGAATCGAACCCGCGCTGTCAGCTTGGGAATTGCATGGATCAAGGCCCGTACGGACGCTGACCTGCGCGTGGAGCCGGTCATGAGTGACCGTGGTTGCCCCCTCGTCACCCTGCCTAATGGCACGCCAATGGCACGGTGATCGCGGCGGGATGTGGAGGTGGGACGCTTCTTGGATGGATCCCTCGGAGTTTGCCGCAGCGGGAGGCGTAATAGGGTGATCAGTTTCGACGGGACCTTCTACCGCATCACGGATCCCGAGTTCGAGATGACCATTCCAGCGTGGGAAGGGTACGAGCCGGATACCGCTGACGAGGCAGACGTGACGATCACCTTCCGCGACGGCTCCCGTCGGTACGCGACGTTCATGACGCTGGATGTAGTACGGCGAATCATGGACAAGGACGCGCGCACTGGTGAGTGCCTTGGCGGCCGGTACTTCTGGTGCTCAGATTTGATCATCGTCAGGGATGCCGGGTTCGAAGGAATGGCGGCTGCGATCCGTGACCTGGTCTCCTCAGGAGGCATCGAAGGAGCCTGTGGCCTCCTCGCCCCCCTTGACGAGGTGGAGTAGCCGATGCTGACCGAAGGAGCTCGCGGCTCCGCGCCTCCTGCGGCGCCGCGCCGGTCGGCTGACCCGGCTCAAGCCCGGGCGGCGCGTTCGATCGCCACCCCCACCCCGTCGAGCAGGTGGTCCAGGCCAGCGCGGAAGTCGTCGTCCGGACCGGCCCCCGGGTTGGGGGCGAACACCCCGGCCTCGACGGCGCAGGCCAGCGCCGGGAACCGGCCGGGTTCGGCGAGCTCGGTGAGCAGGGCGGCGTACGCCCCGTCGGCCCCTTCCTCTGGTTCGGCGGTCATGGACGTCAGGAGCTGGGCCGCGCCGCGCACGTAGTGCAGCACCAGCATGACCACCGAGAACCGGGCCCGCTGGTCCAGCGGCGTGCCGCCGAGGGCGCGCAGCGCGGCGTCCAACCAGGCGAGCTGGCCGGGGTCCACCGGCGGGGAGTTCACCAGCTGGACGATCCACGGATGCCGCAGGTAGACGCCGAACAGCTCGACGGCCCACCGGGTGAGTGAGCCGCGCCAGTCGGCCGGCGCCGTGCCGAACTCCGGCGGTGGGCCGGGCGCGGCGACCAGCATGAACAGGTGCAGGTCGTCCTTGCTGGCCACGTACCGGTACAGCGACATGGGCGCGCAGCCGAGCCGTTCGGCGAGCCGGGCCATGGACAGCGCGGCCAGGCCCTCCTCGTCGGCGAGGGCGACGGCCGCCGCCACGATCCGCTCCAGGCTGAGCGCGGGCGTGCGTCCCCGCCCCTTCGGCTTGGCCCGCCCCCACAGCACGTTCAGCGCGTGCGGCAGCTCGTCTCCGATGTTGTCCGGCATTCCAGGGAGCTTACCAGTTTGCGTATGGCCTACGCGTTGCGTATATGGTACGCATTAAGCGTATGGCATACGCATCCACTCGACCCTCCCCCTTGGAGTCGTCATGCACACGACGATCGACAGTCCTCCGCCGGTATCGGCCCGCCGGCGTCCGTGGTGGCGGCGTCGCTGGACGGTGCCGCTCGGCCTGGTCACGGCCGGGTTCCTCGCGTTCTCGCTGCCGCCGTACCTGACCGGGGACCCGTCGCTGTCCCGGGTGCCGCAGCCAGAGGGGTTCGGCCTGCACTACCCGCTGCTCGTGGCGCATGTGCTGTTCGCCTCGGTCGCCATGGTCACCGCGTTCTTCCAGGTGTGGCCGTGGTTCCGCCGGCGGCACTCGGTGTGGCACCGGCGCGCCGGGCGGGTCTACGTGTTCGCCGGGGTGCTGCCGGCCGGGCTGACCGGCCTGGTCATCGGGGCGCGCACCCCGTTCGGGCCGTTCCTCGCGGTCAGCGACGTGCTCCTCGCCTTGCTGTGGCTCGCCTTCACCGTGGCGGGCTGGCGCGCCGCCCGCGCCCGCCGGTACGCCGACCACCGGCGCTGGATGCTGCGCAGCACCGTGCTGACCTACTCCATCATCACCAACCGGGTGTGGACCGGGATCCTGATCATCGCCCTGCCCCCGCTGCAGGACACCGTCTTCCACGGCGACCCCGACCTGATGGCGTGGACGATCTCCGGCCTGTCCGGCTGGCTCGGCTGGACGATCCCGCTGCTGGTCGTGGAGTGGTACCTGGAGCGCGAGGTGGCCCGCCGCGGCCGCCGCACCGCGCTCGCGACCTGATCCCGGAGGTTGATCCCGGATTCAACACCCGTACGCGGTGGGTGGACCTGGTCAAGGAGATGGGGATGCGGGGGCTCCACTTTCCTGACCTTCGTCACACCGGCAACATGCTCGCGGCCGAGTCCGGAGCGGGGCTCAAGGACCTGATGGCCCGGTTGGGGCACGACAAGGTGCCGGCGGCCATGATCTATCAGCACGCCGTACGCGGGGCGGACAGGGCGATCACGGACGCGATCGAGCGGCAGATCATCGGACGCGATGAGGATGATGGCTCGGCGAGGGTTGGTGGGCTGATCACGAGCTAACCTCGTGAATTCACCGACATGCGGATGATCGTCACCTAGCGTCACATACGACAAAAGGTGCCGCTCTGACCTGGCATGATCTGGATTGACTAGATCTTGATCCTGCAGGAGAACGGCACCTCGAAAGTGAAGCCTACGACACCCGCCGGATTGCGGCGGAAGATCAAGCGTGTT
>NZ_BSSE01000042.1 GCF_030268965.1 Microtetraspora sp. NBRC 16547 | reverse complement strand
GGTGGTCCGCCCACCGGTGCCCCCGAGGCGGATGAGCCGGCATGAGCGGTTCGAGGAGGAGCCACTCCTCGTCGGTCAGGTCATGGCGATCTTGCACCATGACCTTGTACCGCACCACAACGAAGATTTACAAAACGGCTCCTAGTCTTCTCAGGCGCTCACTCGCAGCGCATGCCGCGCCAGGCTGGCGAGTTGCCCGGGAATCAGGCGGACCAGGACGCATCCTGGCATACCGCTACGGGAACGAGCTGTCGCTCCCGAATACGCGGGCAATGGTTCGGTCCGGAGGACCTCGTGCACATGCAGGTGTCCCAGTGCGACATAGTCCGCGTCGAGCGTGTCCAGGTCCTCGGGCACGATCGGTGAGGAGCGCCCCGACCCGGCCTCAGCACTCGGCACCGCTAGGCCGTGCCCAGCGACGATCAACCATCGCCCGTCCACCCGGGGCGGCGACAGCAGCGGCCTAAAGGCCGGCACGTGGTCCGTCATGGCGCGGCCCCACACGATCACATCGGTGCCGGGAACCTCGATCGCACGGCCGTCGGGCGCACCGAGGAACAGCACATTCGAACAGCGGGAGCGCAGGCCGAAACGGTGATACACCGAGTCGCCGTCAAGACGTCGTGGTTGCCGGGGAGTAGCACCACGGGCCGGCCGACCCGGGCGAACTGGAACGCGGTCCAGTCGAGCACATCGTCGCCGATCCGGCCAATGGTCGAAAGGATCGCCCGCGATCAGAACGAGGTCGACGTCGAGTTCGATCGCGGCATCGACCATGGCCTCGAAGGCACGTTGCGCGGGGCCGCCGTCCACGCGGTCGAGGTGGCAGTCGGAGGTGTGCAGCACCGTCGCCGGCCTGCACACCTCCGACGGCGCATCGTCAGGCGAACTTGCCATCGCGTTCGGCCACCGCTGCACGGAGGCCGTCGGTGCGCAGCCGCTCGTTGAACTCGAACGCCTCCGGCGCGTTGTGACCGAGGGTGTCGTGGATCGCCGCGAGCATCTGCATCGTCCCCCGGCCCATCAGCTCCACTGCCAGGTTGACGATCCGCTTGTTATGGACGAGCAGGTCGTGTCCGACGCACGAGACGCGGGTGGCGAGGGCGAGCGCGTGATCGTTCAGTTCCTCTGCGGGAACCGACTCGAGCACGAGGCCGACCTCGGCGGCCTTCTGGCCCGAAAGCGTGTCCCCGGTGAGGAGCAAGCGCTTCGTCCACTGGGGTCCGGCGTGGTAGACCCACATGTGCGTAGGCGGCCCGCCCTGCGACCGGACCGGCGGGAAGCCGAGCTTCGCGTCGTCGGCCGCGATGATCATGTCGCAATGCAGGGCCAGGTCGGTGCCGCCGGCCACGCAGTAGCCGTGGACCTGCGCGATCACCGGGATGCGCGAGTGCCAGAGCTTGCCCCACTTCTCCCCGAACGTCAGGCAGAGCGCGACGTCCTCCTCGATCGTCTCCGGGATCTTATAGTCGGCCCGCACCTGGGCAGACGGGCCGGGATTGAGGTCGTAGCCGGCGCAGAACGAGGGGCCCGCTCCTCGGATGAGAATCACTCGGATCGACTTGTCGTATTGCGCCTCCCGAACGGCGTCGAGCAGCTCGTCCTGCAGCTCCGGCGACAGGGCGTTGCGCCGCTCCGGGCGGTTCAGTGTGATGCGAAGGATGCCGTCGATGCGCTCGGTGAGGATTGTGCGGTACTTCTCCAAGACGTCGGTCATCGTTGTCCCGTTCTCGTAAGATATTTCCAGAATTAGAATCTAGATTTAGAAAAGCTAGTCGATCTCAGCCGGTCATGAGGTGCGCACCGCCGTTGACCGCGATCGTCTGACCGTTGATCCAGGCGCCTTCGTCGGACAGGAGCAGGGTCACCATCGCTGCGATGTCCACGGGCTCGCCCAGGCGGGGACTTCTGTGCAGAGCGAGGTAGGTCTGCAGCATCTTCTCGTCGGCGTTCATCTTGTCCGTGACCACGAATCCCAGCAGCACCGCGGTGGCACGGATGCCCCGCCTGCCCCACCGTCCGGAGATGTGCCGGGCCAGCGCGTGCAGGTCGCCGCAGCGCAGGACCCGGTCGCACCCGGCGAACACGTCGAGCACGGCTTGCGGAAGCGCCGGAGCCGCCTCCGGCACGTGGGTGTCCGCGATCAGTCCGATTAACACCGACCACCGTCGGCCAGTTCGTAGTAGCGCGGCCCGTCCGGGTCGGGACGGCTGCTGCGTATGCGACCGTTTTCAATCAGGTAGTTGAGGTGCGCGACGGTCTCGCCCAAGGCGATCCGGCGCGTCTGCCCTTCGATCGC
This sequence comes from Microtetraspora sp. NBRC 16547, assembly GCF_030268965.1. Classification (GTDB taxonomy): domain Bacteria; phylum Actinomycetota; class Actinomycetes; order Streptosporangiales; family Streptosporangiaceae; genus Microtetraspora. The sequence goes on along the minus strand of NZ_BSSE01000042.1, from coordinate 38,756 downwards.
GTCCCATCCACGCGACCAGCTGATCTCGGTAGTGACGAACCATGCCGTCGCACCTGGGCGCGCACGCAGGAGTGTTTCTATCTCGGCCAGTCTCGCCTCGTGGTGGCGGGTGAGTTCGACCGTGCGAGCGGCGAGCCCGCGGAACCGGTATTCGTGCGCGGGCAGCACCTCCGCGGAGTCGTAGGCCGCGACACGGTCCAACGAGGCGAGGTAGTCGCTGAGTGCGGACGACTTGTTGTGCGGCTGATCGAAGATCTGCGGGCTGATGCGCGGCAGGACGTGGTCGCCAGAGAGGAAGACATCGGCGTCGGCGTCGTACAGGCAGATGTGCCCGGGCGCGTGACCGGGGGTCCACACCACCCGCACATCGCGGCCTCGCAGGGGAAGCCTGTCCCCGTCCTCCAGCCGCCTGTCCGGAATTGGAGTCGGCTCGAAGGACGCGAAGAACTCCTCGTCGTGGACGATTTCGGTGACGATCGGATCCGGCACGCCGTTTTCGCGCAGAACCGCGACGTCGTTCGTTCGTCGCAGGTCCGGATCCCAGTCGCCTCGCGAATCGGACAGCGGCGCCTCCAGCGCGTGCATCGCGATCCAGGCCCCGGAGGCCCGGCGCAACCTCTCGGCCAGACCGTGGTGGTCAGGATGGGCGTGGGTGACGACGATACCCGCGATGTCACCAGCGCTGCGGCCCGTCTGACGAAGTCCCCACTGAAGCGCCGACCAACCATCGTCGGAGCACCAGCCTGGATCCACAATGACGGCTTGGTCGGCTGCTTCGAAGAGATAGCTCACGGTGTAGCGAAGTGGATGGTCCGGAATGGGCACCGGAATGGCCCAGAGGCCGGGTCGCAGTTCCTCGACCGTCGGATCGCTCCGCATCCACGCCTCCAACGAACTATAACTAGACTCTTACTCTTACTCTTGCACTCTAGATGAGAAACCCCCTGGCCGCGACCCGTTTCACGTGATGAGCGATCAACTTTTTAGTGCTAGATTCTGGTGTCAGAAGAAATGACTCATGTCGAGTCATTCGTGATCTTGGGAGGAAGTCCTGGTCGCCGAACTCAGCGCGGTGGCGCAGCCGGCGGAAGCACGCACGGCGTCGCAGCGCGCACGCCGTGAGCGGATCCTGGCCATGGCCGTTGAAATGCTCGATGAGCGGGAATACGAGCAGATCCAGATCCGGGAGGTCGCCGAGGCGTCTGAAGTCGCCCTGGCCACCCTGTATCGGTACTTCCCTTCGAAGGAACAACTGTATGCCCATGCGCTGATCGAGTGGGGTAAGCCCTTCGAGTCGAAGGTGCTGGCGCAGTCTCTTCGCGCGACCACGGACGCGGACAGACTGCGGGCCGTCCTCAAGCGAACGGCACGGGCGTACGCGCGTCACCCGTATTTCTATAAGCTGATCACGGTGCTCGAGGTCACCACGGATGTGGCCGCCCGTGAGGTTTTCGCCGGCTACGCGCGGTCGTTCACCAACATCGTCCAAGGACTCTTGCACGACACGGATCCGCGCGACGTGGCCCTCGTGGCCCTCGTCGCGCAGTCTGTGCTGGGTCAGCAACTGCGCGAGTGGTCGCTGGGCCGTCTCACGCTCCGCACCGTTCTGGACAACCTCGACGCGGCGGTCACGATCCTGTTCGGCAAGCCGCGGGTTCGCGGCCCGCAGAACGGCGAAGCCGGCCCGTAGCTGATCCTTCAGCTGGTCGGCGGGACCTTCGCCTGGAAGAGCACCGCGTCGGCCACTAGTTGCTTTACCTCCTGATCATCGAGCCAGAGCATGTCGAGAGCGATTTCGGTGGTGTGTTCGCCGAGCAGCGGCGCGGGGGTGAGGATCGGCGCCAGAAGACGGGGTGAGCGGAAGGCTCCGCCCTCGATAACGACAGAGCCGAAGTGCGGCTGGTCGTAGCGGACCGGGTAGCCGCGAGCGGACAGATGCGGATCATCGACGATGTCGCTCGGGTACATCACGTAGCCGGCTGGGACTCCGTGGGCCTGCAGGTCCGACATGACCTCCTGATCGGTGCGTGTGCTCGTCCACTCCTGAATGTGCCGGTCCACCTCCTCAGCCCGGGCGCGACGGCCGGCCTCCGTCCGGAGATCCTCCGTGGCCCACACCGGGTCGCCGAGCGCGGTCACCAGGTTCGCCCAGTCGGTGTCGTCCCGGACCGTGATCACGCACCACCGCTCCTGCCCCGCACAACGGTAGACGCCCCATGGCGCGCCTTCAGGCGAGGCATTGCCTGCCGGCCGTACGCTGCCCGGCTCCAGCGACTCGCGCAGGTACAGCTCGGCGAGCAGATTGATCCCTACTTCGGCCTGGACGAGATCGACGTGGCGGGCGGATCGAGAAGGGGACAGCAGGCACGCGACGACCGCCAGCGCGCCGAGGCGGCCCGCGACGTGGTCGGGGAAGGCGAGGTTGGTGCCGATCGGTTCCGGCAGGTCTGGGTAGCTCCAGAGGTAGGTCAGGCCGCCGGGTGGCTGGGTGTTCGCACCGTAGCCGCGCCACCCCCGCCACGGGCCGTACGGGCCCATCATCTGGCTGCTGAGCGTGATCAGCTCCGGGTTCGCACGACGCAGTTCGGCGAGGTCGATACCGAACCGATCAAGGGCGCCAGGCGCGAGGTTCTCCACCAATACGTCGGCCTCGGCGGCCAGGCGCTTGAGCAGGCCGACCCCGCGTGGGTCGGAGAGGTCCACACCGAAGCTGCGCTTGCACCGGTTCGTCGAGATGAACGTCGGGCCCATGCCCGACTCGCCGCCGAGCTGACGCAGCAGATCCGGATGGTTCGGCGACTCCACCCTGACGACGTCCGCGCCGTACTCCGCGAGCAGTCGCGCCGTCTCCGGTGCGGCCCCGGCGATCCCGAGATCGAGTACCCGGATACCTTGCAGTGGCCATGCCGTCGAGCCGGGCCCACTACAGGGCACACGGAAGTTGCGAGCCGGCGCCCGCCATTCACAGGTCGGCACGGAAGGCAGCTCACGGGCAGGCGCGCGGAAACCGGCGCGGGTTCCGTCGATGGTCCAGTAGCCGCTGGCATACCGGCCTTCGCCGATCCGGTCACCGACCGGTCCTCGGACGAAGGTGCCGAGTTCGTCGTACTGCACGGCGTTCAGCACGTCGGACGGTCGCAGGACCGGCGTGACGGGAATTCGCCTGCGCTGGCCCTCTTCGGATGCCTCGACCATGGTCAGGTCGGCGAACAGGCGGAGGAAATACGGTTTCAGCTCTTCCCATCGTGCGACCCGTGTGGACAGCGCGTCGAAGGCCGGGTCGTCGAGCTCGGGCGGGTCGCCCATCCACTCCCGAAGCCGTCGCCATTCGGCTGCGGCGAGCACCGCGGTGCGGACCCAGCCGTCCCTGCACGCGACGACGGGCTGAGCCTCACCACCCCCGCTGCGAACCTCACTGGACCGTTGACCGATCTCACGCGTGTGGACGGCGTTGGGCAGTGCCCAGTCCGTCGTCTGCTGCAGCGCCTCGATGATCGACACATCGAGGTGCTGGCCGGTACCCGTTCGGCGCCGGTCGTGGACGCCTATCAATGCCGCGAACGCCGCCATGACTCCGGAGATGTCATACGCCATCGAGGCCGGCGGAAGCACCGGCGGGCGATCGGTCGTGCCCGCCTTGTAGAGCATCCAGCCCATCCCGGCAAGGATCGCGTCGGTGCCGACGTAGCCGCTGTACGGTCCGGTCGCTCCGAAATCGGAGACCGAGACGACGGTCAGGTGCGGGTGGCTGTCATGCAGCGCCGCGACGGGAGAGGGCAACAGACCACCGGCCTCGGCGCCGCTCTCAAGGAGGATGTCTGTGCCCGCCAGCAGGCGGGCGACGCCCCGCCGGTCTTGATCGCTCGGTTCGCGCAGGCGGACGACACGTTTGTTCGCGTTCCTGACCGCCCATGCGAGGGACAGCGGGTCGATACGGTCCGGACCCGCGGACGCGTCGTCCACCACCTCGATCCGGATGACATCGGCGCCGAGGTCCGCCAGCAGCCGGGCCGCCAGCGTCGCGCGGGAATCGGACAGGTCCAGGACGCGCAGACCGTCCAACGGCATCGGCATGTCCACAGTTGCCATCAACCCACCTTGCCGGACCAGTTCATGGCTGCCCGGACGACCTCCCGGAACGGCCGCTCGCTGTCGAAGGACGGTTCGCGTGGGAGACCCAGGACGCGTTCTCCGATCGAGTTCCGCTGCATCTCGACCGTGCCGCCGGCGATCGCCATGAAACGACAGTTCAGCAGGTCTGTTGCCGCGTGGGCGCCAGGTGAGTCCCCGTGCTGCCAGGTGGATGCCCCGCCGTCCGCTATCTCGAGGGCGAGGTTGGCGCGGATCGGGTCGTAGACCCCGGACGCCAGCTTGCCGTATGAGGCAAGCGCACCTGCCTGGCGCGAGTCGCTGCGCATCAGCCCCACGAGACGCCGGGACAGGTGGTGGCGGACCACGTCGTCGACGTGAGCGGTGGTGATGAGCCGCCGAGCCTGGGGATCGTCCAGCCGACCCACCGCTGCGGCCAGCTCGCGCAGGTCGGGCGCGATGTCCCGCGGATCGGGCGAACTCATCGCCGCGGCCTCGCCACCGCCGCCTCGTTCGAACATCAACATGGTCTGGGCGACCGTCCAGCCGTTGTCGAGCTCCCCGATGATATCGGCGTCGGTCAGTTCGACGTCGTCAAAGAACTCCGTGCAGAACTCGGCATTGCCATTGATCTGTTTGATGCGCTGAACCGTTACGCCGGGTGCGTCGAGGGGCACCAAGAACCAGGTCAGGCCGCGGTGCTTGGGGACATCCCAGTTCGTCCGTACCAGGCACATGCCGTAGTTGGCGTAGTAGGCGCCGCTCGTCCAGATCTTGGATCCATTCAGCACCCAGCGGTCTCCGTCGCGGACGGCCTGCGTGCGTACGCCGGCGAGGTCCGACCCGGCCTCGGGGTCGGAGAAGAGTTGGACGATCAACTCCTCGCCGGAGAGGACCCGGGGAATGTGCGTTCTGAGCAGCTCCGGCGAGCCGTGGGCGAGGATGGTCCGTCCGCACACGCCCATGGTCGTGCCGCCGGCGATCCCGAGGTTGGGCATCACGAAGTGGGCCGCCTCCTGCTCGAAGGCCCGTTCGTAGGCTTTCGGCAGGCCCTGTCCGCCGTACTCCGCGGGCCATGAGATGCCCGCGTAGCCGGCGTCGTATACCTTGCGCTGGAGGGCCTGCTGCTCAGCCAACCGCTCCGGGGTGAAGTCATCATCCTCGGCGAAGGAGAACCGGGACTTGGCCGTCGGCCCCAGTGGCTCCATGTTCGCCTCAAGCCAGGCCCTTGCCCGTGCCCGGTAGTCCGCGAGCTTCTCCGCCTCAGACATGCGCTCTCCTGGATTCGGTGTCGGCGTGCTTCCAGAGCCGATCGCGGTGCCAGTTCGGACTCCCGAAAAGGTAGGCGTCCGACGCAAGGCGCCGTAGAAACAGATGCTGGTCGTGCTCCCATGTGAAGCCGATGCCACCGAAGACCTGGAAGCAGTTGTGCGCGGCTTCGATCGACCGCTCGCTGACGAACGCCTTGGCCACGCTGGCCAACGCGTCCCCGTCCGCCGCGCCACGACCGACGGCATCGGCGGCGGCCGCGACGATTCCCTTGGCCATCTCCACGATGAGGCTCGTGTCCGCCAGCCGGTGCTTCACCGCCTGGAAGGAGCCGATCGGCCGACCGAACGCGATGCGAGTCTTCGCGTACTCCACCGCGAGCCTCAGATCGCTGTCCATCGCACCGACCGCCTCGGCGGCGGCCAGAACCGCGGCGATAGAGAACTGCCGATCCACGAGGTCCTGGGACGAACCCGCAGGGGTCAGCAGGTTCGCGACCGGCACGGTGACGTCGTCGAGATGCACGTCAAAGAAGCGATGGGTCACGTCCAGCCGCTCCAGCGGCACGAGCTTCGCCCCGTCCGCCGCCAGCGGGATCAGGATCTGGTTGCCGTCCTGCGCGAGGGTCATCAGCAGCCACTCGCACTCGTCCGCGTCCTGCACCGCCGCGACGGTGCCGGACAGCACCCACTCCTGCTCGTGACGCCGTACGGACAGCGAGCCCGCGTCGACCACCGTCCAGGACGCGGCGGCATCGCCGGCGATAAGCGAAGTGAGCACGTCGGCCTGGTGCGCGTTGGCGCCTGCCACCGTAAGGGCGTGGACGACCACACTGGTGGCGACGAACGGTCCCGGCTGCAACCGAGCGCCCCGCTCCGCGGCGATCAGGGCGGCATCGACGACGCCGTTGCCCGACACGCTGCCACCTCCGAGCTCCTCCGTGCTGAGCAGGCCATAGCAGCCGACGTCGGCGAGCGTGCGACGCAGACCTGGGTCGCTCGGGGCCGAACCGTCGGCGCGGTCGCGCACCCCGGTCAGGGGACAGCCGGCTTCGGTGAGCCGGACGACCGCGTCGAGCATCAGGCGCTGGTTCTCATCCAGCTTCGGAAATAGACGAACACTCATGACATCACCGGTTGTGCATCGAGGCCGCGCGAGCCGGGCGGATTCTCCAGGCGGTCGAAGAAGAACCGCTGCGCGTTGCCGTACAGATAGTTGTCCAGGACCTCAGGCGGGAGGTCGAGCCGCTCGGCCTCCCCGACCGTGCGCGTGATGGACAGGACGGGGGCATCGGAAGCGAAGATGATCTTCGTCTTGCCACGGGTCCGCATATAGTGCAGCAAGGACTCGGGAAGGTACTTCGGCGCCCACGCCGACGTCATCAGGTGCAGGTTCGGATATTTGACCATGAGACGGATGGCGACCTCCCACCAGGGGTCGGCTCCGTGGATCATGCACAGCTTCAGCTCCGGGAAGCGGACCATGACCCGGTCGTAGTAGATCGGGTTCTGCGCCTCCCCCGCAATCGGCGGCCCGGGCAGCCCGGCGTTCATGCACAGCGGCAGATCCAGCTCGCAGCATTTGACGTACAGCGGGTAGTAGACGGCGTCGTCCGGACGGTATCGGCCGTCGCCCCAGAATGCGGGGCCGGCCGCCGCGGCGACGACCGGATAGTCGGACACGAAGGACGCGAGCTGCCGGAGCGCCCGCATCGGGTGCAGCAGGTCGAGGCCTCCCGCCGTCAGGGCGAAGCGGTCCGGCCGGGCCTCGACGAACTCGATGGCCGAACTGTTCCGGTCGTTGACATTGCCGGTGATGATCGCCCGTTCGACGCCGTTCGCGTCCATCTCGTCGAGGACTTGCGACAGTTCCCACTTGCCGAAGATGGCATCGTCCTGCTTGAAGTATTCGTTCTTGACCCGGTGCATCCACGTCGGCTGTTCGCTGTCGCCGAAATGGACGTTGATCAGGCAGTCGTGTGCGCGTTTCGCCATCTTGGTGACCTACAGCTCCGGCTCGACGCCGAGGTAGGTGATCACATTGTCGCGCATCACCTTGCGGACGTCGGCATCCGAGAAGTCCGTCAGGTCCTTGGTGAAGCTGACGGGGTCAGCCAGGCCCTCCCCATGCGGCCAGTCCGAACCGAACAGGATCTTGTCCACCCCGATGGTCTCGGCAAGCTTGGTCAGGTCCTCCTCGTAGTACGGCGAGACCCAGACATGGTTGCGCAGGACCTCCAACGGGTCCTCCGGGAACCAAGCCGGGTACTGGTTGGCCCGCTTGCGGAGGCGCTTGGCGAGAATCCCGACCCAGTCCGAGCCGTTCTCAATGCTGGCGACGCGCAGCGTCGGGTGGCGGTGGAACACGCCGTGCGTGATCATCGACGCCATGGTGTCATAGATCGCCCGGTCGTCGACGAGGATCTGGTCGAGTGGATCGACCTTGCCGAACGGCTCGAACTCCGAGGCGCCGCCCCACGCCGCGGAATATGTCAGGTAGCCGCTGTCGCCCAGGTGGAACGCCACGGGCACGCCCGCTTCGGCGATCGCGGCCCAGACCGGGTCGTTGGCGGGGTGGCCGAAGGACCGCGGCCCGTCGACCGACGGAATCGGTGCCGGACGCATGTGGATGAGCATGGCGCCCCGTTCGAGCAGTGACTGCAGTTCCACGAGGGCCGCATCGGGATCGGCCAGGGAAAGCAGTGGCGCCGCGAAGATGCGGTTCTGGTGCGAGAAGCCCCAGTCCTCCTCGAGCCAGCGGTTGAAGGCGCCGATGCAGTGCATAGTGGCCTCGGGGTCGTGTCTCAGGGCCTGCTCGACACCGACGGCCTGGGTCGGGAACATCAGCACCGCGGCCAGGCCCTGCTCGTCCATGACCTCGATGCGGCTGTCGCGATTCTGGTACTCGGGGTGAATGGGTTCCACCTGCGCCCGTCCCGCTGGCGCCTCGCCACGGAACATCAACTCGACCGACCCGGGAACGATCACGGGGTCGAAGGTCGGGTTGGGAATGAAGTGATTCACCTTGTCGGCCACCAGGACGTACGCCCGCTTGCCGTCTCGCAGAACCCGGACGCCACGGCGGGCCATCTTCTTGTCCTGGTAGCGGGTGAAGGCATCGAGCGCTTCGTAGTAGTGGTTGTCCGCGTCGAACGGCTTGTAGTCGAGTTTCACGTCGTCCTCTGTCTCTGTCGTGCGCCACTGTCGTAGCCCTGCCACGACACTATCTAGAATCTAGTTCTTGTCAACGAGTCAAGGGCGCCGCACTGCCTGTCCGGTCGCGGCTAGGCGAGCACGCCCTTCTCGACCTGCAGGCGCAACTCCCGCTTGACGAGCTTGCCGCTCGCGGTCCGCGGCAGCGGCCTCTGGATGATGTGCCAACGGGTGGGCACCTTGTAGCGGGCAAGTCGCTCGCTACACCAAGCCGTCAGCTCGTCCCTCGTCACCATGTCTCCGACCGACAAGACGGCACACACAGCGTCTCCGGTGATGTCGTCGTTGACGGCGAACACCGCCGCCTCGACGACCCGAGGGTGGGACTCGAGAACGTACTCCACCTCGGTCGGCGACACGTTCTCGGCACTCACGAGGATCATGTCCCTGGCTCGCGAGTCGATGTAGAGCAGGCCGTCCTCGAACCGGGCGATGTCCCCCATCGCGAGCCAACGACCCGGCTTGATCGCTGGGGCCGTGGCCTCGGGATCGTTCCAGTAGCCGAGCATGATGTAGGGACTCCGTACATGGACCTCGCCGTACTGCCCCGCCGGCACCGGCCGTCCGTCGACGTCACGAAGTTCCACTTGGGTGGTGAAGGTGATGCGCCCGGTTGACTGGGGGTGCTGGGCGAACTCGGGTCCGGAGATGGTCGCGATGACCGCTCCGCCCTCGGTGCTCGTGTAGCCCATGCCGAGCAGGGCGGAGGCGCTCGGGAAGGCACGGCGCAGGCCGTCCTGTACTGCCGGGCTCACCGGCGCGCCGCCGACCCCGAGGATCCGCAGACTGCTGGTGTCGTACCGCTCTATCGCCGGACAGTTCGCCACTCGCGTCGCAGCACTGCCGAGGGGCGACCACGACGTCACCCGTTCCCGCTCGATAGTCGCCAGGACCCGCTCGGGATCAAAGCGACCTGGGACGAGCACGAGTTCGGCTCCCTTCGCCAGCAGGGCCATTATCCCGCCCTGCACCATCGTCATGTGGAACAGTGGGGCGGTCGTCAGCGTGACGTCGTCGCTCGGGGGCAGCTCGTCGCCCACCTTTGGGATGGGCGCGCCGAACAGGACCATCCCCCGCACTTCGGCGAACTGGTTGAGCTGGACGAACCCGCAGGCGCTCCGGTGCGAGATAATGACCGCCTTCGATCGCCCCGTCGTACCACTGGTGAAGATCAGCAGAGCGGGGTCGTCCTCGTCCACTGGCACCGTCTCCGGACGCTCGCCGGCGTGGAGCGCCACGATCCCCGGAAATTCGACCATGTCGAGTAGCGGCGTATCGAGGCCGGAGGAGCGCGCTCCCTCGAGCCGTCGGGCGTCGCCGATGACCAGCCGCGGCGTGGTCAGGTTCACCGCGTGGATGTACTCGTCCCGGGTCCACAGGCTGTTGAATGCGGCCGGAATGGCGCCGGCGCTGGCAACGGCCCAGAACGAGACGACCCATTCCCACCGGTTGGCGGCGTAGATGGCGACTCGGTCGCCTGGCTGGATTCCGTAGTCGCGTCGCAGCGCGGAGGCGAGAGCGTCAACTTGGGCCAGGGTGGTCGCGTAGTCGAGCCGCACGTCGCCGTCGACGAGGTACGTGCGGGTTCCAAAGCGGCGCGAAGCACCGAGGAACTCGCGTAGAGAGCGATGCCTGTTCTTGAACACCCGCATGCGCTGACCGAGGACCTCCTCCTCTGTGACCTCGAACAACATGCCAGGGGCCGTGATCTTCGCGGCGAGCTCGCTGAGCCTCTCCGGGGGCGTGCCGGCGAAATCCATCCTCACGCTCCGATCTGGTGGTTGTCCGAACCCGACGCGGGGTGCCGCTGCTCGTAGATGATCCGCAGCAGCCAGTAGCGCATGAACCTCGTCATCGAGTTCCGCGCATAGATGACCGATCCGAGGACGCCGAGCCCGAGCCCGAACAGGGCGAGGACGAGCATCTCCATCTGGTCGCGGATGTCGCTCAAGGCCTGGGTCTGCACGAAGCAGACCAGGATGACGACCAGTCCGGCCACGGCGCCGACTAGGCCGACAGTGGCGAACCGGCTATCCAGCGGGCCGCTGTTGTTGCTGATCTTGAGTCGGGAAAGTTCGGCCTCGAACGCTTCACGCCCGGCGGTGGACATGATGCTGCCGTCGCCTGGTGAAGGGTCCGTGCTGGGAGATTGTGCGGTGGGGACGTTCACGACGGGAGCCGTTGTCCGGGCGGTCAGTGGCTGCTTGGCGCTGGTCATGTTTCCTCCGTTAGAGGCTTGCCGCTAGGTAGAGCCCGGCGAGATCTTCTGCGAGGTCGTCGGGGTGTCCGCTCCGGACGACGGTTCCGTTCTGCATGACGACCGCCACGTCGGCGATGCCAAGCACGTCGTGGATGAACTGCTCGACGAGCACGATCGACACGCCCTGCGTCGCGATGGCGCGAACGTGCTCGTACAACTGCTCGACGACCAGCGGTGCCAGGCCCATCGACAACTCGTCGACAACCAGCAGTGCCGGCCGTCGGGCGATCGCTCGGGAGAGCGCGAGCATCTGCTGCTCGCCTCCCGACATGGTTCCGGCGAGTTGCTTGCGCCGCTCGTACAGGCGCGGGAAGGCGTCGAAGATCTGTACGCGTGCCTCCCGTCCTTCGGCCCCCCAGGCCGAAAGCTTCAGGTGTTCCTCAACGCTCAGTCGAGGGAAGATGCCGCGACCCTCGGGTACGACACAAACCCCGGCTCGGGAGAGCTGATCAGCTGACGCGCTGGTGACATCCCGGCCGCAGAGTTCGACTCTGCCGTTCGTCGGCGTGAGCAGCCCGGCTATGACCTTGACCGTCGAGGTCTTGCCGGCTCCGTTGGGACCCAGCACGGTGAGGACCTGGCCTGCCTGCAGAGTCAGGTCGATACCGTGCAGGACTTCGATCTGTCCGTAGGCTGCGCTGACACCGCGCAGTTCCAGAAGTGGTGCGGTCATCGGCGAACTCCGAGGTAGGCCTCTTGCACGGCCGGCATCTCCTGGATCTCCGTGGGTGTCCCCTGCGCCACCAACCGGCCATGGTCGAGCATGGCGACGCGGTCACTCAGCCCCATGACGAACGGCATGTCATGCTCGACCAGCACGATGGTGAGCCCGTCGGCCTCCACCAGTTCGCGGAGCAGAGATGAGATGCGGTCGGTGTCGAAGTTCGACAGGCCCGAGGACGCCTCGTCGAGCAAGAGCAGTTTCGGCCCTGCGGCCAGCGCCCGTGCCAGCTCCACGAGTCGCTGCGTGCCGGTCGGTAGTGCGTCTACCGTCGATGCGGCGACATCGGTCAGTCGGATGCGTTCGAGCAACTCGTCCGCAACTACGCGCGGTGAGACGCCCCGCTCCCACCGGCGGCGTGCGTCGGCCGCCACGAGAATGTTCTCTCGCACCGTGAGGGTGCCGAACACCTCGAGACGCTGGAAGGTGCGTGCCAGCCCGCGGCGTGCGCGATGGTGCGGTGGCATGGAGGTCACGTCACGGCCGGCCAGCGCGATCCGCCCGATCGTCGGGGCCTGGATGCCCGCGATGACATTGAACAGCGTGGTCTTGCCTGCGCCGTTCGGGCCGATGATGCCCATGATGATCCCTTCCGGAACCGAGAGCGACACCTCGCTGACAGCGGCCAGACCGCCGAAGCGCACCGTGACGTTGTCGACGTCCAGCAGCGTCATCGCAACACCTTCTCCAGGTTCGAAACCCCCAGTCGCCGGTCCAGCGCACGGGCAGTGATCTTGGTCAGGGGGTCGGTGATGCCGACGGCTGCGCCGTCCGCACCGCTGGCTGCCGGGTCTCCGTGCACGCCACCCGCAGTGGCTCGGCGGCGGCGTTCGGAGATCAACGACCCGAGCACATCCGCGACCAGGTACAGCAGGATCGCCAGCAGGAAGCCCACGGCACCCGGCAGGTTGAACCGGACACCTATGAAGCCACCAGCGAACAGGGCACCCACCCGCAGAACTGTGGCCAGCGGGTGGTACTTGGCATGCTCGACGATCTGAACGATCTGACCCCGCGGGGCGCTCACGAGTGCGAGCGCGGCCAGGCCCGGGCCGGCGAGTTCGAGCGCGTTGGTCCAGCCACCCTCGGCCCAGTCGTGGGTAATGATCACCAAGGCCGCCATGGTCAGTCCGGCGATGATCGGCGCGGAGGTCATCCCGACCCCCCAGATCGCCAGTGTGAGGATGAGCGCGAGGCCGGCCACCATCGGGAACTGCTCCTGGCTGGCGAACCGTTGGCTCAGCGCGAGCAGGCCACCCCCGATCCCGGAGGCGATCCCGGCGACGGCGAAGACCGCGGCCTTCGTCTCCAGCAGGCTGATGCCGAGGCAGGACGCCGCCGCCTCGCTGTCTCGCATGGCGACGACCTGGCGCCCGAAGCGGGACGTGCGCAGCCAGGTCAGGGCCAAGGCGATCACTGCGTAGATCACGGTGGTGAACAGGGCGAAGGCCTGCGGTGAATCCAACTCGAGGCCGACGATCGAGGGCCGGTCGAGCTGGCGGTACTGCCCGAAGATCTCCGGTTGGAGGAACACGAGGTTCGTCATCACCAGCGCAAAGGCGATCGAGCTGAGCGCCATGTACAGGCCTCGGAGTCGGAGCGCGGGCAATGAGGCGATGATGCCGACGATGCCCGTGATCGCTCCGGCGACGACCAGGGCCAGGACTCCGGGCATGTATTCCTGGAACCTCCAGGTGGCCCATGCCCCCACTCCAGCCAGCGCATATGGGGCAAAGAACGGGATTCCCGCCCAACCGAGGAGGGGCACGAGACCGAGCAGGATGACGCCGACGACGATGCCGGATGTGAGTCTGCTGGCGTTTACATCCGACAGCAGCGGTGCGGCCACGGCCGCGGCGCCGACAAGGACGAACGCGGCGACAAGGGCGCTGCGCCAGCTGGGTTGGTTTTCCATCTTGAACGTACGGACGACGCGTCCGAGGTTGATCTTCTGCTGCGGTAATAGCAGCAGTGCGACGAACAACAGTAGAGCCGGGAGGACGGTCGGCAGCTTCGACCAGCGTTGTCCGAGGTCGAGGAATGTCGTGGAGAACGTGACGACAAGACCGACCATGAGCGCCCCGACGTATGTCATCGGCAGGTTGCGCAGCCGGCCGATGACGGCGGCGGCGAACGAGTCGATGATCAGTAGCGACAGTGTCTCAGCGCTCATATTGCCGATTTCCGGCGCGATGAGAATTCCCGCCAGGGCCGCACACATGCACCCGATGATCCACGAGATCGACGACACTCTGCCGGGCTTCACGCCGTGCATGGCAGCCAGGTCAGGGTCATCGACCACCGCTCGCATGGTGACCCCGAGCCGGGTATGCAGCATCAGGTGGCGCAGTGCGATCGCCACCACGATGGCGACCCCAATGGTGATGATGCGGTGCCAGGTGAGCAGGACCCCGGCGATGCGGACACCGCCATCGCCGCCGAACGGTGCGATGGGGTATGAGCGGTTGGGATCCCAGATCCAGGTCGCAATCCCTAGCAGGGCGGCCATCAGGCCGACGGTGCCGATCAGTTGGGTCGCCAGAGGGGCCCTTGCGAGCCGGCGCATGAGGAACCGGTCGAGGATCAGTCCCATGGCCGGTGCGATGACGAACAGAACGAGGATCAGGGCCAGCGAACGTGGCATCTCTTGGTTGACGGACAGCTCCCAGAACAGGAACGCGCACATCATGCCGATCGCACCTTGTGCGAGGTTGAAAATTCCGGTCGTCGAGTGGATCACGACCAGGCCGGTGGCGCTGATGGCGTAGATCCCTGCGATCGGCAACGCGAACAGCACGACTCGCAGCACATTCTCGGTGGTGATCGGTGTACCCGCCCACGCAGGGGCGAGTACACCGACCACCGCGCCCACGCAGATGAAGGCGACAACCGTACGGCGGACCCGTTGCGACATTGCGTCAGCCCTTGAAGGCCGTGGCCACGTCGATGTTGATCGTGTCGTAGCCCTCGCACTGCATCGTGCCGGGCTTCTCAGGGAAGACCCGCTTGAAGCTGCCGTCGTCCTGAACCTGGACGATCACGATGCACTCGGCCGGGAGCTTTGCCGAGGGCGTCGACCTGCTGACCATTCCGCGGTTGTCGAAGTCCTTGACGGATGCCAGTGCCTTGAGCAGGCTCGCGCGAGTGAGGCCGTTCGGACCGCTGGCCTTCACGGTGTCCTCTACCGCCTGCTGGAACAGGCGGGCCGCCGCCCAGGCACCCTGGGCGAAGGAGTTCACCTCCTTGACCCGCCCGGTGAATTCCTTGACCTCGACGTTCTGGTCGGCCTCCTCGTACGGAATGTTGCTCACCTGCACGTAGGTGCCGGCCGCGACCTTGCCGGCTGCCTTGGTGTACCCCGGGTCGTAGCAGGAGCCCTGGCAGTACCACATCTTCGGCTTGGCACCCTGCACGGCTGCCTCCTTCTGCATGAGCAGGAAGCTCGGCCATGTCGCCGCACCGTAGCCGAACGTCGACTTCTTGTCGCGCATCGTCGTGGCAGCGGGCGTGTAGGCCGACTGCGGATCTCTGCCGTTCGCACCGGCTTCGATATCCGCAGCCAGGTTGTACTTCTGCTCCAGGTTCCGAATCTGCGAGATCACGGCCTGCGAATACGCCGCAGCCGTGGTGGGAACGAGGTACAGACCGTGCGCATCAGCGCCGAGCTGTTGTGTGAGGAAGGTCCCGACAGCCTTGGACACCTCCACGTCGCGCACTCCGGCTACCGGCGGGCACGGCACGCCGCTCCCGTACAAGGGGAAACTGGTGGGGTTGCAGGTGTGGACGGGCAGGATGGTCAGCCCGGGGACCTCCGGCAGACCGGTCTTCGCCCCGCCCTTATCCGCACAGTCGGTCAACGGTGTGGCGTCCGCGACCGACAGTGCGGTGGTCCCGACCGCGGCAAACGTGTTCTGACAGGCGTCGACGTAGCCGTTGCGCGCCTCATCCGGCGAGAGCTTGGAGTCGTATGTGCGGACCTCGACCTTCCGGCAGGCCAAGCCACCCTGCTCGTTGAGCATGTCGGCCCAGGCCTTGACCGCTTCGACGGCGCCGTTCGCGAGGCCAGGGACGGCCGTTGACCCGGTGTCACCGATCATCTCGACGGTGATCTCGTCGGCGGTGATACCAACATCGGTCGCTTCCAAGGTGCTGCCCGAACAGGCGCCGTTGGACGGGCTCGAGGCGACATCTGACGAACTCAGGGCGCCGAGATTGGCGCCATCGTCCCCTCGTTCCCCACTGCCGCACGCTGTGGGCAGCAGGGCGAGCGCGGCTGTTGCCACCGCCACAATGGGCTGCTTACGCATTCGTCTGGCCTCCAGGACGGTTAGGTCGTGCTGATGTGGATACGTGCACTTCGGTGAACTGCGATCCGTGAAAGTTCATGCGCCTGTGAAGTTCGGCTGCCGACGCTCGACGAAGGCGAGGACGCCTTCATGCATGTCGCTGGTGGTGAACGCGATGTGCTGTGCCCGCGCCTCCTCCTCGAGGGCCTGCTCGAAGGTAAGTGCGCCGTTGTCGTCGATCAGCCGCTTGATCAGGCTCAGCGCCGTGGTGGGTCCGGCAGCGAGCCGACGGCCCATGTCGGTGGCGACCTTTAGCAAGTCGTCCACGGGGACGACCTCGTTCACGAGACCCCACGCCAGTGCCTGCTCGGCACCCACCATGTCGCCCAGCATCGTCATCTGCTTCGCACGGCGGACGCCGATGTTCCGCGGCAACGTCCAGGAACTGCCTCCGTCCAGGGCAAGGCCACGCTTGACGAAGATCTCGCAGAATCGGGCACGGTCGCTCGCGACGATGAGGTCGCAGGCGAGCGCGAGACCGAGCGAGACCCCGATGGCCACGCCGTCGACCGCCGCAATAGTCGGTTTCGGCATTCGGTGCAGGCGGTTGATGAGCAGGTTGACGTTGCGCATCTCGTGCAGGGTCGACTGCTGGCGGCGTCCGGTGAGGCCAGTCCTCTCCTCGCCCGCGTCCTCGTTCAGGCCACCGGAAAGGTCGGCACCCGAGGAGAAGTTTCCGCCAGCTCCCGTGATCAAGAGCGCACGGTCATCCGGGTTGTGGGTCACCTCGGTCAGGATCAGGTCCAAGTCCTGCCAGTTCTCCGCGTTGAGCGCGTTCTTCACCGCCGGGCGGTTGAAGGTGACGGTCACCAGCCCGTCGGATCGCTCCACGAGGGTGAAGTCCGACAGGCCCGGGATGCGCCCCGTCGGCGGCTCGGTCGTCGATGTCATCCGGTCTCCTATCTGAGGGCCGGCGCCTAGCACAGCCCCTCAGCGCTCTACGGACGGATTGATGAGTGTGTGGCTGGTCACGTTGGCGGCATACGCTAAACGAAGAATCTGATTCTCGTCAATGCCGTCGCAGCGAGTGCAGCCAGCCAGCACGAGAGGGCTTTACTTAAAACAAAAAGCAGAATATGATTCTTGTTCGTGGCCGGGTGTCAGTCCATCCGCCATCGACGAGGACGCCAATGACCGTGAAGGGTCGACTCGAGGACAAGGCCATCACCATGTGGGCCGTGCGACCGGGATGGTCGGAGAACCGCGCTTCAGCTCGCCCGGAGAGGGTGTCCGGGTGATCATCGGCGACATCAACCTCGACGGGGTGAACGGCGGACTCGCCTTCAGTTGACCGATGCCGGCCGATCCACCGACAAAGGAGCAAAGTGGGCGTGGAGCATTCGATCGACCTTTCGCTGCTGGTGCTTCGCATGGGGCTGGGGGTGGTCTTCATCGCCCACGGCTACAACCACGTCTTCGGTGGCGGCAAGATCGCTGGTACCGGGCGCTGGTTCGAGAGCCTGGGGATGAGGCCCGGAATCCTGCATGCCTGGTTCGCCAGCCTTACCGAGTTGGGCGCCGGTGCGCTGCTCATCTTGGGGCTGGCCACTCCCCTGGCCTGCGCCGGCGTGGTCGGAACCATGGTGGTCGCCTGGATCACCAACCATCTCAAGAACGGGTTCTTCATCTTCCGGCCCGGTGAGGGCTACGAATACGTCATGACCCTGACCGTCATGGCGGTCGGGCTGGCCGGCACCGGCGCCGGCAGGTGGTCGATCGACCATCAGGTCGAATGGTTCCAGCCCGGTGGTTGGTGGGGTCTGGCCATCGCAGTCGTCTTCGGAGGCATCGGGTCGCTCGGCCTGCTGGCCGCGTTCTGGCGTCCGCGCAAGCCGCCGGCCGCACAGCCCGCCCACGGTGATCGCCATCCAGAGTCGTGACGCCACACCCCATATCCATCCGTTCCGCTCTGGAGTCGACGCGTGATCACCACCCGCGTCCCCGGACGCCTTCGATCAGCCGTACATCGACCTTGAGAAGCCGGACGTCGCCACCGACGGCGGCTCGGTCGCCTACGGTGAGTTCGCTCGCCGGCCGGGCCCGGCGCGTTGCCGGGCTATCTCGCGGCCGCGGTCTTGCCGCCGGGGATGTCGCCACGGTCTGGGAGCACTCGACGGAGATCCTCGAGATCGAATGGACATGTCCCGCTACCTGTGGAGTGCGAAAGCCCGGATGCGGGCTCTGGTCTGCGGTTATCCGCTCCGTCTATGCGGCCCGCCGGTACTGGTTGATCACGCCGTCGAGTATCTGTCGGCGCTGCAGGCGGATCTGATCGAGATTAGCCGGGGCATGTGGTGGTTGAGGTGGTTGACGGTCTGGTGAGCGATGGGGACGGTGCCGGTTGTAATGCCGTTCGTATACCTGCAGGACCCGGTGGAGATGGCGGTCGTTGTAGACCAAGAGGCGGTTGGTACATTCCCTTCGAACGGTGCCGACCCAAGGCTCGGCCGAGGTGTTCACCTCACTCGGCGCCCGCGTCAAGACGTGGAGAATTTGGCGTCGCGGTCGCGAATGCGGAATCTGATGCGCTCGGCCTGCTCTCCCCGGTCCGTGAGAAGGTTGTGCGCCTGTCGAGCGATCCAGGTTCCGGGTCGGATGCGCCGTGACGCCCACAACGTGGACGGCGCGGGTGACGTACTTGATGAAGAACAGAACGTACAGCCACTTGAGGAAGACCGTATCCACGTGAAGCAGATCGCACGCCCAGATGCCCTCGGCCTGAGCTTTGGGAACTGGCCCCAACTCGGGCCGTCCCGCCGAAGCTCCGGATCCAGTCCTGCTCGTGTGAGGTGGCACGTACGGTACTGGGCGGCACCGTGATACCGGCACCGGCCAGTTCGCCGCCGATGCACGGATAGCCCCATGTGGGATTTTCCCGTGCCAGGCGCACCACCGCCTCCCGGACGTCCGCGCGAGTAGAGGGACGCCCCGGGCGCTTGGACGAGTAGGTCCACCGGCGCGTCACCAGGGCACAGTGCCCAGCGCAGCAACGTCGCTGGGGGTGAGAAGAAGACATTCCACGACGAGCGAGGGAGCAGCCGTGACAGGGCCGCGAGCACGCCCCGATCCCCCAGCTGGAGATCGGGGCGGTTCACCTGGCGGCACAGTACGGCGACCTTTGGCGAAGCACCACGATCTCGATCGCCTTGGCCCGATCGCCGCGGCCCAGCAGGACCAGGACCTGAAAGACACGCCGAGGATGAAGTAGAGGGAGGACCACAACACCGTCAGTAGGATGCCCGAGACCTCATCATGCTCGGGCCGCGAACCCCCGCGGCAAGTCGCCCGTCTGGTTCGACGACGACGCGCATCCGGACAAGGTGGCCCGGCGCATCGCGTGGGGCAAGTTCATGAACGCCGGCCAGACTTGTGTCGCCCCCGACTACGTCATGACCACCCCCGAGCGGGTCTAACCGCTCACTTCGGCGCTCAAGCGAGCCGTGACCGACATGCTTGGACCGGATCCCGCACAGAGTCCCGACTACGGGCGGATCGTCAACGTGCACCATCACGCCCGGCTGACCTCGTATCTGGAAGGGGCGGATGCCGCGTTCGGCGGCGAGACCGACGCTGCGACGCGGTACCTGGCGCCCGCCGTCGTGCACATGCCTACCCATCCTCGGACTGTACGCCCGAGTCTCTCTTGATGACGGAGGAGATCTTCGAGCCGATGCTGCAGTGCCGACGGCGGCGCACGAAGCAGCGATCGACCACGTCAACGCGCACGAGAAGCCGTTGGCCCTGTACGTCTTCTCGGCCTCGTGAACCACCCGAGAGGCATTCATCGAGCGCACCTCCTCCGGAGGTGTGGGCATCGACGTACCGATGCTGCAGGCTGGCAGCGAAGTCCTCCCCTTCGGCGGCGTCGGGGCGAGCGGAATAGGGCGTTACCACAGCCGCTATTCCTTCGAGACCTTCAGCCACCTGAAGCCGGTGGTGCGACGACCCCATGCGCTGGACACGCTGGGCTTCGCGCAGCCACCCTTCACGCCGGCCAAGCAGCGGATCGCGGCACGCTCCGCCGACACAAGCGCCGACTGATCTGAGCAGGGTCCGCTCGGATCCCGGGTGGCGTCCTCGCGAACCGCGCACAGTTGCTTCGGAGCCGGCCGCAGCCGGAGAAGCCGCTCCATGAAGCGCGGGCGCTGGCCAAGACCGACGGTCTTGGCCAGCGCGCGGGCCATGCACGGGAGCCGGACGACGACGGCACTCAGGTGCCTTGGTCAGTGGTCGATGCCGAGCAGATTCACGACGTTCGTGCGCATGACCTGGTCGATCTCGGACTCGGTGAAGCCCTTGAGCTCGTGCACGAAGTCCGTCGGGTTGGCCAGGCCTTCGCCGTGCGGCCAGTCCGAGCCGAATAGGACGCGATCGGCGCCGACCGTGTCGGCGAGCTTGCGGATGTCCTCCTCATAGTAGGGGGCGACCCACAGGTGCTTGCGGATCGTGTCCGCCGGGTCCTCGGCGAACACCCGCGGGGTCTGGTTGGCCTGCTTGCGCAGCCGCTTGATCAGCAGGTACACCCAGTCCGAGCCGTTCTCGATGCTGGCGACGCGCAGCTTCGGGTGGCGGGTGAAGACGCCCTCGATGATCAGGCTGGCCAGCGTGTCGTGGATGGCGCGGTCGGCGACGATGACCTGGCCGAGCGGGCTCGGGTTGCGGAACGGGACGAACCGCTCAGGTCCGCCCCAGAACGCGGTGAACCTGTTGTAGCCGCTGTCGCTGAGGTGGAAGCCGACCGGGATGTCGTGCTCTTCCAGCTTGGCCCACACCTTGTCGTAGTCCGGGTGCCCGAATGAGCGGGACTGACCACGCCCCATCGGCACGGGCGCCGGACGCACCGAAACGATCCGCACGTTCCGTGTGACCAGCCGGTCGATCTCCTTGACGGCCTCGTCGGGGTCGGCGAAGGAGAGCATCGGGGCGGCCATGATGCGGTCCTTGTAGGAGTAGCCCCAGTCCTCGTCGAGCCACGTGTTGAACGCGGTGATGCTCGCCATCGTCGCGCCGACGTCGTCGTGGAGGGCTTCCTCCACGCCGCAGGCGAGGGTCGGGAACAGCAGCACGCCCGACAACCCCTGCTGGTCGATCATCTCCAGCCGCAGGTCGCGGTTCTGGTAGGCGGGGTTGAGCGGCTCGACCTTCATGAGGCTGCGCGGGTCGACGCCTTCGGGGATCTGGCCCCGGAACAGCAGGTCCTGGCAGCCCGGGACGATGACGGGGTCGAACGTCGGGTTCGGCACGAACTCGAAGAGCCGGCCACCGGCGAGCAACTGGGTGTGCGTGCCCTGCTTGACGACCTGGATGCCGCGGTGCTTGAAGGCCGGGTCGAGGTGTCGGATGAAGGCGTCGATCTTCTCGTAGTAGTGGTTGTCGCAGTCGAAGGGCAGCGCGTACTTGCCCTTGGCGACCTGCTGTTCCGAAGCGGTGATGGTCATCGGTCTTCACCTCCGTTGAAGAAGAAGCGCTCGGCGTTGCCGTACAGGTAGTTGTCGAGCACCTCGGGGTCGAGATCGAGCTGAGCAGCTTCAGTGATGGTGCGAGTCATGGACAGCACCGGGGAGTCCGAAGCGAAAATGATCTTTTTCTTGCCGCGTGTCCGCATGTAGTGCAGAAGTGACTCGGGCAGGTACTTCGGCGACCACGCCGAGGTCATCAAGTGCAGGTTCCTGTACTTGATCATCAGTCGGATCGCCAGCTCCCACCAGGGATCGGCCCCGTGCATCATGACGAGCTTCAGCTCCGGGAAGCGCTGGCACACCCGGTCGAGGTGGATCGGGTTCTGTGGCTCGCCCGGCAGGGGCGGACCCGGCAGACCGGTGTTCAGGGTGACAGGCAGCTCCAGCTCACACGCCTTGGTGTAGAGCGGGTAGTAGACGGCGTCGCTCGGTGGGTAGTTGCCGTCTCCCCAGAAGCTCGGGCCGACCGACACGTAGGAGACGGGAGCGTTGGCCACAGTCTCGGTGAGGATCTTCAGGCTGCGCATGGGACGCAGCAGGTCGAGTCCGCCGACGCCGAGCGAGAAGCGCTCCGGCGCCTTGTCCACGAACTCGCGGGCTTCGGGGGCGTCGGTCCGCAGATCGGTCATGAGGATCGCCCGCCGGACGCCGAGCCGGTCCATCTCATCGACGATCTGGTCGTAGTCGGCGTCCGCGAGGAACGACTGTCCGCCCTTGAAGTAGTCCTCCTTCACCCGCACGAGCCAATCGGGCGGGTCGTCGCCGGTCACCATGCTCACGTTGACCAGGCAGTCGATCGCCCTGTTCACCACCGTCATATGCGTTCTCCTCTGGTCTCGGCCCGCCCCGCCGATCGTCGGCTGGCGCGGATCTGGAGAGGGGGTCCCAGGGGTGGGGCCACCGGCATGTCATCCACCGGCGGCGGTTGCGCCCCGATGGGACAGTAAGGCACAATCTGTTCAATTGTCCAATCATCCAAGAGGGGCTCCGCAAGGCCGGCACCGGCGACGCGCGCCCCGGAGCCACTACCGGACTTCTCCCGGACCCGAAGCCCACCGGCCGGGCCGACGACAAGTTCTTCATGAATTGATCGCGATAGAATGGCACGGATCCGGCCGATTTACCTGGCCAACCGAAAGCGGTTCATAGAAAGAAGGGCCAGGAATATGTCCAATCAATTCAACGGCCTGCGAAGAGCAGCCGATCCGCTGCGACCCGCGGCCCATGCCACGGGAAACAGCAACTTCGACAAGGCCACCGAGGAACGCATCCTCGAAACCGCCGGAGAACTACTCAAGAGGCTCGGCAGGGACAAGGTGAGCATGTCCGACGTCGCACGCACCGCCAGCGTCGCACGCGGCACCCTGTACCGGTACTTCGAGTCGCGCGAAGTTCTCCTCGAAGCCCTGTCAAAAAGAAACGCAGACCATTTCTTCGAAGACCTCTCACGCGCTTTCAAAGCGCATGACCTCCTCTCGGGCCAGCTGGGCGAATTCTCCGAGAGAATCATGCTGTCGATCCAGCCGAGTTCCGACGTCCCGTCGTCGAACAACCACATCGCCATGCTGCACATGCTGGAGACGCAGAGCGATCATGCCCTGCTCCGCACCGCAAAGTTCCTGCGGCCGTACCTGGAGGCGGCCCGCGACCGAGGTGAGGTCCGCGAGGACATCGACGTCGTCGACGCAAGTGAATGGCTGGCCCGCATCCTCCTTTCCTTCACCGTTTTCCAAGCATCCGTCTCAGATAGAACCGATACTCCCCGATCCGTCAGCCTGTTCGTTCAGCGTTACGCGATCGACGGCCTGGCCTGAGTGGACATCGTTCATTATCTATGCTGAGGAGCATTAATGACCGTCAACGGCCAGTCGGCAAATCCCGGATACACGGTCGCCACCGAAGGCACGGCCACGCCGACACTCAAATGGCCGACGTTCGACCACCTGGCCATCGCGGTACGGCGCTGGGAAGACGTTTATCAGCGTTTCGGGGGTGAGCTCGGCGGTCGCTGGGGAATAGCGAATCCGGCCGGCGACTTCGCTCCCTTCCAACTCGGCTTCGGCGCGGGCCTGCGCCTGGAGTTCATCTCTCCACAAGCGCCCGATGGATTCATGCAGCGCTTCATCGAGAGGCACGGCCCAGCTCCGCACCACATCACCTTCAAGGTCCCCTCGCTTGAGGAGACGTTGAGAGACCTCGTACGCCTGGGCTTCGAGACCTTCGGCGGACGGCCCGACTACGACGCGTGGCGGGAGTCCTTCATCCATCCCAGGAACAGCGCGTTGGGCACCCTCGTCCAGGTGGTCGAGGCGGACGTCGAGCTCATCAACCGTGAGGCACCACGGCACGAGCCCCCCGCCGGTTTTCCGACGACCACGCGGGAAGCGGCCGAGATCGCAATGATCGGCGTCACCAGCATGGATCTCGCCCGCGCCCAGGACCTCCTCGGGAGAGCCCTTTTGGGCGACGTCCTGGAGGAAGGGGGCGGGTGGTTCTTCGTCACCTGGGGGCGGGGACGGTCGATCATCGTCCGGGACCCCTCGGCGGCCCCGGGGTTCCCGGCGCTGTGGACCGGACCTCGCGTACCCGGGGTCTCCTTCGTCCTCTTCGGTCCGCCGGATCTGTCCGTCGGCTCGCTGCGCGAGCACACCCAGAGCCTCAGGAAACTGCCCGACCACGAAACGACCGGTATCGACGTCTGGCAGCTTGCCTGACGCACGTCACGAGACAGCCCGTGCGGGGGCGGACCGTCCGGCACGCCCCGCGCGCTCACGGCCCATCAGGCAATTCTGATGCTAGACTACAATTCTGGAAATTAACGGTGTGCATAGCGTCTGCCCGCTCACAGCAGCAGATCTTGCCGCCTCGTTCCCGCAAGTGGGGAGGACAATCTGTCCAGCGGCAAAAATCGCGCGGCGACGCTCGATGGACAGACGGCCGCACCGGCCGAGGCGCGCACCTCATCCCAGCGCGCCCGCCGGGAGAACATCATCAAGGCCGCGATCAGCTTCCTCGAAGAACGCGAGTACGAAAAGATTCAGATCCGTGAGGTGGCTGAGAGCGCGGACGTCGCCTTGGCGACCGTGTACCGCTACTTCCCTTCGAAGGAGCTGCTGTACGTCCACGCCCTATGCACGTGGGGCGAGACGTTCGAGAGCAAGGTCCGCGGTCAGAACCGGAACCTCAACAGCGACGCCGCCCGCATGCGCGCGCTGCTCCGCCGCACCGTACGCGCCTATGGACGTTACCCGCACTTCTACAAGCTGACGATGCTGCTCGAGGTCACCACGGACGCGGCCGCACGTGAGGTCTTCCAGGGATATACGGCTCGTTTCGAGCGCATGCTCGGCGAACTGCTGGTGGACACCGCCGAGCGCGACCGGGAAGTGATCATGATCTTGTCCACGTCACTGCTCGGTGGCCTGCTGCGCAAGTGGTCCGCGGGAAGCCTTTCCCTGCGGCGGGTCCTGGAGCACATCGACGACGCCACCGCCATCGTCTTCGGCTAAGAGCGTGCACCCATGGTGGCGTCGGCGAGCGCCTGAGCCGGGCGCCCGCATGCACGACGGAGAAGCGAGGACCAGAGGAGCGGAGAGGGCCACACCGCCCTCTCCGCTCCTCTTCGACACCGCGGCGGCAGTCAGGGACGTTCCGGTGACCGGGCCCCGCCCTCGACCCACGACCGCAGCTCATGCTTGACGATCTTGCCCGAGCGGAATTCCGGGGGGGTAGGACTTGGGCATGCCAACCCTCTTCTCGTGGGGTCGATGGTGCACAAGTCAAGCAAAGCGACTCCACGGAAGGTGGGGCACATCAGGCGAAACCCGGCGAGGTTCACCAGGCCGCTCTGCTCGGGGATGTTAACCTCCCGGCTTGCTTCGGCCGCGTTCAAGGCGGGCGGCGCTGATGATGAAGTCGGCGACGAGCTGCCGGCCTCCGTCGGACATCTCAACCAGGGCACGCAACGCTTCCCGATTCAGCCCTGACTTGCCGACCAGCGATGACGCCGCGATCTGGTCGGCAGTCTCGTCGCCCTCCTCGTCGTCACCGAAGTAACCGATCGGGACGCCGAAGAACGTCGACAAGGCCTTGAGGGTCTTGAGCTGCGGGTTGTCGGACCGTCCGGTGCGCAGCTTCCAGATCGTGGTCGACGAGAGTTCCTCCCCCGTCGCCTCGGAGATAGCCGCCGCCACGTCCACGTTATTCCTCGGCGGCCGGCTCCCCGCAGGCCAGCGGTTCTGGATCAGCCACTCAATCTTGCTGGCGAGAGACCTGGTCGCGCCCACCTGCTCGTCAGCCATGGCTTGCCTCATCAACTTTAAGCAATACAGCTCGACCTGCATCCATCATTGTTGACAGACGGTGACGCTCTGTGTCTATCCTGCTCGCATCCCATCAACTTCAGTTGATGGCTGTCACACTTCCTTGCTCGAAGGGTACCGATGCCAGCCATGCAGACGCGAGCACCTGACGAGATCAGGGCACGCCACAGCCTTCTCCAGCGCCTCGGCGACGAGCTCGACCGCAGGCACTGCACCACCCGACTCGTCCGCTACCGCGACCACCGTTGGGCGCTCAAGGTCGGCCACGAGACGGTCTTCTGCGCAGGCGCCGAAGGCATCTACGCCTACGTCACGCGCCAGGGCATCATCCTCTCCTCCGCCGACGACACCGGCATCACGACGGCGGCGGCCCAGCTCAGCGGCCAAGCGCGATGACAACGCGCAATCTCACCTTCGCCACCACCGTGGCGAGCTGTGCCGTCGCCCCGCTCGTACTGGCGCTGGCCGTACTCGGTGGGATCGGCTCCTTCACCACTCTCCGTAACCTCGCGGAGCCCTGGTTCGGCGGCCATGCGTGGATCATCCCTATCGGCATCGACGTCGGCATCCTGGCGCTCCTGGCCTGGGACCTGCTCATGGAGTTCGCCGACCTCTCTTGGCCGGTGCTCCGCTGGGTGGCCTGGGGCTTCATCTCCGCAACGGTCGTCCTCAACATCGCCGCCGCCAGCGGCGACCTCACAGCCAGCGTGATGCATGCAGCGATGCCCATCCTCTTCGTCACCGTCGTCGAAGGCGTCCGCCACCTCATCCGCCGCTGGATCGGCCTCACGTCGGACACCCGCCGCGAACGTGTCCCTCTCTCCCGGTGGATCCTGGCCCCGGCTTCGAGCTGCGCGATGTGGCGGCGCATGGTTTTGTGGGACATCGCCAGCTACCCGCGCGGTCTCCAGCTCGAATACGCCCACCTCCAAGCAGTCTCCACGCTCCAGAACACGTACGGCCGATGGCTGTGGCGCTGGAAAGCCCCGCTCTCCGAGCGCATCGCCATCCGTCTCCAGCTTGCGGGCGCGGCGATGCCAGGAGCCGCGCCGCTCCCTCAGCAGGATGCCGATGACCAGCTCATCCAGGCGGCGCAGGCCATCGTCGGTGAGGCCGAGCAGCGCGGTGTACGGCTCAGCCAGATGGACCTGGCCGCCCAGCTCCGCGCCCAGGGCCACCGGATCGCCAACGAACGGCTCCGCTGGCTCACCACCACGATCGGCCTCCGCCGCGACCCCGCGTAAACCGCCGGCAGCACACGCAGAGAAGGGAGCCGAGCGTGCTCATCCCGATCCACCAGCAGGCCGAACGCTTCTTCCTCTTGCGCTACGGCTCCAGCTGGGTCCCCGGCTACCTGGCAGAACGCGGCTTCGACAGGTCCGCTCAGAACAGATGGCGTATCGGCTACGCGCCCGGCGATTGGCGAGCTCTGACCAATCACCTTCGCAGCCTCGGCTTCGGCGACAGCGTGATCGAGAGCTCTGGCCTGGCCCGCAGGACCAGTCGCGGAATGCTCATCGACTTCTTCCGTGACCGGGCCATGTTCCCGATCAAGGACCACAACGGCACCACGATCGCCTTCATCGGACGCGCTCTCGACGGCGAACCGCGCTACCTCAACAGCCCGAAGACCCCGATCTACCGCAAGCGCCAGACCCTCTTCGGCCTGCACGCGCTCACTCCTGACACGGTCCCGGTCATCACCGAGGGGCCGCTCGACTCGATCGCGGTCACCTTGGCCGGCGGGGAAGGCCTGACCGGTCTCGCCCTCTGCGGCACGGCGCTGACCGCCGACCAAGTCCGCGTGCTCACCCGATCGCTTGATCTCAGCCGTGTCGTGCTCGCCTTCGACGGTGACCAGGCGGGCCGAGCAGCCGCCGCGCGCTCATATCCCCTGTTCAAAGGCGTCTGTGCGGCTGAGGCCGTCACGCTCCCTGTCGGTCGCGATCCCGCAGGCATCTTCACTGAAGACGGCCCGACCGCCCTGGCGACAATCCTCACCGAGCAGACGCACCCCCTCGCCGACCTCGTCGTCGATGCCGCGATCGACCCATGGCAACGCTCCCTTGAGTACGCCGAAGGCCGCGTCGGCGCCCTCCACTCAGCCGGTACGGCGATCGCCGCGATGGCACCCCATGACGTCGCCCGGCAGATCGCTCGGGTGGCCGCGCACCTCGGATTCGACCACGCGACCGTCACCGAAGCCGTCACGGACTGCGTCACCTCGCGCCTGGCCAGCGGCGACTTCCCCGCATCGATCGCCTTCGGTGCCACCACCACACGTCCCAAAGGAAGGAATCCCAATGAACGATCACTACGCGGACCCACTCCGTGAAGCCGCCGCTCAAGGAGTCGAGCGTACGGTCCAGATGACCTCGGTGGCCGCGGCCGCCGGCCAGGTGCTCACGCAGATCAAGGCCCAGCGTCTACGCGAGCAGGCAGAGCATGACCGCCAGGCCACGGCCGCGCTCCGCGCCCGCCAGCAGGTCGCGTATCAAGCGGCCCGCCTTCAATGGGCGCCCGCCAGCGATCCCCGATGGCTGCGAACGGCTGACTTCCTGGGTACGGCCCGGGCCTGGGGAGCGGCTGTGCCGTACGCACCGAGCGACTCCGCCGCAGAGCGGGCACGGCTGAGGTGTGAGCAACGACTGCGCGAACTCCATCCGTACGGGATGAGCCGATATGACCGGCTACGCACCGAAGGCCTAGGGCCAGTGGAGGCGATGCGGAAGGCCGCTCCTTTCTTCGCCCGCGTGCCGAATCCCAGAACTGGCTACGCCGCACCAGTACGCAAGGAGCTGTCCACCGCAGTCACGCTCGGCACGCAGGACTTCCCGGTTCCGATCAAGGACGTGGTCCGCACGACCGATGCCGCGCAAGCCGCGCAGGCCGCCAAGCCGACTCCGCGACCTACGCAGAACCTCAAGCCGTAATCGGCCGACTACGGAAACATGTTCGTCGTGGTGGAGAGCTACGCCTTCTGGAGCCTGTTGATCCTCGTCCTAGTGGCGGTGTATCTCCTGCCGACCCTGATCGGTGTTCTTCGCGGGGTCGAGTCCCTCGGACTGCTGATCGCGCTCAACCTCCTCGGCGGGCTGACCTGCATCGGCTGGCCCGCCGCTCTCATCGCGGCATGCATGCTGCCCAAGCGGGTGCGGCGGTGGTGATCAGCGTGCCTCACCCAGCAGGATCCGTTGCCAGAGCCGTTCCATCAGGGCGGTCCGCAGCCACTCGGTCTCGTGGACGACGGGGCCGTCGGTACGACGCACCGTCCGCCGCACGAACAGCAGGCCGCCGCCCTGGCAGAGCTCGTACAGCGTCGCCTTGCACTCGCAGGTGTGGAGCCGTACCCGAACCCGGGCAGCTCGGGCGGCGGGCACACGCCAGGCGAGCTTCTCATGCTTGGCCTGAAGCGGAGCCACATGGATGCCGTGATACTCGCTCAGCACCGCTGTCCCTCCTCGATCGCGCGGAGCCGTACGGCCAGGTCATCGACCGAGTACGTCTCTACGGCCGGGAGGGCGGGGGCCATGGGCACCGCGCAAATCTGGCCTTCGGCGATCCGGAGGATCGACCAGCCGGGGAACTCCATGCGCAGCCGCAGAAACGGATCACCACCAAGCTGCACGGCAAGCAGCCGGGCCGCCCGGCGAGGCTGCCGTGCCGGGTGGACCTGCCACCGACGTGCCGTAGTGGGCCACCCGATCCATCGATCGTCAATTCGGACGACCACACCCTGGGCGATACTGAGGACGGCCACACCCGAACCGCTGATCGTCACATCGGCGTCGTAAGTGACGACGCCAGCCTCTGTCAGGGCATCGCGCAAGAGCGCCATCGTTTCCGGGATCACGCGGCCAGCGTCAAGGAGGCCGCTGGGCCGCCGAAACGCCGAAATGTCATCGACGGCCGATGCCAGATCGGCATAGCACACCGATGCCGCCGCACTTACGGTGAGTAACCGACCTGCGGGAAGGAATGCGAGGCGAATGAGCCAGAACCGGTTGTGCCCGGTCTGCCGGAAGACGTTGCTCAGCCAGTACAGCCAGGAGGCGGTGTGCAGCGCCTGCCTGCGCGGCTCCGCGACTCTGGCCTGGGACTTCGACGCCCTCACTCAGGCACTGGCCGCTCACGACCTCGCGGCCTTCGCGACCATGGTCCGCAAGTCGACGAAGCTGAGCCAGCTGGAGTTCGCCAACCTGGTCGGCTGGGCTCAAAGCACCGTGGCGCGCGTCGAGCGGGGCGAGCGCGACACGCTCTACGACGTGCGGGAGCTGGTGCGCTTCGCGGACACCGTCGGCCTGCCGAGGACGGCGCTGCTGCCCCTGTTCACTGAGGAGACAGACGACATGGATTTGACCAGGCGCGAGCTCGCCGGGCTCGTCGCCAGTGGAGTGATAGCCGGCCTGGCCTGGAACCTTTCGGCCCGCGTCGACGCGGAGCAGATCGGCCTGCTGCGCGAGTCCATCGACCGGCTTTATCGTCAGGACCAGCGGGTCGGCGGCTCGGTCCTGATCAGGACGGCTCTCCTCCAGCTTTCGCGCGTCCGCGCGTTGCTCGACAACGCCGAATTCTCCGAGTCGATCGGCCGCCAATTGCTGTCCGTGGCGGGAGAGCTGTGCGTGTGCGCCGGGTGGCTGGCCTACGACTCCGACGATCAGCAGCTCGCCCGCCAGCTGTATGGCGAGGCCCACCTCTACGCCACCCACGCCGATGACCCTGTCCTCCAGGTTCACGTGGCGTCGAACTCGGCGCTACAAGCCGTACGGCTGGCACGCGAGGAACCTGGCCGGGCGCGGGAGGCCCTGCGATTCGTCGCAGCGGCCGAAGCGGCCTCCCGGCGGTGGGCGACCCCACGTGTGCACGCCCTGCTCGCACTCCGGGAGGCGTACGCGCACTCCATGCTCAAGGACGAGCTCGCCTACCGCTCAGCCATCACGAGGGCGTGGCGTGAGCTGGAGCGCGGCCCGCACGAGGACGACCCTCCGTGGGTGCGGTTCGTGGACGCCGCCGAGCTCACCGGCAACGAGGGGATGGCCGCCGTCCATCTCGGCCAGACCGGACGGGCCGTGCAGCGCTTCGCCGAGGTGGTCGCCGAACCTCGACTCGGCGAGCGCAACCGCACCTACTATCGGGCCCGGCTCGCCATGGCGCACTTGTCCGGCGGCGACGAGGCCGAAGCGTTCGCGCAGGGGACGGACGCGCTATCCACAGGCATCCGGTCGCGCCGTATCCTTCGTGAGCTGACGCCACTACGCGGGCTGGCGGAGCAGTCGCGCGATCAGCACGCCGAGCAGTTCCGAGCCTCGTACGACACGGTGGGCGCGGCGTAGCTTCGTCTCATGCCGCTCACCTTCACCCATCTCGACCGAGAAGCCGCGCGCGATGCCGTCGAGACCGTCGCCGACATCTATCAGCGGTCCTATGTCGAGCGGATCACCGCGGGCGATCCGTTCTACACGGTCGAACGCTTCCTGGGACGCTTCGACCTCTACACGATGAGAGACAGCTTCGAGCTGGTCATCGCTGAAGTCGACGCGGCTCCTGTCGGTCAGACCTTCGGCTGGCCGCTTCCGGCAGCCACCGCCTGGTGGAACGGGCTGCGCACCGAGGTCGCCCCCGGCTTCACGGATGAGGACGGCCACCGCACCTTCGCGCTGTCTGAGATCATGGTGGCTGAGCCGTACCAAGGCCAGGGCATCGCGCATGCGCTGCACGACGAACTGCTGAAAGGACGCCCCGAGGAGCGGGCGACGCTCCTGGTCAGGCCGGACAACGTCGCCGCCTATACCGCGTACCGACGGTGGGGGTGGCACAAGGCAGCCCAGCTTCAGCCCGGCATGGCGGACGCGCCGGTGTACGACGCCCTGATCAAGTCGTTGCGGTGAATCCCACCAGTCTTCTGAGGGCTTCGTCCTTGTCGCAGAGCGCGAGTCGGCGTCCTACCCACGGCGGTGCCGATCGTCCTTCCACTTGGGTGAGCCGGCCGTTCTGGTCGATCGTGCAGGTGACTCCCGACGGCCATGGGTCGAGGAACATACCGAGGATGAGGTCCTCCATGCCGCCCTCGATGATCCGATGCAGCCGCTCCCGCGCCGCTCCGACCGAGGCCACGACGAACAGCCATGACAAGCCCTCGGAAACTCCGGAGTCGGTCCGCTGCCCCGACCGCCGGACGATCTCCACTTCCAGCTCGGTCATCACGTCTTCGAGTGAGTCGAGCACCACCAGGCCGGGGATCTCGACCTCCGCCGCGTACGAGCCGAACAGGCGGATCGCGTCGTCACGCGGCATGAGCACGCGGGTCGTGAGATCCCGTACGGCCAGCAGCTCCAGGACCATCGCGCGAGCGACGTCATCGGTCCCGGGGCCGGTCAGGCCCATGCCGTACAGGGCGGACAGGGCGATCGCGTAGCTGAGGTTCGAGGGCTCCTGACCTCGCTCGGCGGCGTGTTCATGGGCGAGATCCTCGGCGACGGTTCCTTCCTCAGAAACGGTGTACACCTGCGGCGCTTCCTCGTGGTGAGGGGCCTGGTCGCCCGCCGCTTCCTCTTCCACAGCCAGGACCTGCGCCAGCGGGATGTCAGTCTTCGGCGCTTCGATCCGCTCCTGTGGAACGACGTGCTCCCGCACGGCCTCTCGAACCTGGATGGTGTCCCACTCCTGCGACGAGACCCGATCCTGGCTACGCGTGACCTCCGTGGCCGACTGCTTCAGGAGACCCTCGCCCTGCCCGGCAGTCGGCTCTGTCTCGGTCTCCGCCCACGGGACGAGGCCGTGCTCCTCGGAGCGGACATGCACCGTGATAATGGCCTCGCTCTCGGCTTCCTCATCTCGCATGGCCACCTCCCCGAATGGTGCAGGTCGCCGCTGGGAGCCAAGCTTCCTTTGTCCCTTGACCTGCCCTCGTTCCCGTACGGCCACCGACGGCTCGCACGTGGCAGCGCTGAGACGGATCAGCCGGTCAGCGTCGCGTGTCAGTCGGGTCCGGCGCCACCACGTTGTCGCGTTCCCCGCGAGCTGCCGTCGCCTGCGATAGGCCATGACGATAAGAAACATGGCGACCACGCCCGTGGAGATCGTCAGGGGCAGCATCGACGAGGTCTCCTGCTCGCGCGCCGCAGACTGAACTCGCTCGGGCAGTGCCTCAGCAGCGGTCTCAGGGTGAGTCTTCGACGAGGCATCACGAGAGGGCCGCGTTCGCGCGACGACAGCCGGCGGGTGTCCGACGTCACGAGCCCTTCCAGAAACGGCCTTCCGCACAGAGGTCGCGACACGTCGTACTCTTTTGGGCTCGTTCGCCACCGGGATCACGGTGAGATCTTGGGGGTTCGCTTCGCGATCGCGAGGAACCGGCTTGCGGCCCCGCGCAGGTCCGTTCTGTCCCTGCTTCGACGGCTTGCTCGCCTCCGTGGGCTGGACCGGCTGCGGCGTGCTGGTCTCGCCTGGGACGGGCTGCGGCGCAACGGGCTGAGGTGTGACGGCCACCGGCACCTGTGGCGGGGCCGCAGTGGGCAGGACGGGCACCGCCTGCTGTTGCGGCGTGATCACAAGCGGAGCGCTTCCCTTGACGGAATTCCGCAGCGCCTGGCCGAGATCAAGCTGCTTGCCCGTCTGCAGCCATTTCTGCAGCTCCTGTTGCATGCTCGCGCACAGCTTCTCGGCATCGATGTACTGGGCCGCGTTCCCTTTCACGTGCCCACATCCGGCGTCGGCGCGTACCGGCGGCGCCCCCGAACCGGCCAGGGCCGCGACCGCGAGCATGCCGAGGGCCGCCCAGCGGCCTGCCGACCTAACTGAACAGCGCGGACGGATGGGAAGGTCCGTGGCCAGCACGACAGGTCACCCCCAGGTCGATCACCAAGAGAAAGTGATCAACCACATTACGCAACCGTCGCAGCCGATCTCTGTAAGATCGATTGCGAGTCGGGCGGGCAAAGAATGATCTCCCGGCTCACCGGTTGGAACGCCGAGACGTGGAAGGTGCCGGCGACCCGGCGGAACGGCCGGAATTCCGCAGAACCGGCCCGGAAGGCGGCGTGAAACGCCCAGGGAAATCGACGGCGACCAACCCCACCGTGGGGTCTACCGCAACCGATGTCCCGCTCAGGCACTGCGCCGCCGCTCGTGCTGCCGCCGCCTGCACCGTCCGCCCCTGCAGCAAGCGCAGCTCGGCCACCGCGCTCACCAGAGAGACGACATTCGCGATGAGCACGCCTCCGCGCGGCGTCACCCCCGACCTGGCCAGTCTCCGAACGGTTCCTCGAAGCTCAAGTCCCGTCGGCGTAGCGCGCGGAATCCGGGCGTACGGCTCGCGGGCCGCCCGATCGAACGCTTCAGCGGCGTCCCTGAGACGACGATCCTTGAGCAGATCCGCCGCGACATGCAGCAGATCAGAGGTGGCCCCGGCCAGGTCGGCCGCCGCACCCGGATCATCGGATCCCTTGATGCGGTCGGCCGCCCGACCGGCCGCCGTAGCGGCCTCGTCCCAGATCTCACGGCGCTCTTCCGCGCTGATGCCGTCCGCACGACGCCTCTGTTCGCCGCTCTCGACTCCGCTCCCCCACCGCGCGCGGAGCTTCGGAAGCGTGAGGTCGGCGGCGAGCTTGCCGCCACCGAACCAGACCGGCTCCCCTTGCCGGTTGAGATGGACCGGCAGAGCGACCGCGTAACCCGTCACCTCTCCCGGATTCCGCTGGCTGATCCGCCGGCGCACCAGCAGTCCGGCCGCTTCCAGCCTACGGAAGAACTCCTCTTCCGAACCCGCCCCCGCTGCGGCCGTGACCACCTGCCGTCGCAGGGCGGCACGAGGAGTCTCCGCCCACCGGCGCCTGCGGGCCTGCTCGGTCTCGCTCCGTGTCGGCCGGCGAGCCGCCGTACGATCGCCGGGCGCCGTCACCCGTAGCCCAAAGCGTCGCTCCACCGCCTGGCACGCCTCCCGCACCCGGTAGAAGTCGTTCCAAGTCTTTGGCTTGGTCCCGTCCTGGCGGGCGAGCGTGGCCACGATGTGGATGTGGTCGTCGGCATGCTGTACCGCGACCCACCGCACCCCGTCATCGTCCCCGTCGGGCGCGAGCCCGGTCTTGTTCATGATCTCGTACGCGACCCGGGCCCATTCATCATCGTCCAGGGTCCGATCCTCGCGAGCGGCGCGAACAGCGCAGTGCCAGACCGGCTCCCGGTAGCCGTCATCCCCGAGCGCGGCGAGCGGCTGGTTCAGCAGTCCGATCAGATTTCGGAAATCCCGCCCGCCATCCGGCCGGAGTGGCGGCTCCAACTCTGCCGGATGCCGCCACCCCGCGACGATGTGGGGGTTGACGTGCTCGTTCGCCCTGCCCGGGCCGTACAGGTAGTAGACCAGCCCGTCGACGCGCGTCCCCCGGATCACCTTTCCGATCATCGGATTTGCTTCCGTACGGCTTCCGCAACACCGTCCAGCCGCTCCACCGCCTTCAGGCAGGCCGCGGCGTACGGAAGAAGGTGTCCAGGGTCGGCGCCGGTGGCATTGAGCGCCGCGACGGCCTGGTTGAGGTTGACACCGATCCGGCGTGCTTGCCCGGACGCGTGCATCAACTCGATCAGCGCTTCGCGCAGCGGGTCCGGCATCGGCGGGTTCGCCATCCGCGCCGCCGCCAGCGCGGCCTCGGCCGCGTACGCACCGTGTGCCAGCCCGAGCCGCTGCGCCGCGTTGCGAAAGTCGGCGAACTCCTCATCGGTGAGCACGAACTTCACCACATGCGGCCTCGCTGTCGCCTGTCGCTCCCGCCGCCGCTGCCGGACCTTCTTGGCCCCGGAGTTCCCCCCGCCCTCTGCCCCGTCGGCCATGCCGTAGACCACCCCCGAAGGGACCGCGCCCGGTCCCAGTTGATCAGAACCCACCCCGCGTCAGCTGCAAGGGTGGGTGGTTCTGATCATTAATGTCCCCCTCTGAAGCCCGCCGGATTCAGAGGTAACGGGACATTACGAATATCTTGCTCTCCCCGCTCTGCTGCTGCCGCCGCTGTCCTGCTGTCGCTGTCGGCTGTTAGGTAGAGCCCGCAGGGTTCGGCTGACCACGTGCGTCCCCCGCCTGGCCGAAGCCCCTGGTGTACACGCGACCCAACTACTGACCCGGATCCGTGAACTGGGTATGCAGCTAGCGCCAATCTGCTGGCGCGCCAGCTCAAGCAAGGCCGCACCGATCTCGAGCGCGCCGCCGCTTGACATGCACGTGCCGCCTCAGGTCATAGGCCTTGCGCAGCGGTCCCCGGTACCCTGCGCAACTCGCTGTTCATCCTGGGCGCGCGACGGCGGCCGTGCGGCCCCACGCCGCTCCGGTAACGGTCCCCTCAAGCGGTTTCAACGCCCTGGCCAGCTACACCCTCACGCCACCACACCTTGTGTTCGATAGCCACAAAGAGTTACTGAGTGTAGTCAAGAATGGGGGCTGTTATGCGTACATGCACGATCATCTTTGGCATAATGATCATCATGCTCAGCATGACCTCGACCGCGTCGGCGAAAGGCATCGGCTGGCGTGACGTACAGCTGTACGGCTCTGTGAAGGTCAGCTCCGACCGCAAGCACATCAAGGTGTGCGACCGCCTCGACGACGGTATCGAGGTATGGGCGGAATACAAGACGTCCTACCTGCTCACGCACACCGTCAGGGACGAGAAGGGCGGTGATGGCGCCTGCGCAAAGGACAGCGTCTTCTGGGGACACATCACCGTCTTCAAGCTATGCGCCGGTTACAGCGGCCCCAACCAATGCAATCGCGATATCCAGATCTCCCCGACTCTGTCGTGGTGATCGCGATACGCCTGCTGCCAGTACCGGCAGCGCTCAGTACCAGGCTGTAAGGCCGCGGCGACCGATCTCAGCTTTCCTGCAATGAAGCCTCGAAGTTGGTCGGAGGGCCGGTTCTTTCACTGAGCCCGGCCCTCACCTCTCATCAAGGCATCGTTGCAACAGCCCTGCGCAGGTCGAAGACTTCGCCGACGTCATCCTCACCGCCTGAACCAGCTACAGGCAGTGCTCTCGCACGCCTAACGGCCCGCCAACACCCGAACTCGAGCTGACCTTCGAGGAGCACCGCTCGGCCTTTGGGCGCCAAGAACTCGGCCACCTTATGCGACCTGCGCGTATTCGTGGATCAGCCCGCCGAGGCGGTCACGTCGGATGACCTTGATATCGTCCTCGACCGGGTCGGGAAGGTCTCGTAGCGGAGCGGCCTGGCCCAGGGAGCGATGTGGGCATTGCTCGTTGAAGTGGGCCTCGTAGATGGCCAGCACACGTCGTAAGTGGCCAGCGTTGACGATGAGGATCCGATCGAGGAGTTCTCGGCGCAGACCACCGATCCAGCGTTCGGCGAAAGCGTTGGCCCGCGGAGCGCGAGGTGGCGTCTTGTGGAGGCTCCCTGCCGCACCAGATTGGCATGCCAGCGCAGCAATGCCCGGCGTCACGAAACCGCAGGCGCCCGGCTGTGGGCAGTAGCCGCGCCAGCGCGGTGATCACAGCTCGGTCCGCCCACGATGGTCGCGGTCGGGCGACCCGGCGGCGCAGCACCGCGAGCTGATGGCGCAGCACCATGATCTCAACGCCCTTCGACGCGTCCGAGCGGGCCATCAGCATCAGCCAGCCCATGAGCCGGAGAAAGATCAGATAGAGCAGCCGCAGCGCCATGAAAGACGATCGCACAGCGAACGCTCGAGCGCCAAAACACAGGTCAGCCCCACTGGCCGAGTTTCTGGCCCCAGCGGATAGCGCGGATCTAAGCAATCGGCATGAACGAGCCAGCCCCGCCTATGGGCGACGTGCAGGCAGGCCAGCTGACCCACTCCGCCGCCCTGGAGGGGCTCCTCGGCAGCCGTACCGACCGAACTCAGGCGACCCGGATGTCCGACGGATGAGTCGCCAGCGGGGTGATCTCGATGGTCATGTACGGGAAGAGTGGCAGGTTCCATAGGATCTGATGCAACCGCTCGTTGCCGGACACGTCGAAGATGCTCAGGTTGGAGTACCGGCCCACCCGCCGCCAGATGTGCAGCCACTCGCCGGACGCCTGGAGTTCGCGGGAGTAGCTTCTCTCACGATCGATCAAGGTGGCCTTCTCGCCCGGATCCATCGCGGGCGGGATGGCGACGTCCATCGTCACGGCGAACAGCACGGGCCGGTCTCCTCTCGTCGTGTGCGGGCTTTGTCGGTCTCAGGCGGGGTCCAGCACGAAGTCGTAGGTGACCTCGTGGCCCGTCCCGTCGCCGGTCGGCCGGGGGTCCAGGATGAGCTCCGGCTTCACCGCCGAGGCGATGTCGTCGGACACGTGCTCGTCGCCCCTGAAGTAGAGCTGCGTGGTGATCAGCTGGTGGCCCGGCGCGGACACCTTCAGGTGCAGGTGGGCCGGTCGCCACGCGTGCCATCCCGCGGCCGCGATGAGCTTGCCGCACGATCCGTCGGTCGGGATCTGGTACGGCGCCGGCTGCATCGTGTGGATCTTGAAGTTCCCGTTCTCGTCGGCGACCACGGTGCCGCGCAGGTTCCACTCCGGGACGCCGGGCGCGAACTGCGAGTAGTACCCGTCGTCGTCGGCGTGCCAGATCTCCACCCGCGCTCCGGCCAGCGGCGTGCCGGACACGTCGCGGACCTGCCCCTGGAACAGCAGGGGCGTCCCCTCCTCCCCTTCGCGCATGGGCAGGGTCGTCTCGGCCGGGAGCTCCGGCGAGTCGGGCACGTAGTACGGCCCCTCGATGCTCCCCTTGCTGCCCTCGCGGGACTCGGTCGCGACCTGCTCGACGACGTGCTCGACCCACACGTCGAGGAAGAGCGGCCACTCGCCGTCCTGCCCGACGCCGATCAGCCACGCCTTGAGCGCGTTGTACTCGTCATAGGTGACCTTGTGGCGGCGGATCGTCGCGTGGACCGCCTCCAGCACCTCGCGGGCGAGGAGACTGACACGCTCGGGGGACGTGTCGGCGACCGAGCTCGACTTGTCGGTGAAGAACCGCTCGGTCGCGGACGCGCCGGAGTCGGCCGCGGCCGGGGTGACGGTGTCGTTGGTCGCGTTCATGCTCTGGTACCTCCTGGTGTGCGGTGACTGGTG
>NZ_BSSE01000041.1 GCF_030268965.1 Microtetraspora sp. NBRC 16547 | reverse complement strand
TACATCGAGCAGCAGCAACGCCCACTGTGACCTGTGGGTGAAGGCACGCTCGCGCCCTAGCGGGCACTCCCGCGCGGGCCTTCACCCCTGGCCTGAAGGCCGGAGCACTGGCCCGCATTTCGGTAGAGCGAACCGGCCGGGGATCGGCGTGAAAGACGGGCGGGATCGGACAGTGCCGTCGATCCCGCCCGTCTCGGCGAAGCTCAGTCGCCCAGCAGGGCGTCCACGAACACCTCGGGGTCGAACGGGGCCAGGTCGTCGGGGCCCTCCCCCAGGCCGACCAGCTTGACCGGCACGCCCAGCTCGCGCTGGACCGAGATGACGATGCCGCCCTTGGCTGTGCCGTCGAGCTTGGTCAAGGCGATACCGGTGATGTTCACCGCCTCGGCGAACACCTGGGCCTGGCGCATGCCGTTCTGGCCGGTCGTGGCGTCGAGGACGAGCAGCACCTCGTCGACCAGGGCCTTCTTCTCGATCACGCGCTTGACCTTGCCCAGCTCGTCCATCAGGCCGGTCTTGGTGTGCAGCCGTCCGGCGGTGTCGATGATGACCGTGTCGGCGCTGTCCTCGATGCCCCTGGCCACCGCGTCGAACGCGACGGACGCCGGGTCGCCGCCCTCGGGGCCGCGTACGACGGCGGCGCCCACGCGGTCACCCCAGGTCTGCAGCTGGTCGGTCGCGGCCGCCCGGAACGTGTCCGCGGCGCCGAGGACGACCTTGTTGCCGTCACCCACCAAGGCGCGGGCCAGCTTGCCCGTCGTGGTCGTCTTGCCGGTGCCGTTCACGCCGACGACCAGGAGCACGGCGGGCCGTCCCGCCGGCGACTTGGTGTGCAGAGTGCGATCCAGGTCGGGCGAGATCTGCTTGAGCAGCTCCTCCCTGAGCAGGCCGCGGACCTCCTTCGGAGTGCGCGTGCCGAGGACCTTCACCCTGGTCCGCAGCTCCTCGACCATCGCCCGAGTCGGCGCGACGCCGACGTCGGCCGTGATCAGGATCTCCTCGATCTCGTCCCAGACGTCGTCGTCGAGCCGGTCGCGGGAGAGCAGTTCCAGGAGCCCCTTGCCCAGCACGTTCTGGGAGCGGGCCAGGCGGGTGCGCAGCCGTACCATGCGGCCGGCGGACGGCGGCGGAACCTCGATCTCCGGAGCCTTGAGCAGCTCCTCCTCGGGAGGAGGCAGGGTGGTGATCGTGCCACCCTCCCGCTCGACGGGCCCCTCCTGCGGAGGAACCGTCAGGTCCGGGATCTGCGGCTCCGGCGGTGCCTCCACCGGAGGGAGGTCCTTGGCTTTTGGCCGGAACAGGAACAGGCCGCCCACCGCCAGCACGGCGATGACGACGACCATCACGATGATGCCGAGGTAACCTTCCACGCGCTCAAGTTTTCCAGACGCCCCAAGATGCTCCGGCACAGGAGAGGGGCGCGGCGGGGAAGTAACCGAGAAACGAGCGGGGAGCGCAGCGACCCCGAGCGCCGAGGGCACGAGCCGCCTCAAGAAGCGCCCCGAACCGTCGCGCCGCAGGCGCGACAAAACCACACAGAGGGGCGCGGCGGGGAAGTAACCGAGAAGCGAGCGGGGAGCGCAGCGACCCCGAGCGCCGAGGGCACGAGCCGCCTCAAGAAGCGCCCCGAACCGTCGCGCCGCATGCGCGACAAAACCACACAGAGGGGCGCGGCGGGGAAGTAACCGAGAAACGAGCGGGGAGCGCCCGGCCGTGTCAGTGTGCGGCTTCGCGAAGGCGCTGGCTGACGACCTGGGTGACGCCGTCGCCGCGCATCGAAACGCCGTACAGCGCGTCGGCGATCTCCATGGTCCGCTTCTGGTGCGTGATGACGATGAGCTGGGAGGTCTGCCGCAGCTCCTCGAAGAGGGTCAGCAGCCGCTGGGTGTTGGTGTCGTCCAGGGCCGCCTCGACCTCGTCCATCACGTAGAACGGTGACGGCCGGGCCTTGAAGATGGCGACCAGGAACGCGACCGCGGTGAGCGACCGCTCCCCGCCGGAGAGCAGCGACAGCCGCTTCACCTTTTTGCCGGGCGGCCTGGCCTCTACCTCGACCCCGGTGGTCAGCATGTCGTTTGGGTCGGTGAGCAGGAGGCGGCCCTCACCGCCCGGGAAGACCCGCCCGAAGATCTCGGAGAACTCGCGGGCCACGTCCTCGTACGCCGAGGAGAACACCTGCTCGACCCGGTCGTCGACCTCCTTGACGACGAGCAGGAGATCTCTGCGGGTCTTCTTGAGGTCTTCCAGCTGCGATGTCAGGAACGCGTGGCGCTCCTCGAGCGCGGCGAACTCCTCGAGCGCGAGCGGGTTGACCTTGCCGAGCTGGGTCATCTGGCGGTCCGCCGCCCTGGCCCGCTTCTCCTGCTCGTCACGTACGAAGGGGACCGGAGGCTCGCCGGGCACCGGAACCGCCGGGCC
This sequence comes from Microtetraspora sp. NBRC 16547, assembly GCF_030268965.1. Lineage (GTDB taxonomy): Bacteria > Actinomycetota > Actinomycetes > Streptosporangiales > Streptosporangiaceae > Microtetraspora. The sequence continues at coordinate 41,780 of NZ_BSSE01000041.1, read as the reverse complement.
GTACTCGGCGATGAGGGCGTCCGGCTCGACGCCGTACTCGTCGAAGGCCCGCTGCTCCAGTTGTTCGAGCCGCAGCCGCTGCTCGGTGCGCGCCATCTCGCTGCCGTGCACCCGGTTGACGAGCTTGTCCAGTTCGCCGCCGAGCTCCCGGACGCGGAGCCGCACCGTCTTGAGCTCTGTCTCGATCTCGCCGCGGGCCCGCTCGGCCTCGTCCCGCTCGGCCGCTGCCTGCTCGACGGAGCCGACCAGCGCGGTGAGCGCGGCCTGCGCGCCGCGGGCGACCGCGGCGGCGATCTGGGCCTGCCTGCGCCGCCGCTCGCGCTGCGCCGCGGCCCTGGCCCGGTCCTCGCGCTCGCGCTGGGCCGCGCGCAGCAGCCCCTCCGCCCGCCCGGCGATGCCCCTGACCCGCTCCTCCGCGGTTCGTACGGCGAGCCGCGCCTCCATCTCCGACTGCCTGCTCACGCCGCACGCGGCGGCCAGCTCGTCACGCGTGTCGGTGGTCGGCTCCGCCTCAAGCTCCTGGGCGTACTCGGCCTCGGCCAGCCGCTCCTCCATCTCGGCCGCGTCCGCCTGGGCCGACTCCCTGGCCTCCTCCGCGTCCTGTACGGCTTTCGCCAGCCGGGCGCCCTCGTCCTGGGCCGCCTTGACGGCCGCTTCCAGCCGGGCGAGCTGCTTGGCCGCGTCGGCGGCCTTCCGGTCGGCATCCCGCTGCGCGGCCCTGACCCGGTCGAGTACGGCCTGGGCCGCGTTGAGCCCGTTCTGCGCGGTGTTGACGGCGTTCTGCGCGGCGGTGACCCCGGCCTGGGCCTCGTTCACGCGCGCCTGCGCGGCTTCGAGCGCGAGCTGGGCCTCCGCCTCCGCGGCAATGGCCTGGTCGAGGACTTCGGCGTTCTCCTCGGCGGCCGCGCGGGCCGCCTCCAGGTCGGTGGCGGCCTGGTCGAGCGCTGCCCGCATCTGGAGCGCCGAACCGCCGTCACCGGATCCGCCTCGCGCCTCGTGCGCGGCGAGCAGGTCGCCGGCACGCGTGACGGCCCGGACGTCCGGGTGGCCTTCCACCACTTTGCGCGCGGCGGCGAGGTCGTCGACGACGAGAACGCCGGACAGGACGCCGTCCACGGCGGCGCGCAGCTCGCCGGGCGCGGTGACGAGGTCCGCCGCCCACACGGCGCCGTCGATCGGCACGGGGGGACGCGTCACACTCCGTGCCGGCGGCGGGGACGCGATCAGCAGTCCGGCCCTGCCGCCGTCGCCGTCCCGCAGGTGTTCGAGCGCCTCGACGGCACTGTTCAGCGAATCAACGGCGACCGCCTCGGCCGCCAGCACGGCGGCGACTGCGGACTCGGCTCCCGGGCGTACGGTCAGCATGGTCGCGATCGGGCCCAGCACCCCCGGGAGTCCCCCGCCGAGCAGCGCGGCGGCTCCGTCGGCTCCCTGGGCGAGGCTCATCTCCAGTGCCTCGCGGCGGGCCTCAAGCGCGGCGACGGCGCGCTGCGACTGCTGGTCGGCGGCGCGAGCCGTACCGACCGCGGACGTGGCGGCCGCGAGCGCGGACCGGGGATCCGCGACGGCCTCCTTGGCCTCGTCCACCGCCTCCTTGGCCTGATCCACCACGGCTCTGGCCGACTCGACGGCGGCGCGGGCGAGGTCCACCCCCTCCTGGGCGGCATCGAGTTCGGCGGCCAGGGCCGGGTCGGCCACGGACTCGCCGAGCTCGTGCGTGTCGCAGTCGGCCTGCGCGCGTTCCGCCCGCTGGCGCGCCTCCTCCAGCGCCCGGGCGAGCCGGCCGATCTCGTCACCGGCGGCCCGCGCGCGGCTCCTGGCGGACTCCACCTGGCCGCGCAGCCGGGCCAGGCTCTCCCGCCGGTCGGCGGCCGCCCGGGCGGCGACGGCGAGCCTGCGCTCCTCCTGGCTCAACGCGTCTTCGGCCTCGGCCCGGATCTCCACCGCGGCGGACAGCCGTTCGCGTGCTTCGTCGAGCTCCTCCGACAGGACGCGTTCCTTCTCGCGGACCTCGGCGGCCTCCCGTTCGAACTCCTCGGGGTCGCGACCGCGCCGCTCGATCGACGCCGCGTCGGCGGCGTGCCGCTCCCGCTCGACGGCGAGGCTCTCGACTCCGCGCAGCCGCTCCCGGATCGCCGAGAGCCGGTAGAACGTCTCCTGGGCGGCGGTGAGCCTCGGCTGCGCCTCCCCGGCCGCCGCCTCGAGCTCGGCCTCCCTCTGCTGGTCACGCGCGAGATCGGTCTCGACCTGCGCGCGCCGCGACTGTACGGCCGCCTCGTCCGCGGCCTCCCGTTCCAGGGTCTCGCGGAGGGTGACCACGTCGTCGGCGAGCAACCGCAGGCGGGCGTCGCGCAGGTCGGCCTGGATGACCGCGGCCTTGCGCGCGATCTCCGCCTGCCGGCCCAGCGGCTTGAGCTGGCGGCGCAGCTCGGTCGCGAGGTCCTGCACGCGGGTGAGGTTGGCCTGCATCGCGTCGAGCTTCCGCAGCGCCTTCTCCTTGCGCTTGCGGTGCTTGAGGACACCCGCGGCTTCCTCGATGAACGACCTGCGGTCCTCGGGGCCAGCGTGCAGCACCTGGTCGAGCTGGCCCTGGCCCACGATGACGTGCATCTCACGGCCGATGCCGGAGTCGGACAGGAGCTCCTGGATGTCGAGGAGGCGGCAGGTGTCGCCGTTGATGGCGTATTCGCTCTGGCCCGACCTGAACATCAGGCGGCTGATCGTCACCTCGGTGTAGTCGATCGGCAGCGCGCCGTCGGTGTTGTCGATCGTGAGCGTGACCTCGGCCCGGCCGAGCGGCGGCCGGCTGGAGGTGCCGGCGAAGATGACGTCCTCCATCTTGCCGCCGCGCAGCGACTTCGCGCTGTGCTCGCCCATCACCCAGGCGAGCGCGTCGACGACGTTGGACTTGCCGGAGCCGTTGGGGCCGACCACGCAGGTGATGCCGGGCTCGAAGCGCAGGGTGGTCGCGGAGGCGAAGGACTTGAAGCCGCGCAGGGTCAAGGTCTTCAGGTACAACGACCGGCCCCCTCCCTGCCCAGCTTTCCGGGAAGACTACCGGTCCCCTGAGACGAGAGGCATCGATATCACCCGTAAGTCCCGTCGTGGAATACCTATAGGGACAACTTTATGCGGGAACGAGATTATCGGACCGCCACCGGGAAGACGTAACGGCACGAATGCGTTTCAATCAGCCACGAATCAGGATTTAGGTACACAAATGACAAGGGACGCCTTTGGCAGGCGTCCCTGACGGTGATTCCTCTTCCGGCCTCAGGTGAGGGCCGGCTCGCGATCCTGCAGCCGGACCAGTGCCTCATCCCGAGACTGCGCCGCCAGCGCATCGTTCTGTGCCTGGAGCCGGGTAAGTTCTGCCTCCAGGTCCCGGATGCGCTGCTGGAGACGGCGCATTTCGGAGACCATTCGAGGGTCAGGACCGCCGACGTGGCCGAGTAGAGCCTTCGCCATAGTAAAGGGTCCTCCACGCTGAGTGACCAGACTGGTTCGCGCACTTCATGCCGCGGGAGGGGTGCGCGTGGTTCCTCTCAAGAGTCGCACCGGCATTGGATGCGGTCAAGTTGAACGCTTCACACAGACGCACCGATGGGCACTCCCGACATGTAAATATACCGCATTTGCGACGCCTGAAGGAAGGGCTATCGCTCGACAAAACCCACCAAACCGCCCTTAGCGTCACTCCAACGCTCTGTAACGCCATCCACTCGCCCCGGCGTGTCGCCGCCTCTGAGCAGTCCAAGGAGCGACTCGCATGATTCCCGTGGACCTTCGGCCACGATCTCAACCCTGCCGTCGGACAGGTTCGTCGCCCAGCCGGCGAGCCCGAGCTCCAGCGCCCTGGCCCGGGTCCACCAGCGGAACCCCACGCCCTGAACCCGTCCGCGCACCCATGCCGTCAACCGGATCATGACTCCCAGTATCCAAGAGGCCGCCGTTCCCCCGGAAACCGTCCCTTGCGAGGCGGTCAGGGGCGGGCGTCCCGCGGACGCGGCTGGCACCGGGGGCAACTGTAGGAGGACCTGTTCATGAACGCCTCCCGCCTGATCGGGGTGCCACAGCGGCGACAGGGCTCGTCCCGCCTGCCGTACACGGCCAGCGAGCGGTCGAAGTAGCCGCTCTCGCCGTTGACGTTCACGTACAGGCTGTCGAAGGACGTCCCGCCCTCCCCCAGCGCCTCGTTCATCACCGCGCGGGCGGCGGCCAGGAGCTCGGCGATCTTCTTCGTGCTCAGCGTCTCGGTGGGCCGCGCCCAGTGCAGCCGGGCCCGCCACAGCGCCTCGTCGGCGTAGATGTTGCCGACCCCGCTGATCAGCGACTGGTCGAGAAGCGCCCGCTTGATCCCGGTACGCCGCCGGCGCAACCTGGCGGCGAACTCCGCGTCGTCGAAAACGTCCTCGAACGGATCCGGCGCGATGTGCGCCACCGGTTCCGGCACCGGCCGGAACGCCACGGCGCCCGGCGGCCGCGCGGGGACGATCATAGGCGCGACGAGGACGTGACCGAACGTGCGCTGGTCGACGAAACGCAGGTCGGGGCCACCGTCGGCGAAGCCGATCCGGACCCGGAGGTGCTTCTCCAGCGGGGCGTCCGGCTCGATCACCAGAAGCTGGCCGCTCATGCCCAGATGGGCGAGCAGCGCCTCCCCCGCCGAATGCTCTCCCACGCCCAGGTCCGTCTCCGGTCCGGTGAGGTGCTCGTCCGCCGCTTCTGAACGGTCGTGCGTCCCCTCGTCGCCGAGCGGGAGCCAGAGATATTTGCCACGCCGTTCGGCGGAGCGGATCTCCCGGCCCTTCAGCTGGTCGGAGAGCTCCCCGGCGTTCCTGCGGACCGCACGCGGATGAAGCACCTCGGCCGAGGCGATCGTCCGGCCGGAAACCCATTGGTCGAGCCCGCGCCTGACGACCTCGACCTCGGGCAGCTCAGGCATCCCGCCTCCTCAGCTCGTTCCGGAGGACGCGGCTCAGCTCTGGCCGAGCCCGGCGCCCTCCCTGGCCTCGTGGATGGCGCGGATCGCCGTCCACGCCGCCTCGGCGGCCTGCTGCTCCGCCTCTTTCTTGCTCCGTCCCGCGCCCGTGCCGTACTCCGTGCCGCCGACGCGGACGGTGGCCACGAAGGACTTCGCGTGATCGGGACCGCTCTCCTCGACGTGGTACTCCGGGACGCCGAGCATCTCGGCGGCGGTCAGCTCCTGCAACGAGGTCTTCCAGTCGAGGCCCGCGCCCAGCGAGGCGGAACGCGTGATCAACGGGTCGAAGAGCAGGTGGACGACGCGGAACGCCTCGTCCAGGCCCTTGTCCACGTACACGGTGCCGATCAGCGCCTCAAGGGTGTCGGCGAGGATCGAGGACTTGTCCCGCCCGCCGGTGCCCTCCTCGCCCCGGCCGAGCCGGAGGTACTTCCCGAGGTTCAGTCCGCGGGCCACGCCCGCGAGCGCCCGCATGTTGACCACCGCGGCGCGCAGCTTGGCGAGCTGCCCCTCCGGAAGGTCCGGGTGCCCCCGGAACAGCGTGTCGGTGACCACCAGCCCGAGCACCGAGTCGCCCAGGAACTCCAGGCGCTCGTTCGTCGGCAGGCCGCCGTTCTCGTACGCGTAGGAGCGGTGCGTGAGCGCCCGCTCCAGAATGCCCGTGCTGAGACCGACACCGATCTCGCCCGCCAGCTCGTCTCTGGCGATCTCCACTGGTACCGGCTTCATCGCTGCGCCCACCGTTCCTCCTGTTCACCTGTGCATGGCGACGCCGCACGGTGACAAGGTCGGTGAGAAGCCCGAAGACGTGGTGGGCGCCGGTTTCCCAGAGACTGGGGCCTCCCGGCGTCCACCACGGCCGCGGGCACATATCGCCTGTCGCTCGTGCCTCCGCTCGCCACCGTACGCGCTGAGAGCAAGGTAACGCCGACCGGGGCGTCTTGACGACCCGGTCGGCGTCCCTGTCCGCTTATCGCGCGATCAGGCCGACGGCTCGATGACCTGACGGCGGTTGTAGGTGCCACAGCTCGGGCACGCCACGTGCGGGCGCTTCGGCGAGCGGCACTGGGGGCAGCTCACGAGCGCGACCGCGGCGGCCTTCCACTGGGACCTGCGGGCGCGGGTGTTGCTCCGCGACATCTTCCGCTTGGGGACGGCCACGTCAACCCTCCTGATCGTCTTCTTTGTTGTCCACAACCAAACCTTGCAGCGACGCCCAGCGCGCGTCGATCCGCTCGTGCCGGTGGTCCGAGCCGGCTTCCGCCAGCTTGACCCCGCATTCCGAGCAGAGACCGGGGCAGTCCTCACTGCACATCGGACTCAGCGGCAGTGAGAGCACCACCGCGTCACGGAATATCGGCTCGAGATCGAGCAGTTCGCCGTCGAGGAGCAAGTCGTCCTCTCCGGCGTCCTCCGCCGAGTAGAAGAAGAGCTCCTGGAAACCGACCTCGATCTCCGAGGTCAGCGGATCCAGGCAGCGCGAACATTCTCCACTGAGAGGAGTCCGCGCCGTGCCCGTGACGAGCACGCCTTCCATCACCGCCTCGAGCCGGATGTCCAGCTCGACGTCGGCGTCCTTGGGAACGCCGATCATGCCGACCGCGAGGTCCGCCGGTGCCGGAAGAACCGGGCTGATTCTGCGCATCGACCCCGGTCGCCGTCCCAGATCGTGAGTGGAGATCACCCAAGGGGCTCGGGGGTCGAGGGTGTGCAGAGTCATCCTGCTCTCGTTAGGCATGACGAATCACCGCCGTCGTGCAAGGCCGATTAGAAAGGATACCAGCCGATGGTCAGCCTCTAAGCCGCTCGACGAGCAGCCGCTGGACGAGGTCCGGGACCAGGCCGGATACGTCCCCACCATACCGTGCGATCTCCTTCAACCTGCTCGACGAGAGGAAGGAGTACTCCGGGTTGGTGGACATGAACAGCGTCTCCACCCCGGACATGCGGTAGTTCAGCTGCGCCATCTGGAGCTCGTAGTCGAAGTCGCTGACCGCGCGGAGGCCTTTCACGATCGCCGCGATGTCGTTCTGCCGGCAGTAGTCGACCAGCAGTCCGTGGAACTTCTCCACTCGGACGTTGCCGTACTCCTTGGTCACCGCTTCGAGCATCTCTATCCGCTCCTCCACGGTGAACAACCCGGTCTTCTCGATGTTGATCAGCACGGCTACGACGACCTCGTCGTACAGTCGCGAGGTCCGGCCGATGATGTCCAGATGTCCGTTGGTCACGGGGTCGAAGGACCCCGGGCATACGACGCGACGCAAGGCGCACCCCCAGGTTTACGGGTTCCCGGCTGCGTGACCGTACCAAACGGCCGCTTCTCCGTAACGACGGACCCTGTCCTCTTCGAAACCCGGCGGCCAGACCAGGTCCTTCCCCCTGGACTCGCGTTCGATCGCGACCAGAGCGCCCTCGCCGAGCCACCCTTCCGAGCGGAGCGTCTCCAGGACCCTGGTGACCATCTCGTCCGTGACCGAGTACGGCGGATCGGCGAACACGAAGTCGTACGGCTCCGCACACCCCTGGGCCAGGACCCGCTCGACCTTCTCCGGCCTGAGCACGGCCCCGGGCAGGCCGAGAGCTGCGATGTTCTCCCTGATCGTCCGAACGGCCTTCGCGTCGGACTCGACAAGGAGCGCGTGCGCCGCGCCCCTGCTCAGCGCCTCCAGGCCGACGGCTCCCGACCCGGCGTAGAGATCGAGGACCCGGGCTCCGTCAAGCGAGCCCAAAAGCGAGCCCACGGTCGAGAACAGCCCCTCTCTCGCCCGATCGCTCGTCGGTCTGGTGCCTCTGCCCGGCGGCACTGCCAGCCTTCGTCCTCCGGCGCTACCTGCGATGACCCGCGTCATTCGTTCATTGTCCCGCTCCCGGGGAGAGGTCCGGGACGCCGGTGCGGCCTCCCGTGTGGGAGCGTGACCGGATCTCAGGCGGTCAAGAGTGGGCAAGGGGTGGCGACGAATGGGTAAGAGCGGTATCGCGAGGCCGCCGCGTTCCGCATGATGAGTCTGCGGCCTTCAAGGTGACCCAGGGGGAGGCCGGCCGGTGTGATCGTGAGCCCTTCCGCACGCCGGCGCCCTCGGCACCTGACCCGAGGGTGGGCCCAGCCGGGGACGGCATTCGGGGGGAGGCCGTCCCAAGGCTGGGCCCTGGGTCATTCTCATGTGCGAGGCCGCCACGGCGGCAGTACTTTGCCGGTTTTGCGGCCTTTCTGAGATCTACGTCGACCTTTTTGAGATCTAGGTCACCTTTTCGAGATCTAGTGCCCCTCCCGTCAGTCTTTGCCCCGTCACGTCGACCAGGGGCCGCTCAGGCCTTCTCCAGGTATTCGGCGCGCTCGTCCACGATCAGGGCGTCGAGCTCGGCCCGCAGCGCCGGATGACCCTCCAGCTCGGGGTCGGCCGACAGCACCGCGGTGGCCTCCTCCCTGGCGGCCTCGATGACGTCCTCGTCGCGGAGCAGCTGCAACATCTTCAGGGACGACTTGCGGCCTGACTGCGCGGCACCGAGGACGTCGCCCTCACGCCGCTGCTCGAGGTCCACCCGGGACAGCTCGAACCCATCCAGCGTCGCGGCCACCGCGTCCAGGCGCGTCCGCGCCGGAGAGCCCGCGGGGGCCTCGCTCACCAGCAGGCACAGCCCGGGCAGGCCGCCGCGCCCGACCCTGCCCCGCAGCTGGTGCAGCTGGGAGACGCCGAACCGGTCCGCGTCCATGATGATCATGACTGAGGCGTTCCTCACATCGACGCCCACCTCGATGACCGTGGTCGCCACGAGCACGTCGATCTCCCCCTTGGTGAAGGACCGCATCACCGCGTCCTTCTCCTCCGGGGGGAGCTTGCCGTGCAGGACGCCAACCCTCATGCCGTGCAACGGGCCCTCGGCGAGCATCTCCGCCACGTCGAGCACGGCCAGCGGCGGCCTGCGCTCCTCGTCGCCCTTGCCGAGGTCGCCCTCGTCGCCCTCCTGGTCGCCGATGCGCGGGCAGACGATGTACGCCTGGCGGCCCAGCCCGACCTCCTCGCGGACCCGCTCCCAGGTGCGGTCGAGGAAGTGCGGCTTCTCCGCGGCCGGCACCACGTGCGTGGTGATCGGGGCGCGGCCGGACGGCAGTTGGGACAGCGTGGAGACCTCCAGGTCGCCGAACACGGTCATCGCGACCGTCCGCGGGATGGGGGTGGCCGTCATGACCAGCACGTGGGGCCTGCCGCCGCCACCCTTCTCCCGGAGCGCGTCGCGCTGCTCGACGCCGAACCGGTGCTGCTCGTCCACGACGAGCAGCCCGAGATCGGCGAACTGGACGTGCTCCTGGATCAGGGCGTGGGTGCCGACCACGATCCCGGCGGCGCCCGAGGCGGCGTCGAGCAGAGCGCTCCGCCGCGCGGCCGCGCCCATGGACCCGGTCAGCAGGCCCACGCCCGTGCCGCCGAACATGCCTCCGGTCGCGAGGTCGCCGAGCATGCCGGTGATCGACCTGTGGTGTTGCTGGGCCAGCACCTCGGTGGGGGCGAGGAGCGCCGCCTGCCCTCCCGAGTCGACCACCTGCAACATGGCGCGCAGCGCGACCACCGTCTTGCCCGCGCCCACCTCTCCCTGGAGCAGCCGGTGCATGGGGTGCTCGCGGGCCAGATCCGCCGCGATCTCCTCACCGACCTGGCGTTGGCCCTCGGTGAGCTCGAAGGGCAGCCGCGCCTCGAAGTCGCGCAACAGGCCGTCGGGACGCCCCGGCCGCGCGCGGGCCGGCCAGGCGGAGGCCGCAATCCTGCGCCGGGCCAGCACGGACTGGAGCAGGAACGCCTCGTCGAACTTGAGCCGCCGGCGGGCCAGGGTGATGTCGGCGTGGTTTCTGGGCCGGTGGACGTAGCGGAGCGCCACCTCAAGCTCCGGGAGACCGTGCCTGTGCCTGATCTCGGACGGCAGCGGATCGTCGAGCGTCAGCACGTCGAGCACGGTGCGCACCGCGCGGCGGATCGTCCACGTCGCCAGGCCCTGCGCCGAGGGATAGATCGGGACCGGCGCGGCGGCGAACTCCGCCGCGTCCTCGGTCTCCTCGGTCTCGTATTCGGGATGGGTGAGGGACACCCGGCGCCGGCCGCTCGGCAGAGGGAAGACGTTGACCTTTCCGGAGAACATCGCCTCGGTGCCGGGGGTCAGCCGCTGCTCCGCCGCGTGGCCGCCCTTGCCGAAGAAGGCCAGGTGCAGCCGCTCCTCGCCGTCGGTAACCTCGACGTCCAGCCAGGTGCCCTTCCGGTTCTTCATCGGCCGGCGTTGCAGCGCCGCCACCCTGGCTACAACGGTGACGTGCTCGTCGTGCTCCAGCGACGAGATCGGGGTCAGCTCGCCGCGCTCGGCGTATCTACGCGGGTAGTGACGGAGCAGCTCCCCCACCGTGGCGATGCCGAGCGCGCGCTCCAGCGGGCCCGCCGTCCTGCCCAGTGCCCGCTTCAGCGGCTCGTCGAACCTCGTCATGCGCCCCCCTCACGTGACGGGATCGTGCCCCGCGCTGCGGCCGCACGCGGCACGGAGGCCCGCGCGCCCATGGAACGGCGCGCGGCGACCGGGAAACGCGCGGTCATGGCAATAAGTTCTACCGCCGGTCACCGACAGAAATCACCTCGCGGCGGTGCGGCCGGTCATTCGACGCCGATGAGCAGCGGATAACCACCCTGTCCCCCCTCATAGACGACCACCTCGACATCCGGGCGAACCCGCGCCAGATGGTCCTGTACGGCTGCCGCCGGGGTCGCGGACGGGCCCGCGCCGGTCACCAGCGTCACCATCTCGCTGCTCGACGACATCATGCGCTCTGTCACCTGGACCGCCACGTCGGCGACGGCCGTGCCGATGAGGGCGACGTCCCCGTCGACGACGCCGAGCACGTCGCCCGGGCGGCACAGCCCCGCGCTGGTCACAGCCTCGCGGTCGGCCACCCACACGTGCCCGTGCCGGGTGTGGCCCGCCGCGTCGGCCATGGCCACCACGTCGTCATCGAAGCGGCGCAGTGGATCGTGCACGGCCAGCGCGGCGAGACCCTGGACCGAGGCCCTGGTCGGCAGGACGCTGACCGTGAGGCCCTCTTCGCGGGCGATCTCCGCCGCGGCGGCGGCCACCGCCTGGGCGCCGTTGTCGTTCGGCAGCACCGCCACCTCGCTCCCGGCCTCCCTGATCGCCGCAAGCACGGCGGCGAGGAGCGGGTTCGCGCCGGGCTCACGCCGTACGACGACGGCCCCGGCCTGGCGGAAGAGCTCGGCGAGGCCGTCACCGGCCGCGACGGCGACCACCCCGCGCACCGGAGCCGGCTCGTGGATGCGGCCGCCGAGATATGTCACGCGGATGCGGTGCGGGCGGCCGGCCGCGAGCGCCGCCTCGATCGCGGCGCCGGCGTCCTCCGCGTGGACGTGGACGTTCCACAGCCCGTCGCCTCCCACGATCACGAGGGAGTCCCCAAGGGCGTCGAGAGCGGCCCTGAGCCGGCCGATCGCCTCCTCCGGCGCGTCGAGGAGGTACATCACCTCGTATCCGGGCGCGGATCCCTGAGCCTTCGCCCGTGCCTCCTCGACCGGCACCCGCCCGGCCGGGGCCGGGACCTCGTGCCGCTCGCTGAACGCCTCGGCGACCACCTCGGCCAGTGTCTCCAGGATGATCACGAGGCCCGCTCCGCCGGCGTCGACCACGTGGTTCCTGGCCAGCACGTCGAGCTGTTCGGTGGTCCGCCGCAGCGCGCCGCGCGCCTCCTCGGCGGCGACCCGCGCCACGTCGCCGAGATCGTCGGACGCGTGCCGTACGGCCTCCGCCACGGCGGCGAGAACGGTGAGCACGGTCCCCTCGACCGGCCGGACCACGGCGGCCCTGGCCATCTCGGCGGCGCGCAGCAGCGCCCGGCGCAGATCCGCGCCCCGCCCCTCCGCCCGCCCGAGCACCTCGGCCAGGCCGCGTATCGCCTGGCTGACGATCACCCCCGAGTTCCCCCGGGCACCGAGCAACGCCCCGTGGGCGAGCGTCTGCCACGTTCTGTCGCCCCCCGCGTCACCCGGCAGGCCGTCCACGGCCTCGGCCGCGGAGAGCACGGTGAGATGCAGGTTGGTGCCGGTGTCGCCATCGGGAACGGGGAACACGTTGAGGGCGTCTATCTCCGCCCTGGCGCGGCCGAGTGCGTCCGCGCACCGGCGCGACCAGCGGCGTACGGCGGGCGGGTCGAGCACCTCAAGCATGAACGTCGCCCCTTCGATCCCATGGCCCGCACGCGTGGCGCCGTCCCCATGCGCTACCGTTGGTCGCTACGAGATTATCCCCGTTCGCCGGGATCCCGTTTGGCGTGCAACGGCCGACATCGGATATCCTCGTGTGGCCAGCCGGTTGCCCCGGCATGCTCGGATGAGCCGCTCTAGGCGGACCGGGCCGATTCGACTGATCTAAGGAGCGATGACCGTGGCTTCCGTCTGCGACGTCTGCGCTAAGAAGCCGACTTTCGGCAACAACGTCTCCCACTCGCACCGCCGCACCCGCCGCCGCTGGAACCCGAACATCCAGACCGTGCGGGCGACGGTCAACGGGACGCCGAAGCGGATGAACGTGTGCACTTCCTGCATCAAGGCAGGTAAGGTCACCCGCTGACCCCAGCTCTTCCGGAGCCCGTCACCGATTCGGTGACGGGCTTTCGTGTTGCCGGGGCGAATACGGTCGTCCGCCCGGGCCTCTCCTGACGCCTGTTCCGTGTGGAAGGAAATCACTCCCGGCCGACATCTACGGGTCGATTACTCAGAGTGCCGTCGATATGGTGTTTCCGTGACATCCAACACCCCCGCCTGGTCGGCCGACGACGCGACCAGGAAGATCGGCGTGAGCCTGCCCGACGACCTGTACGCCTGGATGCAGTCGCAGGTCGAGGAGGGCCATGCCGACTCCGTCTCGGGAATGATCTCCGAAGCGCTGTCGGGCGTGCGGCAGCGAGTCGAGCTCGCCGCGCTCGTCGCGGATCTGAAGGCCGAGTTCGGCGAGCCAGGTCCCGACGTCAAGGCCAGGATCGACACCGCCGTCGCCGTCCTCCGCCGGGTCAGGGAAGGCGTCGGCGCCTCCCTTGAGGAGGTCGTCGCGTGAGCTCACTCTCCGACCGGCCGCGGTTCGTGCTCGACACCGGAGCGCTGATCCAGCTGGAGCTGGGCAACGAGGACGTCCTCGAGATCCTGGCCAGGGCGGCCGAGGGCACGGCACAGGTCGTCATCCCGCGGACCGTCGTCGCGGAGGTGTGGCGGGGCGGACCGCGCCAGGCATGGCTCGGGGCGTTCCTCAAGCTGGCCGGCGGCGGCCGCGACGCCGGTGTGACGTTCGACGAGCTGACTCCGCACCGGGCCGCCGAGATCGGCAGGAAGATCGGCTCATGCGGTCACGACGACATCATCGCCGTCAACGTGGCGCTGTGCGCCCGGAGGTCGGAGACCGCGCCGATCGACGCCATCGTGGTCACCACCGACCGCAGCGGCGTCCTGCGCGTCGACCCCGAGCTCAAGAGCGCCATCCTCGACATCTGACCGGCCGAGAACCCGGCCCGGGCCCGCTCGGCTTGGCGGGATCAAATGCCGTCATCCGCCGGTCCGCCAGCGCCAGGCGTGGTCGACGGGGCCGATGCCCTGGCCGAGGGGGAAGCCGTGCGCGATCGCCCCTGTGACGTACTCCTTCGCCTGCCGTACGGCCTCCGGCAGGTCGTCGCCGAGGGCCAGCCGGGAGGCGATGGCCGAGGCGAGCGTGCATCCGGTCCCGTGTGTGTGGCGATTGTCGTGGCGCTCGGCGGCGAAGCGGTACTGCCGGTCGCCGTCGGTCAGCAGGTCCACCGGCTCGCCGGGAAGGTGGCCGCCCTTGATGAGCGCCCATGTGGGCCCGAGTGCGAGCACGGCCTCCGCCGCGCGTGGCAGGTCGTCCTCGTCCTCGACCTTGACCGAGGTGAGCTGTTCTACCTCCCAGAGGTTCGGCGTGACCACCGTCGCCACCGGCAGCAGCAGTTCCTTCACAGTCTCCACCGCCTCGGGGGCGAGGAGCGAGTCACCGTGCTTGGAGACGCCCACCGGATCGACCACGACGGGGGCCGCCACGCCCGCGAGCGCTCCGGCGACCGTCTCCACCAGCGCCGGAGAGGCCAGCATGCCCGTCTTGACCGCCTGGACCCCGATGTCGCCGAGCACGGAGTCGAGCTGCGCCTGGACCGCTTCCACCGGCAGCTCCCAATAGCCCTGGACGCCGAGCGAGTTCTGCGCGGTCACGGCCGCGATGACGCTCATGCCATGCACACCGAGGGCCAGCATCGTCTTGAGGTCGGCCTGGATCCCGGCGCCGCCGCCGGAGTCCGAACCGGCGATGGTGAGCACGCGTGGAGGAGTGGAGGTCATGCCCCTATCAAACCAGGCGATGTCCCCGGCCTCGCCGGGCGGTGAGCCGGGAATTTCCTCTCATCCGCGGGAATCTCGGAAATGATCCCAACCGCCCGTGGTGTCGGCCCGGCCGATGACGTGGACGCCCTGGCCCTCGGTGACCCGGCCCACCACCAGCCAGGGGTCAGGGAGCCGTACGCCGGAAGGGAAGGTCGCGGCGAGGGCATGATCATCGCCTCCCTTGAGGATCCACTCCAGCGGGTCGGCTCCCAGGTCGCGACCGGCTTCGGCGAGCTCGGGGGTGACGGGGAACGCGGCCGGATCCAGCTCGATCCCGGCACCGCTCGCGTCCGCGATGTGGCCGAGATCCTGCAGGAGCCCGTCACTCACGTCGAGCATCGCCGTGGCGCCGAGCCGGGCCGCGCCGGGACCGCACGCGTACAACGGACGCGGGCGGCGATGGGCGTCCACGAGCTCTCCGCTGTCCGCTCGCCCGGCCTGCAGCAGCGCGAGCCCCGCCGCCGCGTGACCGAGACGGCCCGCGATCGCGACGACGTGTCCGGGCCGGGCGCCCGCCCTGGTCACCGGTGCCCGGCCGCCGAGGTCGCCGAGGGCGGTGACGCCGAGCATCACGGTGTCGGCCCTGGAGATGTCCCCGCCGGCCACGCTGGCGCCGACGAGTGCGCACTCGTCGCGGAAGCCGTCGGTCAGGGCGTCCAACCAGTCCGTCCCGACGTCGGCGGGCAGACCGAGACCGACGAAGATCGCGGTTGGCTCAGCCCCCATAGCCGCAATATCAGAAAGATTCTGAGCTGCCGCTTTACGCCCGATGTCATAGCCACTGGACCAATTGCGACGGAAGTGCCTACCCTCGATTAGGAGATCCGTACTCACGACAACCCGCCCGTCCGGCGCGCTCACGACCGCGGCGTCATCTCCAGGTCCGAGCAGTATGGCCGCACCTTGCGGCAATCGCCCAGCAATACGTCCAATTACACCGAATTCGCCAAGATCTCCGACTGTGATGGCACACCCCTAGTGCATTCGAGGTACGGTACGCTCCGGCACTGATCTCTATCCGGAGGGCGTTATGGTGCAGGCCTACATCCTTATCCAGACCGAGGTCGGCAAGGCGGCCAATGTGGCCGACCAGATCGCCGGGATCCCCGGTGTCACTCAGGCGGAGGATGTCACCGGCCCCTACGACGTCATCGTGCGGGCCGAGGCCCGCAACGTCGACGAGTTGGGCAAGCTGGTGGTCGCCCAGATTCAGGCTGTGGAGGGCATCACGCGTACTCTTACATGTCCGATCGTGCACATCTGACCTGGGAAGAGATGCGAAGACTGATCCCCGCGGCCGGGTCGTCGGCCACGTTGACGGCCGGGTTGCTCGCCGTACTGTCCCTTTCAGCATGCTCCGGCGCGGTGCGGGTGGACCCGCCCACGCCCGCCGGAGCCGCGGCGGCCGCGTGCCAGAAGCTCGCCACCGCTCTGCCCTCCCGGCTCGACGGCGCCGAGCGGGTGGAGAGCGAGCCACGCTCGCCGTACGTGGCGGTGTGGGGGGCGGGCGAGATCGCCCTCCGCTGTGGAGTGGACCGGCCCGCCTCGATGGCCGCCACGGACCAGGCGACCGACCTCAACGGCGTCACCTGGTACGAGGATCCCAAGCTCCCCACGCTGTTCACCGCGATCAACCGGGAGGCGTACGTCGAGGTGACGGTCTCCGGAAAGCACATCTCCGGAGACGTGCTGGTGGATCTGGCCGGCCCGATCAAGTCGTCCATCCCCGAGTGACGAGAAGGCTCAGCGCAGCCCCGCGGGACGGTCGAGTGCGAGCTGGATCAACCGCTCCACGAGCTCGGCGTACGACAGGCCGGTCGCGGCCCAGAGCTGCGGCGCGACCGAGAGCGATGTGAAGCCCGGCATCGTGTTGATCTCGTTGAGGATGAGCTCACCCGAGGGCGTGTAGAAGAAGTCGACCCGGGACAGCCCCTCGCAGGACAGCGCCTCGAACGCCTGCACGGCCATCGAACGCACCGCTTCGGCGGTCTCCGCGGGGATGTCGGCGGGCGCGGCGAGCGCCATCTGGTCGGGGTAGTACTTCGCCTCGAAGTCGAAGAACTCGCGCTCGCCCCGGACCAACACCTCGCCGGGGACGCTCGCCTCCGGGGGCGCGTCGCCAAGGGACTCCAGCACCGCGCACTCGACCTCCCTGCCGACGATCGCGGCCTCGACCAGCACCTTGGGGTCGTGCTCGCGGGCGAGCTCGACCGCGGCCTCCAGGGAGTCGAGGTCGTGCGCCTTGGAGATGCCCTGCGACGACCCGGCGCGGGCCGGCTTGACGAACACCGGCCAGCCGAGCTCCTCGACCTCCTTGAGCACCCGCGCGCGGTCGGTGCGCCAGTCCCGGTCGCGGACGACGACGAACGGCCCGACCGGAAGCCCCGCCGCCTTGAGCACGAGCTTCATGTACGCCTTGTCCATGCCGACCGCGCTCGCCAGAACACCCGAGCCGACATAGCGCACCCCGGCCATCTCCAGGAGGCCCTGGATGGTGCCGTCCTCGCCGAACGGCCCGTGCAGCATCGGGAAGACCACGTCCACCTCGCCGAGGGAGCGCGGGATCTGCCCGGGGTCGAGCGCGACGAGCGCCCCGGAGTCGGACGGCAGGGCGAGGGCCGTGCCGGACTCGGTCACGACCGGCAGCTCGCCGTCCTCGATGGCGTAACGCTGCCCGTCGGACACCAGAACCCAGCGCCCGTCCGGAGCGATGCCGACCGGGATGACCTCGTACCTCGACCGGTCGATCGCGCTGAGCACGCTGCCCGCGCCCATCAGCGACACCGCGTGCTCGGAATTGCGACCGCCGAAAACGACGGCGACTCGAATCGGCCGGGAAGGCACCTCGCGCTGCTCGTTCATGATGCTCGAATGTACCGCTTCCGGACGGGGAACCCGCTCGTCAGGCCCGCGTGGCCGCGCGTACGGCGTCGAGCGCCCGGGTCACGTCCATGATCAGGCCCTCCGCGTCCTCCAGCCCGATCGAGAACCGTACGGCTCCCGCGTCCACGCCGGAAGGCGCCTCGTCGGGGCGCGCGGCCGTGCGTCGCGTCGAGGCGAGATGCACGGCCGTGGTGTGGGTCCCGCCGAGAGAGGACGCGATCCGCGTGAGCCGCAGGGCGTCGGCCTGCGCCCGCGCCTCATGGGCCTACACGCCGTAACGCTCCGGCTTCGGGGTTCGCGACATCAGGAGCATCGCCGCCTCGCCCGGGGCCATCCCGTCGTGCACCACACCGACCACGACTTCGGTGATCGGCATCTCCACGTCGTGTTTCCTTGCCAGCTCGAGAACCGACTCGCACGATTTGACTCCCTCGGCGGTCTGCTTCGTCACGGCGACGACCTCGGCCAGGGTCATCCCGCGTCCCAGATTCTCACCGAAGGTGCGGTTCCTGGACAACGGGGAGCTGCAGGTCGCCACCAGATCGCCCATCCCGGCGAGACCGGCGAACGTGTGCTGGTCGGCGCCGAGCGCCGCGCCGAGTCGGGCGATCTCGGCGAGGCCGCGGGTCATGAGCATCGCGGTCACGTTGTCTCCCAGCCCCATGCCGGCGGCGACGCCGACCGCGAGCGCGATCACGTTCTTCACCGCACCGCCGAGCTCGACACCGACGACGTCCGGGTTGGTGTAGGTGCGAAACCACGGCAGGTGGCAGGCCTCCTGGAGCCGCCGCGCGACCTCCTCGTCCGAGCAGGCCACCACCGCGGCGGCGGGCTGCCGCTGGGCGAGCTCGGGGACGAGGTTCGGACCCGAGACCACCGCCACCCGCTCAGGGGGCACGCCCGCGACCTCGCAGATGACCTCGCTCATCCGCTTGCAGGTGCCCCGCTCGACTCCTTTCATGAGGCTGACCAGCACGGCGTCCGGCGGGAGGTACTGCTTCCATGCGGCGAGGTTGTCGCGGAGCGTCTGGGCCGGGACGGCGAGGACCACGAAGTCCGCCCCCTCCATCGCCTCCGCCGGATCGGTGGTGGCGCGCAGGCTCTCCGGCAGCCGCAGCCCGGGGAGGTACTCCGGGTTCTCATGCCTCTCGTTGATCGCGTCGACGACCGAGGCCCGTCTCCCCCACAGCGTCGTCCGGGTGCCCGCCTCCGCGAGGATCATCGCGAACGTGGTTCCCCACGAGCCAGTACCGAAAACGACAGCGCTGCTCACCGCTCGCTCACCACTCCTCGTAATCCGGCGGGACGGCCTCGTCTCCCGGCCGGCCGTTCCACTCGCCGCGCCGGGCCCGCTCACCGCCCACCGGTCGCCCCGGTTCCCCGCGCGTCGTCCCTCTCACCGTACGCGGTCATCCTGTGTGAGCCGCGTTTTTCGGGTCATAAGGGGATCCGGGGGCTTTCTCCGCGCGGATCTCCGCGAGCTGGTCGGTGATGGCGGCCATGATGTCGGCGGTGGCCTCGCGCAGGAGCGTGCCACGCATCGGCTGGCCCTCGTACTTGGACAGGTCGATGGGCGGGCCGGCCAGCACCTTGAATGTCTTGCGCGGGAACAGCCGCGGCTTCTTCTCGCCGTACGGCAGGAGCTCGTGGGCGCCCCAGTGGGCGATCGGGATGACCGGCACGCCGGTCGAGAGCGCCAGCCGGGCCACGCCCGTCTTGCCCGCCATCGGCCACAGCTCGGGATCACGGGTGATCGTGCCCTCGGGGTAGAAGATGACGCACCCGCCGTCCCTGAGCCGCTCCTCGGCGATCTTCAGCGACTGGGTCGCGTCGGTGCTGCCCCGGTGCACCGGGATGGCCAGCAGTTTGGCGACGATGTGCCCGAGGACCGGCACCTTGAAGATCCCGGACTTGGCGAGGATCACCGGCCAGCGCCCGTTGTTGTAGAGGTAGTGGGAGAGCAGGACCGGGTCCGACCACGACAGGTGGTTGGCCGCGATGATCACGCCGCCCGCGCGAGGCACGAACTCCCCTCCGCGCCAGACGTGCCTGATCAGCAGCAGCGACAACGGCTTCACGATCAGGACGGCCAGGGACTCCCAGAACCGGGAGGGACGGCCACGGCGTTTCATTTCGACTCCTCGCGTGCGGGCCGGACGGGGAACCGCGACGTGCCGCGCCTGCTCCGCACGCCCGTCTCGGCGGGTATCCGGGCGCGCGTCATCGCGCTTCGTTGTCCGGTCACTTGCTCCTCCACGTGCTGATCCGCCGCTCCCGGGCGGCTGGTGACCCCAAGTCTCCCGGTTGGCTCGGTGGACTGTCGAGGCGGGATGCTTACCATATGCAGCTCACGATGCAGCTCACGCGATGGACCCTCGTGGTACCGGTGAAGACCATCATCAGGGCGAAGACCCGCCTCGCGGGCGCGGCGGGGCCGTATCGTGCCGAACTCGCGGTCGCGCTCGCGTGCGACACGGTGTCCGCGGCGCTGAGCTGCGCGCGGGTCGGCCGCGTGATCGTCGTCACCGCGGACCCGGTGCCCGCGGAGAGGCTGGCCGGCCTGGGTGCCCATGTCGTACCGGATCCCGACAAGGGACTCAACACCGCGCTCCGTTTCGGAGCCGCCGAGGCCGCACGGCTCGCGCCCGGCGACGGCATCGGGGCACTCCAGGCGGACCTGCCCGCGTTGCGCCCGGCGGAGCTGGACCGGGTCCTCGCGGCCGCCGCGGAGTTCGACCAGGCGTTCGTCCCCGACGCCGCGGATGTCGGCACCACCTTCTACGGCGTACGGCCCGGCGTGCCCTTCCAGCCGCGTTTCGGCGGCGAGTCGAAGGCCAGGCACCTGTCGGGCGGCGCGAAGGAGTTGGCCATGGACGGCATCGCGTCCGTCCGCAGGGACGTCGACACGGTCGACGACCTTCGGGAGGCGCTCGCCCTGGGGCTGCCTCCCGCCACTCTGAGCGTGATCACGCGCATCCGGCCCCCGATCGCTCCCGGCCTCGCCGGATGACCGCGCCGTACGGCGTGGGTGGGGAAGCGGGCGAGGAAGGGACCCGGGAATGGGCCCCGGGAATGGGCATGGCCATGTGATCGGCTGAGGCGATCACATGGCCACGTGGTTGATCGGTTCTGACGTGGGCTGCGAATCCCGGTTCAGGCGGATACGGTTTCCTTGGTCGCCTGCTGCTCGGGAGCGTCCTCCTCGCGGGCGTACTTCGGCAGGAGGAAGCCGACGACGAACGTCAGCAGCAGCATGCCCGCCACGACCCACAGTGTGATCTTCATGGCGTGGTCGAAGGACGTGCCGGTGGGGACCGGGCCGAGCAGGTCGAAGAAGACCGTGCCGAGCAGGGCCACGCCGAAGGCGTTGCCGAGCTGCTGCACCGCCGTGAGGGTGCCGGACGCCGAACCGGTCTCGTGCGGCTCGACACCCGCCAGCACGATGTCGAAGAACGGGCCCATGAGCAGGCCCATGCCGATCCCGGTGACGATCAGGGCGGGCGCGAGCTGCCACGGCGTGACCCCCACGCCGGCCAGGTCGATCGTCAGGTAGACGCCGAGCACCCCGAGCGCCATGAGGAGCGCTCCGCCGTGCAGGACCTTGCGGCCGAACCGCTTGACCGCCTGCATGATGCCCATGCCAAGGATCATGCCGACCGACCAGGGGACACCGGCGAGACCGGCCTTGATCGGCGAGTAGCCCAGGCCGATCTGCGTGTAGAGATTGAAGACCAGCATGAACCCGGCCATGCCGGAGAAGAACACGACGCCGGTCAGCAGGCCGCCGGTGAAGGCGCGCTTGCGGAACAGGCTCGGCACGATCAGCGGGTCGCCTCCGGCCCGGCTCTTCCGCGACTCGAACCATCCGAAGAAGGCGAAGGCGAGAACGGACGCGCCGATCATGACGAACGACCAGGCCGGCCAGCCGCTCTCCCGGCCCTGGACCAGCGGGAAGATGATCAGGACCGCCGCCAGCGACGCGATGACGACACCGGGGATGTCCAGCTTCAACGGGTGCGGCGAGCGGGACTCGGGCAGGAAGCGGAGCGCTCCGACGAGCGCGGCCAGGCCGAACGGCAGGTTGATGATGAAGATCATGCGCCAGCCGGTGCCGAAGAAGTCGGCGTCCACCAGCCAGCCGGCCAAGATCGGGCCGCCGACCGACGCCAGGCCCATGACCGGGCCGAACATCATGAAGGCCGACTGCATCTCCTTGGGCGGGAACATCTCCCTGATCATCCCGAGCCCCTGCGGCAGCATGACGGCGCCGAACAGGCCCTGCACCACGCGGGCCGCGATCAGGGTCTCCGGTGACTGGGCGATGGCGCACAGCAGCGAGCCCACGACGAAGCCGCCCGCACCGATGACGAACATCCTCTTACGCCCGAAGATGTCGCCCAGACGGCCACCGGTGAGCAGCCCGGCCGTCATGGCCAGCGTGTACGCGGCGCCGAGCCACTGAAGGGTGCTCGCGGTGCCGCCGATCTCGGCCTTGATCGTCGGCCCGGCGATGTTGGTGACCATCGCGTCGAGGAGGTCCATGACCTCCGCGGCGAGGATCACGAAGAGCGCGGCCCAGCGCCACCTGTACGGCGCCGGCTCGTGGGCAGGCGGCGCGGACGCCACCGCCTCGTCAGATGTGGTCATGGCTTCCTCCAGAAGCGAGCAAGAACGGTGTTCAGTATGTCAGATCAGTGTTCTATTATCGAACAGCGTTCACTGAAAACGTGCGGTGTTCTCAAGATATATCTCCTTCGTGAGGCGCACAAGATATATCTCGTTTCTATCGCCGTTCGGTCCTGGTGAGCGATGTTCACTACCATGTGCGGCGGGAGGCCACATGAATGAGCTCGACATGCCCACACCGCCCTGGGAGCGAGCGCGCAGGCGACCCGCCCGGGCCCGCGTCCCCCTCACCCGCGAGCGCATCGTCGACGCCGCCTTCGTCGTGCTCGACCAGGAAGGGCTCGACGGGCTGAGCATGCGCCGGGTCGCCTCCGAGCTCGGCGTCACGGTCTCCGCCCTCTACGCGCACGTCGACAACAAGAACGAGCTGCTGGAGCTGATGTACCACCGGCTCTTCGACGGCTTCGAACTGCCGGAGCACGACCCCGAGCGCTGGCAGGAGCAGCTCAAAAACTTCGCGCGGGAAAGCCGCGCCCGGATGCAGCGCCACCGCGACATGGCCCGCATCTCCATGGGGCAGACGCCGTTCACCCCCGAGCTCCTGCCGCATGTCGAGAGGCTGCTCGCCCTACTGCGCGCGACCGGGTTACCCGACCGCGTCGCCGCCATCGCCGGAGACATGCTCTCGACCTACATCGACGGCTTCGTCGCCGAGGAGGCCGTCTGGACGGAGCGCTACGAGGGCGAAGACGTCAAGTCGTGGAGCGAGATCCGCGACGACATGAAGGCGTATTTCGGGGCGCTCCCGCCCGACCGGTTCCCCAACATGCTCGCGGTGGCGAACCTCATGGTGGACGAGACCAACGACTACCGCTTCGAACTCGGACTAGACATCATCCTGCGCGGCCTCGCGTCCTACGTGAAAGAGCCGCCCGACGCGAGCTGATCCGGGGCTGCGTGGCGCGCCGGCCTCGGAGGACCTCAGTGCGGGCGCATTCCGGCCGCCCCCGCCCGTCCGCTCACCCGCCTCCCGGCGACGCATTATCCGCCCCGCGTCGGGCCGAGTACGCTGATCAGGTGCAGGCCACGGTGAAGATCTTCGACGACGCGACCCGCTCCGGGTCGGTGTTCCTGGACGACGGCACCGAGCTGCCGTTCGACACCGCCGCCTTCGACGCCGGCCCGCTGCGGCTGCTGCGCACCGGCCAGCGGGTGAACATCCTCCTCGACGGCGACCGCATCACCTACGTCACCCTCTCGACTTTCCCCGTGCCACGCTGAATTGCCTCGCTCCGCTCGGCGGCTCGGGGCGCCCTTGAGGCGACCCGTGCCCTCCTCGCTCGGAGTCGCTCGTCGGTTACTTCCGCGCCGCGCCCCTCGCGTGTCGGGGTGGGGCGGGGCGGGACGCAGGACACGAAAAAGTAGGACGGCGCCCGGATCATCCGGACGCCGTCCCCGGCCGAAAACCGCCGCTACTTCTTGGCCGACTTCTTCCCACCCGCGTTGACGAGTTCCTTGAAGTCGTTTCCGGGGCGGAACTTGGGCCCCCAGCTCTCCTCAACCTTGATCGGCGCGCCAGTCGAAGGGTTCCGAGCCGTGCGGGCAGGCTTGTGGACCATCTCAAAAGCGCCGAAACCGGTGATGGAGACCTTGTCTCCGTTGGCGACGGCGTGCTGGATGGCGTCGAGAATCGCGTTGACCGCCTCGGTGGCCGTCTTCTTGTCACCGACGCGGTCCGTGATCGCGTCGACGAGTTCCTTCTTGTTCATTGGTTCCTCCCCCTTACGCGCTTGAAATTAGGGGACGCGTGCATGGGACTCAATCACCAGCCGCTGCGTTTCGCCCACTGGGCGTGTCGGACACGCCGTCCAGATAGGCGATGAAGGCATCAAGCCGGGCGGTTGCATGCTCTATGTCCTGTTTTGCCACGTTACAGATAGCAAGCAACCTGTGCGTAAGGCGGGTCCGCTCTTCGAGGGACACGTCCAGCGCCCGGACGCGGCGGTGCGCATCACGCAGCCCCCGCGCCAGGCGATCGTCTTCTAGCTGAAACCCGTTCAGACAGTTGTCGGCAGCCATGGCTGCCGTCCATTCTCGTACACCGCGACGTCGTCGGCGTGACGCAGGGTCAGGCCGATGTCGTCCAGGCCCTCCATGAGCCGCCAGCGCGTGTAGTCGTCGATCTCGAAGGACCAGGACTCCGAGCCCAGCCTGACCTCGCGCTCGGCAAGGTCGACGGTGATCTCGACGGTGGGGTCGGCCTCGGCCGCAGCCTGCAGCCGCTCCACGACCTCCGCGGGCAGGATGACCGGGAGCAGGCCCATCTTCGTCGAGTTGTTGCGGAAGATGTCGCCGAAGCGGGCCGCGATCACGACGCGGAAGCCGTACTGCTGCAGCGCCCATACGGCGTGCTCCCGCGAGGAGCCGGTGCCGAAGTCGGGGCCGGACAGCAGGATCGAGGCGCCCTGGTAGGCGGGGTTGTTGAGGATGAAGGACGGGTCCTCCCGCCAGGCGGAGAACAGCCCCTTCTCGAAGCCGGTGCGGCTGACCTGCTTGAGCCAGACGGCCGGGATGATCTGGTCGGTGTCGACGTTGCTGCGGCGCAGGGGGACGGCCCTGCCGGTGTGCGTGGTGAAGGCATCCATCGGTGATCTTCCTTAGGCCAGGGCTGCGGGAGCGGTCAGCTTGCCGGTGACGGCGGTCGCCGCGGCGACCTGCGGGGAAACCAGGTGGGTGCGGCCCCCCTTGCCCTGACGGCCCTCGAAGTTGCGGTTGGAGGTGGAGGCGCTGCGCTCGCCGGGCTTCAGCGTGTCGGGGTTCATGCCGAGGCACATGGAGCAGCCCGCCTCGCGCCACTCGGCTCCGGCGTCCTTGAACACCTGGTCCAGGCCCTCCTCCTCGGCGGCCTTCTTGACCTGCATGGACCCGGGCACGATCAGCGTGCGGGTGACGACCTTGCGGCCGCGCAGGATGTCGGCGGCGGCGCGCAGGTCCTCCAGCCGGCCGTTGGTGCAGGAGCCCACGAAGACGGTGTCCACCGGGATCTCGTTCAGCGGCGTCCCAGCGGTCAGGCCCATGTACTCCAGGGCGCGCTCGGCTGCCGACCGCTCGATCGGGTCGGCGAACTCCTCCGGCGAGGGAACGGCGGAGCCGAGCGGAGCGCCCTGGCCCGGGTTCGTGCCCCAGGTGACGAACGGCGTCAGCGTGGAGGCGTCGATCTCCACGACCTTGTCGAAGACCGCGTCGTCGTCGGTGCGCAGGCTCTTCCAGTACTCGACGGCCGCGTCCCAGGCGTCGCCGGACGGTGCGTGGGGCCGTCCCTTGAGGTAGGCGAACGTGGTCTCGTCCGGCGCGATCATGCCGGCCCGGGCGCCCGCCTCGATCGACATGTTGCAGACGGTCATCCGGCCCTCCATGGAGAGCTTGCGGATGGCCTCACCGCGGTACTCCACGATGTACCCCTGGCCGCCGCCGGTGCCGATCTTGGCGATGATGGCGAGGATCAGGTCCTTGGCGGTGACCCCGACCGGCAGCTCGCCCTTGACCTCGATGGCCATGGTCTTGGGCCGGTAGGCGGGCAGCGTCTGGGTGGCCAGCACGTGCTCCACCTCGGAGGTGCCGATGCCGAACGCGATGCCACCGAAGGCGCCGTGCGTGGACGTGTGCGAGTCGCCGCAGACGATCGTCATGCCGGGCTGCGTCAGACCGAACTGCGGGCCGATGATGTGCACCACACCCTGACCGGCGTCGCCCATGGGGTGCAGCCGGATGCCGAACTCGGCGGCGTTCTTGCGCAGCGTCTCAACCTGGGTGCGGGACACCGGGTCGGAGATCGGGCCGAGCACGGTCGGGACGTTGTGGTCCTCGGTCGCGATGGTGAGATCCGGTCGCCGCACCTTCCGCCCGGCCATGCGCAGGCCATCGAACGCCTGCGGGCTGGTCACCTCGTGGATGAGGTGGAGATCGATGTACAGCAGGTCCGGCTCGCCGTCGGCACGCCGCACGACGTGCTGCTCCCAGACTTTCTCGGCCAGTGTGCGACCCATGGTTGTGACGCCTCCTTGCGTTCGACCTCCCGATGTCTCTCATCATGAGACAGAAATATCGGGATATGGACAAGCCTACCGGGCAATCCGGACCATTGTGTTTGCGTCTCGGATCGCGAGACGGCAGTATCGGGGTATGGACAACTCTAGCGGAGTCGGAGTGCTCGACAAGGCCGTACTCGTACTCAACGCCCTGGAAGCGGGACCGGCTTCCCTGGCCCAGCTCGTCCAGGCGACCGGCCTCGCCCGGCCGACGGCACACCGGCTCGCGGTGGCACTCGAGCATCACCGCATCGTCTCCCGTGACACCCAGGGGCGTTTCGTTCTGGGCCCTCGGCTGTCGGAGTTGTCCACGGCCGCCGGCGAGGACCGGCTGCTCGCCGTCGCGGGCCCCGTCCTGACGCACCTCCGCGATCTCACCGGGGAGAGCGCCCAGCTCTACCGGCGCCAGGGTGACGAGCGGGTCTGCGTGGCCGCCGCCGAGCGCGCGAGCGGCCTGCGTGACACCGTACCCGTCGGCTCCGCACTGCCCATGATCGCGGGCTCGGCCGCGCAGATCCTGCTCGCCTGGGAGGAGCCCGACCGGCTGCACCGCGGCCTGCGTGGCGCGAAGTTCACCGCCGCCACGCTCGCGAGCGTACGCAGGAGAGGCTGGGCGCACAGCGTCGGCGAGCGCGAGCAGGGCGTGGCCAGCGTCTCGGCGCCCATCCGGGGTGCCGGGGGCAAGGTCATCGCCGCGGTTTCCGTCTCCGGGCCGATCGAGAGGCTCACCCGCACGCCGGGCCGCATGCACGCCGCCCCCGTCGTGTCCGCCGCCGAACGGATCACCGAGGCGATGCGGCGCGCTAACTGATTAGAGAGCATGCCCGGTTAGCCCTAGGCTGGCGGGGTGACAGACCGCATCGAGGCAGCCGCCGCTGAACTGCGTCCACTGCTCCAGGAGTTCATCCTCTGGGCTCCCGCCAACGCTCCGGACAGCGATCCCGACCTGGTGGGCCCGGCCGTTCTCTGGCATCGCCTGGATGCCCGCGACGACGCGGGGTTGTGGAAGGCGGGTGACCTGCGCACCGTCCTGCTGGAACGCATCCCGCAGGTCGTCGAGGATCCCGACGAGGCCGCCGACGGCATGGTTCCCGCCCTGCGGTCCTATCTGACGTTCCTGTCCGAGACGGACCGCCTGGCGAAGGGGTCGGCCTCGATCGACACCCTCCTCGCCGAGCTCGACGAGATCGAGGACGACTTCGTCGAGGCGATGGAGGACGTCATCGCCGAGCGCGACTGGGACGAGGAGGAGGACGAGTTCGAGGACGACGAGGACGAGAGCCTCGGCGACTTCGAGCCGTTCGCCGACGAGATCGCCGACCTCCCCACGATCCGGATGCGACCGGACTCCGAGCTCGCGGCGGCGGCTCGCGGGGTCACGCTCATCGCCCAGGCCCGCGACCTCGCGGCGTGGGTCGGCTCCGGCCGCAAGGTCGGCGAGGACACCCTCCTTACCGAGGAAGAGGTCAAGGAGGCGGTGCGCACCGTCGGCCTGAGCGACGCGCAGACCCTGTGGAACCTGTGGAACCTCGCCATCGACCTGGAGTTCATCGCCCCGGACGATGACGACACGGTCAGCGTCGACCCCGATACCGCCGCCTGGCCGTTCGAGGACGACGACGATGTGCTCGACGCCTGGCTGCTCGGCCTTCATTCGGTCGACTACGGCGACCCCGAGCTGGACGACGACGACCTGACCCTCGCCCTGTCGGGGCTGACCCGCGCGCTGCTGATCCGTGTGCTGGTCAACGGCGGCTCGCGCTCCGTCGGAGAGCTGCGCGAGGAGCTGACCGAGGCGGTCAGCGAGTACGACGACCTCGGCGCCGACGCCTGGGCCGCCGCCGGCGACCCGCTGGCGCCGGTGCTCGCCTGGCTGACCGGCTACGGCATGGTGACCGTCGAGGACGACGAGGTGCGTCTCACGCCCCTCGGCACCGAAGGCGTGGTCCACCTCGTGGACGACGCGGACATCGACATCGACGCCCGGCCCGCCATCGACGCGATGTCCGCGCTCGACCTGCTGTCGCTGAGCGCCGACCTGCCGGAGGAGGAGGCGGACGCCGAGTTCACCGCGTGGCTCGCCCTGCGCGATCCCGCCCAGGCCGCCGCCGAGCTGCTCGCCGCCGCTGCGGAGGACGAGGCCGACGCCCTGGTCCGGGTGCAGGCCGCCAGCCTGGTCGGTTCCCTCGGCGAGGTGGCCGTGCCCGCCTGGACCGACGCGCTCAAGGAGCCCTCGCTCCGGCCGTACGCCGCGACGCACCTCGCCCAGCTGGACGTCGAGGACGCCCCGGAGCCCACCCAGGCCGACACGCACTGGCTCATCCTCGACATGTGGACGATCTCGGCGGGCCTCGGCCGCGCGGAGTTCGTCAGCAGCCTGCACGACATCGGCCCCGCGCAGCAGATCATCGGCCTGCTCGACGTGATCTGGAAGGTGCCTCACCCGCACCTGGAGGAGCTGCTCGAAGCCGTCGACGAGGCCCACCCGGACAAGCAGGTGGGCAAGGCCGCCAAGCGGGCGCTCTTCAAGGCCCGGTCGCGCGGCTAGGCGGCGCTCCACGGCCCCGAAGGGCACGAAGAAGGGGACACGCTCTGGAGAGGGCGTGTCCCCTTGTCATGTCCGCTGTCATGTCCGCGACGATCGCCGCCCGGGGCCGGTCCGTTTTCCCGGCGGCGGGACCGTCAGCGCATCGCGAAAACGGCGCAGGTCGTCGTGCCGTGCGCGTACAGCTTGCCGTCGTCCGAGCCGACCAGCCGCCCCTCGGCGGTCGCGACGGTCCGGCCGACATGGAGGGCTTTCGCCTCGCACCGCAGAAGCCCGGTGTGCGCGAAGGCCGGGCGGACCATGTGCACGTTCAACTGGGTGGTCGTGTAGGCCGTCCCGGCCGGGAGCATGGTCATGACGGCGCATCCGAGGGCCGAGTCGAGCAGGGTGGCGAAGTAGCCCCCGTGCACGGAGCCCATCGGGTTGTACTGGTGCTCTCCCGTCTCCCCCTCGAAGATCGCCACCCCGGGCTCGACCTTCAGCAGCGTGAAACCCATCGTGCCGGCGATCGGCGGAGCGGCGATCACGCCGTCGAGCATGGCCTGGAGGAACTCCAGGCCGCTCAACTCCGCGACGTCCCCCGGCAATGTCGGCGGGGCCCAGCTGTGCGTGCGCGAGCGCAGTGTCGTGGTCATGAGTCTGATTTTGGAACCCAGGTGCCGCGCACCGCAACCCGCCCCATCACGTCACCGCTCCCCCGCCCAGTCGGGCAGCGGCCGGTAGATCGGCGTCCCACTGGCCTCGAGCTCAGCACGAAGCCGGAAGTAGTCGTCCCCGAACGGATCCACGCCGTCGAGCGGCATCAGCCCCCGGCGGATGGCGATGTCGTGCGGCGCCAGCTCGGCCGCCCGGCGGGCGTGCCCGCGGGCGGCGTCCGCGCGGCCACGGCGGAACAGCCAGGTGGCGAGGCGCGCGTGCAGCCGGGCCAGCCGCTCTTCCTCGGTCGGGACGCGCAGGTGCTCCCGTACGGCCTGCTCGGACAGGCCGGACTCGCCCTCGACGACCCATCGGCGCAGGGCCGCCGTGGCGGCCTCGGAGGAGAGCCCGTTCATCTCGCGGAACGTGTCGGTCGCGGTCATGGTGTCCTGCGGCCGGGCGACCCGCCCCTCCTCGTCGATCCACACGACGGTCGGGACGTTGATGACGCCGTACATCTCGGCGACCGCGCCTTCCATGTCGACCAGCGCCGGATGGGTCACGTCCTCGATCCACGGGGCGGCCTCCTCACGGTTCCGATCGAGTGAGACGCTGACCACGCTGAAGCCGCCCGGGGACAGCTCCCGGTGCAGCAGCTCCCAGGCGGGCAGGTCGTAGCGGCAGCCGCACCACGACGCCCAGAAGACGAGCGCCACCTTGGTACCGCGGAGGCCGCCGAGACGGAAGCCGTCCAGCTCGAACTCCGGAGCCCCCTCGGGACTGATCGTCCGCGCGTCACCGACCGCGATCAGCCTCTCGTCGTGGTCGACCACCACACCGCGCCCGAGCAACCCGGCGAACGCGACCAGGTCGGTGCCGGCGGCGGCCTCGGCGGCCGTGGCCCGGAAGGCCGGTATGCAGGCGTCCCCCCGGCACCAGCCGTGCGGCTTGCGCTCCCAACCGAGGACCTTCTCTCCGGCCGGGACGGTCAGCCCCGGGACGACCTCATCGCGGCCGTCCGCCAGCAACGTGAACATCCCCACACCTCCATTAGATAGTGTCGCTCTCCAGTATTGGATAGCAACGCTGTCCAGTCAATGAGGTGATGAAGATCGGCGGCAAGCGGGGACCGAGACAACGAAAAACCCTCGGAACGATCGTTCCGAGGGTGGAGAGAAAGTAGTCCCGAGCGGATTCGAACCGCCGTTACCGCCTTGAGAGGGCGGCGTCCTAGGCCACTAGACGACGGGACCTCGCAGTGTGTGGTAGTCCCGAGCGGATTCGAACCGCCGCTACCGCCTTGAGAGGGCGGCGTCCTGGGCCACTAGACGACGGGACCGTGCACACTGTGATCGGACCGGGGGGAACCCGAATCCGTAGCATCTCCCGAAGGAGGGATGCAGCTGGGGTACCAGGACTCGAACCTAGACTAACTGAACCAGAATCAGTCGTGCTGCCAATTGCACTATACCCCATCGTTTCGCTCGCCCCTTGGGGCTCGCTGGCGACTCCGAAAGAATAGCCCAGCTTGCGGCCCACCACCAAAACGATTGCCCGCGTGGCTCCTCATCACTGCTCACAGCCCTGCTGTGCCAGGCTGAGAAGAGCCACCAGCGTCGAGAACAGCGATGAGGAGCAGCCCCCGATGTCCCAGACGGTGAACCCGTTTCTGAGCCCCAGCTCCCTGCCGTACCAACTGCCTCCCTTCCAGGAGATCCGGGAGGAGCACTACGTCCCGGCGTTCGAGCAGGGGATGGCCGAGCATCTCGCCGAGATCGCGGCGATCGCCGACGATCCCGAGCCGCCGACCTTCGAGAACACGATCGAGGCTCTGGAGCGGTCCGGCCGGCTCCTCGACCGGGTCTCGACGGTCTTCTTCAACCAGGCCTCCTCCGACACCACGCCGGGTGTCCAGGAGATCCAGAAGGACATCACGCCCAAACTGTCCAAGCACGCCGACGCCATCCACCTGAACCCCCGGCTGTTCGCCCGCATCCGGGCCGTCCAGACAGCTGACGACGAGCAGCAGTGGCTCCTCGACCGCTATCTCACCGACTTCACCCGGGCGGGAGCCATCCTCGGAGAGGACGAGCAGGCGCGGCTCAGGGAGCTCAACGAGGAGCTGTCCACGCTGGCGACCACGTTCCAGCAGAACCTGCTCGCCGACACCAACGCGCGGGCCGTCCTGGTCGAGGACGCCGCGGAGCTCGACGGGCTCTCGCCGGACGCCGTCCAGGGCCTCCAGGAGACCGCCAAGGAGCGGGGACTGGACGCGGGATACCTCATCACCCTCGTCCTGCCCACCGGCCAGCCCGCGCTCGCCGAGCTCACGCACAGGGCGCTCCGCGAGCGGATCCACAAGGCGTCCACCGGGCGCGGAGCGGAGAACGCCGAGCTGATCACCCGGATCGCGCGGCTGCGCGAGGAGCGGGCCAGACTGCTCGGGTACGCGAACCACGCCGAGTACGTCCTGGCTGACCAGACGGCCGGGACCACCCAGGCGGTCTCCGAGATGCTGGACCGGCTCGTCCCGCCCGCCGTGGCCAACGCCCGCAAGGAGCAGTCGGACCTCGAGGAGCTCGCCGGGCACGCGATCCAGCCCTGGGACTGGTCGTTCTACACCGAGAAGGTGCGCAAGGCCCGGTACGACATCGACAGCGCCCGCATGCGGCCCTACTTCGAGCTGAACAGCGTCCTGGAGCGCGGTGTCTTCTACGCGGCGCAGCGGCTGTACGGCCTCACCTTCCGGGAGCGCGAGGACCTGCAGGGCTACCACTCGGACGTCCGGGTCTTCGAGGTGTTCAACGAGGACGGTTCACCGCTGGGCCTGTTCCTCGGGGACTTCTTCGCCCGCGCCTCCAAGCGCGGCGGGGCGTGGATGAACAGCCTGGTCAAGCAGTCGGCCCTCGACGGCACCCGGCCGGTCGTGGTCAACAACCTCAACATCGTCAAGGGCGAGCCGACGCTGCTGACCTTCGACGAGGTCAACACGATGTTCCACGAGTTCGGGCACGCCCTGCACGGCCTGTTCTCCGACGTCCGCTTCCCCCGGTTCTCGGGTACGGCGGTGCCGAGGGACTTCGTCGAGTACCCCTCGCAGGTCAACGAGATGTGGGCGACCGACCCGGAGATCCTCGCGAACTACGCCAGGCACTACGAGACCGGCGAACCCATGCCGCGCGAACTCGTGGACCGGATGCTGGAGTCGCAGAAGTTCAACCAGGGATTCGCGACGGTGGAGTACCTCGCCGCGACGCTGCTGGACTGGGCCTGGCACACGACCTACACCGGCGGCGACGCGGAGGAGTTCGAGGCCGAGGCCCTGCGGACCGCGGGCGTGGACCTGCCCGCGGTGCCGCCGCGCTACCGCAGCACCTACTTCGCGCACATCTGGTCCAGCGGCTACAGCGCGGGCTACTACTCCTACATCTGGAGCGAGGTCCTCGACGCCGACACGGTCGAGTGGTTCAAGGAGAACGGCGGACTGCTCAGGGAGAACGGCGACCGGTTCCGGCAGCGCCTGCTGTCCAAGGGCGGCAGCGTGGAGGCCCTGACGGCGTTCCGCGACTTCCGGGGCCGTGACCCGCAGATCGAGCCCCTGCTCGCCCGCCGCGGCCTGCTCTGACCCGCCATGACCCGGCCGTGATCACGCGGGCGGTCTGATCCCGCCACGCCGGCCGCCCGCGATCACACGCGGGCGGCCGGCCACGCGGGGCCGCACGAGTCTCAGGAGAGCTTGGCGAGAGCCGTACGCAGCCTTTCGAGGGCCCGCTCGCGGCCGAGGACCTCGATCGACTCGAACAGCGGGAGGCCGACCGTGCGGCCGGTGATCGCGACCCGGACCGGCGCCTGGGCCTTGCCCAGCTTGAGCCCGTGCGCGGCCCCGACCTCCTCCAGGGCGGTCTTGAGCGACTCGGGATCCCAGCTGACCTCCTGCAGCCGCTCGGCGTACCCGGAGAGGATCTCGGCGGCACCCGGCTTCATCGCCTTGTCCCATGACGCCTGGTCGTGGACGGGCTCGTCCAGGAAGAGGAAGTCCACGTTCGCGGTGATCTCGGACAGCACCGCCACCCGGGTCTGCGCGAGCTCGGCCACCCGGGCGAAGGTCTCGCGGTCCCAGCTGGGGTCGAGCCACGGCGCGCACCGCTCGATGAAGACGTTGAGGGGCAGCGCCCGGATGTACTCGCCGTTGAACGCGCGCAGCTTCTTCTCGTCGAAGAACGCGGGGGACGGGTTCACGTCCTCCAGCCGGAACATCGGCATCATCTCCGACCAGGGCATGATCTCCCGGTCGTCGCCGGGACCCCAGCCGAGCAGCATGAGGTAGTTGACCATCGCCTCGGCGAGGTAACCCTCGTCGCGATAGGACTCCAGGGCCACCTTGTCGCGCCGCTTGGACAGCTTCTGCCGCTTCTCGTTGACGATGACGGGAACGTGCGCCCAGATCGGCGGTGTGACCCCGAGCGCCTCCCACAGCAGCTGCTGCTTGGGGGTGTTCGACAGGTGCTCCTCCGCGCGTACGACATGGGAGATCCGCATCTCGATGTCGTCGATCACGTTGGCGAGGATGAACAGCGGCGAACCGTCGCCGCGCACGATCACGAAGTCCTCCATGGCGGCGTTCGGGAACTCGACCCGCCCGCGGACAAGGTCGTCCACCACGGTCACGCCCTCGTCGGGGGTGCGGAACCTGACCGCGCCCTCCGTGAGGCCGCGGTCCCGGCAGAAGCCGTCGTAGCCCTGGTGCTCGGACCCGGTCCTGGCCTTCACGTCGTCACGCGTACAGGTGCAGTGGTAGGCCTTGCCGTCCTTGAGCAGCGTCGCCGCCGCCTCGCGATGCTGCGCCTCGTAGGCGGACTGGAAGTAGGGGCCCTCGAAGTGCGGAGAGTCGCCGTTGATGCCGATCCAGGCGAGCGCCGAGATGATGCCCTCGGTCCACTCCGGCCGGTTGCGCGCGGCGTCGGTGTCCTCGATGCGGAGCACGAACGTGCCCCCGGACTGCTCGGCGAGCGCCCAGTTGTAGAGCGCGGAACGGGCGCCGCCGACATGGAACATGCCGGTCGGCGAGGGCGCGAAGCGGAC
Source organism: Microtetraspora sp. NBRC 16547 (assembly GCF_030268965.1). Taxonomy (GTDB): domain Bacteria; phylum Actinomycetota; class Actinomycetes; order Streptosporangiales; family Streptosporangiaceae; genus Microtetraspora. Next base: position 7,514 of record NZ_BSSE01000041.1, on the reverse strand, counting down.
ACGCAGGTCAGTCACGAGAGATCACCCGGTTGGTGAGAGTTCCGATTCCTTCGATGCCGACGCTGACCTCGTCACCGACGGACATGGGCCCGACGCCGGCGGGCGTGCCGGTCAGGATGATGTCGCCGGGAAGCAGCGTCATGACCGCGCTCACATACGCGATGAGCGCAGGGATGTCGTGCAGCAGGAGCGACGTGCGCGCGCTCTGCTTGAGCTCGCCGTTCACGCTGGTCGTGAGGGCGAGGTCACTCGGGTCCAGGTCGGTCTCGATCCACGGGCCCACCGGGCAGAACGTATCGAAGCCCTTGGCCCTGGACCACTGGCCGTCCCGCTGCTGCAGGTCGCGGGCGGTGACGTCGTTCGCGCAGGTGTACCCGAAGATCACCTCGGCTGCCCGCTCGACCGGCACGTCCCGGCAGAGCCGCCCGATGACCACGGCCAGCTCACCCTCGTAGTCGACCCGCTGCGACAGCTTCGTGGGGTACGCGATGGCCTCCCCCGGGCCGACCACCGAGGTGCTCGGCTTGAGGAAGATGAGCGGCTCCTCAGGGGCCTCGCCACCCATCTCGCGCGCGTGGTCGGAGTAGTTCTTGCCGATCGCCACGATCTTGCTGGGCAGCATCGGCGCGACGATCCTGACCTCGGCGAGCGGATATCTTTCCCCGGTGAGCTCGACCCCGCCGAAGGGATGCCCGTCGATCCTGGCGACGACCTGCTCGCCCTCTTCCACCACGCCGAAAGCGACGCCGTCGCCTTTGGAGAACCTCGCGATACGCACGGTCACAAGGCTAGTGCCCTGACCGGCAAGGTTCGCCCGGCAGGATCGGGTGATCAGCGGGAACGAGGGTCGATGTCGGCGCGAACCACCGTGGCGCGTCCCGGGGGCGACCTGGGTGACTCGTAGTGTGGCCTTGTCCGAATTCACTGTCCGAATTCACTCACCAGAGGAGCCCGCGATGTCAGTCGTGAAGATCAACGTGTTGACGGTGAGCGCGGAGATGCGCGATGAGCTGGAGAAGCGCTTCGCCAACCGCGCGGGGATGGTGGAGACGGCCGACGGATTCGAGTGGTTCGAACTGCTGCGGCCGGTCGAGGGCACGGATCGCTACATGGTGTACACCCGGTGGCGCAGCGAGGAGGACTTCCAGCGCTGGCAGGAGAGCCGTGCCTTCCAGGCGGGACACGCCCAGGCCGCTGCCGAAGCCGGCCACGGGCACGGGCACGGCCAGGCCCCGCAGCAGGGCCACGGGCATGGTCAGGGTCCGGCGGCCTCGGGCGCCGAGCTGTGGTCCTTCGAAGTCGTGCAGAGCGCCACACCCAAGCACAGTGCTTGATTCGCCGCGCCCCTCGCGGTGCGGAGCATGAAGCGGGGAGGTCAGATGGCGGTGGGGTGGCGTGGCTCGTAGAGGCCGATCTCGGCGCCGCCCGGGAGGCGGAATCCGGTGACGAGGCCGTACCCCTCGTCACCGACCTCCCGAGTGAACGTGACCCCCTTCGCGCTCAGTTCCTTGACCGTCTCCGCTATCCGGTCGCACATCAGGTAGAGATCGAACATCGGCCGCTCTTCCGTGGGATGCACCCCCAACTCGGCGGGAGGTAACCGGAAGATGAGCCACCCGCTGCCGGCGTCGACGCTCCCCAGGCCGAGCACGTCGCGGAGGAAGGCCCGGTCGGCGTCCGGATCTCGGCTGTACATGAGCCAGTGCGCGCCTTTGATCATCGCTTGCCTCCTTTCCGCGAGTCATTCCCGGGAGAAGGTCAAGCATCGAGTGGGTTCGCGGCAATTCGCCCCGCTGTCCCATCCCTGACCGTTTCCGCCGCCGCGCTGCCCGGCTTCCGCTTCGCCTGGTCCTCGAACAGGAAGCGGATCCCCTGGCCCTTCACCCGTGCGTTCTTGTCGGTGCCGCCTGGAACGATGACGCCTGGTCTGTTCGCTCGATGTTCGCGACGGTGATGCCGTGCGGGCCTGTCGGAGGTGCGAGGGGTGTTCGCTTCGATGCCTGGGGCGGCCAAGGCGTTGTTGTGGGTCCGGATACTGAACCAGATGGGCGCGTACGCGCTCGCCTTCCTGGCGGTGTTCGCCGGTCCCGACCTCGCGTCGCTCGCTTTGGCGCTCTTCGGCGTCGCGGCCCTGCTCTCACGCTGGGCCGGGGCTTTCGTCCTCGATTGGCTGCCGCCTCGGATCGTGGTGGCCGCGGGTCTCTGCGCGACAGGTCTGTCGTTGGTCGCCCTGTCGGCTGCGCGGACTCCCCCTCAGGTGTTGATCGCCGTGGTCCTGGTGGGCCTGGCGTTCGAGATCTATGAACCGGCGACCCAGGAGCTGGTGGCCCAGGTCACCGAGGATGATCAGCGCCAGGAGCTGTACGGGCTGCTGGGCAGCTCGCTGGTGGCCGCAGGTGCGATCGGCGGACTGATCGCCGCGGCGCTGCTACCGCTGGGGGTGCGCTGGCTGGTGGTCGTCGACGCCGCCACCTGCCTGGCGGCCGCCGCGATCGCTCTGTTCTTCCTTCCCCGCGGGAACGCGGAGCGACCGGTTCCCGGAGAGGACCGCAAGCGCTGGAGACCATCGGCTCTGCTGCTGCGGTTCACCCTCGCGGGCACCGCCTTCGCCGTCGGCTACCTGGCGGTGGTGATGTTCATGCCCCTGGTGCTCTTGCAGCGCGGCGCGCCCGCGTGGCTCCCGGGTGTCGCTCTCACCGGAGCGGCCGCCCTCGCTCCCTTGACCTTGTGGGCGACGCGACGACTGCTGACCCCGCGCCCTCACGGCCTGGTTCTGGCGGGCGGGGCCGTCTTGCTCGGACTGCTCGCCCTGACGATGGCCCGCGCGGAGAATCTCCCGCTCACCGTCGGGGCCTATCTGGCATGGACGGCCGTGAACGGGGTGTTGCTGGGCCGCTGGCAGGCTCTGGTCGCCGATGCGGCTCCCGAAGCCGAACGTCCTCGCTGGTTCGCTTTCCAGGGGTCGTCGTGGGGGATCGCCCAGCCCGCTGTCCCGGGCATGGTCGCCCTGGTGGGCGGTGTCGCCGGTGCTGTCGGGCCGGCGGCCTTCCTCACCGCCGGCGCGGCGTTCCTGGTGGTGCCCTTCGCCCTGAAGGCGCGTCTGGCCACTTAGGTCGTGTCCCGGGCGCACGGCGACCGGATGGGGGCACGGCGGGCCGGCTCGACCAGCCGACGAGCGGAAGTCGGGCTCCCTCGGCTGGGCAGGGACGTCAAATCCTGCTAACGATGTAACCTGCCGCTTGACCGAATCATTACTATTCGGACAGCATGATCAACCCCCCTCACCGTGGTCGGAAGGAACTGGCGTGCGCCCCCGCACTCACGCTCTTGGCCTCATCGCCGTACTGACCCTCGCCGGCGGCGGGCTCGTCGTTCCCGCCGAAGCCGCTCAGGCGCCCGCACGCACGCCGGAGTGCCAGGGAGACTGGCTCCCGGCGACACCGACCTCCGAGGACATCATGAACGGCGAGCTGTCGTTCCTCGATCGCCCCGCCGTCAAGATCGGGTCCAAGGTCGACTGGTCGCTCGACCCGTACAAGAGCCGGTCCTGGCAGATGGTCTTCCAGTCGCTGCGGTGGATGGGACGGCTGGTGGCCGACTACGAAGCCACCGGGAAGCAGGCCTATCTCAACCGCGCGAGCGAGATCGCCAAGGACTGGGTCGAGAAGAACCCCTACGGCGGGCGGACCACCAACAAGTACGCCTGGCAGGACCACCCGACCGCGCTGCGCGCCCCGGCGCTGGTCTGCCTGAGCAGGTACGTCTCCGACGCCTGGCTGAAGGACAGCCTGGCCGTGCACGCGAAGGTGCTGGCCGACCCGCGCTTCTACAAGGCCGGGCACAACCACGGGCTCGACCAGGACATCGGCCTCCTGCGGATCGGCTGCCGCTACAACCAGAAGGGCTGGAAGGACCTCGCGCTCGACCGCATGGTCAAGTCGATGAAGATCGACATTGACTCCGAGGGCTCGCTCAGGGAACAGGCTCCCCGGTACGCCATCTACGTGCACGACCGGCTCAGGGTCGCGATGGACACCATCAAGGACTGCGGCCTCAAGGTGCCCGACGACCTCGCCAAGCGATGGGACGGCCTGCCCAAGCACATCAGCGCGGCCACGCAGCCCAACGGGTACATGGTGCCGATCGGGGACGGCGCGCCGGACGTCCAGCCCGCCGGGTTCGCCCACTCCTCCGAGACCGTGCAGGTGTTCAAGGCCGGATACGTCTTCGGCCGGACGGCCTGGGGCGACCCTCAGTCGGCCTACTACTCGATCAGGTTCGGGCCGGGCATGAAGCACCACGGCCACGAGGACCACCTGGGCGTGACCTACTACGCGCAGGGCCGCAACCTGCTCACCGAGGCGGGTTTCCACTCATACGAGAACAATCCGTACCGTCGCTGGACGATGACGCCGGAGGCGCACAACGTCCCGGTGGTCGTGGGCAAGAGGTTCCGCGGCCGCACGCCGTCGTCCCTGATCCACCGCTCCGTGGGCAAGGACCGGCAGTCGTTCACCGTCACCGACAACGCGTACGGCGTGCGCCGTACCAGGGCGGTGCTCGTGAACCACGACCAGGACGTCATGGCGGTGCTCGACGCGGCCGGGGGCAAGGTGCGCAACCTGTGGCACTTCGACCCGTCGATGAAGGTCTTCTCCAACGCCGGAGGCCGTGTCGTCATCGGCGAAGGATCGTGGCGGGCGACGCTGGTGCAACTCTCCATGCCCTCGTGCAAGCCGATCGGCGGCCAGAAGGTGGTACGCGGCCAGACCAACCCCTACCAGGGGTGGATCTCCCCCGCCTACATGCAGAAGGTCGCCGCCCCGGTGGTGGTCTCGCCCGCGGCCTCGTCCCTGCTGACAATCGTCGTGCCTGGTACCGCCAAGCCCGAGGTGACGTGCTCCGGCCGTACCGTGATCGTCCACACCTCCGACGGCCCCACGTCCTTCAAGATCTCCGACTCCGACCTCGTCTGATCCCCGCTCCCCCGGAGGCGCGGCAAATCGAGCACAGCGCGGGGCGCGGCGGGGAAGTAACCGACGAGCGAGTGCGGAGCGAGGAACGAGCGACTCCGAGCGAGGAACGAGCGACTCCGAGCGAGGAGGGCACGAGTCGCCTCAAAGGCGCCCCGAGCCCGCCGAGCGCAGCGAGGCAAGTAAGCACAGCGCGGGGCGCGGCGGGGAAGTAACCGACGAGCGAGTGGGAAGCGAGAAACGAGCGACTCTGAGCGAGAAGGGCACGAGCCGCCTCAAGGGCGCCCCGCGCCCTCCGAGCGCAGCGAGGCAAGTCAAGCACTGTACCCGGCGCGGAGGAGGCCGTAGGTGACGGCCTGCTCCAGGGCCTGCCAGGACGCCTCGACGATGTTCTCGGCGACACCGACGGTGGACCAGTCTGCGGTGGCGTCGCTGGAGGTGATGAGCACCCGGGTGATGGCGTCGGTGCCGTGGGTGCCTTCCAGGATGCGGACCTTGAAGTCGATGAGCTCCACGCCGGCGAGCTCGGGGTAGAGCTTCTCCAGCGCGAGCCGCACGGCCTTGTCGAGGGCGTTGACGGGGCCGTTGCCCTCGCCGGTGGCGACGATGCGCTCGCCCTTGGCGTGCAGTTTGACCGTGGCCTCGCTCGCGACCTCGCCGGAGGGGCGCCGCTCGACGATGACCCGCCAGGATTCGACGGAGAAGTGCCGCCTGCGCTCTCCGGCGACGGTTTCGCGCAGCAGCAGCTCGAAGGACGCGTCGGCGGCCTCGAACGTGTGGCCGCGCGACTCCAGCTCCTTGACGCGCTCGACAAGGTGGCGCGACTGGTCAGAGGTCAGGTCGTACCCCAGCTCCTTGCCCTTGAGCTCGACAGACGCCCGGCCGGCCATGTCGGAGACGAGCATGCGCATGTCGTTGCCGACCTGGGCGGGGTCGATGTGCTGGTAGAGGTTCGGGTCGATCTTGATGGCCGACGCGTGCAGCCCCGCCTTGTGCGCGAACGCGGACGTGCCGACGTACGGCTGGTGCGAGTTGGGCGTGACGTTGGTGACCTCGGTGATCGCGTGCGCGATGCGGGTCATCTCCCTCAGCGACTGCGTGGGTACGAGGTCGAACCCCCTCTTGAGCTGGAGGTTCGCCACGACGGTGAACAGGTTGGCGTTGCCGGAGCGCTCGCCGTACCCGTTGGCGCATCCCTGGACGTGGGTGGCGCCGGCCTTGACGGCGGCGAGGGTGTTGGCGACGGCGCAGCCGGTGTCGTCGTGGCAGTGGATGCCAACCCGCGCCCCGGTGGAGACGGCGGCGTGGACGACGTCGGCCAGTTCGTCGGGGAGCATGCCGCCGTTGGTGTCGCACAGCGCGACGACCGACGCGCCCGCCTCGGCGGCGGTGCGGAGCACCTCCAGCGCATACGCCGGGTTGGACGCGTAGCCGTCGAAGAAGTGCTCGGCGTCGAGGAAGACGCGCTGGCCTTCCGCACGCAGGTGGGAGACCGTGTCGCGGATCATCGCGAGGTTCTCCTTGAGGGTCGTGCGGAGGGCCAGCTCAACGTGCCTGTCGTGACTCTTCGCAACGAGTGTCACGACAGGCGCGCCGGATTCGCGCAGTGCGGCCACCAACGGGTCGTCGGCGGCCTTCACTCCGGCTCGGCGGGTCGCGCCGAACGCGGTGAGCTGCGCATGCTTCAGGTCGAGCTCTGTTTGGGCTCGCCGGAAGAATTCCGTGTCCTTGGGGTTGGCGCCCGGCCAGCCACCCTCGATGAAGCCGACGCCGAGGCCGTCCAGCTGACGGGCGATGGCCAGCTTGTCGGCGACCGTGAGGTTCAGGCCTTCCTGCTGGGCCCCGTCACGCAGTGTCGTGTCATACACATGGAAGCGGTCATCGGCCATTTCTTGCTATCTCCTTCGCGGGGTGTTCCTCGCCGCGCGCGGTCATCCGCTCTATCGCTGTGCCGGAAAACACAAAAGACCCCTCACGGACGTGAGAGGTCTGCGCGCTGGCGTTGTCCTGATGTCAGCCAGCGCGCCTGCCGATAATGAGCAGACCGTAGAACATGGTGCCTTGAAGTCTGCCACACGCCGTGACCTGCTCGGTACATAGGTCTCACAATTCGAGACACAAATCTTGTCGTCCGGCTCACGCCCCCATCCGACCAGGGACGACTCTCCACCCCAAGTGTCGCCGACGGCCCTGAGCCGCCAGGTCCGAGTTTCCGGAACTCCAGGTACACACAGATCTTTGCGATTACATTACGTGTCGCGTCAATCACGTTGCGCCGTGCCGCCAGGGGATGATGTACCCGTGACTCCTCCGCTCCCTGAAGGGAGCGGCTTCTCGCTAAGCCGCTTCCGCAGCATCGCGAAGGGCAAGCCCTGCCCTGAGAATGTTGATCGCCGCGTTGACGTCGGCGTGCACGGTATGCCCGCACGACACGCACCGGAACTCGGCTTGGGTGAGGCGGTTCTCCTTCGCGCAGTGCCCGCACCGGGCACACGTACGGGAGGTGTTGGCAGGGTTCACTGCGATCAGCTCTCGACCGGC
>NZ_BSSE01000040.1 GCF_030268965.1 Microtetraspora sp. NBRC 16547 | reverse complement strand
CCGGCCAGATCCCCGAACACCTCCACACCCGCCAACTCGCCGAAGAAGCCGAATACGGCAAACTCTGGCGAAACCTCCTCCGCGACCTCGACAAGGCCGGCGAACTCCGCCCCGGCCTCGACCCACGAGTCGCCCACCTCCTCATCCTCGGCGCCCTCAACTGGGCCGCCGAATGGTGGAACCCCAAACGCGACACCTTCGACGCCGTCGTCCGCAACGCCCAGTCACTCATCCGCCACGGCCTCAGCGCCAGATCACACCTGACCGAACCCGACGACGAAACCGGATCACCCCAACCGCGGAAGCGCACCCACCGGACCCCGTGACCTCATGGTCCTTTCCGTCACTTGGATGTCCGGCGCGCGTCTGTGATGGGCGGGCGAGCGCGTGTGACGGGCCGTGGTGGACGCGTGAACACCTCAGCCCAATTTCGCCACCGTTTGCCCCAATGAGTGGATTCGTGGGAAATGACGGGTTCCGCATGATTAACGGTCGGGTAGGGGGTCGCTGACCAGGGCCGAACGCGAGCCATCACACGCATTCATCGAGGTGGGGACCAGTGACCACATCCGCCGAGCACCGTCAGCATCCGGGGCACCAGCATGTCCACGGGCCCGATTGCGGGCACGTCGCCGTACCACACGGCGATCACGTCGACTACGTCCACGACGGCTGCCTGCACCGCGCGCATGGCGATCACGTCGACGAGTGCGAGCTTGCCTCCCATGTCCCGCACGGGGAGCACGCGCACCAGCACGGTCACGCCTGCGGCCATGTGGCGGTGCCGCACGGCGATCACGTGGACTACGTCCACGACGGCCACCGCCACGCCCTCCACGAGGGGCACTGGGACGAGCACTGAAATCGGTTGGACGCGATCCCCAGCCTGAAGGCTGGGGATTCAGCCCGTGCCACATCATGCGGCGTATGGCCGCCACTTCGCCAGGATCGACCGGTGGCTCCCTTCCTCCAGGCTGTGCCGCGAGGGCATCCAGGACTGGGTCGAGGCCGGTCTGCCCGTCGAGTCCCCCACCACGGCGTCCTGAGCCGCCGGCCGGGTTCACATCGACACGCGTCCCGGCTTGTGGCACCGTTCGATCGTCCGCCGGCACGTGGGCGGGAAGGTCACGACGGAGGGTCATGTGAACGACATTGAGACATTCATCGTCATCTCCGACGACTGCCCCGCCGTCGAGGGAACGGTGCCGCCCGAGCGGGGCGGGAAGAAGACCATCGCCCGCCTGCAGTACGACATGATCATCGAGGCGCCGTACGCCTACACCGAGGAGGAAGTGCTCTTCATGTCGAAGATGCGCTCCCAGGGCGTCACCGACGAGGAGCTGGCACGCGACCGCGAGGCGCTGTGGGCGGGGTTCTTCGCCAAGCCCCAGGCGTGCATGCGGGCGTCCAGCCTGCCCAAGAGGTTCGGATGGGGCGTGCATTTCGACAAGGAGGGCAAGGTCGCGATCTACCCCGTGGAATCCGCCGAGTACGCCGAGCTGGCCACCAGCGGGGAGGTCAAGGTTGTGAAGGGGATGCGGTCGCGACGCGCCTGAAGCCGGGCGTACGGCGCCTGCCCGCCGGCCCTCAGGCGCCGGGAGCGAGAGCGACGTCGAACTCCACGCCGACCTCGTCGCTGAGCCTCAGCGTGCCGAAGAACGCCGAGTAGGGCCGGATCCCCCACCTGCTCTGCACCACGGTCGTAGAACCGCGCACCCGCCCGTCGGCCGCCCGGCCCTCCATGGTGACGGTACGGGTGACCCCAGCGATGGTGAGGTCGCCCTCGACGTGGAACGACTCGACGGTGCCGTCGACCCGTGACGACCGGAACGTGATCGTCGGGTGTTCCCGCGCGTTCAGAACCTTGTCCCGCAGGTTCCGCACGATGTCCGCGCGGTCGGAGTCGCTGAGCGGCTTGATGCCGCCGGTTCCCTCTCTGACCTCGATCGACTCGACATCGACCTCCACCGTGACCGAGGAGCTGGCCGGGTCCGCCACGGTCGCCTCTCCGCGCCATCGCGTGGGCTCAAGGGTGAGATCGTGGCCGGCCTTCGCGCCCAGCCCGGCGCGGGTCGTCCTGATGAGGAGCCGCCCGGACTCGGGACCGATCGTGTAGACACCAGGCTCGATACCCATATATCCACACTAGTCGTTGGGCGTCAGCCGCCGCCGGTCTCCTCGGCGCGGGAGGACACGTAGGCCCCCTGGTCGGCGAGGATGTAGACGAGACCCTCGTCGCTGAGCTCCTGGATCGCCCGGCGCGCGTCCTCAGGCCGCACGCCGTACGACCGCTGGAGGCTCTCCACCGAGGGAAGCGGGCAATCCGGTTCGATGTGGCCGCTCAGGATCTGGTCGCGGAGGATGCCCGCGAGCTGCCGGTGCACGGGCACGGGGCCCTCGTGCTCGATCCTCGTGGCCACGACCCGTAGATGTCCGCCCCGGACGCGTTCCCACGTCCGAAGCGGCAAATATCCGGCAATGTTCTGATACGTCCCGACTCAGCCCTGTCCGCGAAGAACGTATCTTCCACATCTTCGCCTCTCCCGGCCGCTTCGCCGGGCCGGGAGAGCGCATCCCTCGATCGGGTAGGGCGAGCCGTCATGTGCCTCAGGAGGCGGAACCGTTCGCCTTCCCGTTGCCGCCGCCGTTCCCCTTGTCTCCGCCGTTCCCGTTCCCGTTCCCGTTGCCTTGCCCGTTCCCGTTGCCACCGCTGTTGCCGTCGTTCGCACCCGAGGGGGTGATCTTGATGGCGACATGCTGGACGGCGGCCGGATCGACGCCGTTCGTGGCGGTCACGGTGAAGGCGGCCTGCCCCGGCTTCGCCGGCGTGCCCGAGAGCACCCCGATCGCGCCGTCAAGCGTGAGCCCCTCGGGCAGCCTGCCCGCGGTTACCTCGAAGGTCGCCTTCGGGAACGCCGAGGCGGTGAAGGTGTGGGCGTACGCCCGGCCGACCTTGCCTCCTGCGGGAGCCGGGGAGGTGATGGCCGGCGCGCGGTGGAGTTCGCTCTCGTCGCTCACCGGCACGAACGGCGTCTCGCTGTCGCCGGTCCACCGGTGGAGCGTGATGTCGGCGGTCTGCTTCCCATTCTGCGAGCCGTTGCGCGCGAGGTAGAAGAGCCCGTCACCGAGCGACTCCATCCCCACATCCGCCTTCTGGACCCAGCCGCGGATGCCGGTGGGCTCGTGGGTCCGCCCGTCCTCCGCCAGCGCGATCAGGAGGCCCCGGTCTCCACCGGTGCCGACGAGTTCACCCAGCACGGGTTTCGTCGTGGCGTCCACCGCGAAGAGCGTGTAGTTCGGGAAGGCCGGCTTCGCCCCCGCGTACACGCCCATGAACCAGCGCCCCAGGAAGTCGTCGTACTCCAGGTTCTGCACGCCGTAGGTGGTGTTCCCGGTGCGCACGAAGTACTTCCCCGACACGCTCTCCGGGCCGCTGTGGTGGGGAGCCGTCTCGACGAGCGGCTTCTCGTAGCGGGCCCAGTCACTGATGTCGTACTGCAACAGCACCTGGTGGTCGTTGTCCGTGCGATTGAGGTTGGAGTAGACGCCGTAGGCCACCGTCAGGTATCGCGTGCCGTCGGTCCTGCCGAACTTCGGGCCGAAGCTGACGCCGTCGATGCCGCTGCTGCCGTAGCGGTGGTCCGGGGTGTTCGCGGTGTCCCCGTCGAAGACGCCGTTGCCGTCCATGTCGGCGGTGAAGTCGGCGACCACCTCGTCGAGGTAGACGGTCCGCACGATGTCGGAGTTCTGCGCCTGCATCCCGATCTCGTCAATCGCGTCGACGTCGATGACCGCGATGTAGAACGCCTTCTGCGCCTTGTATTCGAGCGAGCCGTAGACGCGGCCGTCGGCCTCGTTGAAGTCGAGGTCGCCGAGGTGCCCCGTGAACCCGCCCACGGTGCCGATGACGTTGCCCTCGAGGTCGGTCTTCACGAGCAGAGTGGTGAACGAGTAGTAGATGTAGCCGTTCGCCTGGTCAACCGCGATGCCCTGCACGTGCCCGGCGTTCCAGGCGCCGCCGCTGAGCGTCCTGCTGAAGCCCTTGATCTTGGGCACGCCCGGTGACGCGTTCACGCTCGCGGGCTCGCCCTTCTTGCCCTCGCTGTTGACGGCGCGCACCCACAACGCGTACGCGCCGGGCGTGAGGCCCGTGAACGTGTGCGAGGTTCCGGCCGCCGGAGACCACGTCAGGCCGTCGGCGGGGGCCCCGGCCGCGCCGACCGCGACCTCGTATCCCGTCACGGTCGCGGGCGCCCCGCCCGGCGTCCTGCCCGCGTCGGCGGGTTCGGACCAGGTCAGCGTGGCCTGGCCGTCCTTCTGCGAGACGCGCAGTCCCCTCGGCGCGCCCGGCGCGGTCGCCTCGGGGGCGAGCTTGGTCACCTTGATGTCGTCGAAGGCGACTGTCGCGTTGTTGATGACGAGGCCGAGGGTCCCGTTCGTACGGAACAGATCGTTCGTGGACAGGTACGCGACGCCGTCGATCGACAGCGTGGCCCGGGTTCCGCGTACTTCGAGCGACAGCGCGTGCGTCTCGTTCGTGTTGAGCGCGATGCCCGCGGCGGCGGTGACCGGCGACGTGTACGATCCTCCGGCCGACTTGTTCACCGCGTATTCGAGACCGTTGCTCAGCTTGGTGTTGCTGCGCACCACGAACACCGAACCGTAGTCCGCGGCACCGTGGAAGTCGGCTGCCAGGTTGAGCCAGCGGGAGCTGTCCGTCACCCGCAGGAAGTTCGCCGTGGCCTCGAGCCGGTAGTTGTCGTAGCTCGTCCCGAACGTGACGCGAGCACGCTGGCCGTTCACGGACGTGCCTTCGAGACGGCCATCCCTGACCTGCCAGGCGCCGAGGTGGCTGGTCCACCCCGCGGGAAGTTCCCCTGACGAGAAGTCTTCGCTGAGGACCACCGTGTCGGCCTGATCGGCGTCGGCCGCCAGGACCGGCGCGACGCCGAACCCCAGTGTCGAGGCGACGACGATCGCCATCGCCGCCACTCCCCCAAGACGGCGCGCCGTCGTATTGCTACACACGCAGAACTCCTTCGGAACCTCGCCCGGACCGTGGCCAGGGCGCTGGGCCACCGTGACCGCAGGCGGTTGATCAACCGCCTGCGCCACAGTGCCCGGGTCGGCTGAACGCGAGCCGTCGCCACAGCGACCGCCCACCGACGAAGCCGACAAGATCCGATGTGATGCGAGCCGTTCAGGGCCTGCACCAAAGTTGGTCAGAGCCATTCGTTGATGACGGCGAGGTCTCCGCCTCACCGCCGACGACCTGGCAGAGCTGTCGGGCCGGTCGCGGGGCCGGAGCGTGGCCACCGAACGGCTCGGCTGACGCACAGCATGAAGCAGCGCTTTCAACCACAGGGTTGACGGATGGTGACCTACGGCCTACAGTCCTTTCAGCCATTGAGTTGAAACCGGAGGGGGCGATGACCGCGGACGCGCTTTCCCGAGTCTTCGCCGCCCTCGCGGATCCGACCCGGCGCGACATGGTGGCCCGGCTCTCGGAGGGCGACGCGACCGTGAGCCAGCTGGCCGAGCCGTACCGGATGACGCTGCAGGCCGTCTACAAGCACTTGCGGGTGCTCGAGGACGCCGGGCTCGTCAGCCGACCGCGAGGGCCGCAGCCCCGGCCGGTGCGCCTGGAGGTCCAGGCCTTCGACCTGATGGACACCTGGATCGAGCGCCACCGGGGCCGCGTCGAGCAGCGCTACCGCCGCCTTGACGCCGTCCTGGCGGAGATGAAGGGAGACGAGCATGAACAGGATCACGGAGACGATCATCGAAGCCGACCCGAGGCTGCCGATCATCCGGACGACTCGTGACTTCGCGGCAACACCCGAGCAGCTGTTGCGCGCCCACACCGATCCCGCGTTGTTCGCCCAGTGGGTGGGCCCCAACGCCCCGGCCACCCGGATCGACCATTGGAACGCGTGTACCGGCGGCAGCTGGCGGTACGTCTCGGTGCACGACGGCACGGAGTACGGGTTCCACGGCTGCTTCCACGAGGTACGGCCGGACCGCATCGTGCAGACCTTCACGTTCGAGGGCGATCCCGACGGAGTCGCGCTGGAGACGTTGTGGTTCGAGGACCTGGGCGACGGCCGTACGCGGCTGCGGACGCAGTCGCTGGTCGACAGCTTCGAAGGCCGCGACGCGTGGCTGCGCAGCGGCATGGAGGTCGGTGTCGACGAGGGTTACGCCAAACTGGACAGGATGCTCATCGATGGCGCTGTCTGACCGCCCCGCCGAGCGGCATCGGCAGGTTGAAAGGCCCGCCGGAATGACCAGCGGGCCTTTCTCAATGATCGCGGTGAACGCCTGTCACTGGATGGCGGTCACCCGGTCGAGTGCGGGCGGCGCGACCGTCTCGCTCTCCGCCAGATAGGCGCGGAACGCCTCGTAGTCGCGGGAGCCGCGCACCGGATCGGTGAACCCGGTGAGCGCGCTGAAGCCGTCCGCCCCGATCAGGGTGTAGGCGAGCCCCGCCACCCGGTAGGTCCGCCCGGTGTCGAGAGGAACGCCGTCGATCAGCACGTCGGCGGGGTTCACCCGGTCGCCCACCGGCTTGGATGCGTCGTAGGAGTAGCGGACGTTGCCGGAAACGGCGAGCGGGCTGAACCGCACCGTTCCGTCGGCCTGGGTCTGCCACTGCTGCTCCAGCGCCTGCTCGATCTGGAGCCCGGTGAGCGACACGGTGAGCACCGGGTTGGCGTATCCGTAGGCGGCGCGGGCCTCACCGAACAGGACGGTTCCGTCGCTGTCCGCCGGATTGGTGCCCTTGGCGAAGCGCAGGTCGCCACGCAGGCTGTTCGAGCCCTTCAGCGGCGCCGTGGCCACCAGCGCCAGGTCCGCGCCCCCGCCGGTCCGCTTGGCGTCCGCGTATTCGACGTCGGCGATGAGGTTGCCCAGGGTGCTCTCACCGTTAGCCGCACGTGCCCGGGTGATGTCTCCGCTGATCTTGCCGACGGGACGGGCGGACGTCTGGTCGGTCCGGGCCATCCAGTAGTCGACGAGCTTCACCATCGCGGGGTCGGCCGTGACATCCCGGGTGACCGGGTGGTTCACCGAGGTGATGGAGGGGCGGATCACGTCACCGGTCTTCGGGTCGATCTTGAGGTTGATCTCGTTGATCAGACGCCCGTGGTTGGCCGCTTCCACCACCAGCCGGGGGTTGCCCTCCGGGTCGGGGATCATGCAGTTGTTGAACAGCGCGTGCCAGTGCCCGGTGACGATCGCGTCGATCTCGGGTGAGGCCTCCCTGGCGAAGTCGAAGACCGGGCCGAACGGCTTGTCGTTGCACCGGTCGTAGATGTCGCCCGCGGACCCGCCTTCGTGCACGTTGGCGATGATCGCCTTGACACCCCGGCGCTTCAGCTCCGCCGCGTACTTGTTGGCGGTCTCCACGAGCGGCAGGTTGTCCAGCTCGGGCTGGTAGGACGTCGAACCGTCAACCGTGGTCGGCGTGGTCAGGTTGATGAAGCCGATCGGGACGCGCTTCTTGCCGGCGTTGACGTACTTGATCACGTAGGGCTTGAGCACCGGCTTGGTGTCACCCTTACGGGTGATGTTCGCCGAGGAGATCGTGTAGTCGGCGCCGTGGAACTTGCGGCCGGTGGAATCGGTGAAGCAGCTGTCCACGTCGACCTGGCCGAAGCAGATGCCCCTGCCCATGTGCTTCTGCAGGAAGTCGAGCGAGATGTCCAGTTCGTGGTTGCCCACCGCCGTGAACTCCACGCCGATCGCGTTGAGGAACTCGACGGTCGGCTCGTCCATGTGGAAGGAGACCTCGTTGGGCCAGCCGCTGAAGTCGTCGCCGGTCGTGAACGTGATGGAGTTCTGGTGGCCCTCCCTCAGGTTCTTCAGGTGCGTGGCGATGTACGGGGCGCCACCCACCACGATGGTCTTGCCCTGAGCATCCTTGACGGTGCCGTTCGCCGCGTCGTTGTGCGGCCGCAGGTAGCCGTGGAGGTCGGTGATGGAGAGGAGCTGGACGTCGATGGGAGGCCCTTGCGCATCGGCGGTGGCCGCCGGCACGCCCGAAAGTGCGGTGAAGGCCATGGCCGCTGTGGCTACCGCCCAACGCCTGAAGCTGGTCTGCACGCTCTTTTCCTTTGCTGATCCGTGCTTGGTCCTGGGGGATTCGATCAGCGTCGGGTGACTTCCAGCAGGCGAATGATCGCCTTGCAGGTGACGATCAGGAGGCCAGGCATGCCTGTGCCCCGGGTGCCTCCAGCCGGGAGGCACCCGAGTCAGGTGGAAGGCGAGCGAGCCGTACGCGAGGCGAACCTCGGTTCGGAGATCACGAAGCTACGGCGAGCCGCAAAGTAGGCACATCAGCGATATCGGCGGGTGGGCCGTGACCGGCGTATCCGGCCGATGTCGGATGGAGAGGCGTGGTCAGCGAGCGCGACGGCGGGCCACTGGGTCGTGCTCGGCGGTGGTGCGGACGGGATTTTTGCCCCTTTACGCCGGCGACCCTAATGAGGGTCGGGGCGTTCGCCAGTGAGGTAGTTCTGGATGGTCGGAGACAGCCAGGCGATGACCTCGTCGTCGGACATGGCCACCGCCGGTGGGAATCTCAGAATGTAGCGGCACAGCGCCATCCCGAGCATCTGGGAGGCCACCAGCGCCGCCCGGGTCTGCGCCTGGCCAGGGTCGCCGACCAGATGGATGATGAGCGGTCCGAGCTGGGCGGCGAAGACGACACGGGTCCTCTCGGCTGCAGCTTCATTGGTCACTCCGGTGCGCAGGAGAATCTGCAGGGCGTCGTCGACTTGCCAGCGAGTGAGGAAATGCCTGACCAGGGCGGTGCCCACCTGGTCTCGCGGAGTCGCGTTCAGATCGGGCAGGTCCAGGTCGAACTCGGCCGCGGCGGCGAAGAGCCTGTCCTTGTTGCCGAAGTAGCGCATCACCATCGAGGGATCGATGTTGGCGTCGGCGGCGATGGCTCTGATGGTGGCCTTCTCATACCCGTCGGTGGCGAAGCGCTCGCGGGCGGCGGCCAGGATGGCCGCCTTGGTGACTTCTGCCGGTCTCCTCATGCCTACAAGTGTAGGCCAACATCTGTTGACTTCGGGATACCGGTCAGCGATAGTTATGCCAACGGCTGTTGGCAATGCTATCGAAGGGGCCAAAGATGTCCAAGACTGTGCTGGTCACCGGCGCCTCCACCGGAATCGGCCGGGCCACCGCCCTGCTGTTGGCGCGCAAGGGGTTCACCATCTACGCCGGAGTGCGCAAGGACGCCGACGGGGAAGCGCTCGGCCCCACCGTTACCCCGATCACGCTCGATGTCACCAACCCTGACCAGATCGCCGACGCCGTCGAGCGCATCGGCCACCTGGACGCGCTGGTGAACAACGCCGGCATCGGCGTCACCGGACCGATGGAGTTCGCCTCACTGGACGCGCTGCGTTGGCAGTACGAGGTCAACGTGTTCGGCCAGGTAGCGGTCACCCAGGCCATGCTGCCCCTGCTGCGCGCCTCGCGCGGCCGCGTGGTCACCGTCGGCTCGGTGGGCAGCTGGATCACCCTGCCCTTCGGCGGCCCGCTGTGCTCCTCCAAGCACGCCATCCGCTCGCTCAATGACGCGCTGCGCATGGAGGTCAAGCCGTGGGGGATCGAGGCGATCCTCATCGAGCCCGGCTCCATCCACACCGACGCCGTCGACAAGCTCGAAGGCGAGGTCGAGCCGCGCCTGGCCTCGCTCGGCGAGCAGGGCAGGCGACTGTACGGCGATGCCTACCGGACCATGGTCGCCGCCGGCCTCAAGCAGGAGCGCGCCGGCTCCAGCCCCGACGTGGTCGCTCGCGCCGTCCTGCACGCCCTGACCGCACGCCGCCCCCGCGTCCGCTACCCCGTGGGCAAGGGCTCCCGGCTGATGAGCGCCCTCGGCCGTTGGCTGCCCCAGCGCGCACTCGACACCCTGCGCATGCGCGCACTCGGCCTGTCTTGAACACCCAGCGCTTCCTGAGGAGACCACAATGACGCAGCAGCAGCTCGCCGGAGCCGACGGCCTCGCGCAACTCGACCCCGTCTTCGCGCAGATGGCCCTGAGTGCGGGCCACAACCTGTGGGGCCTGCCGAACCTGACCACGCGCGAGAAGGCCTTCATCTGTGCCGCAGATCGGCCTTGACCCGCCATAGCAGTTGCGCCCCCGATGCCGACGCGTCCCGCCAGTCGTCGAAGGAGTAGAAGTTGCGATCCGCGACCAGCAGCATGTCCTCATCGAGGTCGTCCCACAACTGGCGGGCCAGCGACTGCTCACCCGAGCCCTTACCGGTGCCGACACCGCCGATCGCTGCGGCGAAGTAGGCGTGTGAGGCGCACTCGGCCAGGGCGACCACGCGGACCTTGGGAAACGCCGACCGCTTGTCACCCGAGCCGGCGTACCCGAAGAACACGGCGTTCTCCCTGCTGTCGGGGATGTCCCATTCCATCCCGTCGATGGTCACCAGCCGCCAGGTCCCCAGGAACGCCCCCGGTGTCAGCATGTCCGCGACAGGCTGGGCGACCTGCGCAAACAGCTGTTTCATTGGCTCGGAGCCGAGACGTTGCCGGGCCTGGGTGATGCCACTCGATCCGGGGCCTCCCAGGCGGTGTCCCAGCAGTCGGTCCAAGAAGCGAGCGTGTCGGTCAGCTGGGCCAGGACCTCTTCGTAAGCCGGGAGGCACCCGGGCCAGGTACTCCTACTGCTGCTGATCGCGCGGCGGGGAGCCTTCTGTCAGCACGTCACCGTGGCCGCGGTGGAGAGCACGCTGTCGGTGAAGTAGCGGTTGATGTGGTCGCGGGCGCAGGAGTTGACACCGTAGAGCGTGTGGCCGGGGCCCTCGTGGCGAACGGTGACGCTGCCCGGCACCTGCTTGAGCACGCGCTGGACCGCGTCGGACTCGCCCCAGGCGCCCGCGCCGAGTATCGGCGGAATGCCCTTGGGCAGCGGGGCGGGCGGGTCGGTGACCGGCACCGGCCAGCCGACGCAGCCGAGGGTCCCGGTCGCCATCGTGTTGGCTGTCCCCGCGTCGGGCGCGACCTTGCGCACCCGGGCGATCAGCGACTCCAACCCGGCGCGGCTGGAAGGACGGGGCCAGTCGAGGCATTCGGTGACGCCGGTCGACTGGTCGGGGTAGCGGAGGCCGCGCTCGGGGATGAATCCGGAGGCGTCACCGGCGGCGGCCGCGCGGATGTCCCGCGCCAGCTTCGGCCATGCCTCGGCGCCCTGCCTGGCGGAACCGACCGCGAAGGCCTGGAGGTCGCGGCCGTCGTACGCGATGCTGGACTTCTTGGCCGGGATCGGCCTGCGGTCGGCCTCGGCGATCAACTTGCGCCACTTCCCGGGCACGTCGCGGCACTTGCCGGCGGCGGCACACCAGTCGAAGAACCGCTCGATGGCCTGCTGGTTGCTCCTGGCCATCTCCTCCAGCTCGCCGGCCCAGTCGGCGGTGCTGTGGTGCCATGTGCCGTCGAGCACCATCGTGCGCACCTGGCCGGGGAAGAGCCGGGCGTAGTCCTGCCCGTAGAACCCGGCGTAGGAGGCGCCGTAGAAGTTGAGCTTGGCGCCACCGAGCGCCTTCCTGATGGCCTCCATGTCCCTGGCATTGTCGGCCGAGCTCATGTTGGCGAAGAGCTCGGGATCCTTGGCGCGGCAGGCCTCGGCGTAGCCGCGGTTGGCGTCGGCGAGCCGACCGAAGTCGGCGTCGTCTTCGGGGAACTTCGGAAGCGGGAGACGGGTCCAGGTGCACGGCAGGCCTGTGCCGAGGCCACCGAACTGCTCGCCGTAGCCCCGGGTGTCCCAGGTGACGATGTCCATGCGCTCACGGAGCCCGGCCCACCAGTCGACGGACTGGGTGAGGGCGATCCCCGGCGCGCCCGGCCCGCCGTACGCCACCAGGACGGAGCCCTTGGAGACTCCGGTGGCCTTGAGCCGGCCCAGCTTCAGCATGATCGTGCGGCCGTCGGCCTTCTGCCAGTCGACCGGGACTCTGAGGTCGGCGCACTCCATCCCTACCTTGTCGCCCGGGCAGGGATTCCATTCGAGCGGATCGGCGGCCTGCGACGCGTGCGCGCCCGAACCCAGCAGGGTCAGGGCGATGGCGATTGACTTCAGCATGCCGATCACGATCTCCGAACCGGCGCCCCGGCCGCGTCAGACCGTGGTCTGGTTCGGGAGACGGCGGATCAGACCAGGGGATGTCATCCCACCGCGCCTCATCCTCGCCGTCATCCGCGATCCCCGCGGGCCGCGGAACACCGTGCGCGGGGTCTGGATCGCGGACCCCGCGCGGGTCACTTCGAGCAGTCCTGCGGCGTCGTGAGCACCTGCTCCCCGTCAGGGGACGCGGCACGCATGACGACGTATCCGTCCCTGGCGAAAACCGTCATGTATCCGCATCGCCGCAGCGCTTCGACGTCGGCCGCCTGTTCCTGGAGCGACGCGAATATCGGCTGCGGGTTCACGACGTCCGCGATGACCCAGGGAGCGCGTCTCGGCATGTCCCGCCAGATCACCACACCGGCCCGGCCGGTGATGTTCGGTCCGAGCGCGTTGGCCACTTCCACCAGCGCGCCGTCCGGGACGCGCGCGAGGGCGGCTTCGGCGGCCTCCTGACGGGGCGACGGCGAATAGAAGGCCGGTGTGAAGAGCTGGGCGAGCGCGAAGAACGGGATCGAGACCAGGCCCACGGCCAGCGTGCCCCACGACCATACGCGCGGGAAATCGAGGTTCTTCGCGCGAAGCCGGCGCGTCACCGCCTCACTCTCCGCGATTCTCCGGGCACCGTCGACCCCGGCGGCGAATATCGCCATGACGACGGCGGAGTTGTAGTGGAAGCCGGTGCTCCACCAATTGGGGAGATCGGTCGCCAGCATCCGCATCGCCAGCATCGGCAGAAATGTCAGCGCGAAGGGCGAAGCGAACGCCGTGAGCAGGGGAAGCACGGCCAGCCACAGAAGAGTCCCGACCTTCGCGACCGGGCTGACGAAGACGCCGGCCGTCTCCAGCGGATGGAGCAGCATGTGTTGAAGAGCGTCCGGCACGTTCGCGCCGATCTTGCTGTACGCCCAGTATCGATGGGAACTGCCACCGGCCGCGGGAATCACGACCTGCGTCGCGACGGCCGTGTAGAGCGCGCCGAGGACGGCGAGCAGCGATCCCATTCGCCGCCATTCGCGATAGAACAGCAGCGCCAGCCCGAATCCCGCCACCAGGAGCCCGACGTCTTCTTTGACGCACAGGAGTAGAAACGCGACCAGGAGCACGTGCTTCTTGCTGCCCGCCTGCCACCGTTCGAAGAGAGGGCGACAAGAAGCGGCATGAACGCGAATTCATGGAAATGGAACGACGCGGCCTCGGCGATCGGCCACGAGACGAGGTAGGCCGTCGACACCGCGTAGGCCGCCACCGCTCCCATCTGGCGCCGTACGAATACCCACAGCGGGATGGCGGCGGCGGAGAACAGCGCCGCCTGCGCGACGAGGAGCGTCTCCGGGCCGTCGTGGATCCAGTAGAGAGGCGACAGCAGCGCCAGGATCGGCGACACATGGTCATTGAAGATCGAGAGTGGCTCCCCCAGATCGTTCCACTGGCCCTTGACCAGGGATCCCGGTGCCCGGAAGCGCGAGTAGTCCCGCACGACCTGATCAAAGATCACCAGGTCGTAGATCCCCGTGCGGAACCTCGCGAATTTAACGATCCCCAGCACCGAATAGGCGACCGTCGAGAACAGGGCGATCAGGGAAATCGATAATATCCGGCCTTTTCCCACCACGTGACCCCCAGTTACAAGAAAACGCGCACACCCCTCGAGAGAAAACGAGGGACGCACCGCGCTCCGCTACCCGACGCCGCGAGGCTTGTCGCGACCGGCATCACCGCGGAAGCCACCAGGGCTGCTTTCATGCGCATGCGGTGCGCACCACAGGACATGGAAATGCCAAGATTTCCGGTCACGGCGCGCCCTGAACGGACTCTGACGATCCTCTCTGACATCACGCAATCCTTGAGACGATCACGCATATCCGTTATCCACGCGTTACAGCACCATGATCACTGATCGCATCGGGAGCGATTCATTCCGCGATATAAGCCGATTGTCACGGAATACGCGTCATCGTGTTCACCATGTCGAATTCGCCGTCCCACCCGGCGCCCGCAGGGGCGAATCCGCAATCCAGGCGCATCGATGCGCTCCCCGGCGGTCACTCGCACCGCGATTCGTTCCTGGTTCCGAGTCCTGAATCCCGAGTCCCAGATTCCGGATGATCAGGAACCGCCCAGGAATCCGGCCGCGTACGCGTCGAGCACCGGCAGCACGCTCTCCGCCGGCGCGGAGGGACGCCGTACTCGGCGACGGCCTGGAACAGCTTCGGCCCGGACGCGCCGCCGATGAACACCGGAGGCCCCGGACACTGGACCGGCTTGGGCCACGACCAGCTCGGGCCGAACCGGACGAACTCTCCGGCGAAGCAGGCGACGTCGTCCCTCCACAGCGCGCGCATGGCGAGGACGTGCTCCCGCGTGATGTCACGCCGACGCGGCACGTCCACGCCGTGGTTCTCCATCTCGTCGTGGTTCCATCCGAACCCGATGCCGAGGGAGACCCGGCCGCCGGACAGGTGGTCGAGGAGCCGACGACCACAACGACGGCCTATCCCTTGTAGTTGAAGATCTGCCGGAGGGTGTGCTCGACCTCGACGAGGTCCCGCTGATCCTCCATCACCTGATCGATCGACTTGTACGCCTCGGGATGCTCGTCCACGAGCGCCGTCGCGCGGTCGGCGTTCCACGTCCGGCCGGCCATCGCCTCGGCGAGCGACTCCGCCGAGAGCCTCCGTCGCGCCTCGGTCCGCGACATGCGGCGGCCCGCGCCGTGGGAGCACGAGTTGTACGACGACGGGTTGCCGAGGCCGCGCACGACGTACGAGCGGGTCCCCATCGAGCCCGGGATCACACCGTGGTCACCGGTGTCGGCCTTGATGGCGCCCTTGCGGGTGATCCACAGCTCCTTGTTGCGGTGGCTCTCCTGCTGCGTGAAATTGTGATGGCAGTTGATCGTTCGCACCCGGTCGCCCGTGCCGACCACGGAGAACAGCGCCGCGGAGAGCACCGCGTCCATCCGCGCGCGCGAGGCCATCGCGTACCGCTGGGCCCACAGCATGTCCCGGATGTAGGCCGTGAACTCCGGGGTGCCCTGCACGAGGTAGGCGAGATCCGGGTCCTCCAGGGTGATGAAATAACGCGCCATCAGCTTCTTGGCCTCGGCGATGTGCCGGGTCGCGAGCTGGTTGCCGATCCCGCGCGACCCCGAGTGCAGCACCGTCCAGACGCGATCGCGCTCGTCCAGGCACACCTCGACGAAGTGGTTGCCGGACCCGAGGGTGCCGAACTGGCAGGCCGTCGTCTTCTCCTGCTTGGTGGAGAGCTCGGTGTGCGGGCGGCCGATCGCGTCGAGCGCGTCGTCGATCGCGGGATCCTCGTGGCCCTTGCCGACACCGGCGGGGATGCGCCGCTCGACCAGCGGCATCAGCGCGGCCAGGCTGTCGGGCAGGTCGGAGGCGGTCAGGGTCGTCTCGGTCGCGACCATGCCGCAGCCGATGTCGACGCCCACCGCGGAGGGGATGACGGCGCCCTGGGTCGGGATGACGGAGCCGACGGTGGCGCCCAGCCCGACGTGCGCGTCCGGCATCAGCGCGACATGGCCCGGGACGAACGGGAGACGCGCGGCCCGGGCGGCCTGCTCGATCGTGCTCGGTTCGATGTCGGTGGCCCACGAGAGCAGGTTCGGGGCGACCCGGTTCGGCATGATTGATCTCCTTTGCGTCACCGCCCAGTCTGCACCGGCTCCGGAGGAAAGATCGACCCGTTTTCAGCGGTGGCGGAGCCGGGCCGCGCGCCCGGTCCAACCCGCACCCTCACCTGAGGCCGGAGAATCCTCATTTTTCCGGGAACTAACTCGCCCGCCCCAACGACATGTCTTTGTGGGGGTCTTTCATCATCCGCGTATCCGGGACCGGTCGCGCGACGGGAGGGGCCGGATGTCGGAGGCAAGGGCGTCGGCATCACGCGGAGACGACGTGCCGACGGCGGTCGCGACCGCGCCCACGTGCCCGGGAACGCACACTCGGTGCCGAAGCGCTGCCACCGCTTCGGCACTCAAACATTGAGGACCCGACAGATGTCAGAGACGGAATTCCCTCTCGTGCAGTTCATGCGGGAGGGCATGGACCCGGTGCCGGAGCTCGGCCGGATCCGGGCCGAGCAGCCGGTTCATCCGCTGCCCATGCCGGACGGCTCCACGGTGTGGCTGGTCACCAGATATGAGGACGTGCGCGCCGTACTCGGCGACCACGGCAGGTTCAGCAACGACTTCGGCAACGTGATCGCCGCCGGCTCCCAGCAGGAGGACCCGGGCGGGCTCGGCTTCCGCGACCCGCCCGAGCACACCAGGCTGCGCAAGTTCCTCACCCCGGAGTTCACGGTACGGCGGCTGCGCCGGCTGGAGCCCCGGATCGAGGCCATCGTGGCCGAGCGTCTCGACGCCATGGAGGCGGCCGGGGCCCCTGCGGACCTGGTCCAGACCTTCGCCCTGCCCATTCCCTCGCTGGTGGTCTGCGAGTTGCTTGGCGTGCCGTACGAGGAGCAGGCCGACTTCCTGCGTCTGAGCACGGGCCGCTTCGACTTCTCGGCCGGGCCGGAGGCGTCGCTCCAGGCGATCAACGACTCGATGGCCTACCTGCGGAAGCTGGTGGCGCGCGAGCGGGAGAACCCCGGCGACGGCCTGCTCGGCATGCTGCTGCGCGAGCACGGCGACGAGATCAGCGACGAGGAGTTGGCCAGCCTCGCCGACGGTCTGCTGACCGGCGGCCATGACACCAGCACGAGCATGCTCGCCCTGGGCACCCTGTGGCTGCTGCAGCACCCCGACCACCTCGCGCTCGTGCGGGACGGCGACGAGGAGCAGGTCGGCCGGGTGGTGGAGGAGCTGCTGCGCTACCTCACGGTCGTGCAGGTCGCCTTCCCGCGCTTCGCCCGCGAGGACCTCGTCCTGGCTGGGCAGCCCATCGCGAAGGGCCAGATGGTCCTCTGCTCGCTGGCCGCCGCCAACCGCGACCCGAACCTCGGCGCCGACATGGAGACCGTCGTCCCGGACCGTGACGCGTCCTCGCATCTGGCTTTCGGGCACGGCATCCACCGCTGCGTCGGCGCGCCGCTGGCGCGGATGGAGATGCGCATCGCCTACCCGGCGCTGCTGCGGCGCTTCCCCGGGCTGCGCCTCGCCGTGCCGGACGAGGAGGTGGAGTTCAGGAAGATCGCCATCGTCTACGGGCTCGACTCCCTGCCCGTCGCGTGGTGACTGGCCCGGGTTCGCCGTCCCGGGCAGGCGCCCGGGGATGAGGACCGCCCGGGGCCGGAGCATCTCCGGCCCCGGCGTCCCACCGCTCGGGCAGGCCGCCCCGTGTCACTCGGGCAGCGTCGTTCGGGCAGCGTCGTCGGAGTCCGCTCGCGCGCTTCGCGTGACCGTCCCCGCTCGCGTCCCGCTTGTTCAGGCCGCCTGTTCGGCCTCCGCCAGCGAGGTGATGAGCTGGCTGCGTGCCCGCGCCACGCGCGAGCGCACCGTGCCCACGGGGCACCCGATCAGCTCCGCCGCCTCGGCGTACGGCAGGCCCATGAGCTGGGTGAGCACGAAGGCGTCGCGCCGTTCGCGCGGCACCTCGGCGAGCAGCCCGGCCAGCGCCACGGCGTCGTCCGGACCGGGCGTTTCGAACGGCTGGCGCCGTTCGGCGGCGGCCCGCCAGTCGGGCACGTCGGCGATCATGGGGCGCACGGCCGCCGAGCGGAACCGGTCGACGACGACCCGGCGGGCGATGGACAGCAGCCATGTGCGGGCGGAGGCCCGCCCGGCGAACCTGGGCAGGCTGCCGAGGGCCCGCACGAACGTCTCCTGGGTGAGGTCCTCCGCCGACTGGGGGTCGGTCAGATGGACGAGGAACCGGCGCACGTCCGGGTAGACGGCGCGGGCGAAGGCCTCGACGTCCGCGGGGGCTCCCGCGCGTGCCGCCAGGGCGAGCACCGTCAGCCGTTCGTCGTCGGCCGCTCGGTGATCGGAAACAGACCTCATGATGATCTTTCTGCTCGGCTCGATCTCCTCGGCGCCGGAGCCGGGGCGTACGCGGCGGGAGGGCCGGGGTGGGAGCGGGAGACGATCCACGCCCCGGCGGCCGGCATCACGATGCCGCGGACGGTGCGCGGCGAAGACGCACGTCAGCGGCGCGAGCTCCGCGCGGAGGAATCCCGGCCATGCTGGGCGACGGTCGGAACGGCGCGTCCGCGCGGTGCGGAGCGCCGGAACACTCGGGCACACCGGCCACCGGAGCGCTGCTGCCTCCTTCAGCCGGCGTGACACGGCACGGGCGGACCGCGCCTGGGGATCGCCGGCGCGATCTCGTGACCGCGGTGCGGCTCCGCCTCGGAGGGCGGCACGGCCTGCCGTAGTGGACGGTGGCTCTCCTCCGGGACGGCGCGGAGCCGCCGCGGCAGGGGGAAGGGCGGCGCGCCCCACAGGCGGAGCATGAGCCAGACCGCGTCCTCGCCCCGGCACAGCCACCAGCCGCTGACCAGCGCCACCAGGAGGTGGACCAGCAGCATGCCGACGCCGAGGTGTCCGTGCGCGGAATGGACCGCCGGAGCCGACGCCGACCAGGTGAAGAGCTCGTGGAGGAGGTCCTGCGCGGCGACCGTCGCCGCCATGACGGCCTCGGGGCCTCGCTCGCGCCCGTTGAGGACGTAGGCGAGCGTCAACGCCCCGAGCGCGCCCGCCGCCAGGACGCCGGGCGCGACGGGACCGCCTCCGGCGAAGAAGTGCCCGGCCGCGGAGACGAGGACGCACACCGTCGCGAAGACGGCGGCTCGTGCCAGGCGCAGGCCCGGCTCCTCGGGGGACACGACCCTCATCCTCGCAGCCAGAGGGGTCGGTGCGGAGATCGCCCCAGCTGGATCATGGGGTCGCCGCGGCGCCGATCACTTTCCCGGTGCTCGGACGGCTCCCTGGACGAAGGCGATGACGGTCCGCTCCGCGTCTTCCAGCGTCACCGCGCCGCCGACGAGGGGGATCCGCTCCGCCCCGATGACGGCCAGGACGCTGCGGGCGGCGGCGTCCACGTCGAGCGGGCGGAACTCCCCCGACTCGATCCCGCCGGCGAGGATCTCGCACAAGATCTTGTGCATGGGCGCCACATGGCCCGCGAGCGCCTGGTACGCGTCGGGTCCCAGCGCCGCGGTGATCTCGGCGGCGCCCGGGTGGGGGTGGGCGACGAGGCCCTTCAGCTGGAGCCGGACGAAAGACTCAAGACGCGAGCCGGCGCTGGCACCCTCGGGCAGGTCCTGCTCGAAGAGGTCGACGAAGTAGTCGGTCACCCGCTGGCTGAACGCGAGCAGCAGCGCGGCCTTGTCCGGGAAGTAGTTGTAGAGGACGGTCCGCGCCACGCCGGCCTCCGCCGCGACGTCGGTCATGGAGATCGCGTCGATGCCTCGATCCTTGGAGAGCCGGGCCACCGCGTCGATGATCCGGTTCACTGTCTGCGCGCGGTGCTCTCGCAGGTTCGGGGCAGAAATCCTAGGCATATCGGCATTTTCGCACGCAGCGGGCATGCCGTCAGCGTTCCCGCCTTTCACAGCGGCCGGGAAACGTCGTTTCGCTCTGTTGTTTTGACGACAGTTTGTCGTTATCTTTAAGGCAACTCGTCGTAAAACGGAGGACAGGCGTGAACACGAACACCGCCCAGGACCGCGAGCCGCTGTCCAAGCTGCTCTACCACGGGACGTCCGAGGCGCACCGCGAGGCCGAGAACACTCCCTACATGCTCGCCCTGTTCCAGGGCAGGCTGACCAAGGACGCCTACAGCGCGTGGCTGGTCCGGTTTCACGCTGTGTACTCCGCCCTGGAGCGGACGGCGGAGGCCCTGCGGGAGGACCCCGCCGTCGGCGCCCTGTACCTGCCCCAGCTCAACCGCGCGGAGGCCATCGAGCGCGACCTCGCGTACTTCCACGGCCGCGACTGGCGGGACTCCCTGCGCACCTCTCCGGCCACCGACGCGTACGTGGCGCGGCTGCACCGCGTCCGCGACGAGTGGCCACTCGGCCTGGTCCCCCACCACTGGATCCGCTACGCCGGTTACCTGCACGGCGGGGCGACGCTCGCCAAGCTGCTCACCACGACGTACGGCCTGAGCGACGGCGCCGGCGTGGCGTTCTACGACTTCGCGGAGATCGAGGACAACCGCGCCTTCATCTCCGACTATCACGCGCGGATGAACGCGGTGCCTGTCACCGAGGAGGACCTCGAGCCGCTGGTGGAGGAGGGCAGTCACGCCTTCCGCGGCAACGCCGCGATCACCGTCGAGCTGGGCGAGGAGTTCGGCGTGGCCTGACAGAGAGGGCACGCAGGGACGGCACACAGGGACGGCACGCGGCAGGCGCCCGGAACACGAAAGACACGAGGAAGCGCGAACGAACGCGAAGGCCGCCCTCCTGGAGAGGGCGGCCTCGTCACACCGTCCTGATGGCCTGCAACGGACACGCCTCGACGGCGGCCTCGGCGCCCGCCATGTGCTCCGGCGGGACCTCATCCACCAGAACCTTGCCGTAACCCCACTCGTCCAGCCCGAACACCTCCGGAGCGAAACGCTTGCAGTACCCCTTGCCGTCGCACACGGCGGCGTCGATCACAACCTTCATGGTTCCTCCAGAGAGATGCGAAACTTCGTGTCCGCGGTGACAGGGGAGACGGCGCACCGCTCGCACTCCGCGTCCACGTGCGCGCCGACGAGATCGCGGTGATGCAGGAAGAGCGAGCCGACCAGGACCGTCACGGCGTCCGGCGTCGCGCAGTTGCCCCGCCCGGCCAGCGCCTGCCCCCACCGTTCCAGCCGCGCGACGTCGCTCCACGTCGCGGAGCGTACGGTCAGCCCGGCGAGCACGTCCGCCACGCCCGCCGTGCCCGTGACGCACGGCCCGCACTGCCGCGCGTTCTCCCGGTCGAAGAAGGCCGCCACGTCGGCGGCCACCCCCACCGGGCACTCCCCGGCGAGCAGGACGAAGGCGCCGCAGCCGAGCGTGCTGCCCGCAGCGGCCAGCGCGGCGTGGGTGAGCGGAAGGTCCAGGGCCGAAGGAGGAAGCAGTCCTCCCGCGAAGCCACCGGCCAGCATCCCGGTCACCCCGGCGGCCGTTCCCCGGTGGGTGGTCACCAGCTCACGCAGCGGGACACCGTACGGGACCTCGTACAGGACGGGGGCCTGACCCGCGCCCGACAGCGTCACCAGGAACGTGCCTCCGGACTCCGGGGTGCCGAGCCGGCGGTAGGTCTCCGGTCCGAGCCGGACGGCGAGGGCGAGCTGGGCGAGCGTCTCGGCGTTACTCACCAGGGTGGGCGCTCCCCCCAGGCCCGCCTGCCAGGGCCGGGGCGGTTTCGCCGTGGGCAGGGCCGGTCCGCCGCCGACGGCGCGGACGACCGCGGTCTCCTCCCCCGCCACGTATCCGGGCGTCACCCGCACGACGTCGACGAGGTCGCCGCCGCGTGCCCCGGCGAGGCGGCGGGCGGCGGCCGGATCGCTGACATACGCGTAGGAGCGGTCGGCTCCCACGGCCCGGGCGGCCAGCGCGAGACCGCGGAGCACGAGCTCCGGACGCTCGCGGAGCAGGAACCGGTCCTTGACGGAGGCGGGCTCGCCCTCCTCCCCGTTGGCGATCACGAAGCGGGTGGAGCCGGCCGCCGATGCGACCGAGCGGAGCTTTTTGGCCAGCGGGAAGCCCGCGCCGCCGCGCCCGCGCACGCCCGCCGCCTCGGCGATCTCGATGATCTCCGGCCCCGAGGGGTCTGGGCCGCGCGGCGCCCCGTCCGGCTCCGGAGCGAGCAGGCGCGCGTCCCGGAGCGGGCGGACCGGCAGGGGAAAGCTCATGCCACCAGGTACTCGGGCAGCCGCTTGCCGATCTCGACGATGACCTCGGTGTTGAGCTGGTAGGCCAGCACGGTCTCGCCGATGATCCTCCTGGCCTCCACCTCGTCCGGGTTCAGCGCGTTGAGCCGGTCCCGGTAGTCGACCTTGAACGCCTTGAGGTCCGGGATGCCGGGGAAGAGGTAGAACCGCACTCCCGCCGCGGCGCCGAACTGGTACGTGCGCTCGGCGACCTTGCGGATCACCTGCCCGCCGGAGAGGTCGCCGAGGTAGCGGGTGTAGTGGTGGGCGATGAACCCGCCCGGCCAGTCGGCGATCTGGTTGATCCGCGCGACATAGGTCAACGTGGGCTTGGACGGCGTGATCTTGTCGCGCCAGTCCTTTCCGTACAGCTCCTCCAGGTCGGCCTCCAAGGCGGGCAGGCGCTCAAGCTCCGGGCTGACGAACGGGCCCGCGACCGGGTCGTCGGCGAGGGCGCGTCCCGCCTCCTCCAGGGCCACGTAGGCGAAGTAGTGCTGGGCCACCATCTCGGCGTACCCCTCCCGGGAGACGCGCCCACCCATGAGCGCTTCGAGGAAGGCGGTGTGCTCCGCATCCTCGTGGTCGCTCCAGGTCGCCTTCTTGAGCTGCTCGGCGAAGCTCTCGGTTGCAGTCATGCCTGGACTCCATTGCGTCGGAATGCCTTTTAACGACAGAGTGTCAGCAAGAGCGATGATGGTCAATACTTTTACGACACATCGTCGCGAACTTCGCTGCGCCGCGCAACGCGACCGCCCCGGCCCGGCCGGCCACCACCGCCGCCACCACCGCCGCCACCATGGCCGCCGCCATCGCCGCCACCATGGCTGCCGGCCGCCGGCCGCCGAGGGCCCGGCCTGCCCGCGGGCGCGCACCAGGCAATCCATCGTTCGGATGATGACGATCTGTCGCCAAAACCCTTCCCGTCACAGGAAGGGCGATCTACTATTCCGTGCACATATACACAATTCCGGATAGCGGAACACTGAGAGAGGTGGTTCGCCATCGTCTCCTATCTCCTCCGGCGTCTGATCGCACTCGTGACCACCGTCTTCGCGGTGATCTCGCTGGTGTTCGTCCTCCTCCGGTTGTCACCGGGCAGCCCGCTGTACACCCTGCTGGGATTCAGCTACAGCGAGGAGGGCAGGGCCGCGGTCGCCGCGCGGCTCGGCCTGAACGCCTCCATCCCCGAGCAGTACGCGCGCTACCTCCGGCAACTGGTCGGCGGGGATCTCGGCACCTCGGTGTTCTCCGGGCAGTCGGTCGGGGAGCTCATCTCCCAGCGGCTGCCCGTCTCCCTCGAACTGGGGCTGGTCGCCGGAGCGGTCTGGATGACGCTGGGCGTCCTCGCCGGCGCGCTCGCCGCGCTCCGGCACGGCTCGCCGCTCGACGGGTTCGTCCGCGTCACGAGCGTGGTGGCGCTCTCGGTACCGAGCTTCTGGCTGGGCCTCGTCTGCGTGCTGGTCTTCGGCGTCTACCTCACCGGGGTGCTGCCGATCAGCGGGTACGTCCCGATCTCCGAGGGCGCGGCCGCACACCTGCGCAGCCTGGTCCTGCCCGCCTTCGTGCTCGGCCTGCCCGCGTTCGCCGTCGTGGCCCGCACGTTCCGCGCCTCCGTCCTGGAGGTGCTCGACCGTGACTACGTCGCCTTCGCCACGTCGATGGGCATGCGCCGCCGCCGGCTGGTCCTCCGGGTGGCGCTGCGCAACGCGGCGATCCCCCTGGTCACCGTCATGGGACTGATGCTGGGCATGCTGGTCAGCGGCGCGATCCTGGTGGAGAACGTGTTCGGCGTGCCCGGCCTGGGCCAGCTCATGGTCGACTCCTTCCGCCGGCAGGACTATCCGGTGGCCGCCGGCTGCTGCCTGGCCGTGGCCGTCCTCTACCTCCTCACCAATCTGGTGGTGGACGTCGCCCAACTGGGGATCGACCCGCGGATCCGCGAGGGCGTGCTCAACCGAGGTAAGGCCCGGTGAGCGCCGTCCTCCCGGCCACGCGCCGCGTCCGGTTCCTTCCTCGAGACGGCCTGACCTGGTTCGGCGTCGCCTGCGCCGGGCTGTTCTGCCTGCTCGCCGTCGTGGGGCCGCTGGTGTCCGGTGACCCGAACGCCGCCGGCCCCGACGTGCTCGCGGCCCCGAGCCCGGCCCACCCGTTCGGCACCGACCAGCTCGGCCGCGACCTGTTCGCCCGGACCGCGGCGGGCACCCAGGTGTCGCTGGCGGTCAGCCTGGCCGCCGTGGCGCTCGGCCTGCTGCTCGCCCTGCCGCTGGGCATCCTCGCCGGCTACCACGGCGGCCGTCTCCTCGACGACCTGATCATGCGGGTGCTGGAGATCGTCCAGGCGCTCCCGATGTTCGTGCTGGCGATGTTCGTCATCGGTCTCAGCGGTACGGCCACGGCACACCTGGGGCCGATCCCGATCACCATGACGACCAAGGTCGTGCTGCTGCTCGGCGCGGCGTTCGTCCCCTATTTCGCGCGCGTGGCGCGCGCCGCGACCATGGCGGAGACCGGCCAGGAGTACGTGTCCGCGCTGCGGGTGGTGGGCGTGCCGCGGGTCCGGATCCTCTTCGGCGAGCTGCTGCCCAACGTCGCGCCCGCCATGCTGGTCCAGGCGTTCCTCGCGATGGCCCTGGCGATCTTCGCCGAGGGCGGGCTCGGCTTCCTCGGGCTGGGCGTCCAGCTCCCGCAGGCGACGCTCGGCAACCTCACCGGCGGCGGCACGGGCTACCTGCCCGCGGGCATCTGGTGGTACTCCGTCCTGCCCGGCGCGATCATGCTCGCCGGGATCCTCGGCTTCAACCTGATCGGCGACGCCCTGTCCGACTCCCTCAGCGGGCGCGGCACGACTCACGTGGAGACGCGATGACACCTCCCCCCTTCTGGTCCCGACGGCGTTTCCTCGGGCTGCTCCCCGCCGCGTCGCTGGTCGCCGCCTGCTCGCCCGCCTCCCCGGCGAGCGGCGGCGGGACGCTCAGGATCGGTGTCGCCGCGGGGCCGAGCAACCTCAACCCCCTCGACTCCGGCAGCGAGGTCACCCGGTGGATCGCCGAGCCGGTGATGGAGACGCTCTACGACTACGACGAGCGGCTCCGGTCGGTGCCGCTGCTCGCGGCGGCGGAGCCGGCGGTCTCCGGCGACGGGCTCACCTGGAGGATCCCGCTCAAGCAGGGGGTGACGTTCCACAACGGCGACGCCTTCACAGCCGAACACGTGGTCGCCTCGCTCGACCATGTGGCCGCGTTCGCCAGCGGCAGCGAGTGGGTCGTCTACTTCCTCGGCTACTACTCGGGGGCCCGCGCCGTCGACCGGAACACGGTCGAGATCACCCTCAAGCGGCCCTACGGCCTGCTCCGCTCGCACCTGACCAACCTGCCGATCACGCACCGGGCGTTCGCCGACCGCAAGGACACGATGATGGGCACCGGCCCCTACAAGCTGGAGCGTGTCTCGCCCGGGCTGGGTTATTCCATGGCCGCCCATCACGGGTATCACGGCCAGCCCCCCGCGTACGCCCGGCTGGAGTTCCAGATCATCCCGGACGGCTCCACGCGGGCGGTGAACCTGCGCGCGGGCAACGTGGACATCGCCACCGAGCTGCCCGTGGCCGCGTTGACGCTCCTCATGGGGCAGCCGCAGGTCACCGTCCACCGGGTAGACGCCCCGATCGACATCCTCACCTACGTCAAGGCGGGGGACCCGCCCTTCGACGACGTGAACTTCCGCCGCGCGGTGGCCTACGCGTCCGACCGCCAGGGAGTGAACGAGAAGGTCTTCGGCGGCTCGGCGACCCTCGGCCAGGGCCCCATCGGTCCCGCCGAACGCGGATACGACCCGAGCCTGCGCGTCTTTCCCGCCCGGCCCGACCCGGCCCGGGCGCGCCGGCTCCTCGACGGGGTCGCGAACCCCTCCTTCACCCTCACGATCAGCGCCGGACAGGTCATGGAGGACATCGCGCAGATCCTCGTGCAGGGCTGGGCGCAGGCGGGCATCACCGTGAAGCTGGAGGTGCTTCAGGGCGGCCCCTGGGCGCAGCGCTGGATCTCCGGCGCCTACCAGATGATCATGAACCGCTTCTCCAGCGGCTTCACCAGCGGCGACGCCAACTATCTCGCTCTCTCCCCCGCCCAGTCCAGGAGCGTTCTGGCCTGCGGCTACGAGAACGCCGCCGTCGACACCGCGCTCGACCGCGTATGGGCGACCTCCGACCAGGCCGAGCGCGACGGACTGCTCCGCCAGGTCAACGCCGCCCTGACCGAGGACGCGGTGATGTTCCCGCCCGTCTACCCGAAGATGATCGTGGGGCAGCGGGCGAGCGTGAGCCCCCTGGACCCGGGGCGGATGCGGATCAGCAGGCTGGGCACCCCGAACCTGCGCCCCGGGGGGAACTCCGGTGGCTGACCTGCTGACCATCGCGGACCTGGACGTGGCCTACTCGGGCCGGCCCGCCGTACGCGGCGTCTCCCTCACCCTGCGCAGAGGGGAGATCCTCGGCCTGGTCGGAGAGTCCGGCAGCGGCAAGACGAGCCTGTGCTCGGCGATCACGGGGGTGCTCCCGGCCGGCGCGAGCGTCCGCGCGGCCGGACTGCGCTTCGACGGGCGGGAGCTGACCGAGCTGTCCCACGAGGAGATGCGGCGGCTTCGGGCCTCCCGCATCGGCCTGGTGCCCCAGCGGCCGATGACCTCGCTCAGCCCCTCCTCTCCGGTGCTGCGCCAGCTCCGCTGGTACCACGACGGGCCCGACCTCGCCGACCTGCTCGGCCAGGTGGGCCTGCGCGCGGTGATCGACCGGCCGCGCGACCACCCCCACCGCTTCTCCGGCGGGCAGCTCCAGCGTCTGCTCATCGTGCTCGCCGCACTGGCCAGGAAGCCCGATCTGCTCATCGCCGACGAGCCGACCACCACGCTGGACGCCACCGTGCAGGCGCAGGTGCTCCGCCTCCTGCTCGACCTGCGCGACCGGCTCGGGCTGGCGATGCTCTACGTGACCCACGACCTCGCGGTGGTGGCCCAGATCTGCGACCGGGTCGGGGTGATGTACGCGGGTCGGCTAGTCGAGTCGGGCACCGTGGACCAGATCTTCACCGCACCCCGCCACCCCTACACCCGGGCCCTCCTGGCGGCGTTGCCCGGCCGTACCGAACCCGGGCGGCGCCTCGGCACGATCCCCGGGGACGCGCGGGCCCGCTCCGCGGGATGCGCGTTCGCCCCTCGCTGTCCCGACGCGTTCGCCCGCTGCGGTGAGGAGGAGCCGATGCCGATCACCATCGGAGCGGACGTGGTCCGCTGTCATCGCGCCGAGGAGGACGCATGACGCCACTGCTCGAACTCGACCACGTCACCCGGCGCTTCCCGCTCGGACGGCGCCAGGCGGTCCACGCGGTGGAGGACGTCTCCCTCCGTCTCGACCCCGGCGAGACACTCGCCGTCGTCGGGGAGTCCGGCTGCGGCAAGTCGACGGTCGCCCGGCTCGCCGTCGGCCTGATCGCCCCCACGCGGGGCACCGTGCGCATCGGCGGCACTCCCACGAGCACGCGCATGGACCGGGCGACGCGCCGGCACGTGCAGTTCGTGTCGCAGAACCCCTGGTCGGCGCTGAACCCGCGCAAGACCATCGGCCACAGTGTCGGCCAGCCCCTCGCCGTGCACGGCCTGTGCCCGTCCCGCGCCGAGCGGGCCGCGCGCGTGGCCGAGCTGCTGGAGCAGGTCGGCCTGCCCGCGCATTACGCCGCCCGCCGCCCAAGCGGGGTGAGCGGCGGGGAGCTGCAGCGGGTGACCGTGGCCAGGGCGCTCGCCGCCCGGCCGCGCGCGATCGTCCTGGACGAGCCGACGGCCAGCCTGGATGTGGGCGTCAAGGCGACCGTGATCAATCTGCTGCTGGATCTGCGGGCCTCGCTCGGCCTGAGTTACGTGCTCATCACGCACGAGCTCGACATCGCCCGGCACCTCGCCACCCGGATCGCCGTCATGTATCTCGGCAGGATCGTCGAGCAGGGTCCCGCCGAGCAGGTCTTCACCGCGCCGCGCCATCCCTACACGCGCATGCTGCTGGCCGCCGTGCCGGTGCCCGATCCCGCCCGACGGGGCCTGGTCGCCCTCACCGGAGAGGTCCCCTCGGCCGTCCATCCGCCTCCCGGGTGCGCCTTCCACCCTCGCTGCCCGTACGTCGCGGACGGCTGCAGGGAGCGGGTCCCGCCCTTGCTCGCCGTCGGCGACCGGCCCAGCGACCGGCACAGCGCCTGCCTGCGCGACGGCGAGATCCCCGTAATCCCCGTACAGGCGTAGGGGCGGGCCGGCGTCCACCGGCCCGCCCGCGATGTGCTTGCTAGTGCCGCGCCGCGCGGCCCCGTACGAAGAGGACGACGGCCACGGCCACCACGAGGAGCACGACGGCGATGACCACGATGAGGACGACGGAGGGCGCCCCGCCGTCGTCCGCCGCCGCGGAGGCGGTGGAGGGGGTGGACTCCGGAGCGGAGGCGGGGGGCTCGGCGGGCGCCACCGACGCTGCCGGGCTCGCGGCGCCGGCGGCGAAGGTGAGAGGAAGCTGCGTGAAGTTGGTGATGTCCCGCGGGTTGGCGGGGTCGTTCGTCATGAGGGCGCAGGTCGTCGCGGCGCAGTCCGTGGAACCGAAGACGGCGACCGGCGTCATCGTCGTCTCCAGCCGGCCCTCGGCGTCGGTGGTGACCCGGGCGAAGTTCCCCGTGTCGCACGCCTTCCCGGGGGGCTGCTTGGTGTCGCAGAGAGCGACGAACAGGGTCGTCTTCGGCGTGAACCCCGTTCCGGTCACCGTGATCTCGGTTCCCGGCGTGAGGTCGGCGCTCTGGCTCGCGGTCAGCTTCGGCTTGCCCTGCGCGGTGGCCTCGCCGGCGAGCGGGAAGGCGAGGGCGAGGATGACGGCCAGTGCGGTGACCAGCCATGCGCGCGGTGAACGGTTGCGGGGCATGAGTGCCTCCCTTGATCCGAAACGATCCCGATCGAGTCCCCGAGTCACTTGCGGAACACTGTTTCACGACATAGTGTCGTAAAACAAGAGCTTGCACGCCCCCCGATTTCCCGACCTGCGTCCCCTGGCAAGGCAGGCGGAAAGGATGCATATGAGCGTGGAAACGGCCCTTCCCCCCGTCGAGAAGCACCAGCACCACCGCGACGTCACCGGCGGCTGGCTGCGGCCTGCCGTGTTCGGCGCGATGGACGGGCTCGTCTCCAACTTCGCCCTCATCAGCGGCGTGGTGGGCGGCGGCGCTCCCAACGCGATCGTGGTGGTGACCGGGCTGGCCGGGCTGGCGGCCGGCGCCTGCTCCATGGCCGCGGGCGAGTACACCTCGGTCGCGTCCCAGACCGAGCTGATGCGGGCCGAGATCGACATCGAGAAGGCCGAGCTGGAGCGCAACCCCGACGGCGAGCTGGCCGAGCTCATCGCCCTGTACGAGGCGCGCGGACTGGACGCGGACACCGCGGAGCGCGTCGCCAGGCAGCTCACCGAGCAGCCCGAGCTGGCCTGGCGCGTCCACGTCCGCGAGGAGCTGGGCGTCGATCCGGACGACCTCCCCTCGCCCTACGTCGCCGCGTTCTCCTCTTTCACGGCCTTCGCCCTGGGGGCGATCATCCCGGTGCTGCCGTTCATACTCGGCGCGACCGGGCTGGCCGTGGCCGCGGTGGTCAGCATGCTCGGCCTGCTCGGCGCCGGCGCGCTCGTCGCCCGGCTGACGGCGCGCCCCTGGTGGCGGGGAGCGCTGCGCCAACTGCTGCTGGGCGGGATCGCCGCGGCGGCCACCTTCGGCATCGGCAGCCTCGTCGGAGCCGGCCTCTCCTAGCGAAAGGATCACCATGGGCATCAGGGAAGAAATGCCGCTGCTCGCTCGGCACGAGGGCGAATGGGAAGGCACCTACATCCACGTCGACCCGGCCGGGAAGATCATCGACTCGCACCGGTCCCGGCTCACCTGCACCCTGGGCGACGGAACCGAGGGATGGGACTACAACCAGGTCAACGTCTACACCTGGGACGACGGCAGGACCGAAGAGCACCGCTTCCCGGGCACGTACCTGGGCGGAGGCCGCTGCGCCTTCGACACCGACCGGCTCAAGGGCGAGTTCTGGGGCGTCGACGACAGCACGATCTATCTGTCGTGGATCTACAAGGAAAGCGGCACCGACCTGCGGCTGTTCGAGCTGATCGTGCTGAGCGAGGACGGGAACAACCGGAACCGCGTCTGGCAGTGGATCAGCGGCGGCACCTGCGTCCAGCGCACGCTGATCAACGAGACGCGCGTCGTGGCATGAGAGCCCGGCCCGCCTCCGCTCCTGCCTCACCGGCTACAAGATTCCCAAAACCGTGCCCTACGTGCTGAAACCGTCGCGCGACAGTGCCGGGAAGGCTCTCAAGCGCGAGCTCGGAAAGGATGCCTGAATGCGCCCGCACGTCGAACTGATCCATGACGACGACTACGTCTGGCATGCGGCCGAACTCGTCGGCGGCGAGGGACGGGCCAGTGAGCGCCGGCTTTCGGTGGACGAGGAGGACGGCTCCTCGTCGCTGCGCGTCGACTTCCACACCCGCTGGGGTCGCGGCCCCGGGATCCACCACGCCGACACCGAGTACTACGTGCTCGACGGCTCGATGACGTACGGCGGCCGCGAGATCGGCAAGGGCGGGTACGTCCACGCGCCCAAGGGCGTGCCCACCGACGCGATCACGTTCGCCGAGGGGACGCGGATCCTGCACTACCGCGAGTACGGCGACGCCGGATTCGACCCCGTGGACGATGTGAACGCCCCGCGCTGGGCCGGCGCGCGGGAGGACGTCACCGTCATCGACACCGAGGCCATGACGTGGGACGCGGTACCGAACCCCGGTCCGATGCCCGGACTTTTCATCAAATATCTGCACGTCGATCCAGTCACCGGGTTCTACACCCGGCTGGTGTACTGCCAGGAGGGCTGGACCGACCACCGCCTGGCCCACCACCCCTGCTACGAGGAGGCGTACACCACGCAGGGGCACATGGAGTACAACTTCGGCACCCTCGACCAGGGCAGCTACTTCTTCCGGCCGGCCCGGGTGAAGCACGGCCACTTCACCACCATGGAGGGCGGCATGACCATGCTGCTGCGCTCCGACGGCGAGCTGTTCAACTGGTACACCCAGAACGAGTGGATCCGCTGGGGCGGCGAGGCGGTCAACTACGGCCCGGGCGGCACCCGGATGCGCTGGTCGCAGTCGTCGCACGACCTCGGGAAGGGCTCGGCCCGGCGCAGCGAGCGCGACCTGGCCGATCTCGCCGCGTCCGTGCGCTACCAACGGGAGCAGGGTGCGGACGACGCCGACTACGTCCCGAGCGGCGAGGGCGTCGACAAGAGCCTGATCGCGATGGCCAAGGCCCTCGACGCCGCCGGTCTCCAGGGCGGCCACGGCGGTGAGCACGGCCACCACCATGAGCACGATCATGA
Source organism: Microtetraspora sp. NBRC 16547 (assembly GCF_030268965.1). GTDB lineage: Bacteria > Actinomycetota > Actinomycetes > Streptosporangiales > Streptosporangiaceae > Microtetraspora. The sequence continues at coordinate 25,362 of NZ_BSSE01000040.1, read as the reverse complement.
GCACGGCCACGACCATGACCACAAGCACAGTCACGAGCACGAGCACGACCACCACGAGCACGAGCACGACCACCACGAGCACGAGCACGAGCACGGTTTACGAGCGGGCTGGGGCGCCGACCCCGGTTCACTGGAGCATCGGGACGAGCGCACCGACGCCGGCGCGCACAACCGGGGCCAGGGCCGCCCCTGGAAGCCCGGCGACCCCATTCCCGCCCCGATCATCTCCACGCTTCCGGTCCGCAGCCGCTCCCGCGGCCGCTGGGACTCCGACGGCATGTAGGACGGCATGGAGTAGGGCGAGCGCCCTCGTGGGCACCCGGCCGGGCCCGCGGCGTCGGAGCGTCGCGGGCTTCGCCGTACGCGACGGGCGAGCGTTTCACGCATGGGGCGGCGCGGGGGCTCGGGCGGGGCTGCGTGGAGTCACGACATGGAGAGATGGCTGGAGAGATGGCGTGGGGGCGGCGGCCGCATCACAGCAGGACGCGTGCGGCCGACGCGGGCGTCACTTCGTTCCGGCTTGGAGGTGGCCCATCTGGGCCGAGATCCGGTTCGTCGACTCGAGCAGCGCCTCGGCGCACTGCTCCGCCTCGTCCCTGAACCGCTCCAGCGGCCCGCACACGCTGACAACGCCGGCCGGCCGGCCGTGGTGGTCGAAAACCGGCGCGGCGACCGAAGCCGAACCCGGCTGACGTTCGGCGTTGGATTTCGCGTACCCGCGGTCGCGAATGCCCGCTATCTCCTTGCGCAGCACATCGGCGTGGACCAGGGTGCGTTCGGTCAGCCGGGCCAGCGGAACGGTTCTCAGGTACGTGTCGATCTCCTCGTCGGAGAGGAAGGCCAGAAACGCCTTGGAAGACGCGCCGGCATGCAGTGGATAGGGGACCCCGAGAGAGACCGACATGATCACTTCCCGGCTCGGGGTCACCTGGTCCACATAGACCCGCGTCGTTCCGGTGCGAATCGACAGCGTCGCCGTCTCGGACAGCGACCTGGACAGGGTCAGCAGTTCGGGCGCCGCCAGCTTGCGCACGTCGATCCTGTCGAGGTAGGCCAGCCCGAGCCGCATGGCCGTCACCCCGAGCGAGTATCGCCGGGTGCTCTCGTCCAGGTCGATCAACCCGTGCAGGCGAAGCGAGGCCAGGATCCGATGAACCGCTGCCTTGGACATGCCGAGCCGCTCCGCGATCTCCGTGACGCCGAGCGTGACGGATCCCGGGGCGGCGAAGAGCACGAGCACGTCCGCGGCACGTTGGACGGTCGCGACCGTCTGACTGGAGGATTCCGCCGCACGACTGTGCAACGGCTTGATGGTGTCCATCGGAATCTCAGCCCCTAACTGGCGCCGGCACGTTCAGTCCCGCGAGAACCCCACGGGAACGGGCGTGTCGGTGACGATCCTTGTGTCAAGGAAATCCCACCACGATTCCTGGGACACCCGCTCCGTCTCCCATGAGTCGTCCGCCTTCAGATCGGCCAGCGCGGCGCGGTAGGCCCCCCAGCCCGCCTCGTCCTCGAAGGCCGCCCAGTTCTCCAGAACGTAGACGTCGCCGACGACGCTGTAGTACCAGCGCACCTCTTTGACCATCGGCAGGTCGCGGTAGAACCAGCTCTCCCGCTGTTCCAGCCACTTCCAGAACGCCTTCATGTCCCGCCGCGCGCTCTCGGTGAGCCGCATCCGATAGACGAGATAGATCACGCCTGCTCCTTCGCCGTTCGCCTGTACGGGTCTCGCGGAGATCCCCCGAACATCACCCGGCCGCCCATTTCTCCCTCAGTTTGAAACATGTTTCCTCTGAATGGAACAGGCGTGTACGGGAGAGGCCCGCGCCGTACGTCCCGGCCGGCACCGGGACGGGCCGCCCTGCTCGCCACTTCTCTCCACGGCTGATGCCGCATCGTCCGAAAGATGGATTTCTCTCCGGATCAAAGGAAGGTCGCGGCCCGACCGTCCGTACGACGCCGGGGAAAGGGGTGCACCCGGATGCTGGACGACGACAGATCAACCGACATCCGACGGGGGAACGCGCTGTGTTCGTGGCGCTCAGGGACCTACGTTTCGCGAAAGGACGCTTCGCTCTCATGGGCGCCGTCGTCCTGCTCATCACGCTGCTGGTGACCATGCTGTCCGGCCTGACCGCCGGTCTCGCCCAGGAGAACATCTCGGCGGTGACCGGACTGCCGAGCGACCGCATCGTCTTCTCCGTCGCCGAGGGTCCGGACGGCAAGCCCGGCAAGCCCTCCTTCTCCGACAGCCGGATCAGCGAGCAGACGTGGCAGGCGTGGAAGGAGGTGAAGGGCGTCTCCGCCGAGCGACTCGGCGTCAGCATGGGCCGGCTCACCTCCGGTCCGGACGGCCGACAAAGCACGGCGGCCGCGCTGTTCGGCGTCGAGCCCGGCGGCGCGCTGGCCGGCACTGCGGGCGGCACTGCGGGCGGCACGTCGGGCGGCACTGCGGGCGGCGCCGTGGACACCGGAAAGATCGTGCTCTCCTCGGCCCTGGCGAAGGACAGCGGGCTGGCCGCAGGGGCCAAGGTGCAGATTTTCGGCCGGGACTTCATCGTCGCGGGAACCGGTCCCACCGCCTCCTACAGCCACACCCCGGTCGCCTGGATGAGCATCGGCGACTGGCAGTGGATCAGCCGCCAGAGCGAGGCGGACACGGTCGCCACCGTGCTCGCCCTGCGCACCACCGACGCCTCGGGCCTGGCCGCCGCCGACCAGCGGGCGGGCACCGTCACCGTGCCGCTCTCGGACGCCCCGGCCGCGATCGGCTCCTTCTCCTCGGAGAACGGGTCGCTCCAGCTCATGCGGGGATTCCTGTTCGCGATCTCCGCGCTGGTCATCGGCGCGTTCTTCACCGTGTGGACGATCCAGCGCCGCGCCGACGTCGCCGTGCTGAAGGCGCTCGGCGCGAGCACGGGCTACCTGCTGCGCGACGCGCTCGCCCAGGCCGTCATCGTGCTGCTGCTGGGCGCGGGGATCGGCGGCGCGCTCGGCGCGGGCGCCGGCGCGCTGGCCAAGGGAACGGTGCCGTTCGTGCTGTCCGCCGCCACGACGGCCGTCCCCGTCGCGGTGATGATCCTGCTCGGTGCCGCCGGCGCCGCGCTGGCCATCCGCAAGATCACCTCTGTCGACCCGCTGACCGCCCTTGGAGCCTCGCGATGACCCTCCGGCTCGACGACGTCGTCCTCACCTACCCGGACGGCGACCGCACCCTGACCGCGCTCGACCATGTGGACCTCAGCGTGGCGGCCGGCGAGTTCACCGCCGTCGTCGGCCCGTCGGGCTCGGGCAAGTCCAGCCTGCTGGCCGTCGCCGCCACGCTCATCACCCCGGCCTCGGGGAAGGTGTCGGTGGCCGGGCACGACGTGACCTCGGTCGGCCAGGCGGCCAGGACCCGCGTCCGCCGCGACCACATCGGGATCGTCTTCCAGCAGTCGAACCTGCTCGCCTCGCTCACCGCGCTGGAGCAGCTCCTGGTCATGGCGCACATCTCGGGGTCCTCGGTCCGCGAGGCGACCGTACGCGCCCAAGAGCTGCTCGCCGCCGTGGACATGGTGGACAAGAAGCACAAGCGGCCGCACCAGCTCTCCGGCGGCGAGCGGCAGCGGGTCAACATCGCCCGCGCCCTGATGAACCGGCCGGAGGTGCTGCTCGTGGACGAGCCGACCAGCGCGCTGGATCACCGGCGCGGGGAGCAGGTCGTCTCCCTGCTCGCCAAGCTGACCAAGGAGAACTCCCTGGCGACCGTGATGGTCACCCATGACCTGGCCACACTCGGCCTGGTGGACACCGTTCTCACGATGGTCGACGGGAGGCTCACCAGCGAGCGCCCCTGAGCCCGGGGTTCGTCGGGCCCGATCGTTCATCGGGCCCGGCCGTCGTCCTGGCTTCGCGCTTCCCCCCATACGCACCGGAATGCTACTTTCCGTAGAGAGGAACGCGGTTTCATTTTTGGAAGGCCAGTGGTGAACCTCTCGTATCGCGCGCTCGCACTCCAGACCACCACCCATGCGGTGAGCGGGATGTCCGTCGACGACGCCCGCGCGGCCATGAAGGCCGCCGTGTCCCGGATCGCCGTCCAGGTCAGGGGCTCCAAACAGTGGATCGGACCGGACCTCCGGCTGGTCGTGCTCCCCGAGTACGCGCTGACCGGATTCCCGCTGGGTGAGTCGATCCCCGCCTGGCGGGAGAAAGCCGCGCTGGCTCCGGACGGCCCGGAGTACGAAGCGCTCGCCGCCATCGCCCGCGACCAGGACGTCTACCTCGCGGGCAACGCGTACGAAACCGATGAGCACTTCCCCGATCTGTACTTCCAGGCCTCGTTCATCATCGACCCGGCGGGTGACATCGTGCTGCGGTGCCGCCGGCTGTACTCGATGTACTCGCCCACGCCGTACGACGTGTGGGACCGCTACCTCGACGTTCACGGGGCCGACGCCCTGCTGCCGGTCGCGCGCACCCCGATCGGCAACCTCGCCGCCGTCGCCTCCGAGGAGATCCTCTACCCCGAGCTGGCCCGCTCCCTGGCCCTGCGCGGGGCGGAGGTGCTGTGCCACCCCACCTCCGAAGCGTCCAGCCCGATGCTCACGCCGAAGGCGATCGCCCGCCGGGCGCGTGCGCTCGAGAACCTCTCCTACGTGGTGTCGGCCAACAGCGGCGGCCTCACCGGCATCCCGATCCCCGCCGACTCCACCTCCGGCGGCTCCGAACTGATCGACTTCGAGGGGCGCGTGCTGGCGCAGGCCGGGCCGGGAGAGAGTCTGGTCGCCAGTGCCGAGCTGGATCTCGGCGCGTTGCGCCGCTTCCGGAGCCGTCCCGGCATGGGCAACCTGCTCTCCCGCGCCAAACCCGCACTGTGGGCGGCCGAGTACGCCCGCCACGAGGGAGAGCGGCCCAACGAGCTCGATGGAACGGTGCCGGATCGCTCGTGGTTCAAAGAGCGCCAGGCGGCGACGATCGCCCGGTTGCGCACCGCGGGCGTGATCGCGTGACCGGCGGGACGTACCAGGTCCGGGATCCGCGCACCGGCGAGATCCATCGCGAGCTGTGCCCGCCCGCGCCGGCGGAACTGGCCGAGGCGGCGGCCCGCCTCCGCGCCGCACAGCCCCGCTGGGCGGCCCTCCCCGCCGAGCGGCGCGCGGCGGCTCTCCTAACCTGGCGGGAGGAGATCGCCGGGGCTCAGGACGAGCTCGTGGCGGCGCTGACCTCCGACACCGGACGGCTCACCGAATCCGTGCTGGAAGTCGGCAGCGTCCTCGGCATGCTGGAACGATGGGCCGGTCAGGCCCCGGAGCTGCTGACGCCGCCGCCTCCGCTCCAGGCGGCGATCCCCGGCATCGAGATCCGCGGCGCCGGTGTTCCCTATCCCCTCGTCGGCGTGATCAGCCCGTGGAACTTCCCGCTCCTTCTCGGGTTGATCGACGCGATCCCCGCCCTGGCCGCGGGCTGCGCGGTACTGGCCAAGCCGAGCGAGGTGACGCCCCGTTTCATCGCTCCGCTGATGAAGACCGCCGCCCAGGTGCCCGACCTCGCCGACGTCATCACGATGGTCGAAGGCGACGGAGCCACCGGCGCGAGCATCGTGCGCCTCGTGGACGCCGTCGCCTTCACCGGCAGCGTCCCGACCGGGCGGATCGTCGCCGCCGCTGCCGCCGAGGCGTTCATACCGGCCTTCCTGGAGCTGGGCGGCAAGGATCCCGCGATCGTCCTGGCGGGCGCCGACCTCGACCGGGCCAGCTCGTCCGTCCTGTGGGGGGCGACGGCCAACGCGGGTCAGTCATGCCTGTCGATCGAGCGGGTCTACGTTGAGGAGGCCGCCTACGAGGAGTTCCTGGACCTGCTCGTCCGCAAGGCCGGGCGGCTCACGCTGGCGTATCCGGGGCCGGGTGACGGCCAGATCGGCCCGCTGATCGATCCCGCGCAGGCGGCGGTGATCGAGCGTCATCTCACCGACGCCCTGGAGAAGGGGGCCACCGTCCGGTGCGGAGGGCGGATGGAACGTCTCGGCGGCGGCCGGTGGTGCCTGCCGACGGTCCTGACCGACGTCGATCACGGCATGCTCGTGATGACCGAGGAGACGTTCGGTCCCATCGTTCCGGTCATGCGCGTCCGCGACGCCGATCACGCGGTGGAGCTGGCGAACGACTCCTCCTACGGGCTGTCGGCGGCGGTGTTCGCCTCCGATTCCGCGAGCGCGCTGTCGGTCGCGGACCGCCTCCTCGTCGGAGCGGTCAGCGTCAACGACTCGGGGCTGACCGCGTTCGTCCACGAGGGCGAGAAGAACTCCTTCAACTCCTCCGGGCTCGGCGGTTCGAGGATGGGGCCCGCTTCCCTGAGCCGGTTCCTCCGCCGCCGCTCATACCTGATCAACAACTCGACCGGGCCCGACCCGTGGTGGCACTGACCGGCCGACCGCGGTGACCGGCTGACCGGGTGGACCAGGTGACCAGGTGGACCGGGGCGACCGTGCGGCCGGGTCGGGGAGACCCGGCCGGGGTACCGGCGCCGCTCCGGCCTACGCCACCGCCGAGCCGTCCGCCACGGCCGGCCGGTCCGCCGCGTCCTCGGCGGACTTGGGGAAGAGGCGGCCGCGCAGGCAGACGAAGAAGAGAATCAGGGCGACGGTGAGCAGGATGTGTCCCAGCCCGGCGATGCCCGCGAGCGCGGCACCGGAGGTCTTGCCCAGGACGGTCAGGGTGCCGTGCACCGTCATGATCGTCACCGTCATCACGAGCCCGGCGTTGTAGATCCAGAAGAACCAGCCGAACAACCTGCTCTTCGACAGGGCGAACGCCCGCTCGAACAGGATCATGATGAGGAAGAAGAACATGCCCAGCACCAGCAGGTGGGTGTGGACGACCCCGAGCTGCGTCTGACCGGTGAAATCGTTCGCCTTGGTCAGATCGCGGTAGTACAGCCCGCCGGCCAACCCGAGCGCCATGTAGACGAGGGCCGCATAGTAGAGCTTCTTCATCGTGTTCCTTTATGAGAGTTGATGGAACCCGCCCAGGTCATGGGCGGAGTTTCGACTGGTGATCACCGGTGGGTGCGCCGCTGACCGCCCACGAAGGCCACGCCGTACAGCTTGCCGGGGGCGGGAAGACCGCCGGGAGGGCGGCCGGGGTTCGGGGGCCGCGTCAGGTCCGCGCCGGAGACACCGGAGACAAGGCAATGACGGGTATCGCGGTGTCCATGTCTCGAGGGTCCCACCCGGCGCATCATAGGCGCATCCGCCCCCGGGAGTGTTCCGCCCTACCACCACCGCGGTATGCGCGGTGGTGCCGGGCGGCACCGCTTATTTCGGATGCGGTCACCGGGTGGAGCCCGTTAGCCTGTCCGTTATGTCTACGCCCCGGATTTCCTAGCTCAAGGACCCGCTTCCACGCCACCCGTGTGTCCTTTTGCTTTTCCGGAGCGTTATCCCATGATCACCGTTCGCGACCTCGACGTGCGCGTCGGCGCCCGTCTGCTGCTGTCCGAGATCTCCTTCCACATCGCCCCCGGCGACCGGATCGGCCTGGTCGGCCGCAACGGCGCGGGCAAGACCACCCTCATGAACATCCTGGCCGGGCAGGCGCAGCCCGCCGCCGGGACCGTCGTCCGTACCGGCGCGGTGGGCTACCTGCCGCAGGACTCCCGCGCGGCCGATCCCACGGCCACGGTCACCGACCGGATCCTGTCCGCCCGGGGCCTGGACCGGGCCGTCCGCGCCCTGCGGGCCGCCGAGACGGCGATGGCCGACGCGACGAGCCCGGCGGCGCAGGAGTGGGCGATGAACGCCTACGCCCGCGCGGAGGCCGAGTTCCAGGCCCGCGGCGGGTACGCGGCAGAGGCGGAGGCGGCCCGCGTCGCCGCCGGCCTCGGGCTGCCCGCGCGGGTGACCGACCAGCCGGTGGGCGCGCTCTCCGGCGGTCAGCGGCGCCGGGTGGAGCTGGCCCGGATCCTGTTCGCCGACCACGGCACGCTGCTGCTCGATGAGCCGACCAACCACCTGGACGCCGACTCGGTCGCCTGGCTGCGCGGGTTCCTGCTCGACCACCGGGGCGGACTGGTGGTAATCAGCCACGACATCGACCTGGTGGCGGGCGTCGTCAACCGGGTCTTCCACCTCGATCCGCACCGCGCCACGGTAGACGTGCACAACACCGGATGGGCCGCCCACCTCGCCCAGCGTGACGCCGACGAGCGCCGCCATACCCGGGAGCGGGCGAACGCCGAGCGCAAGGCCGCCGCCCTGCACGCCCAGGCGGACAAGATGCGCTCGAACGTGGCGACGGCCGTGGCGGCGAAGAACATGGCCCGCCGCGCCGACCGCATGCTGGCCGACCTGGAACCGGTCCGGCACGCGGAGAAGGTGGCCCGCATCCGGCTGCCCGAGCCCGCCCCCTGCGGGAAGACGCCCCTCGGCGCGATCAGCCTGACCAAGGCGTACGGCAATCATCGGGTCCTCACCGGCGTCGACCTGGTCGTGGACCGGGGCGGCCGCTTGGTGATCCTCGGCCTGAACGGCGCGGGCAAGACCACCCTGCTGCGCATCCTCGCCGGGCACGAGAAGCCCGACGGGGGGCGCGTGGTGCACGGCCACGGCCTGCGCCTCGGCTACTTCGCCCAGGAGCACGACACCCTCGATCCGGCGCTGACCGTACGGGAGAACCTCGCCGCGGCGGCTCCGCACCTGACCGACGGCGAGGTGCGCCGGGTGCTCGGCGCGTTCCTGTTCACCGGCGACGACGCCGACAAGCGGGCCGGGGTCCTGTCCGGCGGCGAGAAGACCCGTCTCGCCCTGGCGGGCCTGGTCCACTCCGGCGCGAACGTGCTGCTGCTGGACGAGCCCACCAACAACCTCGACCCCGCGTCCCGGGGCGAGATCCTCGCGGCGGTCGGCACCTACCCGGGGGCGATCGTCATGGTCACCCACGACGTGGGCGCGATCGAGGCGCTGCGCCCGGAGCGCGTCCTGCTGCTCCCGGACGCCGACGAGGACCTGTGGAGCGAGGAGTACCGGGATCTGGTCGCCCTCGCCTGAGGTCGCGCCGAACCGCCGGGACAGCGGGCCACCGGTCCGCGTCGCGGCACCCGACGTGCCGTGCCGCGGACCGGCGCCGCGATCGCCCACGGTCCGTGACCGGGGGCGATCAGGGCCCTCAGGAGGTGAGGATCGGCTCCAGGAAGCGCAGCTTCCCGGCTTCGGTGTCGAGCTGGGCCTTGACGCCGATGGGGTAGGTCTGCATCGAGATCCCGTGCCCGATGTCGGCCCCGGCGAGGACCGGCACCCCGAGATCGCTCAGCCGCTCCACCAGCATGCGCTCCACGTCGCGCGGCTCGCCGCAGTTGGTGAACGTGCCGAGCAGGATCCCCGCGACGCCGTCGCTGTACGTGGCCCGGCGGAGCTGGGTGATGTAGCGGTCCATCCGGAACAGTTCCTCGTCCACGTCCTCGAGGAAGAGGATCGCCCCTCGGGCGGGCAGCGAGGTGTCGGTGCCGAGCGAGGCGGCCAGCAGCGTGGCGGTTCCGCCCAGCGTGTGGCCCTCCGCGATGCCGGGCACGACGGTCCTCGCGTCGGGGAAGACCAGCTCGGTCACCGTCTCCGGGTGGAAGAGCAGCTTCATCAGCTCGTCGAAGTCGTACTCCCCCGGCCCCTGGTAGAAGCCGTCGCAGGCGACCATGGGCCCGAACAGCGACACCCAGCCGAGCTTGACCGCGATCGCCTCCAGCAGCGCGGTCACGTCGGAGTAGCCCACCACGACCTTCGGCTTGGTCGCGTCGATCTTCGACCAGTCGACCAGCTCCAGGGTGCGCTGCATGCCGTACCCGCCGCCGGCGCAGAAGACCGCGTCGAAGGCCGGGTCGCCGAGGGCCTTGGTCAGGTCGCTCGCCCGCAGGACGTCGTCGCCCGCCAGGTAGTCGTACTCGGTGCCGCCGACCCGCGAGGAGGCGAACACCTCGGGCTTGAGGCCGACCTCCTCCATGGCGGCCAGGCCGCGGTCGAGGTTGGCCTGGTTGGGCGGGCTGCTGGCGGCGATGACGGCGACGCGGGCGCCGGGTCGCAGGGCGGGCGGGTGGAGGAAGTCGGTCACAGAGAGAGTCTCCTTCACTGGACGAGGTGGCAGGCGGCGAGGCTGGACGCCGACGGGTCGCCGGTCAGGACCGGCAGGTCCTCACCGTCGCATCGCGCGTCCTTCTCGGCCGCCCTGAGCGGGCATCGGGGGTGGAAGCGGCAGCCGCCGGGGACGGAGGTCGGGTCCGGCGGCTCGCCGGTGAGCAGCACGGGCGGTTCGCCGGAGTCCGGCAGCACCGACAGCAGGGCCCGCGTGTACGGGTGCTTGGGGCGCAGCAGGACCTCCTCGACCGTCCCGGTCTCGACAATCCTGCCGAGATACATGACGGCGACGCGGTCCGCAATGTTCCAGGCTAGGCCGAGGTCGTGGCTGACGACCAGCGCGGACAGGCCGAGCGAGTCGCGCAGCTCCAGGATCAGCTTGAGGATCTCGCCCCTGACGGAGGCGTCGAGCGAGGCCACCGGCTCGTCGGCGACGATGACCGACGGTTCGAGCGCGAGCGCGCCCGCGATGACGACGCGCTGCTGCTGCCCGCCGGACATCTCGTGCGGGAACCGGCCCGCGAACTGCTCGGGCGGCCGCAGCCCCGCCTTGGCCAGCGCGGTGTGCACGCGCTCGCCGAGCTGATCGGTCAGGCCGTGCAGCCGGGGCCCTTCCGCGACGGCGTCGAAGACGTTCTGCCTGGGGTTGAGCGCGCCGCCCGGGTCCTGCAGCACGAGCTGGGTGTGGCGGCGGTAGGCCTTCAGCGCGGCGGCGGAGTAGCCGAGGGGCTCGCCGTCGCTCAGCACCTGTCCGCTGGTGGGCTTCACCAGCCCGACCAGGGCCCTGGCCAGCGTGGACTTGCCGCATCCCGACTCGCCGACGAGCGCGACGATCTCGCCCTGCCGTACCTGCAGGTTCACTCCGTCGACGGCGCGCGCGGGCGGGGCCCCTCGCCGCGCCGGGTAGGTGACCATCAGGTCGCGAACTTCCAGCACGGGCTTCACGCGCCGCTCCCTTCCAGCACGCGCAGGCACGCGGCCTCGCGCCCGGGGCCGCTCGGCCACAGCTCCACGGTCTCGGTACGGCAGGCGTCCACGGCCTCGGGGCAGCGCGGCTCGAAGGCGCAGCCCCTGCTCTCGTCCAGCTTGGCCAGCTCGGACGGCGTGGGCGGATCGCCGGGCAGCCCGGCGGGCGCGAGCCGCGAGGCCGGGTCGCCGATCGTCGGGAAGGCCCGGCCGAGCGCCCGCGTGTACGGGTGCCGGGGCTCGGAGATGAGCTGCTTGGACGGGCCGATCTCGGCGATCTGCCCCGCGTACATGACGGCCAGCCGCTCGCACATGTGCGACAGCACCGACAGGTCGTGGCTGATCATGATGACGCCGATGCCCGACTCGCGTACCAGCTCGCCGAGCAGGTTCAGCACCTGCGCCTGGACCATGACGTCGAGCGCGGTGGTCGGCTCGTCGGCGATGATCAGATCGGGCCGGCAGGCCAGCGCCATCGCGATCATGATGCGCTGGCGCTGGCCGCCGGAGAACTCGTGCGGGTAGGAGCCGAGCCGCCGCGACGGCACGCCGACACTGTCGAGCAGCTCGGCGGCCCGCGCACGCGCCGCCTTCTGACCGATCTTGTCGTGCAGCAGGATGGGCTCGCAGATCTGCTCGCCGATCGTGCGCACGGGGTTGAGCGCGCTCATCGCACCCTGGAACACCACGGAGGCGGCCGACCAGCGCACCGCGCGCAGCCGCGCCCACTTGGCGGTCAGCAGGTCCTCGCCCTCGAACAGAACCTGCCCGCTCACCTCGGCGGAGGACGGCAGCAGCCGCAGCAGGCTGAGCGCCATCGTCGACTTGCCCGATCCCGACTCCCCCGCGATCCCGAGGGTCTGGCCCCGGTCGAGGGTGAAGCTCACCCCGCGTACGGCGGGCATGGCCCGCTCGCCGCCTCGGTAGCTCACCCGCAGGTCGCGGACGTCGAGCATGGGGACTCCGGCCCGCTCCTCCGTCGCCTGACTCCGATCCGTCGCCGTCATCGGCCCACCATCCTCGGGTTGAGCACGTGCTCGACGGCGCGGCCGACGAGCGTGAAGCCGAGCACGACGATGAGGATCGCGATGCCCGGCGGCATGAGGTACCACCACGCGCCCGCCGTCACCGCGCCACCCAGGAACGCCGCCTGGAGCATCGATCCCCAGGTCACGCTGGTCGGGTCGCCGAGGCCGAGGAAGGTCAGCGTGGCCTCCGACAGGATCGCCGAGGCGACGGTGAGCGTGCTGGAGACGAGGATCAGCGGCATGACGTTGGGCAGCACGTGCCTGATCATGATCTGCGTGTTGCCCGCGCCCAGCACCTTCGCCCGTTCGATGAACGGCCTCGCCTCGACGGCGAGCGTCTGGGCGCGGACGAGACGGGCGGTCGCGGTCCACGAGGTGACCGCGATGGCGATCGTGATCGACGCCGCGCCCTGGCCGAGCACGGCCGAGAGCGAGATGGCCAGCGGCAGGCTCGGCAGGGCGATGAACCAGTCGGTCACGTGCATGAGGATCTTGCCGATCCAGCCCTGGTAGTGCCCGGCCAGCAGGCCGACCGCGCTGCCGAGGACCACGGTGAGCGCGGTCGCGATGAGGCCGATGCTGAGCGACTCGCGCGAACCCCAGATGACCAGCAGCAGGACCGAGCGGCCCGCCTGGTCGGTGCCGAGCGGGTAGCCGTCGACGGGCGGCGACAGCTGCGGGCCGTCCACCTTGATGACGTTGAGCTGGTCGTCGCCGATGAACAGCGGCGCGACCAGGGCGAGCACGCCGAACGCGACGAGCAGGCCGAGCCCGGCCAGGCCGGCCGGGCGCTTGGCGAAGGCGCGGCAGAACCGGCTGAACGCGTGGTGGCGCGGGACGTCGAGCGCGGCCGGGGCGTTCGTGGCGGCGCTCATCGGCCACCACCCCGGTGAAGACCTCGCTGAGTGTCCTGATGAGTGTCCTGATGAGTGTCCTGATGAGTGTCCTGGTGAGGGCCCTGGTGAAAGCCCTGGTGAACGCGTCTCATTGGGCCCGCACTCTCGGGTCGAGGAAGCGGTAGACCACGTCCGCCAGGAGGTTCATGATGATCACACTCGCGCTGAAGACGATGAAGGTGCCCTGAAGCAGGGGCAGGTCGGGGATCCTGAGCGCCTCGTAGGTCAGGTAGCCGAGTCCGGGCCAGGAGTAGACGGACTCGACCGTGATCGCGCCGCTGACCAGGATGCCGAGGTGCATGAAGATCATCGTGACCGAGGGCAGCAGCGCGTTCGGCACCGCGTGGCGGCGCCGTACGGCGTCGTCGGTGAGGCCCTTGGCCCTGGCGGTCAGCAGGTACGGGCTGCCCATCTCGTCGATGATCGAGGTGCGCATCACCGTGACGTACTGGGCGAAGACCACCAGCACCATGGTCAGGGAGGGCAGCACCAGGTGCTTGGCCACGTCGACGACGTGGGCCCAGCCCTCCTGCGGCAGCGAGGGGTCGCTCATGCCGCCCGCGGGCAGCAGGCTCGGGATCGGGCCGATGCCCACGCTGAAGGCGACCAGCAGGATCATGCCGAGCCAGAACGTCGGCACCGACCACAGCATGAGAGAGGTGCCGGAGGCGATCCGGTCGAACAGGCTGCCGTGCCGCCAGCCGCTGCGGATGCCCAGCCACAGGCCCAGCGCGATCGACAGGACCGTGGCCGTGCCCGTGAGGAGCAGGGTCGGCCCGAGCCGGTCGAGCACCAGTGACGAGACGGACTGCTGGAACTGCCAGGAGTAGCCGAGTTCACCCTTGAGCGTGTTGCCGACGAAGGTGAGGAACCGCTGCCAGATCGGGTCGTCCAGGCCGAGCTGGAGGCGTATCTGGACGAGCTGCGCCTCGCTCGTGGGGCGGCCCCTGGTCAGGGTGCGGACCGGGTCGGCCGGCATCAGGCTGAAGAGGACGAAGCCGATGACCAGCGTGACCATGAAGCTGACCAGGGCCGCGGCCAACTTGGAGCCGAGGTAGGGCAGGAGGTCGGATCGCTTGACCCCCTGCCCCTTGGCCTTGGCGAGGCCCGCGGCGGTGAGACTACTCACGGTCGTCCGCGCCTGAGCGGCGCTTGAGCGCGATCCCGCCGCCGACGAGGACGACGAGCAGGACGGCGCCGCCGATCCACAGCGCGCTGCCGCCGCTCTCCTCCTTGGCCGCGGTCACCTTGGCGGTGGCCGGCGTGGCCTTGAGGTAGCCCCAGAACGCGTAGCTCTGCGCCGGGTACATGCCCTGCGCGTCCGGCTGTCCGATGATCACCCCGGTCACGGTGTCGGTACGGACCACATCGAGGTGGTTGGCGTTGAAGTGCATCTGGTTGACGTCGGCCTTGTAGAGGATGCTCTGCATCTCACCGACGGTCTTGGCCCGCTCGTCCAAATCGAACGTGGTGAGCTGCTTCTTGAACAGCTCGTCGTAGTCCTTGTCGCAGAAGAACGAGTCGGTGTTGCCCGCGGTGCCGTCGTCCTTGGGAAGCGCGGCGCAGGTCTGGATGCCGAGCAGGAAGGTCGGGTCGGGACCCGTGGTCCAGCCGTCCATCAGCAGGTCCCAGTCGCCCTTGGCCAGGTCGCTGTTGAGCGCGCTCATGCTCAGGGTCTGGATCTTGAGCTTGACACCGATCGTCTCCAGCCAGCCCTTGAGGTAGTTGGAGATGCCCGCGTCGTCCGTGTCGTCGGAGTGGATGCCGAGGCGCAGCTCCAGCGGCTTGCCGCTCTTGGGGTCGACGCGGACGCCGTCGCCGCCCTTGGTGTAGCCGGCGTCGTCGAGGATCTTGTTCGCCTGGTCGAGGTCGAACGGCGTCTCCTCGCCGGGGGCCGGCTTCCAGACCCACTGCGGCCAGGCCGGGGGCAGGTAGCCGGCGCCGACCACGGCCAGGCCGTCGCGCACCTTGTTGACCAGCGTCTGCCTGTCGGTGGCGAGCGCGATCGCGTGGCGCAGCACCGGGTCGCCCAGCGCCGGGTGGCCGGTGCCGATCTTCTTGCCGGTGCGGGTGCGGGCGTTGTAATTGATCTCCAGGCCGGTCCAGCCGTTGCCGACCTCCTGGATGGTCAGCAGGCTCTTGTCCGCCTGGAGCGCCTTGAACTGGGTCGGGTTGACGCCGTTGATGTAGTCGAGCTGGCCGCTGCGCAGCGCGGCGACCGCGGCGTCCACCGACTTGAAGCTCTGCTGGACCATGTGGTCGAAGCCGGGCTTGCCGAGGATGAAGTCCTTGTTGGCGTCGAACTTCGCGTACTGCTCGGGCTTGTAGTCCGTGAGCGTCCACGGGCCGTAGCCGACGACCGGGAAGGTGTCGTTCTTGTAGTCCTTGAGGTGCTCGGCCTGCGACTCCCAGATGTGCTTCGGCACGATCGGGATGCCGCTGCGCGGGACGCTCACGTAGGTGACGTTGGCCTGCGGCTCCTTGGTCTTGATGACCAGGGTCGTCGCGTCGGGCGCGGTGACCGATTCGAAGTTGCTGACCAGCGAACCGTTGGCTGTGCCCGCGACCGCGTCGGTCGTGATCAGGTTCAGCGTCCAGGCGGCGTCCTCAGCCGTGAGCGGCGTGCCGTCGCTCCACTTCAAGCCGTCCCGGATCTTGAACGTCCAGGTGAGCTTGTCGTCCGACTGCGTCCACGAATCCGCCAGGTACGGGCCCGGCTTGCCGGTCTCGTCCAGCGAGTTCAGCGTCGGGTAGATCGCGGCGAAGACGTCGTAGGCGCCGTCGAAGAAGGCGAGGAACGGGTTCAGCGTGTCGACGCCCGAGCCCGACATCTTCACCCGCAGTGTGGTCTCTTGCGACGCGGCGGAGGCCGACGCCGCCGACGCGGCTGGTCCGGCGGCGAGGGCCGTACCGGCCAGCAGGGATCCGCTCAGCGCGCAGGCGGCCAGTGCCGCCAGCTTGTGCCGCGAATTTCCTGTCCCCATTGATATCTCCTGGGTGGTTCGGCATGCATGTGAGGAGGAATGTTGGCGATCACGGATCACATCCCCAAGAGCCGTGAGGCTTTACGACTCTCAGCATCGAAAACCACGACGGTTCTGTTTCTCCGGCCTCGCGGGGGCCTACTCTGAGCCGGTACGAGCGCCGCTTCCGGAGACCCCGGGTCAGTGCGGTAGCCGTACCGGGAGAGCCTGGTCAGCGGCGTCTGGCGAGCAGGAGCCGTCCGCTGGGGCCGGGCCTCAGTCCGGGCCGGTGTCGCCGGACGACACGCCGCGCGGTTTCGCGCGGACGTGCATGCGTTCGCCCTGCGGCCCGAACAGGCTGAGGACCTCCACCGGCGCCTCCCCTGTGCTGCCGAACCAGTGCGGCAGCCGGGTGTCGAACTCCGCGGCCTCCCCCGTTTTGAGCACGATGTCGTGATCGGCGAGCACCAGCCGCAGCTTCCCGCTCAGCACGTACAGCCACTCGTAGCCCTCGTGCGTACGCGGGTCGGGCGTGCTGCGGGTGGCGTCGATGATCATCTTGAACGCCTGCGGCCCGCCGGCGTGCTGGGTCAGCGGCATGATCGTCGAGTCCCACTGCTTGATCGGCTTCAACCGCACCCGCGGGTCACCGACCTGCGGCGCGCCGACGAGCTCGTCGAGCGGCACCTGGTAGGCGCGCGCGAGCGGCAGCAGCAGCTCCAGGTTGGGTCTGCGCTCGCCGGACTCGAGCCGGGACAGGGTGCTGGCCGAGATCTCGGTGGCCTCCGCGAGCTGGGTCAGGGTGATCCCGCGCTCCTTGCGCAGCGCGCGCAGCCGCGGGCCTACGGCGGCCAGGACCGCGGCGTCGTCGTTGTTTGCCATATCGGCAAGATAACTTGTCGCCCCAGCAGGCGGGAGAGCACCGTTGCGCCCACGAGCGAGAGGAGTCCCACGGTGGACGAGACGTACGACGTGGTCGTGGTGGGCGGCGGCGCAGCCGGGCTCAGCGGCGCCCTGACGCTGGCCCGGGCGCGGCGATCGGTGCTGGTGGTCGACGAGGGACGGCCGCGCAACGCGCCCGCCGGCCACGTGCACAACTACCTGGGCCGGGAGGGCACGCCGCCCGCCGAGCTGGCGGCGGCCGGGCGGGACGAGGTGACCCGGTACGGCGGGCAGATCGTCAGCGGGCGGGCCGCGGCCGCCGCGAAGGACGGCGACGGCTTCCTGGTGACGCTGGACGACGCGCGCCACGTGCGGGCGCGGCGGCTCCTGGTGACCACCGGCCTCGTGGACGAGCTGCCGGACGTGCCGGGGCTGGCCGAGCGCTGGGGTCGTGACGTGTTGCACTGCCCGTACTGCCACGGATGGGAGGTCCGCGACCGGCGCGTCGGCGTCCTGGCGACCGGGCCGCTGGCCTGGCACCAGGCGGAGCTGTGGCGGCAGTGGAGCCCGGACGTGCTGGTCCTGCTGCACCACACCCCGCCGCCGGACGCGGAGCGGGCCGAGCGGCTGGCGGCGCGCGGGATCGTCGTCATGGACGGCCCGGTCGCGGGGGTGGAGACGGCCGGCGACACGCTCACCGGCGTACGGCTGGCCTCGGGCGAGGTGGTCGCGCTCGACGCGGTGGTGGTCGCGTCGCGGCTGTCCGCCCGCGCCGACGTGCTGGAGTCGCTCGGGCTGGAAACGGTCGAGGTGGAGATCGGCGGCCACGTCATCGGCACCCGGGTCCCCGCCGACCCGACCGGGGCCACCGCCGCCCCCGGCGTGTGGGTGGCGGGCAACGTGGCCGACGTACAGACTCAGGTGATCGCGTCCGCCGCCGCGGGCCTGACGGCCGGCGCCGCGATCAACGCCGACCTCATCGCCGAGGACACCCGCGACGCCGTCGAGGCGTACCGGGACCAGGCGCGGACGATGTTCGTCCCCGGCGCGAGAGCCGGACGGACGACGCCTACTCCCGCTCCGGGATCGCGGCCAGGTTGAGGACGTCGTAGTCGTCACCGGGCTTCGCGTCCCAGAAGAAGACCTGGGTGGGCGACGACGAGGCGCCCTGCCCGTACGAGCCCGACCTGCCGTCCGGGCTGGGCGCCGTGATGCCGCCCGCCTTCCCCGTGGCGAGGTCATAGATCATGCTCGTCGTGTCCCGGTACACCTCGACGAAGCGGCCACCGTAGACCTCCGGCTCGGTCATGGTCCACGGCACGCGCCGCAGGTCCGAACCGTCGACGCGCATGGCGACGGCTCCCCCGCCCTGACGGCCGACGCACCACTCCCTGGAGCAGCGCAGGCCGGTGGCGCCCGGCGGCGGGATGATGTTCTGCCGCACGCCGCTGCGCAGGTCGGCCAGCACGTTCTGGTTGGCGTCCAGCAGCCCCGTCTCGATGTCGCTCTCCGCCGGAACGTTGCGGGCCCACGGCCACGACGCCAGCCACAACCCGTCTATTCCCGGGATCTTCTCGGCCTCGCCGCCGCCGATCGGCATGCGGTAGACGCCGCCGCCCTCGGGCGACCAGACGACGTGGTCCCCGCCCACCCCGAAGCGGTCGATCCCCGCGAGATCGCCGGTCACCTCGCCGACCCGGATCGGATCCCCGCCCTGGCGGGGGGCCACCCAGAAGTCCGCCCAGCTCCGCGGGTTTCGCGGCCTCCTGCCGTACCACGCGATGTAGTCCTCGCCCACCTCCACGGCGCCGTGGACGTATCCGTCACCTCCCGGGACCAACGTGGTGAGGGTCCGGATCCGGCCCGTCTTCATGTCGTAGACGTCTAACCGCTTCGGCTCCTCGAACGACGGCCCCGCGGTGAGGAGGATCTCGGTGGGTCCGAGCGCGGTGACCGGCCGATAGCCGAGTCCGTCCGCGGACGTCTTCGGGAGCGACGCGACCGCCTCCGGCCACACCGTCCGCGCGTCCCGGACCCGCCCGTCCCGGACCTGCTCATCGGCGGCGCCGGCCGACCGCTCCGCCGTACCGGGCGTCACCGACCCCGCGCTCTGCCCGGGAACGTCGGCCCGGTGGCCGGCGCGGGCGACGGCCACGGCCCCCGACGCGACGGCCACGACACCGATCACGACCAGGACCACCCGCCCGCGGGTCCCGACTCCACGGCGCCGGGCGCGGGCGTCGCCGAGGCCGGCCGGTCCGGACGCTCCGGGCGGGTCCTGCTCCGTTCCCACACTTCCTCCATCACGATCGCTCTGCGGTCATCATCGGTGTTGGGGCGGGGGCCATCGGGGCGAGGCCGAGGTCGGCGAGCGCGGCCGCGCCGCCGGGCCTCAGCCAGACGGTCGCGAGCGCCGGGGCTCCCGGCGAGCACGGCGGCCTCGGCGCGCAGCGCGACATACCAGTGGTGCCAGATCCAGGTGGCCCGTTGCCACACCGGGCCGGGCTCAGGCGCCATCCGCTCCAGCGCCTGCGGTGCCTGCCCGCCACTTCTGCCGCCACTGCCCCAGTTTGCCGCATCCGCTCCACGGCCCCATCCGTGGTGACCACCGCCCGCGATCCGTGCTGTCGATCCGTGCTGTCGATCCGTGGGCGGCTCCGTGGTCGCCACGGATGTGGAGCGGACGGGGCGAAAGCAAAGCTGTGAATGTCCACACGGCGGGTCGATGTGACCCACGACGAACCCACCTCGCGAAAAGGACCTGCCATGACCTCCTTCGAATCCGTCACCCTGGAAGTTCCCGACCCCGCGGCCGCGGCCGCCTTCTACGAAGCGTTCGGTTTGGGGTCTTACGTGAACGTACGCGCCTCGGATGCGCCGACGACCGGCTTCCGTGGGTTCGCGCTGTCACTCGTGGCGTCCCAGCCGGGCAACGTCGACGCCCTCATCAGCGCCGCCCTCGACGCCGGCGCCACGACGCTGAAGCCGGCCACGAAGGGGTTCTGGGGCTACGGCGGCGTCGTACGCGCCCCGGACGGGACGATCTGCAAGATCGCGACCTCGAACAAGAAGGACACCGGCCCTGCCGCCCGGCACATCGACCAGGTCGCGCTCCTGTTGGGCGTGGCGGACGTCAAGGCGAGCAAGCGGTTCTATGTCGACCGCGGCCTGGCCGTGGCGAAGAGCTTCGGCGGCAAGTATGTCGAGTTCGACACTCCGTCGTCGGCCGTCACGCTGGCGCTCTACCCGCGCCGCGCCCTCGCCAAGGACACCGGTGTCTCCCAGGAGGGCGCCGGATCGCACCGGATCGTGATCGGCGGCGGTGCCGGGCCCTTCACCGACCCGGACGGGTTCGTCTGGGAGACCGCATCCGTCTGAGGCAGGCGGCGGTGCGACCTCGACAACGTCGCCACAGTCAGCTTCTCGGCCCTGAAGGGCCAAGCTCGCAGCTCCTCGCCGTACCTGGCGGGTACAGGTCAGGCCGCGTCGTCGGCAGCGTGACTCACTGCCCAACCCACGACACCGCGCGAGGCGATGTTGCGGGCCGCGTTGACGTCGGCGTGCTCAGCGAAGCCGCACGACGTACACGAGAAGGTTGCCTGGCCCGGCCGGTTGGCCTTGTCCACATGCCCGCAGGCCGAGCAGGTCTGGGAGGTGTAGGCCGGATCCACATGGATCACGGCGACCCCGTGCCGGGCCGCCTTGTAGACGATGAAGCTCCCCAACTGGTGGAAACTCCACGAGTGCAGCGTGACCCGCTGGGGCTTGCGGAGCCGTACCCGGTCACGGATGCCGCCCAGGTCTTCCAGGGCGATGCCGCGTCCGGTGCGTTCTGCCTCGGTCACGATGCGTTTGGCGATGCGGTGATTGGTGTCGGCGGCGAACCGCGCCTCCTTGCGGCGGCGCTTCTTCAGCAGCCGTTTGGCGGACCTGGTGGCCTTAACCTGCAACCGGCGGCGCAGCTCCCGATTGCGGTGGCGCACCGCGTTCAGTCCCTTACCGCAGTGGCGGGCGCCGTCGCTGGTGGTGGCGATGTTGGCGATGCCCAGATCCACCCCTATGAACCCGTCGGGTTCGGTGACCGGAACATCAGGGATCTCACAGGTCGCGTACAGAAACCACATGCCGTCCCGGCAGACCAGGTCGGATTCGCCCTTCCGGTACAAGGCGAGCGTCTTGAGCTGGTCGGCCGACCCGGCGAACGCGACATTCTTCACCCTGCCGGCCGTGGTCCAGATCGACACCGTGTGGGCGGTGTGATCCCAGGACAGGCACCGGTCATCGAACGGCTGCGCGGCACCGGCGCGGAAGACGATCGGTTTGCCCTCGGCCCGCGTACGGCGCCGGGAGCCTTCCGATCCCAGGTTCCCGGCCCGGATGTTGGCCTTCAGTGTGGTGTAGGCGTCGGCGACCTTCTTGATCACATGCTGGGCGGCCTGCGCCCCCAACCCGCGCGCTTTCACCTCGCGATAGGTGTGCTTGCGCAACGCGTACTCACGCCGGTCCCCGGTCGTGAACGCCGCCACCGAGGCGAAGTTCGCGGCGTCGTTGCAGGCGCGCAGTGTCGCCTCCAACGCCGCCGCCTGCTCGGGCGTCGGCCGCAGCCTCACCTGCACCACCAGCTTCACATCGAACACATTATCGGCTGGTTCATGTCGCCGTGATGGAAACCGAAACCGGATATCCGCAGACGTCGCAGTGTGATCTACAGGCCTACAGCCTCCACGCGCATTCGGTCTTCCCCACCAAGTACCGAAGGCGGCCATTTCTGGTCACCGTCGCCCTTCGCGGCGTCCTGCGGCGACGGCCCACTGTCGATCATCAAGTACATCGAGAACCAGAAACGCCCGGACTAGCGTCCGGGCGAGGCGAGGGAAGCGATTCCTCCCGGGCGTGAACGCCCGGGGTTCCTCGCTATATACCGCTGAAAGGTGGTGGCGACGTTGTCCATCGATCCGGGGCGGACGATGGCGGCCACCGCCGGTCACGGCGCTAGCGGCGGCTGAACAGGGCCATCCGGCTGATCATGGCCTCGGCGGCGAAGTGGTAGCAGAGCGTGACGCAGCCCAGAACCTCGCGGGGCGTGGCGAAGGTAGCGGCGAGCGTCTTGTCGGCGATCCTGCGCACGCCCGGGATCTGCGCCCCCATCTCGGCCGCGGGCGTGCTCGGCATGTCGATCTCCAGCTCCAGGGTCTCGGGCAGCTGGAGCGGCGCCAGCTCCCCGGCCCCCCGTACGGTCTCCGCCGCCGCCTCCCGGATGAGCCGCCTGGCCTCGGCCGGGGAGAGGCTGTCCGCGGCGGTGTGCCCGTGCGCGATCTTGACGGCGACCGTACGCACGCCGGGGAAGGCCTTCTCCGCGACGTCGCAGATGACGTCGTCGCCGGTGAGCAACCCGACCGGGACACCGACCGCCGCGGCCTGCAACGCGTTGACCTCGGCCTCCGACACCGGCCGGCCGTTCAGTCGTACCTCGTAGAAGTGCGAGGAGAGGTGTGGGCGAGCACGCCGGGCGAGCCGGCGGCGGCGTGGTAGCCAAGGAACATGGCCACGTCGTGCTCGGCCGAGATGCCCTCGGCCATGCAGTCCAGCTTGGGACTGCCGAAGATCAACCGGGCCCGCGGGTCGAGTTCGTCGTGCAGCAGGTTGTCCATGGTGCCGTGGCTGTCGTTGATCAGCACGCTGTCGGCTCCGGCCTCGAACGCGCCCTCGATGGCGGCGTTGGCCTCGCCGGTCATCAGCCGCTGCGATCGCGGATACCCGTGGCCGCCGCGGACGATCTGGTCCATGGTGGCGATGCCGCCCACGCCCTCCATGTCGATGGAGATGTAGACCCGCACTGGCTACTCCTTACCTCGTCCTTGGCCGTCGTTCACAGGGTGTCACCCCGGGGGACGGCAGGCTTTGGCGTCGAGACCGAAGCTGAGTGCCCGCCTTGGGTGTCCCGCACAGCGCGGGGAGCAGCATCCTCGGCGGGCGGCGGCCGCCACGCCCGTGGGTGCTTCCCCCGATCCGACCGGCCCGGCACCGTGGAGCCAAGTCCGGAGGGTCTCTTCCAGCAGCGACAGCTGGCCATGGCCGCCTGTACGCGCACGCGGTGGCGCGTCCTGCGACCACAGCGCCGGGCGAGGGACTCGCCGAGGTCGGCCGCTTCCGGTGCGCTCTCGGATGAAACCCACCGCGGCGCTCCAGCTCGTCGGCGAAACCCCCGCCGCTGCACCCCCTCCTCATCCCCGGCGAACAGAGATGCCGTGGCGGTGCTCCCGTCGTGCGTCTCCCGGCGTTCCCGAGGCGCATGCCAGCCGTGCGTGTCATGTGCCGGAGGCGCGCGACCGTGAACGAACCGTCAGCCCCGTACCCAGGCGAGAGCGCCGGGCAGCACCGATCCGACGGAAGCCACCCGGGGATACCAGGTGCGCTCCCACTCCAGGGACACCCAGCCCCGGTACCCCTCCCGCACCAGCAGCCGCCGTATTTCCGCGAGCGTGTCCACCGGGCTCTCGCCGTGCCGCCACGGGTGCAACGCGTCCCAGATCGCGCCGGTCACGTCGGGTACGCCGGCCGCGTCCAGCAGGCGCCGCACGTCCCGGCCGGTCGGGTGGGAGTCATGGGTCTCGACCAGCAGCCGCACGCCCGCCACCCGTGCCCGGTCGGCGACCGCGTGCAGCCGCCGGGCCTGCGCACGCTCCGCCTCCTCCATGCCCACATGCACGCCGGTGTCGGGGTGGGCGCGCAGTTCCAGCCCGGCGCAGCCTGCGTCCCGAGCGGTCCGGCACGCCTCCGCGAGGTCCGCGCCCGGCAAGGTCGGCCATTGTCTGGAAGCAGCGAAGATGACAGTGAGACCCGCCCCGGACCTGGGCACTGTCAGTTCGACGGATATCGAAGTGCCAGCGTTTGCGTCATCGAAGTTGACAGTACGGAGCCGAAGATCAACTGTGAACGTACTCGCTGCAGGGATGCTGTGACTGAGCGCTTCAGATGGCCAGTTCGCGCTTGAGACGGCCACTCGGTGCTTCGACGCGTGTCTGCGATGTGGCTGTGAGCGATAGTTGGCGGAGCCGACGCCAGGCAGCTCGCAACCTGAGCCCACCGGCGCAGCCTGACAGAATCGTGACCCATGATCGACGATTTCGCGAAAGACAATCTGCACGGGAGACTGCGGCGGGACCGCAAGGCGCTGCTCTGGAAACTCGACGGATTATCCGAATACGACGCCCGCCGACCTCTGACAGCGACCGGGACCAACCTCCTCGGCCTGGTCAAACACGTGGCCAGCGTCGAGGCCAGGTACTTCGGCGAGGTCTTCGACCGCCCATCCCCGGAATCCCTGCCCCGGTGGCAGGACTCCAACGGCAGCGATCTGTGGGCGACCGCGGACGAGACCCGCGATCAGATCATCGGGTTCTATCGGCGCACGTGGGAACACTCGGACGCGACGATCAACGAGCTTCCCCTCGACGCCCCCGGCCACGTGCCGTGGTGGCCGGAGCCTTATCCCAACACGAACCTGTTCGCCGTCATGGTCCATGTCCTCGGCGAGTCCAACCGGCATGCCGGGCACGCCGATATCCTGCGCGAGGGCCTCGACGGCCGGACCGGGGTGCGCCCCGAATACGAGAAGCAGATCGACGAGGAAGCTCGTGCAGCCTACTGCGCGAAGATCGAACTGGCCGCCAGGGCGGCCGCACCAATCAAGGCTTAACCACGATCGCGCCACCGTGGCCCCGCCAAGGGCGGGGGCCACGGTTCACCTCCGCCCCCCACCAGCAAGATCACTTAAACGCCAAAACTCTCATTCCGCCAACTATCGTTCACAGCCCATGCGATCAGAAGCACGCTCGGTGTCAGTGCAGTGCCGTCGTGAAGGCAAGGCGGTTGGCACTGGTGTAGGCGTGTTCGCGTTCGGACCATGCGATGCGGGAGGTGATCTGTTCGGGACTGGCCAGGTGGCTGGAGTCGGTCTGAGGTGCCCCGGGTTTTGAGGTGCCCCGGGTTTCGTGGAGACCTGGCTAACCTGCGACGCAGGGTGCTGGTGTGATGACAGAAGCGTAGTATGCGGCCTCGTACTCCGCAGGGGATTTGTCCTCGATCGCGCTGTGAATCCGCTCGTTGTTGTACCAGCCGACCCAACCGGCGATCTCCACCTCCAGCTCGGCCCGGCTCTCCCACCTGCGGAGATGGATGAGCTCGGCCTTGAATGTGCCGTTTAGCGCCTCGGCCATCGCGTTGTCGAACGAGTCCCCGACCGTGCCGATGGACCGGACCACACCGAGGTCCTCCAGCCGGACGGAGTAGCGGATCGAGGTGTACTGCTCGGGTTCAAGGAGTCGTTGCAACACTGCCTGTCATCGAGCCTAGATGCTCGTTGAACGCCTCAGCGGGAGTACGCCAGCCGAGCGTCTTGCGGGGGCGACTGTTGAGCGCGGCGGCGACTGCGTCCAGATCGTTTCGGCTGTGCCTGCCCAGGTCAGTTCCCTTGGGAAAGTACTGTCGCAGCAGGCCGTTGGTGTTCTCGTTGGTGCCGC
>NZ_BSSE01000039.1 GCF_030268965.1 Microtetraspora sp. NBRC 16547 | reverse complement strand
AGCGATCACACCGGCCCAGCCGCCCTGGGCGTAGATGTCGGCGTACAGCGCCCGCAGCAGCGACAACGGGAACTGCAACTCGACGATCCCACGACGACGAACCGACGCTGTTTTCGCGCGGGGATCCTCTTCCGGCCCGCTGTCCGACTTCTGGGCAGGATCCACCGCCGTCCCCCGCACGCCCGCGGGACCGGTTTCGGCCGCAGGACCGGGTGCGGAAGAAAGAGCAGGCGTGGAGACCACGCCGTGCGTGGCAGAAGTATCGGCAGCGGGAGGCACTCCCGATACGGGGTCGACAACGGGCAGGGGACCCGGGTCGTGTTCTCGATCGGGGCAGGTGTCCGGGCGCGGGACATCAGCGGGCGAGGCGTTGGCGAGGCGGGGTGTCGGGGCGAGTCCCGGGGCAGGCGTGCGGGATACAGGGGCGGATGCTGGATGGCGAGGCCATCCGGCGGGGCGGCGTCGGGTGATCCCGGCGTAGAGGAGGTGACCGTCCTCATCGCAAATGGCGAACCGCCACTCACCGCCGATCTGTCGTTTGGCAAGCCTGCGGGCCAGATGAGCGTGGATCGGCCCCCACCCGGCAAGCTCGGCGGGCAGGTCGTCCAAGTGCATGAGCGTGGACACCCGAACCCGCAGCTCACCCGCCGCAAACCCCACCGGCTCCACCACGCCCGCGCTCGACTTCACGCTGCTGCCCTGAGCACTCCCAGCGCCACCGTCACCACGGCTACGGCTACGGCTGTGGCCACCATGGCCGCTGTCTCCATCGCCGTCGTCCTTGCTGCCGTCCCGGTCGCCGTCGCCGTCGCCACTCCCACCACAGCCACCGCCGCCACCGTCGCCGTCATCAGGGGCGCCCGCGTGGCTATCGCCACAACCGCCGTCGTCGTCGCCGTCACCGTCGCCGTCATTGGGGTCGTTCGCGCGGCCGTCGCCACAACCGCCAGGCCCACCGTCGCCACCATGGCCACCGCCGTCGCCGTCGCCGTCGCCGTCGAAGTCGTCGCCGGTGTGGTCGGGGTCGTCCCCGCCGCGGGAGTCGGGGTCGTCCCCGCCGTGGGAGTCGGGGTCCGCGCCGTGGGGGTCGGGGTCCGCGCCGTGGGGGCCGGGGTCCGCGCCTTGGGAGTCGGGGTCGTCGAAGGGGGCGTCGGAGAGCTGGTCATCGTAGTCGTCCTCCTCACCGGCCGCCTTGCGGGCGGCGTTGGCGAACAGGACAGCGATGATCGCGTCGTCGTCCAGGCCGGACATGCTCCCCTCAAGCAAGCCGAGAAACACATCCGCCCGGACATGATCGATCGGGGCGTGCAGGCCACTCTTCTTCGCCCGCACCGCGATCGCATCCACCCGCGCGATCGCAGCGGCCGCCTGATCCACCGGCAACTGCTCGCCGGTGATACTCGCCGAACCATCGGCATGCCGCACCCCGATCACCCGCCGCTGGTGAACAGCCCGCTCGTACTTACGGCGCGCCCAGGCCGGATCCGCGGCGATCAACAACTTCTTGATCTTCTCCCGCAGCTCACTCGTCGTCCACTTACCCGCCTTGGGCAGCAGATGATCGGCGACAGCGCGGGCGAGCTCGACGGGGACGTCTTCCAGCCAGTCGCAGAACACCACCGCCCGCGCCTTGTCGATCAAACCCGCCGACAAGGCGTCCCGCACCCGAGGGAGACGGACTTTCAGGTCGTAGGCGAACCCGTATTCCCGCTCGGCAGCCCGGCGGGTGAGCCCCAACGCCGACCTGACCTCATCGGGTGAGTTCTTGTCCGGCTCCGCCATTTTCTCCATGCCGGAGACGGAAATCTCATACAGGCCGACTTCGGCCATCACGGTGGCTTTCCGGGCTTGCATGTGCGCTTCGAGGCGGGCATATGCCTGCATCACGATCACGGCGTCGAAGCCGTCCAGCCTGGCGATATCGATCCCATCCAGCACGGCGGCCAGCTCCACGCCGGGGGCCATCAGCTCCAGGCCCTCGGGGATCGGCTGCCGTTCGATAATCACACCGGAACGCTAACAACCCCCACCGACAAAAACGCTTCCCAGACGACCCCGATAAAGCGCCGGAAAGAATTCACCTGGAATCACAGTTCCACTCCAATAATTATTGGACGCGGCATCCTGCGGGTGCGGGGCAGAGCGGGCGAATCGGCGGTTTGAGGGCCGATCGTGTTGGGGCGGCTTCTCGAATCGGGTTTCTTGGGGGGGGTCGCTGCGCCTGCCGGAACCTCCGGTCCACGCAAAGCCCGCTTCGCTGGGCCTTCGCTGCGGTCCTCGCCCCGCCTGCTCCGCTCTCCTCCGAGCCGGGCGCCACACAATGTGCCGAGAAAGCACAGCCAAGGCCAGCGGCCGGTCCGTGCCCGCCGAGGCGACCGGCGGGTTCCGTGCCGGAGACGGTCCCACCGGAGACGGTCCGCGCCGGAGTTCGCGACCAGCACACCGCCAACCACTGGCGCGACCGCAGACGGCGGAGTGACCGGATGGCCCTGGCAGAGATGGCCGCAGGCGAGAACGGCGGTAAAGCCGCCCGATATGGAGGAGCGCAGAGCCGATGCGAGGGCGGCGGGAAGCGGAGCGGAGGTGGGTGGTTGTGGAGGCGCGCGTAGGACCGTGCCGGCAACCACCGCGCCCGCGAACGCCGCGACAGCGGCTCACCAGAGGCCCGCTATCACGGCGCGCCGGAACAATCACCCACCGCAGCGCAGCGACCCACAACTACGGCGAATCAGACATCTGCCGTAGTGCCACGGGATCAACGTGCAGGTACTCGCTTACCTCATGGGCCGGCCGGTGTGGGCCTCGCCTGCCCTGCCCGGCGCCGTCCACGATGTAACCGCAGCCCGGACGGTCGGCCTGATCGACACCTTGACCGGCGTCGGCGTGATGACCTTCGCCGACAACGGTTACAAGGAGCGGGCGGCAGATCCGCCCCCGTTCAAGGGCCACCGCCCCTGGTTGTCTCGCGCACAGAAGGACGTTCAACCGCTCCCACGCCCGCATCCGGGTAATCGGTGAGCGCGCCGTCGCGACATCGGAAGTGTCGGGATGGTTCAGGTCGCGCCCTCTCGCAGCTCCTTGGTCGCCGATCGATAGGCCTCGGCGACGCGGGTGAACATATCCAACAGCACCGGCACCTGTTCCGGCCCGTAGTGCATGCCGAGCGCCCCCAAGTGCCGCCTGGACGCCTCGCAGGCGGCGTCGTAATCGCCCATGCCGCCTTCGACCAGCTCCACGGTGACCATGCGCCGATCACGTTCGCCGCGCACCCGTCGCACGTAGCCGGCCTTCTCCAGCCTGTCGATCAGCCGGGTCGTCGAAGCGGATGGCAGCCCGAGCTTCTCGGAGATCGCCCCTACCGCGAGTGGTCCGCGCATTTCCAGCAGCATGGCGGCGGCGACGTCGACCGGTTGCAGACCGAGACGGTCGGCGAGCGCCTCGTTGTACAGAAGGACCGCGATCAGGAACTCACGGAAAACAGCCTCTTCTGGATGCTTGTCGACCACCTTCCCAATCTACTCCACCGCGATGTATCTTCGAATTGAAGATACTCCGATCTGGAGGAGATATGGAGATTCTTGTCGTAGGCGCCGGGGTGGGCGGCCTGGCTGTCGCACGCGGGCTGCTGGCCGCAGGTCACCGGGTGCGGGTTTATGAGCAGGCTCCGGCCCGGCGGACGGGCGGTAAGGCGGTGCTCATCTGGAGCAACGGCAATGCCGTATTGAACAATCTCGGCATCAGCCTGGACGGCGTCGGCACCCACATCGACAGGATCGACGCGCTGACCGCCGACGGCCGGCTGCGCACCAGCATGAACATTGCCCACGCGGCCGACCGTTACGGCTTCCCGACCAAGGCGATCCCCCGCCGTCACCTGCTGGAACGCCTGGCCGACGGGCTGCCCGACGACCTCATCCGCTACGACATGAGCTGCCGGAGCGTAACTCAGGACAATGGCCGGGTCACGGCGACCTTCAGCGACGGGTCGACGGCCACAGGAGACCTGCTCATCGGAGCCGACGGCCACCACTCGGCTGTACGGCGCTGCCTGTGGGGCGACGGTGCCGTCCGACCGGCGACCTTCGGCACATGGCAGGGCCTCAGTCCGATCGACATCGACCTCACCCCCACCCATCACCACCTCATGATCACGGGACGAGAGGGCGCGTGCGGGCTCATGCCCGCCGGGGACGGCCTGCTGCAGTGGTGGTTCGACGTGCGCTGGTCACCTACCGATACGCGACCCACCGCACCGCTGACCGAGCTGAGGCACCGGTTCGGGCGGTGGGCGTCGCCTGTCCCCGAGGTACTCGCCGCCGCCTCCGAGGACGACCTCGAGTTCTTCGGGCACCACTGGAACAAGGTCCGCCCGGTATGGGGGGAGGGCCGTATCACCCTCGTCGGCGACGCCGCCCACACCATGCCACCGACCCTGGGGCAGGGCGCCAACCAGACCCTCGAGGACGCGTGGGTGCTCGGGCGCGAGCTCGCCAAGAACGGCAACGATCCGGCGGTACGGCTGCGCGCCTACGAGAAGGCCCGCTACCCGCACATATCTCTGGTTTCCCGGCTGGCCAAGCGCAATCCCGCCAACTGGCGCATCCCACCGCTGATTGGCCGGCTGTTCCCCGAAACGTCCCAGACCACCATGCTCGCCCGCTTCAGCAACCGCCTTACCGCGCCTGCTGTGCAATCCCTCTGACCGCAGCCCCCAAGGAACCCTCATACCGTTCCTACGAGCGGTGATGATCTCCTGGTCCTCGGTACCCAAACCAACTCAGGATGAAAAGGGTTCGCTGATCACATCCAGCATTTTGTCGTAGGCGATCTCTACTCTCGCCGCCATGACGAATGCCGTGCAGGCGTATTCCTACGCCGGACCTTCCACGCTCACCGAGGGCCACCTGGGGTTTTCGACGTCCGGGGGCAGGACCACGCGGGGACTGCTCGAGCATCCCCGGTTCTTCAGTGGGCTGGTCACGCAGGCGGCGCCGGCCGCGTGCGGGCTCCTGGCGGTGGCGGACGTGGCGCTGACCCGCTATCACCAGCCGCGTCCGGGGTGGACCCGCGACCCGGTGGTGACGTGCGACGGCGACCGGCTCAGGTTCGAGTCGAGGATCTGACCGGGCCGAGATCGGCGGCGCCGTCCCAGGCGTGCAGCGCGAAGGGCTCGCCCGCCGCGATCGCCCGTACGGCCGCCGCCGGATAGTCGATCATGTCGGGCGGGAGGGCGTCGAGCGGCCACCAGGCGATCTCCGAGCACTTGTCCGGCTCCGCGTTGTACGGCTCGGGCTCCCAGGCGGCGGCCGTGAAGAACAGGCCGACCCGGTCCGGCGCCCGGTGCATGACATGGGCGAAGGTCAGGTCATCGAGGCGGATCGCCACGCCGATCTCCTCGGCGGCCTCGCGTACGGCGGCGTCGACGACCGACTCCCCCGCCTCCAGGTGGCCGCTCGGCAGGTGCCACATGCCGTCGCCATACCCGGTGCCGGCCCGGCGCGCGAGCAGCACGGCGCCGTCCCGGACGAGCAGCAGGTGCACGTCGACGATGGCGCGGAACCGGGTCCTGTCCACCGCGTGCCCCGGGGACGGAGCGCGCCGGTCGATCGCCTGGATCCACTTGGCGGCCACCGCGGCCACCTGGACCAACTCGGCGCGCAGCGCGGCCTGGTCGTCCTCGGCGAAGGCCTCAAGCACTTCCTCCAGCAGGATGTGCCGCCAGGTCAGCACGCCACGCTCGGTCGCCTCCGCCGTGTCGCGCTTGGCCGCGTCGGCGGCGGCCGTGCGTTCCGGCCCGGTCCCGTCGGGGTGTTCGCCCAGCCCCCACTGCTCGTCCTGGGCGGCCCGCTCCGCGCGGACGTCGGCGAACACCCGGTCCAGCGACCCGGGCACGCCGAAGTCGCCATCGGCTGTCATCTTCCGCTCTCCTCTCGACGTGATGTGCGGTGGACGCTCCGGACCGCGGCGACCTCGGGATGCGGCCGCAGCTCCGGTACGGCCTCCGCCAGCGCGCCGAGCTCGCGCTTCACCCTGGAGGCGATGCCCCCTCCCAGCACGAAACGCGTCGGGACGGCAGCGTTCCGCGCCCCGGCGAGGAGGTGCAACGCTCCCCTGCTGCCGATCCCCGTATGGCGGAGGTTCAGATGGGCCGGCCGGTGCGTGGACGCCGCCAGCGCCTGGGCGACGGCCGCTGCCCCGTCGTCGCCGACATGGTTGTCCTGGGCACCGAGCACGCCTGCGGCGCGAACCCTGCCGAGATCGACCATCTCGGCACCCGCCGCGACGGCGGCGGCGATCAAGGCGGCCGCGGCCACCGGGCCGATGCCGTTGCTCGCCAACGACAACCGGCGCAGCCGCCCGCCTCGCAGGGCCCCGGTGAGGAACTCCGCCCCTCTGTCGCCCAGACCCGCCGCGGAGGCGTAGAGCTCCTCAACACCGTCGGCCGCGATCAGCCGGGCCAGCTCCTCCGCGCCCGAGGGGCCGAGCGGATTGCCGCTGACGAACAGCCGCCCGATCCCTCCGGCGGCGACGATGTGATCGACCAGCGCCGCCAGGCCGCCGGCGTCCAGGCGGGTCTGCACCAGGTCGATCGTGGTCAAGCCCGTGCCGACGACTTCCCCGATGATCAGCCCGCCGTCGGGACCGACGGGGTTGCGCTTGAGCCACAGGCCGCGTACGACGCCGGGCGAGGCGACGAGCCGATCGGCGATCAGGCAGGCACCGGCCCCGCCGATGCCGTTGCATCCGAGGTAGAGGGTCGAAGCGCTGGACGCCGTCGCCGCGTCGGCGGCCGTACCGGCCCCCGCGTCACCGAGCTCGTCCGTGCCCAGCAGCAGGTGGCGCGTCGGCCCGGCGGACGGGAGCGCCTCGGCGACCAGCCTGGCCCCCATCGGGCCGAGCGCCTGCTTGCACAGGTCGAGCCGGCCGTCCGGCATCGCCGTGCCCACCGCGAAGTCGGTGCGGCGCTCGACCGGGCGGCCGGTACGCAACCAGGCGAGCAGCGAGTAGAGATCGCCGGGGGTCACCACGGCGACTCCGCGTAGTCCTTGAGGAAGACTCCGTGCACCGGATCACCGGACTCGCCGCGCACGATCGGGTCGTAGACGCGCGCCGCCCCGTCGATCACGTCGAGTGGAGTCCTGCGGTTCAGCCGCTCGCGTGTCGGGAGGGGGTTCTCGTCAGTGATCCACCCCGTGTCCACGCTGCAGAGGTAGATCCCCTGCTTCGCGAGGTCGGCGGCGCTGGTGCGGGTCAGCATGTTGAGCCCGGCCTTGGCCATGTTGGTGTGGGGGTGCCGTCCGGTCTTGTTGGCGACCGTGAACTGCCCCTCAACCGCCGACACGTTGACGACGTAGCGGCGCGGGGAACGCGTGGCCCGCAGCAGCGGCAGCAGGCGGTCGATCAGCAGGAACGGCGCCACCGCGTTGACGAGCTGGACCTCCAGCACCTCGGCGGCGTCGATCTCGCCGATCCGCGCCGACCACGAGTTGCCCGCCGAGAGGTCGGGGAGCAGGCCGGACACGTCCGGGAGGTGCGGATCCCCATCCAGGGGAACCGGCTCGCCGCCGGGTAGAGCTCCGGCCCGCACCGGAGAGAACCCGGGCGCCGACCACGCGCCCGCCGGGAGCCCGAGCCGCTCCCCCTCCAGCAGGGCCGCGTACGCCGAGGGAGGGCGGCGGAGCGTCTGCGCGGCGTTGTTGATCAAGATGTCCAGTGGGTCGCCCCCCTCCAGGAGGTGGTCGGTGAGGGCGATGACCTGGCGGGGGTCGCGCAGGTCGATGCCGACGATCCGCAGGCGGTCGGCCCAGTCCGCCCGGTCCCCGGCCTCGGCGAAGCGCCGGGCCGCGTCCCGGGGAAAGCGGGTGGTCACCGTGACGTGCGCGCCGTCGCCGAGCATCTTCAGCGCGACGTGATGGCCGATCTTGGTGCGCCCGCCGGTGACCAGCGCCCGCCGTCCGGACAGGTCGGCGCGAGCCGTGCGGCGGGCCCTGTTGAGAGCGGCGCAGGAGGGACAGAGCAGATGGTAGAAGCCGTCCACGTGGACGAACCCGCTCTTGCAGATGTAGCACCTGCGCGTCCGGCGCAGCCGTCCCCCGGCATCTGGACCGGCGTCAGCACCAGGACCGGGACCGACGGGGGCGTCGATCACCCGGTCCACCGCGCCCATCGCGGTCGCCGCGAGCACCGAGGCATCGGCCGCGGCGGCGTCCCGCCGGCGCTCCCGCCTGCGCCGGCGCTGGCCGTCCCGTACGAGGGCGAGGGCGGCGTGCTCGATCCGGAGCCGGTCGGGGTCGCCCAGCGGAAGGTCTCGCGCCTCTCCGATCAGTCGCAGCAGGGCGGCGGCCCCCTCGCGGTCCATTCCCCCTCCTTCTCGTGCTCCTTCCGCGGGCCCGGCCGGATTCGAACCGGCGTCCTCCTTCGTGAGAGGAAGGCGCGACAGCCACTGCGCTACAGGCCCACGCCGAGGGGTGGGGTCCAGCCGGATTCGAACCGACGTCCTCCTCTTTGCCAAAGAGGCGCGACGACCACTGCGCTATGAACCCCGCGCGGCGTAGATCAGCAACCTACCCGACAGATCATCACACCGGAAGCCATGATCGAACACGCGTTTGATTAAGCTGGACGAGTGATTTTCCAGAGCTCACTGCTGGACTGCGGCGACGAGATCGGGCCCGGCCCTCTCGGAGCGTCGGTGAAGCGGACGGTCCTGGACCACGGGGCGTGGATCGACGTCCGGCCGGGCTGGATCTCCGGCGCCGACACCCTGTTCGAGCGGCTGCTCCAGGTCGTGCCGTGGCATGCCGAGAGGCGGCACATGTACGACCGGGTCGTCGACGTGCCCCGGCTGCTGTGCTTCTACGACGAGGACAGTCCCCTACCCGATCCCGCGCTCGACGAGGCGAGGAAGGCACTGGACACGCACTACGCCGCCGAGCTGGGCGAGCCGTTCCGCACCGCCGGGCTGTGCCTGTACCGCGACGGCAGGGACAGCGTGGCATGGCACGGCGACACCATCGGGCGCGGGCGCACCGAGGACACGATGGTCGCGATCATCTCGATCGGGACGCCGCGCGCCCTGCTGCTCCGCCCGCGCGGCGGCGGGCCGGCGCTGCGCCACGACCTCGGCCACGGCGACCTCATCGTGATGGGCGGCAGTTGCCAGCGCACGTGGGAGCACGCGATCCCGAAGACCGCGCGGGCGGTCGGCCCCCGGATCAGCGTCCAGTTCCGCCCGCGCGGGGTCCGCTGACTCGGCTGTTCAGGGGGTTCGGTCCGCAGGACAAACCGTGGACGCGGGCCGGGTGAGGTCGGTCAGATAGGCCACGGCCGCCGCCATGGCGCAGCGGTTGTGCATCGGCAGCGCGGCGTGCCCGTCGCCGTCACGCTGCTCGACCAGCGCCGATCCATTCGATGAGCATGAGGACGATCTTCTGTTCGGAACGGAACGCCAGCCCCTCCACCGCCTCGGCGAACATGTCGGCGGCCAGGCGGCCCTCCGCCTCCAGGCGGCCCTCCGCCTCCAGGCGGCCCTCCGCCTCCAGTCGCCGTACCGACGCCAGCGCCGTCTCGGCCACCGCGAGCGGCACGGAGGAGAGCATCCGGACGTAGTCGGTGACCCGCTCCTCCACCTCATCGAGAGTGGGATCGAGCCGGTCGTGCAACTCGGCCAGCGCCGGGAGGGCCGAAGGCCCGTCGCGCAGCAGCCGCCCCACGACCCGATCCAGGACCTCGGCCCGATCGAGCGCGCCCGCGTCGACCATCCGGGCGATGACGTCGATCTGCGTCCCGAAGAGGGCCGATCCCAGGCCGTCGCTTTCGAAGACGGACGGCATGAGCCGGGCGAACAGCGGATCGTCGATGATCCGCTCCAGACCGCCGCGTTCCAGGTCGCGACCGTAGGCGGCCACACCGAGGGAACGCATCCAGCCGACCACGAAGGCGTCGTTCGGCGGCGGCTCGATCCCCGTCTCCCGGACCAGGCTCGCCACGATCCGCCAGTTCGGAATCTCCGCGCGCACCTGCGGAGCCCGCAGCCGCTCCGCCATGCGGCGGGCCAGATCGGCGCGCCACGGCTCCGGCCGCCGCCGCAGCAGTCCGAGGACGCGCCCGGCGTCGGCCACGTGGTCGGCTCGCCAGCCGAAATCGCGCCGGAACAGCCAGTTGGCCACCGCGGCCGTTCCCGGCAGGCACTCGGCTCCCGCCACGCGCAGGGCCGGGATCTGGTTGTGCCACTCCCACCAGCCGTCCCGCACGCGCTTGAGCTCCGCCAGATGGCGGGGCAGCTCGGCCGCCACGGCCCTCCTACCGATCGCGTCGAGCGCGGTCACGAGGCGCAGGGTGCCGGCGGCGTCACCGGCCTCGATGCGCCCGAGGATCTCCTGCCAGGGAGTCACGCGGTCACCTCCGGCCGGTGGCGAACGTGGGACGCCTCCGGCCGCTGTCTCGTCATGCCGCCCGGAACCCGTGAACTCACGTGGCCCGACGTCAGGTCGAACCCGGAAGAACGGGCGTACGACCGCGCCCGAACCGCACCAGCCATGCCCCGGAACATAGTGATCGACTCCGACAAATCTGATCGGACGCGTTTGATCGGACCGCGAGGCGTGGCCCCTGCCGCACCGCCTCGCCATACGGAATTCCCTTTGACTTCGCGGACTCCGGCAGTGAGGATCGGCGCAGCCGCCGGGAGTGAGGAGGACGGACATGCCAAGCAGAACGGAACGCACGGACGAGGCCGCGTTGCCGCGCTCGGTCGAGGAGGCGGTCGCCGCTGAGCTGGCCGGCCGGCCGGGGCGTTATCTGTTCTTCTGGGGCCACCGTCCCCGGCCGGACGGCACCGCCGGACCCGGCTGCCTCAGCCAGTGGTGGGAGGCGGCGCCGTTCACCGCCGAGGGACACGTCTTCCGGTCGGCGGAGCACTACATGATGGCCCACAAGGCATGGCTGTTCGGGGACGACGCGACGGCGGAGCGCATCCTGGCCGCCGCGCATCCGGGCGAGGCCAAGGCTCTCGGCCGCACGGTCCGCGGCTTCGATGACACGTTGTGGAAGGCGCGGCGTTTCGCGATCGTGGTGCGCGGCAACATCGCCAAGTTCGACGCTCATCCGGAGCTGAAGGAGTTCCTGCTGGGCACCCGGGCCAGGGTGCTCGTCGAGGCCAGTCCCCACGACAGGATCTGGGGCATCGGGCTGACCGCGGACGATGAGCGGGCCCCCAGCGCGTCCACCTGGCGGGGGCTGAACCTGCTCGGGTTCGCCCTGATGGAGGCCCGCGACGCCTTGGCCGCCCGGTACCGGTCGCCACGCGCGCTCGTCCACAGCCGGGTTCGTCCTCGACGGTGAGGTCCCCAGGCCGAGCGTGGCAGTTCGATCGGGTATCGGGGGAACTATCGCTGCTTGTCGCGGATCCTGGCCGGAATGTCGGACGTCACCGCCACAATCGTCGGGTGACCGAAACCCCCCGTCGCGTGGTCCGCCTGTGGATCGCGGCGCCGCATCTCCGTCTCGGAGCCGCCGCCATCGACCTCCTCATCCTGTATGCGATCGCATGGGTCACCGAATCATCGGCGGAGCTGTTCAACACGCGCGGGGATGAGGTGCTCGCGGTGCTGCCGGGCTTCCTCTATTTCTGGCTGCTCCACGCGCGCTGGGGCCAGACCGTCGGCAAGCGCATCGTCGGCATCATGGTGGTCTCGCCGCACACCGGCCTGCCGCCGTCCCTCCGGAGTTCGGCGATCCGAGCCGGTTTCTCTGTGGGAATCCCGCTGATCCCCATGTTCGGCTGGCTCATTGGGTTGATCGACAAGTTTCACCTGTTCCTGAACGGCCGGCGCCAGTGCTACCACGACAAGTTCGCGGACACCGTCGTCGTGCTCGTCCCGCCCAAGGCCGCCACGACCTGATGGCCGACCGGTGGAGCACCCACGACCTCGAGGTGCCACGGCATATTGCACAAACTACCGAGGGGGTACTTCTGGGCGGCTCCCGAAATCGCGGAGAAACGCGTCCCGTTCCCACGTGGACAGCAGGCTCGAAGGGATCGTGAGGTCCCGCGCGGAATCCTGGCGGTGGGAGCCGGCGGCGGGCCGGTACCGATCGGTGTCCCTGTGCCAGCGGTACGAGCCGGCAGCCCAGCCCTGGATGGCCTGGGCATGCCGCAGGACGGCACGCTGAGTCTCAGGATCCGCATGCAGGTCATGCAGCACTTGCGGGAGGTCCGTCTCGACGTTCTCTTCGAGTGTCTTGACTCGACCCGTCAGGATGCGGTCAACGAAGGAGACCGCATCCTTGAGGGAGACACCGAGGAGTTCCTGGGCCACGTGCACGATGTTGTTCCTCGCGACGCCCTCGCGGACTTCCTTGGGATAGGACACGATGTCGTTGTGCAGATCGACCGTGTCCCGGAATGAGTCGATCAGTACAGTGAACGGCCGGGTGCCCCGGATGTCATCGGGGATCTCCCAACCGAGCGAGTGCTCCATCAGTAGTGCGCTGCACCCGGCCGCCCCGTAGTCGCGGCGCATCTCGGCCTGCTCGATGAGGTCGGGAAACCGGTGGCGTTCGAGGTTCTCTGTCTCCCACAACGATGCCTCCAGGAACTGCCGTACGGACCTGGTGTACAGCAGGCGCCACGGAATCGATGCCGAGGGCGCCGTGCGGCGCCACAGGTCGGCCAGGGCACGTTCCACAGGATGCTCGGGGGGTGGCACCAAGCCGGGTGTCATGATCGGCATGAATGCCATCAGCCGCTCGATACGTTGCAGGATCTGCTCCCGGTTATCGAGAGCTTCACACCCGGCGCTGAAGACGTCGTCCAGGCACCAGATGAGGCTGTGCCAGCCAGACAACAGCTCCAGCTCCTCGGCGCAGGCATGGGGATAGGTCCAGGCGGTGAACCGGGTGAAGTCCGCCCTGTCGAAGGTCTCCGCACTCCAGCCGCCGTGGTATGAGTCGGTGCCCAGCGGCTCAAGCAGACCCACAGCGCATGCCCAGGCGCGAACTCGCGGACGGACGGCCTCCAGGTGCGGATTCACCCTGGCCTGGAACGGCATATAGAACAAGGGGAGCTGGAAGGCGTCCGTCAACTCGGCCTCCTGGATGGTGCGTCAGTTCGAGGTCACGCCCGCTGGGGCGTGGAGCGGTGGATTGCCGGCCACTCGGCGGATCAAGGAGCGCGATATCGCCCGTGAGGGTACGGTCGGTCGAGCGCAGGAACTCCAGGTACCGCTCGATCGGTTCGACGACTCGATAGTCCTCACCAGCACGGTTCACGTCGCCCTCCTCCGGGGCGGCAACCCGTTGTGTGAACGCCAAATCACCCTCTGTCGCAGTTCTCGGCGGCAGCACCCTACGGCATCGGATATCTCTCCGCTGACGAACACGGAACTCAGTCAAGATGGCCTGTCGCTCATGTCAGCGGCGCTCCTTTTCTATACGGGATAACAAACGCTTCCGCTCGTGGACGCGTGGTGAGCCGCAGGCGGAGTGGCGGGCAGCCAGTGCCGCCGGCTCCTGGCGTTCACCTGGCTGATCATGTTCCTTAACGAGGATCACGCCCGCCCGCGCAACCCTCCCGGAACTCTGGAACGCCAGGCGGTCCGGCTGCTCGCCCTCCTCGATACGCCATAGAGGCGCTCAACCGCGCAGGATGCGCCACATCACGGCGGGGCGGACCAGAGCCGAGGGCGGGTCGATCAGACCGCTCACCCGGCTGAAGGCGACCGCGACCCGCGAGTCGCGCGCGGCGACCCGCTGCAGCCTGCTGAGGTACGCGTTGAGGACGCGGCTCGCCACGGTCCGCTGATCCTTGGCCTCGCGCAGGGCCAGATCCGCGCCGGTGGACATCTGCCAGGCGGAGTCGAGCGCTCTGGCTACTGCGGCGAAGTAGCGGCCCGCCAGATCACGGGTCCCGTCGCGCAGGCTGTCGCGCAGCGCGAGCGCGTCAAGCGCCCCCACCGTCATGCCCTGGCCGTAGACCGGGTTGAAGTTGCAGACGGCGTCCCCGGTGACGAGGAGCCCTTCCGGGAACCGGTCCAGCCTCTCGTATCTGCGCCGCACGCTCGTCGGAATCCTGGCCACGCCGATCTCGCCGAGCGGCTCGCCCCGGCGTACGGCGGCGGCCACGTCGGCCGGAGCGACCTCGTCCAGCCAGGCCAGGAAGCCCTCGGGGTCGGCGGGCGGGCGCACGCCCGCGCTGCCGCCCAGGGTCACCAGCCAGCGGTCCCCCTCCACCGCGCAGAGCGCCGCGCCCTTGAGCCTGCCCGGGTAGGTGCCGACGATGATCATCCGGTCGCCGGCGACCTCCGCCTCGGGAAGCCGCAGGTACCAGGTGGCGTACGCGACCTCGACCTTGACCGTCTCCTCCTGGGGGCGGTCGAACCCCATCGCCTCCAGCCACGCGGGCGTCCGCCCGCCCCGGCCCATCGCGTCGACGACGAGATCGGCGCGCAGTTCCCGCGGCCCGTCCTCCCCCGCGACACCGACCCCGACGACCCTGTTCTCCTCGGTGAGCAGGCCGGTGACCTGGCTGCGGTCCGCGATCACGAGACGATCGAGCTCCCGCGCCCGGCGGAGGATGTGACTCTCCAGGAAGGGCCTGGTCGCGGACACCCCGCTCTCGCCGGTCGGTATCCGCGCGAACTCGAAGCCTCCCATGATCATTCGGACGTGCACGATCATCTCGTACGGCACGGCACCGCCGGCGATCATGCCCTCGGTCAGGCCGGGGTACAGCTCCTCCATGATCTGGAGTCCGCGGGGCAGCAGCGCGTGCCCGTGAAACCCCTGCGGCACGCCCTTGCGGGGCTTGTCACCGTTCAGCACGTCGCGCTCGATCAGGGTCACCTGGTCGTAGAAGTCCGTCAGCACGCGGGCGGCCAGCAGCCCGCTGATTCCCGCCCCCAAAACGATGGCATGTTCACCGACCCGTCGCGTCACGGGACGAGTTTGCCGGAAAAATCATGAAAGATCGAGATTCTTAATCCGCCGCCACGACCACACGCGGACGTGAATGACCGGCGATCGTCAAGCCGGTCGCATAACGCAGAAAACCCGGCCCGGTGACTCCGACCTGGGCGTCATCGGTCCTCCATCCAGGAACCGTGAAAACCGGCCGGAACCCGACGCTGCAGCCGTACGGACGCCACGTGGGACAGGTCCGCCGCGTCGAGGACCAGCAACTCCGCCCGCGATCCCACGATCGTGAGCAGCCAGCCGTCATCCTCGACGCCGCCCGCCTCGGGGTCTCTGGGCACGAAGACCGCCTCGCCCGGGGAACCCTCAGTCCGGTACGTACGGCTCACTCCGGTGACGACGTCGTACTTCACGATCTCCTCACCGGTCACCGCGTACAGGTGCCGGTTGGCCAGGCCGGTGCGCCGGTCGTCGATCGTCGTAACCACTCGAACCTCTTAAGGATCTTTGCGGCGCTGCACTAGGCACATCAAGAGCGGCGGATTGCCGGGAAAGCGGCATCTGGTCAGAGCTTAGGCCCGGTGGTAGACAAACCGCATGACTGAGATCGTCCTGTTCCACTCCGCTCAGGGCCTTCGACCCGGCGTCTCCGCCGCCGCCGACATCCTCCGGTCGGCGGGCCACACCGTACGCACGCCTGACTACTACGACGGAGAGATCTTCGACGACATCGAGGGCGGCCTGCGCAAGCGCGACGCGCTGGGCTTCGCCGAGATCGAGCGCCGGGCGCGGGAGATCCGCGCGGACATCCGGGGGCCGGCGGTTTTCGCCGGGTTCTCCCTCGGCGCGTACGCCGCCCAACTCCTGGCCGCCACCCATCCCGCGGCACGCGGCGCGGTCCTGCTGCATGGCGGTGTGACCGCGGACGAGGTCACCTCCGGGCCGTGGCCGTCGACCGTTCCGGTCCAGGTCCACTACATGGAGCGCGATCCATGGATCGACGCCGCCGAGATCGCCGAGCTGGGCCGCGCGGTCACCGCCGCCGGCGCCCACTTCGAGGCGCACGTCTATCCCGGCGAGACGCACCTGTTCACCGACCCGGACCTCCCCGGATACGACCCCGACGCCGCGGCGCTCGCCTGGAAGCGGGTCATCGATTTTGTCAAATCACTATGACTTGACATCACAAAGCGAGTCATTGCAATTACTTCGAGTATTTGGGTCACGCTTTCCGGTACTCCTCCCCCTAAACCCTCGCCCGACCGGAGGAATCGGCGAAAGGGGTTTCCCATGAAGATCGAGATCAAGAAGGTCGAAGAAGTCGAGACCACAGGAAACAGCAACAGCTGCTGACTGTCCCGTGGGGCCGCCGATGCGGTGGCCCCACACCGTCTTCTTCCAGGAGCCCAGCCGATGTC
Source organism: Microtetraspora sp. NBRC 16547 (assembly GCF_030268965.1). Classification (GTDB taxonomy): domain Bacteria; phylum Actinomycetota; class Actinomycetes; order Streptosporangiales; family Streptosporangiaceae; genus Microtetraspora. The sequence continues at coordinate 40,784 of NZ_BSSE01000039.1, read as the reverse complement.
TCGGGTTCAGGTGAATCCGGCTTTCCCTCTATTTCTCGACGATTTCCAAGGACGGGCCAGGCTCGGAGACTTTCCTCCGACCGGCCCGAACATCCTCTTCGACAAAACCCCGGCCGCCGCGGATCTGATCGTGATCGACGAGGCGTCCATGCTTGACCTGCACCTGGCCACCCGGCTCTGCTCGGCCGTCCCCTCGGGCAGCCACCTGCTGCTCGTGGGCGACCAGGACCAGCTTCCGAGCATCGCCCCCGCCCCAGACTCGCCGGGCCGTCCCCGCTGAGCTATGTCACATAGCAGAACCAAGGTGATGTCAAACACATAAAGGGATCTTGTCGCATATGCGGACACTCCTGGAGATTTACGGATGATTCCCCCAGTCTCTGGAGGCTCTCCGTGCCGCACTTACGAGCAGCCCTCGTCGCCGTCGCCGTGGTCGTGATCGGCGCCACCCCGGCCCACGCGACCACCGACCCCGCCGTCACCATCGAACAGGGGCGCAGCCAGCCCGTCTTCTCCTACACCGACGCCATCCGCGAGCACGTCTACGTCGAGTCGAGCGTCGACAGCGACTCCGACGGGCGGCTGGACCGGGTCCGCGTCGACATCATCAGGCCCAAGGAGTCGGGTTCCGGGCTCAAGGTGCCGACGATCATCGATGAAAGCCCGTACTACGACAACTCCGGCCGAGGCAACGAGTCCGAGCGCAAGGTCTACGACTCGGCCGGAAACCTCGCCAAGTTCCCCCTGTTCTACGACAACTACTTCGTGCCCCGCGGGTACGCGGTGCTCAACGTCGACATGATCGGCACCACCAAGTCCGACGGCTGTCCCGACGTCGGCGGGCGGGCCGACGTGCTGGGCGGCAAGGCCGTCATCGACTGGCTGAACGGCCGCGCCACCGCCTACCACGCCGACGGCACGCAGGCGTTCGCCGACTGGAGCACCGGCAAGGCCGCGATGATCGGCAAGTCGTACGACGGCACGCTGGCCAACGCGGTCGCGGCGACCGGCGTGGAGGGCCTGGAGACCATCGTCCCGATCTCCGCGATCAGCTCCTGGTACAAGTACCAGCGCTCCAACGGCGTGGTCTACAACTACAACTACATGTCCTACCTGGCGAGGGTCATCGACACCGACCCCGTCGCCAAGTGCGCCGCCGTACGGGCGCGCCTGGACGCCGAGGCCGACGACAGCACCGGCAACTACAACGCCTTCTGGGCCGAGCGCGACTACATCGCCGGCACGCTGGGCGACGCGTCCAAGGTGCGGGCCAGCGTCTTCGCCGTGCACACGGTCAACGACCTGAACGTCAAGCCCGACCACTTCTCCACGTGGTGGGAGGCGCTGGCAGACAGGAACGTGCCGCGCAAGGTCTGGATCGGCCAGTACCAGCACGTGGACCCCTTCGACTTCGAGGGGCGCCGCGATCTGTGGGTCGACACGCTGCACCGCTGGTTCGACCGCTGGCTGCTCGGCGTGCAGAACGGCATCATGGACGAGCCCCGCGCCGACGTCCAGGTCAGCCCGACCAACTGGATCACTCAGCGCGACTGGCCGACGCCGTCCGCGTCGACCAAGTTCTTCCGCCCGGCGATCGACGGCTCGTTGAACCTCAGCCCGGGCAAGAACGGCGAGACCGCGACCTTCACCGACGTCCGCCAGTCCGAGGACGCGATGGTGGCCGACGTCGGCACGACCAAGCCGGGAAGGGTGGCCTTCACCACCGGCGAGCTGCCCCGGGACCTGCGCATGTCCGGCACGCCTGAAGTGGACCTGCGGGTCGCGCTCGACAAGCCCACCTCGAACCTGACCGCGCTCCTCGTCGACTTCGGCACGGACACCAGGGTCGACTGGCGGCGCGGACAGGGCATCACCACCCTCACCGAGAGGAGCTGTCACGGTGAGAGCACGCCCGAGGACAGCGCCTGTTACAAGAAGGTCGTCACCAACCTGGCCACCCGGCCACTCGAGATCGTGGCCCGCGGCTGGATCGACGCGCAGAACCGCGACTCGCTCAGCGAGTCCTCGCCACTTACCCCGGGTACGTACGCCCAGGTCAAGTGGAAGACACTGCCGCAGGACTACGTCTTCAAGAAGGGACACCGGATCGGCCTGGTGATCGCCGGAACCGACTCGACGTACAGCGGTGAGAAGGCCACCGGCACGCAGGTCACCATCGACCTGCACAAGAGCAGGGTGCAGATCCCGCTCGTGCTCGGCGTCGGCCACTCGCTGAGCGACGGTGACATCCCGAAGGACAAGGGCAAGTGGCACGGCCCGCAGCAGATCGACCTGCCGGTGCCGGAGAGCAACCTTTACTGATCCGTTGAACCGCGCCGGGATCTTCCTGGCGCCGTATCCGGGCCCGGCGGCATCCCCGCCGGGCCCGCCCGCCTATGTACGCCTCAGACGGACGAGACGACGTACAGGCTCCACGAGCTCGCATTCGACGTTCAACGGCTGCGAGAAACCGGAGGTGTTGTACAACCGAAAGGCCGACACCGTTGACCGACTGATCGGGACGCACCGCCAATCGTCTCTGGAGCCAGTGGTGCTTGCGCATGGCTTTCCAGCCAGGCGAGGATCGCAGACATGATCAAGGGTGCCATGTTCGACTTCTCCGGAACCCTCTTCCGTGTCGAGCCAACCGAGACCTGGCTCCGCATGGTGGTCACGGAAGCCGGCTACGACATGCCGGAGGACGATCTCACCGCCTGCGCCGCCCGGCTCGAAGAGGCCGGAGCACTTCCCGGCGGCCCTCTTCCGCGCCGCGTTCCCCCGGACCTGGCCACGCTGTGGAGGGAACGCGACCTGAGCGCCGAACGGCATCGTGCCGCATATACCGCGCTCGCGCGGGAGGCGGCTCTCCCCTGTCCGGACCTGGCCGATGCGCTCTATGACCGCACTCTCACACCGGCAGCCTGGCAGCCCTATCCCGACACCGAGAGCACGCTCAAGGAGCTGCGCGGACGAGGGATTCCCGTCGCCGTCGTCAGCAACATCGGCTGGGACCTGCGTCGCGTCTTCCGCCACCACGGAGTGGACGACCTCATCACGCACTACCTGCTCTCCTGCGAACAGGGAACCAAGAAGCCCGACCCGGCGATCTTTCAAGCCGCTTGCACCCTGCTCGGCCTCGCACCCGACGAGGTCGTCATGGTAGGTGACGACCGCGCTGCCGACGGCGGCGCAGCGGCCCTGGGCTGTGCGGTCCACCTGGTCGACCACCTACCGGTGGACCAACGTCCGGCAGCCCTGACCGCCGTCCTCGACCTCCTCGATCCCTCTGCCACCGAAAGCGCCCTGCCGCCAGCATGAACCACCCGCGACGCGGCGAAGCCCGCATGCTTCGCTGGTCACGGCCAGCGCACCTCCGGGGTGCGTTCCACGAACTGCGCGTACTGCTCGAACGCCCGCTCAACCTCCGCCCGGTCGCTTCTGTGGAGCGGTACGAGCGGCTGAACGGCGATCCGTACCTGGCTCTTCGCGAGGGTGCGTTTCCAGGTGGCCACGACCCGGCCGGCGCGTACCACGGTGGACTGGAAGACCCCGTTGTTACCGGGGATGATGGCCGCCTTGTGCTCGTCGGCGACCATGAGCGAGCGGTCCTTGTAGCCCAGCAGGTATTCGTCGAACCCCGGCAGCACGAGCACCTCGTCGTCGCCGGCCGGGGGAGGGGCGGTGTCGAGGAGCGCGGCGTCGAGGTACGTCTCCACCCCGTGGACGGTCACCCGGGCCAGCGCGTCGCCGGCCACGGCGATGCCGCGTTTGGCATCGGCCGCGGTCAGGCCGGTCCAGCCCGCGAAGTCGTGCCGGGTGGTCGGCCCGCGGCCGCGGAAGTAACGCAGGGCGACGGTGCCCAGCGCCTCGTCGCGCTCTGGCCGGTGCGGGTCGGGAACCCACTCGTCGAGCAGCACGAAGCTCTGCTCGTTGCCGATGTTGGGGGCGATGCACAGCAGACCCCGCTGGCTGGCGTACCACAGCAGGTGGTAGCCGCGCTGGCCACCGGTGTCGATGCCCTTGCCGGCCAGCAGGGCCAGGCACTCCGACCGGCTCAGCCGCCCGCCGCCGGCCAGGGCCGCGCCCAGCACCTCCATGGCCGCAACGGCGGTCTCCTCCGAGAGGCCGAGTTGTTCGCGCCGCCTCGCCGCGCCGTTCAGCACCCGGACGCCCATCAATTCGAGCATCCAGCGGGCGTCGCGGGACGGGACAAAATGGATGGTGCCGCGCATCGGCCACGTGCGCAGCGCCTCACGCCGCTCCAGCGCGGCGGTGACGTCGGCGGCGGTGGATCCGGGCAGTCGCGCGCCGAACGACCACAGACCGCTGGCCAGGTCTTGCGCTTGCATCGCCCCGAGCCAGGTCACCACCTCGGCCACGCCCGTCGCCCGGCCGGCGCCGCCGGGCGACGCTCGTAGCAGCAGGCTGGATATCCGCAGGCCGAGCACCTGTTGGGGGGTGAGTTCCACTGATTATCGCCTCCTCGCGGTCACCGTAGCCTTCGCCGCCGACAATCCCGCCGATGTGATCGCCTGCTGGTGAGCCCGGGTGGGCCGGGCGCTTCGAACTCCTAACAAAAAGGCTCCCCGCTCGACGACGAGTCCTTGAACCCTTCGGTGCCTCGACTCTCACCAGCCAGGTCGTTCCTTGGCATGGTGGCTCGTGGCAGTGGCCGCGTGTGATCTCCGGGGCGCACCGGGCTGTTGGTCGTTCCGGCCTGAGCGGCTCACGGCGGTCTCCTGTTCCATACGCGACAGCTTCTCGGGATTGCGCACGTGGTAAGCGCCGGTGACGTAGCCGTTCTCCACTCGCACCGCCACCACGCCGTCGATCTCCCCATTGACGCGGACGAGCAGCCCCGGGCCGCCATTGATCTGCACCAGCTCGACCGACCTTTCTGCGTCGCGCTTCCACCAGCCGACGGCCAGCAAGCGAGCAACGTTGTCAGCCCCCACAATGGGCCGCAGCAGGGCATGCTTGACACCGCCGCCGTCGCTGAGGGCGACGACGTCCGGCGCGAGGATGTCGAGCAGGCTCTGCAGCTCGCCGGTCTCGACCGCTCGCTGGAAGGCCTGGAGTGCGGCTCGGTGCTCGGCGGGGGAGCCGGTGCCGCGTGGCCGGCGCGCGGCGACGTGTGCCCGTGCTCGGTGGGCGATCTGGCGTACGGTAGCGGGGGTCTTGTCGACGGCTTGGGCGATCTCGTCGTAGTCCAGTTCGAACACCTCGCGCAGCACGAACACGGCCCGCTCGGTCGGCGTGAGCGTCTCCAGCACCAGCAGCATCGCCATCGAGACGCTGTCGGCCAGTTCGACGTCCTCGGCCACATCCGGGGTGGTCAGCAGCGGCTCGGGTAGCCACGGCCCGACGTAGGTCTCCTTGCGCCGGTCCAGTGTGCGAAGTCGTTTCAGCGCTTGCCTGGTGGCGATCCGGATCAGGTACGCGCGCTGGTCCAGCACCGGGCCCAGGTCGACGCCCACCCACCGCAGCCAGGTCTCCTGCAGGACGTCCTCGGCGTCGGCGGCGGAACCGAGCATCTCGTAGGCGAGGGTGAACAGCAGGTTGCGGTGGGCGACGAACGCCTCGGTGGCCGAGTCCATGCGACTGCCACGAGCTGTGGCCGTCGGTTGCTCAGTTCGTTCGCTCATCGCTGGTTCCTGCCTGTTCGTTCGCGACTGCCATATCCGTACGATCCCGGTCCCCGCCGCTTTGTGACACCGACGATCGGTGGGCTATGTCACATAGGTCCCGCTGTCACAAGGAGCGGGTCGCCGGGATCTCTTGCTCGTAATGACGCAACACCACGAGTAAGGAAGTCCCAGCATGTCCACACCCACGACGACCAACCTCCGGTCGCGCATGCCCAACCCCCTCCCGTTCGTCCCCGAGATGGCGGTAGTCGGCGAAGGCCTGCACAAGGTCATCAAGAACGGCTCGATTCCGCAGGTCACCATCCACCTGCTGCAGCTGCGCGCCGGGCAGATGCTCGGCAGCACGTACTTCACCATCAGGGAAACCGGCAACCTCCGCCAGGCAGGGGAATCAGAGGCGCGCATCACCGCCGTGGCGACCTGGCGGGACGCCACCTACTTCACCGAGGCCGAACAGGTCGCGCTGGAGCTGGTGGAGGCCGTCCTGTCCCCGAACCCGTCCGGGGAGCGAGTCCCCGACGAGCTGTACGCCAAGGCGTCCGCGCACTACGACGACAAGGCGCTCTGGACGCTCATCATGGCGATCGCCCACATCGGCTTCTTCACCCCCGCCGCTCTCATCGCCAAGCCGATCCCCGGCATGCCCCCCGGCCAGAACTACAGCGAGTAAGAAAGGGATAAAGCATGAGCATCACCAAGTTCGCGGTGGCAGGAGCGACCGGGCGGCTGGGACGCCACGTCGTCGACGTCCTCACCGAACGGGGGCACCAGGTCGTGCCGATGTCACGAGCCACCGGCGTGGACATCATCACCGGTGAGGGCCTGGCCGAGGCGCTCACCGAGGTGGATGTCATCATCGACGTCGCCTCGTGGCACGCCTCCGAGCAGGAAGCGGCGACGGAGTTCTTCCGCACGTCGGCCCGCAATCTGCACGAGTACGGCCAGAAGGCAGGAGTCGGCCAGATCGTCGTCGTATCCATCATCGGCACCGACAAGGCCACCGCCGGTTTCATCGCCGCCCAGCAGGTGCACGAGGAGGCCAACCTGTCCGGCCCGCTGCCCGCTCGTATTCTGCGGGCTGCGCAGTTCCACGAATTCGTCGGTCAGCTCCTGGACTGGCAGCAGGGCGACGTCGCCTACATCCCAGCCTTGCCCACCCAGCTCGTGGCCTGCCGCACCGTGGCCGAGGAACTGGTCGACCTGGCCACCGACCCCGACGCGCCCGCCCAGCCCGCTCCCGGAACACCGATCCCCGAGATCGCCGGACCCCGCAAGGAGACCATGGCCGAGGCGGCCACACTCCTCGGTGCCCGCCGAGGCATCAAGGTCGTCGGCGTCGACGGCTCCGGCATGCCCGATGCCGAGACCGCCGCCAGCGGCGGGTTCCTGCCCAGCCCTCACGCCAAGCTCGCCGGCCCCACCTTCCAGGAGTGGCTCGACACCCAACCCTGACACGGTCGTACGACCCGCCATCGAGTGCCAGACTGCAGCACGAGAGCAGCCCGACAATCGAGCTGTTCCGCCACGATCTCGATCCATCGGACGGGTAGACCGTCCAGCATCCTCGCGCACTCGCTCCGGCTGACGCTCGGCATGGGCCACATTGATGGCCGGCCAGCCGGTCAGCTTGTCCGGCGTCCGCGACCGAGCACTCCCGAAACAGCCTGTCGTGAAGGGAAACGTCACCCAGGTACACGCCCCGGTTCTCGGAAGTGCTGAGCTGGCCGTATGTCACGGCCTGGCCCTCGTTCTCGGAAGCTCACGGCCCGGGAGCTTCCGAGAACACGGTCTTCTCGGAACCTCGCCGACCTCGCCCAACGCCACATGATGCGCCGTGAGGAGATCGCGGACGAGCACATCGACCGCCTGCTCGACGAGGTTCTCTGATGCCCGGCCTCACCCGTCTCAACCGGCGCTGAGCGGCAACGCCGCCGCCGACGCGCCGCACCGTGCCGCGCAGGTCCCGACCATGTGGGGCCCGAGTCCGGCCCCGGCCCTTCTCCGGTGCCGGGGTCAGTACTTGGACCCCACATGCGCATCCATGAGTGGGACCGAGAGCACCAAGACGGACCTCCAGAACGGGCTCCCAGCCCACCGCATATTCCGCGGAAGCCTCTGTCCAGCCTCCGCGCGCAGAGGAATGCCCGGCGTGGTCAGCATGGATCCGGCCAGACGCCCCGCTCGGACAGGTGGAGAACGAGGGCGGCGATGTTCCAGGCGTCGTCCTCGCCACGGTGGTGACGGCCTTCGAGCCGCTGTCCGGCGATCTCCAATGCCTGTGCCATGCCAGGGCGTTTGCGCAGGCCGTATGCCTCGGTGAAGGCCGCTTTGGCGTTGGTGTGGTGCCGGCCGAAGGGATAGGGCGCCCGGCTGGCCTGGCACTGCCGGGTGAACTGGTGGCGGTCGTAGTCGCCCCAGCTGGCCCACGGGCGCGTCCCGGCGTGGTGTTCGGCCGCCAGCAGCCGACACGCCTCGGCGAAGCCGACGCCTCCGTCGACCTCGTGCTGGGTGAGGCCGGTCAGCTCCGTGCAGAACTCACTGACCGTGGACCGGACGGGCCGCACCAGGATCCGATGGCGGGCGAGGCGCTCCCCCATGTCCAGATCGACGACGGTCAGCCCGATCTCGATGATCTCGCTGACCATGCTCGGCGGTTGGTAGCCGGCCCAGCAGGTGGCTTCGACGTCCACGACGTTCAGGAGGCGCTCGGCCCCGGTGCTGTCCATGGCGGGAAGCGTAGGGAGGAGCGGCAGCTCAAGCACCTGGTTTTGCCTGGGGGTGCGAGCGGCTCGCCCACCAAGCCGACCTCCGTGGACGAGTGCCAGATCGTTGTCATCCTCGTGACGGCAGCCATACAGGCCCGACAGGAGGCCCAGTCCGATCTCCAGCGCAGCCGCGTTCTCACCGATCTTCACTCGACGGGACAGGTCGTCCAGATAGGGCTGGATGACCTCGGCCGCCATCTCGGACGCGGCGTCCACCGGATCGACGTACCCGCCGCCCCACTGTGGACCCGCCCGATCGGCGAGGTCCCGGATGTGGAGCAGACGCAGCTGCCTGGCCACCGAGTCCGCCACCTCTTCACGATCCTGACCTTTCAGCATGGCCTCGGCCAGCCGTTCCGCCTCCGCCAACAGCACGGGCAGACTGGACACATGGGGATCGATCAGGTGACGCTGGCCAGGCTCCGCCACCAGTACGGGGACAAGGAAGCCGACCATGCCGAGGCCGCGATCAATGTGATCGTCGGTGAACACGGCCTGGAGGCGGTCACCGCGCGCCGGTTACAGGAATTCCTCTGGCACATCCTGCCGGTCACGTGGCTCATCGACCACCCCGAGCAGGTGACCGTCGCACTGGCTCACCTTTTCACCTTGGCCGGGCTCGACCGCTACGCCGACTTGGCCTCCTCCGCCCGGACCAGGGAGATCCACTCCGTCTACGCCACAAAGGGGAACGATGGCGATCAGCGAAAGGCCCCGGCATGTCCCGGGCGGTGTGCGCGGGACATGCCGGGGCCGGCTGCCAGATCCGTGAAAGTTAGCAGCCCGGCGGGCTGGTCGGCGGGCGCCAGCCGTCACACCAGTTCGCCGGCGGTCCCCAGATCTGCCCGACCGAGGGAAGGCCAGTTCCGGTGGTCAGGTCCTTCACCTCGTAGGTGACGAGGTAGACCTGGTTACCGATTTTCGGGTAGTAGACTCCGCCGACAATGGGTCCCCAGAACATCCAGCGCTCATTTTTGCCGGCGCTTGAGGGCTTGCTGGCGTCGTAGTAGTGATCATGGGTGAATACCGTCAGGTCCCTGAAATCGTAGCTGACGACCTGCAGATGCATCGTGACCGCGCACTTGGGGCCGTTGAGATATCCGGTGGCGAAGAGGAAGGCACCACCGATGGGCCCGCTGCCGGGCCTGGCGGATGCTTGCTCCCAGTCGCCCTGGAATCTGCACCTGCCGTTGCTGACGTCGACCAACCGCTTCGGATGGGTCACCGAAACCCACTGGCCGGCCGCCGCCGCCGCGAGCGCCGTCTTCCCCACCGGGGCTGGGCTCGCCGCGGTGCCTGCCATGGTGGCCGTGGATGTGCTGGTCACCGAGGTCGTTGTGTCCGGGCCCGGCGAGTAGGTGGTGGCGGTATGCAGGGTCCACGATTCGTTGGGGAGGTTACGGGCCACGACGGCGACTGCCTTGGCGCCTGCGAGGGTGCTGGCGTTGGAAATGGAGAGCACACAGGTGCTACAGAAGCTGATGGCGCTCTTGAGCTGGATCTCTGAGCTGGCCGGGCCGACCTGCTGGATCCACTGCTGCTCGGCGCCGGATCCACAGGGCGCTTGGAAGGCCTGCGCACTGCTGGGGGTGTTGGTCGTGCCGATCGACAGGCACAGCCCGCTGTTGGTGTTCTTGAGTTGCCGCCCTGTGGTCCCGTACCAGGTCCACTGTTGTTCGGTTCCGCTGGAGCAGGGCTGCTGTACGGCAAGGGCGCCGGCGGCGGTGCTGGCTCCGGCGATCGCCAGGCAGCTGCCGCTGTTGGCGTTGCGGATCCGGTAGCTGGGCGCTGCCGGGTCGGCAAGCGCCCGGTCACCGCCGCCGCAGGCTTCCGGTGCCAGAGGAGTGAAGCCATAGGTCTCGATGAGCCCGGTGTTCCGGCAGATCAGCGAGTCTTTGCCGGTGAAGGCCTCCCGCCACGGGCTCACCCGCTGCTTCTCCGCGGGGACCACGTTGTACAACCGGTGCACCAGCGGCCGGCCGTAGCCGGTGTTGAGCACGAACGGCCGCTTCACCACCCCGCCGCCCTGGACGAGCCCGCCCAGCGTGAGTGCGTTGCGGTTATCCGGGACCGCCACGCCGTTGTCGTACCCGAGCATTTGACGGATGTACTCGGTGATGGAGTAGGGCATGATCTGGTTGCCCCACTCCTGGAAGGACCCTGTATTGGGCTGGATCGGGAAGCTGCCGTGAGTGGTGGTGCTGATACACGGGTAACGGCCCGCGGACATGTCGGCTTCGGTGATGCCCATCATCTTCAGCCACGCCGTCCGGACCGGGCTCGCGACTGGCAGCAGCGGATACACCGCTTTCCCGTCGACCTGCGTCATCCGGCACTGGTAGATGTCCTTCAACTCACCGAGGGTCAGGTCCCGCTGGTACTGACTGCGGATGGTGTAGCTGACCCCGTCAGGGAACGCCGCCGTGTTGGGCACCACAGGACCCTGCCCATTGGTCTCCGGTGCCCCGATGATGTTCCCCAGCCGGTAGTTCCACGTGTGCTTCGCCCACTGCCCGATCGAATACGGCACGATCGCGTACTCGTCCGATGTCAGCACGCTGGGGTCATTCTCGGAGATCGGACGCCCATTGAGGGTGGTGTCCTTGACGCACGGGTACTTCCCGTTGCTCAGGTCCGCCTCGCTGATATTGAGGGCCGCCAGCCACTCACTGCGCAGCTGCGACCCCGATGCCGGAAGCAGAGGATGGTACTGCGTCGTAGTAGCCGCACAGGTATAGATCGCGCGCAGGTAATCCAAGCTCGGCTCGTGCAGCGGGCTCCTCTGGTCCACCACATACGTGATCCCGTCCAACGCGTACGGCAGGTAGGTCACATTGGCGACCGGGGAGTTCAACTGCGGGGTGGTGGGCTCGCCTGCCAGCCGGGCGAAATCAAGACACCCGTCGGCCACCGCCATCGAGTAGCCCAAGGCGCCCAGCCCGCCGGCGTCGCCCGCCGGGCGGTTCAGCGTGCAGTACGGATTCGTCGTGGGGCTCTTGGTGGTGAACGTGCTCGATAGCTGGCTGCTGGCCGCCTCGTAGGAGGCCAGCACCTTCTGCCCGTTCACCGTCACCGCGTCCGCCATCGCGTTCATCAGTTCCTGTGTCGTCGCCGACCCGCCGCCGGCGAGCGCTCGGTAGGTGGGTGCTCCGGTCGGATCCGCATGTGCGCTCTGGACGGGCATCGCGCTCATCAAGGTCGCAAACATGGTCACGCCCAGCGATGCGGCCAACAATCTGAACCGGCCGGTCTTCCTACTTTTCCGCCATAAGCTATTCAAGCGCTTTCCCCTTATGTTCACATGTCGGACGGAAACCAGCCATCAACGAAAATGATCTTGGCGTTGAGGAGGCCGGAGCGGTTGAGCGTGACCACGCAGTTGGAGCTGCCGTCGTAGGCGAGCTAGATCGTCGCCATGAGGCTTCCCCGCCCTGCGTTCAGGTCGTGGTGGTCGATGACGGAGTAGCGGGAACCGCACACCGTCGCGGGGTTGCAGGGGCTCGTCGCCGCCTGGGCGGGGGTGGCGGCGAACAGGGCGCACGCGGCAGCGCCGGTGAGCGCCGGCGTCTGAACGATCTTATTTATTCGGGCCGCCCCTTCTGGACGGTGAACGGAAAATGATCACAAGTTGATGAGAGAATGACGTTTTCTCACCGAGATCGACTCGGACAGTAGCGCTTTCCTGGGCAGGAACAGGCACGCTCAGCCTGGATGCACCGCGTGATTTCTCCTGATTGATTTCTGGTCCAATTCCTCCGCGAGGGCCGTTTCCACAGGTGAAGCGCTGTTTCCGCGCATGTGGGAGCCGCTGCGTGCGGGTCGCAGCCTGTCCACATGTCCGCTGGGCTCGGGGGCGGGGTTCGTGCGCTGATGGCGCGGGTGACCGTGGGGGGTCGTGGCGGTGCGGGCGGTGACCGGGGGTTCGGGCGGGTCAGGCCGCTCGGGCTGGTGGTGGGTCGTGGACGGCGTCGAAGATGTTCATCCACGCGTGCTGCCAGCGCCAACGCTGCGGCAGGTGGAGGGTGATGTGACCGCGTCCGTGCCGAGCCAGGCGGGCTGGGACCGCGATCAGATGCCGACGGAGTGTGGCACCCTGTGCCTTGGCGTGGACGGGGCCGGCCAGGCAGCCGGTGGCGCGTAGCAGGTTGTGGGTGATCGCGGCGCAGGTCAGCCAGGCGGCGTTCGCGGCGAAGTCGCCGGAGGGGAGGTGCGCGAGGGGGCCGTAGACGAGGTCGGCGAAGACCTGCTCGACGATCGCGTGGTCACGGTGCTGTTCTTCGGCCTGAGGCAGGTGGAACGGGCTGTCGGTGAACACGGCGTGGTACCGGTAGACGCTGAACAGCTCGTCCTGACCGGTCGCGACCTTGGGGTTGAGGCGTTTGACCCGGCGCACGATCAGCCGGGCCGTGACCGCCTGGCCCTTCTTCGAGGTGAACGCCGTGTAGCGGGTCTCGGCGATCTCGGCGTCGGACACCCAGCAGCCGGCCTGCTCATCGAAGATCGCGTCCGGGTACTCGATCGCCTGCCAGGCGTCATCGTCGATGGCGGCGATCGCTGCTTTGATCTTGGGGTCCATCTTCGCGGTGATGGAGAAGTGTGCGCCCGCGCGAAGGCAGGCGGCTATGACCGCGCCGGTGTAGAACGCCGAGTCGCCGCGCACGAGGAGGATGCCGGTGGCGCCCGCCGCCCGCGCGGTGCTGATCGACTCGGCCACGAACGATTCCGCGCCACGGGCTGAGTTCGCTTTCCCACCGCCACATCCGGCTCTACTACCTTCCCCACATCGGCAGGATCCGTCTTGATCGGCTCCAGGTCTCCGACGTGGCAAGCGTCTTCGACGCCATCGACGAGCTCAACGACACCATCGAACAGGCCCGAAGGACCGGCGACACGGCCACCCGAGCCTTGGTCAAAGGGCGCCGACCGGCGGGAGCAGCCTCCAAACAGCGGATCCGCGCGACACTGCGGGCCGCGCTCAACGCCGCGATCAAGCAGCGGCTCATCGACATCAACGTCGCCGCCCTCGTGGAGCTCCCGTCCGGGAAGCGCCCGAAGGCGCTGGTCTGGACTCCCGAACGCGTACGAGCCTGGCGGAGTGACTACGCGCAAGGGCTCGCCGCCGAGCATCAACGGCCCTACGGCAAGCGTCCACTTGACGTCTACATCTCCACGCCACGCCCCTCGGCCGTCATGGTCTGGACGCCCGAACAGACAGGAGCCTTCCTGTCCGTCGCGCGCAGCCACAACCTGTACGCGCTCTACCACTTGATCGCCCTCCGAGGCCTGCGACGCGGCGAAGCATGCGGACTCCGGTGGAGCGACGTCGACCTCAAGGCCGGGATCGTCACCGTGCGCGGGCAGATCACTCAGCTGGGTTGGGCCACGGATCAAGGACAGCCGAAATCGGAAGCAGGCGAACGCCACGTCGCCCTCGACAGCGAGACCATCAAGGTCCTCCGCGCCCACCGGAAAGAGCAGCGCCGGAAGCGTCTTGCGCTGGGAGGCGACTGGGTGGAGAACGACTTCGTGTTCACCCGGGACAACGGCCAGCCGCTCCACCCTGCCCGCGTGACAGACCAATTCGAGCGACTCGCCCACCAGGCCAACCTTCCCCCCGTACGGCTGCACGACCTCCGCCACGGAGCAGCGACCCTCATCCTCGCCGCTGGTTGCGACCTCAAGGTCGTTCAGGAGACCCTCGGCCTGTCCTCCATCACGATCGCCGCCGACACCTACACCTCGGTCCTCCCCGACCTCGCCCGCCAGGCCGCCGAAGACGCAGCCGCCTTGATTCCCCTCAGGCGGTGAGCCTTTTCCTTCTCGTGTGGTGCCGTCAGTCGAACCAGACGACCAGTCGAACGCCGTCAGGCCCGAACCGGTGCGCCAACGCCCGCATCACCTCGAAGACGTGCTCCCACCCGGTGCCCGGTCCCAGCACGTCGAGTCGTGTCACCGGGCCGTACTCGAGTGTCGCCCCGGCAACCTCCCAGCGACCTGCCAGCGCCTCGATGGGCGAGGCTCCCAACGGCGGTATGCCGTACTGCTCGACAACCTCATCGGGCCACTGGTCGTCGATCCGGTACTGATAGACCGGCGAGTCGTGTCCTGGTCGGATCTGGAGCATCCCCCGTGCGGCCGGACGGACTGCCATGTCCAGCTCACGCAGCTCCGCCCACGACACCCACGTGCAGCCCTGCAGGGCGGCATCGAGCTCGTTCGCATAGTCGGCACGGATCGGTTCCGACACGTCGGCTGGTAGGCCCCGGCCGGCCGCGACGGGAGTCCAGCCGAGCCAGTTACGGACGCCGAAGAGGCAACCGAAGGCCGCGTAGTCACGGCCGTCATAGAGCGGGTAGAGAGGCATGGACACCAGCCACGACTCCCCCTCATACCAGTACTCACCGGCGGACGGGTGACGAACCTCGATGAAGCCGTAGATGTCGGTTCCCACGGCGACAGGGTAATCGGACCACGATCACTGCCGGCCGTCCATGTGATCACGACCGACAGAGCCATGAACCGCAGATGGATCATGACGGAAACAAGATCACGACAGACGAGCAACCACGGAGCAACCATCATGATCAGGATGGGGCACAGGGCGCCGTTGGGGTGGGCTCCAAATGAAGAAAACCCAGGTCAGACGTACCGACCTGGGCTTCTTGCTGGTGCGCCGCCAGGGACTCGAACCCCGGACCCGCTGATTAAGAGTCAGCTGCTCTAACCAACTGAGCTAGCGGCGCGTGAGCAGTTAGAGGTTATCGCACCACACAGACCCGTCAAAACCGGGCTAAACTAGAACAACATTCGGTTCGATCAAGAGGAGCGTCGATGTGGTTCGCCTCGCCTGACGAGGTCCGGGGGCGGCTCGCCGCCGTGGACTACCTTGCCGACGACGGCATCGCGACGTCCGTGTTCCTCGCCGGGGCGCTCGGAAAGCCGCTGCTGACCGAGGGGCCGGCCGGGGTGGGCAAGACCCAGCTGGCCAAGGCCATCTCTCAGGCCACCGGCGCCCGGCTGATCCGGTTGCAGTGCTACGAGGGCCTGGACGAGGCCCGCGCCCTCTACGAATGGAACTACAAGAAGCAGCTGCTTCGCATCCAGGCCGACGATGAGGCGTGGGAGGACATCTTCTCCAAGGAGTTCCTCCTGGAACGCCCGCTCCTGAAGGCGATCAGGAGCGACGAGCCGACTGTGCTGCTCATCGACGAGACCGACAAGGCCGACGTGGAGGTCGAGGGGCTGCTCCTGGAGATCCTCTCCGACTACCAGGTCACGATCCCCGAGCTCGGCACGATCATCGCGACCCGCCGGCCGTACGTCGTGCTCACGTCGAACGCGACCCGGGAGCTGTCGGAGGCGCTCAAGCGACGCTGCCTCTATCTGCATCTCGGCTACCCGACGCCGGAACGCGAGCGCGACATCGTCCTGGCCCAGGTGCCAGAGCTTCCCGGCCAGGTCGCCGAGCGCCTCGCCCGTACGGTCGCCACGCTGCGGAGCCTGGAACTGAAGAAGTCGCCCTCGATCGCGGAGACCATCGACTGGGCACGCACCCTGCTGGCGCTCGGCCGTACGGACCTGGACGAGGGGCTGATCGGCGCGACGCTCGGCGTGGTGCTCAAGCACGACTCCGACCAGAGCCGGGCCGCCAAGGAGCTCGGGCTGCCCCGGCCATGACCCAGCGAAGCGAGCGCATCGACGACCACTGCGCGTCTCCCGAGCCGCCAGGCGAGGAGGCGACATGAGCGAACCGCTGCTCGACCGGCACGTGGCGTTCGTGCACGCGTTGCGTGGGGCGGGGCTGCCGGTCTCCTTGGCCGAGGGCCTCGACGCCGCGAAGGCGCTCACCGTGATCGACCTGGCCGAACGCGAGACGCTCCGGGAGGCGTACGCGGCCACGCTGGTCAAGCGCCACCAGCACCGTCCCGGCTTCGACGCGCTGTTCGACCTGTGGTTCCCGCCCGTGATCTCCGACGGGTACGGCCCGCCGGTGCACAGCGGCGACCGCACGGGGCGCCCCGCACAGCCCGCGCCACCCGACATGCCCGCGCCGCCCGAGCCGGCCGAACTCGCCGAGTTACGGGACCGGCTGGCCGACCTGCTGATGGGCGATCCGGACGATCCGGCGTTCCGGGCGTTCGCCCGGGCGATGGTGGAGCGGTTCGGCAAGGTGCCGGCCTCGGGGCACCGGCAGTCGTGGTTCTCGTACGTGGTGCTGCGCGCCCTCTCCCCGCAGACGCTGATCGCGCGGATGCTGGACCGGATGCTTCCCGAGCGGGGCGGTGTCCCCGAGAAGCTCGCCCGCGAGCGGATAGCCCGGAGCATCCGGAAGTTCGAGGAGGCCGTCGCCTCCGATGTCCGGCGCAGGATCGCCGAGGAATCCGGCATCGAGAAGATCGCGAAGGCGACCGTGGGGCCGCCGATCGACCGCGTGGACTTCCTCCGCCTGACTAAGGACGAACTGGCCCGGCTGCGCCGGGAGGTGTACCCACTCGCCCGCCGCCTCGCCACCCGGCTCACCGCCAAGCAGAAACGGGGACATCGGGGACGGCTCGACTTCCGGCGCACGGTGCGGGCCTCGCTGTCCACGGGCGGGGTGCCGCTCACCACGCATCTGCGGCCGCGCCGCCCGCACAAGCCGGAACTCGTGATCCTGTGCGACGCGAGCGACTCGGTCGCCGCGTTCTCGCATTTCACGCTGCTGCTGACGTTCGCGCTGCGCGAGCAGTTCACCAAGGTGCGGGCGTTCGCGTTCGTGGACCACGTGGACGAGATCACCGCGTTCTTCCGGCCCGGCGCCGACGTGCTGGACGCCATCACCCGGATCACGAAGGAAGCCGACATGGCGAGATTCGGGCGGACGAACTACGGCCACGTCTTCACGAAGTTCGCCGAGCGGTACGGCGACGCGATCGGCCCCAGGACGTCGCTGCTGATCCTGGGCGACGCCCGTTCCAACTATCAGCCGCCCGCGCTCGACGTGCTCGGACGGCTGGCCGGGGAGGCGCGGCACGCCTACTGGCTCAACCCCGAGCCGCACCCGCAGTGGGACACCGGTGACTCCGTCGCCACCGCGTACGCCGGGATCGTCCCGATGTACGAATGCCGAAATGTCGCTCAACTCGTCACGTTCATCGAGGATCTCGCCTAGAACGCGGCGGCGGGAGACATGGCGCAGAACCCGGAAGCAGAGAATCCGGAAGCGCGGCAGCGGAGCAGGTTCAGAAACGCAGCCTGGAGCCGCGCAGGATGCGGGCGGCGGTCCGGGCGAGCAGTTCGACCTGCTCCTCCGTCAGCGATCCGTTCGGCTCGGAGCGGATCCAGCGGGCGACCTTGTGCGGGTAGGCGACGGTCAGCCCCTCACCGGTGACCGTCCCGCCCCGGCCCTCGATCTTGCCGCTGTGGACGGCCAGCACCGGCGAGATCGTGACGTCGATCCCCGTCTCGCGGGCCAGCAGCGCGGCCAGCGCCGAGGCGGCGCCGATCAGTCCCTTCGCGACCGAGGTGCCGAACTTCTCGTCGAAGAACAGGCGGTCGCCGTACCTCGCGATGTAGGTGTCCGGCGACCACGCCTCGTTGTCCACGATCCACACCCCGCCGGGCCCGATGACGAGGTGGTCGATCGACGCCTCTCCGGGTACGGCGCGGCCGTCCATGACGCGGTAACCGTGCCGGGTCAGGCCGCGGCGCAGCAGCCGGCCGGTGCGGATCTCGCCGCGCCTGCTGCCCCGCCACACGGCCGTACGGGCGAAGGACCGCCACGCGACCAGGAAGTCGGCGAGCGCGGCCAGGCCGCCCGTCACGAGCCCGGCGAGCAGGGTGTCGGACCAGCCGAACCGGGCCGCCAGCAGGCTGCCGCCGGCGAACCCCGCCACGCCGATGACCCCGCGCGTCCAGAGGCGGCTCTTGCGCCCCGCGAACCAGAAGGTCACGTAGAGGTTCTGCGGCGACGCGCCGGTAAACTTCTCGTCGCGCGGCACGTAGATGGACCCGCTTGGCACCGGATGCCCCCCGAGATCAGGACTGCTCTCCCAACGCTAACCGAATGGGGGCTCCAGGTCTCGAAAACGGAGCTCCAGGTCGCAAAGAGTCGCATTTCCGCAACAAAGACATATACCCGGAAGAATTCTCAGAACCGACCAGTCGGTATGCTGGGTGCCCATCACATCAGGGAGGGGTCACCATGGCGCGCAGCGGAGTCACGGTCGAGGAGCCCGTACGGCATCGCCTGCTCGCCGAGGCCACGCGCCTGTTCGCCGACCGCGGCTTCGAGAGCACGTCCGTCCAGGAGATCGTCACGGCGGCCGGGGTCACCAAGGGCGCCATGTACCACTACTTCGCCTCGAAGGACGACCTGCTCCACGAGATCTACGCCCGGCTTCTGCGTATGCAGATGGAGCGCCTGACGGCGTTCGCCGAGGCGGAGGGCCCGGTCGCGGAGCGCCTGCACGCCGCCGCGGTGGACGTGGTCGCGACCACGGTCGACAACCTCGACGACTCGAAGATCTTCTTCCGGTCGATGTACCAGCTCGCCCCGGACACCCGCAAAATGGTCCGGGCCGAGCGCCGCCGCTACCACGAGCGTTTCCGCGACCTGGTCACCGAGGGCCAGCGAACCGGCGTGTTCCGCGCGGACATCCCGGCCGAGATGGTGGTCGACTTCTTCTTCGGCTCGGTCCACCACCTCGGCACCTGGTACAACCCCGACGGACCGCTCACGGGAGCGGAGGTCGGCCGCCACTTCGCCGACCTCCTGCTCGCGTCGCTGCGGCCGGAGTCCTGACAGCCGGAGTTTCGACGACCGGAGTTTCGACGACCTCAGGCCGGTGCCGGGACGTCCACGAGACCCGCGAGGGCGGTCCGATGCTCTCCCGGAGTGCCGAAGGCGATCTGATCGGCCTTCGCCCGCTTGAGATAGAGGTGCGCGGGATGCTCCCAGGTGATCCCGATCCCGCCGTGTAGCTGGACGCACTCCTCGGCGGCGTGCACCGCCACGTCCCCGCAATGGGCCTGCGCCACCGCGACCGCCACCGCCGAGCCCCCGGGACCCCCGGGACAACCGGCCCCGGGACCACCGAGATAACCGGCCGCGAGGGCGCCGGCGGCGTTGCGCGCGGCGGCACGGGCGCCGCCGATCTCCAGCCACAGATCCGCCAGCCGGTGCTTGAGCGCCTGGAACGACCCCACCGGGCGGGCGAACTGCTTGCGCTCCTTGACGTACTCCACCGTGGCGCTCAGGCACCACTCGGCCAGCCCGAGCTGCTCCGAGGCGAGCAGTCCCGCCCCGAACGCGATGGCGTCCCGCACGATGGACTCGCTCCGAGTGGACTCGCTCCGAGCGACGATCCGCCCCCTGGCCGAGCCGAAAGACACCATGGCCACCGGGCGGGTCAGGTCGAGCGACGTCATGGGGGTGATCGCGACGCCCTGCTCCCGGGTCTCGACCGCGATCAGCGCACTCTCCTCCCGCCCCGGCAGGCTCGCGGAGACCAGCAGCACGTCCGCCGCCTCCGCCCCGGCCACGCCCGTCACCCGCCCGCTCACCACCACATCACAGGCGCCGGTCTCGCCCGTACCCGGCTCGTACGTCACCTCGGCGCCCACCGGCCGGTACGGCGAAGCCGCGAAGGACACCGCGAGAGCCGCCGTGATCTCCCCGGAGGCGAGCCGTTCCAGCAGCTCGTCGGCCACCCCGCTCCCCCCGGCCACCCCGGCCGTACGGGCGGCGAGCAGGGCGCGGGTGGCGACCACGGCGCTGGTGAGGAACGGGACGGGCGCGACGGCCCGGCCCAGCTCCTCCAGCACGACCGCCGCCTCGCGGGCCGACGCGCCCGCGCCGCCGAGCTCCTCGGGGACGAGCAGCCCCGCCGCGCCGATGTCCCGCGCGAGTGCCTTCCACAGATCCCCGTCGTACGGCGTGGCCGACTCGATCCGGGCGAGGACCGCCGCGTGGGGGCACGCGTCCGCGAGCAGGGCGCGGACCGCCGCCCGGAGCTCCTCCTCGACCTCCGTGTAGAGCAGTGAGACCGGTGGCGTCGTCATCGCGGCAGGTCCTTCCAGGGGATGTCCTTGTCGGCTCGCGGCTCGGCGGGCAGGCCGAGCACGCGCTCGGCGATGATGTTCCGGAGGATCTCGGAGGTGCCGCCTTCGATGGAGTTGCCCTTCGCCCGCAGGTAGCGGTAGCCCGCCTCGCGCCCGACGAAGTCGACCGTCTCCGGCCGGCGGAAGGTCCAGTCGTCGTAGGACAGGCCGTCCTCGCCCAGCAGCTCGACCTCCAGGCCGGACAGCTCCTGGTGCAGCCGCGCGAACGACAGCTTCATGCCGGATCCCTCGGGTCCGGGGCGGCCCACGGCGAGCTGCTCGCGAAGCCGCGCCCCGGTGAGGCGCAGGACCTCGGCGTCCACCCAGAGCCGGAGCAACCGCTGGTGCAGGTCGTGCGTGCGCAGCTCGGGGCGGCTCCGCCAGGTCTCGCAGACAGTGTCGATCATCGTGCGGTGGCCGGACGCCCCGCCGATGGCGACCCGCTCGTTCATCAGCGTGGCCTGCGCGACCCGCCATCCGTCGCCGACCGCGCCGAGCCGGAGGGAGTCCGGGAGCCGGACCCCGGTGAGGAAGACCTCGTTGAACTCGGCCTCGCCGGTGATCTGCCGGAGCGGCCGTACCTCGACACCGGGCGCCTCCATGTCACAGACGAAGTACGTGAGCCCGCGATGCTTGGGCACCTCCGGGTCGGTGCGCGCGACGAGGATCGCCCACCGGGCGTTGTGGGCGCTGGACGTCCACACCTTCTGCCCGTCCACGATCCACTCGCCGCCGTCCCTGACCGCGCGGGTGGCGAGCGTGGCGAGGTCGGATCCGGCGCCGGGCTCGCTGAAGAGCTGGCACCAGACCTCCTCCCCCGTCCACAGCGGGCGCAGGAAGCGCTCCTTCTGCTCCTCGGTGCCGAAGCCGAGGATCGTCGGCGCCGCCATGCCGAGGCCGATGCCGATCCGGCCCGGCCGGTTGTCCGGGGTCCCCCGCAGCTCGCTCTCCACGGTGGTCTGGAGATCGCGCGGCGCTCCGAGGCCGCCGAGCCCCTCGGGGAAGTGCACCCAGGCGAGCCCTGCGTCGAACCTGGCCCGCAGGAAATCCAGCCGGTCCATGGCCGAGGGGTCGTTGGCGGCGAGGAAGGCGCGGGCGCGCTCCCGCACCATCGTTTCACTCCATGTCATGAAATATCCCTCCACAACGCGACGGTGCCGTCCCGGGCTGCGCGAGTGCCGTGACCGGCAAGGTTTGCCCGGAAGGAGCGGTGTCCAGGGTGGTGCATGGCAAGGCGGAGGAGGAGGTCGTAGCGGAGCCTACGAGCGACGACGACAACGCGGCGAGGTGCCGCCCTGGGCGACGCGACGGGGCAAAGATTGCCGGGAGGGGCACTAGACCGCGCCCATGTGCTTCTTGAGCTCCCGGTACGCCAGGGAACGCTTGTGCACCTCGTCCGGGCCGTCGGCGAACCGCAGACTCCGGGCTCCCGCCCACAGGGCCGCCAGCGGGAAGTCCTGGCTGACGCCGCCGCCTCCGTGCGCCTGGATGGCCTTGTCGAGGATCCACTCCACCGTGACCGGCGTCGCGATCTTGATGGCCTGGATCTCGGTGTGGGCGCCGCGGTTGCCCACGGTGTCCATCAGCCAGGCCGTCTTCAGCACGAGCAGGCGCAGCTGCTCGATCTTCACCCGGGACTCCGCGATCCAGTCCTGGACCACGCCCTGCTGGGCGATCGGCCTGCCGAAGGCGGTCCGCGCCAACGTGCGGCGGCACATCATCTCGACCGCGCGCTCGGCCATGCCGATCAGGCGCATGCAGTGGTGGATCCGGCCGGGACCGAGCCTGGCCTGGGCGATCGCGAACCCGCCGCCCTCCTCGCCGATCAGATGGTCGGCGGGCACCCGTACATCCTCGAAGAGCACCTCGGCGTGGCCGCCGTGGTCGGCGTCGTCGTAGCCGAAGACCGTCATCCCGCGCCGGACCGTCAGCCCGAGCGCGTCGCGCGGGACCAGGATCATGCTCTGCCTGCGGTGCGACGGCGCTTCCGGGTCGGTCTGCCCCATCACGATGAAGACCGCGCAGTTCGGGTTCATCGCCCCGGTGATGAACCACTTGCGGCCGTTGATGACGTACTCCCCGCCGTCCCTGGTGATCGACGTGGAGATGTTGGTCGCGTCGGAGGAGGCGACGTCGGGCTCCGTCATCGCGAACGCGGAGCGGATCCGGCCGTCGAGCAGCGGCTCAAGGTACTGCTTGCGCTGCCAGTCGCTGCCGAACTGGGCGAGCAGTTCCATGTTGCCGGTGTCCGGCGCGGCGCAGTTGGTGGCCGGGGGCGCGATGGCCGGGGACCGGCCCATGACCTCGGCGAGCGGGGCGTACTGGAGGTTCGTGAGGCCCGCGCCCTCCTCCCCCGGCAGGAAGAGGTTCCACAGGCCACGGCGGCGGGCCTCGGCCTTCAGCTCCTCCAGCACCGGCGGCGGGGACCAGCCGCCGGCGGCCGCCTGCTCGGCGAAGACCGGCTCGGCGGGGTAGACGCACTCGTCCATGAACGCCGTCAACCGCTCGCGCAGCTCCAGCGTGACATCGTCGAACCCGAAATCCATCGGTCAGACCTCCATGAGTCCACGGGCGACCAGCGGGGCCACCTGGTCTCCGATCTCGGCGAAGCCCTCGCCGACCGTGAGCCCCTTGACGTATCGGAAGTGGATGCCCTCGGCGATCACCGCGAGCTTGAAGCAGGCGAGCCCGATGTACCAGCCGAGCCGGGACAGGTCACGGCCGGACACGGCCGCGTAGTGGCCGGCCAGCTCGGGCGATCCCCCCGGCTCGGGTGAACCTGCCGACTCGGCCGGCTCGGCGTCGTGCCCGCCGTCCAGCGCGGCGAATCCACTGTCCAGCGCGGCGAACTCGCCGTACAGCAGGAACAGCGCGAGGTCGGTGAGCGGGTCGCCGAGCGTCGACATCTCCCAGTCGAGGACCGCCCTGACCTCGCCGTCCGCGATGAGCGTGTTCCCGAGCTTGAAGTCGCCGTGGACGATGGCCGGGCGGCCGGACTCGGGGACGGCGCGCGCGAGGCGGGCGAAGAGGTCGTCGATGCCCGGCACCTCCCTGCTGCGGGAGGCGTCGAGCTGCCGCTTCCACCGGCCGACCTGGCGTTCGAGGAAGCCCTCCGGCCTGCCGAAGTCGCCGAGGCCGACGTCGTCCGGCTCGATGGAGTGCAGCGTGGCCAGTACGCCGACAAGGTCGCGGGAGATCTTCGGGGTGACCGGCGGGTGGCCGCCCTCGACGTACTCCATGACGTAGAAGGGCGCGCCGATGACGTCGGGGTCCTGGCAGAGGTGGTAGGTCACGGGCACCGGGACGCCGGTGTCCCCCAGCGCGGTCATGACGCGGTGTTCCCGGCCCATGTCGTGCGCGGTGGCGAGGACGTGTCCCAGTGGCGGCCGG
Organism: Microtetraspora sp. NBRC 16547; assembly: GCF_030268965.1. Taxonomy (GTDB): domain Bacteria; phylum Actinomycetota; class Actinomycetes; order Streptosporangiales; family Streptosporangiaceae; genus Microtetraspora. The sequence goes on along the minus strand of NZ_BSSE01000039.1, from coordinate 16,900 downwards.
CGCACGACGAGCGTCCGTTCCCGGTCGCGCACGACGTAGGTCAGGTTGGACTTGCCCCCGTGGATCACCTCGCCGCGCAGCGGGCCGCTGGTCAGGCCCTCGCGTTCCAGGTGGTGGGAGAGGCGGGCGAGGTCCAGTCCGGGCGGGTCAGCGTTCACGCCTGGCAGCGTACCGACCAGACGGTATGCATGTCGACACTGCTCTCCCGAGGCCGCCGCGCGGCAGCGTGGCCGGCATCGCTAACCTCCACGCATGACTACGAAGATGCCCGAACCCGTCGTGCTCGACGGCGATGTCGTCCGGCTCGTGCCACTCGCCCTCGACCACGCGCCCGACCTGACGGCCGCACTGGACAGCGACGAGGAGGTCTGGCGGTGGCGGCCGAGCCGCATGCCCGCGTCGGAGGCCGACATGCGGCGGATGATCTCGGGGCTGCTCGGCGATCCGGAGACCACCCAGTTCGCGGTCATCCTGAAGGAGACCGGGCGGGCGATCGGCTCCACCGGCTTCTGGGACGTGAGCGGCTTCGACGGCAGCGTGGAGATCGGCTCGACGTGGTACGGCCGGGCGTACTGGCGCACCGGGGTGAACACCGAATGCAAGGTGCTCCTGCTCGACCACGCCTTCGGCCCGCTGGGCCTCAACCGCGTCGTGCTCAAGACCGACATCCTCAACCTCCGGTCACAGGCGGCCATCGAGCGGATCGGCGGCGTGCGCGAGGGGATCCTCCGGCGGCAGTGCCGCCGCGCCGACGGCACCTGGCGGGACAGCCCCTGCTACTCGATCCTCGACGACGAGTGGCCCGCCCACCGAGCCCGCCTCACCTCGCGCTGAGACTGCGCTGAGGCTGCTACGGCGTCCCTCTCGTTAGGACACCCCGGAGGAACTCGGTGAAGGCCGCGCGCAGGTCATCGAGGGAGGGCGCGGCCCCCGCGCCCACCACCGCGTCGAACAGGATGCCCTCCACGAAAGCCACCGCCTGGCGGCCGTGCCGTACCGGATCGGACGACCCGGCGGCGGCGAGTAGCGTGACCGCGGGCGCGCGGAAGCCGCGCCCGGCCTGGTCGTAGATCTCGCGCAGCTCGGGCCTGCGGGTCGCCTCCAGCGCCAGCTCGTAGCGCGCGATCGTGACGTGCCGGTCGCGGTTCAGCGCGCGGTGCATCACCTGGGCCAGCACCTCCACCAAGATGCCCGGCTCCATCGCCCTGCCCGCACTGCCATCCGGGCCGCCGCCCGGACCGCTATCCGTGCCGCCATCCGGACCGCCGTCCGGGCCGCCGTCCGGGCCGCCGTCCAGGCCGCCGTCCCTGTCCGGCGTGAGGTCGGCGAAGACCTCCCGCTCCAGCTCGGTGAGCCGGGCCAGGGTGAGCCCGAGGAGCGCGGCGCGGGTGCGGGCGTGGTTGGACGTCGACCCCGGCGGCAGCCCGGCCGCCTCGTCGACCGCCCGATGGGTGAGCCCGCGCATCCCCCGCTCGGCCAGGATCGCGATGGCCGCGTCCCCGATGAGCATCACACGCTGGTTGAGCATGCCTGGATACTACAGCCGTAGTGACGGTCACTACATCCGTAGTACGCTCCTCACTACAGACGTAGTGACACGGGAGGCGTCATGGCACGGGCATTGGTGATCGGTGCGGGAATCGGCGGGCTCACGGCGGCGGCCGCGCTCCGGCTACGCGGCTGGGAGGTGACGGTGTGCGAACGGGCGTCCTCGATCGAGCCCGTCGGCTCCGGCCTGGCGGTCGCGCCGAACGCGCTCCGGGCGCTCGACACACTCGGCATCGGCGGCCAGATCAGGAAGCTGGCGGCGTTGCAGGGCACGGCGGGCGTCCGGCGGGCGTCCGGCGGGTGGCTGTCGCGGACCAGCGCCGAGGCCGCCCAGGCGCGCTACGGCGACCCGACCGTGCTGCTCCTGCGGTCGACGGTCGTGGACCTGCTCGCCGACCTGCTCCCGCCCGGCGCCCTGCGCCTGAACACCACCGTCCACGGCGTGGACACCTCAGGCCGGGTCACCACCGACGCCGGCGATCTGGACGCGGACCTGGTCGTCGCCGCCGACGGCATCCGCTCATCGGTGCGCCGCGGTCTCTTCCCCGCTCACCCCGATCCGGTGTACTCCGGCGTGACGGCCTGGCGGTTCGTCGTCCCAGGAAGCGAGGTCACCGGATCGGAGTCCTGGGGCCGCGGGCTGATCTTCGGCGTCATGCCGCTGGCAAACGACCAGGTGTACTGCTATGCCACCGCGGTCGTCCCTCCGGGAGAGGGCCACGGGGACCCGGAAGCCGAGAAGGCGGAGCTGCTGCGGCGGTTCGGGAGCTGGCACGCCCCGATCCCCGCGCTGCTGGCCCGCGTCGACCCCGCGAAGATCCTGCGGAACGACGTCTTCTTCCTGGACACGCCCCTGCCCGCGTTCCATCGGGGCCGGGTCGCACTGCTCGGCGACGCCGCCCACCCGATGACGCCGAACCTGGGCCAGGGGGCCTGCCAGGCGATCGAGGACGCGGTGGTCCTGGCGCACCGGGTGAGCGAGGGCGCGTCCGTCGTGGAAGGCCTCGCCACCTACACCCGCGACCGGCTGCCGCGGACGTCGCGGATCGTCCAGCGGTCGGCCGCCATCTGCCGCCTCACCCGGTGGACGAACCCGCTGGCCGTCGCCGCGCGCGACGGCGTGATCTCCCTCGCGGGGAGGGTGGGCACGACCGCCGCCCTACGTCAGGCGGACACGCTGTTCAATTGGCGGCCGCCGACGAGCTGACCGGAACGGAGGCGGGCGCCTTGCGGGAATGATCCGGGGACAGCCGGCCCAGCGTCACCGTTCCGCCGATCAGGACGGCCGCGGCCAGCAGCGCGGGGATCGCCTGACCGGTGCCGGTCGGCAGCGACTCCCCGAGGAGCACCGCCCCCGCGGCCACCGAGGTGATGGGGTCGACCACCTGGACGCCGGCATACGCGATGCCGAAGTAGCCCACGGCGTACGACTTCTGCAGCAGGACCACGGCGCAGACGAGCAGCACGGGGATGGCCAGGGTGAACCAGTGCAGCAGCCGGGAGAGGTCGCCGTGCAGCCCCCCGCCGACGACGCGGACGAACGTGGACACCGTGGCGGTGACCGATCCGGCGCCCACCGACATCGCCAGGGCCTTGCCCGGTCCGCGCAGGAACCTGGCGATGCCGAAGCTCACCGCAACGATGAGGGCGACGCACCCGATCAGGCCGAGCGCGGCCCCGTCGGAGAGCGACGGCGTGACGTTGTGCGCGGGCACCAGCAGCATGAGGCCGAGCAGCCCGGCCGCCACCGCGACGGAGCCGAGGATCTCGGCCCGATGCGGCCGGCGGCCGTGCAGCATGGCGGCGAACGGCACCGCGAAGACGAGCGTGGCGACGCTGATCGGCTGCACCACGACCAGCGGCGCGACGCTCAGCGCCACCGCGTGCAGGCTCGCGCCGATGAAGCCGATGATCCCGCCGATCCACCAGCGCGGCCGTTTGACCAGCTGGAGGGTGGCTCCGTCTCGAACGGCCTCGAACTGCTGCAAGGCCGCGCCCAGCGCGTATCCGAGCGCACCGACCAGGGCGATGGCCACTCCCGCCAAGATCATGGGCGCCGGCCGGGGAATCGTTCGTCGTGGGATCTCACCACGTCAGCTTAGGGAAAGAATCTACTGTCCCTGCCACCGCCGCCGCTGAAATCACGACCTTTCGGGGCAGACGCAGAACAGGTGGCCCTCCGGGTCGGCGAGAACGGTCCAGCCGTCGCCCGGCTGGAACTCCGGCTTGGTCGCCCCCAGCTCGATGTACTCCTCCACGGCCTTCGCCACGTCGGGGACGCGGAAGTCGAGGTGGAACTGCTTGTCCGGGCCGGGCCAGGAGCCGGGCTTCCGGTCGGGGACCCGCTGGAAGTAGATGCTGGTGGTCCCGTCGCCGATCCCGGCATACTCCTGCTCGGCGTACTGGACCTCGAAGCCGGTGATCTGGGAATAGAACTCAGCGAGCCGCTTCGGCTCGGCGCAGTCGATGGTGAAGGCGATCAGTTTCGCGATGGTCGTCATGGGCCCTACTCTGCCCGCCATACCTGTCAGGTCGTGTCATGAATATTTCGCACTCAAAAGATCGTTGGGTTTGAATGGCTCGGGGAACCGGACAGACGAAACCCAGTCCGGCAAACAACTTGTTGGAGCTGGCATGGCCTGGGTGCCGCAGATGATCAGACGCCTCCTCGAAAAGCCGGGAAGCGTCGACCTGGCGCGGTTCCAGGCGACCGTCGCCGAGGCCGCGCGGCTGGAGTCCGAGGTGGAGGCGCGGCCCGACCTGCCGGCCCCGACCGGTCCGGCCGTCGGCACCGCCGAGTTCTGCGCGGTGGTCCGCGAGGCGGCCAAGCGCACGCTCGGGCAGCGGCCGTACGACGTGCAGCTCGTGGGCATGCTGGCTCTACTGGACGGTCACGTCGCCGAGATGGCGACCGGCGAGGGCAAGACCCTGTCGGGGGCGCTGGCCGCCGCCGGGTACGCGCTGCGAGGCCGGCGGGTCCATGTGATCTCGGTCAACGACTACCTGGCCCGCCGGGACGCCGAGTGGATGGAGCCGCTGTACGCGTCCCTCGGCCTCACGGTCGGCTGGATCGGGCAGAGCTCCACCCCCGCGGAGCGACGCGAGGCGTACTCCCGGAACGTGACGTACGCGGCGGTCAGCGAGCTCGGGTTCGACGTGCTCCGCGACCGGCTGTGCACCGACCCGGCCGACCTGCAGGTCCCGGCGCCGGAGGTCGCGCTGGTCGACGAGGCCGACTCGGTGCTGGTGGACGAGGCCCGCGTGCCGCTGATCCTCGCGGGAGCCGCCGATCCCGGCCAGGCCGCGCCCGAGATGGCCGCCCTGGTCCGGCGACTGTCCAGGGGCTACCACTTCGAGATCGACGAAGAGGGGCGCAACGTCTTCCTCACCCCCAAGGGCACCGACACGGTGGAGAAAGCCCTGGGCGTCGACCTCTACGACCACCCGCACACGGTGACGGAGGTCAACCTCGCGCTGCACGCGCACGCGCTGCTCACCCGCGACGTGGACTACATCGTCAGGGACGGCCGGGTCCACCTGATCAACCCCTCGCGGGGCCGGGTCGCGCTGCTGCAGCGCTGGCCGGACGGCCTCCAGGCGGCGGTCGAGGCCAAGGAACGGCTGGCGCTGTCGGAGACCGGGGAGATCCTCGACTCGATCACGATCCAGGGCCTCCTCACCCGTTATCCCGAAATATGCGGCATGACGGGTACGGCGGTCGCCGTCGGCGAACAGCTCCGCGAGTTCTACGACCTGAAGGTCGCGGTGGTCTCGCCCAACCGCCCCTGCGTCAGGGTGGACGAGCCGGACCGGATCTTCGCCTCCGCCGACGACAAGGTCGCCGCGATCGTCGAAGAGATCGCCGCCCAGCACGCCACCGGCCGTCCGATCCTGGTCGGCACACTCGACGTCGCCGAGTCCGAGCGCCTCGACCTGCGGCTGCGCGCGCGGGGCCTCGCGCCCGTCGTGCTCAACGCCAAGAACGACGCCGAGGAGGCCGCGATCATCGCCCGGGCCGGGGCGCGTGGCGCGATCACCGTGTCCACCCAGATGGCCGGGCGCGGCACCGACATCCGCCTCGGCGACGCGGGGACGACCGACGACCGCTCGGAGCAGGCGGTCAAGGACCTCGGCGGCCTGTATGTGATCGGCACCGGCCGGCACGACAGCAGCCGGCTCGACGACCAGCTCCGGGGCCGCGCCGGACGGCAGGGTGACCCGGGCGGCTCGGTCTTCTTCGTGAGCGGCGACGACGAGCTGCTCACCGCCTACGCTCCCGACCTGGCGCTGCCCGTCGCCGACCCCGACGGCGTCGTACGGAGCCAGCACGCCGGGTGGACGGTGGGGCACGCGCAGCGGGTCGCGGAGGGAGCCAACCTGGAGATCCACCGGAACACCTGGCGGTACACCCGGCTGCTCGAACGACAGCGAGCCGAGCTCCTGGAGCAGCGCGACCGCGTCCTGCACGGCGACGCGGGCGCGCGGGCCCTCGCGACCGCCTGTCCCGAGCGGTACGCCGAGCTGTGCGGATCCGCCGGGGAGGCCGCCGTCGAGCGGGCCGCCCGCCAGATCGTGCTCTTCCACCTGGACCGCTGCTGGACCGAGCACCTCGCCCACATGGCGGACATCCGCGAGGGCATCCACCTGCGGGCGCTCGGCCGGCTCAACCCGCTCGACGAGTTCAACCGGGAGGCGGTCCCGGCGTACCGTCACCTGATCGACGAGATCGGGCGGCGGTCGAAGGAGACGTTCGAGACCGTGGACGTCACCCGCGACCTGGCCGGCCAGGGGCTGGGCCGCCCCACGGCGACCTGGACGTACCTGGTCCAGGACAACCCGTTCGGCTCGGAGTGGGACCGGGTGCTCTCACGCGTCGCCGCCGCGCTGAAGGGCCGCCGCCCGAAGCGGTGATCCTCACGGCGCGATCGCCGTCTCCGCACGATCCCCCGGAGCAGACGATGCGGCGGGCGGGGTCAGCAGCGTACGGGCATGGGCGATCGCGGCGGGCGTGTCGGAGAAGACCAGGCCGTCCCTCCGGAGATGGTCGGCGATCCCGAGCGCGGCGAGGACCTGGTCGTGCCCGGGCCGGATGCCGGACAGCAGGACGGCGACGCCCCGCCGCTCCAGCCGCGTGATCACGTCGCCGAGCACGCCGGCCCCTGTGGCGTCGATGGTCGACACGCGGGACATGCGGAGGATGACCACGCGGACGTCCGCGACCTCCGACAGCTCCAGCAGGAAGCGGTGCGCGGCACCGAAGAACAGCGGCCCGTCGAAACGGTAGGCCACGATGTGCTCGCCGAGCAGCCGCCGCTCCTCGGCGTCGTGATCCGCGGCACCGTGATCCGCAGCACCGTGATCCGCGGCACCGTGATCCGCAGCGTCACCGCTCACGGCGGCGTCCTCGCCTTCCAGCGGCACCCGCTCGACCCGGACGCTGCGCGCCACCGCCCGCAGCGCGAGCACGATCGCGACGCCCACGCCCACCGCGACGGCGGTGACCAGGTCGAACAGGACCGTGACGGCGAAGGTCAGGACCAGCACGACGGCGTCGCTCCGGGTGGATCGGGCGATGGCCCGCAGGGAGCCCACCTCGACCATCCGTACGGTGGTCGCGATCAGGACCCCGGCCAGCGCCGCGAGCGGGATCTTCGCGACCAGGCCGCCCGCGGTGAACACGATCATCGCGAGCACGGCGGCGTGGGTCAGCGCCGAGACGCGCGAGCGGGCGCCCGACCGGACGTTGACCGCAGTACGGGCGATCGCGGCGGTCGCGGGAATGCCGCCGAACAGCGGCGCGGCCAGGTTGGCGATCCCCTGCCCGAACAGCTCCCGGTCGGGGTCGTGCCGCTCGCCCACGCTCATCGCGTCCGCGACCGACGCGCACAGGAGGCTCTCCAGCGCGGCGAGCGCGGCCACCGCGAGGGCCGAGGGCAGCAGGACGGTGACCGCGCCGAGATCGACGAAGCCGAGGGACGGCGCGGGCAGCCCAGGGGGCAGCGCCCCGATGCGGACGACGTCGAGCCCGCCGGCCTGCGCGACCGCGGTGGCCGCCGCCACCGCGATCAGCGAGAAGGGCACCGTCGGCCGGTATCGCGCTCCCAGCAGCATCACCGCCGCGACGGCGAGCGCCATCAGCGGCGCCGCCGGGTGCGGATCGGCCGCGAACCGGGCGACGGCGTCGGCGGCCACCTGCCAGACCCGCTCGCCCGAGGCGCCGGCGACACCGAGCGCCGCGGGAACCTGCTGGAGGGCGATCACCACGGCGATCCCCGCCGTGAACCCCTCGATGACCGGCATCGGCATATAGCGGGCGAACCGGCCCACCCGGGCGATCGCGAGGGCGACGAGCACGAGCCCGGCGAGCAGCCCCACCATGAGGACCCCGTCCGCTCCGTACTGCCGCATGATCGGCAGCAGGACGACCGTCATCGCGCCGGTCGGGCCGGACACCTGGAGGTTGCTGCCGCCGAAGACGGCGGCCAGCGCGCCCGCCACCACGGCCGTGGCCAGGCCGGCCTGCGCGCCGAGCCCGGAGCTGACGCCGAACGCGAGGGCCAGGGGAAGGGCGACTACGGCGACCGTGAGCCCGGCGACCAGGTCGCGTCCCGGACTGCGGCGGGCCTGCCTCCAGTCGGCGCGCGTGGGGAGCAGCCCGCGCAACCTGGCCCGAATTGAAAGTGCGGCCGTGTGGGAGTGGAGCACCGGCATGTAGTGGTCCTCAATTGAAGAATTTTGCACATCAGCATACGTTCACCAGCGGACTCGGCCGACAGGCGGGCCACCCGCCGTCGCCGGCGGAAGGCCACAAACAGGACCACTGCCGGTTACGAGATGGAACCTTCGAGGAAGAGACGGGCCAGGGACTCTCTGTGAGAGCATTTGGGCGTCATGCGTGCCCGCCTCCCCCTGCGCCTCACCCGCGCCGCCGCCTTCTCGGCTGTCTGCGTAGGTCTCGGCGTTTTCGCGCACAGGTTCGCGGGAGGGGCCGGGCCCACACCGGGCGCGCTGGCCGTCGGCGGCACGGTCATCATGGCGGCCGCGGCCGTACTGGCGGGACGGGAGCGATCCCGCGGGACCATCACCGCCCTCCTCGCCGGAGCGCAGCTCTTCCTGCACCTGCTGCTGAGCCGGAGCGCCGAGGTGGACGGGCTCGCCGTCCCCGCGCACTCGCACCGCCTCGGAGTGGAAGCCGGGATGGTCGCCGCGCACCTCACCGCCACGCTGGTCACCGGGTGGTGGCTGGCCCGCGGCGAAACGGCGTTGTGGTGCCTGCTCCGCAGGCTCGGCGCGTCCGCGCTGCGCCCGCTGACCGCCGGGCACGTGCCCCCCGCGCCGGTCGTCCCGTTCGTCCGGATCACGGCCGCGCCCGTCCGCCTGACCGGCCGGACGCTCAAGCACGCGCTGGTAGTGCGTGGCCCGCCCGTTCTCTCCGCCTTCTGACGATCCACGCGCGACCGCGCGCTCCCGGACCGGGTCCTTCTCCCCGTCCTTGGAGACACGACCAGACGGTTCGCGCTCTTTCGGTATCCACGCAGACGACTGGAGAACCTCCCATGACATTGACCACCGCCGCCCGCCGCACCGCAGCCGTCACCGCCGGTGCCCTCGCCGTCACGCTGGGCCTCGCCGTGCCCGCCCTCGCCCACGTCACGGTCAACCCCGGAACCGCGGTGAAGGGCTCCTGGTCCAAGCTCGCCTTCCGCGTCCCGAACGAGCGGGACAACGCCTCCACCACCAAGATCGAGGTGGAGTTCCCGACCGACAACCCGCTGCCCTTCGTGTCCGTCCGTCCGGTCCCGGGCTGGGACGTGAAGGTGATCGAGGGCAAGCTCCCCGCTCCCGTGGTGTCCGACTCCGGCGACACCATCACCGAGTCGGTCCTGAAGATCACCTGGACCGGCGGCAAGATCGGCCCGGGCCAGTTCCAGGAGTTCGAGGCGTCGGTCGGCCCGCTGCCCACCAAGGTGGACGAGCTGACGTTCCCGACCACCCAGACGTACTCCAACGATGAAGTCGTGAAGTGGGCCGACCCCGCCAAGCCGGACGGCTCCGAGCCGGACCACCCGGCGCCGACCCTCAAGCTGGTCGCGGCAGACGACGACACGGCCGGCGGCCACGGCGCGACGGCCTCCTCCGCCGCTCCGTCCGTCGCCGCCTCGAACGCGGAGGCGGCCTCATCGGACACCGGCGGCTCGTCGTCCGACGGCACCGCACGGCTCATCGGCGCGATCGGGATCGTCGTCGGCCTCGCCGGCACCGCCGTCGGAGTGGCCGGGCTGCGCCGCCGGTCCCAGTGACCGGCCCAGTGACCGACACCGTGACCGATACCGTCGCCCGATCGCAGTGACACGAAGGCCCGCGTGGACTCCGCCACGCGGGCCTTCGCCGTGATCCCGGTCAGGCGGTCGCCGTACCGGACCGGCTGAGCCGGACGACGACGCTCTTGGACGTGGGAGTGCCCGACGTCTCGGCCACCGAGTCCAGCGGCACGAGCACGTTCGTCTCGGGGAAGTACGCGGCGCAGCAGCCGCGCGCGGTCGGGTAGGCGATGACCCGGAACGCCTCGGCCCGGCGCTCCCCGTCGGGCCACTCGCTGGTCAGGTCCACCAGGTCGCCGTCGGCCAGGCCGCGCTCGGCGAGGTCGTCCGGATGGACGAAGACCACGCGCCTGCCGCCGCGCACGCCGCGGTAGCGGTCGTCCATGCCGTAGATCGTGGTGTTGTACTGGTCGTGGCTGCGCACGGTCTGCAGCAGCAGCCGGCCCTCGGGGACGCGCAGCACCTCCAGGGCGTTCACGGTGAAGTTGGCCTTGCCGGTCGCCGTGGGAAAACGCCGCTCGTCGCGCGGCGCGTTCGGCAGCGCGAAGCCCTCCTCGGCCCGGGCGTTGAACTCGTCGAACCCCGGGATCACCCGCTCGATCCGGTCGCGGATCGCGCCGTAGTCGGCGGCGAACTCTGCCCACGACACCTTGTCATCCGGCCCGAACAGCTCGCGGGCCAGCCGGCAGACGATCTCCACCTCGGACAGCAGGTGCGGCGAGGCGGGCCGCAGCCGTCCGCGCGAGGCGTGGACCATGCCCATGGAGTCCTCGACGGTGACGAACCTGTCGCCGTCCCGTTCCGTACGGCCCAGCGTGGGCAGGATCAGCGCCTCCTCGCCGCACACGGCGTGGGAGCGGTTCAGCTTGGTCGACACCTGGACGGTGAGCCTGGCGCCGCGCATCGCGGCCTCGGTCACCTCCGTGTCCGGCGTGGCGGCGACGAAGTTGCCGCCCATCGCGAAGAACACCTTGGCCTGCCCGTCGCGCAGCGCCCGGATCGCCTCGACGGTGTCGAACCCGTGGTCGCGGGGCGGCTCGAACCCGAACTCGTCCCTGATCGCGTCGAGGAACGCCTTCCCGGGCTTCTCGTAGATGCCCATGGTGCGGTCGCCCTGGACATTGGAGTGCCCGCGCACCGGGCAGACACCCGCGCCCGGCCGGCCGACGTTGCCGCGCAGCAGGAGGAAGTTGACCACCTCGCGGATCGTGGGGACCGAGTTCTTGTGCTGGGTGAGGCCCATCGCCCAGCAGACGATCACGGACTTCGCCGCGAGCACGTCCTTGGCGGTCTCCTCGATCGCGGACCGGTCGAGGCCGGTGGCCTCGTCCACCTCGGCCCAGTCGAGGTCGCGCAGGCGCGCCGCCCACTCCTCGAAGCCGTGGGTGTGCTCCTCGACGAACTCCTTGTCGATCACCGTTCCGGGGGCGGCCTCCTCGGCATCGAGCAGCAGCCGGGACAGCGCCTGGAAGAGCGCGAGGTCGCCGTTGAGCCGGATCTGCAGGAAGCGGTCGGCCAGCGTCGTGCCGCGCCCGACCACCCCGGACACGCGCTGCGGGTTCTTGAACCGCAGCAGCCCGGCCTCGGGCAGCGGGTTCACCGCGATGATCCGCGCGCCGTTGCGCTTGGCCATCTCCAGTGCCGAGAGCATGCGGGGGTGGTTCGTTCCGGGGTTCTGCCCGACGACGAAGACGAGGTCGGCGCGGTGCAGGTCGCCGAGCGACACCGTGCCCTTGCCGATGCCCAGGGTCTCGTTGAGCGCGGAGCCGCTGGACTCGTGGCACATGTTGGAGCAGTCCGGCAGGTTGTTCGTGCCGAACCTGCGGACCAGCAGCTGGTAGACGAACGCCGCCTCGTTCGAGGTGCGGCCGGAGGTGTAGAACAGCGCCTCATCCGGGCCGGCCAGCGCGCGCAGCTCGCGCGCGATGACGGCGAACGCGTCGTCCCAGCTCACCGGCGTGTAGTGGTCCGACCCGGCCGGCTTGTGCATCGGCTCGGCGAGCCGCCCCTGCTGGCCGAGCCAGTAGTCCGTACGGCCGGCCAGCTCGCTCACGGAATGCGCGGCGAAGAACTCGCGGGTGACCCTGCGGGTCGTGGCCTCCTCCGCCACCGCCTTCGCACCGTTCTCGCAGAACTCCGCGGGGCTGCGGTGGTCGCCCTCCGGCCAGGCGCAGCCGGGGCAGTCGAACCCGTGCTTCTGGTTGACCCTGGCCAGGGTGAGGAAGGTACGCCCGGCGCCCATCTGGTCGTACGACATGCGCAGCGACTTCGCCACCGCCGGGATCCCGGCGGCCCACTCCTTCGGCGGGCCGACCTCGAGGTCCTTCTCGGTGACGTCCTCGTCCGGTGCCTTCCTCGCCACGTCGCCCTCCTTGCCACGCCCACTGCCGGTCACCCGATTGCCCGACGTTTCGCCCATTGTCTACTAAGTCCCATATGAGGGCCAAGCGGTCCCGGTGATCAGCCGTCCAGGCGTATGCGCAGGTCAGCTCTTCCCGCGGTGGGCCCGATCAGGGCCGCGTTGCGCTCGTCACTGCCGGTGGCCCACGCCCGCGCCTCCTCCGGCGGCTTGCCGAACGCCGCGTGCCTGGCGGTGAGACGGTCGAGCCGGAGCTCGTCCGCGACCTCCACGTACCACACCTCGTCGAGGAGAGCGCGGATCCGGCCCCACGGCTCCTCGTCCAGCAGCAGGTAGTTGCCTTCGGTGATCACCAGCCGCGCGGTCCTGGGGATGGGGACGGCCCCGGCGACCGGCTCCTCGATGGCCCGGTCGAATGTCGGCGCGTACACGACGGGTTCCCGCCCGCCCCTGATCCGCTCCAGCAGGGCGAGATATCCCCAGGCGTCGAACGTCTCCGGCGCGCCCTTGCGGTCGCGGAGCCCCAGCCCGGCGAGCACCTCGTTGCTCAGGTGGAAGCCGTCCATCGGGGCGAGCACCACGGCCCCCGGCAGCCGGAGGTTGAGCGCCTCGGTGAGCGCGGCGGCGAGCGTCGACTTGCCCGCCCCCGGCTTGCCGGCGATCCCGAGTACCGCGGGGCGGCCGCCGTCGGCGGCCCCGGCCGGCGTCACGGCCAGCGCCACGGCCAGCGCCACGGCCCGGCGCACCAGGTCGGGCCGTCCGTCCGCGCCCATACCGCTCATGCCGTCCGGCTGCGCAACGAGGTCCATCGCCGCTCCTCATCTCCGGGTCGTCGGGGACTTGCAGGCTAGCCGCTTGAACCCGGCCGGGACGTGGACGGACCAGCGGTCACGGCTCACGCAGCGGGAACACGGCCTCCTGGTGCCACCGGTCGCCGTCGAAAACCTCCAGCGACACCGAACGGGCGTACGCGACGACCGGGAGGCGGGCCGCGATCTCGACCTCGATCGCGTCGAGATCCTCGCCGTCGGCGACCGTCATGTGCGGGATCACGTCGTCGAACTGCCCCCGGTACGGCGGAGCCTCCGGCCAGCGCGCCGCGACAGCCTCGGTGAGCGCGACGAACCGCCCCTTCGGCTCGGGAACGAGGTAGAGGATGCCGGGAAAACGCCCGCACCGGCCGAACCGCGCCTCGAACGACGCGTGCCCGGCGAACAACTCCCGCAGTTCCGTCACCACCCGCCCGTCGATCCGCGCGTGCTCCAGGAACGGGTACAGCACCGTGACGTGGGCGGGCACGCCGTACGCCGCCGCGGGGTCGAAGCGCTCGCGCCAACGGCTGACGATCGGCTCCGCCTCGGGCATCTTGACGATGAGGGAGGTCTCCCCCGCCGCGAACGGTGAGGGCGTCCTGCTGGTGGTCACATCGATCCTCGAAGGTACGGCGGTGCGCTTGGCACTCCGAAAGCAACGATAGAAAGAAATGCGGGCGCCGTCATGTCACGGGTGCCGTCATGCCCGCTGTCAGGAACAATCCCGGGCATGCGTCACTGGCCACTCCTTGATCTCCGCCTGACGACACCTCGTCTCGAACTCCGCCTGCCCACGCTCGATGATCTAGATGAACTCGCGGACTGCGCGCTCCAGGGCGTGCACGACCCGGGATTCATGCCGTTCCTCGTCCCGTGGACCGACGTGCCGGGCGACGAACTCTCCGGGCAGGTGATCCGCCACCACCTCGCCTGCCTGGCGAACTGGACGCCCGGCAGCTGGCGCTGCAACTTCATGGTCGTCCACGAGGGAAAGGTCATCGGCACTCAGACGCTGCGTGGGACCGACTTCGCGACGACCCGGGAGGTAGGCAGCGGCTCCTGGCTTGGCCGGGCTCACCAGGGCAAGGGCATCGGCACCGAGATGCGCGCCACCGTACTGCACCTGGCCTTCGCGGGGCTCGGAGCGGAGAGCGCGATCACCGCGGCGTTGACCGGCAACGAGGCGTCGCTCACCGTCACGCGCAAGCTCGGCTACCAGCCCAACGGGTTCGATTATGTGGCCGTACGCGGCGAGCGGGTCGCCGATCAGAAGTTCCGGCTGCTCAGGGAGGACTTCGTCTCCCCCGTGCCCGTGGAGATACATGGCCTGGACGCCTGCCGTACGGACTTCGGGCTCTGATCCGTAGATCCGTCGCCGAGCCGCCAAGTCATCCGTGAAGATCGAGCACGTTGCTCGACGGTGTTTCGATCACCACGGAGAGCTCTTCCATCGACACGTCCCGGACGTGTGATTCGCCGTACGTAACCTGTCGCTGCGCTGCGGTGGGTGGTTGTTCCGGCGCGCCGTGATAGTTGCGTCCTGGTGATGCCGCTCTCGCGGCCATCGCGGGCGCGGTTGTTGCTGGCACGGTCTCACGCGCGCCTCCACAACCACCCACCTCCGCTCCGCTCGCCGCCGCCTCCAGTTCGCCGCCGCACGACCCCTGCCTCGTCACTGCCCAGCGCCAGCGCTCGCTTCGCGCTGCCTGCTATCCGTCGCGCTCCCAATAGTTATTTGGGGAACTGTGATTCCAGGTGAATGTTTTCCGGACCTTTATCGAGGTCGCCTGGGAAGCGTTTTTGTCGGTGGTGGTTGTTAGCGTTCCGGTGTGATTATCGAACGGCAGCCGATCCCCGCCGGCCTGGAGCTGATGGCCCCCGGCGTGGAGCTGGCCGCCGTGCTCGATGGGATCGATATCGCCAGGCTGGACGGCTTCGACGCCGTCATCGTCATGCAGGCATACGCCCGCCTCGAAGCGCACATGCAAGCCCGGAAAGCCACCGTGATGGCCGAAGTCGGCCTGTATGAGATTTCCGTCTCCGGCATGGAGAAAATGGCGGAGCCGGACAAGAACTCACCCGATGAGGTCAGGTCGGCGTTGGGGCTCACCCGCCGGGCTGCCGAGCGGGAATACGGGTTCGCCTACGACCTGAAAATCCGTCTCCCTCGGGTGCGGGACGCCTTGTCGGCGGGTTTGATCGACAAGGCGCGGGCGGTGGTGTTCTGCGACTGGCTGGAAGACGTCCCCATCGAGCTCGCCCGCGCTGTCGCCGATCATCTGCTGCCCAAGGCGGGCAAGTGGACGACGAGTGAGCTGCGGGAGAAGATCAAGAAGTTGTTGATCGCCGCGGATCCGGCCTGGGCGCGCCGTAAGTACGAGCGGGCTGTTCACCAGCGGCGGGTGATCGGGGTGCGGCATGCCGATGGCTCGGCGAGCATCACCGGCGAGCAGTTGCCGGTGGATCAGGCGGCCGCTGCGATCGCCCGGGTGGATGCGATCGCGGTGCGGGCGAAGAAGAGTGGCCTGCACGCCCCGATCGATCATGTCCGGGCGGATGTGTTCCTCGGCCTGCTTGAGGGCAGCATGTCCGGCCTGGACGACGACGCGATCATCTCCGTCCTGTTCGCCAACGCCGCCCGCAAGGCGGCCGGTGAGGAGGACGACTACGATGACCAGCTCTCCGACGCCCCCTTCGACACCCCCGGCCCCCAAGGCGCGGACCCCGACCCCCACGGCGCGGACCCCGACCCCCACGGCGCGGACCCCGACTCCCACGGCGGGGACGACCCCGACTCCCGCGGCGGGGACGACCCCGACCACACCGGCGACGACTTCGACGGCGACGACGACGACGACGGTGGCAGTGGCGACGGAGACCGGGACGGAAGCAAGAGCGACGGCGACGGCCGCGCGGACAACCCCGACGACGGCAATGGCGGCGGCGGTGGCCGTGGTGACGGTGGCCCTGGCGGTTGTGGCGCTGGCGGCGCGGACGACCCCAATGACAGCGACGACGGCGATGGCGGCGATGACGGCTGTGGCGATAGCCACGCGGGCGCCCCCGATGACGGCAACGGCGGCGGCGGTGGCTGTGGTGGCGACGGCGACAGCGGCCGGGACGGCAGTAAGGACGACGGCGATGGAGACCGCGGCCATGGTCGCGGCCGTAGCCGTGGTGACGGTGGCGCTGGGAGTGCTCAGGGCAGCAGCGTGAAGTCGAGCGCGGGCGTGGTGGAGCCGGTGGGGTTCGCGGCGGGTGAGCTGCGGGTTCAGGTCTCCACGCTCATGCACCTGGACGACCTGCCCTCAGAGCTTGCCGGGTGGGGGCCGATCCACGCCCATCTGGCCCGCAGGCTCGCCAAACGACAGATCGGCGGCGAGTGGCGGTTCGCCATCTGCGATGGCGACGGTCACCTCCTCTACGCCGGGATCACCCGACGCCGCCCTGCGGGGTGGCCCCGCCGCCCGACCCCTCCACCGCCGTCACCTCCCGCATCCCGCCCGGCCGCCGGTCGCGAACAGGACTCCGGCCCCGCGGGCGGCCGCGGTTCCCCGCCGGCGCTTAGTCCGGCTTCAGCCGCGCCGTACGCGTCCGATTCCTGTGAGGTGCCCGGCCCCGGCCGCGTGCCTGGCATCTCATCCACGCCCCGCCCCGCAGCTGATACCGCTTCCGCAGACATCGGCGGGACAAGGGCGAAGCCTGCCCGCGAGTCGGACCAGGAGCCAGAAGGGGATCCCCGCGCGAAAACAGCGTCGGTTCGTCGTCGTGGGATCGTCGAGTTGCAGTTCCCGTTGTCGCTGCTGCGGGCGCTGTACGCCGACATCTACGCCCAGGGCGGCTGGGCCGGTGTGATCGCT
>NZ_BSSE01000038.1 GCF_030268965.1 Microtetraspora sp. NBRC 16547 | reverse complement strand
CACCGTTTGCGCGGAGACCGCGCCGACCGTGGCCACGAAGTACGACCGCGACCACAGCGTGGGCAGCTGCGAGCGCAGATGCGGGAACTCGGCGCGCAGGTGGTGGGAGGTGAAGCCTTTGAACTGGTTGGCCACATACGACGGCGAGTTCTTCGGGTGCGGTTTGACGAACAGGTGCACGTGGTCGGGCATCACCTCAAGCGCCACGATCTCCCAGCGGTGCTCGCTCGCTTTGGCGTGGATCAACTCCTCAAGGCGATCCTTGACGGGCCCACCGAGAACCGGGCGGCGGCACTTCGGGCACCACACGACGTGGTATCCGAGGTCATACGCCGCGCCGGGGGAGGTGCGTACCTGACGAGCCACACAATCATTATAACATCATCACACATCTAATGTTCAGTGAAGGAGCGACCGCCGTGAGGCAAGGAAGAAGCCCAGTCAGGGACGGCATTCCCCCGTCGCCTGAAGGCGACGGTCCCCTGCCGAGGCTCTGATGGCCAAGGTTCTCGTCGAACCCACGACATCATCAGAGACGGACAGAGCGGACCTCTACCGTCGTTACCACGAGACTTGCGCGATGCATCCCGACCGCAGGGTCGAGTTCATCGACGGCCGGATCGTGGTGAGAGAGGTGCCCACAGGAGAGCACAACGACGTCATATCCCGTCTGATCCTTCAGATCGCAAGCATCGTCGCCGACCGCGGCTGGGGCCTGTGGACCAACATCAAACTGTTCCTCGGCGCCCAGGTCGACCGCTACGTCCCGGACCTGACGATCGTCCCGAAGAACCGCCGCATGTGGGGTGACGACGAGGTCTACGGGGACAGCACGCTGCTCATCGTGGAAGTGGTCTCCAAGAGCAGCGTCCGGGACGACCATGTCGTCAAGCCGCGGAACTGCGCTTTGGCGGGGGTTCCGCTCTATCTGGTGATCGACACGTTCAAGGGCGTCGCCAGGCTGATGAGCGAGCCGGGCGAGAAGGGCTACCAGCACCAGGTGGAGGTGACGCTGGGTAAGCCGTTGCCGCTGCCTGAGCCGTGGGATCTCGCCATCGACACCGCCAAGCTTGTCGAGGCGTGAGCGTGCGATCCGCTGCCCCCGACCGTAGGAACGCGTAGGAGCCCGGCGAAGGCGAGGTCGCCGGGCTCCTGTCGTGCGCGCGTCAGCAGATCTTGTGGATCCAGTTGTGGGTGTCGGGACGGCTGCCGAACTGGATGCCCATCAGCTCCTCGCGGATCTTCTGGGTGACCGCGCCGGGGGTGCCGTCACCGATCGTCCAGGCGCGGTCCACACCCTTGACGAAGCCCACCGGGGTGACCACGGCCGCGGTGCCGCAGGCGAAGACCTCGGTGATCTCACCCGACTCGCACCCGGCCTGCCACTCCTCGATCGAGATCCGGCCCTCCTCGGCCCGCAGGCCCAGGTCGGCGGCGAAGGCGAGGATCGAGTCGCGGGTCACACCGGGCAGGAGCGTCCCGGTCAGGGCGGGGGTGAGCAGGCGGTCGCCGAAGACGAAGAACAGGTTCATCCCGCCCATCTCCTCGACGTAGCGGTGTTCGTTCGCATCCAGCCAGACCACCTGGTCACAGCCCTGTTCGACGGCCTGGCGCTGGGCGACGAAGGCCGCCGCGTAGTTGCCGCCGCACTTGGCGAAGCCGGTGCCCCCGGGAGCGGCCCGGGTGTACTCCGTGGACAGCCACACGGAGACCGGCTTGATGCCACCCGAGAAGTACGACCCCGCCGGAGAGGCGATCACCATGTAGCGGTACGTCTTGGACGGGTAGTTCACGCCGAGCCCGACCTGGGTGGCGATGATGAACGGCCGCAGGTAGAGGCTGTGCCCCTCGGTCGTCGGCACCCACTCCTTGTCCGTCTGGACGAGCAGCTCCAGCGACTCGACGAACGCCTCCTCGGGCAGCTCGGGCATCGCCATGCGCTCCGCGGACTTGTTGAACCTGGCGGCGTTGGCGTACGGCCGGAACGACACGATCGAGCCGCCCGCCTGGCGGTACGCCTTGAGCCCCTCGAACAGCTCCTGCGCGTAGTGGAACACCGCCGTCGCCGGGTCCAGGACCAGCGGCCCGTACGGCTCCAGCCGTGCGTCGTGCCAACCGCGGCCCTCGGTGTAGTCGATGGAGATCATGTGATCTGTGAAGATCTGCCCGAAGCCGGGGTTCGCCAGTACCTGCGCACGCTCGGCCGCGGTGCGGGCCTGCTGGTTGAGCTGCACGTCGAAGCTGAGCTGGCTGGTCATTTGCCGCGATCCTTCTCTCTACGTCATCACATTCATTGTGCGACCTATGGGAAACCTAAGGCATGCAAGAGGGTATGAAAAAGCGCATGGCGGCCCGAGTCGGGCCGCCATGCGCAAAGACGGGGTGAGCGGCCCGGCTCAGCCGGCTACTCGGGCGGCGATGTCGTCGCCGATTTCGCGGGTCTTCCTGGCCGTCCGCGCGCCCTGGCGCTCGGCGAGGTCCTCGGCAACCGCCTGCTCGACCTTCTGCGCGGCCTCGGTGAAGCCGATGTGGTCGAGGAGCATGGCGATGGACAGGATGGTGGCGGTCGGGTCGGCCTTGCCCTGGCCCGCGATGTCGGGGGCGCTGCCGTGGACCGGCTCGAACATCGACGGCGCGGTCCGGTCCGGGTTGATGTTGCCACTGGCGGCCAGGCCGATGCCGCCGGCGACCGCCGCGCCGATGTCGGTGATGATGTCGCCGAAGAGGTTGTCGGTGACGATCACGTCGAACCGCTCGGGCTGGGTGATGAAGAACATCGACGCCGCGTCGATGTGGCAGTAGTCGGTCTCGACCTGCGGGAACTCCAGGCCGACCCGGGCGACCGTGCGGGCCCACAGGTCACCGGCGTAGGTCAGCACGTTGGTCTTGTGGACCAGGGTGAGCTTCTTCCGCGGCCGCTGGGCCGCCTTCTCGAACGCGTACCGGACGACCCGCTCGACGCCGAAGGCGGTGTTGAGCGACTCCTGGGTCGCGATCTCGTGCGGCGTGCCGCGGCGCAGCGTGCCGCCGGCCCCGGCGTACAGCCCCTCGGTGCCCTCACGGACGACGACCATGTCGATGTCCTCGGGGCTGGACTTGCCGAGCGGGGTCTCCACACCGGGGAAGAGCTTGACCGGGCGCAGGTTCACGTAGTGGTCGAGTTCGAACCGGAGCCGGAGCAGCAGGTCGCGCTCCAGGATGCCCGGGGGGACGCTGGGGTCGCCGACGGCGCCGAGCACGATGGCGTCATAGCCGCGCAACTCGTCCAGCACAGCGTCGGGAAGGACCTCACCGGTCGCGTGGTAGCGCTTCGCGCCCAGGTCGTACTCGGTGGTCTCAACCTTGACACCGGCCGCGTTGAGGACCTTGAGTCCTTCGGCGACGACCTCGGTGCCGATCCCGTCACCGGGGATCACTGCCAGACGGATGTTGCTCGAATCCATGCATGTACCTTACCGGTCCGTCTCGTAGATCGAACGCACGGTCTCACTATCCGGGCGGTGTCACGGCGACCGCGCGCTCGAAAACCAGATCGCGGGCCGTGGCGAGGCCGAACGCGAGCGCTCCGAGCAGGACGGCGTCCACCCCCAGTGTGGACGCCTCGATCCGGGGCGGCCGCAACGCCACGAGTCCGGGAAGGCGCTCGGTCACGGGACCGATGAGCAGGTCGGCCGCCTGCGCTCCGATGCCGCCGCCCAGCACGACCAGCTCGGGATCGAGCACGGCGACGATCCCGGCGAGCGCGTGCGCCACGTGGTCGGCCTCGGCGGAGACGACCTTGAGCGCGGTCTCGTCGCCCGCCCTGGCCGCGTCGAAGACGTCCTTGGCGGTGGCCGCGATCATACCCAGGCGGGCGGCCGCGGCGATCACGCCGTCGGCCGAGGCGACCGACTCGAACATGCCGCGTCCGGGGTCGGCACGGGGGTCGCCCTCGCCGACCGGGAGATAGGAGATCTCACCGGCCGCTCCGCGCGAGCCCCGGTAGAGCTTGCCGTCGATCACGACGCCCATGCCGATGCCGGTGCCGACGGAGACATAGACGAAGTGCGGGACGCCCTCGCCCAGACCGTACGCGCCCTCCCCCACCGCGGCGAGGTCCACGTCGTTCTCCAGGATGTACGGAGATCCGGTGACGTCGGCGAGCCGTTCCACCGCGCCGGGCAGCTCCCATCCGGGCAGGTTGTGGGCGAGCCGCAGCACGCCCGTCTCCTTGTCGTGAATGCCCGGCGTCCCGAAAACCGTGAGTGTGATGTCCCCAGGGGAGAGACCGGCCTCGGTGGTGAGCTTGTCCGCCAGATCGGAGAGCTGGGCGAGCACCGCGTCGTAGCTCTCGGCCCGGGACGGCTCGTCCTTGCGTGCGACGATCTCGCCCACCAGGTCGGCCAGCGCCAGCCGCACGTAGGCGCGGCCGATGTCGACGGCCAGCACCCAGCCGGCCTGCGGGCGGATCTCGTAGAGCAGAGCGGCACGGCCCGCGTTGCCCGTACGCAACCCGACCGGGCGGACCAGCCTGGCACGCTCCAGATCCGCCAGGGCGACGGAGATCGTCGGCTTGGACAGGCCGGTGGCCTGCGCCAGCTCCGGCCGGGAGACCTTACCGAGGCGGAAGATCTCCGCGAACACCGCACGCTCGTTCATGACCCGGAGCAGGCTGGTCGTGTTGGCGGTCCCGCCGCCCATGCTCACCACATTCCCCAGAGTGGCATAGACGCTACGGAAGGCGGGCCAGTTGATCAGCGGTGGATCGCCCCGCACCATCAGCCCCTCCATGATGTGATCTCTCTCACCCTCTGGTCATACAGCTGATAGTAAATTACCTTTCTTATCAACCCTCGGGGTCATGAGAAAGGAAACGTGTGCCGATGCGACGAGGAATGCTGGCTGTCTCCGTCGCGGCGCTTCTGTTCGGCGCCGCCTGCGGTAACGGCTCCACGACGGAGGCGAAGCCTTCCGAGTCCGGAGCGGGTGACGGCGGCGGCAAGACCATCGCCCTGTTCCTGCCCGAGTCGAAGACGACGCGCTACGAGGCGTTCGACCGTCCGCTGTTCGAGGCCAAGGTCGGGCAGCTCTGCCCGGACTGCAAGCTCCTCTACTCCAACGCCGACCAGGACGCCGCCAAGCAACAGCAGCAGGTCGAGGCCGCTCTCACCCAGGGCGCCGACGTACTCGTGCTCGACGCCGTGGACGCCGCGGCCGTCGCGCCACTGGTCAACAAGGCCAAGCAGAAGAAGGTCCCGGTGATCGCCTACGACCGGCTGATCTCCGGCATCGGCTACGAGTACTACGTCTCGTTCAACAACGTACGCGTGGGCGAGATGCAGGGGCAGGCGCTGCTGGACGCGCTGAACGCCGACGGCACGGCGAGCAAGGGGGAGATCGTGATGATCCACGGCTCGCCCACCGACCCCAGCTCGGCCGACTACAAGAAGGGCGCGCACAACGTCCTCGACGGCAAGGTCAAGATCGGGCGGGAGTTCGACACGCCCGACTGGAGCCCGGACAAGGCCCAGCAGGAGATGGAGCAGGCGATCACGGCGATCGGCCGCGACAACATCGTGGGCGTGCTGTCCGCCAACGACGGCATGGCCAGCGGCGCCATCGCGGCGATGAAGCGGGCCGGTTACAAGACCATGCCGCCGATCACCGGGCAGGACTCCGAGCTGGCGGCCGTGCAGCGCATCCTCAGCGGCGAGCAGTACATGACGATCTACCTCGACATCCGGGCCGAGGCGGAGAAGTCGGCGGAGCTCGCCGTCGCGCTGGCCAAGGGCGAGAAGCCGGCGGCGCCCGACAAGGCGAACAACGGCACGGCCGACATCCCGGCGTTCCTGCTCGATCCCATCGCGGTCACCGCGGACAAGATCGCGGGCACCATCATCAAGGACGGCTTCTACAAGGCGTCCGACGTCTGCACGCCCGAACTCAAGGACGCGTGCGCCAAGGCGGGCATCCAGTAGATGATCTCGGCGAGAGACATATCCAAGCGATACGGCGCGGTCCAGGCTCTCCAAGGGGTGAGCCTGGACCTCCCACCCGGCGAGGTGGTCGCCCTGGTCGGGGACAACGGAGCGGGGAAGTCGACCCTGGTCAAGGTCATCGCGGGCGCCGTCAGCCCCGACTCGGGGGGAATCGTCATCGACGGCCGTCCGGTGCACATCGGCAACCCGCACGACGCCCAGCGGCTGGGCATCTCGACCGTCTACCAGGACCTCGCGCTGTGCGAGAACCTCGACGTCGTGGCCAATCTCTTCCTCGGCTCCGAACGACGGAGGTTCTCGGTCCTGCGCCACATCCGGATGGAACGATCCGCACGGGATCTGCTCACCTCGCTCGATGTGCGCATCCGCGACATCCGGGTGCCGGTGGCCATGCTCTCCGGCGGCCAGCGCCAGTCGGTGGCCATCGCCCGCGCGCTGATCGGCGAGCCGCGGCTCGTCATCCTCGATGAGCCGACCGCCGCCCTGGGCGTCGAGCAGACCGCCCAGGTCCTCGATCTCATCAGGCGGCTGCGCGAACGCGGCCTGGCGGTGCTGCTCATCTCCCACAACCTCGCCGACGTACGCGCGGTCAGCGACCGCGTCGTTGTCCTGCGCCTGGGCCGCAACGCCGGCGAGTTCCGTACGGCCGACACCTCGCAGGAGTCGATCGTGGCCGCGATCACTGGAGCCGCCGCATGATGAACGCCGCCACATCGGTGCGTGAGCCGTACACGCCGAAGGAGGCCGTCGAACGACTGCGGCACGGAGACCTCGGCGCGTGGCCGGTGGTCGGCGGGCTGATCGCGATCGCGATCGTCTTCGGATCGCTCAACGAGCACTTCCTGTCGCCGGAGAACCTCACCAACCTGGCCCTCCAGATGGCGGCGACCGGGACGATCTCGCTCGGCATCATCATGGTGCTGCTGCTCGGCGAGATCGACCTGTCCGCGGGCTCCGTCAGCGGCCTGTGCGCGGTGATCATGGCCATCTTGTCCGAACGACTGCACTGGAACCCGCTCCTGGCGATCCTCGTCGCCCTGGTCGCGGGCGCCCTCATCGGGTCGCTGCACGGGCTGATGTTCACCCGGCTCCGGATGCCGTCGTTCGTGGTGACGCTGGCGGGACTGATCGGCTGGCAGGGCCTGCTGCTCTACCTGCTGGGCTCGGGCGGCATCATCAACCTGCCCTTCGACGGATTCGTCGCGAAACTGAGCGACACGTGGCTGCCCTCGTGGGCGGCCTGGGCCGTCACCGCGGTGCTGGTGGCCGTCTACGCGGCGTCAGGGTTGATCGGCCGGCGGCGGAGGATCGCCGCGGAGCTCCCGGTGACCGCCGCATGGTGGCTGGCCACCAAGGTGGGGGGCCTCGCGGTCGTGCTGGCAGGAGCCGTGCTCGTGATGTCGGCGGACCGGGGCGTTCCGCTCCTGCTGGTCATCTTCGGCACGCTGGTGGTGGCCCTCGACCTGGTCCTGCGGCACACGACCTTCGGCCGGTGGATGTACGCCGTGGGAGGCAACGTCGAGGCGGCCCGCCGGGCGGGCATCAGTGTGACGCGGATCCGCGTGCTGGCGTTCGTGCTGTCGTCGGTGCTGGCTGCCTTCGGCGGCATCCTTTCGGCCAGCCGGCTGTCGGCGGTCAACCAGGGTTCGGGCGGCAGCGACATCCTGCTCATGGCCATCGCCGCGGCGGTCATCGGCGGCACGTCCCTGTTCGGCGGCCGAGGGCGGACGTACGCGGCGCTGCTCGGCATCCTGGTCATCCAGTCGATCACCAATGGCATGTACCTGCTGAGCGTGGACTCCTCCGTGCGGTACATGGTGACCGCCGCGGTCCTCGCCCTCGCCGTCGCCATCGACTCCCTGGCCAGACGCGGCAGCGCCACGTGAACGGGGGCGGGGGCCGCGTCAGCGCTCCGGCGATCCCCCGTTGTCACGCCGGTCGAGCGCGGTCTGCAACGCGTCGGCGGCCTCGTCTCGGACGTCCTCGGAGCTGTTCCAGGGATACATGTCGTACATGAGCGATCTCATTCGTGCGTACGGAAGACGGAACGGAACGGGATCCGGTCGTGGATCCGGAAGACAGGGCGCCGCCGAAGGCGCGGATCGCACGCCCATGGGCAACAGGGAAGCTCACGACCGGCACGACGCCGGGTCGGCCGGCCTTCCCTTGGTCTGGCCCCGTCGCGGCAGGTGATGAGTACGGACACCTGGCGCCATCAGCGCAAGGCTACCCCAGAATCTCGTAGGACGACCTAGTATCTCAATATTCGAGACGCTGAATGCCGTGCCTTCGGCACGGCAAAAGAAGAGGCCCGCTCCACCAGTGGAGCGGGCCTCTTCGACGCGTGATCGGAAGACGGATCAGTCCTCGAGGTCGACCGTACGGCCGCTGTCGGCGCCGATCTCGTTCACGATCTGGTCGATGACGTCACCCGGGATGGCCGAGTCGACGGTCAGCGCGGTCAGCGCCTTGCCGCCCTTCTCGCCGCGGGCGACCTGCATGGACGCGATGTTGACGCCGTGCTGGCCGAGCACCCGGCCGACGATGCCGACGATGCCGGGACGGTCGGTGTAGGTGAAGAACGCCAGGTGGTCGGTGGGCTCGATCTCCATCGCGAAGCCGTTGACCTCGACGATCTTCATGACCTGCCGGGGGCCCGAGAGCGTACCGGAGACCGAGACGGTGCGGCCGTCGGCCAGCACGCCGCGCACGGTGATGACGTTGCGCCAGTCGGGGCTCTCGCCGCTGGTGACCAGCTCGACCACGGTGCCGCGGTCCTTGGCGAGGAGCGGAGCGTTGACGTAGGTCACCGTGTCCTCGACGACGTCGGTGAAGACGCCCTTGAGCGCGGCCAGTTCGAGCACGCGCACGTCGTGACCCGCGATCTCGCCGCGCACCTCGACGTCGAGCTTGGTGGCGACCTCGCCGGCCAGGGCCGTGAAGATGCGGCCGAGCTTCTCGGTGAGCGGCAGGCCCGGCTTGACGTCCTCGGCGACGGCGCCGCCCTGGACGTTGACGGCGTCCGGCACGAACTCGCCGGCCAGGGCCAGCTTGACGCTGCGCGCGACCTGGGTGCCGGCCTTCTCCTGGGCCTCGTGCGTGGACGCGCCGAGGTGCGGGGTGGCCACGACCTGGTCGAACTCGAACAGCGGGCTGTCGGTGCAGGGCTCCTTGGCGAAGACGTCGATGCCGGCGCCCGCGACGCGACCCTCCTTGAGCGCGGAGTACAGCGCGTTCTCATCGATGATGCCGCCGCGCGCGACGTTGATCAGCCGGACGGACGGCTTGACCATGTGGAGCTCGCGGTCGCCGATGAGGCCGACGGTCTCCTTCGACTTGGGCAGGTGCACCGTGATGAAGTCGGCCTGCCGGAGCACCTCCTCCAGCGACTCCAGCTTGACGCCCATCTGGGCGGCGCGGGCCGGCTGCAGGTAGGGGTCATAGGCGATCAGCTCGACACCGAACGGCTGCAGGCGCTGGGCGACCAGCTGACCGATCTTTCCGAGGCCGAGGATGCCGACGACCTTCTGGTCGAGCTCGACACCGGTGTACTTGGAACGCTTCCACTCGCCGCCCTTGAGAGCGGTGTGGCCCTGGGCGACGTTGCGGGCACTGGCCAGGATCAGCGCGACCGTGTGCTCGGCGGCGCTGGTGATGTTGGATGTCGGAGCGTTGACGACCATGACACCGGCCTTGGTGGCGGCCTCGACGTCGACGTTGTCCAGGCCGACCCCGGCGCGGGCCACGACGCGCAGCTTGGGCGCGTGCGCGATCGCCTCGGCGTCCACCTGCGTGGCGCTGCGGACGATCACCGCGTCCACGTCGGCGAGCGCGGGCAGCAGCTGGGATCGGTCGGCTCCGTCGGTGTGACGGACCTCGAAGTCCGCGCCGAGCACGGCCAGACCGGCTTCGGACAGCTCCTCTGCGACAAGGACGACGGGCTTGTTCACTGGCGATCCTTAGAAGTGCGGCTGCACGGACACGCGTGAGTCTATCCGCCGCTTGTGAAAGCTCTCACGAGCGACCGGCATGCGAGACACGCGGCTTTCGGACTCATCACGAAATCGTGAGATTCACTCACATGTTCGCTAACTGATGGCATTACCCAAGATGGACCGGTCCCATCCAGAGAGGCTCTATCTTGGTATTGATTGCACGCATTCTTCACGATTAGCCTGATAAGCCATGGTTCGCTACCTATCGTTCAGCCTATGAGCATCGGGAACCCTTCTCTCGGCGACGTGCTCGCGCAGCACGGTAGCCCGCAACGTCTGCTCGCGGCCCTTGCCGAATGGGGAATCCTGGTGGCCGTCCGGCCTGACCGTTCCGTCGTGCTCGGCACGACGCAGAGCGGCGAGCGCGTGTTGCTCGGTTACACCGCACCGGCGACCTACGCCCGGCATCGGGGCAGCCACTCCCTCTCGGCCTGCGACGCCGAGACCATCCTCGACATCCAGCGCGTCACCGGCGTGCGCGAGATCGTGATCGACGCGGCCGGCCCGTCGGCGGCCGCCGTGCCGATCGAGGATCTCCAGCGCTATCTCACGTCGGCGCGAAGCGGAGCCGCCCACGCCCTGTCCGCGCCGAGATCCGCCCCGGCCCCCACCGCGTACGCCACGGGCGCGATGGCCACCGTCGCGCGGGCGCAGGTGACCCAGGCGCCTCCGACTCCGGCGCGCGCTCCCGCCCCGGCCGCCACGCCCTCCCCCTCGCCCGGCCCCCTGCCGCCGGCCTGGATTCCGGCGCCGCGGCAGCACCTGTCGGGCGCCATGCAGGTGGTCGATCCCGGGTACCGCCGGACGCACCATCCGATCCTGCCCGCGCTGCGGGTGGCGCTCGCGGAGATCCTTGGCGACCTGCCGCTCGTCCACCACGTGTGGATCTCGGAGGCGCGCACCGTCTCCGGCTCGTCCGGCCTCATGCTGCACGTCAAGGTGCACACGTCGGCGGCCGAGGACATCGTGCGGGACATCCACCGCGGGGTCCGCGCCCGGCTGCCGCAGCTCGCGGCCAGCGAGGCGCCCGTCCTCATGGCACGGGTGGCGGACGCCCACACGGAACGCCGGATGATCGAGATCGGCGCGCACGTCGTCTGCGCGGACGTCCGCGGTTAGCCCGGACGTCCAGCCCATCCAGCGCAGACGTCCAGCCCGGACGTCCAGCCCGGACGTCCAGCCTGGACGTCCGGGGTGGACGTCCGGGGTGGGACTCCGCGGGCGCCCTGCGTTTGCCCATGCATCCTTGTGCGTTCGCGTGTGTTCGCGTGTGTTCGCGTGTGTTCGGTGTACGCCTTCCGGCGGCTTCCGGCGGCGCGCTCTCGCGGTTGACGGGACCGTTTACGGCATCGGTTGTCGCACCTGAGGCTTCATCGTTCCCCGCGCGTGTCTTTCGGCCGGGCGCTTGCTCGGCTTGAATGTCGCCATGGTCTTCCCGGCGGCGACGCCCTCCCCCCTGACCGTGTCCCGTGGCGTTCGGCTCGGCTATGCCGTCGGGTCGTTCTGCACCGCCAACTTCTCCGCGATCCCCGGCCTACTCCTGCTGATCTACATGACCGACGTGCTGGCGGTGCCCGCGCTGCTGGCGGGGGTCATCGTCTTCCTGCCCAAAGCATGGGATCTCGTCATCAACACCCTGGTCGGCCAGTGGTCGGACCGTACGGTCTCGCGCTGGGGGCCGCGCCGCCCGTGGATGCTCGCCGGGTCGATCATCCTGCCGCTTTCCTTCGCGCTGATGTTCATCGGGCCGCCGCTGACCGGCACCGCCGCCGCACTCTTCGTGGGGGTGACGTTCCTGGTCGCCGCCACCGGATACGCGCTGTACGAGGTGCCGTACAAGGCGATGCCGGCCGAGATGACCACGGACTACCACGAGCGGACGTCGCTGCTGCAGTGGCGGATGGTCTTCATCGCGATCGCGATCGCGATGAGCGGGATCCTCGCGCCCGCCCTCGCCGGGAAGTCGATCGAGGGCTACCGGCAGATGGGCCTGATCTTCGCCGCCGTCCTGCTGGTCTCCATGTTCGGCTCGTTCTTCGGCACCGCGCGCGCCCCGTTCACCGGGCCGCAGAAGGCCGAGGGCACGCTGCGCGGCCAACTCGCCGCCGCGCGCACGTCGAAGCCGTTCCTGTGGCTGCTCGCCCTGTGCAGCGCGCAGACCCTCGCGGCGGGCGTGATGCTCGCGGGCGCGCCCTACTTCGCCGCGTACACGCTGGGCGACACCGGTGCCACCAGCACCCTGTTCGCCGCGCTCGTCGGCCCGATGCTGGTCACGATGCCGCTGTGGGTGTGGCTCGCCCGCAGGCTGGACAAGCGCGGCGCCATGATCCTCTCCGGCGCGCTGTTCACCGTCGGCGCGCTGCTCGCCGTGGCCACCCCGCTACTCGGCTCGCTGTACGCGCACCTGTGCGTGGTGATGGTCGGTGTGGGTTACGCGGGGCTGCAGCTGCTGGGGTTCTCCATGCTCGCCGACGTCATCGCGTACGACGGCGCGGTCAGCGGCAAGCGCCGCGGCGGCGTGTTCACCGGCCTGTGGACGGCGGTGGAGAGCGCGGTGCAGGCGTTCGGCGTGACGATCTACGGCGTGGTGCTCACCGTCGGCGGCTTCATCTCCTCCGACCCGGCGAACCCTGTCACTCAGCCGGACAGCGCGTACACCGCGGTGATCGTCGGTCTGACCGTCGTCCCTGCGCTGATCACGCTGGCCGGCGTGCTGATGACGCTGAAGTACGACCTGACCGCCGAGCGCATGGCGCGCGCGACCGCTCTCTCGGCCACCTGATGCCCGACCGCCCGCGTCACGGCGCGCCACCCGACCGGCGGCGGCGGTCCGGGAAGGTCGTCCGATCCGTCCCGTCCGGTAACCGTGCGTGACCGGTCGATTACTGACATCCTCGACGGGACCAGCGCGACCACGCCGAGCCAAACGGAAACCACGGTGCACAACAAGGATCGTTCAAGTCTCGTCCGCCAGGCCGTCTACGCCATCCGGCACCCGGGCAGGGTCCCGCGCCACGTCCGCCGCCTGGCGAGAGACACCTGGCTGCGCCTGCGCAGCCCCGACCACACGAGCTACTACCGGGCCGTGATGCGGTCGGACACCGCGCGCAGCCCTTACTCGGCGGTGGGCAGCAGGTCACGCGAACGCTGGATCAAGATGGGGCGCACGCAGTTCGACTACCTGCTCAAGCACGGCCTGCGGCCGGAGCACCATGTCCTGGAGATCGGCTGCGGCAACCTGCGCGCGGGCCGGTTGCTGATCGACTATCTGGACACGGGCCACTACTTCGGCATCGACATCTCGCCCGACATCCTCGTCGCGGCACAGAACACGATCGTGGAGTACGGCCTGCGGGAGAAGCTCCCCCACCTCACGCCGGTCAGGGACCTGAAGTTCACGTTCCTGCCGGACCAGCACTTCGACGTGGTCCACGCGCACAGCGTGTTCTCCCACTCTCCGCTGCACGTGATCGAGGAGTGCCTGGCGCACGTGGGGCGTGTCCTCAAGCCCGGCGGCTGGTTCGACTTCACCTTCGACCGCACCGAGGGCAAGGAGCACCAGGTGCTCCGCGAGGACTTCTACTACCACACCGAGACGCTGGTGGATCTGGCCGCGCGGCACGGCCTGGTGGCGACGTTCATGGAGGACTGGGAACGGCTCCCGCCCAAGCAGTCCAAGATCCGTGTCACCCTGCCGGGCGGCAACGGCCACGCCAGGCCGCGCACGCGGTGAACAGGGGGACGCCGACTCTCGCGGCGTCCCCCGTATCCGCCGAAGGGCGGCGTCATCCCAGGCTCATGCCACCCGGCGGGAGAGCCGCACGCGGGTGCGGGCGAACGCGCCGGCCACGAGAGCGGCCACCAGCGGCAGCCCCACGGCCACGACGGCGAAAGTCAGCCACGGCACGGTGACCCCGATCTCCAGGGGCGGCAGCCGGTAGCCGTTGAGTGCCATGTCAGGAGGCAGTCCTCCGAGCTGGATCGCGGTCCGCGTGGCGAGGGCCGCCCCGGGCGCCAGCCCGGCGACCAGGCCGGCCGGGACACCGAGACCGGCGATGAACGCGGCCTGCCCGGCGACCACCGCCCGGCGGGTCCGCGGCCGCGCGCCCGTGGCGGATAGCGTGTCCAGATCCCTTCGCGAGTCCGCCGCCGCGAGAGCCGTCGCGGTGAAGGTCGCGCCGAGCACGATCACGCCCGTCGCGATCGCGTACACCAGCAGGGCAGGTGGCGTTCCCGGATCCCGACTCTCCATGATCTTCACCTTCGACGTCACCGGCAGGACGGAGTCGTGCAGCCGCTGCTCGTCGGTCGGCGTCAGCCGCTTGACCCGTGGGTCGACGAGGAGGTGCGTGAGCTTCACCCCGTACCCGCGCGAGGTGAAGGCGGACGCTGGAGCCACCCCGGCTACCACCGTGGGGCCGTCCACCCGCACGAGCGTCGCGGGCAAGGACACCGGAACCGGCTCCTCGTCCGTGAGTGGGTTCGCGGTGATCAGGGTGAGCCGCACCTCGTCGTTCCTGACGGCCGCGGGGTTGAACACGACGGCCCGACCCGCGGCCAGCGCCGCCTCAGCACCCGGGTCCGTGCGGCCCAGCACATAGCGCAGCAGATCGGAACCGCCCAGGGGGAGTTCGCCCAGCGGGCTTCCCAGCACGCGACATTCGTCGCATCCCCGGTCCGGCAATTGGATGGACAGCGGACCCCTCTTGACGTCCACGGGCACGAGGGCCTCAACCAGCGGCACGCCCGGCAGGGTCTTCTCCACGACGGGTCGGATCGCGCGCCACGACTCCTCGGTCACGTCGTCTCCATAGACGGCGGTCGTAACCGGCACGTGCGCACGGCCAGAGATTTGCACCCAGAGGGCGACCTCGCTGGCCATCGCGACCGAGACCGTGCTGAACGCGGCGGTCGCCGCCATGACCGCCACGACGGCGGGTGCCGTACGGCCGCGGTTGCGGACACCGTCGCGGACGGCCAGCCGGAGCGGCAGTGGGAGGCGCCCGGCCACGGGACCGATGCGGCTGATCAGCCATGGCGTGACCATGATGAGGCCGAGCTGGCCGAGCAGCGCCCCTGCGAGGACGGCGTTGTACCCCTTCCAGGTGCCGTACGTGAGGGCCGCGAGGCCCACCATGACGAGGAGCGTTCCCAGCAGGGGCCGCCCGGCGCGGTCACGACGCCTGTCGTGCCGTCCGGCCAGGGTCGCGGCCACGTCCCAGCGGGCCGCCTGTACGGCCGGCACGACTGCGGCGGCCAGCCCGCTCAGCGTGCCCAGCACGACGACGAGGGCGACCTGACCGACGGGCACATCGAACGGCCCCAAGTCGCCGCCGGGCCACTGGCCGAGAACGGAGACGACGACGCGGGCCACGCCCACGCCCAGAACCGCTCCGAGCACGGAGGCGCCTGCTCCCAGGACCAGGCCGTCGAAGATCACGATCAGCTTCAGCTGGCGGGCCGACCCGCCCTGGGCGGCGATCAGCGCCAGTTCCCGGCGCCGACGCCGCAGCCCGACCGCGAAGGCCGGCCCGGCGAGCAGGACGACCTCGATCACAAGGATCGCGGTGAGC
This sequence comes from Microtetraspora sp. NBRC 16547, assembly GCF_030268965.1. GTDB lineage: Bacteria > Actinomycetota > Actinomycetes > Streptosporangiales > Streptosporangiaceae > Microtetraspora. The sequence continues at coordinate 42,758 of NZ_BSSE01000038.1, read as the reverse complement.
AGTGCCGCCGCCTGGGCGTTCTGCAAGTCGGGGCCGGCCCCCTCCAGCGCGTCGTCCGGCCGGGCTCCGGTCGGCGGCGGATCGTCGAGTACGGCCCTCGACAGCACGGTGAGCCCTTTCAGGTTCGCCTGGCGCACCTGGTCCCACGTCACGGGCCCCGGGGAGTCGACGAGCCAGCGGCTCTGGCGGCCGGGATCGTCCATGCTGCCCAGCAACGTCCCTGGCAGGGCGATGATCTGGCGGCGCTCATAGCCGGCGGCGGAGGGGAAGGCCGCCACGACGCCGACCACCTGCTTCGCGACGCCGGCCCTGGTGACGCGCAGCGTGCTTCCCACCGGCACGCCGACGCTGTCGCTCACCGCGACCTCACCGGGCTCCTGTGGGAACCGGCCGCTGAGCAGGTGGAACATGCCCCGCGTCATGGGATCGCGCGCGTCCACCTCGAGAACCAGCGCCCCCAAGTAGCCGTCGCGATCCTGATAGTCCACGTATCCCTGCGACAACGGGATCACGCGGGCGCCCGGGCCGAGCACGGCCTCGATCTCGGCCTTCGTCATCGGAGGCCGGTCATTTGGCTCGGCCTTGTCGGGCACGAACCAGACGGGCTGCGTGGCGCTCTGCCTGATGGAGTCGGCCAGGCCCGTGTCGGTCACCAACGCGGCGGCTGAGCCCATGTCCCAGGCGAGCCGCTCGCGCGGATCCAGCTCACTGGTCGCCCAGTACGTGCTCGCGACAGTGACGGCGAGCACCGGCAACCCGATCATGATCATGATGAGGAGGCTGCGGCCCTTCGCCCGCCAGGCGTCGCGGCGGGCGATCCGCAACGCGGCGCGAAGCGAGCTCATCTGGCGCTCACCAACCCGGTCTCGGCGGAGTCGACGATCTCCCCGTCTTTCAGGAACACCACCCGGTCGGCCCAGGCGGCGTACCTGGGCTCGTGGGTGACGACCAGGACGGCGGCTCCGGCGTCCGCCCGTCCCCGGAGAAGCTTCAGGATCTCGTCACCGATGAGAGTGTCGACCGCGCCGGTCGGCTCATCGGCGAGGAGCAGCCGCCGCTCCCCCACGAGCGCCCGGGCGATCGCCACCCGCTGCCGCTGGCCGCCGGACATCTCCTCCGGGAACCGGTCCGCCAGGTCGCCCGCGCCGACCTCCTCCAGTACGGCCAGGGCCTCCTTGCGCGCCCTCGCCGTACGGACCCCGTCCAGCTCGCGGGGAAGCATGACATTCTCCACGGCGGTCAGCGACGGGATGAGGTTGAGGTCCTGGAACACGTATCCGACGCTCCGCCTGCGCAGCGCGGCCAGGCCGGCGGCGGACAGCTCTCCGAGTTCGACGCCTTCGACCTGGACGGTTCCCGACGTCGGGCGGTCGAGGCCGCCGGCGAGGTTGAGGAGGGTGGACTTGCCCGATCCGGACGGTCCCATCACCGCGACCAGCTCTCCCGCCGCGACGTCGAGGCTCACCCCCTTCAGCGCGTGCACGGCTCCGGCGCCCTCGCCGTGCACGCGGCTCACCTCGATGAGCCGCGCCACGACGACGGCGGCGGCCGTATCCGAATCTGGATCGTGTGGTGTCATGTGCCCTCCTTGGGGGACGCGGCGAGGACGGCCTCGCAGTGCGCGAGCCAGCGTTGCTCGGCCTCGGCCTGGAAGATCATGGAGTCGAGGACGAGCCGCTGGGCGATGGCCGCACCGCGCTTGGCCCGCGTGAGCTCCTGCAGGGTCCGCATGGTCGCGGAACGCTGGGCCTGCACGACCCGCGCGACGTCGACCCCCGGAGCGGTGATGGCCATGGCGAGCTTGATGACCAGCTCGTCACGCGGCCGGTCGGCCTGGGCGACCGGTGTGGCGAACCATCGGTCGAGCTCGGCCCGGCCCTTCTCGGTGATGGCGTAGACCACGCGGCCCTGATCGTCCTGCTCACCGGGGGCGACCAGCCCGTCCCGCTCCATGCGCGAGAGCGTCGTGTAGACCTGGCCGATGTTGAGCGGCCAGGTCGCCCCTGTGGACGCCTCGAACTCCGCGCGTAGCTGGTACCCGTACCGAGGCCCCTGGGTGAGCAGCGCCAGCAGGCCGTGCCGGATCGTCATGAATACTGAGTATGCATACTCAGTATGCTCTCGGCAACTCGCGATTTTTCCCGGCAAATCGGGATCGATCCACAGTGGAGAGCCCGGGACACCTGCAGAACAGGCTGAACTGCGCCTACGCGCACATCGGCGCCGGCCACGCGGCGGCGGGCGGGCCGTACTGGACCCAGGACTTCGTCAGTGGCTGACAGGTACGAGTAATCCCAAACGGCGAGGAATGTGCCGGTCGGCTGGACACCCTATGTTTCCCCATCGGATACTCCTGACATGAGCTCGTCGCACCCTCCGGTTCGCGCATCCGACGGGGACCGCGAGCGCGCGCTCAGCGAGCTCCGCGACCGCGCCGCCGAGGGGCGGCTCTCCATGGAGACCTTCGTCGGGCGCGTTGACATGGCGCTGCGCGCGCGCAGCAGGGGCGAGCTCGACGAACTCATCTCCGACCTGCCCCAGCGCGGCCGCTGGCGCCGGCGCATCACCGAGGCCGTCTCCTCGGTGTCGGACCTCACCACCAAGATCGAGGCCGCCTGGCGCCGCCCCCGGCTGCCCCGCCTGGCCCTCCCGGCCGACAGCCGGATCCGGTACGTCGTCGGCCGTGGCTCCGCCTGCGACCTGGTGCTGTCGGACGTGACGGTCTCCCGCGTGCACGCCGAGCTACGCCGCGAGGACGACTCGTGGCTCCTGGTCGATCTGGGCTCGCTCAACGGCACCCGGCTGAACGGCTGGCGGCTGGTCGGACCCGCGCGGGTGCGTCCCGGAGACGAGATCGCCTTCGGTGACTGCACGTTCCTGGTGTCCAGCCCCGTCTGACGTCCCCGTCTGGCGTCCTGCCCTGGATCCCCACCCGACGTCCTGCCTCAGGCGCTGACGTCCTGCCCTGGATCCCCGCCCGACGTCCTGTCTGACGTCCTGCCCGGGACCCCCGCCGTACGTCCTGCCCATGGCCTCAGGGCCCCACCTGACGCGCTTCCCCCAGCACGCCACCACATATACGCACATTTCCGTATTGATGCTGCCGCTCCGGTTCCCCATGATCGCGGAAAGCCCACTCATGCTGGAGCGACTGTGCGCTTATCACGACGAACCTCGATCATGCTGGCCTCCATGGTCCTGATCAGCGGGGTCGCGGGCTCGGGAATCCCCGCCCACGCACTCGACCCCGCCCCCGGCGTCACCGACCTGATCCACGACATCGACCAGATCCTCAGCGACTCCCGGCTCACGATGGCGCGCGCGGGCGTGGTCGTGCGGAATGCCGACACCGGGGAGGAGCTGTACACACTCGACGGGGGCAAGCTGTTCGCCCCCGCCTCCAACACCAAGCTGCTCACCTCAGCCGCCGCGATGGAGACGCTGGGCGCGGACTACCGGTTCACGACCGATGTCCTCTCCAAGGGCAAGGACCTCTACCTCAGGGGTACCGGCGACCCGACCATGCTCACCGCCGACTACGACGCGCTCGCCGCCAAGGTGGCCGCGTCCGGAGTCAAGGTGGTCACCGGGCGGCTGATCGCCGACGACACCTGGTTCGACGACGTACGGCTCGGCACGGACTGGGCGTGGGACGACGAGCCGTACTACTACGCGGCCCAGATCTCGGCGCTGACGGCGTCACCCGACACGGACTACGACGCGGGAACGGTCAAAGTCTCGGTCGCTCCCGGCGACGGCCCCGGCAAACCGGCCAAGGTCACGACGACCCCCGACACGGACTACCTGAAGATCGTCAACAAGGCGGTGACCGGGGACGACACCGACGTGCTGGTGGAGCGGGAGCACGGTGGCAACACCGTCGTGATCACCGGGACCGTGGCCGACCCGTACAACGAATGGGTGACGGTGTGGGACCCGACGCTCTACGCGGCCTCGCTCTTCCGGAAGGGGCTGGCCGCCCACGGCGTGCGCGTCATCGGCCCGACCGCCCACGGCGCCACCCCGTCCGAGGCGAAAACGGTGGCCACCCGCGAGTCCATGCCGCTCAGCCAGCTGCTGACCCCCTTCATGAAGCTGAGCAACAACATGCACGCCGAGATCCTCACCAAGGCGATGGGCCGGAAGGTCTCCGGCGAGGGCAGCTGGTCCTCCGGGCTCGCCGTGACCAAGTCCTTCGCCAAGGCCAACGGCGTGCAGACGCTGAGCCTCCGGGACGGCTCGGGCCTGTCCAGGATGGACGGGCTCACACCGTCGGGCATCGCGTCACTGCTCGTCGCCGCGAAGGGCAAGCCGTGGTTCCCGGCCTGGTACGACGCGTTGCCGGTCGCGGGGCAGGCGGACCGGATGGTCGGCGGGACCCTGCGCAGCCGCATGCGCGGCACTCCGGCCGCCGGGAACGTGCACGCCAAGACCGGCTCGCTGACCGGCGTCACCGCGCTGTCGGGCTATGTGACGAGCGCCGAGGGCGAACCGCTGGTCTTCTCGATCCTGACCAATGGCTACCTCTCCGGGGCTCCCCGGGATCTGGAGGACCGGATCGCGGTCAGGCTCGCCCAGTTCACCCGCTCCGCCCCGGCGGACGTCGCGGCGGACGCCGGGGCCGGGACGCCCGACGCCGAAACCCTCCGTACCGAAACCCCCAGTGCCGAAACCCCCAGTGCGGAGACACCACAGGGCGACGACCTCGAATGCTCCTGGCGCAAGCCGGCGGAGTGCTGAGCCTCTCGAAATGCGGACCGCCTCGCTGATCCGCACGAGAGGCGACGCGCTGACCAGCGCGTGAAGGACACGCTGATCCGCGCGAGATGCGGCACGGCCCGCCGGACCGTGTGAGAACGCGAATCGGCGCCGTCCCCGGTGACGGGGGCGGCGCCGATTCGTGTGCTGAGGACTACTGGGACTTGAGCCAGCTCATCATCGGACGGAGCTTGGCACCGGTCTGCTCGATCGGGTGGCCGGCGAGCTCCTCGCGGTACTTGTTGAAGTCGGCCTGGCCGGAGTCGAACTCCTCGACAAGCTCGCGGGCGTACTGGCCGTTCTGGATCTCGTCCAGGATGCGGCGCATCTCCTGCTTGGTCTCCTGGTTGACCACGCGCGGGCCGCGGGTGTAGCCGCCGTACTCCGCGTTGTCGGAGACCGACCAGTACATCTTCGAGATGCCGCCCTCGTACATCAGGTCGACGATCAGCTTCATCTCGTGCAGGCACTCGAAGTACGCGACCTCGGGCTGGTAGCCCGCCTCGATCAGCGTCTCGAAGCCCGCCTTGATCAGCTCGGAGACGCCACCGCAGAGGACGGCCTGCTCACCGAACAGGTCGGTCTCGGTCTCCTCGGTGAAGGTCGTCTTCAGCGCGCCGGCCCGGGTGCCGCCGATGCCCTTGGCGTACGACAGGACGAGCGGCCAGGCGTTGCCGGTCGCGTCCTTCTCGACGGCGACCAGACACGGCACGCCGCGCCCGGCCGAGAACTGACGGCGGACCAGGTGGCCCGGGCCCTTCGGGGCGACCATGGCGACGTCGACGCCCTCGGGCGCCTCGATCAGGCCGTAGCGGATGTTGAAGCCGTGGCCGAAGAACAGGGCGTCGCCCGCGACCAGGTTCGGCTGCACGTGCTGGGCGTAAAGGTCACGCTGGACGTGGTCCGGCGCCAGGATCATGGTGAGGTCGGCCTCTTCCACGGCCTCCGACGGCGTGAGCACGCGCAGCCCGTCGGCCTCGGCCTTCTCCCGGCTCTTGGAGCCCTCGAGCAGGCCGACGCGCACGTCCACACCGGAGTCGCGCAGGCTCAGCGCGTGCGCGTGACCCTGGCTGCCGTAACCCAGCACGGCCACGTGCCGCCCCTGGATGATCGACAGGTCGGCATCGTCGTCGTAGAAGATCTCAGTCACTTGCTTGCCTTTCAGTGATTTTTCGGCTACGCGGTGCGGTCCAGCGCACGGAGCGAGCGATCGGTGATGGAGCGGGCACCGCGGCCGATGGCCACCATGCCGGACTGCACGAGTTCCTTGATGCCGTACGGCTCCAGAACCCGCACGAAGGCCTCCAACTTGTCCATCGTGCCGGTGACCTCGATGGTCACCGCGTCCGGCGCCACGTCGACGCACCGCGCGCGGAACAGATTGACCAGTTCGAGGACATGCGACCGGCTGTCCGCGTCGGTCCTCACCTTGATCAGCATCAGCTCGCGCTGCACCGACTGTGCGGTGTCCAGCTCCACGATCTTGAGGACGTTCACCAGCTTGTTGAGCTGTTTGGTGACCTGCTCCAGCGGGAGTTCTTCCACGCTGACCACGATGGTCATCCGGGAGATGTCGTCGTGCTCTGTCGGCCCGACGGCCAGCGAGTCGATGTTGAAGCCTCGCCGGGAGAACAGGCTGGCGACTCTGGCCAGCACACCGGGCTTGTTCTCGACCAGCACCGACAGCGTGTGCGTGCTCATCAGTCCTCGATCTCCCACTTCGGCGCCATGTCTCGGGCGTACTTGATGTCGTCGTTGCTGGTGCCCGCGGCGACCATCGGCCAGACCATCGCGTCCTGGTGGACGACGAAGTCGACCACGACGGGAACATCGTTGATCTCCATGGCCTTGCGGATCGTGGCGTCGACGTCCTCCGGCCGCTCGCAGCGCAGACCCACACAACCGTACGCCTCGGCCAGCTTGACGAAGTCCGGGATCCGCCGGACGGTCTGCAGGTCGGTGTTGGAGTACCGCTGGTTGTAGAACAGGGTCTGCCATTGGCGAACCATGCCGAGATTACCGTTGTTGATGACGGCCACCTTGATCGGCACACCCTCGATGGCGCAGGTGGCCAGCTCCTGGTTCGTCATCTGGAAGCAGCCGTCGCCGTCGATCGCCCACACCGTGGACTCGGGACGGCCCATCTTGGCGCCCATCGCGGCGGGCACCGCGAATCCCATCGTGCCCGCGCCGCCCGAGTTGATGAACGTCCCCGGGTTCTCGTAGCCGATGAACTGCGCCGCCCACATCTGGTGCTGGCCGACTCCCGCCGTGTAGTACGCGTCGGGACCGACGATGGCGCTCAACCGCTCCATGACGTACTGCGGGGCCAGCGAGCCGTCGGCGAACTCCTCGTAACCCAGGGGGTAGGTCCGCCGGTAGCCGTCGAGCAGGGTCCACCACTCGTCGTAGTCACCCTTGCGACCCTCGGCGTGCTCGTGCTCGATGGCCGCGATCAGGTCGGTGATGACCTCGCGGCAGTCGCCCACGATCGGGACATCCGCGTGCCGGTTCTTGGAGATCTCCGCCGGGTCGATGTCGGCGTGGACGACCTTGGCGTTCGGCGCGAAGCTGGACAGGTCGCCGGTCACCCGGTCGTCGAAGCGGGTGCCCAGCGCAATGAGCAGGTCGCTGCGCTGGAGCGCTCCGACGGCCGAGACGCTGCCGTGCATGCCCGGCATGCCCATGTGCTGGCGGTGGCTGTCGGGGAAGGTGCCGCGCGCCATCAACGTCGTGACCACCGGGATGCCGGTCAGCTCGGCCAGCCGCAGCAGCTCGGGGGCCGCGCCCGCCTTGTGGACGCCGCCGCCGACGTAGAGGACGGGCCGCCTGGACTCCACGATCAGCCGCGCCGCCTCGCGGATCTGCTTCGAGTGCGGACGGGTGACCGGGCGGTAGCCGGGGAGCTGCATGACCGGCGGCCACGAGAAGGTGGTCGTGTTCTGCAGCGCGTCCTTGGCGATGTCGACCAGGACAGGGCCGGGACGGCCGGTCGAGGCGATGTGGAACGCCTCGGCGATCGTCCTGGGGATGTCCTCGACCTCGGTGACCAGGAAGTTGTGCTTGGTGATCGGCATCGTGATGCCGGAGATGTCCGCCTCCTGGAAGGCGTCCGTGCCGATCATGGGCGTCGCCACCTGGCCGGTGATGGCGACCATCGGCACCGAGTCCATGTACGCGTCCGCGATGGCGGTGACCAGGTTGGTCGCACCCGGTCCGCTGGTCGCCATGCAGACCCCCACCTTGCCGGTGGCCTGCGCGTATCCTTCGGCCGCGTGGCCGGCACCCTGCTCGTGGCGTACAAGCACGTGCCGGACCTTGGTCGAGTCGTAGAGGGGATCGTAGGCCGGGAGGATGGCGCCGCCCGGGATCCCGAACACCGTGTCGACCCCGACGTGCTCCAGCGCCCTCACGAGGGCCTGGGCACCTGTCATCTCTTCGGTCATCGGCTCGTTCCTTGTGGCTGAGCTGTCTGTCTGCTGGCATAAAAAATGCCCCGACCGCGAATGCGGATCTGGGGCGCGCGCAGGACCGAGTGCTTCGTCAGGCCGCGCGCCTGCGAAGTACTACGAGGATCCCACTGCGATGCATGGCTACACGATGTCCGATCCACGCGCCCCTCGTCAAATTATCTCGGACACCGGTCTCACTATATGAGATCAACTTTCCCGCTCAGTACCACGAACAGGACCGGTGCCATGAGCGCCGCGAGGGCCGCCTCCAGCGCGCCCCGACCCCGTCGACCTTCCTGCTCTGCGCGGGGTCATCTGCCTGCACAGTGGCCGGGACGGCGAGTTGCTCGCGCTGCTCGACTCGGCGACCATCACCGCTTGGCGGACCGGCCTGGCCGCGGCGTTGGGCACCCACGTCCTGGCCGCCGCCGATCCTGAGGGTGGGGCCGTTCTCGGCGTCATCGGAGCGGGCGCTGCTGCCGGGTTGCCGGCGGAGGCGGCCCACGCCACTCTCGGCGAGATCCTGCGTTGAGGACTATGCGGTGTTCTGGAGGGTCGTACGCATGAGGTGGTCGACTCCGCGTGCGGCCATGGGGCGGGCGACGAGGTAGCCCTGGCCTCGCGTGCAGCCCATCTCCCGCAGAAGTTCGAGCTGCTCGGGGCGTTCGATGCCCTCGGCGACGACGATCAGGCCGAGGTCGTGGCCGAGGCGCACGATCGTGCGGGTGAGCAGGGTGAGAGTCTCGTCACGGCCGAGCCCTGAGACGAACGACGGATCGATCTTGATCATGTCCACCGGCAACTGGCGGAGAAATGCCAGCGAGGCGTACCCGGTGCCGAAGTCGTCGATCGCGAGCCGCACTCCGAGGGCACGGAGCTCCGACAGCTTCGCCACTGTGTCCTCGGCGTCCTCGACGAGCATCTCCTCGATGACCTCGAGCGTGAGCGCGCTGGCGGGCAGCCCGCTCTCGGTCAGCGCCTCCGAGACCGTCTCCACGAACCGGGGAGCGGTGATCTGCCGCGCCGACAGGTTGAGGGAGAGGCCGATGTCCCAGGAGGACTCGCGCCAGCCGGCCACCTCGCGGCAGGCCTCTTTGAGGATCCACTCGCTGAGCGGCACGATCAGCCCGGTGTCCTCGGCGGGGCCGAGGAACTGCTCGGGCGGCACGAACGTGCCGCCGCGCCACCAGCGGACGAGCGCCTCGACGGCGGTGACCCGCGAGGTGGCGAGGTCGACGACGGGCTGGTACTCGACCGCGAACTGCTTCTCCTGGAGGGCGCGCTGCAGGTCCGCCGCGAGCTCGAGGCGGCGTACGACGTCGGCGTGCATGTGCGCGGCGAACACCTCGACCCGCCGGCCGCCCAGCTCCTTGGCCCGGGACATCGCGACGTCGGCGTTCCGCAGGAGGTCTCCGGCGGGCATGCCGTCCTCGGCGAAGGCCACGCCCACGCTGGCGGTCAGCGGCATGTCCCGGTCCGCGACGCGGAAGGGCTCGGAGGAAACCGTGCGGGCGAGCCGCTCGGCCAGGTCGATCGCGGTCTGGGCATCCGTGCTGCTGGAGGCACCGCCCTCGACCAGCACAGCGAACTCATCCCCACCCCACCGGGCCAGCGTGTCGTCGGCGCGAACGGCGGCGCGCAGCCGGCGGGCCGCCTGGCCGAGGAGGTAGTCGCCGCTGGCGTGGCCGACGGAGTCGTTGACCCCGGTGAACCCGTCGAGGTCCAGGAAGATCACGGCGGCGCGGCCGCCACCTGGCCGGGCGAGGACCTCGCGGGCGCGCTCCTCGAAGTACGCACGGTTGGGCAGCCCGGTGATCCCGTCGTGGAAGGTGAGGTGGGTCACCTGGTTGCGCAGGGCCACCTGGTCGCTGACGTCGCGGACCGTGACGAGGACGAGATCCTCTTTGTGGACGTGCCGGGTGGCGACCGACTCGGTAGGCCGCCAGGTGCCGTCCGACGCGCGGACCCGGCAGGCGATCCGGCAGCTCTCGTGGCGTTCCAGGATCTCGCCGTCGTTGTCGAGCCTCCGGAGCAGGGCCTGGACCCCTGGCACGTCCTCGGGGTGGATGTAGTCGATCAGCGGGCGCGCGACGAGGTCGGCGGCGCGGTAGCCGTACGTCGCCTGGACGCTGGAGCCGATCTCGCGTATCACGCCGTCGTGGTCGCACAGCAGCACGACGTCGCCGGTGTTCTCGGCGAGCCGGCGCAGCTGCCGCTCTCCGACGTCCACCAGGCGGCGCATCCCCGCCGTCTCGATCAGGAGCAGGAGCAGCCTGCCGATGAGCACCAGGACGATCGCGGCGCCCAGGCCCGGAAGGACCGGGTCCCGGCCCGCGGTGAACGAGTGGAACGCCACGGCCACCGTGGCGGCGGCGACGAGGAGGAGCGGGATCGCGGCCGCCAGGGCGACGGGCAGCGGCCGCCGTCGGCGCCGGGCCTTCACCCACGGAATGCCGGCGAGGACCACGAACGCTGCGGGGGCCACCAGGCTCACGGCCAGCGGCGGTGTGTCGCCGTCCAGTCTGGCGACGGCCGTCGCGAACTCCGCGACCGTGATCGCGCCGAGCACGCCGACGCCGGCCAGGCCGACCGAACGGTCGACGGACCTGGACCCGATGACGGCGGGGGCCACCACGCAGGCAGTCAGCAGGCAGACGACGGGCAGCGCCAGCGTGGAGAAGATCGTGGTGGCGTCGTCCACTCCGCGGAACATCGGGCCGAGGGACCACACCCAGGCCACGGTGAAGATCGACGCCGCGACCAGGAAGGCGTCCGTGGCCTGCCTGACCACGCCTCTGCTGTACGGAGGGGGCTTCGCCGTGAAGGCGCAGCCGATCATCAGGAGTAACGAGCTGACGAGAAGCAGCAGGTCGGCGAAGGTCAGCACGAAGGGCGTGCCGTCGGCGACCGGTCTCAGCCCGATGCCGACGAGCCAGGTCACGGAGCCGGCCTCCAGCCAGCGCCAGGCCGCGGCCCGCCGGCGTTGTCCCGGGGCGACCCGCGAGGAGGCCAGCATCAGCGAGATCACGGCGAGCAGACCGGTGACGACTCCCGCCACCGCGACCACCATCGAGGACGCACTTCCGGCGATGAGGACCGCCGCGATCGCCGCCGCGCCGAGACCGGACACGGCGGTGAGCGGGACCCTGGGGTCACGCCTGCGATTCACGCAGTCCCTCCCGCCATCGACTCGGCTTTACTCTCCCTCTCACGACGCCAGTTTGCGCGCGACCGTCGATCTGAGCGAAGACAACGGCCGAGTCGTCACCGATCCGATAACCAGCTGCGCGATGACCTCACCGTACGGACCGCAGGTCACGGGGCAGCCACTTTCCGGAATCCTTCGCGGGTCAGTAGAGCCCCGTGATGATGTTTTTAAGGGGTTCGCCGGAGATGTACCGCGCGATCTGGTCGTGGACCAGCTTCCGCGTCCGCCGTATGGACGCCGGGGTGCTACCCGCCACGTGCGGGGTGATGAAGACGCCGGGGACGGTCCACAGCGGGTGGTCCGCCGGGAGCGGCTCCGGCGAGGTGACGTCGAGCGCGGCCCGCAGCCGTTCCTTCTGCAGCTCGGCCAGCAGCGCGTCGGTGTCGACGACCGAGCCGCGCGCGGCGTTCACCAGCACCGCGCCGTCCTTCATCCGAGCGAGGAACCGGGCGTCGACCATGCCCGCCGTGTCGGCCGTCGCCGGGACCAGCAGCACGACGACGTCGGCGCGGGGCAACAGGTCGGGAAGCTCGTCCTCGCCGTGCACGTCGCCTCGCGCACTCCGCGCGACCCGGACGATCTCCACCTCGAACCCGGAGAGGCGGCGTTCCAGCGCCTCGCCGATCGAGCCGTACCCGACGATGAGGACGGTCGCGTCGGCCAGCACCCCGGTGTAGTGACGCGCCCACGTGCTGCGCGCCTGGGCGGCGGCGAACTCCGGGAAGTCCCGCAGCACCGCGATCATCGCTCCCACGGCCCACTCGGCGGTTCCGGCGTCGTGGACGCCCCGGGCGTTGCACAGGGTCACGTGGCCGGGCAGATGCGGCAGGTACGGGTCCACGCCGGCGGTCACGGTCTGGATCAGGCGAAGCTTGGCCATCCCGGCCAGTAGGCCGGGGACGTCCGGCACCGGCACGAGCGGCGGCACCCAGACCTCCACCTCGTCGATCCCGGCGGGCGGCGCTCCCGTGCCGTCGTAAACCGCGATGTCCAGTCCCGGCAGGCCGGCCAGCCCGTCGGCGATGTCCTCCGATGCGACCCAGATCTTCACGGGACCAACCTAAAGGAACCCGCCGATCCGGGCACCAATAGGGATACGAAGGAGGTCGCGATGATGGGTCGTACGGGACTGGCGATGCTGGTGGTCGCCGTGTTGATGGGATGCGCTCCGGCGACGGGCACCGGAGGCGGAACCGCCGCCGCGGCGGACGGCGCTCCGGCCACCCAGGCGAGAGGCGGGCCGGCCCCGGAGCCTCCGGCGGGCACGGCGCCGCCACGACCGCCGGGCACGCCGCGGACGCTGGTGGAGGGCCTCACGGTGCCGTGGGCGATCGCGTTCCTGCCCGGCGGGGACGCGTTGATCACCGAGCGGGATTCGGCCCGACTGCTCCGGATCACGCCACAGGGCCGGAGCTCCGGGGTGGGCGTGATCGACGGGGTGTCCCCCCGGGGCGAGGGCGGCCTGCTCGGCGTGGCGGTCTCCCCCACCTACTCGAAAGATCACTTCATCTTCGTCTATTTCACGGCGAACGACGACAACCGGGTGGTCCGGTACCGCTACGACGGCGGCCTCTCCGCCCCCACCCCGATCCTGACCGGCATCCCGAAGGGGAGCATCCACAACGGCGGGCGGCTGGAGTTCGGCCCCGACGGCTATCTGTACGTCTCCACAGGCGAGACCGGGGAGGAGAGGCTCGCTCAGGACAGGAACTCCCTCGGCGGCAAGATCCTCCGGATGACCGCCGACGGCAGGCCCGCACCCGGGAACCCGTTCGGGACGCTCGTGTGGACATACGGCCACCGCAACGTCCAGGGCATGGCCTGGGACCCCAAGGGGCGCATGTACGCCACCGAGTTCGGCCAGGACAAGTACGACGAGATCAACCTGATCGAGAAGGGCCACAACTACGGATGGCCCGAGGTCGAGGGCGCCGGCGGCGGAAACCGGTTCACCGACCCGCTGCTGACCTGGATACCCAGCGAGGCGTCGCCGTCCGGCCTCGCGTACGCGGGCGGCTCGCTGTGGGCCGCCGCGCTGCGCGGGCAGCGGCTCTGGCAGATCCCCCTCCGCGAGGACGGCGCCGTCGAACGGCCGGTCGCCCGCTTCACCAGGGAGTACGGCAGGCTCCGCGCGGTCGCCACGGCCCCCGACGGGACCCTGTGGTTGACCACCAGCAACAGGGACGGCCGCGGCTCCCCCCGCCCCGGCGACGATCGCGTTCTGGTGGTCTCAGTCCGCTGAGGCGCAGACGACTGTCGTATGCGGCTCGTACGTGGTCGTGAACGTCTGGCGGCCGGCCACCTTGTCCCCCTGCCGCAGCGTCCGCGTGACCTCCACGGTGAACCCCGCCTGCCCGGCGCTCCGCACACATCCCGGGCCGCTTTCCGTACGGACCGGGGGGTTGACGTGCTTGCTCCGCACCGGATCGGTGAACTCGACCTCGAACCGCCGCGTGCTCCAGAGCTCGACGGACACCGAGGTGTCGGTGGCGGAGGTGCGCACCAGCACGCCGTACGGGGAGTCGTTCTTCCACTGCAGGTCAGGGTCGGGATAGGACACCGCCGCGTCCATGCCCGCCGGGTACTGCCAGACGTAGTGGTCGTGCGGCGTGTGCGCCACGTCCTCCATCCCCGCGCGCATGGCGGCGTTGAACATCGTGGTCGCGAACTGTGTGATCCCCGCGACGTCGACCCCGGCCGTCCCGTCGATCCGCGTGGCCACCGCTCCACCCGTGTACCCCGCGGACGGCTCCCGCCGTCCGATGATCTGGTTGAGCGAGAACGTCTCCCCCGGCGCGACCAGGTGGCCGTCGAGCGCACGAGCCACGGTCTTGATGTTGGTGACCCGCGGCAGGCAGCACGCGAAGGAGGTGGTGAAGTGGCCGACCCGCTCGGTGATGCCCATCCGCTGCGCCTCGGCGTCGGTCACGCCCGGCCGCCCGTCCGTAAGGAAGACCCGCACCGTACGACTTCCCGAGGTGAGCGCCTTGACGACGTCCGCGGACAGGCGCTCGGTGTCCAACACCTGGCCGGCCTTCGCGCGCACCATGACGGGCTTGCCGTCGGTGATCGTGAACGTGGCGTCGCGGGGCAGGCGGCGGGGGTCGATGAGCTGGTCCTCCAGGCCGGTCAGCGCCTTGGCCGCGTCGAAGACGGGCCGTAACTCGCGCTTTGCGTCCACGGTGAACGAGAGGTTCGCCGCCAGAACCTCGGGTGGTATCCCTACCGAGCCCTTCTCGCTCGTCACGGTGACCGGAGCGCCGACGGCGCGCCGCGCCCAGGCGAGCGCGCGGCGTACCTCCGCCCTGGTCACCTGGGGCTCGTCGGCCCGCACGGTGACCTCGACCATCGCGTCCTGGCTGAGGTACGCCCGCTGGATGTCGGCGGCGACCTGGGCGTGATCGATCATGCGCCCTGCATGCGGATATGTCGGGACCGGTGTCAGCCCGCGGAAGCGGACGTCGCCTTCCTGGGCGGGGCTCGCGAAGACCACCGCCACGTCCCTGGCCACGGCCATGTCCAGCCGCGCCTTGTCAACCGTGATCTTCGGAGGGACCTCGCGGCCGGTCGTCAGAGCGTTCCAGACCTCCATGGGACCCGGGAAACCCTCCGCCACCTGCCGGACCGTCGCCTCCGCGTCGAAGGAGAGCCCGGCCTGCTCCGGGTTCACCGAGGCACGTTCCAGGCCCCGCTTCACGATCACCGGAGACCGCGCCAGGCTCGACAGCCTCTTCTCCAGGATCCGTACGGCCTCCGCCTGGGTCTGGCCCCCGATGTCCACGCCCAACACGGTGGTGCCGGGTAGCACCCGGCCCGCCATGAGCGCGGCGGGAACCAGATAGGCCAGCAGGAGCAGCACGAGAACCGCCGGCAGGCCGAACATGAGAAGGCGCCGGCGGGGTTCCGGCTCGGGCTCGGGAACGGGAACGGGAACGGGAACGGGGACCGGCGGCGGCTCCTGGCGGACCTTCCGATCCGGCACCGGCCACGGCGCGACCGCCGGAGGCGCGGCGGGCGGCAGCACACCCGGCGGTTGCCCCTTGGGGGTGGACTCCGGGGACCCGACGCCGAGGATGTCGGCGGAAACTCCCGGAGGCAATGCCCCCGAAGCGGGCCGTACGGGATGCTTCCTGGGTAAATCAGGCGGAGATCCCGCCGCGAACGGATCCGTCGGCGGGTCGATGGACGCTTCCGCGTTCCGCACGCCCAAGTCTCCTCCGGCTCAGGGGCATCTCCGCTCAGTTAACCCTAAAGCACCCGCTTCTGGATATGCCGAAACTCCCGCCACAGTGCTTATTTGCCGCGCCTACGGCACGGCGGGCTCGGGGCGCCCTAGAGACGACGCGCCCCTCGCGTACCCCGCCGCGTCTCGAGCACGAGAGCGGCGGGGGAAGCGGAACGCGGTCAGGAGACGCCGAGCTTCTCCAGGATGAGCTCGCGTGCCCGGGCCGCGTCGGCCTTGCCGCGGCTGGCCTTCATGACGCCGCCGACCAGTGCACCCACCGCGGCGACCTTGCCGGAGCGGACCTTGTCCGCCGCGTCGGCGTTGTCCGCGAGGACCTTGTCGATGATCGCCGACAGTTCGCCCTCGTCGTTGACGATCTGGAGGCCGCGCTTCGCGACGACGTCGTCCGGGGAGCCCTCCCCGGCGAGCACGCCTTCGAGCACCTGCCGAGCCAGCTTGTCGTTCAGCGCGCCCGACGCCACCAGCTCGGTCACCCGCGCGACCTCGGCGGGCGTGATGGACAGCTCGGCGAGGGCCGTACCGGCCTCGTTGGCCCTGCGGGCCAGCTCGCCCATCCACCACTTCCGTGCGTCGGCCGCGGGAGCCCCGGCGGCCACGGTCGCCTCGACGAGTTCGATGGCATCGGCGTTGTGCATGGCGGCCATGTCCAGGTCGGACACGCCCCACTCGGCCTGGAGCCGACTCCGCCGCACCGACGGAAGCTCGGGCAGCGCGGCCTTGAGCGCGGCGACCCACTCGCGATCGGGGGCGATGGGCAGGAGGTCGGGCTCCGGGAAGTAGCGGTAGTCCTGCGCCTCCTCCTTGGACCGGCCGGACGTGGTCCGCCCGGTTTCCTCGTGGAAGTGCCGGGTCTCCTGGGTGATCCGGCCGCCGTCGGCGAGGATCGCCGCCTGGCGCTCGATCTCGCCCCGCACCGCGCGCTCGACGCTGCGCAGCGAGTTGACGTTCTTGGTCTCGGTCCGGGTGCCCCACTCGGAGGAGCCGCGCGGCATCAGCGAGACGTTGACGTCGCAACGCATGGAGCCCTCCTCCATGCGGACGTCGGACACGCCGAGCGTGCGCACGAGCTCCCGCAGCTCCGTCACGTACGCACGGGCGACCTCGGGAGCCAACGTGTCCGTGCCTGCGATCGGCTTGGTGACGATCTCCACCAGCGGGATGCCCGCCCGGTTGTAGTCCACGATCGAGTAGTCGGCGCCGTGGATGCGACCCGTGGAACCGCCGACGTGGGTCGACTTGCCGGTGTCCTCCTCCAGGTGGACCCGCTCGATCTCGATCCGCACGGTCCGCCCGTCCACGACGACGTCGAGGTATCCGTCGGTGCACAGCGGCTCGTCGTACTGGCTGATCTGGTAGTTCTTCGGCATGTCCGGATAGAAGTAGTTCTTCCGGGCGAACCTGCACCACTCCGCGATCGAGCAGTTCAGCGCCAGACCGATCCGGATCGTCGACTCGATCGCCTCGGCGTTCGCGACCGGCAGCGAACCGGGCAGCGCCAGGCAGACCGGGCAGACCTGCGTGTTCGGCGGCGCTCCGAACTCGGTCGGGCAGCCGCAGAACATCTTCGACGCGGTGCCGAGCTCGACGTGCGTCTCCAGCCCCAGCACCGGCTCGAAGCGCTCCAGCGCCTCGTCGTACGGCATGAGCGTCTCAGTATCGGCCATGCTGGTTACCCAGTCCTTCCAGAGCCTCGATCATGTCATTCCACCATTGCTGGAAGGCGCACCTTCCGCAGTTCGCTGATGCCGGCGGCCTCGGCCACCGGTGGGGGCGCGGAACGGCGGCACGTCGACCGCCACGCTCTCGAAGGGCGCGAAGCCGTCGATCTCGACGTGGGTGATCACGCCGCCGTTCCTCCCCTCTGATGTGCGGGCGTCCTGCTCCTTAAAGCGCGGGCGCCTTGGCCAGGAGCGGGCCGCCCCAGCGGTCCTCCAGCGCCTTCTCCACCGCGGCGCCGACCCGGTAGCAGCGGTCGTCCCCGAGCACCGGCGCCATGATCTGCAGGCCGACCGGCAGGCCGTCCTCGTCGGCCAGGCCGCAGGGCACGGAGATCGCCGCGTTGCCGGCGAGGTTGGTCGGGATCGTGCACAGGTCGGCGAGGTACATCGCCATCGGGTCGTCGGCCCGCTCGCCGATCGGGAACGCCGTAGTCGGCGTCGTCGGCGAGACCAGCACGTCCACCTGGTGGAAGGCCGCGTCGAAGTCCCGCGCGATCAGGGTGCGGACCTTCTGCGCCTGCCCGTAGTAGGCGTCGTAGTAGCCCGACGAGAGGGCGTAGGTGCCGAGCATGATGCGCCGCTTGACCTCGGGCCCGAACCCGGCCGCCCGGGTCAGCGCCATGACCTCCTCGGCGCTGCGGGTGCCGTCGTCGCCGACGCGCAGGCCGTACCGCATGGCGTCGAAGCGGGCCAGGTTGGACGAGCACTCCGAGGGGGCGATCAGGTAGTACGCCGGGAGCGCGTAGCCGAACGACGGGCAGGAGACCTCGACGACCTTGGCGCCGAGGGACTCCAGCAGGTCGACCGCCTCGCGGAACCGGGCGAGCACGCCCGGCTGGTAGCCCTCGCCGCCGAACTCCTTGACCACGCCGACGCGCAGGCCCGCGATGTCGGCCTGCCTGGCGGCCTCCACGACGGGCGGCACCTCGGCGGCGATCGAGGTCGAATCCATCACGTCGTGACCCGAGAACGCCTCGTGCAGCAGCGCCGCGTCGAGCACGTTCCGTGCGAAGGGGCCGGGCGTGTCCAGGGACGACGCGAACGCGATCAGGCCGTACCGGGACGAGCCGCCGTAGGTCGGCTTCATGCCGACGATGCCGGTGACCGCCGCCGGCTGGCGGATCGAGCCACCGGTGTCCGTGCCGGTGGACAGCGGCGCCTCATACGCGGCGACCGCGGCGGACGAACCACCCGACGAGCCGCCGGGGATCCGGGAGAGGTCCCACGGGTTGTGGGTCGGTCCGTACGCCGAGTTCTCCGTGGACGAGCCCATGGCGAACTCGTCCAGGTTGGTCTTGCCCAGGATGACCAGCCCGGCCTCGCGCAGGCGGCGCGTCACCGTCGCGTCGTACGGCGGGAGCCAGCCTTCCAGGATCTTCGACCCGGCGGTGGTGGGCATGCCGGTGGTGGTGAAGACGTCCTTGTGCGCGACCGGCACGCCCGCCAGCGGGCCGAGCTTCTCACCGCGGGCGATCCGCTCGTCCACCGCGCGCGCCTGCGCGAGCGCGGCGTCGGCGTTCACGTGCAGGAACGCGTTGACCTTGGGCTCGACCTCGGCGATGCGGTCCAGATGGGCCTGGGCGACCTCGGCGGCGGAGACCTCGCGCGCGGCGATCAGTCGGCCCAGCTCTTCGGCCGTCTTGCGGAGCAGCTCTGTCATGCCTCCTCCCCCAGAATCCGGGGAACGCGGAAGCGGTCGTCCTCGACGGCGGGCGCGCCGGAAAGGGCCTGCTCCGGGGCCAGGCTCGGCCGGATCTCGTCGGGACGGAAGACGTTGGTCAGCGGAAGCGCGTGCGAGGACGGCGGGATGTCGTCGGCGGCGACCTCTGCGACGCGGGCCACCGCGCCGACGATCTGGTCGAGTTGGGCGGCGAAGTGGTCGAGCTCCTCGTCGGCCAGCGCCAACCTGGACAGCCGTGCGAGGTGAGCGACCTCGTCGCGGGTTATGGCGGACATGAGTCGTCGAACCCGTTTCTGGATGGAGAGTGGACACTGCCATCCTAGGGCTCGTCACCAAGCGTGCCCGACGTTATCCACCGCCGGCAGCGCGCCGCCGCCCCCCTCTGTCAGCCGCCGGGCGCGAGCCGTACGACGTCCTTGGGGCGGGCGGTGAAGGCGGGACTGAGCCGGGCGCGCAGCCAGACCGTGGCCTCGTCGGCGGGCATGGGCTCGGCCAGCCACCAGCCCTGACCGGAGTGGCACCCCATTTCGCGCAGCCGCGCGGCGATGTCGCCGGACTCGACGCCCTCCGCGACCGATCTGAGCCCCAGCGAGCGGACCAGGTCGATGATCGAGCGCACGATCCGCTCATCGTCGGCCGACTCTCCCAGCCGCCGCACGAAGGACCCGTCGATCTTGACCTCGGACACGGGCAGCCGCTGGAGCCGGACCAGGGACGAGTATCCGGTGCCGAAATCGTCGAGGGCGAGCTGCACGCCCAGCCCGGCCAGCGTGCGGATCGTGTCGGCGGTGTATGCCTGGTCGGTCATCAGGATGCGCTCGGTGACCTCCAGGCGGATCGCCTCCGCCGGCAACTCCAGCCTCTCAAGCCCGGCTTCGAGCTGGTCGGGGAGCCCCGAGTCGAGCAGGTCGCGCGCGGAAACGTTTACGGAGATCGGGACGTCCACGCCGGCGTGCCACCACTCCGCCGCCTGCCTCAGCGCCTGGTCGATGACGTGTTTGGTGAGCTCGCGCATGAGGTATGACTGCTCGGCCAGCGGGACGAACTCTCCCGGAGAGATCGGGCCGCGTACCGGATGCCACCAGCGCAGCAGCGCCTCCACGCCCTCGACCTGGCCGTCGTCGAGGCTGACCTTGGGCTGGTAGTGCAGGTCCAGCGCGCCGGTGTCGATCGCCTGTCGCAGGTCGCCGAGCAGGCCCAGCCGTTCCGGCGAGTTGCGGTCCTTGTCGGCGAGGTAGAACTCGACGCCGGTGCGGTTCTCCTTGGCGACATACATGGCGACGTCGGAGCGCTGGAGCAGCAGCTCGAAGTCCGGCGCGTCGTCGGGGAAGAGCGCGATGCCGATCGAGGCGTCCATGTCGAAGGTCATGCCTTCGAGACGGACGGGCTCGGTGAGCGCCACGCGCAGCCGCGAGGCGACCTCCTTGGCGGCGTGGGCGTCCCTGATGGACGGCAGCAGCACGGCGAACTCGTCGCCGCCGAGCCGGGCGACGACGTCACCGGGCCGGACGCTGTGGGTGAGCCGGTGCGCGACAATCTGCAGCAGGTGGTCCCCGACGGGATGCCCGAGCGTGTCGTTGACCTCCTTGAACCGGTCGAGGTCGAGCAGCAGCAGGCCGACACGCTCCTGCTCGCGGGCCTCGGCCAGCGCCTCCTCGGTGCGCAGGATCAGCATCTTGCGGTTGGGCAGACCGGTCAGGCCGTCGTGCATGGCCTGGTGATCGCGGCGCATCGACAGGGTGGCGGTGAAGTAGACCGCGGCCAGTGGCGCCACGAACAGCGGCACCAGCGCCGGCGAGTGGGTCATGACCACGACGACCAGCGGCGCCAGCCCGAGCAGCGCGCTGTACACGAGGGCCTGCGGCCCGATGGACCCCCTGATCACCCGGAGCACGGGCCGTCGCTCGTGGAGGGCGACCGCGGCGGAGACGAGGAAGCCGCGCACGGCGAAGTAGGCGACGCCGGAGAGGACGATGGCGGGGATGTCGGGACCATGCGGCGTCCACGGCACGAGGGGGGTCGGATGGATGCCGAACACGCCGAGCATCACGGCCGCGGCCGTGCAGGCCAGGGTCACCTGCGCGATGTTGAACGCCACCCGGTGCCAGGCCCTGCGGTTGACCAGGCCGCTCACGATCACCGCGACCGCCTGGAGCAGCGCCGCCATCGGCAACCCGTGGTGCATCAGCACCGCGAAGGTGAACATCGTCGACGTGGGGGTGCCCCCGACCAGGGAAGAAGAGCTCACCATGACTGGCCGCAGCTCACCGAGCACCACCAGGACGGCCAGCATCCAGAACAGCGGTGTGCGACCGATCTGGAGCAGCTCGTCCGCGCCCAGCCGTACCTGGGCCACGACCAGCGCGGTGCAGCCGACGGCGATGACACCGGCGAGGTAGCTCCACAACGGCGAGCCGGGGCGCGGGCCGGTGTCGCGGGTGTTGGCCGGATAGGCGGTCGCGGGTGTCGGCCCCCGGCCTCCCGGCGGGGAGCTCACGGGCGACGGCATGCCGATCGGGACGCGGACGCGGGAAGACGGCATCGCGGAAGCCGGCACGCGATTACGGGAAGCCGCAGTCATCGGTATCAAACCCCCCAAGAGGCCACTATGGGAGGGTACGGCCTCTGGGCCACTTCGCGAAACCGGTTGGGCACGTTCCGTTACTACGGATTTCTTGCGCTTCTTCACCTTCGCGGCGTCAAGCAGGAGATGTACGACTTGCGGGTGAATAATTCACATCACCGTTACCCCTCGATTCCCCGGGCAAGGCGGGAGGCGCCGGGAGGACCCTCCCCATGCCTGGGGCCGAGGGATCAGCCCTCCCCATGCCTGGGGCCGAGGGATCAGCCCTCCCCGCGTGCGGCGACGGCCTCGGCGGCCTGGGGCCCCTGCTCTAGCAGGACCTGGAACCCCGCGTCGTCGAGGATGGGCACGCCGAGCTTCACGGCCTTGTCGTATTTGGAGCCGGGGTTCTCGCCTACCACCACGAAGCTGGTCTTCTTGGAGACCGAGCTGGTGACCTTGCCGCCCCGGCTGGTGATGGCCTCGCCCGCCTCGTCACGGGTGAACCCGGAGAGCGTTCCCGTCACCACGAACGCCAGGCCGTCGAGCGTCTGCGGGCCCTGGTCCGCCGGAGGCTCGTCGGCCATCCGCACCCCTGCGGCCTTCCACCGGTCGACGATCTCGCGGTGCCAGTCGACCGCGAACCAGTCCTTGATCGCGGCGGCGACGCGGGGACCGATGCCCTCGACGGCGGCGAGCTCCTCCTCGGAGGCACCGGCGATGGCGTCGAGCGACCGGAACTCCTCGGCGAGGGCACGCGCGGTCGGCGGGCCGATGTGGCGGATGGAGAGCGCGACGAGAACCCGCCAGAGCGGCTGGTCCTTGGCCCGCTCCAGCTGCTCCAGCATCTTCTCGGCGTTCTTACTGGGCACGCCGGACACCGTGGCGAAGAAGGACACCACCTTGGGCTCGCCGGTCTCCGGATCGACCTTGGCCAGGCCCGTGTCCGGATCGCGGACGACGGACTTGATCGGCAGCAGCCGGTCCGCGGTGAGATCGAACAGGTCGGCCTCGGTGCGCACCGGCGGCTCCTGCGGGGGAAGCGGCTGAGTGAGCGCGGTGGCCGCGACGTACCCCAGCCCCTCGATGTCGAACGCGTTCCGCCCGGCGGCGAAGAAGATGCGCTCACGGAGCTGGGCCGGGCAGGCGCGGGCGTTGGGGCAGCGCAGGTCGGCGTCGCCCTCCCGCTCGTAGGCGAGCTCGGTGCCACACTCCGGGCAGTGCGTCGGCATGACGAACGCGCGCTCGCCCCCCGTGCGGAGGTCGACCACCGGGCCGACGATCTCGGGGATCACGTCGCCCGCCTTGCGCAGCACCACGGTGTCGCCGATGAGGACCCCCTTGCGGACCACCTCGGACGCGTTGTGCAGGGTGGCCCGCTCGACGGTGGACCCGGCGACCACCACGGGCTCCATCACGCCGTACGGCGTCACGCGCCCGGTGCGCCCCACCCCCACCTGGATGTCGCGCAGCTTGGTGGTGACCTCCTCCGGCGGGTATTTGAACGCGATCGCCCACCGGGGGGCCTTGCTGGTGGAGCCAAGCCGACGCTGCACGATGACGCGGTCGACTTTGACCACCACGCCGTCGATCTCGTACTCAGGGTCGTGCCGGTGCTCGTTGTAGTACTCGATGAACTCGCGGATCTCGCCGAGGCTCTGGACCACCCGGTATCTGTCACTGACCGGGAGCCCGAGGCTGCCCAGCCGGTCGTACATCTGCGACTGGGTCACCGGCGGCTCGGCGCCCTCCCACGTGCCCACGCCATGGACGATCATCCGCAGCGGGCGCTGCGCCGTGATGCGCGGGTCCTTCTGCCGAAGCGATCCGGCGGCCGAGTTGCGCGGGTTGGCGAACGGCGGCCGCCCGGCGTCCATGAGCTGCTCGTTGAGCTTCTTGAAACCCTCGACCGGGAGGAACACCTCGCCGCGCACCTCGACCCGGTCGGGCACGTCGTCGCCGGTCAGGCGGTGCGGCACGCCGCGAACCGTGCGGACGTTGGGCGTTACGTCCTCACCGGTTGTCCCGTCTCCCCGGGTGGCCGCCCTGACCAGGCGGCCCTTCTCGTACAGCAGAGCCACCGCGAGGCCGTCGATCTTGAGCTCGCACAGGTAGGGCCCGGGATCGGCCTCGGCCAGCCGCTCGGCCCGCGCCTGCCAACCGGTGAGATCGTCCTCGTCGAACGCGTTGTCCAGGCTCTCCATCCGCTGGAGGTGATCGACCGCGGCGAACTCCGTCGAGATCGGCGCCCCGACCTTCTGCGTGGGCGAGTCGGGTGTGCGCAGGTCGGGATGCTCCTGCTCGAGCTCCCTGAGCTCGAGCATCCACGCGTCGTATTGCGCGTCGCTGACCGTCGGCGAGTCGAGCACGTAGTAACGCCAGTTGGCCTCCTCGGCCAGCTCCGCCAGCTCCGCGTGCCGCTCCCGCACCGCCGCCGGCGCGACCTCGACCTCGGCGTCCATGCGAACTCCCCCCATCACCGGCCCCTGGAAGAACGCTACGGGAGCATAGGGCGTGCTCCTACCTTCCCGGCGGGGCTCCACCCCGGCGCGTCATCACCCTGGAGAACGGCTACTCGCCGGGATCCTCCCGCAGCACACGGGCCGCCTTCGCACAGGCGACGAGCGCCGCCCGCGCGTAGGCCGGGGACGCTCCCGCCAGCCCGCACGCGGGGGTGAGCACCACCTGCTGAGCGAGTCGCGCGGGCGCGAACCCGAGCCTGCGCCACAGCTCGGTCGCGGGCCTGGCCACCACACCGATGTCCGGGAGCCGGGCGTCCCTCCCGGGGACGACCCCGAGCAGGAACGCCGTGCCCGCCTCGATCGCCTCGCCGATGTGGTCCTCGTCCCGGCGGCGCAGCAACGCGGCGTCGATGGAGATCCCGCGCACGCCTGCCGTACGGAGGACCTCGAAGGGGACCTCCGGAGCGCAGCAGTGCACGATCGTGAAGGGGCCGGAGCCGTTCTCATCACCTCGCGCGGGCCCGGCCGCGCGCAAGACTGTCTTGAGCCGTTCGGCCGCCGGCATCGGCTCGACGGCGGACAGCCGCCCGAAACCGGACGCCGTCCGCACGGTCCCCGCGAGCACCCCGGGCAGTCCCGGCTCGTCGAGCTGGAGGACGATCTCGGCACCGGGCACACGCTTGCGCACCTCCGCCACGTGCGCCGCCACGCCCTCGGCGAGCGACTCCACCATGTCGCGCACGGCTCCCGGATCGGCGAGCGTCTTGTCGCCGTGCCGCAGTTCCACCGCGCCGGCCAGGGTCCACGGGCCGCACACCTGGATCTTCAACGGACCGGTGTATCCCTGGGCGACCTCTTCGAGGGCGTCGAGGTCGCGGGAGAGGTGGTCGCGGGCGCGCTTGAGATCGCGTCCAGGCCGGTCGGTGAACCGCCATCCGGAGGGCTGGACCTCGACGGGCAGCTCGACCAGCAGCGACGCGGACCTGCCGATCATGTCCGCGCCCACTCCCCTGCCCGGCAGCTCGGGCAGGTACGGCATCGACAGCTCGCCGAAGATCACGCGGAGCGCCTCGACGTGGTCCTCACCCGGATGGGATCCGACACCGGTGGCAGTGGCCTCGGCCCATGGAAACTCGTGCACGCCACTAGCTTAGGGAGAATGAGACTCACCAAACTCGGGCACGCGTGCTGGCGGTTGGAGAAGGACGGCACCACCCTGGTCATCGACCCGGGCGCCTTCAGCGGGAACTCGCTGCTCGACGGGGCGAACGCCGTGCTCATCACCCACGAGCACTTCGACCACGTCGACGCGGAGCTGCTGAAGACCGCGAGCCCCGACCTGGAGATCTGGACCTGCCAGGCGGTCGCGGACCAGCTCGGCGAGATCCCGGCCAAGGTCCAGGTGGTGCGGGACGGCGACGCGTTCACCACGGCCGGATTCGGCGTGAAGGTGATCGGCGAATGGCACGAGGTCAACCACCCGGACATGCCCGTCGTGCAGAATGTCGGCTTCCTGGTCGACGAGGAGGTCTTCTACCCCGGCGACGCGCTGACCTCACCGGGAGTGGAGGTTCCGACCCTGCTCGTTCCCACGAACGCGCCCTGGCTCAAGCTGGGCGAGATGATCACCTATCTCCGCGAGGTGCGTCCCGCCCGGGCGTACTCCACACATGACGGCCTGGTCAACGAGATCGGCCAGAAGCTGATCGACAACTGGCTCGGCCTGGAGTCCGACAGGCAGAAGGCGGACATCCGCCGCATCCCGGTGGGCGAGTCGGTCGACGTTCCGTAGTCCGCCGACCCGCCGCGGCCCGTCCGGGCGGCCGGAGCGGCCCAGCCTGCTCCGGCCTGGTGCGCTCCGGCCCGAGGGAAAGCCCGACGGGAGAGGGCTCGGCGGCAGAGGCTCAGGAAGCCGCGGCGATCGTGGCGGAGCCGATCACGGTGTCGCCGTCGTACAGCACGGCACCTTGGCCCGCCGCGACACCCGTGGCCGGGGCGTCGAGCTCGATGTGCAGGTCGTCGCCGGAGAGCTGGGCGCGGCAGCCGTACACCTCGCCGTGCGCGCGGAGCTGCACCGTGCAGGCGATCTGCTCCCGCGGCTCGCCCGACGGGCCGTTCCAGATGGGCCGGGTCGCGACGATCGAGGTGACCTCGAGCGCGGTGCGCGGGCCGACGGTCACGGTGTTGGAGACGGGCTCGACCGACAGCACGTACCGCGGCCGCCCGTCAGGGGCGGGCCGGTCGATGTGCAGGCCCTTGCGCTGGCCGACGGTGTAGCCGTACGCGCCCGCGTGGGTCCCGACGACCTCGCCGGAGAGCGCGTCCACGATGGGGCCCTCGGAGGCGCCGAGGCGGTCGGCGAGGAACGCGCGTGTGTTGCCGTCGGCGATGAAGCAGATGTCGTGGCTGTCCGGCTTGTCGGCCACGGTGAGACCCCTGCGGGCCGCCTCCTCGCGCACCTGCGCTTTGGTGGAGTCGCCCAGGGGGAAGATCGCGTGCGAGAGCTGCTCGCGGGTGAGCACGCCGAGGACGTACGACTGGTCCTTGGCCGGATCGACCGACCTGCTCAGCACGCCGTCAACCAGGCGGGCGTGGTGACCGGTGGCGACCGCGTCGAACCCGAGCGCGAGCGCCCGGTCGAGCACCGCCTCGAACTTGATCTTCTCGTTGCAGCGCAGGCACGGGTTCGGCGTGCGGCCCGCGGCGTACTCGCTGACGAAGTCCTCGACGACGTCGCGGTGGAACCGCTCGGCCATGTCCCAGATGTAGAACGGGATGCCGATTACATCGGCCGCGCGCCGCGCGTCCCGGGAGTCCTCGATCGTGCAGCAGCCCCGAGCCCCGGTCCGATAGGACTGCGGATTGGACGAAAGCGCGAGGTGGACGCCCGTCACATCGTGACCGGCCTCGGCTATGCGGGCGGCGGCCACGGCGGAGTCGACGCCGCCGGACATGGCGGCCAGCACACGAAGAGCCATAGACCTCCAGGCTACCCGTCTTCGGTTCCCCCTCGATCGGCCGAGCCCGCCGAGCGCAGCGAGGCAAGTAAGCACAGCGAGGGGCGCGGCGGGGAAGTAACCGACGAGCGAGTGCGGAGCGAGGAACGAGCGACTCCGAGCGAGAAGGGCACGAGCCGCCTCAAGGGCGCCCCGAGCCCGCCGAGCGCAGCGAGGCAAGTAAGCACCGCGAGGGGCGCGGCGGGGAAGTAACCGACGAGCGAGTGCGGAGCGAGGAACGAGCGACTCCGAGCGAGAAGGGCACGAGTCGCCTCAAGAGCGCCCCGAGCCCGCCGAGCGCAGCGAGGCAAGTAAGCACAGCACCGCGTTGGCACCCGGAAGGGGGACCTGGAAGGATCGGCGGTCATGCGACTGTTCGGGCGCAAGAGCGAGCCGGCGGATCCGGCCGAGGCCATAACCGAGTTCTGGACGTGGTGGCGGGAGGCCCGCCCCGAGATCGACGCGGGGGTCGAGGCGGGGGACGCCGCGCGCCTCGACGAACTGATCGGCGGCGCCGTGACCGCGCTGCATCCGTCACTGATCTGGGAGATCGCCTCGGGGCTCACGGCGCCGCACGCCCTGGTGGTCAGCGCGTCGGGAGATCCCGAGCTGCGGTCCTTCGTGCACCGGTGGGCGCTGGCGGCGCCGGCGGACGCCGAGTGGGAGTTCCTTCCGTCGCGTCAGGCCGATCTTCAGGCGGCGGAGTTCACAGCCGAGGTCGCGGGCCGGCCGTTCGGCATCGATCGGATGGTGCTCGGCCTGCGGGTGCCGCCGGGGACGCCCCGCGTGGACGTTTCCGCCTTCCATCCGATATTTCCGGATGTGGATGACGAGACGCGGATGGAGGCCACCCTTCTCGCCCTCGACCGACTGCTCGGCGAGGACGAGGTTGCCCGCTGGATCGGCGACATCGTCGCGGCCGAGTTCGAGCCCATCGACGCGATCCCCGCGATCCACCTCCCCGCCGTGGTCGCCGACGTCGCCGACGGCTTCCGGGACGAGCAGTGGGCGCTGCTGGAAGGCCAGACGGCCGGCGGCCGCCGCCTGACCGCCGCCGCGCGGTATCCCCTCCGCCCGGTCGACCACCCGCTCTTCGACCAGCACATCGGCATCACGCTGCCGTACGGGTACGCGGACGAGGACGGCCTGCCCGCGGGGGCCTCGGTGGACGCGCTGCGCGACTTCGAGGAGCGGCTGGCCCGGCGGCTCGGCGCGGGCGGCTCAGCCGTCCTCGTGGCGCACCTGAGCGCCGAGGGCACCCGGGTGCTGCACGTGTACGCCGACTCGGCGGGCGACGTCGTACGGGAGATCGAGGAGTTGGTCTCCGGCTGGGGCGAGGGCCGCGCCCGGATCGACGCCGAGAGCGACCCGTCGTGGAGCGCCGTCGCGCACTTCCTTACCTGACCGGACCTGACCGCCGGGGATCAGGTGAGCCCGGCCCGGCGGGCGCGCTCGACGACGTTGCCGATCACCTCGGCCAGGCGGTCCACGTCCGCCTCGGTCGAGGTGTGACCGAGCGAGAAGCGCAGCGAGCCGCGGGCGCGCGCGCCGTCCTGTCCCATCGCGAGCAGGACGTGGGACGGCTGGGCGACCCCCGCCGAGCAGGCGGAGCCGGTCGAGCACTCCACGCCCTTGGCGTCCAGCAGCATGAGCAGCGCGTCGCCCTCACACCCGGGGAACGAGAAGTGGGCGTTCCCGGGCAGCCGATCCACGGGATCGCCGTTGAGTATGACGTCGGGAACGGCCTGCCGTACCCGGTCGATCAGGTCGTCGCGCAGGACGGACAGCCGTTCGGCGGTGGCGTGGCGGTGCTTCACCGCGGTCTCCACGGCCGCCGCGAACCCGGCGATCGCGGGCGCGTCGAGCGTTCCTGAGCGCACGTCGCGCTCCTGTCCGCCGCCGTGCAGCACGGGCTCGGGATCGACTCCGCGGGCCAGCAGCAGCGCGCCGACACCCATGGGGCCGCCCACCTTGTGCCCGGAGATCGTCATCGCGTCCACACCGGACTCGGCGAACGAGACCGGCAGCTGACCGAGCGCCTGCACGGCGTCGGTGTGGAACGGGATGCCGTGGTCGTGCGCGATGGCCGCGAGGACCTGGACCGGCTGGATCGTGCCGACCTCGTTGTTGGCCCACATCACGCTGACCAGGGCCACGTCGTCCGGGTCACGGGCGATGGCGGCGCGCAGCGTCTCGGGGTGGACCCGGCCGTACGCGTCGACCTCCAGCAGCTCGACCGTCGCCCCCTGCCGGTCGGCCAGCCACTGGGCCGGATCGAGGCCGGCGTGATGCTCGACGGCGCTGATCAGGATCCGACGTCGTTTCCTCGCCCAGAACAGGCCCTTGATCGCCAGATTGTCCGCCTCGGTTCCCCCGGACGTGAAGACGACCTCGCTGGGCCGGGCGCCCACCGCGCAGGCGATGGTCTCCCTGGACTCCTCCACGACCCGGCGGGTGCGCCGGCCGGCCGCGTGCAACGACGAGGCGTTGCCGACCTGGCCGAGCTGCGCGGTCATGGCCTCCACTGCCTCGGGAAGCATCGGCGTGGTGGCGGCATGGTCAAGATACGCGGTTCCCACGACCCCTCCCGATCTGTCCACAGCCAACTAAGCCTAACCGCGCCCGCGGAGAGGCCACCCCCCGGATTGCGAACTGAACCGTCCAGACGGTACAGTAACCAGAGTGAGAAGAGATGACTTGCTTGACGCGGCGGAGAGCCTGCTCTGCGACCAGGGGGCCCAGGGCCTCACCCTGGCCGCGGTCGCAGAGCGCGCCGGCGTCAGCAAGGGCGGTCTCCTCTACCACTTCGGCACCAAGGAAGCGCTGGTCAAGGGCCTGATCGAGCGGCTGATCGCCGACTTCGACGCGCTCGTCGAGGCACAGGGCGAAAGCGACTACACCCGGGCATACCTGAAAGCGACCTTCCAGGCCGTCGAGAGCGGCCGGCTGAGACGCTGGGCCGTGGTGACCGGCGCGGCGGGCGACCCCACGCTCCTCGTGCCGCTACGCGAGGCGATGGCCCGCTGGCACAGCCAGGATCTCGACCGCGAGCCCGACCCGATGACGTCCCGGATCGTACGGCTCGCGTGCGAGGGCGTCTGGGATGTCGCCACCCACGTGCCCGACCTGCTCGACCACGCCGAGCTGCGCCGCCGCCTGCTCGACCTTCTCTGACCGTCTTCTCCAACCATCCACCGGCGGACCGCACCCGCCTCGATCCTCGATCGCGGGCCGGGTGACGTTCGCCCGCATTCCACCGCGCGCTCGGACGCACGTAAACGTGCTCGCACCTGAACGTGATTGAACGTTCCTGAACGCGCGTCAAGGCGGGCCGGGGTGACCTCGGCCCGCCTGCCACCCGGCGCCGTGCCGCGCTCTCACACTCCCATCCCTCGAAACCTGAAACTTGCGAGACTCTCCACCCTGGAGACCCTCCCCACCCCTGAAAGGAGCCCATAATGACCCGCGCCCTGAGGACGGCCCGCTGGGGGGCGATCCTCACCTTCGTGCTCGGCGGCTTGCTGTGCGGGACGTTCACCGTGCGCATCCCCGCCCTGACCGACAAGCTCGGCATCCCCGAGTCATCGGTCGGCCTCGCGCTGCTCGCGTGGGGGCTCGGTGCACTGCTGTCCATGCAGTCCATGCGCGGGATCATGGCCAAAGCGGGCAGCGGAGGCGTGCTGCGCGTCGCCGCTCCCCTCTGCGCGGCGACGCTCCTGCTCGTCGGGCTCGCGCCGTCCTTCCCCCTGCTGGTCGGGGCCGCCCTGCTCTTCGGCATGACGTTCGGCGCCGTCGACGTCGCCATGAACGCCCAGGGCTCGACCGTCGAGCGCGCGTACGGCAGGCCGCTGCTGAGCGGCATGCACGCCGGCTGGTGCGTGGGAGCGATCTCGGCCGGGCTGATCGGCACCGCGGCCATCGCGGCCGGCCTGTCCCTGACCGCCCATCTGGCGATCGTCGCCGTGCTGGCGCTGCCCGCGTCGGTGGCGCTGAGCCGTACGTACCTGGCCGACGGGGTCGCCGCGGAGGCGAAGGGGCCGCGCCGCAGGCTGCCCGGTGTGGTCTACCTGCTCGGCGCGATCACGTTCGGCGCGTTCATGGTCGAGGGCGTCGTCGCGGACTGGAACGGGCTGTTCCTCCGCGACACCCTCATGGCGCCCGAGTCCCTGGCCGCGCTCGGCTACCCGATCTTCGAGGCGGGCATGCTGCTCGCCCGGCTCTCCGGCGATCGGCTGCGGATGCGGTTCGGCGCCGCGCGCCTGATGGGGTTCTCGGGCCTCGCCACGGCGGCGACCTTCACCGTCGTCGTCGTCGCGCCGTCGGCGATCGTCGCCCTGTTCGCGATGCTCTTCGTCGGGATCGCCGTGTCGACGATCTCCCCGCTGGCCCTGTCGCTGGCCGGAACCGCCACGGACACCCCCGGCCCTGCGATCGCGCAGGCGGGCGCCATGGGATACGCCGGGCTGCTGCTCGGCCCCGTGGTGATCGGCTTCCTGTCCGGCGCGACGTCCCTGCGCGTGGCGATGGTGACCGCGGTCGTCCTCGGCATCCTCATCGCCGTCGCGACCCGCTTCCTCGCCAGAGCCCGTACGGCTCCCGCCGAGGTCCGCGTGGAGACCGAGGAGCGGCTGCCGGTCGCGGCCTGAGGTGACATTTGTCCCGGGGAGACGGCCACATCTCCCCCTGCCGGGTTCGCGGGGGCTTTGACACGCTTTGAGGGTGAAGAAGTTCCCCGCCGCCACGGCGGCCGTGTTCGCCGTCACCGCGGTCCCGAGCCTGCTGCAGTTCGCCTTTCCCTCGCTGGAGACCACGCTGCGCCGCGATCCCGCTCGCATCGCGGACGGCGAGTGGTGGCGGCTCGGGACCTCACTCCTGGTCCAGGGCGGTGGCGCGGTCGGCGCCGCCTTCAACCTCGCCTCGCTCCTGGTGCTCGGCGTCATCGCCGAGCGCGCCCTCGGGCCCGCCCGCTGGATCGCCTGTTATCTGGCGGGCGCCGCCGCGGGGCAGGCGGCGGGCACGTGGCTCGGCCTGGTGGACGCGGGCAACTCCATCGGGGTGTGCGGCCTGGCCGGTGGGCTGGCCGTGGCCGTCGCGCTCGGGCGGGCGGACCGGTTCGCCGGATCCGTGGCGGCCTTCTACGTCCTGCTTCTGGTCGGCGGGCTCTTCGCCGGCTCCGTCACCGTGATCGTCGCCACGGTGGTCATCGGCGCGGCGGGAGCGCAACTGGTCGCCCATCGGGACCGGCTGCCGCTCCCGGTGTTCCCCGCGATCGTCGTGGCGACGGGGCTCGTGCTCGCCGTACTGGCGGACCTGCACGGCCCGGCCATCCTCGGCGGCGCGGCTATGGCGGGCGTCGTCGCGGTCGCCCGGGGAGCCGCCCCGCGCTCCGCCCGCTGAGGCCCCGCGCGTTTGACACCCTGCCGGTGTTCGCGGGCGGCGCGGAACGGGGGCCGACACGGCGACGGCGCCGCACGCGATGCGTGCGGCGCCGTTCCGTCGAGCGGTGTTACTTGCGCTTCTCGATCTCCTCGGTGAGCTGCGGGACGACCTGGAACAGGTCGCCCACCACACCGAAGTCGGCGATCTCGAAGATCGGAGCCTCAGGGTCCTTGTTGATCACGATGATCGTCTTGGACGTCTGCATGCCGGCCCGGTGCTGGATGGCGCCGGAGATGCCGGCCGCGATGTAGAGCTGCGGCGACACGGTCTTGCCGGTCTGGCCCACCTGGAACTGGTGGGGGTACCAGTTGGCGTCGGTGGCGGCACGCGAGGCGCCGACCGCCGCGCCGAGGGAGTCGGCGAGCTTCTCGATGATGGCGAAGTTATCGGCGGAGCCGACGCCACGGCCACCGGAGACCACGATCGCGGCCTCGGTGAGCTCCGGACGCGCGCCCTTCTCCTCCTTGACCCGCTCCACGATCTTCGCGGCGCGGGCCGCGTCGGACGGGGTGACCTCGACCTGCTCCTCGGCGCCCGCACCGGCGGCGGCCACGGGAGCGGTGGAGTTGGGACGCACCGCCACGATCGGGGTGCCCTTGGTCACCCGGCTGCGGACGTTGATGCCACCGCCGAAGATCGACTGGTCGGCGACGAAGCCCTCGCCGAGCCCGACGGCGTCGGTGATCACGCCGGAGTCCGTCTTGACGGCGAGCCGGCCGGCGATCTCCTTGCCCTCCGACGTGGCGGCGACCAGGACCGCGGCGGGCGACTTGTCCGCCACCAGCCGGGCGAGCAGCTCGGCCTTGGGTGCCACCACGTAGTCGACGATCTCGTCGCTGCCGGCGACGTAGACCTTGTCGGCGCCGTACTCGGCCAGCTTGGCCTTGGCCGTTTCCGAGTAGCCGGGGCCCGCCCACACCGCCGACGGCTCGCCCAGCGTGCGGGCCAGTGTCAGCAGTTCGAGGGTGACCTTCTTGACCTCTCCGTCGACGTGCTCGACGAGAACCAGGATCTCACTCATCTCGGGCCCCTCAGATGAACTTCTTCGACGCGAGGAAGTCGGCGGCCTTGACACCACCGTCGCCCTCGTCCTTGACAACCGTGCCCGCGGCGCGCGGCGGGGCCGCGGCGAACTCGGCGACCTCGCTGTAGGCGGCGGCCAGGCCGACCGCGGAGGCGTCGACGGAGGCGTCCGCGATGCCGAGCGTCTCGACCGGCTTCTTCTTGGCGGCCATGATGCCCTTAAAGGACGGGTAACGCGGATCGTTGATCTTCTCGACGACCGAGACGACGGCGGGGAGCGTGGCCTCGACCTTGTCGAAGCCGTAGTCGGTGAGCCGCTCGATCGTGATGGCCGATCCGTTCACCTCGACCTTCCGCGCCAGGGTGAGCTGCGGAGCGCCCAGCCGCTCGGCGAGCATCGCCGCGAGCACGCCCGTGCGGGCGTCGGTGGACTCCGAGCCGAGGATGACCAGGTCGAACCCGATCTTCTTCAGCGCCTGAGCCATGGCGTACGACGTGGACAGGGCGTCCGAGCCGTGCAGCGCGTCATCGCTCAGGTGGACGGCCTTGTCGGCGCCCATGGCGAGCGCCTTGCGGATGGTCTCGGTCGCCTTGGCCGGGCCCATGGTGAGAACGGTGACCTCGCCACCGTGAGCTTCCTTGAGCCGCAGCGCCTCCTCGACCGCGTACTCGTCGAGCTCGTTCACGACACCGTCGGCGGCGTCACGGTCGAGCGTCTTGTCATCGGACCTCAGCTTGCGCTCGGTCGCAGTGTCGGGGACCTGCTTCACGCAGACGACGATGTTCATGGCCGGTGGCCGACCTCCCGTTTCCGTACGGCTCTCGGTGGCCGCGCATGGGGTATGCGCGTGCCCCGCTCAGACTGCCAGGTGCCCGCGAGCGTGATGACAGCGGGTGCCTCGGGCTGAGAGCGGATTGCCCGGTGCCTCCACATGTTACCCACGGGTAGTTTCGCTGCAAACCTCCAGGATGTACTACTCCGTCCGGTGTGCGCTTCGTTACCGGAAGGCCCGCTCCCACACCATACCGAACTTTGTTCCACGCGCTTTGGCGGGGTACGGTCAGTGCCCTTTGGCCACGCCTCCGGCATGACGGGCTCGGGGCGCTCTTGAGGCGGCTCGTGCCCTTCTCGCTCGGAGTCGCTCGTTCCTCGCTCCCCACTCGCTCGTCGGTTACTTCCCCGCCGCGCCCCTCGCTGTGCTTACTTGCCTCGCTGCGCTCGGCGGGCTCGGGGCGCCCTTGAGGCGGCTCGTGCCCTTCTCGCTCGGAGTCGCTCGTTCCTCGCTCCCCACTCGCTCGTCGGTTACTTCCCCGCCGCGCCCCTCGCGGTGCTTGATTGCCGCGCCCCTCGCGATCAGCTGGCGAGGGCGATGATCGTCAGGAGGAAGAGGACGCCGCCCACCGCGAGCAGCAGGGTGAGCGTGCTGAAAACGCTGCTCAGCACCGCCCACAGGGCGACCACGCCGGCACCGCCCGCGAGATCGACGAGCACTCTCGTCCGCGACTTCGCCAGCAGCCCGAGCCCCGCGTCGATCAGGACGCCCACGCCGTACAGCACGAGGATCAGGAGGGAGAGCTCCGGGAGGTACTGGCTCGCGGCGGCCGCGACCAGCCCGGCGAAGACGCCCGACCCGATCACCCAGCGTCTGCGGATCCGCTCCCGGCGCCGGGCGCGGGCCTCCTCGATCGACCGCTGCCGGTTCACCCGCCGGGGCCTCCACTCCCTGGTCGCCTCGCCGGCGATCTCGGCCATCGCGGTCGGCGCCGCGTCCCTGCCGCGCCGTACCGGGGCGGCGAGGAGCGGCGCCGGGCCGAACGGCGCGCCGCCCGCGACCGACGGCGCGATCGAGTCGAGCCGCGCCACCAGCTCGGCGGCGGTCGGCCGGGATCCGGGATCGCCCTGAAGGCATTCCCGCAGCAGCGGCACGAGCCAGGCCGGCACGCCGGACAGGTCCGGCTCGTGGTGCACCACCCGGTAGGCGACGGCCGCGGGCGGCCCGCTCCCGTACGGCTGCCGCCCCGAGGCGGCAAAGGCGAGCGTCGCGGCCCAGGCGAACACGTCGGCCTCCGGCCCTGCCTCGGCGCCCTCCAGGACCTCGGGCGACAGGTAGCCGGGGGTGCCGATGACCGCGCCTGACGCGGTCACCGAGGCCACGTCCTGCGCGCAGGCGATGCCGAAGTCGATCACGAAGGGCTCGTGGTCGGCGAGGATCACGTTGGCCGGCTTGAGGTCGCGGTGGACCACGCCCGCCCGGTGGATCGACTCCAGCGCCTCGGCGAGGCCGCGCGCGAGCCGCAGCAGGTCCTCGCCGTGGACCGGTCCTTCCGAGACGAGCACTGAACTCAGCGGGCGGCCCTGGACGTACCGGGTGACGATGTACGGGTACTGCCCGCTCAGGGAGGCGTCGAGCACCTCGGCGATGTGGGGGCCGCGCACCCTCCGCATGGTCTCGACTTCGCGGGCCAGGCGGGTGAGGGCGAGCGAGTCGGCGGCGACGTGCGGGTGGAGGACCTTGACCGCGACGGTTCTCCCCTCGGTGTCGAGCGCCAGGTGAACCTCGCCGAAACCGCCCGCCCCGAGCTGGGAAAGCAGGCGATACGGCCCGAGCTGTCCACCGTTCGGCGACCCCATCCCGCTCCCTTCGCCCCCCATTCCATGGTGCCCCACCGGTACCAAAGGACTCCCTAAGGACTGGTTAGGTCTAGAAAGGGAGAACCGCCTGACCGATCCGCTTCGTGATGTCTCCGATCAGCCCGCCGATCAGGTTGACGACGGTGTCCTGTCCCCTCGCCTTCAGGGTGCGGACGATGTCGTCGATGGCCACGGACGGCGAGCGCCACGGGGCCCAGGACGGTTCCGCGGAGAGCGCCGTCATGACCGCGAAGAACGCCACCGTGCCGAGGATGAGCGCGACGACCAT
Source organism: Microtetraspora sp. NBRC 16547 (assembly GCF_030268965.1). GTDB lineage: Bacteria > Actinomycetota > Actinomycetes > Streptosporangiales > Streptosporangiaceae > Microtetraspora. The sequence continues at coordinate 6,291 of NZ_BSSE01000038.1, read as the reverse complement.
GCCCGCGCCGGGGCTGCGGATCGCGCCCGTCAGCGTGCGGGCGACCGCCTTGCGCGGCGCGCCGCCGCCCGGCAGGACGAACAGCCCGGCCACGAAGGCCCCCGCGGCGTAGGCCGCGGCCGGATCGGTGTGCATGTGGCCCAAGTAGACGAGCACGCCCCACACGCACATGCCGAACATCGCCGCGAGCGGCACCTGCACGAGCGTGGCGAACGCCGACTTGATCAGCGCCCATGGCGTGCCCAGCACGGCGAGGATCGGGTCGGCCCCGCTGCTGCCGCGTATCGAGCGTCGCTCGGCCAGGTCGCCGAGCAGGTAGTGCCCCACGCGGAGGCAGAGCGCGGCCACGATCGCGAACAGGCTCACGGTCACCGGCAGGACGCACGCCAGCGCCACCAGGATGGTGAGCAGCAGCCCGGCCAGGATCGGGTGCCTGGTGCGGTAGCGCGGCCGCTCCTCCTCCGGGGCGTACGGCCGGGCCTGCGCGGCCGGGTCGGTCGGCGCCGGAGGCATGATCCGGGGGCCGGGCGGCGCGGTTTGGACGGCCGGGCCGGTCGGCGCCGGCGGGTAGCCCGCCACCCTCTGGTCCGGGTACGGCGGCGGATACGTGGGCCCCGGCGGGTACGGCGCCGGATGGCCCGGGCCCGGCTGGTACGGCGGCGGATGGCCCGGACCCGGCGGGTACGCGGTGACGGGCGGCGGAACCCCCGCGGCGGGCGACTTCCTGGACTGGCGCGGCTCCCAGCGGGGACGCTCCGGCTCGACGTAGTTCACCGGAGGCAGCAGGTCGGAGTAGCTGTCGTCCTCCCGCGCCGCGGGCGGCCTGGTCTGCCCGACGGGGGTGACGGCGTCGTCGAGGACTCTGGTGCCGTCGTCCGGCACGTGCCCGTTCAGCGCCGACGCGTCGAGGATCCGGGTCCCGCCGTCGCGGGCGACCTCCTGGAGCACGGTCACGGACGGGTCCAACTCCCGCGACAGCCGCAGAAGGGACCCCGCACTGGGACGGGACGCGGAGTCGGTGGCCAGCGCCAGCCGGAGCCAGCTGTGCAGCCACGGCGGCGCGAGATCGATCTGCGCCTTGCCTTCGAGGATGTTGTAGCAGACCGACTCGAACGTGCCCGACCCGAACGGCGGCTTGCCGGACACCGCGAAGAAGACGGTCGCGGCCAGCGCGTGCACGTCGGCCGCCTGGGTGATCTCGGTGTCCCTGATGATCTCGGGTGCGAGGTAGCCGGGGGTGCCGACGAACATGCCCGTCTGGGTCAGCCGGGTGGCGTTCACCAGGTGCGCGATGCCGAAGTCGATCACCAGCGGCTCGCGGTCGACGAGCATCACGTTGGCCGGCTTGAGGTCGCGGTGGATGACGTCGGCGGCGTGGATGGCGACCAGCGCCTCGCACAGGCCGCGGGCCAGCCGGATGACGTCGTCGTCCGGCAGCGGGCCGTCCTCGACGACGGCCTGCTCCAGCGTCCGTCCGGGGGCGTACCTCGTCACGATGTACGGCGTGTCGCTGATCAGGTCGGCGTCGAGCACCTCGGCGACGCGGGGGCTGCGTACCCTCCGCATGGTCTCGACCTCGCGGGTGAGCCGATCACGTGCCTTGAGGTCGGAGGCCACGTGCTGGTGCAGCACCTTGACGGCGACCTCGCGCCCCTCCTCGTCCAAGCCGAGGTGGACCACCCCCATGCCGCCCTCGCCGAGTTGGCGGAGCAGCCGGTAAGGGCCGATCCGCTCTGGAGCCTCAGTCGCCGACATGTCCGTCCCCCGTCACTGATTCCCTGCTTTGTTACGCAACTGGTTCAGGTCCTGCACCACCGAGGGCACGTTGACGGGACCCATGAAGTGTCCCCCTACCTGTTTACCCATCAGCCCGGTCAGCGCAATCGCCGTCACCACCGTGGCGACGGCCCCGGCCCCCCAGGCCAGCGCCATCGCCGCACTTCTCGTCGGCACCAGCGACGCGAGCGTGCGCCGCATCTGCCGGCTCGGGCCCTCCACACCCGGTCCCGCGCACACCGTCCACAGCGCCACGGCGATCCCCCAGCTCAGCGCGTCGAGCGTGGACATCTTCGTGACGAGCACGGTGAGCAGCAGCGTCACCGGAAGACCGAGGACCACCCCGTACGGCACCAGCGCGATCGTGATGCCGATCGACTTGAGCAGCACGGCCGGCTGGCCGAGCACGCGCAGCACGTCCGTCGCCGCGGCCGCCGGCGGCCTGCGGCCGTTCAGCTGCGGCTGCGCGATGTCGGCCGCACGGAGCAGGATCGTGGCCGGCAGCGCCACCAGGGTGACGAGCAGCGGCGCAATGACCGCGAGGGCGACCACCAGGATCAGCAGCATCGCACCGGCCACGCCGTACGCCTTGGAGCGCTGGAGCGGCGTGGCCGGCGCCGACCCGGCGGCGGCCACAGGAGGAGGCGGCACGCGCACCGTCGGCTGGAAGGGCGCCGGATGGGGCTGGTTGACCTGCGGCGTCTGCTCGTAGATCTCGGGTGCCTGCTCGTAGAACGCCTGTTGGGGATAGGCGCCCCGGAGCTCCTCCGGCCTGACCCGGCGGGTGGGCACGTCCGTCTCGCCGGTCGTCGGAGCGGGCGGCCAGGGCGTCTGGGACGGCGGGCTCACGGGAGGCGGCGTCACAGGGGGCGGTGTCACCGACGGCGGCGGCACAGGCTGCCGCGTCACGGGGTGCGAGGTCACGGCGGGCGGGGTCATGGCGGGCGGGGTCATGGCGGGTGGGGTCACAGGCGGCGTCCCGGACGGGGTCCTGGGCGGGGCCATGCGCGTCGGCGCGTCGTCGGGGTGGATCGCACCACCGGAGGAGAGGCCCGCCCGGCGCAGGTCCTCGCCGGTCACCCGCACGGTGGGAAACGGGTCGCCGGGCGACGAGGAGTCGCCGAGCAGCGAGACGAACTCCTCCGCCGGAGGCGTGGCCGGAGCCGGAGTGGCCGTCACCGGGGCGGGCGGGCCCGAGGGCGGGACCGAGGGCGAGGCGGGGGACGGCGTGGGCGGCCGCCATCGCGGCGTGCCCGGCTGCGCGCCCGAAGGCGACGTGCCCTGGCCCGGGCCGGGCTGCCCGGGGACGCCGATGACGGGCACCGGCCGGCCGGTCGTCTCGTCGACGTTCGGGACCGTGACAATCTCGTCGGGCACGCGCGGCCTGTCGCCGCGCGTCATGAGCTGGGCGATCTGCCGGGTCAGCTCGGCGGCGGTCGGGCGCTTGGCCGGATCGCGCTGGAGCGCCGCGCGCAGCACCGGTTGGATCAGCGCGGGAGCGGCGCTGACGTTGGCCTTGCCGGAGGTGATGTTGTAGAAGATCATCTCCAGCGTGCCCTTGCCGAAGGGCGGCAGGCCGGTGGCGGCGTAGAGCAGGGTGCCCGCCCAGGCGTGCACGTCCACCTCGGGGCCGGCCTCGTGCCCTTCGATGATCTCGGGCGCGAGATAGCCGGGCGTCCCGATGAACATGCCGGTCTGGGTGAGTCGCGTGGCGTCCACCGCCTGGGCGATGCCGAAGTCGATCAGGACCGGCCACCCGTCGAGCATGAGCACATTGCCGGGCTTCAGGTCACGGTGGATCACTCCCGCGCCGTGCACGGCGGCGAGCGCCTCGGCCACGCCGCTCGCCACCCGCAGCAGGGCGTCCACGGAGAGCGGGCCGTCCTGCTTGACGACCTCGTCCAGGGGACGGCCCGGCACGTACCGCGTCACGATGTAGGGCCGGGGGCCGGTCACGTCCGCGTCGAGGACCTCCGCGATGTACGCGCTGCGCACCCGCCGCATAGTCTCGACCTCGCGCGACAGTCTCCTGCGCGCGAGGTCGTCCTGGGTGACCTCCGGGCGCAGGACCTTGACGGCCACCTGCCTCCCGTGCGGGTCAAGGGCGAGGTGGACCACGCCCATGCCGCCCTCACCGAGCCGCCGTAGCAGCCGGTAGGGGCCCAGTCGGTCGTCCTGATTCATGGCGTAAGCACCATACCGACTAAAGCACCGCCCATGACTGAACCAACGCGCCACATTCCTGCTCGTGACAACGCATGGAACAGCCATTCGGTTTCCCGCGCGGACGTCACATGGCGAGGGAGAGCACCTCCGCACCGGTCGCCTCGACCAGCGCCTTGCCGGAAAGCGCCAGCTTGGAGCGGCGGACGCCGCTTCCGATCACGATGAAGTCACGCCTGGTCACGTTTTCGTCCACGAGCACCGGCCAGTCCGCCGGAAGCCCGATCGGGGTGATGCCGCCGTACTCCATGCCGGTGAGTTCGACGGCCTCCTCCTGCGGGGCGAAGGAGACCTTGCGGACGTCCAGGTGCCTGCGGACGACGCCGTTCACGTCCGCCCGGTCGTCGGCGAGGACAAGGACCGCGGCGTACCGGATCTCGCCGCCCCGCTTACCCGCGACGATCACGCAGTTGGCCGAGTCCTCCATGGCCACGCCGTACCGCGCGCAGAACGCGGCGGTGTCCGAGAGCGCGGGATCGATCTCGGCGACCTTCAGGTCCACGCCGACCTCCGGCACGGCTTTCGCCACGGGGGCAGCGAGCAGGTCGATCCGGTCGGCGACGGGCACCCAGTCGAGCATCAAGGACTCCTTCAACACGCGTTCGTCTCGTGCGGTTGGGTGACCACCTTACGGGCGGACTCGAACGCTCCCGGCATATCGCGCCCGCGCCTCCGGCGGCGCCGAGCCGGCCGCCAGCAGGTCCGCCTCAGCCGTAGATGCCGCTGCCACATGCGACCGATCCGGCGATCATGGCGAAGATGCCGAAAAGCGCCATGATCTCGTGGTAGTCGTCCGTGCTGAACTCGGTGTGCCGGGGACCGACCTGCCGGGTGCCGGGCACCAGCCCGCAGCCCGCGGCGATCGCGGTCGAGTTCCACTCGACCCCCAGCGTGTACGGCGGAGCCACGACGTACGGCCGGAAGTCGGCCAGCCTGCCGACCGCCCGCGTCGCCGCCTCCCTGATGCGGCCCTGGGCGACGCTCGGCGGCAGCAGCTCGGCGGAGAAGCGGTCCACGCCCTTCTTGACGGCCACGGTCTCCACGTCGCCGAGCAGCTCGCGCGCCTCCTCGCAGACGGCCTCATCGCCGGTGACCAGTGCGACGGGGACGCCCAGCGAACCGGCGAAGCCCGCGACCAGCCGGGTCTCCCCGCAGATCTCGCCGTTGAGGTAGACGTTCTGGATCTCCTTGCCCATCCAGGTGTGGTTGAGCACGCCGTGCTGTACGCCGGCCCGCGCGTGGTACCCGGCGAAACAGGCGGCGGCGAAGTCCGTGGTGAGCCCCTGCCCCATCCGGTGCGGCTTGCCCGGGCCGCGGATGAGCGTCGCCCGGGGGTCGATCAGGTCGATCCGCAGGTTCTTGGTCGACCCGTGGGCGTCATTGATGAGAACGGATTCGGCGCCGGCGTCGAAGGCGCCCGCGACGACGGCGTTGGCGTCGCCCGTCATCAGCTCGCAGCCGCGCTCGTATCCGCGGCCGCCCGCGCGCATCTCCTCGGGGTCCGTGAGACCGGTCACGCCTTCCATGTCCACGGACAGATAGATCTTCAACTGGCCCCCCATTTCTCCGCCCGGGCGCTCTCGTCCGGGGTCATCAGGCCGATGCCTTCCATATAAGCGGAAACCCGCTCCCGCCACGGCTCCGGGATCTCGTCGATCGCGGGGGGACAGCAGTGGCCCTCACGGTCAGAGTGTTCGGCCAGGTGACGCGCACCGCGGCCGCTACTCCGCGTCCGCGGCCACGGTCGCCCGGGCCCGGAACTCGGTCCTGAGCTCGGCCCTGAGCGCGTCGATCGCCTGCCACACGAGTATCTCGTTCTGCAGGAGGCGGTCCAGGGCTTCGGCGGTCTCGGTCGCGAGCCGGTGCGCGTCCGCTCCCCTGGGATCGGGTTCGGGTGCCTTCGGCGGAGTGATGATCGCCTGCCGGAGCCGATCGACCTCACCGCGCAGCGACACGACCTCTCTGCGCAGCAGCTGGACCTCCCACAGGGTGTCCTTGATGTCCTTCCGGTGTTCCGCCTTGGTGACGTATCGCGCATCTATCCGGGAACGCACCGCCCGGCGGAGTCGTGAAGGAATCAGGCGCATGACAAACCGCATAAACCGACACCATAGCGGCAAAGTCTGGCAATTTTCGGAGTCTATTTATTTGCCGGCCCGCGCCGACTTAGTGGTCATGTCCGTAAATCCCTCGGGGGTTACGCCGCGACGTCGAGCACGTCAGGCTGTTGCTCGCAGTGATCGTGCTGCTGGGAGTCGAACTCTTTCTGTTCGTGTCGCTCGATCCGGGCCA
>NZ_BSSE01000037.1:58945-60124 GCF_030268965.1 Microtetraspora sp. NBRC 16547 | reverse complement strand
ACGCCCAGGGCGGCTGGGCCGGTGTGATCGCTGACGTCATGCGCCAATACGACCAGGCCATCGAAGAGAGCTTTCCGACCGACGATGACGGCCACGGCCACAGTGCGGGTGACGGTTCGGCGGGTGACGGTTCGGCAGGTGACGCTTCTGCGGTAGACGAAGCTGCGGTGGACGAAGCTGCGGTGGACGGCGCTGCGGGTGACGGTGCTGCGGCAGGCGGGCCTGTGCGGCAGGGTGCTGTGGAGAACGACGCTGCCCGAGGGTCTGTGGTCGGCTGTGGGGCGGCTGGTGGGGGTGAGCGGCGGCGGTTCCCCACGGCGGGGCTACGGCGGCGGATCGAGATCCGGGACAGGGTGTGCTCCCATCCCGGCTGCCGCGCTCCGGCCACCCGGTCGGAGCTGGATCACACCCGCCAGTACGCGCACGGCGGTCTCACCACCGAGGACAACCTGGCTGCCGCGTGTGCGCATGACCATGATCTGCGCGACAACGGCTGGCGGGTCATCCAGACCGCGCCAGGGCATGTGACGTGGATCAGCCGGACCGGCCACCGGTATCCGGTTCAGCCGCCGCCGATCATTGAATCCCTGCCGGAGCCCTTCGCCCCCGGAGGCTGGGCCATGCCCGGCCGGTCGGGAGCCAGCGGGGTAGGCGGGCTTGCGGCCTTCGGGTATGGCGCGGGCAGCATCACCGATCCCGCCAACGACGAACTCCCGTTCCTGCCGACCTGGATCTACGAACCCGCGTGGTGGGAGGAGCCCCTCAACGAACCGGTCACAGCGGACGCGGTGGCCACGGCATCACTGGACGCGGTGGCTACGGCGTCACCGGCTGCGGCGCCGGCGCCGGCCCCGGAGGACGACATCCCGCCCTTCTGATCCGGATCTTCCACACCACCCCGTTTCAGGGGAAACAGCAGTATGCGGGCCGACACGGGCGGGTCATCCAGAGCGCACCAGGACATGTGACCTGGATCAGTCGTACTCATGGCAGCGAGGCAGGGGATCGTGCGGTGGCGAGCCGGGGCGGTGGCGAACGGGGGGCGGCGGCGAACTGGGGGCGGCGGGGAGCGGAGCGGAGGTGGGTGGTTGTGGAGGCGCGCGTAGGACCGTGCCAGCAACCACCGCGCCCGCGATGGCCGCGAACAGCGGCTCACCAGAGGCCCGCTATCACGGCGCG
>NZ_BSSE01000037.1:0-58848 GCF_030268965.1 Microtetraspora sp. NBRC 16547 | reverse complement strand
ACGCCGGAACAACCACCCACCGCAGTGCAGCGGCCCACAGTCACGGCGCCGGAACAACCACCCACCGCAGTGCAGCGGCCCACAGTCACGGCGCCGGAACAACCACCCACCGCAGTGCAGCGGCCCACAGTCACGGCGCCGGAACAACCACCCACCGCAGTGCAGCGGCCCACAGCTACGGCGAGCAAGGCGAATGCCACGTTGCCCTGAAGACGGGAACGCGACTGAAGGTGGGCAACGCGAAGCACGCGCTGGAGCATGCGAGGGCACCGGATGCCCGGGTGGGGCTGCATAGCCACTGTCCACGGCGTGACCTGGCGTATCTCACCTGCGCCCCGGCCGTTCGGGGAGGGCCGGCGGCGGAGGTGACGCTCCTTTCGGTCGTTGCAAGGACCTTCGCCTCTGGGTGGAGATGGTCGTCAGGGAATGGGATGGAGATGGAGACAAGGGGTGATCGTGATGCTGGTCCGGGAGATGATGACGGCCCCGGTGGTGACCGTGCCGCGGACGTGGAGCGTCAAGCAGGTCATCCACCTGCTGTATGAGCAGGACATCACGGCCGCGCCGGTGGTCGACGAGAAGGGCCGGATGGTCGGGATCGTCAGCGAGATGGACCTGCTGCGCGCCGAGTTCGAGGCGGACCCCGGCTCCTACCTCCGTCCCGCGGCCCTGCCCGGTTCGCAGCCGTCCGTTGGGGTCGAGGAGGTCATGACGTCCAAGGTCGGAACCGTTCAGGAGGAGGCCGACGTCCTGGAACTCGTGGATCTGATGATCACGACCGGGGTGAAGAGCGTTCCGGTCCTGCGCGGCGACGACGTGGTCGGCATCGCCAGCCGGCGCGACCTGATGGGGATCCTGGCCCACGGGGACGAGCGGATCCGCGACGACGTCCTGGCGGCGTTGCAGGACTCCGCTGAGACGGCGGCGTGGCAGGTGACCGTACGCGACGGGCTCGTCGAGCTGCACGGCGGTGACGTGGGCGACCGGTCGGCGCGGATCGCCGAGGCCATCGCCCGGACGGTGCCGGGCGTGGCCGGTGTGGTGCTCACTCCGTGAGGCGGGTGGTGCTCAGAGGCGGGTGGTGCTCACTCCGTGAGGCGGGTGGGTGCTCACTCCGTGAGGGGGGTGGTGCTCAGAGGCGGGTGGTGTTCACTCCGTGAGGCGGTGCCCGCTCGCGCGTGGTGCTGTCCGTCACTGCCGGCCCTCCTGAAGGAAGCGCAGCAGACGGTCGAGCGGCCAGGTGTTGATCACCTGGTCGGTGGTGAGCCAGCCCCGCTGCGCCGTGCCCACGCCGTACCGCATGTTGGCCAGGTGCGGCACGGCGTGCGCGTCGCTGTCGATGGCGAAGCGGACGCCCTTGCCCAGGGCGCGCCGGGCCAGCTCGGCGGGCAGGTCGAGGCGGTCGGGGAAGGCGTCGATCTCCAGCGCGGTTCCGGTGCAGGCGCAGGCGGTGAACACCGCGTCCCAGTCGGCGTCCACCGGCTCGCGCCTGCCGATCAGGCGGGCGGTGGGATGGCCGATGATCTTGATGTGCGGGTTCTCGCAGGCCCGCAGCAGCCGCCGGGTCGTCTCCTCGCGCGACTGCGTGAAGTAGGAGTGCAGCGAAGCCACGCACAGGTCGAATCCGGCCAGGAACTCCGGCGGCCAGTCGACCGTCCCCTCGGGGCCGATGTTGAGCTCGGTGCCGTGCAGCAGCCGCATTCCGCGGAAGTTCCCGTCCAGGGTGCGGATCCGCTCGCGCTGCGCCAGGGCCTTCTCGTCGGTCATCCGTTGCATGTAGAGGTCGGGAGCGTGGTCGGTGACCGCCAGATAGGCGTATCCGCGCTCCGCCGCCGCGGCGGCCATCTCCTCCAGCGGCGCCAGCCCGTCGGTCAGGTTCGTGTGCGTGTGCAGGTCGCCGCGGAGATCGTCCTCGGTGACCAGCGGGGGGAGTTCGCCGCGCAGCGCCGCTTCGATCTCACCGTTGTCCTCGCGCAGCGTCGGCGGGATCCAGGGCAGCCCGAGCCTGCCGTACACGTCCGCCTCGTCGGTGGACGCGATCTTCTCCCCGGTGGCCACGTCGAACAGGCCGTACTCGGACAGCTTGAGCTTCTTGTGGACGGCGATCTCCCGCGTGCGGATGTTGTGCGCCCGGGAGCCGGTGAAGTACTGCAGGGCCGCGCCCCACGAATCGGCGGGCACGACCCGCAGGTCCACCTGGAGCCCGGCGACGGTGCGGATCGAGGTCTTGGTGTCTCCGTGTGCGATCACCTCGCCGGTCGAGGGAAGCCGGGTGAACGCCTCCATGAGCGTCGCCGGCTCCCGCGACGTGGCGAGGACGTCGATGTCCCCGACGGTGTCCTTCATCCGGCGCAGCGACCCCGCGTAGACGCACCGTTCGCACCCCGGCACCTGCCGCAGCGCGGTGACGATCTCCTCCGCGATGCCCATGCCGACGCCGAGATCCACCCGCTCGCTCGCCTTGTGCATCAGTTCGATGCCGTGCAGGAGGTTCTCCTCCGTCTTGGGGCCGAATCCGTGCAGTCCGTGCAGCAGACCCGCCCTGATCGCCGCCTCCAGCGAGTCGATCGAATCGATCCCCAGCTCCTCGTACAGCGTCACGGCCTTCTTCGGGCCGAGCGAGGGGATCACGGTGAGCATGCGGACACCCGCCGGGATCTTCGTACGCAGTTCCTCGAGCTGGTGGATCGCCCCGGTGTGCAGGAACTCGTCGATCTTCGCCGCGATCGACGCTCCCACGTTGGGGATCCCGCGCAGCTCGCCGAGGCCCATGCCCGAGATGTCGCGCGCGTAGCCGCCGACTGATCGGGCCGCCTTCTCGTACACCCTGACCTTGAAGGCGTCGCCGCCCGTGATGGCGATCAGGTCCGCGTATTCCTGCAGCAGATCCGCGACCTGGTCGTTCGAACGTTCCACTGCTGCCACCCCTGCCTGCGTCGGGCACGGTCTGCTGTCAGGGTCGGTCGCGGGGACGGTCAGCCGATAGGGCAGAAGGTCCTTGACCTGCGACGCCGTTCCCACGCGGCTCCTATTCGGTACGAGGGGGTGAGCAGGGCCGGCCGCGGCCCGCGGCGCAGGGCGGCATACCGGCTAGCGGGAACCCGGGAGTTCGGCTGGCATGGGGGCGGAAATGGGGGCTGCCCGCGCAGACGTTGCGGCGGCGGGACGTCATCGTAGGGGGAAGGCAGCTCTCACCTCTTTGGAATCGGACGACCAGCCCGACGGGCATGGACGACGTGATGAGGTGCCGAGGACTCTCTCTTCAACGAACGAGAATCTAGATGAGCGTTATGTGTCTGCGCGACGCCGTGCCCGTCCACGTTGACGGCACGAAGAGCACGTCCCTCGACCCTTCGGGTGAGGATGAGCGCGCCTGGTCAGTCCAGGCCGTGAACCGCACGCCGGAAGCGGCGGAGAACGCCAGGAGACGGATGGACCGGATGCTCGCCCAGCAGCGGCAGTTCGTGTCCGACGCCTCGCACGAACTGCTCACCCCGATCGCCGGTCTTCGAACGCAGCTGGAGGAAGCCCAGTTGCACCCCGACACGACGGATCTGGACGAGCTTCTCTCGTGCGCGCTACGCGACGTCGACCGCCTCCAGGCGATCGTCTCCGACCTCCTCGCGCTGGCGAGGGTGGGGATGCACATGCCCGACGAGCTGGTACGGGTGGACCTGTCCGCGCTGGTCGAGGCGCAGATCTCCCGGCGCGCAGACAAGCTGCCGGTGCTGGTGCGGCTCGCCCCGGGTGTGACGGTCGACGTCGTCGACCACGAGATCCAACGCCTCCTCGCCAACCTTCTGGACAACGCGCAGCGCCACAGCAAGCACGTGCTGCACGTCGAAGTGCGCCGGAACGCCGACTACGCCGAACTGGTCGTCGCCGACGACGGAAACGGCATCGCCGTGGCCGACCGGGAATGGATCTTCGAGCGGTTCAGGCGAGTGGACACCGCTCGCAGCCGGTGCCGCGGAGGAACCGGCCTCGGCCTCGCGATCGTGCGTGACACCGCTGAGGCGCACGGCGGGACGGTCGAAGTGGGGGAGTCGGCGTGGGGTGGGGCGCGTTTCGTCGTCCGCCTGCCGCTCGCCGATTCGCCGTCGAGCCCGTAGTGGCCGTAGTGGCCGTAGTGGCCGTCCGGCCCGTGTGCCCTGCGCTGCTCACCTGATGCCCACGCGCCCGATGTGACCCGGTCGCGTCGGATGTACCGGATGGGGCCGGATATAGCCGGTGGGGCTCATGCGGACCGTCATCCGGCCGTCATCCGGCCGTCATCCGGCCTCGACCGGGATGACCGCCGCCAGCGTGGTGCCGCGGCCCACGGGACTGGCGATCTCCATCGTGCCGCCGAGCGCCTGGACGCGGTCACTGAGACCGATGAGCCCCGAGCCGGCGTGGGGGTCGGCGCCGCCGATGCCGTCATCGCGGACCGAGATCCTGATGCTCGCGTCCTCCACGCCGACCTGGACGTACGCGACCGAGGCGTGGGCGTGCTTGGCCACGTTGGTCAGCGCCTCGGACACGACGTAGTAGGTGGCGACCTCGACCCGCTCCGGCAGCCGACGGTCGGCGCGTACGTCGAGCTCGACGGGGATGGGCGAGCGGCGGGCGAGCATCTTCAGCGCGGGCCCGAGGCCGCCCTTGGAGAGGATCGCCGGATGGATGCCGCGGGAGAGCTCCCGCAGGTCCTCCAGGACGAGCGTCAGATCTTCGACGGCGTGCGCCAACCCTTCTCTCACCTCGGCCAGTTCAGGCGGCACGGTGGCCTCCACGGTCCGCAGTTCGAGCCCGAGGGAGACGAGGCGTTGCTGGGCTCCGTCGTGCAGGTCGCGTTCGATGCGATGCCGGGTCTCGTCGGAGGCCGCGACGACGCGGGCGCGGGAGGCGGCGAGTTCGTCGCGGGCCTGCGCGTTGGAGATCGCGGTCGCGACGAGTTCGATGAGGTCCAGCATGCGCTCCTCCGCGTTTCCAGGCGCATGCTCAGAAGCTTCGTAAGAAGCGATCATCACCCCCCAGAGGCGCGCTTCCACGATGATGGGGCTGCCGATCGAGGAGACGAGTTCCCGTGTCCGGGCCCACCCGGCGATCTCTCCGGTGGCAAGGCCGTCGTACGTCATCCGCGCAGACCGCCCGGTCCTCAGCACGATCGCCGGGACGCTCTGCCCCTTCATTGGCCAGCGTGAGCCGAGGGGCAGCGTGTTCGCGGGGCCTTGACTGCTCCACGAGCCCGCCACGACCATCGCCTCATCGGGCTCGTAGCGTCCTATCGCCGTGCAACTCGCCTGGAGAATGACGCCCATTTCGCTGGCGACGGCGTTGAAGATCGCCGTTGGAGAGACTCCGCGTGCGACCAGCGTCGCGACGCGTCGCAGTGCGGCCTGTTCCTCGGCGACCCGGCGGAGCTCGTCCCGGCTCGTCTCAAGGGCCTGCCTGATCGCCTCACGATCGTGGGCAGCGTGCAGCAGGGCCTGCAGCGAGGGCACCACCCGCTCGTTCAGACGGCGCATGGTGGCCTCCGGCAGGTCCGCGGGCACGACGAGCGTGCCGAGCCTGGTGTCGCCCTCCACCAGCGGCAGCGCCGTGCGCCGGTCGTCGCCCGCGACCGCGTCGGCCTCGATCGTCAGGAACGGCAGCCGAAGCGCCCGTGCCAGGCGCTGGGATGCCGTCGGGAGCGCGGATCGCAGCTGCTCCGTACGCAGCAGGAGGCGGGCCATCTTGGCGTTCGTATCGGCCTCGCGGCGGCGGTCGTCGGCCTCGATGACCAGGGATCGCACCAGCGCCGCGATCGAGCTGACCAGCACCGCGACGACGAGGAAGATGACGGTCGGCATCCACGACCAACTGGTGAAGAGCGTGACGGTCTCGGCGGGAGGCAGGTGGAAGTAGTCGAAGGCGAAACCGCTGGCCACCGCGGTCGCCATCCCCAGCGGCAGACCCCACAGGTACGAGACCACGAGAACGCCGAGCAGGTAAACTACACCTAGAGAGCTTCCGGGTGCGTACCGCTGCAACGGATATGTCAGGAAGGTCTCTGCCGCTACGATCGAGGCGCTGACGAAGATGCCCAGCAGGATGGGCAGGCGCGTCGGGCGCAGCAGCAACGACAGTAGCCGCGCGCGCATGCCTCCACGCTACTCCGAGGTGACGAGGGAACGCGCTCCACGTTCGCGCTGCTCAGACCGCCGTAAGGATGGCCGGCCCGGGGCGTTGACGCGAACCGCGTTCGCTCCCGTTCAGGCGTGGCCGAGCGCGAAACGGCGGCAGACCGGTGGATGAAGGCCGAATGCGGATAGTGCTGGCGGACGATGACGTCCTGTTGCGCGAGGGGCTGGCGAGTCTCCTGGAACGGTCGGGGTTTGAGGTCGTCGGCCAGGCAGGGGACGCGGAGGAGCTCCTCGTTCTCGTGCGCGAGCACCGTCCGGATCTCGCCATCGTCGACATCCGGATGCCTCCGACGCACACGACGGAAGGCCTCGACGCAGCACGGGTGATCCGCGAGGAGTTCCCCCAGATGGGCATCCTCCTGCTGTCGGCGCACGTGGAGGTCGACCAGGCGATGGAGCTGCTCGCCGCCGGACACCGGGTCGGTTACCTGCTCAAGAGCCGGGTCACCGGTGTGGCCGACTTCGTCGAGACGCTCGAACGGATCGCCCACGGCGGCTCGGTCGTCGATCCCAGCCTGGTGGCCGAGCTCATCACCGCCCGCCGCAGGCACGACCCCCTCGAACTCCTGACGCAGCGCGAGCGGGAGGTGCTCGCCCTGATGGCGGAGGGACGCTCCAACGCCGGGATCGCCCACAAGCTCTGGATCACCGAGGGCACGGTCGAGAAGCACGTGCGCAGCATCATGGCGCGGATGCAACTGCCGGAGACCGAAGACGATCATCGTCGCGTGCTCGCGGTGATCACGTTCCTGGAAGCCCGCTGACCGGGGCGTTGAGGCATAAACCGTCTCAGAACCGCCTCAACGGCCCGTGCCGGCCGCTCCTCGCAGGATCTCGTAGATCGCTCTTCCCGAAAGGCTCGGCTTCGGCAGGAACGCGACGGCGGGGCTGGCCGCGATCATCTCCGCGAAGTCCGTCTCGTCGTAGGTCGAGATCAGGATGACGATCGGGGGATCCCCGGCGGCCGCGTCCACGAGCCGCAGGGTCAGCTCGAATCCGCTCTCCTCGCCGAGATCGATGTCGACCAGCACGAAATCCGGCCGGAGCTCGCCGAACCGGCGAAGCGCCTCGGCGGTCGTGGACACGGTGCCGAGTACGACGATGCCGTCCGCTTCGAGCAGTTGACGAGCGGCCTCCTTGAAGTGATCGCTGTCGTCCACGATCAGGCAACTGAGGGGCACACATCCAGGATCCCAGCCCATCGCCGACGCGTCATTGCAGCTAGCAGGAATGCCGGGACTGCCGCAGGCATGCCCGCAAGATGGAGGCTGCCAGCGCAGACGGCGGGCGTTCGCGGCGCGATCGTAGATGGCGAAGCAGGTCACCGGACCGGTCTCGAGGAGCTTGCGGACCTTGCGGACCTTGCGGACCTTGAACCTGAGAACACGGAACGGTGACGAAGCCCAGGAGCCTGAATCGACGAGCGGAGGGACGTGGAGATGCTCAGCAGTCGCTCCAACGAACCGTCGCCTGACGCGTACGACCCCACCACCATCCGGGGGCTCGACCCTCGCGTGGTCAGCGGCATCGACCTCAGGCACCGGGAACTCGTCGACGTGGAGGCGGATGCCTTGCCGGACACACTGCCGGACACACTGCCGGATACGACGCCGGACGCCCTGCCGGACGTTCCAGGTGATTCGGACGGTGCGTTCCAGCCTGAAGACGCGGAGTCGGCCGCCGGAACCGCGCGCATCGTCAAGGCCGACGACGGCCTCGAGCTGTACGTCGAGGTTGGCGGTTCCAGCGACGCCGAGCTGACCATGGTCTTCTGCCACGGTCTGGCGCTCCACCTGGACTGCTGGACCAGCCAGCGGACGGCGTTCGCCGACCGGGCCCGGCTGGTCCTGTACGACCAGCGCGGCCACGGACGGTCGGGTCGCGGCACGCCGGGGTCGGCCACCATCGCGCAGCTCGGCCGGGACCTGCACCGGGTCCTGGAAGAGGTCGCCCCGTCCGGCCCGGTGGTCCTGGTCGGACACTCGATGGGCGGCATGGCGATCATGGCGCTGGCGGAGGCGAACCCGGACCTGTTCAGTGAAAGGGTCGTGGGGGTCGCGCTGCTCTCGACCTCGGCGGGCGGGCTGGGCCACATCACGCTCGGACTGCCGGCGTACGGCGCCCGGCTGCTGCAGCCGCTCGTCCCCGGACTGCTCAAGGTCCTGGGCGGACGGTCGATCATCCGAGGGTACGGCCACCGCGCGTTCGCGGAGCTGCTGCACGTGCTCGTGCGGCGGTACTCGTTCGCGTCCGACGTGCCGTCGGCGGTGCAGCAGGCCGCCGCCCGGATCATCGATTCCACTCCGATCGAGGTGATCGGAGACTTCTACACGACCCTGGTGGCGCACGACCGGCTGGCGGCGCTGGCGGCCCTGCGCGACGTGCCCACGCTGATCCTGGTCGGCAAGAACGATCTCCTCACGCCGGTCGAGCACAGCGAGCTGATCGCGTGCACGCTCCCGGCGGCCGACTTCGTCGTGCTCCCGAGTACCGGGCACTACCTGATGCTCGAAAGGCCCTGCAATGTCAACTCCTCGCTCGGGGAGTTGCTGGACCGGGTCACTGGGCCGCAGCCGGTGGCTCTCGAAGAACTTTCCGACGTTTGATGAGGAGCGAGATGATCGTTATGTGCCGACATATGCCGTCGTGTCCGTCCGCGGACGCTCCCGATCACGGTGCCGCCTGTCTCGTGGCGTTCCACCCCGAACAAGGCTGGGGTCTGCTCTGCAACGGCGTCGTGGTGTTCGACGACACCGGCGAGCTGCTGCCCGACGGACGCAGCATCCCCGCCCACAGGGCCGCATATGCGCAGGCGGCCTGAGTCCGCGGTCCGCGCCGTCAAGGCGGCGGGCCATCGCCAGACCACGCACACGCGGCACACCACAGGCACGGAGCAGGTCATGCACAATTGGCACGCCACGGGCACCAAGCAGGCGGCCACACCCACCCGGCGGGCCTCCTGGGCCCTCCAGCCCGAGGCGTCCTCGACGCCCACGGCGCGGCATCTCGTCCGCGCCCAGCTCGGCGGGTGGGGATGCGGCGAGCACTGCGAGGTGGCGGAACTGCTCGTCAGCGAGCTGGTCACCAACGCCCTGCGCCATGGGAGCGGGGGGCCGGTCCTCACGCTGACCTCCGCCGACGGCACGCTGCGCTGCGAGGTCGAGGACGAAAGCCCGGTCCCTGTCCGCACATGCCCCGCGCCCCTGGACGACGAGGGCGGCCGCGGCCTGCTCCTCGTCGACGCCCTGTCCAGCTCCTGGGGCACCGGCCGTACGGGCAGGGGCAAGGTCGTCTGGTTCGAGCTGGACGCGTGAGCGGAGGCGCCGGGATGCGACGGGTCAAGAAGGTCACGAGCAGAAGATCCCCCATGGCCTCGCTGGACCTGCGAACACCCGGTGGACGGCCGCTGCCGTACTGAGGTCACGGGTTGGAGAGACGGTGGCGACCAGCCATGACTCGGGCTGCGGGGATGCTGCCGATCACGAGCAGGGTCAGTGCGACGTCACCCAGGACAAGGGGACGGCCCGGCAACACGAAGACGGCGACCGTCAGAGGGCTGCTGGCGATCATCGACCAGGCCGCCCATCTCGGGATGACTCTGGCCCGACGCAGCGCGATAGCGAGCAACACATAGGCCACCAGATGCCCGACGATGTAGACGAGCAGGTAGCCGCCCATCACCGCGTCGTTCGCGAACTGGTCCAACAGCGTGGCGTACGAACCGCTGTCGGGTAGGGCGGCCATGGCCATGCTGACGTCATCCAGTGCGGTCAGGGCCGAGAACGGCAGCCAGCCCACCACCGCGAGCAGCCCACCGATCGTGGCCAGTCGCGGCGCCCGGGCGTAGGCGAGATACGCGAGGCCGACCGCTCCGAGAGGGAGCAGAAAGGAGGCGAGAACGTACGCGACCAGGTGCATGGCGTTGGTGATCGGATTCGCGGCGGCGTTCGCCGCGATGCTCGTCGCTCCGTCCTCGTGGACGGCCGGGATGAGGATGCTACCGACGGCGTAACCGAGCGGTCCGCCGACGATCGCCACCGCCAGGACAAGCCGCCACAGCCGCTCATGTCCGGGCATTTTCTCGGAAGAATTCTCGTCCGGGGTGGACGAACCGGATGTGTGCTCATTCGGGGTCACTGGCCGGGGCGAGCGCCCGAGCGCGGAAAGGATCATTTCCGGTACCTCCTGGGAAACCGCCGTTGTCGGGACGACGAGCCTGGGAGGGTTCGCCGTCGCGGTACTGCCAGCAGTTTTCCGCTCGGCCATGGGTCACGTCGTCGGTCGCCCGGCGGCACTTCACCTGCGTGTGAGCGGGTATCCAGGGACCCCGGCGTACGTCGCTGAACGTATCCGCGAGGACCGGGTGCCGGTCAGCCGGTGCGGCCGGGGCGGACCAGGCCGGATTCGTAGGCGAAGACGACCAGTTGCGCGCGATCGCGGGCGGCGAGCTTGACCATCGCCCGGGAGACATGGGTACGGGAGGTCGCTGGGCTGATCACCAGCCGATCGGCGATCTCCTCGTTGGACAACCCCCGGGCCACCAGGGCGACGACCTCCCGTTCCCGCGGGGTGAGGGAATCCAGCGCCCGCGCGGCGGGCCCGGTCGGTGTGGGGGCGGCGGCGAACGCCGTGACCAGTCGGCGCGCGGCCTGGGGAGAGAGCAACGCGTCACCGGCGGCGGCCGCCCGGATGCCGCGCAGTAGTTCAGTGGGTTCGGCGTCTTTGAGCAGGAACCCGGCCGCACCCGCACGAATCGCCTCGAAGACCAGTGCGTCCTCATCGAACGTCGTCAGCACCAACACCCGTACATCGGACAGTCGTGGGTCGGCGGCGATCGCCCGGGTGGCCGCCAGCCCGTCCAGCACCGGCATCCGGATATCCATCACGATCACATCCGGGCGATGGGCACGAGCGGCGGCGAGCGCCTGCTGCCCGTCGCCGGCCTCGGCGACGACCTCCAGGCCGGGTTCGGCGGCCAGCAGCGCCCGTAACCCGGAGCGGATCATCACCTGGTCGTCGGCGAGCACAACCCGCAGCACACTCATCGCTCCGCCCCCAGCGGCAGGCGGGCGTGGAGGGTGAAGCCGCCGCCGGACGCCGGTCCGGCCCGCAACTCGCCCCCGACCGCGCCGGCCCGTTCAGCCAGCCCACGCAACCCGTGGCCCGGGTCGCGCACCGGTACGGCGGCGCCGGTGCCGTCGTCCAGGATGTCGATCTCCAGCCAGCCGTGGACGGTTGCGACATGGACCCGAGCACGCGCGCCGGGCCCGGCGTGGCGCATCACGTTGGTCAACGCCTCCTGGACGATTCGATAGGCGGTGGCGGAGATCACGTCCGGGATCGCTCGGCTCTCCAGGTCGATGGCCAGATCCACACCCAAGCCGGTCGCGCGCACCGACGTCACCAGCGCGTCCAGGTCGGCCAGGCCGGGCGCTGCCTGCGGCGCCTCCTCACCTGTCCCTCGCACGACCGCCAACGCGGCGCGCGCCTGTGCCAGCGGGTCGTTGCTGACCTGGCGGATCGCGTGCAGCGCCTCCCGAGCCTGTTCCGGCCGGTCGTCCACCAGGTGCAGTCCGACGCCGGCCTGCAGGCTGATCGTGGCCAGGCTGTGGGAGAGCACGTCGTGCAACTCTCGGGCGATCCTGAGCCGCTCCTCGACCACCTTGCCGGCGGCCTCCTCCTCGGAAAGCTTTCGGCGAACCTGCGTGGCCCGGGCGGCCAGGACCGTGACCGCCGCCCACACCAGCGCGATTGTGATCATCGGGGCGGGCCGCCAGGCTTCCGGCGGGCCGGTGGCGACCGCGATCCCTACCCCGCCGATCGTGGCGAACGGAACCCAGACCCGCGCTTCGGCGACCCCGGAGACAAGCGCCAGCAGGCCCGCGAACGCGCCCAGGTAGATGGGCCAGCCGGCGAACCGCAACGCCAGGTAGGCCACCGCCGCGCCCACGGCCAGTGTGAAGGTGAGCAGCGGATTGACTCGCCGCAGAGCCAACGCCAACCCGCACACCACGAGGAGTGCCAGCCCAAGCGCGGTCACGGGACGGACCCCTGGCTGGATCACCCGAGCGACCTGGGATATCAGGGCCATGAACGTGGCCAGGATCACCGCCGTCGCCGCGTCCACCGCAAAACCCGCCCGCATCATCACAGAATAGGGACGAAGATCTCCATATGTAAGTGACTCTCCGCCGTACGTCCGCGACGGCGTCCAGCGCTACCTGGCGGCCGCCGCGAATCGTTGCCGAAGTCGAGTCTTCCGAAGTGACGGTTCCGCCGTCTCGGGATTCGGTCATGCTGTCCGTTTTTGTGATACGTCGGATCTCGGCGGGACCGACGCCTGCCGCGCTGCGGAGATCCGCTCCGAAGAGACCGGTTTCGGACAGGTCGACGTCTTCCGGATGTGCGCCGTCAGGCGAGGTCCGGCTCGGTCGGGCTCGCGCCCGTAAAGTCTGAGTCGTTCGCATCCGCTCCGCTCGATACGGCGTTGCCGGGTCGGCGCCGTCCGATTCGGCGCTCCACAGATCAGCGCGCTGGAGATGAGCTTCGCTCACGTGCGCTCCGCACAAGTCGGCGCTCCACGGGAAAGCTTCCCCGGAATTCACGTCGTCAGGTAGGCGCCGTAATCGCCGACCGTTTAACCGTGATGAGTTCCACATGGCCCGGCGGCCGTCACGCGTAGATCACAAATCGGGACGGCGCCGGCTGTTCTCTCTTTCCCCGTAAATCACGCGAGAGATCCGATGTCTGGCGTCATAAGGGGCCGATAAGGGGCCGGTTTCCTCTTGTCGTAAAAGAACGCCCCGCGCGCCCTTCGTGATCACTGTCATCGCACGTGATCGACCCATCATCCGCCCGGCGGATATTGCGGCCGGTCATCGAACGTCCTTCCGACGCCCGAAAACACTTCGCCGTAATGTGCCCGTCGCCGGAAATTTTTGTGTTTGCCATCTTATTGACAGCATTGTCAAAAGAGAGTCAAACTTCGCTCGTCCAATCACCCTTCATGGTGATGCACCCCCCACGCGTCACACAACAGAAGGAGCGTCGTGTGAAACGCACCGCAGCGTTAGCGCTCATCACCACGACAGCAGGGTTACTCGTGGCCCTGACCGGCACATCCTCCGCGGGAGCGAGCCCGGCCGTCGACCCCGGCCAGGCCGCGCGCGGCGCCGACCGTCTGGTCGACGCCAAGCCGCCCGCCCTCCGCCCCTCGGCCAAGGACGGCTTCCGCCGCGAGAAGGTCGTCGAAGGGCGAGGCGGCCTCAACTACGTCTCCTACACCCGCACCTACGGCGGGCTGCCGGTGTACGGCGGAGACTTCGTCGTGGTCACCGACGCCAAGGGCGGCGTGCTGAGTACGTCCGTCGCTCAGGAGAAGACGCTGAGCGTCGGCACCACGCCGAAGCTCACCGCCGACCAGGCCACCGAGGTGGCGCGCGCGCAGATCTCCGAGGTCACCACCACGTCGGCGCCGCAGCTGACCGTGATGGCGGAGGGCACCGGACGGCTGGCCTACGAGGTCGTCGCGGAAGGCGTGAACAACGGCCGCGAGAGCAAGATGCACGTCCTCGTCGACGCGCTGACCGGCGAGGTCGTGGAGAAGTCCGACGAGGTCGTGGACGGCCAGGGCAACAGCTACTACAACGGCAACCCCGTCACCATCGGCACCACGTCCGGCAGCACGTTCTCCATGGCCGACCCCGCCCGTTCCGGCGTCCGCTGCGGCGGCCAGAACGGCTCCACCTACACCAAGGCCACCGACAGCTGGGGCAACGGCTCCGGCACCGACCTGGAGACCGCCTGCGTCGACGCGCTCTTCGCCGTCGGCAAGGAATGGGACATGCTGCGCGACTGGCTCGGGCGCAACGGCATCAACGGCACCGGCGGCGGCTTCCCCGCCCGCGTCGGTCTCGCCGACGTCAACGCGTACTGGAACGGCAGCTACACCAACTTCGGCCACTCGCAGGACAACAAGCGCCAGGCGACCCCGATCGACGTCGTGGCCCACGAGTACGGCCACGCCGTCTTCCAGAACACGCCCGGCGGATCGACCGGCAGCAACGAGAAGGGCATCCTCAACGAGTCCACCGGCGACGTCTTCGGCGCACTGACCGAGCACTACGCCAACGAGCCCGCGGGCCTCGACACCCCGGACTACTCCGTGGGCGAGATGGTCGACCTCGTCGGCAGCGGCCCGATCAGGTACATGCACAAGCCGTCCCTCATCTCCGGAAACCCCGACTGCTACTCGTCCTCGGTCCCCAACATGGAGGTTCACGCCGGGGCGGGCATCCAGAACCACTGGTTCTACCTGCTGGCCGAGGGGTCGAACCCGACCAACGGCAACCCGGTCAGCCCGACCTGCAACGGCTCCACGGTCACCGGAGTCGGCATCCAGAAGGCCGGCCAGATCTTCATGGAGACGCTGAACCGCAAGACCAGCACCTGGACCCACTCGTTGGTGCGCAAGGCGTCGCTTGAGGCCGCGCTCCAGCTGTTCCCCGGATCCTGCGCCGAGTTCAACAGGACCAAGGCGGCGTGGGACGCGGTGAGCGTGCCGGCGGCCTCCGGCGAGCCGGCCAGCTGCAACACCACTGGCAACGACTTCTCCCTGACGCTCAACCCGGCCTCGGCCAGCGTCCAGGCCGGCCAGCAGGCGACCGCCACGGTCGCCACGCAGACCACGTCCGGCACCGCGCAGGGCGTCACCTTCTCGGCCACCGGGCTTCCCGCCGGTGTGACGGCCGCGTTCAACCCGTCGTCGGTGACCTCGGGCAGCTCGTCGACGATGACCGTCACGACGTCGGCGTCCACCGCGTCGGGCTCCTACCCGATCACGGTGACCGGCACCGGCGGGTCGGCCACCCACACCGCGACCTTCACCCTGACCGTGGGCGGCGGCAGCGGTCCGTGCAGCGGCAGGCAGAACACCGCCACCGGCACCCTGAGCTCGGGGTCGAGTGCCTACCAGCCGAGCACCTCCGGCTTCCAGACCACCAAAACGGGAACCCACGTCGCTTGCCTGAGCGGGCCGACCGGCGCCGACTTCGACCTGTACCTGCAGAAGAAGAACAGCCTGGGGCTCTGGACGAACGTCGCCAGCGGCACCACGGCCAGCCCTAACGAGTCCTTCACCTACACCGGCACCGCCGGCACCTACCGCTACCGCGTCTACTCCTACAGCGGCAGCGGCGCCTACACCCTCGGGTACGACGCCCCATAACGAGAAAGCCCCGCAACACGAAAGGAACAGCGTCCAACGGGCCCCGGCATCGTCACCCGCCGGGGCCCGTCGGCCTGTCCAGGACTCCACAGGGCGCTAGGGGGATGCGCCTGTGGCGGTACGGCGGGCACAGTGGACACATGCGAAGTCGAATCGCTGTAGCCGCCATGCTGGCCGGTGTGATCGCCGCCTGTACGCCCGGCGATCCGGCAGCGAGGCGGGTGACCGCGTCCTCGCCCCCTCCCGCTGCCTTTGCGACCGTGCGGTGCGACGAGGTGATCGGCGGGCAACGCGCTCCCTCTGGCGATCTGGAGGTCATCGGCGACGCGGTGGCCCTGCCGACGAGTAAGGCCAGGGCGCAGGCCCTTCAGGCGTCCGACGTGAATGTGCCCGGCGGAGGTGCGGGGCTGTTCGCCAAGCAGGGTCTGCTCGTGCGGCGTGGACGACATGTCGAGGTGGCGGTGCCGGACGGACTGAGCGGCCGGTTCTGGCTGGTATGGGGGAGCCCGGGGTCGCCGGGCGCGCGTGTGGTGGTGGACCGCTGCGACGCCGAGAACGAATGG
This sequence comes from Microtetraspora sp. NBRC 16547, assembly GCF_030268965.1. Lineage (GTDB taxonomy): Bacteria > Actinomycetota > Actinomycetes > Streptosporangiales > Streptosporangiaceae > Microtetraspora. The sequence goes on along the minus strand of NZ_BSSE01000037.1, from coordinate 42,895 downwards.
ATCGCCTTCGCCGGAGGTTACATCGTCCGCGAGGCCGGATGCCTTCCGATCCACGTTCGAGTCGACGGCGGCGCGGCCCATGAGGTGCTCATCGGCGTCGGTGCGCCGTGCCCGGGGCAGGGGCCCGCGCCCCGGGTCTGATGCCCCGACCTCCGGTCTTCACACTGTTGATCTACAGCGTAAAGGTGCGCCGGGTGGGTCGGGCGGCGGCCTGCCGTACGGAGTTGGAGAACGGCACAACGGATCGGACCGGATTCGTCGCGGAGGCCGAAGAAGGCGGGCCGAGCGGATGCCTAGGGTTCGGTCATGTCTCGCCTCTCCCTCAGCGACATCTACCGCATCGCGGTCCCGGGAGACCCCCGGCTGCGCCCCGACGGGAGCGCCGTGGCCTACACGGTCACCACTGCCGACCGGGAGTCCGATGAGAACCGGTCCGAGATCTGGCTCGCCGCCCCCGGCGACGGGCCGCGGCGGCTGACGGGCGGCCCGCGCGACTCCTCCCCGCGCTGGTCGCCCGACGGACGCTCGCTCGCCTACCTCCGCCCAGTGGACGGGAAGCCGCAGCTCCACCTGCTGCCGATGGACGGCGGCGAGCCGCGCGTCCTCACCGCCGCCTCGCTGGGCGCGGGCGCCGCGGTCTGGTCGCCGGACGGGCGCTCGATCGCGTACAGCGCGCCGTGCGGCGACCTCGATCCGCACGCCCCGGTCGTGGCCGACCGCCTGGAGTACAAGGCCGACGGCACGGGCCTGCTGCGCGGTCTGACCGTGCACGTCTTCGTGGTGGAGGTCGAGACGGGGGAGACCCGGCAGGTCACCTCGGGCGACTTCCACGCGGGCGAGCCGTCCTGGTCGCCGGACGGCCGGCGGCTCGCGTTCACCGCGAGTATGGAGGCCGATCGCGACCTGGTCGCCGGCGGCGCCGTCTACTCGGTGGACGTCTCCGGCGGCGAACCCGAGCGGCTCACCGGCGCGGACGTGGTCTGCGCGGGCGCCTGGTGGCTGGGCGAACGGCTGCTGGTCGTCGGGTACGCCGGTGAGCCGGTGGGGCACGCCCGCCTGTTCGAGCTCGGGACGGACGGTCTCGTGGAGGTCAAGACGGGGCTCGACCGCAACATCATGGTGGGAGCCCCCGGCTACCCCGGCGCCGTCCCTCAGCTGGCGGGGGAGGACCTGATCTTCTGTGCCCGGGACGGCGGATTCACCCATCTCTATCGCGCCCCCGGCGAGAAGATCGTCGGTGGGAACCAGGTGATCTCTGGTGTCAGCGCGGCGGCGGGCAGGATCGCCTACGTCGCCGCGACACCGTACAGCGCCGGAGACGTCTACATCGCGGACCTTCCCGCGACCCGGGCCGAGGGTCCGTCAGGCGGCACGCCGGCCGTGTCCGGCACGGCAGCGGATGGCACGGCGGCGGACGGCACGGCGGCGGACGGCACGGCGGACACGGCACTGGCCGCGACGAGGCTCTCCGACCACACGCTCCCCGACGTCGAGCTGTTCACCCCGCGAAGCCGTACCTTCACCGCCCCCGACGGGACGCCGGTGGAGGGGTTCGTGCTGCGGGACGAGACGCTCACCGAGTCGGGACCGCTCCTGCTGGACGCGCACGGCGGCCCGCACAACGCCTGGGCACCGGTGTTCGACGGCGTCCACCTCTATCACCAGGTGCTCGTCGCGCGCGGCTGGACCGTGCTGACCGTCAACCCGCGCGGCAGCGACGGGTACGGCGAGGCGTTCTACACGGCCGCGCTCGGTGCCTGGGGCATCGCCGACACCGGCGACTTCCTGAGCCCGATCGACGAGCTGGTCGACGAGGGGGTCGCCGATCCCGAACGGCTCGCGGTCACCGGCTACAGCTACGGCGGCTACGTGTCGTGCTGGCTGCCCACGCAGACCGACCGGTTCAAGGCGGCCATCCCCGGCGGGTGCGTCAGCGACCTGGTCAGCATGGCCGGCACCTCCGACGCGGGTCACTTCCTCAAGACGCACGAGTGCCGCGGCGACATCGCGGCAGACATCGCGGCGCAGTCCCCCATGACGCATGTCGCCCGGGTGACCACGCCGACGCTGCTCCTGCACGGCGACGCCGACGATCGGTGTCCCGTCGGCCAGGCCGAGCAGTGGTTCGCCGCCCTGCGCGAGCGGGGCGTGCCGGTGCGGCTGGTCCGCTATCCGGGCGGCTCTCACCTGTTCATCCTCAACGGCCGCCCGTCCCATCGGGTGGACTACAACGAAAGGATCGTCGAGTGGCTGGAGCAGTGGATCCCGGTCGATGGCACGCCCGTCTCGCCGAGCTGATCGCCGAATACGAGGTACCCGGCGCCAACCTGGCCTTCCTGCACGAGGGTGAGGTGCACGAGTTCGCCGCGGGCGTGCTCAACACGGCAACCGGGGTGGAGGTGACCACCGACTCCCTCTTCCAGATCGGCTCGGTCACCAAGGTGTGGACCGCCACCCAGATCATGCAGCTCGTGGAGCGGGGCGAGCTGACGCTCGACACCCCGGTCGCCGAGGTCCTGCCGGAGTTCCGGGTCGCCGATCCGGAGGTGACCAAGACCGTCACGATCCGGCACCTGCTCACGCACACCTCCGGCATCGACGGGGACCTGTTCCTCGACACGGGCCGCGGTGACGACTGCGTGGAGAAGTACGTGCAGGCGTGCGCTGACCTGGCGCAGAACCACCCCCTCGGTGCCACCCAGTCGTACTGCAACTCCGGGTTCATCATCGCCGGGCGCGTCGTCGAGCGCCTCACCGGCAAGGTCTGGGACGCCGCGCTGCGCGAGCAGATCATCGAGCCGCTGGGCCTGACCCACACCTGGACCCTGCCGGAGGATGTGCTGCGCTTCCGCGGCGCCATGGGCCATCTGGGCGGCGAGCCCGCCCCCACCTGGGGTCTGATGCGCTCCTGCGGCCCGGCCGGGCTGATCTGCGCCCGGCCGGCCGACGTCGTCGCCTTCGCGCGGGCGCACCTCGGCACCGGGCTGCTCGCCGACCCCCGGGTGATGTGGGAGCCGCAGGTGGACATCCCCAACCCGCACACCCTCGGGAAGCAGTGGGGCATCGGCTGGATCCTGGACGAGTGGCAGGGCCGCCGGGTCGTCTCCCACGGAGGCAACACCATCGGCCAGGCCGCCATGCTCTGGATGGTCCCCGAGACGGAGACGGTGGTGTGCGTGCTGGCCAACGGCGGCCACACCGCCGCCTTCCACCACGCCCTGGCCACCGAGCTCTTCGACGAGCTGCTCGGCCTGGCCGTGCCGCCCGTGCTCGGCCCTCCCGCCGAGCCGTTCGAGACGGACGTCGAGCGGTACGCCGGCGTGTACGAGAGGGCGGGCGTCCGCATGACGCTGTCGGTCCGCGACGGCAGGCTCTCGCTGTACGGCGAGGCCACCGGCGCCCTCGCCGGGGTGCAGCCGCCCATGGAGTTCGATCTTGTCCCGGTGGACGCCACGACCTTCGTCGGCCGCCCGGAAGGGGAGCCGCAGTGGACGTCGGCGGTCTTCTACGAACTCGCCGACGGCTCGCCGTACATCCACCTCGGCGTGCGCGCCACGCCCAAGACCGCCTGAGGAGCCGACATGCGTGAGGATCTGCAGAAGCGTTTCGATGAGGCGGCCCGCCAGCACGGAGTGCCCGGCGCCGCACTCGCCGTCTGGACGGGCGGCGAGCTCGTCGAGGTCGCCACCGGCGTGGTGAACCGGAACACCGGCGTGGAGACGACGCCCGACAGCGTCTTCCAGGTCGGCTCCACCACCAAGGTCTGGACCGCCGCCCTGGTCATGCAGCTCGTGGACGAGGGGCTGGTCGAGCTGGACCGGCCGGTCCGTGACTACCTGCCGGAGTTCGCCGTCGCCGACGGCGCCGAGAAGACCATCACCGTCCGGCACCTGCTCACCCACACGGGCGGTTTCGACGGCGACCTGTTCGAGGACACCGGGCGCGGCGACGACTGCCTGGACAAGTTCGTGGCCTTCCTGCACGGCGCCGGTCACGTGCACGAGCCGGGCGCCCTGTTCTCGTACTGCAACGCGGGCTACTGCGTGCTCGGCGCGCTGGTCGCGCGGATGCGGGGCACCACGTGGGAGGAGGCGATGCGCGAGCGCCTGCTGAAGCCGCTCGGCGCCACGAACTGGGCGCTCCTGGCCGAGGAAGCCGTCCTCTTCCGGGCGTCGGCCGGACATGTCGGCCCCGAGGGCACCATCTTCCCCTCGTGGCAGATGCCGCGCTCCAACGCTCCGGCGGGCTCCACGATGTGCCTGGCCCCGCGCGAGCTGGTCCGCTTCGGCCGGATGTTCCTGGCCGGGGGAGTGGCCGAGGACGGCACCCGCCTGCTGTCGGAGGAGTCGGTCGCCGCCATGCGGACCCGGCAGGTCGACGTGCCCGGCGTCTCCGGGCTGCTCGCCAACCGCTGGGGGCTCGGGTTCGAGCTGTTCGACTGGGGCGGCGAGGTCTTCGGTCACGACGGCGGGACGATCGGGCAGAGCACGTTCTGGCGGGTCGTGCCCGGTGCGGACTTCGCGATCGCGATGACCGTCAACGGCCCCGGCTTCATGGGACTGCTCGTCGACGTGGCCCTGCCGCTGATCCGCGAGGCCACCGGGCTCGACGTCCCGGACCTCCCGGTTCCGGGCGAGACGCCCGAGGTCGTGGACCTCACGCCCTACGCCGGCAGGTACGACGGCCCGGCGCTCTCGTACGAGGTGGCCGGGGCGGACGGCGGCCTGGACGTCACGTTGATCCCCGGCGAGTTCATGGCGCAGGTGGGCGGCGAACGGGTCACCACCCGCTACGTCCACTTGGACGGCGACACCTTCATCGCGACGGAGGCGGAGGAGGGCGTGTACCCGACGGTTACCTTCATCGTCGAGGACGGCCGGGCCGCCTACGTCCACAACGGCCGGGCGCTGCGCCGTGCGTGACCTCCTGAAGGAGGTGTTCGACGACGCGGACGTGGAGGGCTTCGTCCACGTCCGCGACGTCGACGGCCCCGATGAGACCGGGCTGAACCCCGACGAACCGGTCGTCCTCGCCTCCGTTTTCAAGATCCCTGTCGTGCTGGAGTACGCCAGGCAGGCGGCGGCGGGGACCCTGGAACGCACCGAGCGGCTGACCGTCACGGCCGCCGACAAGGACGGTGGCATCGGCACCTCCGGGTGCGCCGACGATGTCTCGCTGACCTTGCGCGACCTGGCCCACTTCATGATGACCATGAGCGACAACGCGGCCACCGATGTGCTGCTGCGCCGAGTCGGGCTGGACAACCTACACGCCACGCTGCGCGGGCTCGGCCTCGGGCGTACCCGCCTGATCGGCGGCTGCGCCGAACTGCTGGGCAGCATGGTGACCGAGCTCGGTCTCTCCGTCGAGAATGTCTCCGAGGAGGATCTCTCCGGAGTGTCCGAGGAGCGGATCCGGGCGCTGTCGGTGCTCGACCCGGAGCGGACGACTTCGGGGACGCCTCGTGAGACCACGACCCTGCTGAGCAAGATCTGGCGGGACGAGGCCGGTCCGGCGGAGGCGTGCGCGGAGGTGCGGAAGATCATGGGCAACCAGGTCTGGCCGCACCGCCTCTCCTCCGGGTTCGGCGACGAGGTGAAGGTCTCCGGCAAGACCGGCACCCTCCCGGGCGTGCGCAACGAGGCCGGTGTCGTGGAATATCCGGACGGGCGGCGCTACGCCGCCGCGGTTTTCCTCCGGACGGATTCGCTCGGGTTCCGGCTGCCTCAGGCGGACGCGGCGATCGGCCGAGCGGCCCACATGGCAATTGAGTGCCTCCGCGAATAATGTCGGTTTACGTTCACTATCGTGAGCGGATGAGTGATCGGCCCCGCGCGAGCCTGCGCCGCATCCTGGAGGACCTCGGCAGCACCGTCCTGGACGTTGCCGCCGCGGAGGGTGACCTCCTCGACGCCGAGGTCACCGGAGTCCACATCTACGATCCGCTCGACGAGCCGCTCCTGCCCGCCGGGAGCATCGTGCTCGCCGTCGGGGTCGATCGCGCCGAGCAGATATGCGCCCTGCTCGACGCGGCGGGCCCGGCGGCGGGCGTCGTCGTCAAGCAGCCGGTGGACGTGGACGGCTGCGTCCACGCGAAGGTCCGCGAGACCGGGGTGGCGGTGCTGGGGCTCACCCGGGCCGCCTCCTGGGCGCAGGTGGCGGCGCTGCTGCGCGCCCTACTGGCCGAGGGCGACCTCACCGAGCCGGGGGAGGCGCCGATCGACGACCTGTTCTCGCTGGCCAACGCCGTGTGCGCGCTGCTCGACGCGCCGGTCACCATCGAGGACCGGTCCTCGCGGGTGCTGGCGTACTCGGGGCGGCAGGACGAGGCCGACGCGGGGCGGATCGAGACCGTGCTCGGCCGCCAGGTGCCGGAACGCTACCAGCGGATGCTGGAGGAGCGCGGGTTCTTCCGGCAGCTCTACCAGAGCCGCGAGCCGATCTACATCGAACTGAACGACGAGACCATCGCGCGGGCCGCGGTCGCCGTTCGCTCCGGGGACGAGATTCTCGGCTCCATCTGGGCCGCCGTACGGGAACCGCTGAGCGGGCAGCGCCGGCAGGCGCTCGCCGACGCCGCCAAGATCGTCGCCCTGCAGTTGCTGCGGCAGCGGGCCGGGGCGGACACGCGGCGACGGCTCCGCGCCGACCTGCTGTCCACGGTGCTGGCGGGCGGCGGGGACGCCGCGGAAGCCGCGGGCCGGCTCGGCGTCGCCAGCGAGCGCCTGTGCGTGCTCGCCGCCCAGCTCAGCGACGGCCCCGACGCCGACGCGGCCCGCCGGGAGAGCGACAGGCAGCGGTTCTGCGACGCGCTCGCCCTGCACGTCGGAGCCATCCACCCCAAGGCCGCCGCCGCGCTGGTCGGGTCGGTCGCCTACGCCGTGCTGCCGATGCACGGGAGCGGCGACGAGGAGGCCCGGGCGGTCCGGGTCGCGGAGAGTTTCCTCGCCCGGGTCGGACCCCGGCACGCGGCCAACATCGGTGTGGGACGCATGGCGCGCAACCTCGCCGAGGTGTCCCGGTCGCGGGCCGACGCCGATCGGGCGCTGCGGGTGCTGCGCGCCCGGAGCACGTCGGGGGCGGTCGCCGGCTACACCGGCGTGCACTTCGAGTCGCTGCTGCTCCAGCTCTCCGACCTGGTCCAGGCCGAGGAGCAGACGCCCACCGGGCCGTACGAGCGGCTCCTGGCGCACGACGCCCGGCATGGCAGCGAGCTGGTCAGCACCCTGCGGGCGTACCTGGACGCCTTCGGCGACGTGAACGCCGCGTCGACCAAGATCCACGTGCACGCCAACACATTCCGGTACCGGCTCAAGCGGCTGGTCCAGATCAGCGGGCTGGACCTGGCCGATCCCGAGGCCCGGCTGGCGGTGATGCTCCAGATGCGCATCTTCGGCGGTTAGCACGAGAGATCACCCGCTTTTCGTCCGGAGCAACGAAGAAGGATCGCGCGGAACCGGCGAATGTGGGGCATCTCCCCAGCTTCCAGGAGCCCCGATGAGAAACACACGAGCGGCGGCCGTGATCGGCGCACTCAGCCTGCTCACCGCCGCATGCGGCGGTGGCACGGACACCGGGTCCGGCCGGACCGCCGACGGCGGCACCTTCACCTTCGCGATCGGCGCCGATCCAGGCGCGCTCGACCCGGCCATGGCCGTGCTCTCTGTGACCAACAACGTGCTGGCGTTCGCGTACGACACGCTCGTCAACTATGGGCCCGATGGAAAGATCGTCTCTGGACTGGCCGAGAAGTGGGACGTCGAACGCGACGCGGTCACCTTCACCCTCCGCAAGGACGTCACCTGCTCCGACGGGTCCCCGCTCACGCCCGCGGACGTGGCCGACAGCATCAACCACATCACCGACCCCGCCACCAAGTCGCCGCTCAACGGTGTGACCGTCCCCGCCGGCATGAAGGCCGAGGCGGACGACGCGGCGGGAACGGTGAAACTCTCCACGCCGAAACCGTTCAGCTTCATCCTGGAGAGCACCCCGCTGATTTTTGTCGTCTGTGGCAAGGGAGTGAAGGACCGCTCGGTGCTCGCCCGCGGCACCTCGGGTTCCGGGCCGTACACGCTCACCGAGGCGGTGCCCAGCGACCACTACACGTTCCAGGTGCGCAAGGACTACACCTGGGGACCCGGCGGAGCCACCACCAAGGAAGCCGGTCAGCCAGACAAGATCGTGCTGAAGGTCGTGCCGAACGAGCAGACCTCGGCCAACCTGCTGATCTCCGGTGACATCAACGGCGCGGTCATCTACGGCGCGGACCGCGCGCGGCTCGAGGCGACCCCGGGCATCGGCAAGGTGATCATCTCGGCGGGCAACGGGCAGTTCTTCTACCACCAGGGCGAGGACCGGCCCGCCAAGGACCCGGCGGTGCGCAAGGCGCTCACCCAGGCGGTCAACCTCAAGGAACTCGCCGGGATCTCCGCGAGCGGCACAGGCCGCCCCGCCACCGGGCTGGTGCTGGACCCGCGGCCCTGCCAGGGCGACAGCGTCACCGGTCACGTCCCGGCCTTCGACGAGGCCGCCGCGTCCGCCGCGCTGGACGCGGCCGGTTGGCAGGCCGGCCCCGACGGTGTCCGGGTCAAGGACGGACGCAAGCTGACCCTGCGCCTGCTCTACGGCACCACCAAGGGCGCGGGCGTGCAGGCCGCGGCCGAATACCTCGCGGCGGCGTGGAAGAAGGCGGGCGCCGACGTCGCGCTGAACGGCGTCATCGACACCAAGCTGGGGGAGTCGCTGACCGTCACCCAGGACTGGGACGTCGTCTGGCTGCCGATCGGCGTCACGCTGCCCTCGCAGCTCGAAGGTTTCCTGTCCGGCCCGGCCGCGCCGAAGGGCGCCAACTTCGCCCACCTGGCCAACGACCGCTACCAGAAGCTCGTGGCCGAGGCCGCGCTCAAGCCGGGGGAGGAGGGCTGCAAGCTCTGGCTGGAGTCGGAGTCCGCGCTGTTCGAGGACGCCGACCTGGTGCCGGTCGTGGAGAACACCGTGCTGGTCGCCACCAAGAACGCGAAGTTCGGCATAGTGGCGGGCTCGGTCTCGGCGACCACGATCCGGATGACCGAGGCGGGCTGAATGGCGGAGTCTCTGCGCCCGTCCGCCGCCGGCCCGTCCGCCGAGGGCGGGCGGGCCGGCCGGGCACTCGGCCGGGCACTCGGCCGGGTCCGTAGTGGGTTCGTGCTGCGGCGCGCCGTCCGGTTCGTCGTTTCACTGGGCGTGCTGCTCGTCGCGTCCTTCGCGATGATGCACCTGATCCCGGGCGACCCCGTACGCGCCTCGCTCGGCCCGGCCGCGCCGGCCGAGCTGGTCACCGCCAGGCGTGCGGCGCTCGGGCTGGACGAGCCGATCCTGTCCCAGCTCCTGTCCTACGTCAGCAACGTGTTCCGCGGGGACTTCGGCACGTCGTTCCTCAGCGGGGAGCCGGTCCGGGAGATCATCGCCTCCCGGCTCCCCAACACCCTCGGGCTCGCCCTGCTCGCGACCGTCGTGGCACTGCTCGTGGCCGTACCGCTCGGCATGTGGGCGGCGATCCGCACCGAGAACGGCCGCAACAGGGGCACCGAGGTGACCTTCACCTCGGCGACCGGCGCGGCAATCGCCGTGCCCGAGTTCCTCTACTCGATCGCCCTGGTCACCGTGTTCGCGATCGGACTCCGCTGGTTCCCTCCCGCGGGCAAGGCGGGACCCGTGTCCTACGTCCTGCCGATCCTCTCCCTGGCCATCTCGCCGACGGCGATGATCGCCCGTATCTGCCGCGTGGAGACCCTGCGTGAACTGGGCATGGACTACGTCCGGCTGGCCCGGGCCAAGCGGCTGCCCGCCGCCCGGCTGTACTTCCGGCACGTCCTGCCCAACACGCTCACCGCGACGCTGACCGTGGGCGGCATGCTGCTCGCTGCGCTGATCGCCGGGAGCGTGCTCGTCGAGTACGTCTTCGCCTGGCCGGGCCTGGGACTGCGGGTCGTGGAGTCCATCACCCAGAAGGACTATCCGGTGGCCCAGGGCGTGATCCTCGTCTACGGCGCGATCGTGCTGGTGGTGAACCTGCTCGTCGACCTGCTGCTCGGCGTGCTCGACCCCACATCCAAGCTGAAGGAGACCTGATGCGTCACCTGCCGCGGACCCCCGCCGGGATCGCCGGGACCCTCCTGGTCGCGCTCATGGTGATCCTGGCGATCGCCGGGCCGCTGATCTGGGGAGCGGAGGCCGAGCGCATCGACTCCGCGGCCATCCTCCAGGGAACCTCGGCGGCGCACCCGCTCGGCACCGACAATCTGGGCCGCGACATCCTCGCCCGGGTGCTGGTCGCCGGGCGGCTCTCGCTCGCCCTCGCCATGATCGCCACACTCATCGGCGCGACGGCCGGCGTCATCCTCGGCGCGCTTCCCTCGGTGCTGCCGCGCCGGGCCGCGCGCCTGGTCACCGGTACGGTCAACGCGCTGGTCGCGTTCCCCGGCCTGCTGCTCGCGATGTTCACCGCGGTGATCGCGGGGCTCGGCGCGCGCGGCGCCGTGCTCGGCATCGGCGCCGCCGTCGCCCCCGGCTTCGCCCGGCTCACCCAGACGCTCGCGGCCTCCGTCGCCGGGGCCGACTACGTAGCGGTCGCCCGCATGCTCGGCGTCTCCCGGTGGCGCGTCATGACGAGGCACGTCCTGCCCAACATCGCCGAGCCGCTCATCCTCCACCTCACCCAGGCGCTGGGCGGCGCTCTTCTCGCGCTCGCCGGGATGTCCTTCCTCGGTCTCGGCGTGCAGCCGCCGTCGTTCGACTGGGGGCGGCTGCTCTTCGACGGCTTCGCCCGGATCTACGCCACCCCGGCCGTCGCCCTCGGCCCGGCCGCCGCGATCGCGCTCGCGGGCATCGGTTTCAACCTGCTGGGAGACGTCCTGGCGCGGGCGGCGTCGCGCCGTGCCACGCCGGCCGGTGCGGCCGCCGGACGAGCCGTACCCGAGGCGGGCGAGCTCGGCGAGCCCGACCCGGACGCCGTCCTGGAGGTACGGGACCTGACCGTCACCTTCCCCGGCGGCGTGACGCCGGTGCGCGGGCTGTCGCTGACCATCGCGCCCGGCGAGATCGTCGGCCTGGTGGGCGAGTCCGGCAGCGGCAAGAGCCTGACCGCCTCGGCGATCGGCGGGCTGGTGCCGTACCCGGGAGAGGTGAGCGCCGGCCGGCTGCGGCTGTGCGGCGCCGACGTCCGCGAGCTGCCGGAGGCCGAGTGCCGCAGGCTGCTCGGCACGTCCCTGGCGATGGTCTTCCAGGACCCGATGGCGGCGCTCAACCCGGCGCTGAAGGTCGGCGGGCAGCTCGCCGAGGTGGCGACCGTCCACCAGGGCGCGAGCCGGGCCGACGCCTTCGCCCGCGCGGTGGACCGGCTGGAGCACGTACGCATACCGGAGCCCGCCACGCGGGCGCGGCAACACCCACACGAGCTGTCCGGCGGCATGCGACAGCGCGCCGTCATCGCCATGGGCCTGATGGGCGCGCCCCGGCTGATCATCGCCGACGAGCCGACCACCGCTCTCGACGTGACCGTGCAGCGGGAGATCCTCCGGCTGCTGCGCGAGGTGACCGACGAGACCGGCGCGGCCACCCTGTTCATCTCCCACGACATCGCCGTCATCGGCGAGCTGTGCCACCGCGTCGTGGTCATGTACGCGGGCCGGGTGGTCGAGGAGCTGCCGGTCGAGGAGCTGGCCTCGGGCGCCGCGCACCCCTACACGCGGGCGCTGGTCGCCTCGCTGCCCGACATGGAGACCGACAGGTCGCTGCCGCTGGCGAGCATCCCCGGCCGCCAGCCCTCGCCGGCCGAGGTGCCCGACGGATGCGCCTTCGCGGACCGCTGCGAGCTGGCGAGCGCCAAGTGCGCCGAGCTGCCGCCCCTGATCCCGTACCGCGCGGGGCACCGCGTCGCCTGCTGGGAGGCCAAGTGATCATCAAGAACCTGACCGTCCGGTTCGGCGCCTTCACCGCCGTGGACGACGTCACCCTGGAGATCCCCGACGGCGCGATCGTCGGCCTGGTGGGCGAGTCCGGGTCGGGCAAGTCCACGCTCGCGCGTGCGGTGAGCGGGCTGGTGCCGTACACGGGGGCCGTGGAGGGGGTGGACCCGAGCCGGGTGCAGATGGTGTTCCAGGATCCGCTCACCTCCCTCGACCCGCGCATGACCGTCGGCGCGTCCGTCGCCGAGGGCCTGCGCCTGCCGCGGGCCGCCCGCCAGGCGGAGGTGGAGCGGCTGCTGACCCTGGTGTCCCTGCCCGTCTCACTCGCGGAGCGCTACCCGCGCGAGCTGTCCGGGGGCCAGCGGCAGCGGGTGGCGATCGCCCGCGCGCTCGGCGTCCGGCCGGCGCTGCTGATCGCCGACGAGATCACCTCCGCCCTGGACGTCTCCGTCCAGGGCGCGGTGCTCAACCTGATCCGCTCGCTGCGCGAGGAGATCGGGCTGTCGATGCTGTTCATCTCACACAACCTGGCCGTGGTCCGCTACGTCTCCGACGTGGTGGCGGTGATGCACCGGGGCAGGCTGGTCGAGATGGGGCCGACCGAGGAGGTCGTGGGCGCGCCGGCGGACGACTACACCCGCTCCCTCCTTGAGGCGGTCCCCCGCCTCGGCCGGAGCTGACATGCTTCCGGGCGGGCACCGCGGTGCCCGCCCTGAAGATGTGCGCGCGACAACTACCTGGTGATCCACTCGGTGGAGGTGGTGACCTCGTCCAGGATGTCCTGGACGGGGTCGACGCCGATGCCGGGGCCGGTGGGGACGTCCAGGTGGCCGTCGCGCAGCTCGAACGGCGGAGTGATGTCGGTCGCGAAGTAGCGGCGCGAGGCCGAGGTGTCGCCGGGCAGGGTGAAGCCGGGCAGGGCGGCCAGCGCGACGTTGGCGGCGCGGCCGATACCTGTCTCCAGCATCCCGCCGCACCACAGGGCGACACCGTGGGCGCGGGCCAGGTCGTGGATGCGGCGGGCCTCCAGGTAGCCGCCGATGCGGCCGGGCTTGACGTTGATGATCGAGCACGCGCCCAGGGTGATGGCGGCGGCGGCGTGCTCGGCCGACTCGATCGACTCGTCCAGGCAGATCGGGGTGGAGATCCGCCGCGCGAGCGCGGCGTGCTGCACCATGTCGTCGTTGGCCAGCGGCTGCTCGATGAGCAGCAGGTCGAAGGCGTCGAGCTTGGCCAGGCGGGGGGCGTCGGCCAGGGTGTAGGCGGCGTTGGCGTCGACCTGGAGCAGCAGCTCGGGGCCGAATCGCTCGCGTACGGCACGGACGGGCTCCAGGTCCCAGCCGGGCTCGATCTTCAGCTTGATCCGGATGTAGCCCTCGGACAGGTAGCCCTCGACGGCGTCGAGCAGCTCAGGGATGGAGTTCATGATGCCGACCGACACCCCGCAGGGGACGCGGTCCCCGGTCGCGCCGAGGAACGAGGCGAGGGATTCGCCGCGGGCGCGGAGCTGGGCGTCCAGGACCGCGGTCTCCAGGGCGGCCTTGGCCATCCGGTGCCCCTTGAACGGCGCCAGTGCCCGGCCCGTGGCCTGGGCGTCGGCGTGGGCGGGCAGCGCCGGGATGAGGAAGCGGCGCATGGCCTCGGCGGCGCCGTCCGCGTACTCGGAGGAGTAGAGCGGCGCCGACATGGCCACGCACTCGCCCCACCCCTCGGCCTCGGGCGTGACGACCCGCACGAGCAGCACGTCGCGCGCCGTCTCCGTCCCGAAGGACGTGCGGAACGGCGCGACCAGCGGCATCGCGATCCGCCGTAGCTCGATTCCAGTGATCTTCATGGTGGGTGTGCGGCGTCTCGCCGCGCCTCCTTCCGGTAGGACCGCCGCCGCGTTTGGCCGCGATCAGACGGTGCGATCAGACGGTGCGTTCCACGATGTAGCACGTTCTCCGGTGGAACCCGGTGATCCGGGCCCCTTCCTCCAGCAAGCCGCCGAGCACCTCGCGCGCGGCGTGCCGCCACGCCTTGGCCAGACCGGGGTCCGTGCGGCGCAGGCTCTCGATGTCCTCCGGCACCGCCACGAGGACCGTCCCCGCGTCCGTCCGGCCGGGGACCGGCCGTCCGTCCGCGTCGGCCAGCCCGACCGCCGCGTCCGGCGGGACCTGCGGCGCGTACGGCTCCCGCCGTACGGCGGCGAGCACGCGCGGATCGGTCAGCCGCCAGACGGCGAGCATCCGGTCCGACTCGTCGCCGGCGTTGATCGCGTCCTCCATGACGCCGTAGAACGACGGCAGGTACTCCTCCGGACGGGCGCCGAGCTTGGCCAGGTTGAAGTAGGCGTTGCGGCGCACCAGGGGGTCGTAGGTCCAGGTGATCCGTTCGATGCCCCGTTCGAGCGCCCAGGTCCGCTGGTGCGTCTTGAGCGCGAACCCGATCCCGCGGCCGGCCGCCGCGCCGGTGACGTGGGAGTGCAGGACCCGGCCCGCCGGGGCCGCCAGGAAGCCGACCGAGGCGCCGGCCAGCCGGCCGTCCTCGTAGACCCCGGCCACGTAGTTGCCCGCGTGGGACAGGGCCCGCATCAGCTCGACGCTGATGGGCGCCCCGCCCGGCTCGGGATGCCAGATGTCGTCGAAGAGCCGGTAGACATCCTCGAACTCCTGGATGCTGTGGAGTTCGCGCGGCGCGGGTGTCATGCGAGCACCGCCCGGATCAACTCGGCGAGCAGCCGGGTGCGGCCGGGCATCTCCGCGGCGAGCGCGTGCTCGTGCGCCGCGTGCGCGCCGCCGCCGACCGCGCCGAGCCCGTCGAGTGTGGGGCAGCCGACGCCCGCGGTGATGTTGCCGTCGGAGGCGCCGCCCACGGCCACTCCCCGCAACGGGGGCAGGCCCAGGCCGTCGGCGATGCGGCGGGCCAGCTCGAACAGCCCCGCCGACGAGGCCTCCTCCAGCGGCGGACGGTTCGGTCCGCCGCTCACTCGCAGCCGGGTTCCGGCGACCCGGGGGGCCAGCGCCCGTACCAGCTCGTCCACCCGCTTCTGCTCTTCGACGGTGGGCACCCGCACGTCCACCGCGACCGAGGCCTGCGCGGGCACGGTGTTCATCGTGCTCCCGCCGGACACCAGGGTCGGCGTCACCGTGGTCGCGCCGTCGCCCATCGCGCTCAGCGCGAGGATCTGGTGGGCCAGCTCGACCGCCGCGTTGGCCCCCGCGTGCGGTTCCAGGCCCGCGTGCGCGGCCTTCCCCAGCACGGAGAGCTCGTAGGCCGAGATGCCCTTGCGGGCGGTCTTGAGCGCGCCGCCGTCGGCGCTCGCCTCCAGCACGAACGCGGCCGAGCAGCCGCGCGCCGCGTCCTCGATCAGCGCCCGCGAGGTGGGGGAGCCGAGCTCCTCGTCACCCGTGATCAGCAGGCACACCCCCTCCGGGGAGGGCAGCGCGGCCAGCGCGTGGAAGGCCTGCACCAGCCCGGCCTTCATGTCGAACACGCCCGGCCCCCGGGCGATCCCGTCCTCCACCGACCAGGGGTGCTCGCGCAGCGACCCGATCGGCCACACCGTGTCGTGGTGCCCGACGAGCAGCACCCGGGGGTGGCCGAAGGTCCACCGCAGGTGGCTGACCCCGTCGATCACGATCGTCTCCGGGCGGGTCCCGAGCCGCCGGGATGCCTGCTCGGCGACCACCGCGGCGCTGCGGGCGACCGCCTCGTGGTCGGCGGAGAACGACTCGCAGACGACGAGCTCCTCCAGGTCCTGGAGCATCAGGTCGAGGTTCACCGCGGCCGCCCCGACTCGACGATCACGGCGCGGTGATGAAGACCAACGGACACGCGTACCAGCCCTCCGGTCGATGTTTACCGCAACGGTATGAGAAGGGCGGGTCGGGGAATTCGTGCGTTTTTCCGAAGAGCGCCGGGCTGTTCGTCCATTCGGCCAAGGGCCTTCGACACGTGCCTCCGTGCCGCGGGCGCCGCCCGACGGGCGCGGAAGGGCGATTCTTAGCATGGAGATATGGGCGCGGGCCTGGTGACCCTGTTCCTCTGCGGTGATGTCATGCTCGGCCGCGGTGTGGACCAGATCCTGCCGCACCCCGGCGATCCGGTCCTGCGCGAGCCGTACGTCGACGATGCCCGGATCTACGTCGAGCTGGCCGAGACGGTGAACGGCCGGATCCCGCGCCCGGTCGACTTCCCCTGGCCGTGGGGTGACGCCCTCCGGCTCCTTGACGAGATCGCGCCCGACGCGCGGGTGGTCAACCTGGAGACGAGCGTGACCCGGAGCGGCGCGTTCGCTTCCGGGAAGTCCGTCCACTATCGGATGACCCCCGACAACCTTCCCAGCCTGGCGGCGGCCCGGCCCGACGCGTGCGCGCTGGCGAACAACCATGTGCTGGACTTCGGCCGCGCCGGGCTCGCCGAGACCCTCGACGCGCTGGCGGCCGCCGGGCTTCCGGCGGCGGGGGCGGGGCGGGGCGCGGACGAGGCGCGCAGGCCGGTGATCGTGCCGGTGGCGGGAGGCGGGCGCGTGCTGGTGTTCTCGTTCGGCATGCCGTCCAGCGGCATCCCGTCGGAATGGGCGGCGGCCGTCGACCGCTCCGGTGTCGACTTCGTGCCCGAGCCGTCGGAGGACCTCGCGGCCGAGATCGCCGACCGGGTACGGCAGGCGAAGCGGCCGGGGGACATCGCGGTCGCCTCCATCCACTGGGGCTCCAACTGGGGGTACCAGGTCTCCAGAGCGCAGACCCGCTTCGCGCACGTGCTCATCGACGGCGGCGTCGATGTGGTGCACGGGCACTCCTCGCACCATCCGCGCCCGATCGAGCTGCACCGGGGGAAGCTCGTCCTGTACGGCTGCGGCGACCTGGTCGACGACTACGAGGGCATCACCGGATACGAGGAGTTCCGCGACGACCTGCGGCTGCTGTACTTCGCCTCGCTCGATCCCGGCTCGGGAGCGCTCGCGGCTCTGCACATGGCGCCCGTACAGGCCCGGCGCATGCGGCTGTGCCACGCCACATCCGAGGACGCCGAGTGGCTGCGCGCGACCCTCGACGACGTCAGCCGCGGCTTCGGGACGCGAGTCGGCGGCGAGTCCGGCGGCATGCTCGCCCTGCGGGAGGCCTGATCGTGGCCGGTTCGTCCGAGGCCCTCGTGCGAATCCTCCGGGCGGAGGGCGTCCGGGACGAGCGCCTGCTCGACGCCGTACGGGTGACGCCGCGGGCGGACTTCGTCCGGGCCGACATGGTCTGGGACGCCTACGACGACGTTCCCCTGCCGATCGGGCACGGCCAGGTGACCACCCAGCCCTCGCTGTCGGCGCGGATGATCGAAGGGCTGGGCCTGTCCGGCGATGAGCACGTGCTCGAGATCGGCACGGGTCTCGGCTTCCAGACGGCGCTGCTCGCGCGCCTTGCCGCCGACGTTGTGACCATCGAGTTGCGGCCCGAGTTCTCCGAGCGGGCACGGCGCAGCCTCGCCCTCCACGGCATCGGCAACGTCGAGCTGCGCACCGGAGATGGCACCTGCGGCGTGCCCGGACGGGCCCCGTACGACGCCGTCCTCGTGTCGGCCGCGTTCCCCGAGGTCCCCGCGCCGCTGGTGGAGCAGCTCCGGGTCGGCGGCCGCCTTGTCCAGCCCATCGGCACGGGTGGGGAGGAGGAGGTCGTGCTGTTCGAGCGCGTCCCCACCGGGCTGGAGCGCCGCCGGCTCCTGACCCTGGCCAGGTTCGTCCGCCTCTACGGCCGGTACGGCTACCCGTCCTGACGGCGCCGGAAGCGGCCGGGCGCTGAATGGGTCAGCCGATGTCGAACTCGGCGGCCTTCACCCCGGCGATGAAGGCGTCCCACTCGGCCGGGGTGAAGAACAACTTGGGGCCGTCGGGGTCCTTCGAGTCGCGTACGGCGATCAGCCTGGCGTGGTCGGTCACCTCCGCGACCTCGACGCAGTTGCCGCCGTTGTCGCCGGAGAAGCTCGCCTTGCGCCAGCGCGCCTTGCTCAGGTCCATCGTTCCTCCACCGTCTTCTCAATGAGTTCAAGGGACATGTTCAGCGGCAACGCCTCGGTGCGAATGGCCTCGAAGCGCTCGATGGCCGTGCCGACGTCCTCACGATCGCTGGTGGTAATGCCCCGGACGGCGGTTTCCGCATACAGTACGTCGGCTCCGCCCTCCACCGTCGCGATCAGGAAGCCTCCGAGCAGGCCGGAGTGCATCCCCTTGGGGACCACTTGCACGCTCAGCCGCGGGCCGGTCACCATCACCAGATGGCCGAGCTGCTCACGCATCACCTCGGGATCGCCGATCGGCCGATGGAGCACGGCCTCGTCGATCATGCACCGCAAGATCGGCGGCGGCGGATCTTTCCGGGTGAGGATGAGCTGCCGGTGCAGGCGGGCCGCCACTGCGGCCTCGTCGCCGCGCAGCACCACCCGCGCGTACGCCTCGGTCTGGAGCAGGCCGGGGATCAGGAGCGGCTCGTAGGTCCGCAGCGTGGTGGCCACCTGTTCCTTGTCGCGCCACTTGCCGAACCAGGCGGGGAAGACCTGGCCCTTGCGCCAGTCGAGCAGGCGGCTGAGCGCGCCGCCCGTGCCGAGGGTCTGGTCGCAGGCTTCGGCGAACTCCGGGCTGGCCGGGAGCTGGCCGGTCTCGACGCCGCTGATCAGGGACTCGCTGAAGTGGATCTTCTCGGCCAGCTGGGCCTGGGTGAGGCGCACCGCCTGCCGGTAATGGCGCAGTTCCCTGCCCCATATCGCTTGTGGCGAATAGAGATCGACCACAATTGTCTCCTTTGTCGGAGTTCAACTACATGGCCGCGACCCGCAAAGCGAGGTCTTGGTAACGAATCCCTAACTGACAGTAGTCCCGTCTCGGCAACCTGGAGCTGGGAATTCCAGATCCGGGAGGCCGTTGATGAATGACGCACTCAAGGCCCACGCGGCACTCACCGACTGGCGCGGCGCGCGGAGCCGGCCCGCGTCCGTCCTCGGCGAGAAATGGATCCCGCCCACGGGGAGATGTTTGGCGTCCGCCCGGCGGTTCGTCCGCGACGTGGCCGCCGACTGGGAGGCGGCGGAGGACGTCCCCGAGGTCGCCGAACTCCTCGCCTCCGAACTCGTCACCAATGCGCTCACCCACGGGGCCCAGGGCGTTTCGGCCGCCAGCGGCATCCACATCGTGGTCACCCGGGAGCAGGAGCTGATCGCGGTGGACGTCTACGACTCCTCCAGCGCCCTCCCGCGCCTGTGTCGGGCCCGCCACCTCGACATCCGGGGCCGGGGTCTCGCCATCGTCGAGACCTTCTCCCGCGACTGGGGTTGGAGGATCACCCCCTGCGGCAAGTCCGTCTGGTTCCAGCTCCTCGCCTGGCCGTGAGGCGATTGGCATAATGATTTCGTAGTTCCTGGTATCGCGTTCTCAGGAAGTCCAGGTCCTCATCTTTCATTACGGGAGCGAGCGCGCCCGCGGTGAAGGGAGCAATCATGGGGTCACCTTCACCCGCATGATCGGCGACCGTCAGCAGCCGCCTGGTCGGTGCCCGGCTCGTCGAGTTCGAGCCGGGCACCGCGCTGATCAGGCCAGGCTGACCGTCGTCCATGCCGACGGCCGGGCGGTGCAGGGGCCGCCGTCGTGGACCAGGAGGCGGCCGGCCGCGGGCTCCACCACGACCGTGGCCAGCGTCGCCCACCGGGTGCCGAGCGTCCCGCCCACCGGCGGGTGGCAGCAGACCTCGGCGCCGTCGCCGGGATGGGCGTCGAGCAGGGCGGCGACGTCGTCGGCGCCGTCGATGTCACCGCGTTCCCGCATCCGGTCGCTCAGCAGGCGGAACCGGTCGTAGGTCTCGGGCTCGGCGCGCCCGCGGAACTCGCCCTCGGCCAGCGCGGGATCGACGAAGTGGTTGGTGTGCACGAGCCGGCCCGCCTCATCCGGTGGCACCACCGCGGCGCCGGCCGGGCTGAGCTCGACGCACGCCGCCTGCTCCGCGGTCACGACGGTCACCACGGTCGAGGCCGACACCGGCGCCTCGCTCAGAATGCCGATCGCCTCGCTGAACGACGTCGCGCCGCCGAGCACCCTGCGTGCGACGAGGTGCACCGGGACGCCGCCCGCGCCATCGTCCGTGCCGTCATCCACGCCGTCCTCAACATGGCCGAGGATGTTGAACAGCACCCCGACCCCGGCCTCGTTGAGTCCGATCTTGGCCAGGATCCCGTGCTCGGTGATGCCGGCGAAGCCCACCCTGTCGCCGTGCACCGACTGGATGTGCCACCCGTCGGCCAGCTCCTCGTGCCAGTCCCAGGTCTGACCGCCCACGGTGCGGGGGCCGGTGCGGACCACGGTGGAGCACTCGCCCGCGCGCGGCGTCCCGGCCACGGCGAGGATCTCGGTCCGCGCGTTGAGCGCGGCGATCGTCCAGAGCGGCACCCCGGCGCCCTCGGCGACGCCCTCCATCTCCGCGGCGAGTTCCGGTGCCCACGCGCTCGTCGCGGCGAGGCACCGTTGGGCGAGCGCGGGGACGTCGAGCGTCACGCCGCGGGGCGCCGCGGCGACCTCGAAAAGCTCTGAGTACGTGCGCCAAGTCCGCGCGATCTCGGCGCCGGACCGGCGGCCGCGGTCGTGGCCGCGCCGCCTCGGGTCGGTTCCCTCCACTCGCAGGTGCGTACGGAGGCTCACTGCTGCACCATCCTCTTGTCTGCGGCCGGGGAGACTCACGCCTCCGCCTCCGCGGTATCACTGCTGATGTCACTGTTGATCGAAAGCCGCGGCCGCCATCCCGGCCGGGGCGCGCTGTCACGGAGCAGCACGGTGTACGGGTGGCGCGGATGGTCGAGCACCTGGTCGGTGCTTCCACGCTCGACGACCTGGCCACGGCGCATGACGACGACCTCGTCGCTCACCTGCCGCACGACGGACAGGTCGTGGGTGATGAACAGGTAGGTGAGCCGGCGGGCCCGCCGGATCTCGGCCAGCAGGTTCAGCACCTGGGCCTGCACCGAGACGTCGAGAGCGGCGACGGCCTCGTCGAGTACGAGGACGCGGGGTTCGGCGGCGAGAGCCCGCGCGATCGCGACCCGCTGCTGCTGCCCGCCGCTGAGCTCGCCGGGCAGCGCCCGGGCGTGCGCGGGGCGCAGGCCGACCTGGTCGAGCAGGTCGTCGATCCGGCGGCGCGCGTCGGAACCCGTGACCCGGTGATGGGCCGCCAGGACCTCCCCGATCGCCGCCTCGACCGTGCGGCGACGGTTCAGCGACCCGCTGGGGTCCTGGAAAACCATCTGGACGTCCCGTGCGCGGGCGCGCCGCTCCGCCCGGCGCGGGCGCTGCGCCACCGGACGGCCGGCGAGGACGACCTCCCCGGCGTCGGCGCGTTCGAGGCCGACGAGAACCCGCGCGAGGGTCGACTTGCCCGATCCGGACTCGCCGACCACCGCGAGGCAGCTCCCGTCGGCGACGGTGAGGCTGACGTCGTCGAGCGCCCGGACCGTCCGGCGCTTGCGCCCCCGGCCGGTCGTGAACTGCTTGCACAGGCCGCTGATCTCGATGACGTTCTCCGCCGTGGTGCTCACGCCGTCTCCTCCGTCTCTCCCGCCTGGACCGGTTCGCCCGCCGGTTCGCTCACCGCGGGGCCGGCCAGCTCGGCGGTGAGCTCGTCGGCGCGCAGGCAGCGCGTCGCGCGGCCGGCGTCGTGGACGAGCGCGACCTCGCCCTCCGAGCAGCGGGGCGCGACCCACGGGCAGCGGCCCGAGAAGGCGCAACCGCCCTCCACCTCGTACGCCGCGATGGGTCGCCCCGGGATCACGGGCAGGGCCGCGGTCTTCGCGGTGAGGCTGGGCCGCGAGTCGAGCAGAAGCCGCGTGTACGGGTGCCGGGGCGCGGAGTGGAGCTGCGCGGGCGTCCCGATCTCGACGATCTCCCCGGCGTACAGCACCGCGATCCGGTCGCACACGGCCGAGGCCAGTTCGAGGTCGTGGGTGACGAAGAGCATGGCCATCCCGTGCTCGCGGCGTTGCTCGTCGAGGATGGCCATGACCTCGGACTGCGTGGTCACGTCGAGCGCCGTGGTGGGTTCGTCGGCCAGCAGCAGCCGGGGCGAGCTGGCCATGGCGGCGGCGATGACGACCCGCTGCAGCATGCCGCCGGACAGCTGGTGGGGGTAGGCGTCCATGCACCGGTCCACGTCGGCGATCCCGACCCGCGCGAGCAGGTCGCGCGCCCGGCGGGTGGCCTCGTCCCGGCTCTCCCCGCGGGCGTCGCAGAGCCCCTCGACGAGGTACCGCGAGATGCGCAGCACCGGGTTCAACGCGGCCCGCGGGTTCTGGCTGATCATCGTCAGCCGCTCGGCGCGCACACGCCGCAGCGCGGCGGCGCCGAGCAGCCGCACGTCCTCGCCGTCGAGCAGCACCCGGCCCGTGACGCGGGCACCCGGCGGCTCGGTGCGCAGCACGGTGCGCAGCGTCATCGACTTGCCCGATCCGGATTCGCCGACGAGACCGAGGGCCTCACCGGGAGCGAGGGACAGCGAGACGCCCCGCAGGAGCGTCCGGTCGCCATGGCGCGACGGCAGGGCGAGACGGACGTCGTCGAGTTCGAGCACGTTCGCGCTCACGCCCGGCCACCCGCCTTCCGGCCGCCGAGCCGCTCGCCGATGACGCTGAACGCGGCGACCGCGACGACGATGCACGTTCCGGCGAGCATGCTCTGCTGGGGGTAGCCCTGCAGCAGGGAGTCCTTGCCCTGCGAGACCATCAGTCCCCAGTCGGCGGTGGGTGGCTGGACGCCGAGGCCGAGGAACGACAGCGCGGCGAGATCGATCATCGCGTATCCGAAGTTGATGGCGGCCCCGGTGAGGATCTGCGGCACGATGTTGGGCAGGATGTGCCGCAGGCTGACGACGAGCCCGGACAATCCCTGGAGCTCGGCCGCCTGGACGTAGGCGAGCCGCCGCTCCCGCAGCGCGACGCTGCGCAGCACGCGGGCGGTGTACGGGACGTACGAGATCGCGAGCGCGATCGTGACCTGCGCGAGGCCGGTCCCGAACACCGCGACGGCGAGGATGGCGAGCAGCAGGTTCGGGAAGGCGAACAGCAGGTCGAGCACGCGGCCGAGGAACGCGTCGACGTTCCTGCCGAACCACGCGGCGACGAGCGCCAGCACGGCGCCGCCCCCGCCCGCGAGCAGCACGACGACCGCGGCGCCGAAGAGGCTGGTCCGCGCGCCGTACAGGAGCCGGGAGAACAGGTCGCGACCGGACTGGTCGGTGCCGAGCAGATGCTCGGCGCTGGGGCCCTGGTAACGCTGGACGACGCTGCCGATGTCGGGATCGTGTGTCGCGATCAGCGGGGCGAACAGCGCGGCCAGCGTGATCAGCGCGATGATCACGGCGGCGGCGATGCCCAGCGGGCCCAGCCATACGGCCAGGTCGCCGCCGCGTCGCCGGGCCGCCGGTCGCGCGAGGGTTTCCGCGCTCACGCGCTCTCACCTCCGAGTTGGACGCGCGGGTCGATCACCGCGTAGAGGATGTCGATCACCAGGTTGACCACGCCGAACACCGCGACCAGGACGAGCGCGATGGCCTGCACGACGGCGAAGTCCTTCTGCTGCACGGCGTTGATGAGCATGGCCCCGATGCCGTCGAGGGTGAAGGCGTGCTCGACGACCGCCGCGCCGGCGACGAGGGCGGCGATGTTCACCCCGACGATCGTCGTCACGGGCAGCATCGCGTTGCGGACGATGTGCCGGCGGGCCACGATCCGCCAGGGGACGCCCCGGGCGAGCGCGATCTGGACGTGCTCGGCCTCGCGTTCCTCCACCACGGCGGTGCGCGTGATCCGGGCGACCACCGCGACCGCAGGGAGCGCGAGCGCCACGGCCGGCAACGTCAGATGGGACATGCGGTCCGCGAGCCCGGAGCCGGATCCGAAGACGGGGAACCAGCCCAGCGTCACGGAGAAGACGCTCATGAGCAGGACGGCCGCGAAGAACGTGGGGATGGCGAACCCCACGCTGGAGCCGAGCAGGACGGCGGTGTCGAAGGCGCCGCCCCGCAGTCCGGCGATCGCTCCCACGACCACGCCGAACACCACGATCAGCACGGCGGCGTACGCGGTGAGCCACAGGGTCGTCGGGATCCGGGACGCCAGCAGCGACGCGACGTCCTGGCGGGTCGTGAGGGACTCGCCGAGATCCCCGGTGAGCACGCCGCCGAGCCAGTGCCCGTAGCGGACCAGGAAGGGGTCGTCCAGGCCGTACTGCGCGCGGATGGAGGCGAGGACCTCGGGGCTGACGGTCCTGCCCTGGACGAGGAAGCTCTCGGGCGAGCCGGGAGCGGCGTACATCGCCGCGAAGATGAGGAAGCTCGAAATGAGGAGAGTGGCGGCCAGCGCACCGAGCCGCCGGATGATGAAGCGCAGCACAAGGGCTCCGATCAGGAGGTCAGGGGCGCGTCGCCGCGCCCCGGATCCGTCATGGTCACGCCGCACCGAGGTCGGCGGCCCAGGGGTAGTAGAGATAAACGAACGACGCCGGCACGCCGGTCACGCGCTTGTTGAGGAAAAGCCGGACCGACGGCGCCGCGACCGGGATCCAGGGCATCCGCTCCATGACCTTGGCCTGGAGGTCGCTGACGGCCGTGGCGCGTTCCACCTCGTCCAGCGTGCCGGCCGCCTGCTCGATGAGGTTCTGGATCTGCGGGTCCTCGGAGCCGTCGAAGTTCTGCGATCCGCCCTTGGCGGCGATGGTGCGCAGGAAGGCGAGCGGGTCCGGGATGTCCATGTAGTTCGTCGTCATGAAGCCGTCGTAACCGGCGCGGGCCTTGGCGTCGGAGAAGAAGGCTCCGTACTGCGCGCTCGGAACTCCCTTGGGCTGGATGGTGAGGCCGAGCTCGCGGGCTGCGTTGGACATCTCGGACAGGATATCGGCGTAGAACTGGCGCTCGCTGGGGTAGGCGATGGTGATCGGCGCGCTGCCGGCGCCGGCTCCGGCGACGAGCTTCTTCGCCTCGTCGAGGTTCTTCTTCGTGTCGGGCAGGGCGTCGTACGCCGGGTCGAACACCGTCTGGCCGTACGTCCAGCCGCCGCGCGGCACCAGCGAGCGGGGGACCTGGGCGGTGCCGGCGAACACGGTCTCCGCGATCGCCTCACGGTCGGTGGCGAGCGCGAGCGCCCGCCGCACCGCCGGGTTGCCGAGCGCGCCGTCCCCGGTGCTGATGACGGCCACCATCTGCAGCGACTTGCCCAGGTACAGCGTGCCGTTGCTCGACGCGGAGAGCTGGTCGACCGCGCCCACGGGCACGTCGTACGAGCCGTCGATGGCGCCCGTCTCAAGAGCACTCGCGATCGCGCCCGGGTCGACGATGAACCGCAGGTCGACCTGCTTGGTCTTCGCGCGCCGCTGCGTGTCCCAGTACGCGTCGTTGCGCAGCATCGAGATCGTGGCGCCCTTCTCCCACGATGAGAACGTGTACGGCCCGGTGCACATGACCCCGCCCTCCGGCGTGCCGTACTTCGCGCCCGCCTCGGCGCGCTGCTTCTTCTCGACGACGACGCCGATGGGGGTGGCCATGTACGAGTTGAGCGTGGCGTCCGGCTTCTTCAGCGTGATCGTGACCTGCCGGTCGCCGGTCTTCTCGATGGACGCGATGTTGCCCGTGATCTGGTCGGACGCCCAGTAGCTGCCCTCCTTCGCGTCGAGGTGGCGGCGGAGGCTGAACAGCACGTCCTCGGCGGTCATCGGCTCGCCGTCCCAGAAGCGCACGCCGTCCCGCAGCGTGTAGACCCAGGTCTTCTGGTCCGACGTCTCGACCTTCTCCGCGAGGTTCGGCTGCAGCGAGTAGTCCGGGTCCAGCCGCATCAACCCCTCGCAGAGGTTGGCCACGACCGTGTTCTCCGGGTAGTTGAACGCCTTGATCGGATCGAGGGACGCGGGCTCGCCGAAGGGCAGGTTCCACGTCGCCTTGTCGAGCTCCCGCTGCGCGGCGGGGGTGGTCACGAGGAGGTCGGTGAGCTTCCGGTCGGCCGTCTTCGAACCGGGTCCGGCCGGGCCGGCGGCGCCGCCGCACGCGGCGAGTCCCAGGCTCAGCGAGGCGGCGAAGATCACCTTCGCACAGTTGCGCATCTCGTCCTCCGAACTGCGGGGGGTTGGATCCCTTCGGGCGCTATTTGGGCAGGCCCGGGGCGTGGTAGGCAGTGACCATACATGACAAAACGTTTTAGTAAAAGGTTTTGTGTCCTACGATGATGCGTATGTCCGAGCAGGGATCAACACCCGGCCGTGCGACGATCCGCGACGTCGCGCGTGAGGCCGGCGTCTCCGTCACGACGGTGTCCCACGTGCTGAACGGCAAGGGAACCGCCTCGGAAGCCACGCGGCGGCGCGTCCTCGCCGTCGCCGACCGCCTGGCCTACCGCGCGCACCCCATGGCGCGCGGGCTGCGCCGCGGGCGCACCGGCGTCCTCGGGCTCGACATGCGCCCGCTCGACGCGATCGGGTCGTACCTGCCCGCGGGTGTGGACTACTTCATGCGGTTCGCCGGCGCCGCCGCGGTGACAGCGCTCGACCACGGCCTCGGGCTCATGCTCGTGCCGGACCCGACCCGTTCGGACATCACCCAGTTCGCCCACGGGGTGGACGGCTACGTCATCGGCGATCCGGTGCGCGACGACCCGGTCCTCACCCGGCTGCTCGACGCCGGCGTGCCGGTCGTCTCCGTCGGCCGCGACCCGGGGCGGCCGGACTTCACCGACTGGGTCGGGCCGGACGACACGTACGAGACGCAACGCGTCCTCGACCTGCTGCGATCACGCGGCGCCGAACGCGTCGCCCTCCTGGCCGGTACGGACGACAACGCGTGGAACGTCGACTCCGAGCGGGCCTACCGGTCGTGGGCACGACGCCACGACATGCCGACGCGGGTGCTGCACATCCCCGAGGCGGACGGCGAGGACGGCGGCCGTGACGCCGCCCGGAGGTTCCTGGCGGGGAAGCGCCCGCGGCCGGACGCGATCTACTGCCAGACGGGCCGGCACGCGGCGGGTGTCCTCGATGAGGCGCGGCGGCTGGGCTTCTCCGTGCCCCGGGATCTGCTCATCGCGACCGGCTCGGACGCGCAGCAGACCCGCCACTCCGTGCCCGCGATCACGGCCCTCGATCTCGTGCCGGAGGACTCCGGCAAGGCCGCGGTCGAACTGCTCATCGCGCGGCTCAACGGTGAGACGGCGCCGGGGCCGATCATCCTTCCCGCCAAACTGTGGATGCGGGCGTCGACCGGGGACGCCTGACCCGCGCGCGTCGCTCCCGCCCAGGCAGGACGGGGCGCGAATTCATGCCATTCTTCTCCCATTCTTTCGGGGTTATTGTTTCGCCATCTCGCGGATTCCGATGTCTGGATATTTCGTAATCCGGCATTAATTCATTCCTGTGGAGGTGGCTTCTATGCCTGTAGGGCTTCTGAGGATCGCCGGCGCGCTCGTGCTCGCCCTGGCGAGCACGCCGGCCGCCCCGGCCGCCGCCCGCGCGGCGGAGCCGCCGTCGGTGGTGATCGACTCCTCCGAGGCCGCCCCCGGCGTCATCCGGCTCGCCGGACGCTTCACCGCGGCGTACGACGTGAGCGTCGTGGTGAACGGCGAGCGGATCGAGCGCGCCAGGGTGAGCGACCCGGAGGCCGACGACGCCGGGACGTGGACCTACGACCTGGACACCAGCGCGATGGACGGCGAGGTCGAGGTCTACGCCAAGGCGACGGTCGCGGAGACGCGGTACGGCACGTGGTCGCAGCCGCTCACGCTGCGGGTGGACAACCCGCGGGCCAGGGCGCCGAAGGTGTCGATCGCCGAGCCCGCCGACGGGGTACGGCTCACCCGGCCCACGCCGGTGCGGGTGAACGTCGCCGGCGCGGACGTGCGTACGGTGCGGGTCCGGGTCAACGGCGGCCCCTGGCAGCGCGCCTCCGGCGGTGCCGGGCGCTACGTCGCGCTGGTGAATCCGGCGAAGTACGGCGACGTCATGGCGAGCCTGGAGGCCGAGGCGGTCGACGCGCGCGGCCACGTGTCCAGGTCGGCCAGCCGGTACGTCGCGCTCGGCGCGGCGAAGAAGGAACGCCCGGTACCGCACAAGCAGGACCGGGCGATGTGGATCTGGGAGAAGGCCTCCTACAACCTGGTGCTCAACTCCGGGTCGCGCCGCCTGCTGGAGACCGTTTTCGCGCCCGGATCGACGATGTACCTGGGCGTGGACACGTACGCGGGGCGCGACATGATCGAGGACGCGCGCCCCGAACTGCGCGACCTCGTGGCCTGGGCGCACCGCCGGGGGATGAAGGTGCACGCCACGGTGGCCGGCGGGACGCGGCCGCCCTATCTCGGCGCGCTCTCCCGCTATCGCGACCGCGCCGTCGGGGAGATGGAGCGGGTGCTCGACTACAACTTCTCGTCGGCGCCCGAGGAGCGCTTCGACGGGATCAACGTGGACATCGAGCCGTACATCCTGCCCTGGTTCGGGAGCGCCAAGCCCGACGTGCAGATCCAGTGGCTGGACACGCTGCGAGCGATGATCGCCCGCCGGGACGCGTCCGGGCAGCCCCTGCTGTTCGGCCCCGCGGTGCCCCGGTGGCTGGATACCTCCGCCTGCTGCACGGACATCCCGTACGCCGGGACCACCCGCACCATGTCCGAACACATCCAGGACATGACCGACTACATCGCGATCATGGACTACCGGGACCAGGCGGACGGCTCCGCCGGCATCATCGCGCAGGCCGAGGGCGAGATCGCCTACGCCGAGCGCATCGGCAAGCCGCTCTCCGTGGTGGTCGGCGTGGAGACGCTGGACATCGCGACCAGCGGCGACCCCTCCAGCATCACGTTCAGGGAGGAGGGCAGGGACGCGATGGAGGTGGAGCTGGTGAAGGTCTACAAGGCGTTCTCGGGCAGTGCCGCCTTCGCCGGGGTGGCGCTCCACCACTACGACTCCTACCGGGAACTGCCCACGATCTGGGGCCCGTCGGCGCAGTGGCCCGCGCCGCCCGCCGACTCCGGGCCGCCCACGGGCGTCAGCACGCCGCCGAAGGCCGTCGCGTTCGACCATGCCACGGTCGACCTGTCCTACGGTCGGGCGTACGACGACACCGAGGTGGACTTCTATGAGGTGCACAGATCGACGGATCCGGGCTTCACGCCCGGACCGGGCACCCTCGCGGGCAAGGCGCGTGGCCTGACCTACACCGATGCCGGGCTGCTGCCCAATACCTCCTATCACTACAGAATCGTGCCCGTGGACGTGGCAGGGCACCGCGGCCCCGTGTCCGACCCGGTCGCCGTGACGACCGGGACCACCGACCTGCGTCCCATGGTGGTGGAGTCGATGGCCGTCACGCTGGAGGGCGGTGCCGCGCGGGTACGGCTGCGCGTCGTGGACAAGGAGACCGGGCAGCCGGTGGCCGCCACGGTGCGCGGGCGGTTCACCTTCTCCGCGGGGCGCTACGTGACGGTGACGGCGGGCGCCGACGGCTGGGCCACCGCGACGTCCGAGGCGTTGAAGCAGCCGACGGGCGAGGTCGGCTTCGCCGGTCACCGCCTGACCGCTCCCGGCCGCTACTGGGCCGGCGCCTACGACCAGGGCAAGGACGTCACCGCCCGCTGGTGATCCGCCTCTCGCGGCCTCACCGTGCCGTGAGGCCGCGACCTGGGGCCATGACCTGGGGTCGCCACCTGGGGCCCGTGCGGACCTGACCGTCCGCCGGTGACCCGTGCCCGCCGAAGGGCCGCCTCCCTGCCGGAGGCGGCCCTTTCCCGTGCGGTTATTGGGACGAATTCATTCCTTTTGGCGGCGAAATATGGGGTGAATTTAGGGTTGACATTACGGACATATGACGAGAAGAATCCCGTTATGGAGCCACCAGATGGAATGAATTCCCTCCCAAGGGGACGGCGATTCCGCACCCTGGCCGCACGCCTGCGGCAGGAGATCGTGCAGGGTCGCTGGCCGGTCGGCGGCAGGCTGCCGACCGAGGCCGAGCTGGCGCAGACCTACTCGGTCGGCGTGAACACGGTGCGCCGCGCGGTCGACCTCCTGGTCGAGGAGGGACTCGTCCGGCGCCGGCAGGGGTCGGGCACGTTCGTGACCGCCTCCGCCACCACCGGAGCCCGGCCACGTCTCATCGGTGCGCTCGTCCCGTCGAACACCTACTACTTCCCCCAGGTCGTCCAGGGCATCGAGCGGGCGGCCACCGCCGCCGGCGTCCAGCTCGTGCTCGCGTGCTCCAACTACGACCCCGGCGTCGAGCTCGCGCAGATCCAGCAGCTCGTCGACGTCGGGGTCGCGGGCTTGCTGCTGGTGCCCAACCTGCACCTCGTCGCCGACCCCGCCGCGCACCTGGCCAAGCTGCGGGAGCTGCCCGTGCCGTACGTGCTGGTGGAACGGAGGCCGGCCGACCCCCGCCCGGCCGACCCCACCTCCTACGTCTGCACGGACGTGCACGGCGGTGGCTACGCCGCGGTGCAGCACCTGAACGGGCTCGGCCGCGGCCGGATCGGCTACCTCGGCCGGATCGGCACCGCCACGTCCGAGCAGGTTTTCGCCGGGTACCGCCAGGCAATCGCCGACCTCGGACTGCCGGAGATCCCGGAGGCCGTGGCCCGGCAGCCCGTCTGGACCGGCAACGACATGCTCGCGTTCGCCAACTCCTGCGTCACGGAGAAGGTCCGTGCGGTGGTGTGCCTCGGCGACCGCGAGGCGACCGCGCTCCTGCCCTATCTGCGCCGGGTCGGCCTGAACGTCCCGGACGACGTCGCCGTCGTCGCCTACGACGACGAGGTCGCCGACCTGTCCGAGGTGCCGCTCACCGCCGTCTCGCCGCCCAAGGCGGAGGTCGGCCGCATGGCCACGGAGCTCCTGCTCCGCCGGATCGAGCTCGGTCCCGTCGCCCCCGTCTGCCGTGTCGTGCTGCAGCCCCGCCTGGCCGTACGGGCCTCCTGTGGCGCCGCCTCCGGCAGCCTCGTCGAGGTCCGCGTCCCCCTGTGACGCCGGCCGTCGGCCGGCCGTCATCCTCACCCCCCTTCCCCCCATCCTGTTGGAGGTCCCAATGAGAGTGCGCATGCTCGCCGCCGCAGCGGTGGCCGTCCTCACCGTGGCCGGCACGGCCGCGTGCGGCGGCTCCGCCGACGACTCGGGAGCGGTCACCCTGCGGCTCGGCTTCTACGCCGCGGCGGGAGACCCCGCCGACACGACCATGCGGGAACTCGTCAAGGAGTTCACGGCCGCCAACCCGTCGATCAAGGTGCAGCTGGAGGTCGCGCCGTACGTCAAGTTCTTCGAGAAGCTGCGCACCCAGATCGCCGGCGGCCAGGCGCCGCAGGTGTGGCTGTCCGACGGCGTGCTCGTGCAGGAGTTCGCCGCCCGGGGCGCCCTCGCCGACCTGAGCGACCGGGTCAAGACGGTCAACGCCGCCGACTACTCCGGCATCGAGCTGAACCGGGACGCCAAGGGCCGGGTCTACGGATTCCCGCAGGGCGCCCAGACGCCGGTGCTGTTCTACAACAAGAAGCTGTTCGCCGACGCCAAGGTCGCCGAGCCGACGGCCGACTGGACCTACGACGACCTCGCGGCCGCGGCCAAGAAGCTCACCACGGACACGAACGGCGACGGCAAGCCCGACACGTACGGCTTCCGCGCCTACTCGCCGGGCTTCACCGAGAGCTGGTGGCCCATCATCAAGGCGTTCGGCGGCGACATCGTCACCGACGACAACCGCAAGGTGGTCGTGGACAGCTCGCAGTCGAAGGCCGCGCTCGACTGGATGCTCGGCGCGATGGGCAAGGACGGGTTCGCTCCCGACTACGCCTTCACCGAGGGCCTCGGCAAGGGCGTCGTGCACACGCTGTTCGCCACCGGCCGCGTCGCCATGTCGTACGGCATCTACGCCCGCACCCTGCCCGCGACGAGCGCGGGCGTCGACTTCGGGGTGGCGCCGCTGCCGAAGGGCCCGGCCGGCCGCGGCAACGTCGCGATCGTCAACTCGTGGGTGGTCAACAAGTCGGCCTCGGCGGCGCAGGCCGACGCGGCGTGGAAGTGGATCACCTTCTTCTCCGGGGAGGGCCCGCAGCGCAAGTGGGCCGAGCTCGGCGAGGCGATCCCGATCAACAAGAAGGTCGCCGCCGCGGCCCTGTCCGCCGACCGCCACGCCTTCCTCGACTCGCTCGACGCGGCCACCGACCTCGGCGTCAACGCCGTGTGGTCGGAGTACACCGAGGCCCTGGCCAAGCGGATGGGCGAGGCGCTGTCCGGCGCCTCTCCCGTGGACACCGCGCTCGCGACCGGGCAGAAGGAGGCCCAGGAGGTCATCGACCGCTTCTACGCGGGGCAGCCGCAGTGACGGTGCTCACCGGACGAGCCGGAAAGGTGGCCGCCGAGCGGCGGCCACCCGCCCGGAAACGGCATGCGGGGGAGCGGGTCTGGGCGGTCGCCTTCGCCTCGCCCTACCTGCTCCACCTGGTCGCGCTGGCCGCCTGGCCGCTGCTCGCCTCGCTGTTCTTCAGCATGACCGACTACGACCTGGTGTCCTCGCCGAAGTTCGTCGGGTTCGACAACTTCGCCCGTATGTTCAACGACGGCCTCTTCTGGCGGACGCTCGGCAACACGGCGTACTTCGCGGTGCTGTTCGTGCCGACTCAGACCGTCCTGGCCCTGGCGCTGGCGATCGCGCTCAACCAGCGGCTGCGCGGCATGGCCCTGTTCCGCGCGGCCTACTTCGTCCCCGTCGTCTCCTCGTGGGTCGTGGTCGCGTACGTCGCCGACGCGGTCTTCAACCCGCAGACCGGCATCGCCAACCAGGTGCTCGACTTCTTCGGGCTGCCGGCCGAGAACTGGCTGCAGGACCCGGCGCTGGTCATCCCCACGCTCGCGGCGGTGGCGGTGTGGAAGGGCGTCGGCTACATGATGGTGCTCTTCCTCGCGGGCCTCCAGGCCATCCCGGAGGAGCGCTACGAGGCGGCGAAGATCGACGGCGCGTCGGCGTGGAACCGGTTCCGCTACATCACGCTGCCCGGCGTCTCCGGCACCACGTTCCTGGTGCTGGTGCTCACCTCGATCGAGACGCTGCAGTCGTTCGAGCAGGTCTTCGTGATGACCGACGGCGGTCCGCACGGGGCGAGCGAGCTGACCGTGCTCCACCTCTACCGGCAGGGCTTCCAGTTCTTCCAGATGGGCTACGCCTCGGCCATCGCGTGGGTGCTGTTCGTGCTGGTGCTCGCGCTCACCATGGTGCAGTTCCGGCTCCAGCGCAGGTGGGTGCACTATGCGTAAGACCATCTCGTATGTCCTGGTCACGGCGGGCGCGCTGGTCATGCTGGTGCCGTTCGTGGCCGCGCTCAGCAACTCGCTCAAGAGCTTCGCGCAGTACATCCAGGTGCCGCCGACGTGGATCCCCGACCCCATCCAGTGGGACAACTACGCGGAGGTGTGGCGGCGCACCCCGTTCGGGCTCTACCTCGCCAACAGCCTCGTGATCGCGATCCTCGCCGTCATCGGCAACGTGCTGACCAGCGCGATGGTCGGCCACGCCCTGGCCCGGATGCGGCTGCCGGGCAGGCAGGCGCTGCTCACCATGGCGCTCGGGACCATGATGCTGCCGACCGTCATCACGATCGTGCCGAACTTCCTGCTGTTCCGCTCGCTGGGCTGGCTGGACACCCTGCTGCCGCTCATCGCGCCGTACTGGCTGGCCACGCCCATCGGCATCTTCCTGATGCGGCAGACCTTCCTCGGCATCCCGAAGGACTTCGAGGAGGCCGCGGGCCTCGACGGCGCCAACCCGTGGCAGGTGTTCTGGCGGATCCACCTGCCGCTTGCCAAGCCCGCCCTGGCCACGCTCGCGGTCTTCACGTTCACCACCTCGTGGAAGGCCGTGCTGGAGCCCACCATCTACCTCACCTCACCGGAGAACTACACGCTGCCGGTCGGCGTGCTGAGCCTGAAGGGCCAGTTCGTCGGG
The DNA here is from genome assembly GCF_030268965.1 of Microtetraspora sp. NBRC 16547. Lineage (GTDB taxonomy): Bacteria > Actinomycetota > Actinomycetes > Streptosporangiales > Streptosporangiaceae > Microtetraspora. The sequence goes on along the minus strand of NZ_BSSE01000037.1, from coordinate 8,988 downwards.
AACGACCAGCTCGTGACGGCCGCCGCGATGATGAGCCTGCTGCCGATGCTGGTCGTGTTCATCCTGGCCCAGCGCTATTTCGTCCGCGGAACCATGTCCGCGGGACTCAAGGGCTGAAGCGCCCCCATCCCTACTGGAAAGGAAATCGTGACCACATCATCCGGGCTGCGCCTGGGCGTCATCGGAGCGGGCACCATCGCGGAGTTCCACGTGGCCGCCGCCCGTCAGACGGCCGGGCAGGCGAAGGTCGTCGCGGTGTGCGACGTCCGGGCCGAGGCGGCGGAGAAGCTGGCCGCCGAGGCCGGGGCCCGCGCCTTCACCGACCACCAGGCGATGATCGACGCGGGCGGCCTCGACGCCGTCGTGATCACCGTCCCGCACGCCCTGCACGCCCCGATCACCCTGGACGCGGCCGCGGCCGGGCTGCACGTCCTGCTGGAGAAGCCGATCGCCACCACGCGCGAGGACGCGATCCGCATGATCGACGCCTGCCGCGCGGCGGGCGTCGTGTTCGCGGTCGGGCACGTCCTGCGCTTCGTCCCGACACTGCGCGCCGCGGCCGCCTACCTCGCCTCCGGCGAACTCGGCGGCGTCGTGGTGGCCTCGGAGCGGCGTACCGCCGACTACGCCGACCCCGCGCGGCCCCGCTGGTTCCTCGACGCCGACATGGCCGGCGGCGGGATCGTGCTCAACGTCGGCACCCACAGCATCGACAAGCTGCAGATGCTCGTCGGATCTCCGATCGTCGAGGTCACCGGCCACATCGCCGGGCCCGCGGGCGGGTCGGTCGAGACGGAGGCGGTCGCCCTGGCGCGGCACGCCGACGGCACCCGCTCGACGATCTCCGTCACCGGCACCGGCCTGCCGTTCACGGACGAGGCCGAGATCGTGTGCGGCGAGGGTGCGGTACGGATCAGCCGAGGCGAGGGCGTCTGGTCCTTCCGCGGAGGCGTCGCCACCCAGGTGGCCGCTCCCGAACCCGGCGAGATGGCCAGAGCGTTCGCCGCGCAACTCGCCGACTTCGCGCGGGCCTGCGCGGACAGGAGCACGCCCGAGGTCACGCCGGAGTACGCGCTGTCCGTCCTGGACGTCGCCCTCGCCGTCTACGAGTCCGCCCGTCACGGTTCCACCGTCACAGTGAAGGGACAGATGTGAACCCGCTCGCGTTCAGCACGCTCGGCATGCCGGGCGCCCCCGCCGACGAGGTGATCGCGGTGGCCTCCCGGTACGGCTGCGCCGGAGTGGAGCTGCGCTGCGCCGAGGGCGAGATCGTGTCGCCGGACACGTCCCCCGGGGACCTGCGCGCGGTCGCGCGGGCCTTCGCCGCCGCCGGAGTCGAGATCGTCGCCGTCTGCTCCTACACGCGCGTGGCGCGGCCGGACGGCGACCCCGTGGCCGAGGTGCTGCGCCACGTCGAGATCGCCGAAGCGCTCGGCTCGCCGTACGTGCGGGTCTTCGGCGGGGTGGAGGGGCAGGCCGACCCGGCCGCCACCGCGACTCGGAGGCTCGCGGAGGTGGCGGACCGGCTGCCGGACAACGGCGTCGACGTGCTGCTGGAGACCCACGACGTCTTCCTCACCGGCGAGGCGATCGCCGGGGTCCTCGCCGGGGTCGGCTCACCACGGGTCGGCGCGCTGTGGGACGTGGTCAACCCGTGGCGCGCGGGGGAGAGCGCCGCGGCCACCGCGGACGTGCTCGCGCCGTACCTGCGGCACGTGCAGATCAAGGACGCGGCGACGCCCACCGAGCTGGCGCCGGTGCTGCCCGGACAGGGCACCGTGGGCGTGGCCGGCGTGCTCGCTGAGCTCGACCGCATCGGCTACTCCGGATATCTCGCGCTCGAATGGGAGCGCGCGTGGTACCCCGACGCGCCGCCCGTCGGCGAGGCACTCGCCGCCTTCCGCGAGGTGCTCGGGCGGTGATCCCCCAGGTCGCCTCCTTCATTCCGGAAGAGGGGCGGTTCCCGCTGGATCGCGGCGTGCGGGTGAGCGGCCCGCACGCCGAGACGGCGCGCGAGCTGCTCGGCACCGCCGCGGACGGCGACGGCCCTGGTGAGATCGTGCTGGGCCTCGTGGACGACGCGTCCCTGGGAGAGGAGGGGTACACCCTCACCGTCACCCCGGAAGGGGCCGAGATCGCCGCGGCGACCGCCGCCGGGCTGCGCTGGGGCGTCCAGACGCTGCGCCAGCTCGACGGGCCCGGCGGCGTGCCGTGCGGCACCGTCCGCGACGTGCCCAGGTACGCCTGGCGCGGCGTCATGATCGACGTGGCCCGCTGGTGGCGCCCGCTCTCCTTCCTGCGCGCGTACGTCGACCTGCTGGCGCTGCACAAGTTCAACGTCCTGCACCTGCACCTCACCGACGACCAGGGCTGGCGGTTCGAGGTGCGCGGGCACCCGCGGCTCACCGAGGTCGGGGCGCACCGCGCCGAGTCCCCGGCCGGTCACGCGCGGGAGGGCAGGTTCGACGGGACGCCGCACGGCGGCTGCTACACCCAGCGGGAGCTGCGCGACCTGGTGGATTACGCGGCCGCGCGCGGCGTGACCGTGGTCCCCGAGATCGAGTTCCCCGGGCACTCCACGGCCGCGATCGCGGCCTACCCGTGGCTCGGCCACCCGGCCGCGGAGCCCGTCGAGGTGCGGACATCGTGGGGCATCTCGTCGCACGTCCTCAACGTGAGCGACCGCGCCGCCGGGTTCGCCCGCGACGTGCTCGACGAGCTGAGCGACGTGTTCCCGTCCCGGTACGTCCACATCGGCGGCGACGAGGTACGCGGCGGCGAGTGGGCCGCCAGCCCCGACGCCGCACGGCGCGTGGAGAGCGAAGGTCTCGCCGACTCGGCCGCCCTGCTCGGCTGGTGGGGGCGGTTCCTCGCCGACCACCTGCGCGGGCTCGGCCGCCGCGCCGTGGCCTGGGACGACATGCTCGACCACGACCCGCCCGACGACATGGTGATCATGGCGTGGCGGGGCGTGGACCGGATCGAGGCCGCCCTGCGGGCCGGGCACGACGTGGTCGCCGCCCCCCACACGCACACCTATCTCGACTACGCCGAATCGGACGCCCCCGGGGAGCCGGTCAGCATCGCCGGACCGCTCCCGCTGGAAACCGTCTACGGATTCGACGCGGGGCAGGGCGTCCTCGGCATGCAGGCCCAGCTCTGGGGCGAGTACCTCCCCACGAGGGAACGCTTCGACTACAACGCCTTCCCCCGCCTCTGCGCCGTCGCCGAGGCCGCCTGGTCCTCCGGCCGGGATCTCGGCGACTTCACCCGGCGGCTGACCGCCCACCTGCCGCTGCTCGACCGGCTGGGCGTGGGCTACCGGCGGCCACACGACGAAGGAGCACGACATGTTCACCTCTGAGCGGGAGCTCGAGGACCGGCTGGCCACCCCTTCGGCCGCGCTGGTCACCGACGTCGGCCGGCTGGACGGCGACCTCGTCGTGCTCGGCGCCGGCGGCAAGATGGGCCCGAGCCTGGTCCGGCTGGCCCGCCGCGCGCTGGACGCCGCGGGACGGCACTCCGCCCGTGTGTACGCCGTGTCGCGCTGGTCCGACGAGGAGGCCGCGCGGGCCTTGAAGGACGAGGGCATCGACGTGGTGCGCCACGACCTGATGGGCGGCGACGACCTCGCCGGGCTGCCCGACGCGGCCGATGTCGTCTTCATGGTCGGCGCCAAGTTCGGCACGTCGGCCGCGCCGTACCAGGCGTGGGCGGTCAACGCGGCGCTGCCCGCCGCCGTCGCGCGGCGCTACCGCGACTCGGCGATCACGGCCTTCTCCACCGGCAACGTGTACCCCCTGGTGGACGTGGCCTCCGGCGGGAGCGCGGAGGACGACCCGCCGGGACCGGTGGGCGAGTACGCGATGAGCTGCCTCGGCCGGGAACGCATCTTCGAGCACGCCGCCGCCGCGTACGGCACCCGGGTCGCGATCCTGCGCCTCAACTACGCGGTGGACCTGCGCTACGGCGTGATCGCGGACATCGCCGCCACGGTGGCGGCGGGCGAGCCAGTCGACGTCACCACCGGACACGTCAACGTCGTGTGGCAGGGGTACGCGAACGAGGTCGCGCTGCGCTCGCTTCGGCACGCGCGCGCCCCGGAGGCGTTCACGCTCAACCTGACCGGTCCCGAGACCGCCTCGGTACGGCGCACGGCCACTCGGATCGCCGCCGCGCTCGGCGTCGAGGCGACCTTCACCGGCCAGGAGAGCGGCACGGCGCTGCTGAACGACGCCTCCCGCTGCCACGGGCTGTTCGGCTATCCGGACGTGCCACTCGACACGCTGATCGCGTGGCAGGCCGACTGGCTGTCACGCGGGCTGCCCCTTTCCGGAAAGCCGACCAAGTTCGCCGTGCGCGACGGGAGGTTCTGAGATGTCGATCGACCTGCTCAGGGAAGGGACCGTCATCCCCGCCCACCCGCTGGCGCTGACCGGACGGCGTACGCTCGACGAGCGTCGCCAGCGGGCGCTCACCCGCTACTACCTCGCCTCGGGAGCGGGCGGCGCGGCCGTCGCGGTCCACACGACGCAGTTCGAGATCCGCGAGGCGGGGCTGCTCCGGCCGGTGCTGGAGATCTCCGCCGACGTGGTGGCGAAGGAGGCGGACCGGCCGTTCGTCATGGTCGCGGGAGCATGCGGCGACACTGCCCAGGCCGTCGCCGAGGCGGAGCTCGCGGCCTCACTGGGCTACCACGCCGTGCTGCTGTCCCCGAAGGTGGCGGGCGCCGATGAGCCGGAGCTGCTGGAGCGGGCCAGGGCCGTGGGGGAGGTGCTGCCCGTCATCGGCTTCTACCTCCAGGAGGTGGTGGGCGGCCGCAGGCTGAGCCCGTCCTTCTGGCGCTCGCTGAGCGAGCAGGAGTCCGTGGTGGCGATCAAGATGGCGCCCTTCGACCGTTACCGTACGGTCGACGTGGTCAGGGCCGTCGCCGCGTCGGGGCGCGGTGACGACATCGCGCTCTACACCGGCAACGACGACAACATCCTGGCCGACCTGCTCACGCCGGTCGCGGGACGCCGCATCGTCGGCGGGCTGCTCGGCCAGTGGGCCGTGTGGACCCGCGCGGCGGTGCACATGTTCGAGGAGGTACGGCGGGCCTGGGCCGGGGACGACGAGGTCGTCCGCTCCCTGCTGGGCCGCGCCGCCGACCTCACCGACGCCAACGGCGCCGTCTTCGACGTGGCGGGCGGCTTCCACGGCTGCATCGCGGGAGTCCACGAGGTGCTGCACGGGCAGGGCCTCCTGGCCGGCACGTGGTGCCTCGACCCGTTGGAGGACCTGTCGCCGGGACAGGCCGAGGAGATCGCCCGGGTTCGCGCCGCCTATCCCTGGCTGGTCGACGACGACTTCGTCGCCGCCCACCTGGACGACTGGCTGCGCTGACCACCTGTGAACCGCGGCCAGCCGGTTGCCGGGGACGCCGATGCCGGTCGCCGGGGCCGCGCTAGGGCAGGACCTCGACCCGTACGTCGATCCCGCCGTACCAGGTGGGCGTCGTGGCGAGGATCCGCCATCCCCGCTGGCCGGCGTAGACAGCGGTGTGCGCCGCGACGAGGACGTCAGGGAGGGATAGGTCGCGTTGGTCGCCTCCGGTGAGGCGCTGCAGGTTGGCGCGGATCGTGGTCGCGAATGGGCCGCTGGCGACCGCGTCGTCGGGGGAGAGGGCGCCGACCACGCGGAACCCGCAGCCGGACCGAAGAATGGACCATGGGCGGGCAGACCGCCCAGATGAGCTTCTGGGACCGGCCGCTGCACGCGATGACCGAAGCCTTCACCGCGGCCGGCTTTCGCATCAGCGTCATCAGCGAACCGCCGTACGTGCCGGAAGCCCGCGAACTGTTCCCCGAGGAGTTCCGCGAGATCACCGGCACGAGGTTCCTATGCTTCCTGTTCTTCGTTCTAGAAGCCGGCTAACGGCGCCTCGTAACGATCAATTGCGGCGACTGAGCGTTTCAGTGGGCGATTCCCACCAACTGAAACGCTCAGTCACACTACCTCGCCCTGGCCCGCGGACTCGGACTTACGCGTCGGGTACGTCAGAGGCTCCAGTGCGCCGTGGAGAGGGCGCGGACCGCGTCCTCGTCCACCTCGACGCCGAGGCCGGGACCCGTGGGCACCAGAGCCGTGCCGTCGACGACCTCTACCGTGCTCCCCCCGACGTAGGCCGAGTGGACGAACTGCCGGCCGTTGAGGTCGACGGGGGTGTCCACGCCGAAGGCGGCGAACAGGTGCAGCGAGGCGGCGAACCCGAGATCGGTGTCGGTCAGTCCCGATCCCATGATGCGCAGCCCCGCGTCCTCCGCGAGCTGGCACAGCCTGCGGGAGAGCGTGAGACCACCCGAACGCTGGACCTTGGCGATGGCGATGTCGACCGCGTCGAGCTTCACGAACGTGGCCATGTCGGAGGGGTGACGCAGGCTCTCGTCCAGCGCGACCGGAAGCGGGCTGTGGTCGCGCAGCCGGCGCAGGCCGGTGATGTCGTTGGCGGGCAGCGGCTGCTCGAACGCCGACACGTCCAGGTCGACCAGCCTGCGCGCCATGCGCAGCGCGCCGTCCACGGTGTAGGCCTGGTTCGCGTCCACCCAGATGGGCGCGTCCGGCGCCGCCTCCCTGACCGCCGCCACGACCGAGACGTCCGTCGCCTCGTCGTGCAGGCCCACCTTCACCTTGTACGCCTGATAGCCCTGCGCCCGTCCCTCCTCGACCGCCTGCCGTACCTCGGCCGGGGTCTGGCCGGCCACGATCCAGCCGAGCTTGATCCGGTCGACGCGGCGCTGGCCCCAGACCACGCCGACGGAGACCCCGAGCGCCCGGCCGAGCAGGTCGTGCAGCGCGATGTCGAGCGCGGACTTGGCGATGGGGGAGCCGATCGTCAGACCGCGGTTGATCACCTTCTCGTAGGTCGCGCAGGCGCCGTCCAGATCCCACGCCGGCCGTCCGAGCAGCGCGGGGGCGAGGTAGTGGTGGATCGTCGTCGAGATCGACTCCACGGTCTCGTAGGTCCAGGCGGGCGTCGGCGTCGCCTCCCCCCAGCCGGTCAGCCCGCCGGCGGTCACCTTGACGAGAACCCGCTCAGCGGGCTTTCCCGCCGTGGTCACACTCCCCCCGGAAATGCTGAACGACCGGATGGACGGCAATTCCACGACGAATGTTTCCACGCGCTCGACGACCAGCGACTTCATGGTTCTCCCACCGGAATGAATTCATGCCGATTTATTTGCTGCAATGCCCTGAACCTAGCACGCTGGAAATGATTCACGAATTGGCGGAATGAATTCATGGCGTCCCGTCCGGGGCGCGTACAACGCCGCCGTAGCCCCAGAACCGATCTGGCGCATCACCTGGCACCTGCTGCCCTGCGTGATCTGCCCCCAGCATCGCGTCTATCTGACCGGCTGGTGTCCGAGCTGCCACACCCGGATCAGCGTCGGCGACACCCCACGCTATCGGCGCGAATGCAACGGACCGTTCGGCCCGCAGGGGCGCATCGTCGGCGCCCGCAACTGCCGGCAGCAACTCGCCCAACTCCCCTGCCAGCCATCGCTCGTTGCACGACGCCACCCGCGATAGCGGACTCACCGGGGAGCACCACGTCGTCTGCCATCACGACCCCGGACCGAACAACACGGTGTTCCGCGCAGGGCTACCAGTCGCCTTCATCGACTTCGACACCGCCGCCCCCGGTGATCCGCTCGAGGACATCGGATACATGGCCTGGCCGTGGTGCATCTCCTCCAAGACCACCTGGCCGCCGGCCACCGCGCAAGCCGCCCAGGTGCGGGTGCTCGCCGACGCCTACGGTCTCACCGCCGCGCGCCGTGCTGCCGTCGTTGATGCGATCCTCGACCGCCAATCCCGCAACGCCCGCTGGTGGGCAGAACGCCTGACTGAGCCAACCCGAGTTTCGTGGAGGCCCTGAAACCAGCACGATCTTGTAGCACGATCGGCTGGGGAAGGGAGAAGCCACCACGATGGCTGCACACCGCAAATACCCCGATGAACTCCGTGAACGGGCTGTCTGGCTTGTCCGGGAAAGTGGCCGCCCCATCGCCCAGATCGCCCGTGATCTCGGCGTGCACCGCGAGGCGTTGCGCGGCTGGGTCCGCCAGGCCGAGGCCGATGACGGCAGCCGGCCCGAGCAGCTGTCCACCGCCGAACGCGAGGAGATCAAGGCGCTACGCAGGGAGAACGCTGAGCTGCGACGCGCCAACGACATCCTGTAGGCCGCCTCGGCGTTTTTCGCCGCGGAGCTCGACCGTCCCCGCACGAGGCAGTCGCAGTGATCGACGATCTCCGCGACCGCTTCGGGGTCGAGCCCGTATGCCGGGTTCTTGATCTTCCCCCATCCACCTACTACGCGGCCAAGACCCGCCCGCCGTCGGCCCGCGCGCTGCGTGACCGCGAGGTCCTCTCCTTGATCGAGGGCGTGCGCGACCGCAGGTACGCCGAGGTCTACGGTGCTCGTCGCGTCCATGTGCAGCTGAAGCGCGAGGGCGACGCGGTGGCCCGGTGCACCGTTGAGCGCCTCATACGCGAGCACGGCCTGCGCGGGGTGATCCGGGGCCGCGGTCGGCGCACCACGATCCCAGACGATCAGGCCAGACGTCCGGCTGACCTGGTCAAACGGGACTTCAGCGCGCCCGCGCCGAACCGGCTGTGGGTGGCCGACATGACGTATGTGCCCACCGGTGAGGGCTGGGCTTACGTCGCGTTCGTCCTGGATGTGTACTCCCGGATGATCGTCGGCTGGAAGATGGCCGATCACCTGCGCACCGACCTGCCGCTGGACGCCGTGGAGATGGCGTTGTGGCAGCGCAAGGTAACGCGCGGCAGCTTGGTGCATCACTCCGACGCCGGCTGCCAGGGCGGATTCAACTGGTCGTCGCAACACCTCGATCGTTGAGGAGGATGTTGTGGCGCAGGGAAGGGCGCGTGCAGCGATCTTCGCTGGTCGCCCGCCGCTTCGGTCACCGGGACGGCCCCCGG
>NZ_BSSE01000036.1 GCF_030268965.1 Microtetraspora sp. NBRC 16547 | reverse complement strand
TCACGATCACGGCGTCGAAGCCGTCCAGCCTGGCGATATCGATCCCATCCAGCACGGCGGCCAGCTCCACGCCGGGGGCCATCAGCTCCAGGCCCTCGGGGATCGGCTGCCGTTCGATAATCACACCCGAACGCTAACAACCCCCACCGACAAAAACGCTTCCCAGACGACCCCGATAAAGCGCCGGAAAACATTCACCTGGAATCACAGTTTCCGTGCGCCAATAACTATTGGACGCGGCATCCTGCGGGTGCGGGGCAGAGCGGGCGAATCGGCGGTTTGAGGGCCGACCGTGTTGGGGCGGCTTCTCGAATCGGGTTTCTTGGGGGGCCGCTGCGCCTGCCGGAACCTCCGGTCCTCGCTCCCGTCTGCTCCGCTCTCCTCCGAGCCGGGCGCCACACAATGTGCCGAGAAAGCACAGCCAAGGCCCGCGGCCGGTCCGTGCCCGCCGAGGCGACCGGCGGGTTCCGTGCCGGAGAAGGTCCATCCAGAGAAGGTCCGTGCCGCAGAAGGTCCGCGCCGGAGAAGGTCCGTCCGGAGAAGGTCCGTCCGGAGAAGGTCCGTCCGGAGATGGTCCGTGCCGGAGTTCGTGACCAGTACACCGCCGACCATGGGCGTGACCGCCGGCGGCGGGGTGACCGGATGGCCCTGGCAGAGATGGCCGCAGGCGAGAACGGCGGTAAAGCCGCCCGATATGGAGGAGCGCAGAGCCGAGGCAAGGGCGGCGGGAAGCGGAGCGGAGGTGGGTGGTTGTGGAGGCGCGCGTAGGACCGTGCCAGCAACAACCGCGCCCGCGAACGCCGCGACAGCGGCATCACCGGGACGCAACTATCACGGCGCGCCGGAGCAACCACCCACCGCAGCGCAACGACCCACAGCTACGGCGGACAAGACGTCCGGGAAGCGTTGATGAAAGAGCCTTCCCTGATCGGAACACCGTCGAGAAACAGTGACCTGGCCACGGTCCTCGGCCCGGAGCTCGACGTTCGTCCGTATGAGGGCGTCGTCGAGTCCGCCACCCGGCTCCGACGCGGGGTGGGGCGGACTCTTCAGCGGGCGATCGACGCCCGCGCCAGCGGGGCCGAGGGATCGACGGACAGGTCGAGCGGGGATGCGGGCGCTCCGGCCGCGTGCAGCAGGCCGCCCACGGCGGCGATCATCGCGCCGTTGTCGGTGCACAGGCGGGGCGGCGGGACGCGCAGCGTGATGCCGGTCGCCGCGCAGCGCTCGGCGGCCAGCTCTCGCAACCGGTGGTTGGCGGCGACTCCGCCGACCATGACGAGGGTGTCGATCCCGTGCTCACGGCAGGCCGCCACCGCCTTGCCGGTAAGCACGTCCACCACGGCCTCCTGGAAGGAGGCGGCCACGTCCGCCACCGAGACCGGACCGCGTTCGACGTGCCTGGCCACCGCTGCCTTCAGGCCCGAGAAGGAGAAGTCGTGGCTGCCCGGCATGCCGCGGGGAAAGGCGATCGCACGCGGGTCGCCGTCGAGCGCGGCCCGGCTCACCGACGGCCCTCCCGGGTACGGCAGGCCGAGCAGCCTGGCCACCTTGTCGAAGGCCTCCCCCGCCGCGTCGTCACGGGTGTCGCCGAGGTGGGTGATGGGATCGCGTGCCAGGTCGTCGAGGAGCAGGAGCGAGGTGTGCCCGCCGGAGACGATCAACGCGACGCAGCGCTCCGGGAGCGGGCCGTGTTCCAGGGTGTCGGCGGCCACGTGGCCCGCCAGGTGGTGAACGCCGTACAGCGGAACGTCCCAGGCGAGGGAGAACGCTTTGGCCGCCGCGACTCCGGTCTGCAGCGCGGTGGCCAGACCGGGTCCGGCGGTCACCGCGACCGCGTCCACATCCGACGGTGTGAGGCCGGCGGCGGCGAACGCCTCGGTCACGCACGGCAGGAGCGCTTCCAGGTGGGCCCGGGCGGCGATCTCCGGCACCACTCCCCCGAACCGTGCGTGCTGGGCCATGCTGGAGGCAAGGGCCTCACCGGCCAGGCGGCCGTCGGCCACGATTCCCACGCCGGTCTCGTCGCAGGAGGTCTCGATGCCGAGTACGACCGTCATCCCACACTCCTTGTTGCATCTAATTTGCAACAAGGAATATACGGCGATTGACTGGGTCGGCGGAGCGGTGCTCCTCGGGACCGCCACCCACCCTCACGGTGGCTTCTCCGCCACTTCTCCGCGGAGCCATGAACCAGAGAGGCAGCCATGGAAACTTCCGGCCGGGGTAACGTCCGACCGATCCGCTATGTGGGCGACCCGGTCCTGCACCGCCCGTGCGCGCCGGTGACCCGGTTCGACGAGGAGCTCGCGGCACTCGTCGAGGACATGTTCGCCAGCATGTACGCCGCCGAGGGCGTCGGGCTGGCGGCCAACCAGATCGGCGTCGGCCTGAGCGTCTTCGTCTACGACTGCCCCGACGAGACCGACGAGTTCCGCAAAGGGGTGGTGGTGAACCCGACCCTGGTCACGCCTGGGAGCGGCGAGCGCCGTCTGGAGGACGGCGACGAGGGCTGCCTGTCGGTTCCGGGTCAGCGGGCCCCGCTCGCCCGTCCCGACCGCGCCACGGTGCACGGCTTCGACGCCGCGGGGAACCCGATCACGGTCGAGGGCACGGGGCTGCTGGCCCGCTGCCTGCAGCACGAGACCGACCACCTGGAGGGCCGCCTCTACATCGACCGTCTTCCCGCCAAGCGGCGCAAGCAGGTCCTGGAGGACTACCGGCGGGCGACCTCCCCCTCGACCGCCGAATAGCGCGCGGACTGCGCGCCGGGCGGAAAGCCGGGTGAGCAGGGTGATCAGGTCGGCGTCAACCGGCAGTCCGGGGCGGTGCCGTGAGCGTCACCGCGGCTTCCCCGGTGTACACGAGGAAGGTCATCGTCTCCTGGAAGTACAGCCGGATGCTGGTGGCGTCGTGGGACAGGTAGCCGATCGACACGTCCTGACCGATGCGCAGTTCGAAGTCGCCGCCTCGGGTGGACAGCACGAACGCCCCGTCGATGGCGGGCGCCCAGATGATGCCGCCGTCCAGCAGGCGGGCGACGTGCTCGTGAACCGGGTAGCCATGGTCGGAGGCCTCGCCGACGGCCGTGTAGGCGTCGGCGCTGAAAACCAGGCTGTACGGGCCGCCGACGCCCGCCAGTCGGAGCGCGGACACCGCCTGGCTGACGGCCTCGGGGTAGTCGCGCACCTCGGCCGGCAGGGTGATCGCCGGATTGGTCGAGCCGTCGCGGATGCCGGTGACGCCGGCCGCGGCATACCCTTCGAAGATCACACGGTCTTCGGCGAAGGCGATCCGGTGGGCGGCGTCCTTGACGGGCTGCCAGTCCGCGTCCCTCGCTCCGCGCTCGACGTCGTCCACCTGACGCCGATCGACGCTGAACGGCACGCGCAGTTCGATGAGGGACTGCGAGCGGCGCGCGTGAGCGATGATGCCCTCGGCGGGAGGGTCGATCGCCTCCAGGCGCCCGGTGGTGACCGCCGACAGCTGGACACCTCCCGGGTCGGGAACGTCGACGACGCGGCGCCCGGCCACGTGGCGCTCGAAAGTGCGCCGTGCCTCGTCCTCCAGGTCGGCCCACGCTGCGGCGGAGATCGGAGCCAGTTCACGGTGCAGGTTGTTCATCGGGCACTGCTCCATTTCAGGTCGCCGATCCCCAGGGACCCCTCGGACGGAGTCCGGGCATCAGATGTCGCCCCGGACCCGCTCCCGGACCCGGCATCGCTCTCGGCCTCCGTCTCCCTCTCGGTCTCCCTGGCGGTCTCGGCTGTGCCGCGGGGCACATCGGGCAGGTCGTCGAGGAAGTCGGCGCTGGGGACGAAGAACAGCGTGCCGGTCACTGCGGTGGAGAAGTCCAGGATCCGGTCGTGGCTCGCCGGCGGATCGCCCAGGAACATCCGCTCCAGCATCCGTTCGGTGACCGCCGGGGTGCGGGCGTAGCCGATGAAGTACGTGCCGAACTCGGCGGAACCGACGGCCCCGAAGGGCATGTTGTCCCGCAGGATCTGGCGCTCGGTGCCATCGGGATCGACGATCGTGGTCATCGCGACATGCGAGTCGGCTGGCTTGACGGCGTCGTCCAGCTCGATGTCGGACAGCTTCGTGCGGCCGATCACCCTTTCCTGGGCCTCGACCGGCAGGGCGTTCCAGGCCCGCAGATCGTGCAGGTACTTCTGCACGATCACGTAACTCCCGCCGGCGAAGTCCGGATCCTCGTCGCCGATCAGGACCGCGGCGCTCGCCGCCGGGCCGACCGGGTTCTCCGTCCCGTCCACGAACCCCAGCAGGTCGCGTACGTCGAAGAATTTGAATCCGTGCACCTCGTCGCGGACCGTCACCGCGCCGCGCAGCCGATCCATGATCTGCGACGCCAGCCCGAAGCACAGGTCCATCCGCTGGGCCCGGATATGGAACAGCAGGTCGCCCGGCGTGGACACGGCGCGGTGGACGGGGCCGGCCAGCTCGCGGAAGGGGTGCAGTTCCGCCGGGCGCGTCCCGCCGATCAGCCGGTCCCATGCCTGCGAACCGATCGCGGTGACGCAGTTCAGCCCGCCCTCCGGCACCCGGAAGCCGACGGCCCGCTGCAACCCCGACAGATCCGGCAACAGACTGCGTACGACGGGCTCACCACCGGGGTCGACCGTGACCACCAAGAAGATCGCCGCCCTCGTCAGCGGACTCAGCACCTGCTGCGGGACCGGGCCCAGGTCAGCACCACGGTCAGGCTCCGCCATCGCCACCTCTTCCTCACGTGTCGTCTTCCAAGCCGACAGGCGTCGAAGACGACAGCACCGCCCAGCCCCCTCATACCCGACAGAGGTGACTTTTTGCACACATGAGACTACTTTCCGCAGGCAAGCCGCGTACGACGAGATCGCCATGGCCGAGACGGGCAGTGGCCCGTTCCCGCCGGCCGCACCAGGAATCAGCCGGTCTTCTGGAACCTGACCTCGGTATACGTCGCTGAGCGGCCGCGAACGTAGACCGGGCACCTGTCGCCGGGCTTGTGGTGGCGAGCCAAAGGTTGCCGGGCGCCCATCGTCGCGGACGCCAAAACGCGGTCGCCAACTTTGCATCGGCGGCCAAAAGGTCCGCCATGTCACGTCGTGATACTGAAATCATGGATCTTGAGCTGGTAGAACACGAGATTTCCCCGCTGGTCAAGCCGGGTGACCCCGGGCTCGCGGTGGGGGTCTACGCCGACGGCGCCGCGCTGCTCACCACCGCGGCGGGCGCGGCCTGCGTGGAGTTCGGCGTCCCGATCGACGCCCGTACGCGCTTCGACATCGCCTCGGCCAGCAAGCAGTTCACCGCCGCGTGCGTCCTGCTGCTGGCGAGGGATCGCGCGCTGAGCCTGGACGACGACGTCAGAGCGCACGCGCCCGAGCTGAGCCTCGACGTCCCCGTCACCCTGCGGCAGTGCCTGCAGCACACCGGCGGCCTGCCGGAGTGGTACGCGCTCCAGGCGCTCACCGGGGTGCCGCTGGCCGAGATGAGCGAGGAGCGGCTGCTCAGGATCATCGCCGGCCTCCGCGCGACGACCTTCCCCCCGGGTACCGACTTCAGCTACTCCAACACCGGCTACATCCTGGCCGCGGTCGTGGTCGCCAAGGTCACCGGGCGGTCGCTCGCCGAGTTCGCCCGCGAGTGGATCCTCTCCCCGCTCGGCATGGACGACACCGTGTTCAGGGACGACGTGTCGCTGCCGCTGCCCCGGTTGGCGTACGGCTACGCCAACGCCGAAGGCGAGCCCCGGCGGGCCGACACCCAGGAGAGCGCGGTCGGCGACGGCGGCCTGGCGACCAGCGTGAGCGACTTGGCCCCCTGGTTCGGCTTCCTGGCCGACGGGCGGGTGCTCGGCGCCGATCTGCGCGACGCGCTGCTCGAACGGGCCGTGCTGGCCGACGGCACCGTCCTGCCGTACGCCTTCGGCATCTACCACACCGAGGTGGCGGGCCGTCCCGCGTACGGGCATGCGGGAGGCATGCAGGGCTACCTGTCCAACCTGCTCTACCTGCCCGATCCCGGCTTCGGCGTCGCCGTGCTGTCCAACCAGACCGCGATCGACCCGGTCGCGCTGAGCGAGCGCCTGGCCCGCGTCCTGCTGGGCGAGCCGCCGATCGCGGACCGGCCGGGCACCGGAGCGGCACCGGAACAGGGGCAGGAGCACGGGCAGAAGCAAGGGCAGGCGCCCACCGGCCATTGGCACGACCCGGCGGGCGACGGCACCCTCACCCTGGGTGTGGGCCCGGACGGCCGGATCGAGCTGGTCCTGGGGGGCGCGCCCGTGGAGTTCGCCCCCGCCGAGGACGGCCGCTGGTACGGCATGGGCGACGCGGAGGGGGCCTGGCTGGCCGTGGAGGGCGACCGGCTGCTGCTCGGCACCTCGTCGGCGGCCCGGCGCCCGGTCGCCTTCGTGCCGTGCGACCCGCCGGGTACGGAGCCGCTGCCCGACGGCGTCTACCTCAGCCAGGAGCTGGGCGTGCTGGCCACGGTGCGGGACGGCGAGCTGAGCGTCGGGCCGGAGCTGCGGCTGCCCGTCGAGCCCGCGCCCGCGGGAGCGTGGCAGGCGGGGCCGTTCACCCTCCGCCCTGATTCCGGCGACCTGCTTCTCAGCGGCGACGGGTTGCGCCGGATGCGCTTCACCGGCCAACCGGACGGCACTCGTCCGGTGGGAATCCCGCGCTGACGGTCGCCGACAGTCATCCCGCAGAACGACTTTTTGCGCCCTATTTCCATACTTTGGTCCATAGTGGCCGGAGTGTTCCGGAAGGAAGTCTTGTCCTATGCACGACCTGCTGCTCAGCCACGGAACCGTTCACGACGGGTTCGGCACTCCCGCCAGGGAGGTCGGCGAGCCTCAGCCGTACAAGCTCCACCAGGGCGTCACCACCGAGATCATCGGCAACTGCGGCTTCTCCTGCGGCCCGGCCGACCCCGAGACCTCGGGCATCATGCCCGCCGAACTGGCCGGGGAGGCGTTCGCCACCTTCGGCGATTCCCTCAACACCGCGCAGGCGGCGGGACCGAGCAACAACCTGGCCGTCCTGGTCGGCCACAACACCCCGTGACCGCACGCGGGCGGGTCACCCTCGGGGTCCTGCTGGACAGCCTGGGCGGCGAGGTGGTGCGGGCGCTCGCCCTGCCGCGCGGCAGGGAGCCGCTGGTCGGGACGCCGGTCATCTACGACCCCGAGGAGGCCGTGACGGGCCTCGACGGCGCGGTGCTGCTGGTGACCGGGCGGCCGTCCGCCGAGGTGCTGGCCCGCGCCGGCGAGGCGGGAGCGGCGGTCGTGGTGGTCAAGACGGGCACCTGCGACCCGGATCCGCTGGCCGAGGCGGCCCACGCCGCCGGCACGGCGCTGCTGGCCGCCGCCCCCGACCTGTCCTGGGGGCAGCTGTACACGCTCGTCGACGCCCTGCTCGCGGTGGTGGCTCCCGCCGAGAGCCTGAGCGACGCCTGGGCCGCCGACCTGTTCACCCTGGCCAACCAGGTGGCGATCAGGGTGGGCGGGGCCGTGGCGATCGAGGACCTCGCCATGCGGGTGCTCGCCTACTCCACGGTCGAGGGACAGCGGATCGACGACCTGCGCAGGGAGGGAATCCTGGGCCGCAGGGTGCCCGAGCACCCGAGCAACGCCGAGGAGTACGCCGCGGTGCTGCGCGCCGAGGACGCGGTGTGGAGCTACGAGCCGCGCGAGTTCTATCCCCGGCTGGCCATCGCGATCCGCGCGCACGGCGAGGCGCTCGGCACGATCTGGGCGGTCCAGGCGGAGGAGCCGCTCACGCCCGACGCCGCGGACGTGCTCGCGGAGGCGGCCCGCGCCGCCGCGCCCCACCTGGCGAGGATCAACCTGGCCGCCGACGAGGCGCGCCGCCGCCGCGACGAGTGCCTGGGCCGGCTGCTGCGCGGCGTCGGCCCGGTCGGGGAGCTGGCCACCTCCTTCGGCCTGCTCCCCGACGAGCCGGTGACCGTGGTGGCGGTCGGCCCGCACGCCTGCCCGGCCGACGCCTTCGCCGCGACCCACACCGGTGACCTGCTGCGCACCGCCTTCGCCGCCTACCGCATGCGCGCGGCGGCCGGAGCGGTCGACGGCCGCGCCTACGCGATCGTCGCGGTGGACTCGGCGACGCCGCTGCTGCGCAGGATCACCGCCGACACCCTCGCCAGGGTCGCCGACCGGCTCGGCGGGCAGTGGCGCGCGGGCATCGGCCGTACCGTCCCCTCCGTCGCGTCGGCTCCCACGAGCGCCCGCCAGGCCGAGGAGGCGCTGCGCGCGCTGTGCGGGCCCTTCTCCCGCGCCGAGGTCGGCCACCACGAGGAACTGTCGGCCGCGCTGTTCCTGATGGACGTCGACACCTCGATGCGGGCCCGGCCCTCGCTGTACGGCGAGCCGTTGCGGCCGATCGCCGAGCACGACGCCAGGCACGGCACCCATTACGTGCGCAGCCTGCGCGTCTGGCTGGCCGCGCACTACGACGTGCCCAGGGCGGCGGAGCTGCTCTCCCTGCACCCCAACACGCTGCGCTACCGGCTGCGCCGGATCGGCGAGCTGATCGACCTGGACGACCCGGACACCCGCCTGGTCCTGGCGCTCCAGCTACGGCTGAGCGGTACTACAAAACCGGGCGGGTGAAGTTCGTCGTCCGCGCCAACGCGGCGTGCGCTCCCCCGGCGGGATGCTGTGGAGCATGGTCGAACTCCTCGCCCCGGCTCCGGCCGGGGTACGCCTCCTGTCCTTGCACGCCACCTCCGACCTCCAGCGGGCCGACCGGCTGCTGCGCCGGACCTGGGGCACCCAGCCCGGCGACGACGCGCCCCTTGCCCTGGACATGATGTGCGCCCTGGCCCACACCGGCGGCTACGTCGGCGGCGCCTTCCTCGACGACGAGCTGGTGGGTGTCGCCGCCGGGTTCCTCGCCGCCGGCGGCACCCTGCACTCCCACATCGCCGGAGTGGCCCGGGAGGCGCAGGGGCGAGGCGTCGGCCTGGCGCTCAAGCGACACCAGCGCGCCTGGGCGGCCGAACGCGGCCTGACCGCCATTACCTGGACCTTCGACCCGCTGGTCCGCCGCAACGCCTACTTCAACCTGACCCGGCTCGGGGCGACCGCCGTCGAGTACCTGCCCGACTTCTACGGCCCGCTGAGCGACGGCATCAACGACGGCGACGTCTCCGACCGGCTCTTCGTCACCTGGCCCGTCGCCGCTCCCCCACCCGGGGCCGCGTCTCCGCCCGGGGCGGACGCCGGTGCTGTCGCGGCGAAGACGGCGGATGGTCTCACCGCCGCCGTGCCGATCCTGGACGAGGCGGGGGCCGTACACGAGGCCGGGGGCGCGCCGTCACTGCGCTGCGCGACCCCGCCCGACGTCGAGAGGCTCCGCGAGGACGACCCGGGCGCCGCCAGGCACTGGCGGGCCGCGCTCGGCGCCGCACTGGGCGGCGCGCTCGCCGACGGTTACCTGATCACCGGTTTCACCCGGTCCGGGTGGTACCTGCTGGCCCGGGGAGGCGCCGCGTGAAGCTCGAAGGCGTCGAACTGCGCCGCGTCGCGCTCCCCCTCGTCACCCCTTTCCGCACGTCGCTCGGCACTCAGACCGTGCGCAACGCCCTGCTCGTACGGGTGGCGACCGACGAGGGCGAGGGGTGGGGAGAGTGCGTCGCCGAGGACGAGCCGACCTACTGCCCGGAGTATCTGGAAGGGGCGGCCGACGTGATCCGCCGCTTCCTCGTTCCCGCGCTCTTCCCCGTCGACCTGGACCCGGCCGCCG
Source organism: Microtetraspora sp. NBRC 16547 (assembly GCF_030268965.1). Classification (GTDB taxonomy): domain Bacteria; phylum Actinomycetota; class Actinomycetes; order Streptosporangiales; family Streptosporangiaceae; genus Microtetraspora. The sequence goes on along the minus strand of NZ_BSSE01000036.1, from coordinate 51,596 downwards.
TCACCCCCGCCCTGCACCATCTGCGAGGCCATCCGATGGCCAAGGCCGCTGTCGAGATGGCTGTGCTCGACGCCTGGCTGCGGGCCCGGGGCGTGTCCCTCGCCGCCTACCTGGGCGCGGTACGGCGCAGCCTCCCGGTCGGCGTCTCGGTGGGCATCACGGACACCCTCGACGACCTGCTCGACACCGTCGACCGGCACCTGGCGGCCGGATACGCCCGGGTGAAGCTGAAGATCGAGCCCGGCTGGGACGTCGAACCCGTCGCGAGGGTGCGGGAGACCTTCGGCGCGGACGTGATGCTCACCGTCGACGCCAACACGGCCTACCAGCCTGGGGACGCCGCCCACCTGACCAGGCTGGACGCCTACGGCCTGGCGATGATCGAGCAGCCCTTCGCCCCCGACGACCTGCACGCCCACGCCCGGCTCGCGGCCATGATGAGCACCCCGATCTGCCTCGACGAGAGCATCACCTCGGCCCGGGACGCCGTCACCGCGATCCGGCAGGGCGCGTGTTCGATCATCAACATCAAGCCGGGCCGGGTCGGGGGCTATCTGGAGGCGCGGCGGATCCACGACGTCGCCCGCGCCCACGGCCTGCCCGTGTGGTGCGGCGGCATGCTGGAGACGGGGCTCGGCAGGGCCGCCAACCTGGCGCTTGCCGCGCTACCCGGATTCACCCTGCCGGGCGACATCTCGGCGACCGCGCGCTACTACGAGCGGGATATCACCGCGCCGTTCACCCTGGCCGACGGCGAGCTGGCCGTACCGGCGGGGCCCGGCATCGGCATCGCGCCCGAGCCCTCCAGCCTGGAGGCGCTCACCACCGCGACCGAGTGGATCCCCGCTCCCTGAGAGCCGAACAGCCACGAGAACCGAACAGCCACCGCCGGACGCCCACCGCCGGACGCCCGCCACCGAGGAGGCGCGACGCGCCGTCACTACGCTCGCCCCGGGAGGGGATCCCCGGCCCGGTGGATGGGCCCATGCGGGTCGGTGCAGTGGCGCTGGGCGTCCGTCGCGGGGAGCAGGTCCTTGGGGGCGTGGTCGACCTGCAGGGTCGTGTGGTCGATGCCGTATTCCTCCCGCATCAGGCGCTCGGCCGCCTTGCGTACGGCGTGGCAGTCGGCTCCGGGCCGCACCAGGATGTGCGCCGACAAGGAGGCATAGCCGGAGGTGACCTCCCACACATGCAGGTCGTGGACCTCCGTCACATGCTCGAGGGCCGCGGCCTTCTGCCCGATCTCGGCGGGGTTCATGCCGGCGGGTGCGGCCTCCATGAAGACGCGGCCGGAGTCACGGACCAGTCCCCAGCCTGCCTTGAGCATCAGCGCGGCGACGACCAGAGCGGCGATGGCGTCCGCGCGCCCCCACCCGGTGAGCCACACGACGACGCCGGCGACAGTGGTGGCGATGAAGGCGAACAGGTCGTTGAGGATGTGCTGGAAGGCCCCCTCGACGTTGAGGCTTGACCGGTTGGCCTTGCTGAGGAGCCAGGTGGCGGCGAGATTGACGACGATGCCGGCCATACCGGTCGCCACCATGTAGACGCCCGCGACGTCGGGAGGAGTGATCAGCCGCTGGACACCCTCGTAGACGAAGTACGCGCTGAGCAGCAGCAGGGTGATGCCGTTGATCTGCGCGGAGATGATCTCGGCGCGTTTGAGGCCGTAGGTGAATCCGCCCTGGGGCGGCCGGGCGGCGATCCGCATCGCCACCATGGCGAAGACGATGGCGGCGGCATCGGTGAGCATGTGGCCCGCATCGGAGATGAGCGCGAGGGATCGAGCGATGAAGCCGATCACCACCTCGACCGCCATGAAGCCGACGATCAGCAGCAGAGCACCCGTGAGGTAGCGGCGGTCCGCCTGGGCGCTCACGGCGTGCCCGTGTCCATGGCCATGTCCATGAGCGTTTCCTCGAGCGCTTCCGTGCCCGTGTCCATGGCCGTGGCCTGTGGTGCTGCGGTGCTCAGTCGTCATGGGGATCCCCTTCGTCGTGTCCGAGATGGGCGATGGTGAGATCGATCAGCATCCGCACATGGGAGTCCGCGAGCCGGTAGTAGGCCATCCGTCCCGTTCTGCGCACCTTGACCACGCGGTTGGTCCGCAGCAGCCGCAACGCGTGTGAGGCGGCGGACATGCTCTGCCCGGTCGCCGCCGCGAGGTCGCACACGCACATCTCCCCGCCCTCCAGCAGGGCGGATATCAGCCGGAGACGTCCCGGATCGGAGAGAAGGCCGAAGATCTGGGCGAGATCCTGGATCGTCTGCTCCGTGGGCAATGCCCGTCGAACGTCGGCGACCCGCTCCGCGTCGACAACAGACGAGGAGCAGGCGTCGGCGGACAGGGGCACGACGTTTGAACGATTATTCACACATGAGAGTGTAGAGCGGATCAAAGGCCACCTGTCAAGACGGTCGGCGACATACCCGTCACGAACCGTCGCCACCCGAACCCCGGTGCAGAGTAAAGAAAGCGCGGGCTCAGCAAGAGGCGGAAGAAACTCGCCGCGAGCAGGCAGCGAAGTGGGCGACTCTCCAGGCGCCAGGTCGCCGTGGCCGCCGCCGCCGCCGCGAGCATCGCAGGCATTCTGCTGGCCACGGCGAACAGCCTCCATGCTGAAGACGGCGGGACCGAGCGGATCTCCCCGACCGCGGGTCTGGCCATGAAGGAGTACGGGCGATCGGTCACCACTCGCCCCAGTCCTGACACGTCCTCGATGCCCATCGGACCGTTCACCGGCCCGCACGGCCAGACGGAACTCCAGACGGCGATCGCTTCTGGACGGCTCAGCCTGGCCGAGGTGTTCCGGCGGAATGACGACCTCGTCAAACGCACCCCGGTCAGCCGCGTCCTGCGCGCTCTGCCCGGATACAGCCCTGACAAAGTGGCCGCGCTCATCATGGCGAGCGAGGTCCAGGAGGGTAAGCAGATGGCCGACCTGACCGTGCAGGAACGCCGGAAACTGCTGAAGGCGTTCCCCTCTATCCATTGAGAGGTCTCGTTGTCATCAATAACTATCGATCATTCATCTCTAGCGCTATCATCGGTGCATGTCGATGATTAACTCAGAGACCGGCGCGGCGCCCCGAACCGAGTTGGCGGCGGCCGGGGCGTTGTTCCGCTCGCTCGGCGATCCGACCCGGCTGGCGATCGTCCGGCTTCTCGCCGGCGGTGAGCGCAGGGTGGTGGATCTGACCACCGAGCTGGGGCTGGCGCAGTCGACCGCGTCCTCGCACCTGGCGTGCCTGCGCGATTGCGGCCTGGTGGTCGGGCGACCGGAAGGGCGGCAGATGTTCTACGCGCTGGCCCAGCCTGAGCTGCTGGACCTACTGCGCGCCGCCGAGACGCTGCTGTCGGCCACCGGCGAGGCCGTGGCGCTGTGCCCGAACTACGGGACCGCCGCGTCAGGCGCTACCACGGAAGGCGGGGTGTGCGGTGAGTGACACCTGCGGGTGCGGCCACGATGAGCCCCGTGCGATCAGCGAGTCCGAAGACGCGGAGGAGCACGAGCCCGAGCGGCTGTGGCAGGTGCCGGAGCTGCGCTGGGCCGCGGTGTCCGGCGTGCTGCTGCTGGCCGGTTACGGCTCCGGCTGGGCGGGTGGACCGGACTGGGCCGCGCTGAGCCTGCAAGGGCTGGCGCTGGCGGCCGGGGCATGGACGTTCGCGCCGTCCACCCTGCGGCGCCTGGCCAAGGGCAAGATCGGCGTCGGCACGCTGATGACGATCGCCGCCGTCGGCGCCGTCGCGCTGGGCGAGGTCGGCGAGGCCGCGATGCTGGCCTTCCTGTTCTCCATCAGCGAAGGCCTGGAGGAGTACTCCCTGGCCCGTACCCGGCGCGGACTGCGCGCCCTGCTGGCGTTGGTGCCCGATCAGGCCACCGTGCGCCGCGACGGCGCCGAGCGGGTGATCACCCCGGCCGAGCTTCGCGTGGGTGACGTGATGCTGGTCAAGCCCGGCGAGCGGATCGCCACCGACGGGATCATCCGCGCAGGCCGCACCACGCTGGACCTCTCGGCCATCACCGGCGAATCGGTTCCAGTCGAGGCCGAGCCCGGCAGCGAGGTGTTCGCCGGCTCGATCAACGGCACCGGCGCACTGGAGATCGAGGTCACCACCACGGCGGCGGACAACTCCCTGGCCCGCATCGTGGCCATCGTCGAGGCCGAGCAGTCCCGCAAGGGCGCCGGCCAGCGCCTGGCCGACAAGATCGCCCGCCCACTGGTGCCCGGCGTGATGATCGCCGCGGCGTTGATCGCACTGGTGGGCAGCGTGCTCGGCGACCCGCTGGTCTGGATCGAACGCGCTCTGGTGGTGCTGGTGGCCGCCTCGCCGTGCGCGCTGGCCATCTCCGTCCCGGTCACCGTGGTCGCCGCGGTCGGCGCGGCCAGCAAGCTCGGCGTGCTGGTCAAGGGCGGCGCGGCGCTGGAGAGCCTGGGCGCGGTCAAGACGATCGCCCTGGACAAGACCGGCACGTTGACCCGCAACCGGCCCGCCGTCGTCGAGGTGGTGGCGACCGGCCCCGGCATGTCCGAGCAGCGCGTCCTGAAGCTGGCGGCCGCGCTGGAGGCCCGCAGCGAACATCCCCTGGCGCGCGCCATCCTGGCCGCCGCCGAGACCATCCCCGACGCGGAGCACGTGGAAGCGGTCACCGGCGCCGGTCTGACCGGGTTCGTCAGCGGTCGCCAGGTACGGCTTGGCCGCCCCGGCTGGCTGGAGCCGGGCGCCCTAGCCGCCGATGTCACCCGCATGCAGGACCTCGGCGCCACCACCGTTCTGGTCGAAGACGACGGGACCTTGATCGGCGCGATCGCCGTGCGGGACGAGCTGCGTCCCGAGGCCGCCGAGGTGATCGCCCGGCTGCGCGAGGGCGGATACCAGATCGCGATGCTGACCGGCGACAACCACGCCACCGCCACCGCCCTCGCCGCCCAAGCGGGCATCGACCAGGTACACGCCGACCTGCGCCCCGAAGACAAAGCCCGCATAGTCGAGAAGCTGCGCGGACAGCAGAGCACGGCGATGGTCGGTGACGGCGTCAACGACGCGCCCGCCCTGGCCACCGCCGATCTGGGCATCGCCATGGGCGCCATGGGCACCGACGTGGCGATCGAAACCGCCGACGTCGCCTTGATGGGCGAGGACCTGCGCCACCTGCCCCAAGCGCTGGAGCATGCCCGTCACGCCCGGCGGATCATGCTGCAGAACGTCTCCCTTTCCCTGGCCATCGTGGTCGGCCTGATGCCGCTCGCGCTGCTCGGCGTGCTCGGCCTGGCCGCCGTGGTGGCCGTGCACGAGATCGCCGAGGTTGTCGTCATCGCCAACGGCGTGCGCGCCGGCCGGGCCCGCCCCCTGCAGACGCTCGCCATCCCGGCACCGGCGACCGTTCCCATCCCGCTCGACGATCAGAGGAGCCATGACCAAACCCATGCCTGAGCGCGTCCGCACCTGTTACCTGTGGGAGATGGCCGCCGCCCGCGCTGCCACCGACCCCGAGAAGCGGTGGCGGCATCTGGAACGGGCGCACATCCTGTCCCAGCCGTGGCCCTGGCCGCACACCCGCAACCACATCGCGATGCTCGCCCTGGCGATCGCCCAACGGGATCGGCGGGAGGCCCTCGGCCAAGTCATGCGGATCATCGTGGCCGCGCCCGGCTCGGCCCTGGGCCGCTATCCCGAAGGCAACACCGGCCGGGCCCGCGTGGGCCTCACCCAGCCCATGCCCATGCCGGAGGATCTAGTGGCGCTGCTGGCCGCGGCCTGACGGGTCCGGCGCCTACCCTGGCGATCGCGGCCCTGTCCGCGGCCAGCTCGGCTCGCCGCCGCCATGCGAACCGATGAGCGTCGCCACTCCGTCCAGCAGGCGTTGCAGGCCGAATTCGAAGAGCGTGTTCAGGTCGAGGGAGTCGGGAGGGATCTGCGACAGCAGCGGGAACTCGGGCATCTGGGGGATCACAGTGGATTCGAGCCACTCATCGTCGGTGGTGCCGGTCTGCTGGACGGCCTCGGCCTCGGCTTCCAGGTGGGCGGCGGTGCCGTGCACGTAGTTGGCCACGGTCACGTAGATGTGAACCATCGTGACCGGGTCGAGTCCGAGGCCGTCCACCGCCCGCATCGCCCACTCGACCTGGGCCATCGCGTGAGGTGTGGCCATGGGGCGGGTGAACGAGACGGCTTGCGCCAGCCACGGATGACGACGGTAGAGGGCCCATTGCGTTCTGGCCGCCCATTCGAGGCAGGCCCGCCAGCCCGGCGGCTGCGGCTCGGGTAGCCCGCCGTCGGCCAGCACCCTGTCCGCCATGAGGGTGACCAGCTCATCCCTGCCGGACACGTACCGGTAGAGCGCCATGACCGACGTGCCCAGGCTCGTGGCGATCCGGCGCATGGTCAGCGTCGCCAGGCCCTCGGCGTCGGCGATGGCGATCGCGGCCCGCACGACGCGCTCCTCGCTCAGCTCGGGAGCCGAACGGCGGGACGGCACGGCGCCCGTTTTGGGATCGGCCACCACGGTCCCGACCCCGGGCACGGGACGGATGAGCCCCTCCTGACGCAGGGTGGTCAGCGCCTTGGTGGCGGTGGCCATCGCCACGCCCCATTCCCGCGTGATCTGTCGTGTCGACGGCACCCGATCTCCGGGCCGGAGCCGGCCTGTCGTGATGCGTCGCCTCAACTCCGCGGCGATGCGCAGGTACGGCGATTGGGCCTCATCCATGATTCATGCTCCCACTGTCTGCTCCCACTGTCCTAGTGCACCGGAGCCGCTCCAGCCTCGACGGATACTCCACAAATTAGTGCACTAGTGCTTACTTAACAACGTACGCGCACTAGGCATACGGTGGCCGTGCAGACGAGAGAGGGAGCATGTGATGACGAATGTCCTGATCAGCGGTGGCGGCATCGCCGGAACCGCCCTGGCCTACTGGTTGCGCCGCTACGGCTTCACCGTGACGGTGGTCGAGCGGGCCCCCGCGCCACGTCTCGGCGGACACACGGTCGACCTGCGCGGCGCCGCCCGCGAGGTGGTGGAGCGCATGGGGCTTCTCCAGGACGCCCGCCGGGTGGCGGTCGACTCCAAGGGGATGTCGTACGTGGACGAGGCGGGCAGGCGCGTCGCCGACATGCCCGCCTCGTTTCTGGGCGGGGCAGGCGTGGTCGGCGAGTTGGAGATTCTCCGCGGCGACCTGGTCGAACTCCTCCATCGGGCGACCGGGGACGAGACGGAATACGTCTTCGACGACACGATCACCGCGCTGACCCAGACACCGGAAGGCGTTCACGTCACCTTCGAACGGTCCGCGCCGCGCGTCTTCGACGTGGTGGTAGGAGCCGACGGCACGCATTCGCTGACCCGTTCGCTGGCCTTCGGCCCCGAGTCACGCTTCAGCCGCGACCTCGGCTGTTACACGGCGTACTTCACCGCGCGAAATGTCTTCGATATCCAGGATTGGGAGCTGTTCTACAACATCCCTGGCCAAAAGATGGCGGCGCTGCGCCCGTCCCGGCGGCCCGAGGAGGCCAAAGTCCTGTTCGGGTTCGCGTCGGAGCCGCTCGACTACGACCACCGCGACCAGCGAAGGCAGAAGGAGATCGTGGCCGAGGTCTTCGCCGGAGCGGGCTGGCACATCCCCGCGATGCTCCGGGAGATGGAGGCGGCCACCGACTTCTACCTCGATTCGGCGACGCAGATCGTCATGGACGGCTGGTCTCACGGCAGGGTGGTGCTGCTCGGCGACGCCGGATACGGCCCCTCATCGTTGGGCGGCAACGGCACCGGCCTGGCCCTGGTCGGCGCGTACGTGCTGGCCGGAGAGCTGGCGGCGGCCGGAGGAGAGCACAAGGCCGCCTTCGCCGCCTACGAGCGGGAAATGCGGGCGTTCGTCAAGCAGAACCACAAGCTGCCGCCGGGCGGCGTCAACGGCTTCGTCCCCAAGTCGGAGCTGGCCATCCGGATGCGGAACCTGTCCATCAAGCTGACGCCCCACATGCCGTGGGCCGGCCTGATCGAGAAGGCGGTGAGCAGGGCCGACGCCATCACCCTCAAGGACTACCCGTACAGCCGGGCCCGGGCATAGATCCCAGCTTTCCGGTCCGTGACCGCCGGCTCCGATACGGGCAGATCTTGCGGGCTGTCCATGAGCACGCATCGGTCCAGACCAGCCCCGGATCCGCGAGGAGCGGCCGGCCCTCCGCGCCGGTCTGCGGAAACGGCGTAAGGTCCCACGCCGGATGGACAGAAGTCCCTGGGCCGATGGCCCGCGCCCCGGGAGGCTGGAAAGTAGGACACGTCCCATAGGGGGTGGGATCCGATGACGCATCACGAGTCCGGAACCGGGCCCGCGACCGGAGTGGAGATCGAACTGGACCTTCTCAAGGCTCGGGTCAGCGGCCTCGAGAAGCAGGTCCGGGCCCTGGCCGAGGCGACCCTGGCTCTCGCACGCGGCATGGAGGCGGGCCCCCTGGAAGAACCCGGCCAGGCGCGCCCCGAGCACACCGCCCGGCTCGCCCACGAACTGCTGCTCGCCGCCGGCCTCGTGTTCACAGGAGGTGAGTCGGCATGAACCGCCGAGACACGCCCATCGCGCTGGATCCGGCCGACGTACAGATGGGTACGCGCGGCGCGGTGCCGACCGGTGCGATCGATGAGGCCCGCGAGACGGTTGCGGCGTCGGCCGGGGTCTCCCACGAGCCCGTGCTGTACGCCCGGGTGAAGCTCAGCACCTCGGCGGATCCGGCCGTGGCGCGCCCTTGCGCCGCGCAGGCCAACCTCGACGTCAACGGCCGGATCATCCGCGCCCAGGCGGTCGCCGAATCCATGCACCAGGCCATCCGTCTGCTCGGTGACCGGATCAGGACGCGGCTGCGCCGTACCTCCCGAGACTGGGAGGACCTACGTGGACGATCGCCGCAGAACGTCGGCGAGTGGCGGCACGACAGCCCTCCCCGGCGCTCCCTGCCCTTCTTCCCGCGCCCGGCCGAAGAGCGCCGGATCGCACGCCGCAAGACGTACGAGCTGGCCTGGGCGACGCCTGACGAGGCAGCCTTCGACATGGAGCAGCTCGACTACGACTACCACCTCTTCACCGAGGTGGACACCGGCCAGGACAGTGTGATCTATCGCGAGGGAGCGGGCTACCGGCTGGCCCAGGTCGTGCCCTGGCCCGATCGGCTCGGTCCGGTGTCCGTACCGCTCACGATCAGCACCACACCGGCCGCCGTCCTCACCGTGGAGGAGGCGAGGGAACGGCTGGAGGCGGCCGGACTGCCCTTCGTGTTCTTCGCCGACGTGGAGACCGGCCGGGGCAACCTCCTCTACCACCGATACGACGGGCACTACGGGCTGATCACGCCCAGCCGATGAGTTCGGTGTCGGTCCCCGTCTCGACGGAGACCCGGAGGTCGGCGGGAACCGGCGGCGCGGACGGCAGGGGCGGCGGAGCGAAGCGGCGCAGCCGGTTGGCGTTGCCGACCACCGACAACGACGACAGCGCCATCGCGACGGCGGCGACGATGGGACTGAGCCGGACGCCCAGGAACGGATAGAGGACACCCGCGGCGACCGGAATGCCGATCACGTTGTACACGAAGGCCAGGAACAGGTTCTCCCGGATGTTCCGCATCGTGGCCCGCGAGAGGCGTACCGCGGTGACGACGCCTCCGAGCGCCCCGGAGATGAGGGTGATGTCGGAGGCCTCGATCGCGACGTCCGTACCCGTGCCGATGGCGAACCCGACGTCGGCCCGGGCGAGCGCGGGCGCGTCATTGATGCCGTCACCGACCATGCCGACGTGCAGGCCCTCACGCCGCAGTCGCGCGATCTCGGACGCCTTATGCTCGGGCAGCACTTCGGCCAGAACGCGAGTGACGCCGACCTGCCGGGCGATGGCCTCGGCGGTACGCCGGTTGTCTCCAGTGATCATCAAGACGTGCAGTCCGAGGTTCCGCAGAGCCGCGACGGCGTCACGGGAGTCGTCCTTGACCGTGTCCGCCACCGCCACCACCCCGGCGGCTTGACCGTCGACGGCCACCATGATCGGTGTACGGCCCGCCTGTACGAGCTGATCGGTTGCCCGTTCCAGGGCAGAGAGGTCCACTCCAGCGGCGGACAGCAGACGTCGTCCCCCCACCAGCACCCGGTGCCCCTCGACAACCGCGGTGATCCCCTTGCCGGTGACCGATTCGAACTCCGAGGGGTCGGCCGGCCGCAGGCCGCGCGCCACCGCTCCCCGCACCACCGCCTGACCGAGCGGATGCTCCGACGGCCGTTCAGCCGAGGCCGCCAGGCGCAGCAGTTCGTCGGACGGCCAGTCGCCGACCGGCACCACGTCCGTGAGCTCCGGCTGCCCTCGCGTGACCGTTCCGGTCTTGTCCAGGACGATCGCATCCAGCTTCTGCGCGGTCTCAAGCGCTTCCGCGTCGCAGATCAGGATGCCGGACTCGGCTCCCTTGCCGGTACCCACCATGATCGACAGCGGCGTGGCCAGGCCGAGCGCGCAGGGGCACGCGATGATCAGCACGGCGACGGCCGCGACGAGCGCCAGCGTGAAGGCCGGGGACGGACCCGCGACGAACCACACCGTGAACGTGGTGATCGCGATGGCCAGCACCGCGGGGACGAAATAGCTCGCCACCACGTCGGCCAACCGCTGGATCGGCGCCCTGGACGCCTGTGCCGTCCGTACCAGGCGGATGATCTGAGCGAGGACCGTCTCACCGCCGACCTTCTCAGCGCGGAAGACGAAGGCTCCCGTCTGGTTCACGGTCGCTCCGACCACGCGGTCCCCCGGGCCTTTCTCCGCCGGAATCGACTCTCCGGTCACCATCGACTCGTCCAACGTCGAACGCCCCTGGATGATCACCCCGTCCACGGGCACCTTCTCGCCGGGCCGGACGCTCACCACATCGCCCGGGACCACCTGCTCGACCGGGATCTCCGCCTCCGAGCCGTCGCGCCGCACTCGGGCGGTTCTGGCCTGCAGGCCGATGAGCTTGCGGATCGCCTCCCCGGTGCCCGCCTTGGCTCGCGACTCCAGCAGGCGGCCGACCAGGATCAGGGTCAGAATCACCCCGACGGCCTCGTAGTAGACGTCGCGCAACTCCGGGGGCAGCACCCCAGGGGCGACGGTCACGAGCAGGCTGTAGCCGTAGGCGGCGGTCGTGCCCAGCGTGATCAAGCTGTTCATCTCAGCGGACCGGTGACGCAGGCTCAACCAGCCGACCCGGTGAATCGGCCAGCCGGTGTACACCATGACCGGCGTGATCAACGCGAGCTGAACCCAGTGGTTGAGCAACAGATCCGGCACCCACGCGGCTCTGAACACCTCATGGGCCATCATGGCCACCGCCACCGGAGCCGTCAGCAGCGCGCCCACCAGGACCCGCCGCGACAGGTCACGGATCTCCGCGCGCCGATCCGCCGCTTCGGTGTCTTCGCCCTGCTCGTCCCGCTCGCGGGAAGCCGTTTCCGGTGCCGCGCGGTGGTCTCCGGCCGGCTGTCCTGTAGTGGTGCCGTGTGTAGTGGTGCCGGCCGGTTCGACGACGAGACGGCCGCGCACCATGTTCATGCCGCAGGTGAAGTCGTACTCTCCGCTGCGGGCTGGGGTCAGCTCGACGGTCGTTCGCTGGAAGGCGGGCAGCGACCGGTTGACGCCGAAATCGGGGAACACCACACGCGAGGTGCACTCTCCGCTTTCCTGCCGGTCGAAGATCAGGCGCAGCGGGATGCCCTGCCGCACCCGGATCACGTCCGGTGAATAGCCACCCCTGACGGTGACCTCCGCCTCCTGTTGCCCCTCGCGGAGTACGGCGCGGGTCGCCTTTCTCGGTCCGAAGAAGAACCAGCCGAGAAAGCCGATCATCGCGACCGCCACCAGGATGACGACAAGGTCGACCATCATCGATCACTGCTCCCTCGCGGTGCACGCGGGAGACGACTCACCACCAGAATCACACTCTCCGACGACACCGGTCAAAAGAGTCCAGCTCAGGAGACGGGTAACGGGTCGTCGAGGAGTCAGCCGAGGTGGTCGATCCCGCCGACGACCGAGATCACCACGACCCGGCGAGGGGAGGACCGGCATGGCCGTCCACGTGCTCGCTCAGCGTGCCGCGGAGGCGGTCCTGGAGCCGGCGCAGTCGCGGGCTGATCTCCACGGGGACCGGCCGGGGAGCGCGCAGTGCCCGCGCGGGGGCGGGCAATCGGGCCAGCTCGCTCATGCACCGGTCCCGCACGACCGTGATCGGCTCGCCCGGGGCGACCCGGTGACCGTTCACCAGGACAGGAACGAGCAGGGGGCGCCAGCCGGCCGGTGGGGTCTCCTCGCGCAGCGCGATCATGTCGCGGTCCGGTCCGCGGAACACCTGCTTCGCCCCGGGCAGGGTCACCTTCCCCGGGGACAGCTTCATCACCGGGCGGTCACCGTAGGCCACCAGCTTGTAGGCCGTGTCCAGGTAGGGCGCGTCCGCCGACACGCCGACCTTGGTGCCGACACCGTACGCGTCGATCGGCGCGCCCGCCTCCACGAGACCGGCGATCTCGTACTCGTCCAGGCCGCCGCTGGCGACGATCCGGGCGTGCCGCAGCCCCGCGGCGTCCAGCAAACGGCGGGCCTCCCTGGCCAGCGCGCCGAGGTCTCCAGAATCCAGCCGTACGCCCACCGGACCGGTGAGCCGGAGCCGGCGCACCACGTCCACCGCCGTCCGTACGCCGGAAAGCGTGTCGTAGGTGTCGACCAGGAAGATCGTCCTGTCGGGGAAGTCGGCGGCGAACGCGGCAAACGCGCCCTCTTCACTCGGGAACGCCTGGACGTAGGAGTGCGCCATGGTTCCCGACGCGGGCAGACCGTGCCGCCGCGCCGCCTCCGCGTTGCTGGTGGCGGCGAAGCCCGCGATCGCCATCGCGCGGGCCACGGCCATGCCGGTTTCGACCCCCTGCGTACGGCGGAACGCGAAATCGATCAGCCGTGCTCCGCCCGCCGCCAGCACGCAACGGACCGCCTTGGAGGCCACGCTGGTCTGGAAGGTCAGGTGGTTGAGCATCGCGGTCTCGACCATCTGGGCCTCGGCGATCGGCGCGGTCACCTCAAGCAGCGGCTCGCCCGCGAAGACCGCTCGCCCCTCCGGCACGGCCCACACCTCTCCGGTGAACCGCAGGTCGGCGAACGCCCGCAGTGTCTCGGCACCGTACCCCTGGATCTCGCGCAGGTAGTCGAGGTCCTCCTGCTCGAACGAGAAGTCCTCCAGGAAACGCAGCGCGTCCTCCAGCCCGGCGGAGATCAGGAAGCCGCGCTCCGCGGGGAGACGGCGGACGAACAGACTGAAGGTGGCCTGATCGGTCATGCCGCGGCGCAGGTAGCTCGCCGCCATATTCAACTCGTACATGTCGGTCAGTAGTCCACCGGGCATGCCGACACCCTGCCCAGCGGAGGGCTGGGCACGCTCGCGCCGCCGAGGTCATGAACGACGGTCCAAAGCCTGTGCGACAAAGGACCTTCGGCCATACCCGGAGCATCGGGTCTAGAAGGGGATAAAGAAGGATATAAGTCCCATCGTCTGGCGCGCGAGGGGGGACGTCGTGGTGGACGTCATCGTGGTGCGGTCAGTGGCCTGCGCGATGCCCGGCGGCACCTGCTTCTGCATCTCCATGGGGCGGGAGCCCGCCGGCCTGCGCGACCGCGGTGACCGCCGCCGGACCAGCTCCGGGGCCGCACCTCCAGAGGGCGGCGACTTCGACCTTGACACTCCCTTCACCCCACCGGTCCGGGCGGCGATACGAGAGACTGCCGAGGCCGTACGGCAACAGCTTGGGTGAACTGGAAGGAGTCGATCGTGCACAAGAAGGTGCGGGACGTCATGACCAGCGAGGTCGCCTCCGTCGACGGCAGCACCCCGTTCAGGGAAGTCGCCGAGCTGCTGATGGCGCGCGGCGTGAGCGCCGTCCCGGTCGTCGACGGCGAAGGACACGTCATCGGCTTGATCTCTGAGGCCGACCTGCTTCACAGGGAGGAGTTCCGGGAGCAGTTCTACCAGGAGGGCTACCAGCCGCCGCTCCGCGTGCGACTCCGCGGCCGCCTCAGCGGGCAGGACGCGGCGGGGAAGGCCCGCGGGCACACCGCGGCCGAACTGATGACCGCTCCCGCCGTCACGGTGAGGCCGTACACCAGCGTCGTGGGCGCCGCCCGGGTGATGAATGAGAAGGGCGTGAAGCGGCTGCCCGTCGTCGACGACGACGGACGGCTTGAAGGGATCGTCAGTCGGCATGACCTCCTCAAGGTCTTCGTCCGCGGCGACGACGACATCGCCCGCGAAGTGCGCGACGAGATCGTCGAAGGTGCCCTGTGGACGGACACGTCCGGCGTCCACGTCCTGGTGGCCAACGGCGTCGTGACCTTGGGCGGCCAGATGCGACGTCACAGCGACGCACGGATCCTGGTGCGGATGGCCGAGCGGGTCAACGGGGTCATGGAGGTCATCGACAAACTGGGGTGGGTAGAAGACGACGTTCCCGGGTGAGCCGGCACCTCCCATCCCACGGCCGATCACTCATTTCTGTTCGCGTGCCGCTGACACCCGGCACCCGACCCAGGCGGTCGCGCGGGTGCCCGAGCGATCGGCTGCGCCCCTCCGCATGGCGCTGATCAGGACGAGCCGGATCGCCGATGCTCGATACGGGCATGCGGGCCAGGAAATACCAGGACCTCCCGCTCCTCATCCAGCCAGCGGACGACATACGGAGGCGAGCCGTCGGGGTGACGCAGAGCGACGATGATCCCGACGTGATTTGGCCTGTCCCCTCTGGTGCTTTCGAGCACCAGTCGATCTCCGACCGCTGCTTTCATGGCAGCTCTCCTCGGTCCCGGCCGAAGCCGACCTCCATCCCATGTCCTGACGGCCCCGCTCCCCAGAGGCGAAGGTCCCGGGAGTATCAGTGCACGGCCTCGGTGATCTTGTCTTCGGGCATGTCGTGGCGCGGATCATGCCGGAGTTGTGGTGCCCACGGCAGGCGGATGCACCACCGCTACGGGGCACCGGGCGTGGTGCAGGACGCCGCGGCTCACCGAGCCGAGAACCGCCTTGCCGAGCGCGCCGCGGCCGTGGCAGCCGACGACGAGCATGGCCGCGTCCCTGGACGCCTGGACCAGCGCGGTGACGGGGTGTTCGTGGATCACGTCGACCTCCGCGGGCACGTCCGGATACGTCGCCCGCCAGGCGGCGAGCGCCCCCTTGACGAGCCGCTCCCGCATCCGCTGCACGTCTTCGTGGTCGTAGGTGAACCAGCCGCCGTAGATCTCCGGAGGCAGCTGCCAGCCGTGCACCGCGCGTAGCGGGCAGCCCAACAGCCGCGCCTGCTCGAACGCGTAGCCGAGCGCCGGCTCGCACTCGGCCGATTCGTCGATGCCGACGACCACTTCGGCGCGAGCCGGCGTGTGGTCCGGCCGCACCACGACGACGGGAGCGGACGCGTGGCCGGCGACATGCGCGCTCACCGAGCCGAGCAGCATCCCGGCGAAACCACCTCTGCCACGGCTGCCGACCACCAGCTCGGAGGCCTGAGCGGCCTGGGCGGCCAGGACGCGGCCGGGAGGCCCGTCGAGCAGCTCGACGGACAGCTCCATGTCGGGGCGCCGCTCCCGCACGAGGCGTTCGGCCCGCTCCAGGAACTGGCGGCCCGCCCGCGTCAGGGCGTCCTCCAGCCCGGGGACGGTGTGCGTCGCGCCGACGTACGGCAGGTGGTGAACGGCGTGGACCACTCTCAGCGGCAGCCCCTTGCGCGCGGCGTCGTCGGCCGCCCATTCGACAGCGGCGGAGGAGGACGGCGAGCCGTCGGTGCCGACGACGATCGGGCCGGTCATCAGCCGCCCTCCAGCACCTCGGGAACTGAACGGCGTACTCCTCGACTGACGTCGTGCGTGACCCCGAACCTCAGGATCATCTGCGGGTACTCCCCCGAGCACAGCTCTTCCCGCAGGAACTCGCGGAGGTGGCGCATCTCCAGCGCCTGGGTGTGGACGGCCGCGCTCACGCCCTCGGCGCACGCGTGTAGGAGGGCGCTCTGCAGCCCCTGGCCGGCGGCGATCCACTCTTCTCGGGAGTCGCCGGGCGTCGTGAGCACCGCGACGACACCGGCATGGGTCGAGGTGAACTGGTCCGCGTCATTGCCCCATGGCTGGCCGTGGGCGTAGTCGCGCTGGGCGAAATGCGGGGATGTATGCCGTGCGGCGCGCGGATACCCCTCCGCCGGCACGCCGTCCCGCCGCGCGCTGCCGGGCGGGCGGGCCCAGCGAAGCAGCTCCAGAGTGAACGCTCGGGCCTGCGACTGGACGTCCTGGGCCGCGCTGGTCAGCGCGGCGATGACCCGTACGGCCGCCTCGGAGCGGATCGGCGTCAGCCGCGCCCCTTCGGCCGCGGCCTTCCGGACGAGCGTCTCGACCAGCCGCTCCAGGACGGGGGCGTCGGCGAAGCCCGCGCGGTGGGTGCGGCGGCGCTCGATCTGCGCGTGCAACAGCCGCGTGTCATCGTCGACCAGGACACTCGCGCCCAGCCTGATCGTCGCGACCAGCGCCCGACGCTCGGGCTCGGGAAAGACGCGCACCACCGGCTCGTAACCCAGCGCGCGCAGGGCGAGCCGCGCGTTGAACAGCGCCGCGCCGCAACTGATGAGCATCTGGCGGCCCTCGGGATCGCCCAGCCGCAGCAGCCGATCGGGATCGGCCCGCAGACTGATCTCGTCACCGGAGACGGCGAACGACCACGGCTGAGTGTTGTGTATGGAAGGCGCCCAGATCGCGGCCTCCACGGCGACGTGAACGGCGTGGCTGATCTCTTCTGCGGAACGGGTGTTCATCCTCCACCACCTCCCGGGGAGATGAGGCCAAAGCGTCACACGGCGGTCCCGCCTCGTCAGCGGCCGCGGCTGTGTCAGAGGCTCAATCAGTAGCGTACGACGGCGCCCAGGGCCGGGTCACCGGCCCTGGGCAGTGCCCGCGCCTCCCCCGGGCTCGGCCTGCGGAGCGTGATGGTGACGCGCGCACGAATCGAGACGCTGCACGCGCCGCGAGACGGTACGCCGGCGACGGTGACCACGCCGGCGGGCGGCAGGCAGACGATCCTGGGCGGCCCGGTCGCCTCCTGGGAGTAAAGATCGGAGGAAGGACCGAGCCCTCAGCGAGCGGACGACCGAACATCCGGCGCATCCCCGGATGCCCGCATCCTGATCAGGGGAATGTGCCCGCCGGCGAGCACCATCGCGACCTGACGGGATGACAGGCTGTGGCGAGCGGCGAAAGCGGCACCCGTGGTCACGTCGCGCACGACGATCTCTCCGCCCCTTTCCAAAGCGGCCCGCAGGTCCTCCAGCGACAGCTCGTCGCCCTCGCCGATGCGGTCGTAGTCCGCCGGGTCGGCGAACTCCAGGGCCAGTACGCCGAAGTTGGCGAGGTTCTGCCAGTGGATGCGCGCGTAGGATTTCGCGATCACCGCGCGCAGGCCGAGGTAGCGAGGTGCTATCACAGCGTGTTCGCGAGACGACCCCTGCCCATAGTTGGCTCCGGCGACGATGACATGCCGGCCGGTCTGATGTGCCCGTGCGGCGTAGCCCTCGTCGATCTGGCCGAAGGTGAACTCGGCCAGCCGTGCGATGTCACTGCGGAAGGGCAGGACACGGGCCCCCGCAGGCAGGATCTCGTCGGTGGAGACGTCATCGCCCACTTTGATCAGGACAGGGCCGCACAGCCGGTCCGGCAACGGATCGAAGTCGGGCAGCGTCCCGATGCTGGACGCCTTGACCAACTCGACCCGCCGCGCCTCGGCAGGGGCCAGCGGCGGCTCGAACATGCCCTCGGGAACGGCGGACCGCTCGGGCAAGGTGACAACGGGATACTCGATCCCCAGCAGGTCAGGCAGCGTTCTCGGGTCCGTGATGCGTCCGGTCAGCGCGGCGGCCGCCGCCGTCTCCGGAGAGCACAGCCACACCGAGTCCTCCTTCGTGCCGGAGCGGCCCGGGAAGTTACGCGGCATGGTCCGCAGGCTGTTGCGGCCGACCGCGGGCGCCTGCCCCATGCCGATACATCCCATGCATCCGGCCTGGTGCAGCCGCGCACCGGCCTTGATCAGGTCGAGGGTGGCCCCCATGCGGGTGAGGTCGGCGAGGGTCTCCCGCGAGGTCGGATTGATGTCCACCGACACCTGGGGATGCGTCTGACGGCCGGCCAGGATGGCGGCGACGATCGCGAAATCCCGCAATCCCGGGTTGGCCGAGGACCCGATCACCACCTGATGGACGTCCTCGCCGGCGACCTGGCGTACCGGGACGACGTTTCCCGGCGAGGTGGGCGCGGCGATCAGTGGTTCCAGGACCGACAGGTCGATCTCCTCGTGAACGTCGTAGCGAGCGTCGGGATCGGGAAGGATCTCGACGAAGTCGCCGGCTCGCCCCTCGGCGGCGAGGAACGCGCGCACCTGGTCGTCGGCGGGAAACACGGTCGTCGTCGCGCCGAGCTCCGCGCCCATGTTCGCGATGACGTGCCGGTCCATCGCCGACAGCGCGGCCAGCCCCGGTCCGTAGTACTCGATGACCCGACCCACCCCGCCTTTGACACCGTGACGGCGCAGCATCTCCAAGATCACGTCCTTGGCCGACACCCACGGCGGGAGCGTGCCGGTCAGGCGCACTCCCCAGATCTCGGGCATCGTCACGTACAGCGGTTGCCCCGCCATCGCCATGGCGACTTCCAGGCCGCCCACACCGATGGCGAGCATGCCCAGCGATCCGGCGGCACAGGTGTGGGAGTCAGAGCCGACCATCGACGCGCCCGGGACTCCGAAGCGCTGCATGTGCGTGGGATGCGACACGCCGTTACCGGGCTTGGAGTACCACACTCCGAAGCGGTGGCAGGCCGAACGCAGGAACAGATGATCGGCCATGTTCCGCTCGTCGGTCTGCAACAGGTTGTGATCGACGTACTGCACCGACGTCCGGGTGCGAACCCGATCCAAACCGAGCGCCTCCAGCTCCAGCATCACCATCGTCCCCGTCGCGTCCTGCGTCAGGGTCTGGTCGATGCGCAGCCCGATCTCCTCCCCGGGTGTCATCACACCGTCCACGAGGTGGGTGCTGATCAATTTCTGAGCGACGTTGAGTCCGGTCATGGCCGACCCCTATGAACGCGGATCTCCGGCACGTTCGAGTGGCTCGTCGATCCGAAGTGCCCGCACGGCACCCGCCGTGCCTTCATGCCCACTTTATGGCGATGCCCGAAATAGACCGTCTGGAATACGCCGGGGCTGGGCGCCATCCTCGCCAAGGCCGTGTGGGGTAGCCGACTCGACTCGCCTGCCGGCCCGCGCCGCGTACGAGGTGGCGGCCGGTCACCTCGCCCCGCCGACCTGGTGTGGCGGCCCGATGTGAGCCCGGCCCCTCGCGTACGGTAGCCGCTGGTCAGGTACGTACGGCACTCGCGGGCGGCGAGCCCATCTCGACGACGAGGAGCAGTGATGACGGACGGCACCATAGAGCGTGACGGCGAACAGGTCGTCTTCCGGTACGAACGCCGCCTGGCGCGGCCTGTGGACGCCGCCTGGCGCGCGGTCACCGACCCGGCGGAGATCGAGCGCTGGGGCGGGGCGCGCACCGAACTGGACCTCCAACCCGGCGGGCGGTTCGTCTCGCATCACCAGGGCGGCCACCGCGTTGAGGACCGCGTGTTGCGGGTGGAGCCGCCGCACCTGTTCGAGCACACCTACTTCGAGGACGTCAACCCCGGCGCCGTCGTCACCTGGCGGCTCCAGGCGACCGACACCGGCTCTCTGCTCACCTTCAACCACCGCCTGCCCATAGACGACGTACGCGCGGCGGCGGAGAGTATCGCGGCGGGAGACGATCCGATCACCATCCTGGCCCGCAACGGCGCGGGATGGCACCACGTGCTCGACATGCTCGAGGCGTATCTCAGCGGCCGGAGCCTGCCCTGGTCGCCCCAGGATCAGCAGGCCCTCCAACGGCACTACGCGACACTGATCCCTTAGGTCGCGCGGAGCGTCACGCGTCGATCTCGCGGACGCGCGACCGTGCGCACGCCGGAGAAGGCGTGTTCCCAAGTCGGTACGTGAAGCTGCACCAGCCAGCGGGATCAACCGGCACCCGCGGGGCCTGCCACGAAGCAGACCGCCGAAGAACGGTGGCCTCCTACTGTGAGCGGGCATCGTCAACGGCGTAGTCGCGGAGCGTTATGTTCTCGGCGGTCTTGCGGGCGATCTTGGTGACCATGTTCTTCCCCGGCAGGTACGGCATGATCTTGTAGTAGTGGTTGAGGACCGAGGCCAGGAAGCGGTTGCTCGGGACCATGAGCTGGGCCACGCCGTCGCCCATCTTCTGGCAGCCCTCCACGTACTCGCGCATCTCCTGCTCGTAGCGGGCGAACGCGACGCGGTGGTCGCCGCGCGCCGCGGCCAGCTCACCCGCCAGGACGTACGCGCCGACCAGGGCGAGGCCCGAACCCATGCCCGACAGGGAAGACGGGCAGTATGCGGCGTCGCCGACCAGGGCGACCCGCCCTCGGGTCCAGGCGTCCATGCGCACCTGGCCGACCGAGTCGAAGTAGAAGTCGGGCGCGTGCCGCATGTCGTGCAGCAGCCGGTCACTCTGCCAGCCGCCGCCGGTGAAGTGCTCGGCGAGGACGGCCTGCTGCCGCGCCACGTCCCGCCGGTCCAGGTCCAGCTCCGGTGAGCCGAAGTAGAAGACGGCCTTGGCCTCGGTGTTGTGGCGGGCGCTGTACATCGCCACCAGCTTGTTCGCGGTCCGGTACGCGTGGCCGGTGTGGTCGAGCCCGAGATGGTTGGCGGTGGTGAAGATCGCGCAGTAGACGCCCAGATGCTTGACGTAGTCCTTCTCGGGGCCGAAGGTCAGGCGGCGGGTGGTCGAGTGCAGGCCGTCCGCGCCGATGACCAGGTCGAACCGCCGCGGCGCGCCGCGTTCGAAGGTGACGGCCACCCCGTCGGCGTCCTCGGTGAGCGAGGCGATGGAGTCGCCGAAGATGTACTCGGTGTGCTCCCTGGTCGCGTCGTAGAGGATGCGGGCCAGGTCGCCGCGGAGGATCTCGACGTCCCCGGCGAACAGGTCGGCGGGCATCTTCGCCTGCGGCTTGCCCGCGCTGTTGACGTACGACATCGAGCCCATGCCGGTGCGGGCGCGTTCGACGTCGTCCAGGATGCCCATGCGGCGCAGGACAGACAGGTGCGCCTCGCCCCGGAAGTCGACGGCGTAGCCGCCGTCACGCAGCGCCGGGGCGCGCTCCACGATCGTGGGGGTGAAGCCGTGGCGGTGGAGCCAGTAGGCGAGCGCGGGGCCCGCGACGGAGGCGCCGGAGATCAGTACGGTGCGGTTCTTCATGGCAGAGAGCCTGCCGGGGAGGGCTCACCGGACACTCACCGCCGGCTCACCGCGTCGACGACGGTCTCAGCTCTGGCCGGAGGTTCCGGGCTGGCCGAAGAGGTGGAGGGCCGCTTCGGTACGGCTGGCCACGCCGAGTTTGGCGTAGATGTTGGCGAGGTGCTTCTCCACCGTCCGGGGACTGATCTGCAGGATGCGCGCGGTCTGGACGCTGGTACGGCCGTGCGCGACGAGCCAGAGTACCTCGGATTCGCGGGCGGTCAACGGGGCGCCGGGATGGGATGGGGATTCGGAGAGCAGCAGCGCCCCGCAGGCGTCATAGGGGAACAGCTGGATGGTCAGGCGCCGTCCGCCCTGCTCGACCACGTAGTCGCTGGCGAGGTAGGGCATCGTCGGGTCGGCCGGCCGACGCCGCGCGGTCAGCCAGGCGTCGAGCTCGTCGGGCAGCGTTCGATTCTCGCCGGTGGGCCTGCTGAAGTACGCGGCCAGCAGCATGCGGGCGGCACGGTTCATGGTCTTGATCGTCGCGTGGCGCCCCAGGAGCACCAGCCCGTGGGCGGCGCCGTCGATGTCGTCCAGGCTGGCCAGCGCCGCCTCCAGCCAGGCGGTCGCGTGCCTCGCCCGCAGAAAGGCGGCCAGATAGGGCTGGGCCAGCTCCAGGAGCTCTCGATCGGTGTCGCTGAAGTCGGCTCCGGTGCGGTTGAAGCCCATGCAGGTGATCGTGCCGTGATAGGTGTTCAAAACGCACATCATCTGATGCTCGATGCCCTGCGGGCGGTAGAACTCCTGATAGAGCGCCTGGCCGTGCCAGGCGCCGCGCGGGATCACATCGCTGAGCCGGATCGAGCGGCCGTCACCGACGGTCTGGCGTACGTGGCCCAGCAACGGGTGCTGAAAGAACAACCGGTCCAGGGCGTTTTCCAGATCAGTCGTGATTTCCACCCGGGGGCGCAGGTAGTGGTCGAAATGACGGCCATACGGGTTGATCGTCTTGATCGCGACGATATCGGCGGCCACCACAGTGGAGACGACCTCCAGCACCTGCGGGAACGCGTCATCGGCGGGGACGCGTTCGCATTCGCGCAGCGCGTCCAGCAGACGTTTGACGTCAGATGCCCGCAAATCTGTCACACGATCATGGTACGCGGACGCGATCTACGTAATTTCCCCCATCGCGCCGACGAAATACGAAACCTGATAGTGGGGGAAATCGCTTCCGGAACAAGGGAGAAAGCCATGCGATCCCCCGCTCCGCAAAACGTCCCGATCCTTCACACCGGCATGAATGCCATGGCCAGGAGGCTGCTCGGCGGCTTACTGGCCATGGTGACGGCACTGGCCGGGCTGGGCCTGGTCGCGCCGGCGGCACACGCGGCCACCCTCGTCGCCCAGAACAGCCAGCATTCCTGGCACAACAACAACCGGAACAAGACCATCGACACCACGGTGGAGGTCTACAACGACGGCACCGTCCGGGGTGTGTCGACCGTCGAGTCAGGCGTGTGGCTCACCGGCGTCCGCCTGTGCGCCAAGGCCGTGCTCATGGACCGTGACGGCGGCGCCCTGGCCGAGGTGGGAGGCGACTGCTGGGGTGTCAACGGCACCGCCTTCGGCTATTCGAGCCGCACCGAGAACTGGGGCGGCCAGGTGTCGCCGGACATCGCCTCCCGGACCTACGCCGTGCAGATCGTCCACTGGAACAACGGCATCGACTGGGGTCAGGTCTTCGCGTTCGCCAAGAAGGTCTGGGACATCTACCGCGCCATCGCGCAGAGCAACAACGATGCCGCCGCCACCGACATCGTCATGCCCAACGGCACCGTCATGCCGTACAGCAGCTTCGTTCCCGCTCCGGGCGGCGGCGGAGGCGGCAACATGTGCGGCGGAAGCCCGTGCAAGCATCCGCTGTGATGACGCACTGACCTCCGTGTAGCAAGCGAAGGCCGGGACAGTCCACGCTGTGCCGGCCTGCGCGCTTTGTAGGTGCCTCGTGGGCGCCCACCCCCGTCCCCCAGAGTTCAAACCGGGCAATTTGTACAGATGTCATTGTGTTCAGCAGGGCAAGATGCGCAATCTGAACATGGCTTTCGTCCTGCTGTTGCGTAGGTCATCCCCTTTCGGTTCTCATCTGCTACATCGGCGTTCGTTCGCTGCGGCAGCAGTGTGGGGAAGGGACTTCAGCATGGGCGTGGAGCAGACGTTGACCAGCGAGGAGCGGCTGGCCGAGCTGAACCTGACGCAGCTCAAGCAGCTCGTCGGCCTGGTTGAGTACGACGACGACGCCGACCCGTTTCCTGTCACAGGTTGGGACGCCGTGGTGTGGGTCGTCGGGAACGCCACCCAGACCGCTCACTACTACCAGTCGGCCTACGGCATGGAGCTGATCGCCTACTCCGGCCCCGAGACCGGCAACCGCGATCACGTCGCGTACGTTCTGCGCAGCGGCGCCATCCGCTTCGTCATCAAGGGTGCCGTGGACCCCGAGAGCCCTCTCATCGAGACGCACCGGCGGCACGGGGACGGCGTCGTGGACGTCGCCCTGGAGGTGCCGGACGTCGACCGTTGCATCGCCCACGCCCGGGACACCGGCGCCACCGTCCTGGAGGAGCCGCATGACGTGACGGACGAGCACGGCACCGTCCGCCTCGCGGCCATCGCCACGTACGGCAGGACCCGGCACACGCTCGTGGACCGCTCCCGCTACACCGGGCCGTACCTTCCCGGATATGTGGCCCGCACCTCCGGCTACACCAAGCGTCCCGGCGCGCCGAAGCGGATCTTCCAGGCCCTCGACCACGTCGTCGGCAACGTCGAGCTGGGCAAGATGGACGACTGGGTCGCCTTCTACAACCGGGTCATGGGGTTCACCAACATGGCCGAGTTCGTGGGCGATGACATCGCGACCGAGTACTCGGCCCTGATGAGCAAGGTCGTCGCCAACGGCAACCACCGGGTGAAGTTCCCGCTCAACGAGCCGGCGATCGGCAAGAAGAAGTCCCAGATCGATGAGTACCTCGAGTTCTACCGCGGCCCCGGCGTGCAGCACCTCGCCCTGGCGACCAACGACATCCTCGCGTCCGTCGACGCGCTGACCGCCGAGGGCGTGGCGTTCCTGGCCACGCCCGACTCCTACTACGAGGACCCGGAGCTGCGGGCCCGCATCGGAGAGGTCCGGGTGCCGATCGAGGAGCTCCAGAAGCGGGGCATCCTCGTCGACCGGGACGAGGACGGCTACCTGCTGCAGATCTTCACCAAGCCGATCGGCGACCGTCCGACGGTCTTCTTCGAGCTGATCGAGCGGCACGGCTCGCTCGGCTTCGGCAAGGGAAACTTCAAGGCGCTGTTCGAGGCGATCGAGCGCGAGCAGGCCCGCCGCGGCAACTTCTGACCGCCGTCCGGGCTCGCCAGGCCGGTCCGGCCGCTGCCGACACCGACAGCGGCCGGCCTCCGGCAGGAACCGATGGCGCGCCGCCGGCAGGTGAGCGAGCCCATCGCCACGATCGCCGTGGCACGCACCGCGTACGCGCACGAAACCGGCTGATCCGAGGAGGACGAGAAGAAATGTCGACGCCGCGCTTCCGGGCCGTACTCGACACCATGCCCCCGTACAAGCCGGGCAAGGCCGTGGTCGCCCCTGACGGCAGGTCGTTCAAGCTGTCCTCCAACGAGAGCCCGTTCGGGCCGCTGCCGAGCGTGCGGGAGGCGATCGCCGAGGCCGCCGCGCGGATCCACCGCTACCCCGACCCTGGCGCGACCGCCCTCACCGAGGCCCTCGCCGAGCGCTTCGCCGTGCCGCAGGAGCATGTCGCGCTGGGCGGAGGATCGGTCGCAGTGGCGCAGCAGATCTTCGAGACCGTCGCCGAGCCGGGCGCCGAGGCGATCTACGCGTGGCGGTCCTTCGAGGCCTACCCCATGCTCGCGGACCTGGCCGGGATGACCTCGGTCCAGGTGCCGCTCACGGACGAGACGCACGACCTCGACGCCATGGCCGCGGCGATCACTGACGCGACCCGCCTGATCTTCGTCTGCAACCCGAACAACCCGACCGGTACGGTCAACCGCTCGGCCGAGCTGGCCGAGTTCCTCGACCGTGTGCCCGGCGACGTACTGGTGATCATCGACGAGGCGTACTGCGAGTACGTCCGCGACGAGGACGTCCCCGACGGCCTGCTGTATCGCGACCGCCCGAACGTGGCCGTCCTGCGCACGTTCTCCAAGGCGTACGGCCTGGCCGGGCTGCGCGTGGGCTACCTGATCGGCCACGAGCCCGTGGCCGCCGCCGTGCGTAAGACCGCGGTGCCGTTCGCGGTCAACGCGATCGCCCAGGCCGCCGCGATCGCGTCCCTCAGGGCCGAGGACGAGCTCCTGGAGCGGGTCGAGACCGTGGTCAAGGAGCGGGACCGGGTCCGGGAGGCGCTGATCGCCCAGGGCTGGACGATCCCCCCGACCGAGGCCAACTTCGTCTGGATGCGCCTGGGCGACCGGACTCCGGAGTTCGCCGAGTTCTGCGCCGGGTACGGCGTGGCCGTGCGGCCCTTCGGCACCGAGGGGGCGCGCGTCTCGATCGGCGACCAGGGGGCCAACGACGTCTTCCTCGCCGCCGCCGAGGCGTTCGGCGCCTGATATCCGGCGGATCCCCGCATGTCCTCAGCGGGCTGCGGGGATCTTGACGCGGTTCGCGCCGCGGCCCCGGCGGCTTCGTCGAGCGTCATCGTGACACCGCCGACCGCCGTAAAGTGTTGGTGCGCTCGACAGGACGTCACGAGGCGGCGCTGGAGGACATCTTCGCGCGGGTGGAGTCGGCCTTCTCGGCCATAGCCGAGGATTACGACGACGACCAGCTGAACCTGATCAGCGGGTTCGTGAGCCGTCTCAACGCGACCGCGTACGACGTCACATCGGCTCTCGTTCGCGACCTGGGCGAAGGACGCCGTGACCGCGACGACCCCGACCCGGTTCAGCCGGTCCCGTGAGCAGCCGCGCCGTCCGTCCTGCGCTGCCGACCGTCCGGTACGACCTGTGACCAAGGAGTTCCGTGCTCTTCAAGCGTCTTCGCCTACCCGCGCTCCTCGTCGTCGCGACCGGCCTGCTCGGGGTCGTCGCGAGGACACCCGTGGTCACCCAGTACGACCTGCGCGCCGTCGAAGCCGTCGAGACACTTCGCACTCCCGCCCTGACGGCGATCGCCGACGGCCTCAACATCGCCTTCGGACCCGTGGCCGGCGTGATGATCGTCGCGCTGCTGGCGGTCACGCTCGCCCTGATGGGACGCGCCCGTACGGCCGTCCTCGTCACATTGATGGTCACGGTCGGCTGGGCCACCAGCTCGCTCTTCAAGCGGATCATCGCCCGGCCCCGCCCGCCGGAGGCGGAGCAACTCGTTCACCAGATCGGTCATGACAGCTTTCCCAGCGGACACGTCACCCTGACGCTTTCACTGGTCATCGCCGCCGGCTTTCTCGCCTACGGCACCCGCCGGTTTCGGCTCGTCGTGTCCGTCGGCGCCGTTCTCGTCGCCGCGCAGGCGTTCGCGCGCATGTATCTCGGCGTCCACTACCCCACCGACGTGATCGGCTCGTTGCTGGCCGGCACCGCGGGGACCTCGGCCGTCATCGCGTTCCGGGACAGCGTCGATCGCTGGACCGGCCGGACACCGATCTCCCCCGGGCTCGGCGGTCTGGCAGACCGACGGGGGTCACAGGACGCGGCCGGTGACGTCTGAGAGCACCCGGCGCACCGCGACGGGACGGGTTCCCAGGGTTCCGGGACCTGGCCCGGAGTGCGCGAATCCAACCTGTACTAAACCTGAACGCCGCGCCTCACCTGCACGGGAGCACTTCGGAAGCAGGTGATACTGGCGAGGTGACGGTCTACCGCGTCCTGGTCGTCGAGGACGATCATGGGCTTCGCGACGCACTCGCCCGCGGCCTGCGCGAGGAGCACTTCGAGGTGCTCACCGCCGCCGACGGGGCCGCGGCGCTGCGGACCGTCCAGGAGCAGGTGGACGCGGTCGTCCTCGACATCGGCCTGCCGGACTCCGACGGTCGTGACGTGTGCCAGGCGATGCGGGCGACGGGCATCGACGTCCCTGTGGTCTTCCTCACCGCGCGCGACAACCTGACCGACCGGCTCTCCGGCTTCTCGGCGGGAGGCGACGACTACCTGAGCAAGCCGTTCCACATGGCCGAGCTCGCGGCCAGGGTGCGCGCGGCCCTTCGCCGGGCCGGGCGCGAGCCGTACGTCGAGGTCGAGGGAGTGCGGCTCGATCCCGTCCGGCATCTTCTGGAGGTAGGCGGAGTGCCGGTCGCCCTCACTCCCACCGAGTTCCGGCTTCTGGCCTGCCTGATGGCGTCCCCCGGAGCCGTGACGCGCAGGCGGGCGCTGCTGCATGCGGCCTGGCCGGTAGGCGCGCAGGTCAGTGACAACACCCTGGACCAGTACCTGGCCCGGCTGCGGCGCAAGCTTCGCGAGGTGAACAGTCCGCTCGGCATCGGCACCGTACGAGGCGTGGGTTACCGCTTCGCATGAGACGACTGCGAACCACCCTGTCGTGGCGCATCCCGCGCCCGGGCACCCTGCGCGGACGGCTCGCTCTGCTCGCCCTGGTCACCACAGCGGTCTGGGTCGGTCTGCTCACCGGCGCCTTCAACCTCGTCCTGTCCGCGCGCCTCGGAGACCAGGCCGACGACCTGCTGCGTACCCGGGCGGCGGCGGTGGCGGCCACCTTGGAGACGAGGCCGGACGGCGGCATCGTCGTGCACGAGCCCCCGGACGACCGCGCACTGGACACCGGCGTCTGGATCTACCAGGGGAACCGCGCCATCGAACGGCCCAAGGCGCCCCGGCGACTGCAGCGCCAGGCGGACCGGCTCGCGGAACACGGCGAGATCTTCGCGGAGTCCAGGGGACCCGACGCGTCCCGGCTCTACGCCCTGCCGGTCCTGGCTCAGCCCGGCCACGGGCGGCAGATCGGGACCGTCGTCGCCTCTGTCAGCCTCGACCCGTACCACAGCACGGCACGCACGGCCCTCGCCGGCTCAGCGGTCTTCGGACTGCTGCTCCTCGGCGTGGTCTATCTCATCACCCGGGGGATCGTCGGCCGGGCCCTTCGGCCGGTCGCCGAGATGAGCGCTCAGGCCGCGCGGTGGAGCGAGCGCGGCGCGGCCGAGCGGTTCGGCGTGGCGGACCGTCCGGACGAGCTCGCCTCACTCGCCGCCAACCTCGACGAACTGCTCGACCGGCTGGCCGCCGTCCTGCGCCACGAACAGCAGCAGTCCGCTGAGCTCTCGCACGAGTTGCGCACCCCGTTGGCCCGGATCGTCGCGGAGACCGACTGGCTGACGGCGCGGCCACGGGACGCGACCGAGCGGCGGGCGTCGCACGTGACGATCGCGTCGGCGGCGGCGACGATGCAGCGGATCTGCGAAACCCTGCTGTCCGAGGCCCGTACCCGGTCGGCACCGGTCCCGGGGCGGTGCGCGTTGCTCGACCTCGCGGACGACCTGGCTCGGCGCTGTGCCGAGGAACATCCGCAGGCTGCCCAGGTGGTCGTGCGCGGCTCCGCCGCGACCGCCGGCGTCGCCGCGACCGTGGCGGAGCGCATCCTGGCCCCACTGCTGGACAACGCTCGCCGCTACGCCGTACGGACGATCACGATCGAATGCGCGCAGGTTCCCGGCGGTGTCGAGGTGGCAGTCGCCGACGACGGGCCTGGGGTACCCGCCGGCGTCGGCTCGGCCGTCTTCGATCCGGGTCGCCGCGCCGACCCCGCCGACGGGCACGACGGCGCCGGTCTCGGACTCGCCCTCGCCCGGCGCCTGGCACGGGCGGCAGGAGGTGACATCCACCTGGCCGTATGCGCGGAGGGCGCCCGATTCGTGGTCAGGCTCCCCGCCGGGTGACCTACGGTGGTCTTGCCGAAGCGTTTGACCAGGCCTTCGGCCTCGAATGCGTTCATGCCACGTCGTCGAGCCCGGCCCTGGCAGATCGCGCACGAAACGCTGTCAGCGCCTCTTCAGCAGGAGCTCGGTGTTGCGGTCGCCGGGCAGGCCCGCCAGCCCGCTCTGCAGGCCCGGCGAGTTGAACGACAGCTCCCGGTAGAGCGCAGCCAGGCCGTTTTGCGACAGATCAGTCACGTCGGTGCGGTGCGGCGCGGCCGACTCCACCAGCGTGGTGAACAGGGAGAGCGTTCCATCGTGATTGTCGGCCAGCTCGATCACCCTGGCCAGCTGCGGGTAGTCGACGTGAGAGGCGGTGGAGACCTCCCAGAAGCC
Organism: Microtetraspora sp. NBRC 16547; assembly: GCF_030268965.1. Taxonomy (GTDB): domain Bacteria; phylum Actinomycetota; class Actinomycetes; order Streptosporangiales; family Streptosporangiaceae; genus Microtetraspora. Next base: position 21,940 of record NZ_BSSE01000036.1, on the reverse strand, counting down.
GCCATGCGAAACGACCTTGTTCCGGTGGGAGTGGCCGTTGATCCACGCGACCACGTTGCGGTGCCTGTTCAGCACCGCCAGCAGCTCCTGCCCGCTGTGGCGCTTGTCGTGCGGGCGGGCGGGGTTGGGGATCAGGTTGGTCATGGCCCAGCTCGGGTGGTGACTGAAGATCAGCGCGATGTCGTCGGCGTGGGTCTTCAGGGTCTGCTCCAACCAGGCCAACTGCCGGCTGCCGACCGATCCGCGGTAGTCGCCGCCGCGGTCGGTGGTGTCCAGGCTGATGCCGACGACGCCGTCGGCGATCGGGAAGGAGTAATCCAGCCGGCCGCTGTCGAGGTTGTCGCGGGTGTAGCCGTGGCCGACGGGTCCCGCGCCGGTGTATGCCGGGTCGAGGTGAGCGGCGATGTAGTCGTGCGGGCTCACGGGGGCGCGACGCTCGTCGGCGGTGACAGTGCGGGCCTTGGCCTTGTAGCGCTTCCAGGCCGCCCGAAAGCGGGCACCCGTGGGGTCGGGGCCCTGGCGCAGCGCCTGGAAGACGGCGTTGGCCTCGGAGGCGGGCAGGGTGAACAACTTGCGCGAGCCGGTGGCCAGGTCGGCGAAGAAGTCGCCGGCCGCGGCATAGGCGCCGCCGAAGAGTTGGTCGTGGTTGCCGATGGTGGAATACCACGGCACGGCCAGTCCGGGGCTGCTCACCTCGCGGATGGCCGCCTCCAGGAAGCCGTCCAGGCGGGGGAATCCCACCCGCTTGTCGACGTCGTGCATGCCGGACTCGGGCTGCCAGTACAGGCCCAGGCCGGAGTTCTGCACGCCCTCATACGCGCTCGGGTCGCCGGTGTTGGGGGTGAAGCGGCCGCCGGTCATGGCGGTCAGGAACCACTCCAGCTCGATGCGGGAGTTGTTGTCGGTGTTGTCGCCGGTGGTCATGACGAAGCCGATGGGTGCCCGGGTGGCCGGGCCGTACCGCAAGGTGTTGACCTGTTCGATCAATGAGACGGCGCCGGCGGCGGTCAGCGCTTCCTGCGGGCGCCAGGCGCTCACGGCTCCGGCGCGCAGGAACTCATAGCGCTGCGGGTTCTGCACGTCGGTGATGTGCAGGTCGGTGAACTGGACGAAGCAGGCAAGCGCCGTGCGGCGCTCGGCCCTGCCCTTCTTGGCCTCGGCCAGCTCTGTGCGTATCACCCGCCGCCAGCCTGGGCCGTCGGCCAGCCTGCGGTATCCGGTGGCGCCGCGAGGGCTGGAGACGGTCTGGACCGTGGTGGTGGTCGTGGTGGTGGTGGTCGTCGTGGTCGAGGAGGCGGCCGGGGTGGAGGCGAGTGCGATCTCCAGCCCGACGCCCGCGGCGGTCATTCCGGAGGTGAGCAGGAACGCGCGGCGGCTGAGGACGGGATCCATGGTGCTCCCCAGTGATGGCGTCGAGGCGAAACGTCCACTGGAATGCTTGACACCGGGAATGACTGCTGGCCTAACAAGGCCGGAACGCTATGCAGCTATCTATGGCATAGCCGGGCTGTATGTGGTAAAGCCATCTGGCGGCAGCGGACTGGATGCCTGCCGCTCTCCCGCCGTTCACAAGGGCGGGGAGGGGATCTTCTCACCCACCCGTGCGGGCTCGAGAGGCAAACGGCGTGACCGTCCCGATCGTCTTCTTGACCGGTTGACGGCAGGACGTCCGGACCATCGAACGGCCCGGACGTCCACCATGGTTCGTCCTCTTTATGAAGATCAGCGCGTACGCGGCAGGACCTGGATCGTGTCGCCGACGGCACGCTCACCCGCCGCGTCCGACGGGCCATTGACCAGCTCGCCGTTCACGGCCATCGCCGTGGAGCCGCCGCCGTCCAGATTCAGCGCCTGCACCGCTCCCAGGGACTTCATGAAGGCAGCCGCCTCGGCGAGGGTGAAGCCCTCGCTGCCGCCGCTGAGCCGGCCGTCCACGGTGACCAGCAGCAGGCGGCCCTGCCGGTCGATGCCCGCCATCGTCCGAGGCTGGCGGGTGTTCGACCAGGCGTACCCGAAGGACAGGTCGGCCGGGTCGACCGTGCCCTCGGCGGCGGCGTCGATGCTGATCTCCCCGTTCTCCACCAGGGTCGGGGCGGCGCTGACGATGGTGTCGTCCGGGCCGAGCTTGATCTGCCGGCCGTGGGTGTCGCGGATGACCTCCTTCACGGAGATCTTTCCGCCCGTCACAGCGTGGCCGCCGAGCCAGTCGGCCGCCTGGCCGATGCCCTGGAACACGCTCTGTCCGGGGGCCACAACGCCGCCCCGGTCGCCGACCGCCACCACACGGCCCTTGGCGTCCAGCGTCACCTGCCTGCCAGGACCGGTCGGCAGAGCGTGGCCGTACTCGGAGGTGAACTCGACCAGGTCGTCGGCCATGGTGCAGGTGACGTCCTGGCGCGGCTCGGCGGTGGGGCTCCCGCCGTCCTGACCGCAGTCCCGTACGAGTCCAGGGGTGCGGTTGATGCCCCGGACGGCGTAGGTGGAGCCTCCAACGCGGGCGGTGACTGTGGTGGTCAGGTCGGCGATCCGGCTGTGCCGTCCACCGTCGGTGAGGATCAGCGCGGCGCGCGATCCCACCGCCATCGACGCGAGCTTCCCGTCGTGGGCGCTGACGCCCGCCTGGATGCCCTGCACTCCGTCCGCGTCGGAGGTGACGAAGAAGCCCCCATTGACACCCACCAGCGAGCCGAGCTTGGCGGCCACCGAGGAGGTCGTCTCCCGCTGGGCGACGTTGCCGTCGTGGGTGGCCGTGACGGAGCCGTCGAAGGCGCGCGGGTCGACGACCGCGACGTGGATGTTCTCCCTGCCGGCCGGCTGGTCCGCGTCGTAGCCGGTCCACTCGACGGCGGTGCGGAAACCGGCCGCGGTGACCTTCGCCGCCGCGCTCTTCGCCTCAGCCTGGGTCGGGTAGGAGCCGACCCGGACGCGTACACCCATCAGGCCGTGCGGCGTGTCGGTGTAGTCCGGCCAGTCGATCCTCGTCAGGTTCGGCTCGAAACCCGCGGCGCGCAGTTGGTCGGCGGTCTGCGCGGCCCACGCCTCCGTGCCGACCGTGGCCCAGGCCTGGGCGCCGGTGAAGCGGGCCGTGACGGGGGTCTGCACCGTGATGGCCCAGCTGGGTGCGGCGGTGGGGTCGCTGATGACGCCGGTACGCACCTCCACCCCTGTCGCGACGGTACGCGTCGTCCACTGCGCGGTGGGCGCGGCCTTCGAGGCCGATGCGGAGGGCGCGTCCGCGGCAGCGACCGTGGTCATCGACAGCGGTGCCGTGGCGGCCGCCACGGCCACGATGGCGAGTGTAAGCCGTGCTCGGCGATTGTCCATTGCACATCCTTGCGACTCAGTGAACGGTCGAAGCACCCAGACATATGGGCGCTTATTCGGACCGAAATGACCAAGTCGGAAGTCCAACGTGACCGGGCGAACGGCAGGATCTGATCACGGGTGCGCACGTGGGCGGGTGGGTGAACGCTTGGGGGCGGGCGACGAGGACCTGCCCTTCCCCCACGGATCAGAGAGAGGTCCGATCGCCGAAGGCGCCGATTCCGAACGCTCCGCCGTCTACGCGCTCGCGCCGCAGGTTCCTGGCGGCTGCGGTGCGGATTCGTCCTTCCGGGTGATGCTCAGATAGACGACCAGGCACAGGATCGTGGCGAGGAAGAGGCCGCTGGTCGCCACCGTGCCCAGGCCCAGCCCGCCGTCGTCGTGAGACTGCGACAGGTAGTCGCCGACGGAGGCCCCGAAAGGACGGGTCAGCACATAGGCGATCCAGAACGCCGGGACGGCGGCCAGCCTGAGCCCGCGATGGGCGGCCGTCACGACGGCGATCAGCGCACCGAACAGGATCGCGCTGACCGCGTAGCCGAGGTCGAATCGCTCGGCCACGAGATCGCCCGCGGACGTGCCCAGGGCGAAGGTGAACAAGATGGCCAGCCAGTAGAAGGCCTCGCGCCGGAACGTGAAGATGGTGTGGATGGACAGCGTCTTCTCGCACGCGTACCAGACGAGGAAGGTGACCGCCAGCAGGGCGCCGAAGACGAGGGTCGTCGTCTCCAGGGCAACGCCGAGATTGTCGGTCAGGTTGTCGCTCACCAGCGTGCCGACGACGCTGATCAGGACGACCGCGAGCCAGTAGACGGCCGGCACGTATCTCCTCAGAGAGAACTGGAAGACCAGGGCGATGACGAGCAGCAGCGTCATGACGATGGACGTGCTGGTCAGGCCCAGCCCCAGATTCTCGTTCAGGAAGTCGGCCGCGGTCTCGCCCACGGTCGTGCACAGGATCTTGATGATCCAGAAGTAGAGGGTGACCTCGGGAACCTTGTTGAGCATCCGGCTCACGGCTTGGTGCCGAGGACTTTCGTATGAGGTGGTCATGACGCGTCAGCCTGGCACCGGGCACCTGAACACGACCTGACAGCGTCTCCCGGTTCTTGGCACCCCGGGGCTGGCGGCCGGGTCCGCCCTAGGGAGTGTTTCGTGGATCTTTGCCGTAGCGAGGATCGGCCAGATGGATGCCGCGCAAGGCGGAGGAGGAGGTCGGAGCGGAGCCTCCGGCCGACGACGACAACGCCGCGAGGCGCCATCTGGGCGACCGCAGTAGGCCAAAAAGATCCACGAAACACGACCTAGCCCGCCCCAGGGACCTTCGCGAGGTCGGCGATCAACCCGGAATCAACCCGTCGTGCCCATCGACCGCTCCGCGTCGGACAGCAGCGCCCGCGTCCGCTGCTGCCGCATCGTGTAGGCGATCAGCGCGGCCAGGACGCCCACGAGCACCAGCGAGGAACCGATCGTCCCGTACCCGAGCCCGCCCTTGACCACGGGCTTGCTGAAGAAGTCGCCGACGGTCGCGCCGAGCGGGCGGGTCAGGACGAACGCCGTCCAGAACAGCAGGGTGACGGAGATCCGGGTGACGTATTTGGCGATGATGATCAACGCCAGCAGGCCGCCGATCAGGAGCGCCCCTCCGGAGTAGCCGAGACCGGAGTCGTCGGCCAGGAAGTCACCGAGAGAGGTGCCCAGCGTGTTGGAGAACAGGATCGCCGTCCAGTACAACACCTCGCCCCTGAAAGTGCTGATGTGCTCGACGTGGAAGGACTGACCGCTGAACCTCCAGACGAGAAACACCGCGGCGAGCGCGGTGATGAGGACCAGGGCGCCCCTGGCGTAGCCGAGCCCGGCGGTGCGGTTCATGAAGTCCGACATGGTCGTCCCGGCCGTGCTCGTCGAGAGGATGACGGTCCAGTAGAGCACCGGATGGAACTTCGTCGCCCTCAACTGCGTCACGAGACTGACCAGGAACAGCCCGACGAGGATCACCGAGCTGGCGGCATAACCGACGTTCAGAGTCTGGGCGAGAAGGTCACCACCCGTTTCCCCCAGAGTCGTCGCCGCGATCTTCATGATCCAGAATGCCAGCGTGATCTGCGGCAGCTTCTTCATTTTCCCTCCCCCGTTCCCAGGTGCGCACGCGGACATCACGGATGAACCGCTGAGTGCCGCATGCGCGCCCTGGAGATGACCAGCGACGCTGGGCGGGTCCGGCCCCTCGCACGGACCGCCGTGAGGAGCGTAGATCGCCGAACCTGAAATCAACGTGAGCGGCCGACGTGTCGTCCGCATCGGGCGGCGTGACGCCCTCGATCTTCGGGCGGCACCGGGCGGTGGCGGGGGCCGGTCCCGCGATAACGGCCCGGGACCGCCCCGGGCGCGAGGGCCCGGGGCGGTCCGTACAGGTGGGGCCCGTTCACGTTCACCTTCACCGGGTCAGGTGATCAGGCGGTCCCGGGACGGGGCGGAGAATCCGGTCGGTGTCACCAGCCGACGTCGGCGGCGTGGGCCCGGTCGTAGGCCGACGCCCAGTAATGGCCGGGCGCGACAACACGGTGGATCTGGAATCCCACCGCACCGGTCGGCGTGCCGAGCGCGGTGGAGTCCGCGGAGGCCCGCCCGCCGGCGTCCGCCCGCATGTCGACGTACTGCCCCGCGGTCTTGGTGAAGCGGCCGCCGACCGCCGCTTGGACCCCGGTCCCGTCGGCCATGTCGACCATGCGCAGCGACACGTGAGCGACGCCGTCCGCGTCGCGGGTCAGGGCGAGCTCGTCCACGACGACGGGGCGCAGCGACGACGGCTCCGTCGTGGCCGAGGTGACCGCTGACGCCGGGCCCTCGTTGCCCTTCATGTCCACCGCCGTCACCCGGTAGTGATAGGTGGTCCCGGGCAGCAGACCGGTGTCGGTGAACTCCAGCCCGTGCGTGCTGCCGGCGAGCGTCTCCGGCCCGGGCCGGAACCCCCGCGACGTGGATCGATACACGTTGTAGTGGTGGATCTCGGTGTCGTCGTGGGCGCGGCCGTAGCGCACGTCCACGGTCTGGAAGTCCACGGTCGAGGCGCGGGGCGGCGCGCTGACCGCGGTGGGCGGGGTGGTGTCGCCGGGCATGGGCGGGAAGATCGCGCTCGGCCCCCACTCCGAGGGAGTGTCGAGGATCGAGTCGTAGTGGTGCATCGCGATCCCGCCGAACGCCGGGTTGTCGGCGTACGCGGCGTAGACGCGCGCCACCTCGGTCTCGAGCCCCCGGCGGCCCTCCTCGGCGAAGGTGACCCATTCCGGGTCTCCGCCGACCGCGACCAGGTCGATGGTCTCGACACCGATGATCACTGAGCCGGGCTTGCCGATCTGCTTCGCGTACGCGATCTCGTCGGCCGCGTCGCGGATGATGGCCTCGGCGGTATCGCGGTAGTCCATGAGCGACACGTAGTCGGAGATGTCCTGGAAGTGCTGGGCCATCGTCTTGGTCGCGCCGTGCCAGGTCACGGTCTCGCCGTCCAGCCAGACCGGCATCGCGGGGCCGAACATGATCCCGGTGCCCGACGCGTCGCGCCGGTCGATCAGCGTCTGCAGCGTGTCCAGCCACTGCAACTGGATGAACGGCGACCTCTCGCTGTACATGGGACCGATGATGTACGGCTCGATGTCGACGTTGACACCGTCGAAGCGCTCGTCGGCGGCGGAGGAGAGGTTGTAGTTCAGCACCTTCTCCATCTCGTGGACGGCATGGTCGCGGTACCGCCACAGCCCGCCGAGGAAGGGCGGCCGTGTACCGCCCGCGATGAGCGCGTGCACCTTGTACCCCTCGGCGTGCGCCCAGGCGACCAGCTCGCGCACCTTCGGCCGCAGGTCCTCCAGCATGTCCTCGTCCCAGTACCGGTCCACGCCGAAGTAGACGGTCCTGATCGGTCGGGAGCCGTAGGTCGCGGTGTCCTTGGTCAGGGCCTCCAGCGCCCGGCGGGAGCCGCGGTTGTGGACGAGGTTGTACGAGGACTCCTCCCACAGCCACATGGCGCGGTCCTGGTCGTGCGGGACCACCGGCGCGGGCCGGCCGTCCCCGACCGCCACATACGTGGTGGTGCTGTGCCCGACGTTTCCGCGCACGTCCGTGGCGCGGGCCTCGATGCTCGCCATCGTGTCGCCGAGCCGGCGGGGATCCCAGCGGAGGGTGTACGTCCCGCCGGAGCGCGCGGCCGGCTGCCAGCGCCCTCCGTTGACCCGCACGGCCACGGTGGCCACGCGGTTGCGGCCGGTGGCCTCGACCTCGATCGCGGTGACACCGCGCACGCGGCCGCCCTCCGCCGGGGCGACCACCTTGACGGACGGCTTCGCGGCGGCCGGGTTGTCGATGTGCGTCAGCACGTACGGTGACCAGACTCCGTACCGGGTGATGGGAGACGTGCCGAGCACGACGATCTCGAAATCGCCGTCGTGGGCGCGGGTGTCGAGATCGTAGTTCCAGGTGCCGCTGCCGTCCCCGTCGGGGTCGGTGAGGCGGACCCGCTCCATCTTCTCTCCATTGAGCACGATGCGCAGGTCGTACGCCTCGGTGTAGGTGCCGGAGAATCGGACGGTGCCGACCGGCAGCCGGTCGCCGGTCCGGTGGGAGTCGATCGTGATCACGGTCTCCGCCGCGGCGGCGTGGGCGTCGGGCGGACGCGGCGTGGCGAGGCCGGCCGCCGCCGCCGCGACGAGGACCGAGAGGAGCACCCCGATCCGTTTCCGTACGCGTCCGATGGTCCGTGTTCTGGGCATGGCGGCACACTCCTTCGTGCTGGGGGGACAGAGGGAGGACAGAGAGAGAAGGACGGACGATCGTGGTCAGTGGGCCGGGACGCCTCCGCACAGCCGGTCGGCCAGGTCGACGAGATCGACACCGGCGAGCTCCGGCAGGCAGCACCCGATGAGCCTCCGGGAGGCCGCGACCCACGGCGGGGGCAGGGACGCGAGGCCGCCGAGCGCCCCGCAGAGCGCTCCGGCCAGCGCGGGCGCGGAGTCCGCGGTGCGCGCCAGGCAGGCGGCGGCGGGGATCGCCTCGCCCGGCCGGCCGCGTGCGGCGGCGGTCATGGCCAGGGCGACCGCCAGGGTGTCGGCGGCCGCCACACCGTAGCTGTAGACATGGTCGAGCACCTCGTGGTCGAGCAGCGGGACCAGCCAGAACGCGCCGTCGGCCGCCGGAACCAGATCCAGCGCGGCCCGGACGTTCCTGCCGACGGCGCTGTCCTCCGGAAGCTGGCCGAGCGCCGTCTCCACCACGACGTCGACGCTCGCACCCCCGCACGCCGCCGCCACGGCGGCGCCCATGGCCCGGGCGGCGTGTACTCCGTCGCCCGACTGGGTCACCGCGGCGTCGGTCTCCGCCAGGTCCGCCGCGCCGGCCGGGTCCCCGGCGCAGGCCACGCCGACGGCGACAGCGCGCACCGCCGCCGCGTCATCGAAGTGGTGGGGGTTGTGGTGCCCCGTGACGGGCGGCCGCAGCCCGCGGCGCAGGTTGCCGAGCGCGGTGCGCACCGAGATCCGGGCCCACGTCCGCGACGCCCGCGCATCGTCGCCGGCCAGCCGCGTCCAGGCCGCCTCCACGGCCGCCTCCATGGCCGCGGCTCGGGCGCCGGCCCCGGGCGACGCACCGAGAAGCGCCAGCGCCGTGAACGCCGCCCATTCCGCGTCATCGCCCGGCCCGAGCATGAGCGGCCCGACCGGCTGGTTGAGAGCGAACGGCACCGGCAGGGACGTCAACACGCGGTCGTCGGCGAACCGGTCCAGCATCTGCCGCACCTTGCGCGTCCATCCGACCAGCCGGTGCGAGCGGTGCCAGGCGGCCGGCCATCCTGCCGCGTCCCCGGCCGCGAGGCCGACCATCGCGCCCCGTGCCCGGTCCCGTACCTGCTCGTCCACGCCGTTCACTTCCTCCGCGCCGTACCGCCCGGTTACGCTGCTTCGCCGGCTCATGCCCACATTCCGTCCCGTACGGCGGCGTCGGCCAGGAGGTCCCCGGCGTCGGCGGGACGCCGGCCCGCGACGTCGTCGACGCACGCTCCGGACAGCGGCCCGATCTGCGCGGCCCACCGCGCCGGCACGGAGGCCGCGCCTCGCCCGGCCGCCGCCAGGCCCCCGGCGATCGCGGCGGTGGTGTCGGCGTCCCTGCCGAAGTTGGCCGCGGTCACCACGGAGTCCTCCGCCTCTCCCCCTGCGGCGAGGTAGGCCGCCATGGCGAGCGCCACCGCCTCGGGTGCCAGGTCGGAGAACGGGTAGTACTCAGGGACCACCGCTTCGTGCAGCGCCGCCGTCAGGTCGTCGCCGCGGGTTCCGGCGTCCACCACCGCCCGCGCGTCGCGCAGCGTCCGCGCCGTCCAACTATCACCGGGCACGGCGGCGAGGGCGGCTTGGCAGACCTCGCCCGGGGGCGCTCCGGTCATCGCGACCGCGACGGCCGCGGCGACCGCGCGCCCTCCGTAGACGCCCTCGCCGTCGTGCGTCACGGTGCCGTCCACCTCCGCGAGCCGGGCCGCCTCGCCCGGCCGCCCCGCCGCGTACACGCCGTACGGCGCGGAACGCATGGCCAGGCCGTCGCTCCAGGAGTGGCGGTGGCGTCCTGTGTGCGGCGGCCGCAGTCCGCGGCGCAGTGCCAGCACGGCGGCGAGCTCGCTGAACCCGGCCGCGCCCAGCGAGTCGGGGTGCCGGCACGGCCCGGCCAGCCATGCCCGGGCGACATGCTCGGCGGTCAGCTCCCGGCCGTGTTCGGCCAGCAGGAGCGTCACGAACACGGCGTACTCGGTGTCGTCGGTGCCGGTCACCCGCCCGTCGTCGTCGGGGAGCAGCTCGGTCAGCCGGCCGTACCGGCCGCGGATCTCGGCGGGTTCCATGGTCTCCACGGGCCGGCCGAACGCGTCGCCGACGGCGAGCCCGAGCAGGCAGCCGCGCGCGCGGTCACGCAGGACGTCGACGTCCATCAGACCTCCTGTTGCGAGTCAGCGGATCGCGCCGGCCGTCATGCCGGCCTGGATGCGGCGCTGGAACACCGCGTACACGATGAGGACCGGCAGCATGCCGATGACGAGGCCGGCGAACAGTCCGCTCCAGTCGCTCCGGTAGCCCTGGCTCACGGCGAGCGCCGCGAGCCCCTGGGCCAGCACGTAGTGGTCCTCGTCCGGATTGAGCACCAGCGGAAGCAGGTACTGGTTCCACAGGCCGAGGAAGTTGAAGATGCCCACGCTGATCAGGCCCGGGCGGGCCATCGGCAGCATGACCCGGAAGAACACTCCCGCGTGCGAGCATCCGTCCACGAAGGCCGCCTCCGCCACCTCGCCGGGCAGCGTCCGGAAGAAGCCGGTGAGGAAGAACACGGTGAACGGCAGCGCGTACGCCGTGTAGACGACGATCAGCCCGTGGTACGTGCCCAGCATGCCGAGCTGCTCGACCACGAAGAACAACGGCACCAGGGCGAGGAAAACCGGGAAGGTCATGCCGCCGACGAACAGGTAGTAGATCAGCCGGTTGCCCCGGAACTCATATCTGGCCAGGCAGTACGCGGTCATCGAGCCGAGCAGCATGGTGAGCGCCAGCGCGCCACCGACGACGATGAGGCTGTTCATGAAATATCGCCCGATGGACGCCTCGGTCCAGGCACGCGCCCAGTTGTCGAACCGGACGGTGACCGGCAGGCCCCACGGATCGGTGAAGATCTCCCCATCGGTCTTGACCGAGCTCAGCACCGCCCAGAGGAGCGGGAAGACGACCAGCACCGCCCACACCAGCAGGAAGGCATGGCAGAACATGTCGAACGGCCGCAGCCAGAGCCGGCGCGCGGGCCGACCGGCGGGAACCGCCCCGCCCGCGTGTCCGGCACCCGGAATGGCGGGCTTGGGCATGACTGTCGCCATGGACGCGCCCTTTCAGAACTCGACGCGGTCGCGCCGGGAGACCCGGAGCGTCAGCGCCGCCAGCGTGAGAGTGAGGAAGAACAGCGCGACGCCCATGGCGGAGGCGTAGCCGAACTTGCCGTAGGTGAAGGCGTTGCGCCACAGGCCGAGGCCGATCACCTCGGTGGCGTCGTCCGGGCCACCCGGGCCGACGGTCATGATCTGGACGATCGCGAAACCGTCCATCGCGGCGATGCCGAGATAGATGAAGGCGACCTGCACGTTGTCCCATACCAGGGGCAGCGTGATCCGCCGGAAGGTGGCTCGCCGACCGGCGCCGTCCAGCATCGCCGCCTCGAAGATCTCGCGTGGGATCGACTGCATCGCGGCGGAGAAGAGCACCACGTAGAATCCGACGGCGCTCCACACGATCACGGCCATCACGCACCACAGGGCCAGGCTCGGTTCGGCCAGCCACGAGTTCCGGAGGGCGGACAGGCCCACCGCGTCGAGGACGCTGTTGAGGAGCCCGGCGTTCGGGGTGTAGACGAACTGCCACAGCACCGCGATGATCGCCACCGACAGGACCTGCGGGAAGAAGTAGACGAATCGGTAGAGCGACGTTCCCCGCGCTCCCCGCACACCGGCGCGTCCGCGCCGCCCGCCCAGGTTGAGCATCGAGGCGAAGAAGAGCGCGAACAGGATGGTGGCGAGCGGCACGACGAGGAGCATCACGCCGTTGTTGCGCAGCCCCGCCCAGAACACCGGATCGTGGAGCAGCCTCGTGAAGTTGCCCAGCCCGATGAACCGCTGCCGGGAGGACACCCCCCGCCAGTCCGTCAGTGCCAGGTAGAAGGCCTGCACGTACGGGGAGATCACGAACACCGCGTACAGAATCAGGGGGATCGTCAGGAAGCTCAGGAGGAAGCGGTGCTTGCCGTGCCGCATGGCCTCCTCCCGTCAGCGCTCGTACTTGGGGATCGACGAGTCCCTGGCGACGTCGTCGGCCGCCTTCTGCAGGCGCTTGATCCAGTCCGCGGGGGTGATCCGCCTGGTCAGCAGCTCCCCGGTCGCGGTGGACGCGGCCTTGCCGATCGTGGGATACCAGCCGCCAAACTTGTAGATGAACACGTCGTCGCCGGCCGCGGCCACCATGTCGCGCACCGACGACAGCCCGCTGGACAGGGTGAGTCCCTCGGTCGCCCCGGCCACGGTCGGGAGGGCGCTGGCCAGCTCGGCGAACCTGCGAGCGGCCTCCTTCGACAGCATGATGCGCAGGAACTCCATCGCGCCGTACGGATTCTTCGCCATGGCGGGCACGATGAACGACTCACCGGAGCCGCCCTGGGTGGCGGTGACGGGCATCTTGTCGGAGGAGGACAGCCGCGGCGTGGCGCCGACCACCATGTCGAACCCGGCCGGGGTGACGGACTTCTGCTCGCTTTCCAGCCAGGAGCCGCACGGGATGAAGGCCGCCTTGCCCTGCACCCAGGCGGTCTGCGCCTCGGTGTGGGACAGCCCCTCTGAGCCCTTCAGGAAGTAGCCGCGCGCGGCGAGTTCGTAGATCGCCTCGACGGCGCCCTTCATCGCGTCCGACTGCCAGGCGTTCGGCTCCAGGTTGTCGATCGCCTTGATCAGCTCCATGCCCCCCGCCTTGGCCGCGAGCATGAAGAGGGGGTCGTTCATGTACTCGGGGTACTTGCCCTGGTACGTCCATGGCGCGAGGCCGGATTTCTTGATCTCGGCGCAGAGCGCGAGCATCGCGTCCCAGGTCTGCGGGTACTCCCAGCCGTTCTTCTCGAAGAAAGGCTTGGAGTACCAGATGCCGTAGACGGTGTAGACGTAGTTCAGCACGCAGAAGACGCCGTCCATCGTGCCGTCCTCCACCACGCCCGGCAGCAGGATGTCCCGGATTTTCGTGGCCGGATCGTCGATGGACGGGGCGTCGAGCAGCTCGCGGAGGTCCCGCAACTGCCTGTCCGCGCTCAGCACCGAGATCTCGAGCCGGCCCGCGCCCGTGTTGTCGATGATGTCCGGCGGGTCCCCGGCGACGAAGCGCGGCTGCATGACCTGCCCCACCTGCTGGATGCCACGATGCGTTATCCGGGCCTCGGGGAACCGCTTGCGGTACAGCTCCTCGTCGAACTTGGCGTACTCGTCGCTGTAGCCGCCCTTGAAGATAACGATTTCGAGCGGCTTGTCCGGGGGGACGCCGAGCGGGTTGCCGGCTCCGGCGGCGGCCCGCAGGGTCGCGTCCGTGCCCTGGGAACCGGGACCGGGATCGGAGCCGGAGCCGATGGCGCAGGCGGACAGCAGTCCGCCCGCCGGCCCCGCCAGCAGGGCGGCCACGGCGGCGCGCCGAAACAGTTCGCGGCGGGTCTGTAAGGAGGGGGGATTCGTCATGGGGGGTTCACCTCCGGGTCAGGCGCCTCGGCGGATTCGGCCGACGTAGCGCGCCTCCAGTTGGCTGTTGTGCTCGCCCCCGCCGGGGACGTTGGCGGACAGGTAGATCGGCGGTTCCTCACCGGCGTCGAGCAGGCGCCTGGTCACCTCGGCGATGATCATCTGGGCGAGCACGGCGCCCGTGACCGAGGACACCGCGCAGGCGCTTCCCCCGGCCGGGAGCGGCAACACCGCGTCGCCGTACGGTCCGCCGTTGTCGAGCACGACGTCGGCGATCTCGCTGAGCCGCCGGCCCGACGGGTGCCGGGCGGGCACCCCCCGCGTGTGCTCCAGCGAGGTGACGGCGATCAGGCCGTGCCCGCGCTCCTTGACCAGCGACGCGAGCTCGACGACCACCCCGTTCACTCCGGAGTGGGACGCGATCACGAACACGTCCCCCTGCTTGACCGGGGCCAGCTCGTAAAGCCGCCGCGCGACCGAGGCGTCATGCTCCAGGCCGGGATCACTCAGTACGGACGCCGGCTCGCCGCCGAACAGCACGATGTCCCTCAGGGCGAGCCGGTTGCTCGGCACCAGCCCGCCCGCGCGACCGGCCAGCTCCATGGCGAGGGCCTCGGAATGGCCGGAGCCGAACGCGTGCAGCACGCCACCGCCCCGGACCGCCTCGCTGATCAGGTCGGCCGCCGCGGCCACCTCGGCGGCCTGGCCGCGCGCCACCCGATCGAGCAGCTCGGAGATGATCGTGTAGTACGCCATGCCGCTGATGGTCATGTCTCCTCGGTTCTGTCGGGAGCTTCCACGGTCGTTTTCGGCCGCTTTCCGGTCGGGCGTCGTGGCCGCCTCGAGGCGGACGAGGAAGCCTTGTCGGGCAGACGATGGCCGGTCACCGCCCGGGCGGTCTCCTCGAACGCCGCCACGCTGGCGTCGTACGTCCGCTGGGCGACGCCGATGTAGATGAGGTCGAGCACCAGGAGCTGGGCGTGAAGCGCGGCCAGCGCCTCGGGGCGGAACGTCGTCTCGTGGGAGGCGGTGATGAGGAGGTGGTCGGCGACCTCAGCCAGCGGTGTCCGTGGAGAACCGATCACCGCCACCGTGGTCGCGCCGTGTCCGCCGGCCTCGGCGATGACCTCGATCACCTCGCGGGTCAGCCCGCTGTGGGACAGCCCGATGGCCACGTCGCCGGGCCGGAGGATCGCGGCGTTGGTGAGCGCGGTGTGGACCTCCGACCGCGCCCAGCACAGCACGCCGATGCGCTGGAGCCGCAGAGCAAGCTCCTGCGCGGCGTTCGCGCTGCTGGCGATGCCGAACACCTCCACCCGGCGAGCCTGGACGATGGCGCTGATCACCTGGTCGAGGGTCCTGACGTCGAGCTGGGCGGCCGTCTCCTGAATGGCCCGGGAATCCGCCGAGGCGACCATGCTCAGCACGCGGTCGAGGGGGTCGGCCGGGAGGATCTCGCGCCCGATGTCGAGGTCCCAGCGGGCCTGCTCCGCCCGGCCGGTCTCGGTCGCGAGCGCGACCCGCAGGGCCGCGTACCCGCGGAACCCGAACATCCGGCAGAAGCGGGTGACGGTGGCCGTCGAGGTGCCGCTGCGCTCGGCGAGGTCGATGATCGTCGCCAGCGCGGCCGAGGCCGGGTCGCTGAGAATCGACTCCGCGATCCGCTGCAGTGCGTCGGGGAGCTTGGGCGACTCGGCCCGGATCCGGCCGATGATCCCTCCCACGGACGGCGCGGGCGTCTCGCCGATCTCTTCCGGCATGCCTGAACATTCCTTTCCCCGCTGGGTATCGATGATGAAAATTACGACCTAGAACCTCCCATACGTCAATACGAAAAAAGAATTTTCATCGGAGCCTTGTTCCGACGCCCGGCGGGGCTCACGATGGACGCACACCCCCCAGATCACTTCGCGAGGCCCCCATGGCGAACAGCGACACGCTGGTGATCGGCCTGGACATCGGCGGCACGTCGTCCCGCGCGCTCGTATCGACCCTCACCGGTATCCCGGTCGGCTACGGCAGGGCAGGCGCGGGCAACCCGGTGTCCCGGCCGCCCGAGGCCGCGGCGGCGGCGATGCTGTCGGCGCTGCGGCAGGCACTGGCCGGCCTCGACGCCGCCGAGGTGCGGGCCGGCGTGCTGGGCCTGGCCGGGAGAGGCCGCCTCGCGGACGCCCGAGTCGGCGCGATCTTCCAGCGGGCCTGGGAGGACGCCGGGCTGCGGTGCCCGATGCGGGTCGTCGGCGACGTCCTCGTGGCCTTCGCCTCAGGGAGCGGCGATCCGGCGGGCACGGTGCTGGTCTCCGGGACGGGAGCCGTCGCCGCGGAGATCCGCGACGGGCGGGTCCACCGCACCGCCGACGGGCTCGGCTGGCTGCTCGGCGACGAGGGGTCCGCTTTCTGGCTCGGCAGGGAGGCCGTCCGGCGGGTCACGCGGGACATCTACGCCGACCGACAGACTGGCCCGCTCGCGACCCTGGTGACCCGTCACCTCCTCGGGCCGGACGGTCTCACGGGGGACCGGGGGGAAGATGCCGACGCCGTCGTCACGGCGAGCTACGCGCTCGTCCCCCGCGCGCTCGCCCGACTGGCTCCGCTCGTCTCTCAGGCCGCCGCCGAGGACCCGCTGGCCCGCGACATCGTCCAGGACGCCGCGGCCCGCCTGGCCGGATCCGTGGCGGAGATCCGCGACGCGGCGTCGGAGAACCCGATCGTGCTCTCCGGCGGCGTGCTCACCTCCGGCGGTCCCGTCACAGCCGCCGTACGACGACTGCTCCGCGACCGGTGGAAGGCCCCCGTCTTCACCGCCGCTCCCGGCGTCGTGGGCGGCGTGTGCCTCGCGGCCCGCGCGCTCGCCCGCGTGGACGTGGACGAGCTACGGGCACGGCTCCAGGAGGCGGCTCCCTGGCGGCCTCCCGCCGACTCCCCCGACACTCATGGAAAGGACCGCCATGCTGATCCCCCGACCGGGCACGTACGTCCCGGCGAACGGTGAGTTCGCGTTCGACGACGGCACGCGAATCGCGGCCACCCCGGATAATCGGGTGGAGTCCGGCTTAGGACGGCGAGTACCGTTCAAGGATGCGGCGGTGCGGCAAATGCCACCACTGGGAACCCGCCGGAGCGCCTGAGTGCGAGCGATGCGCCGGAATCGTGGACGAGATCGTCGAATCCGGATGGCGGGAGTTCGTCACGCAGGAGTTCGGCACGCTGACGGCCCTGGATGAGTGCGACGTCGCTGAGATGGTGATCGACGAGCCCAACAGGCACCTGTGGCGGGTGGTGGACGCCGCCTACGACCGGTTCACCTGCACCGAGTGCGGCAACAGGCTGAGCCGGGGTCCGGCCGGCTGTATTGGTTGCGACCTGGCCAATGGATTCCGGTACGTCGCCATCGAGATCGACCGGCCTGGCGTCCCACCAGGCAACGAGCACGCGTTGAGGGTCAATATATCCGTGGTACGCAGGCCATCAGGAATCTCGTGGCGTGAGGTACTGGGGCGGCGGCTCTTACTCCCCTACCTCCTCGACGGGTATCTGCCCACGACCAGGCAGGCCCAGGCCGTCCGCGCTCTCCTCAACGTGGGGGGCACGGCTGAGGACCTAGCGGAGTACCTCAACCTTGCCTGGGGCGACGACCGCATCTAGTGGTCCGTCACGCAACCCTGGCGGGTTCATCGCCGGAGATCAATTTACCCGGCTGAGGTTCGGTGACGGGCCACTGGAACGGCGCCTTCATGGGCCGATGAAGTTGCGGATGCGGCGTGCCACGTCAGCGTGCCGGCTGGGGTCGAGCCGGGCGAACGGCTCGTCATCGACGATGCAGCCGACCGGGATGATGGTGAAGCG
This sequence comes from Microtetraspora sp. NBRC 16547, assembly GCF_030268965.1. Lineage (GTDB taxonomy): Bacteria > Actinomycetota > Actinomycetes > Streptosporangiales > Streptosporangiaceae > Microtetraspora. Next base: position 4,500 of record NZ_BSSE01000036.1, on the reverse strand, counting down.
GGTGAGAGCGGCGATGCCGACACCGGGGATCACCTCGGCGAGCAGCGGCGGCGGCTTCGGCCATGGGTCGTCGAGCCGGATGACCGGTACGACGGCGACGGCGCCGGAGACGAACCGCGCCATGGTGGGCGAGCTGATGACCATGACGGGCTCGGGTCCGTAGACGCCGCCCTTGGCGTACCAGATGGTGCCGAACTCGGGTGTGCTAAGCGGCATTGCCTGCCTTGCCGGTGGCGCGCTGGTGGGCAAGCTCGGCCTGGGCGGCGGCCGCGAGGCCGTCGAACTTGGCGAGGTGCGCGTCGATCCGCTGTTCCCATTCGGGCGCGGCGCTCTCGGTGGCCCGGAGATTGGCCTCGATGAGCGCCTTGCTGACGTACTCGGACAGGGAGATGCGTTGGGCATCCGCGATGTCCTGGGCGTCGGCGAGGGCGCCTTCGTCGAAGGTGAGGTTCTTCCGTGCAGTTGCCATGCCCACCAAAGTAGTGCATGAAATGATGCACGTCACTGGAACATGCGAGCGTGCGCGGATCCATCGGGATGCCGAGCTCGGCGTTGGCGACGCCCCAAGCCATCTCGGCCGAAGCGTTCTCAAATGGTGATCGATCGACTCGACAGGGGCATATTTCGGTCTGGACGATCAGGAATGAGTCCGGCACCGTCTACCGAGATAACGCTGTCCGACGCGTTCCCCCAGGTCGCTCTGCGGGAGTTCCTGCTGCTGGTCGCACAGACCCGAACGGAGGGCCCCGGCAGGGGGTGCGTCGCGTCGAGCGCCGTCAGCAGCGGGTTTTGGCCTCAACACAAAGGGATTGACTAGCCTCGGTCAATCAAGCATTCTTGCGGTAGATCACTTACGCCATCCACGGATGAAGGATTCGGTCGCCGGCGAATTTCGTACGGCGTGGGAGAGTCCAGATGCTTCGCCATACGGGAGGATGAACAATGAAATCCCAGTTTCGACACCGCGTGGGCGTCGGACTCGTCGCCCTTGCCACGCTGGCCACCATCTCCGTTACGACCGCGCCCCCCGCGAGCGCCGCGATCTCCTGCAGCACCGGTAAGTCGGCCGACCTTCACAGTGCCTGGGCATACTGCTCTTCCAACCAGCCGACCACCGGTCGTTTCAGAGTGAAGGCCAATTTCTGCGTCGCACATGGGTGTAATTTGGTATACGGTCCCTGGAAATTTGTCGACCAAGGTCAGCGTTCTACTGTGAGCAACAGCGGCGCGTACGTGCAGTCTGTGAGCTCTGAACAGGCCGGAGGCGCCTGAAAGGTCACCGCGATAGGTCATTCGCTCGATATCGCACTCATTGATATGGCCACCCGAATCCCTACATGGATAAGGGCGTGGTGAGATGGGTGGTCAGGTTCGGCTGAAGATGTAGCGGGGCTGTCGGCGACTTCAACGGGGACGGCTATGCCGACCTCGCCGTCGCCTACGCCGAGGATGACCCGGCCCGACGAGGGCATCGGTGTGGTGTACCAGGGGTCGCGGGCTGGCCTGGCAGGGCAGGCGCGCGGGACCTTCCCCGGCTGGGGCGTGCGTGCCGTAGCGGTCGGCGACCTCGACGGTGACGGCTACGGTGACGTGGTCACGAGCAGCGCCGACGACGCGATCGACGATGCGGGCGGCAGTATCTCCATCACCCGGGGCTCCGCCGGAGGTCTGGACGGCACGCCCAGGTTTTGGACGCCGGCCTCTCCCGGCATGCCCAAGATCTCAGGGGCCGCCCGGAGCTTCGGATCGTTCGTCGCCGTCGGTGACGTCAACGGGGATGGGTACGCCGACGTGGCCGTCGGCGCAAGCGAGGGGATCGTCCAGCTCGGCGAAGGCGCGGTCGTCGTGCACAACTGATCGCCTTGCGGGCTCCTTGCGGCACGGTCGGCATGCCGTGATCAAGCGATCTGCAAGCGGGTGACCTTTCACTGCGTGCACAAGCCCGGGAGGCACAGGCCAGAGGCCAGACCGGGACGTGCCCGTATCTCAGGAGATCACAATGAAGCGCACCGCACTCCCTCCGGCCGCCGGCACGATCGTCGGCCGCGTCGCCACGATCCCCGCCACGCCCGCGTTGAAGCTGCGTGTCCTTTCCGGACTCGCCCTTGTCCCTGTATTGCTGACCCCTGTGCTGTTCGCACCCGACGCCGCTCTCGCCCGCACCACCACCACCGCTGGTGAAGCCGAGGGAGGCGGTGCGGTCGGCACGCCCGCCGGGGCCACGAGCGCGACGCCGACGCCGCTCAAGGGGGTCGCCGTCTACCTGAGTTACGCCAAGGGCTATCCGGTCGCCCGCTACGAGCCCGGCGGCGGGTTCACCAAGCTGGGCAACGTGCCGGACACCTTCCAGTTCTCCGCCTCGCCCGACGGCACGAAGCTCGCGTGGATCACGCTGGACGGCCGGGTCCACGTCGGCGCCGGGAGCACGGCGAAGATCGTGGCCAAGGGCGCCGCCGCTGGGTTCCCCTGCCTCACGCCGGTCTGGTCCCCCGACTCCACCCAGGTCGCCTACTCTCCCAAGGACAATTCCGAAAAGTCGCCGCTCATAGTTATAAACCCGGACGGCACGGGCGCGCGCAAGGCCGGTAAGACGCTCGGCGTCTGCCACCTCGCCTGGTCCGCTGACGGACGCCACCTCGCCGGGTATACCGGGACGACCGCAGGCGTCTATGTTTTCGACATGAAGACCGGGACCTCCGTCCGGGCCAAGGGAATCAAGCTGGCCAACCACGTGCAGAGCCTGTCGCCCGACGGCAGGAAGGTCGTGGTGCACACGCTGTCGCCGGAGGATCCGGGGGGCGACGGGGGTTGGCCGGAGGGGTTCACGCCGACGATCGTCGACACCGTCACCGGCAACCAGGTGCCCGTCCCGGTGAAGGGAAAGAAGATAGGCGCGTTCTACCTCGCCGACGGCCGCCTGGTGGTCCGCGTCGCCGGCCGCACGCACAACACCCTGGTCGTGCTCGACTCGTCCGGCAAGGAACTGCAGCGGCTCGCCGAGCCGGCGCAGGCGCGAACCCAGGCTCTGCTCCAGATCGTCAGTTGACCCACACCACTGGAACGGCCCGCGACTCCTGGCTCTGACTTCCAGCAGCAAAGCGGCGGTCGCGCCTTCGCGACCGTGGTCTCTTGGGCGGCGGGGCACGGTCGTGGCCCTGTCGAGGCTCAGCGCTCCGGGATGGATCGGGGGCGCCGATCTCCGGTGAGCCGGCCGCCGCAGAACTTCGACCCGGCTGTCCACCGGAAGCACGCGGCGTTGTCCCGTCAGGGGCCGGCCCTGCTCGACGGCCCATATGGGCTCCCGTTATCGTCAGCGATTGCCGGTCCGGTCGACACCCTTATGCACCCGCACCGTGCGGTCGATGAGCTCGCGCAGCGCGCTCTCGTCGACGTCGTCGAGCCGTTTCAGATAGAGGCATCCCTTGCCGGTTTTGTGTGGACCGAGCCGGGCGAGCACCGATGCGTGCCGCTCCTCGAACCCGGCCACCAGATAGACGACGAGCTGCTGCTTACGCGGCGAGAAGGCCGCCAGGGGCCAGTCGCCCGTGCGCCCGCTTTCATAGGTGTAGCGGTAGCTGCCAAAGCCGACGATGCTCGGGCCCCACATCACCGCGGGCTCGCCGGTCACCTCGCGCAGAATCGTGCAGAGGCGCTCCCCGTCGGCCCGCCGGCGTTCGTCGGGGACTGCGGCCAGGAAGTCGTCGACACTGGCGTCGGTCGGAACCGTCACCGGCTGTTTCGATGTCGCCATGAAGTCATGCTCCCACGCCAGTACGACAAGGTCCGTGTGGTGCATACACCGCCGCGGCGGGTGCGCGAAGGTCGCTACATGGCCGGGACGGGTGCGAGGCGATAACCGAGCTGGCTGTACAGCTTGAGCTGGTCGTAGTAGTCCCGGTCGGTGATGATCCGGCCGTTCTCGGTGGAGCACGCACAGGCGCCGCGGACGGCGATGCGGCGACCGCTCGGCTCCGCCACGACACCGTCCGGCAGGAGGAAGGGGCCCGTATGGGTGCCGACGAGCGTGTACTCCGTGACCGCGGGATCGTCGAAGCTGAACTTGTTCCACGCCGCGATGTGAAGATCGGGGAAACCGGCGAACAGGTGCTCGAACTGCCAGGCGATCTGCTCGATCCCTTCCGCGACGCCCGCCGGGGTGACGTAGACGGCATCGGAGCAATAGCACTCGAGCACTCGATCCAGGTCATGATCGTTCATCGCGTCGAACAGCGCGTCCTTGAGCTCTCGAGCAGTAGGCACGGCCATCGCCCCCTCATCGATACATCCAAGCTATCGCCCGGTATGTCCGATATCTCGCCCACCCGGCGTCTCCGGTGACAGTGCCGGCGAGCTAGGGCGGCGTCACGATGGTGGACCCTGCTGGCTAACTCGTCTCAGGCCGCGAGAGCGAGTTCTGCCAGTTCGAGGCGGGCAAGGTGGCCGGTGCGGGTCCGGTCGAGTGGGTGCCCGTTCCACCAGGCGTCCAGGCGGATGAGGTTG
>NZ_BSSE01000035.1 GCF_030268965.1 Microtetraspora sp. NBRC 16547 | reverse complement strand
AGCGACGGCGACCCCGTAGATAACCCGCGCCACCTGGCCGCCTCCGCTGACCGGCTCGCGGCTGCCCAGCGGGATCTCGCCCGCAAGAAGCGGGGCAGCAAGCGCCGCCGCAAGGCCGTGGCACGGGCCGCCGCGCTGCACGCCAAGGTCCGCCGTCAGCGGTTGGACGACGCGCACAAGGCTGCCAATGCGCTGGTCCGCGGCTATGACGTGATCGTGCACGAGGCGTTGAAGATCACCAACATGACCAGGCGGGCCGCCCCGAGACCGGACGGCGAGGGCGGCTATCTGCCCAACGGCGGGTCCGCCAAGTCCGGGCTGAACCGTTCGATTCTGGATGCGGGTTGGCGGGTGTTCCTGACGGTCCTCGCGCACAAGGCTGAAAGCGCCGGTCGAGAGCTGATCGCAGTGAACCCTGCCAACACCTCCCGTACGTGTGCCCGGTGCGGGCACTGCGCGAAGGAGAACCGCCTCACCCAAGCCGAGTTCCGGTGCGTGTCGTGCGGGCATACCGCGCACGCCGACGTCAACGCGGCGATCAACATTCTCAGGGCAGGGCTTGCCCTTCGCGATGCTGCGGAAGCGGCTTAGCGAGAAGCCGCTCCCTTCAGGGAGCGGAGGAGTCACTAGGTGATGGGCAGGTCCCTGCAGCGGCGGAGGCCGACGAGCCCGGCGGCGATCAAGGCTACGGCGACGGCCGACAACCACACGAGCGGTGCCGCGCTGAACTGCCCGCCGGGAAGCCGGGGGAGGTGGGTGAACGGCGAGATGTCCAGGACCCATTCGTCGAACCCCAGCGCAGTGCCGACCAGGCCGAACAGCGCGCAGATCGCCAGCGCGCCCCAACTGACGGCCGTGAGCCGGGGCAGTAGGCCGAAAAGCGCGATCGTGATCGCGGCCAGGACCCAGACCGCGGGCAGTTGCACCATCGCGCCTGCCAGGACCCGCGGCAGCTCATGGCCGATGTCACTGGTGTTCAGCCCATGGGTCAGCCCCATGGCCAGCCCGGCGGCGGCCAGGACGGCGGCCGGGCCCAGCAGCGAGAAGACCAGATGGCTGCCCGCCCAATGGAACCGCCCGACCGCGGCGCCCAGCACCGGCTCGGCGCGCCCGCCGGTCTCCTCGTTACGCAGTCTGAGGCCGGCCTGGATGGCGTAGCCCGCCGCGATCAGGCCGAACAGCCCCATCATGCCGGCGAGATAGTTGTCGATGAGTCCTTCCGCGCCGCCGAGGCGAGCGAAGATGTCCCGCATCTGCTGGTTGTCGCGCACCAGATCCCCGACGCCCGCGGCGAGATAGCCCAGCACCACACCGAGGACTACGAACCCCGCGATCCAGCCGGCGAGCAGGCCGCGGTGCAGCCGCCAGGCCAGCGCCAGCGGCGAGCGCAGCCGAGGGGCTCCCCACGCGGGGCCGAGCCTCGGAGGGAGAATCCCGGCGCCGACATCGCGCCGTACGGAGAGCGCGACGGCCACCAGTGCGAACACCGCGGTGAAGCCGGCGGCCGGCGCGATGATCCACCACTGGTCGTCGCCATAGGGACTGATCCGCTGCACCCAGCCGATCGGGGACAGCCAGGAGAGCCCGGACAGCGGGCCGTCGGTCAGACCGCTGATGTCGCCGACGACCCGGAGGACATAGGCCGCGCCGAGGGTGACGATCGCGATCCCCCGCGCGCCGCCCGCGCCGCTGGTCAGTTGTGCCGCCACGGCCGCGACCGCGGCGAACATCCAACCGCTGGCGGCGAACTCCACGCCGAAGGCCCATGAGCCGGCGGTCGGCAGGTCTTGGCCGATCATGCCCAGGGCGAGGATCGTGCCGAGGATGAGGTTGGCGCCGAAAGTCGTGACCAGCGCCGCCGCCAGGCCGGCGTGCCGGCCGGTCACGGTGGAGCCGAGCAGTTCGCGGCGGCCCGCCTCTTCCTCGGTTCGGGTGTGCCGGATGACGGTGAGGATGCTGAACAGTCCGATCACGAGGGGGATGAACCCCGCTCGCCAGGCGACCAGCTCGCCGAGGCTGGAGCCGTTGAGGGGGCCGTAGAGCGCAACGAAGCCGGCGTTGTGCGCGCTGGCGGTGGCGTACAACTGCCGTCCCGCGGGCGTCGGGAAGAGCCCGTTGATGGCGGCGACGTAGGAGATGGGAATGACGCCGAGCGGCAGGACCCAGAGCGGCAGCAGGAACCTGTCCCGCCGGAGGATCAGCCGGATCAGCTTGCCGGTGCCGGTGAGCTCGTTCATCGCGATACCTGCGCGTCGTTCTCGGCGGCCGTGCCGTTCCGGTGGTAGTGCCGCAGGAACAGCTCCTCGAGGGTGGGCGGCCGGCTGACGAGGGTGCGCACCCCCACCGCGGTGAGGTGCCGCAGTGCCGAGTCCAGTGCGGCCGTGTCGACGTCGAAGCGCACGTGTCCGTTCTCCGTGCGCAGGTCGTGCACGCCGGGCAGGTCGGCCAGCCCGTCCGGCGGGCCCGCCAGCTCGGCCTGGATGGAGGTGCGGGTCAGGTGGCGCAGGTCGGCGAGGGTACCGGTCTCGACGGCTCGGCCGTCGCGGATGATGGTGAGACGGTCGCACAACGCCTCGACCTCGGCGAGGATGTGGCTGGACAGCAGCACGGTCCGATCGCCGCGGCGCTGTTCCTCCCGGATCGTGTCGCGGAACACCTCCTCCATCAGGGGGTCCAGGCCCGAGGTCGGCTCGTCGAGCAGCAGCAGCTCCACGTCGGAGGCCAGCGCGGCGACCAGGGCCACCTTCTGCCGGTTGCCCTTGGAGTAGGCGCGTCCCTTCTTCCGGGGGTCCAGGTCGAAGCGGTCCAGCAGGTCGTCACGGCGGCGTTTGTCCAGCCCGCCCCGCATCCGGCCGAGCAGGTCGATCACCTCGCCGCCGGAGAGGTTGGGCCACAGTGTGACGTCGCCGGGCACATAGGCCAGCCGGCGATGCAGCGCGGTCGCGTCCGCCCACGGGTCGCCGCCGAGCAACCGGGCGGTGCCCGCGTCCGCGCGCAACAGGCCCAGCAGGACCCGGATCGTGGTGCTCTTGCCCGCGCCGTTCGGCCCCAGGAAGCCGTGCACCTCACCGGTGCGTACGACGAGATCGAGACCGTCCAGCGCTTTTGTCGAGCCGAATGATTTGACTAACCCTGCCACCGATATGGCGTCAGTCATCGCGATGCTCCTCGGATTTACGGGGGTGTGCCCCCGCGGTCCATTTGGGGGGATGTGCTCTGGAGCTTGTCGAGGGCGGCCCGAATCGAGGCGGCGTCCTCCAGGCTGAGCATGGGGTGGGAGTAGAGGTCGATCAGCGTGCGGGCGAGCAGCAGGTCTCCCTCCGGGCTGAGCACCTCGACGCCCGTGACCCGGGATACGTGCTTGTGCAGGACCGTGATGGCCAGCGCCATCGCGGTGCCTACCGCAGCCCGGGTTGTGCGGTCGACGTCGGGAATGTCGGGACGGTTCTTGTCGGCCTCGGCGAGCCACTGCTCGCTCATCTGGACCATCGCGTCGAACAGCGGTGCGGCGCCGCCCTCGGCCAGGGCGCGCGCCAGATACCGCTGGTACGGCCCGATCGCGGCCCGGGCGGCGGCCACGTAGTTCACATCGCCCGTGGTCGGATGAGCCCGGACCTGGTCGTTGAGCCTGCTGATCAGCTTTACCAAGTGGGCGTCGCACGCCTCGCGCAGCGCTTGCTTGGAACCGAAGTGGTGGCGCACCAGCCCCGAGGACACCCCGGCGGTCTCGGCGATCCCGCGGATGGTCGCCCGCTCGAACCCGTGCTCGCCGAAATGCAGCAACGCCGCGTCTCTGATCCGGGCGCGAGCGGTGAGGTCCTCGGGATCCGGTCCGGTCATCACCACGGCAAGCCTGCTCTTATCCATGCATGTAGTGAACTATCCCTGTGAAAAGTACGCTACACGCACGTGTAGTAGCCGTCCAGTGTGCGTTGAAAGCCCGTGCTGGAACGCTCAGCCGGGCGGCTCCTGCGACATGTCGTCATGGTCGTCATGGGGAGCGGCTTGCAACACCCCCGTACGCGCGGCCGCCAGCGCGGCGTCCGCAGCGCGCTCCATATCCTGCGCGCTCACCGGTTCGTGCGTGACGAACAACCGGTAGTAGACCGGCGCAACCGCCACCCGGATCACCTCCTGGGCGTCGATGCCGGAGGGCAGCTCACCCCGTTCCACGGCCCGCCGTACCACCACAGCCGCCTGCCGGTGCCGTGCGGTCAGGAACTCTCGCAAGGCGACAGCGGCATCCGCGCTCTGCATGGCCGCGGCGACGAAGGCCGAAGCGACCGGCCCCGCCGAAGGGTCGGCGAACCCCGTGCGAACGAGGGCCACGACCCCACGAAGGTCCTCCCGGACGGAGCCGGTGTCAGGAATGGGCCAGGGCTCCTCGCGAGCCATCTCCAGGGCATCGGCGATCAGCCCTTCGACGCTGCGCCACCGCCGGTAGACGGTGGTCTTGTGCACGCCTGAGCGAGCCGCGACGCCCTCGACGGTCATCCCGCCGTATCCGCGCTCGGCCAGCTCGGCCAGGGTCGCCTGCAGTACCGCGTCACGAACCCGGGCGCTGCGCCCGCCGGGGCGCTTGAGGCTCTCCAAAGACAACTCCAGTTGCATTAATTTTCACTGCGCACTAGCTTAAAGCTACAGTAGTTGCGATTGGAGCTCGATCTGACCACCCAGGCTTTCTTTGCGCGGAGCCACCAAGCCCGGTGGCGTGCGGCGAATCCTCGGCAACCTGTCGCCGGTGATCGACCCTGATGAGCGGGTGGGCATCGTCAGCGAGAGCGGCTCGGGCAAGTCCACCCTTTCGCGCATCCTGGCGGATGCCTCCCAATGGTGCGGCCTGGCCGACCTCCTCACCTGAGGCATATTTCTGATTTGGAAGGATTTGCTGTTGATACCTGACCCGATGACCGTCCATCCGCTGCCGGCGCACGAACGGGTGGTCTTCCTCAAACCGCTGGTCAGCTCGCCGACGATCGCGGTGGGTGAGTACACCTACTACGACGATCCCGACGGCGCGACCGGCTTCGAGCACCGCAACGTCCTCTACGCCTACGGCCCGGAACGGCTGATCATCGGCAAGTACTGCGCGATCGCCTCAGGCACCCGCTTCCTGATGGCCGGCGCCGACCACCCCACAATGGGCGTGTCCACCTTCCCGTTCACCATGTTCGGCGGCGAGTGGACCGAGCGCACCCTCGACATCGTCACCGGCATGCCCAGCCGCGGCGACACCGTCGTCGGCAACGACGTCTGGTTCGGCTACCAGGCCACCATCATGCCCGGCGTGCGGATCGGCGACGGCGCCATCATCGCGGCCGGCGCCGTGGTCACCGCCGACGTCCCGCCCTACACGATCGTCGGCGGAAACCCGGCGAGGACCATCCGCCGACGATTCGACGACGCCGACATCGAAGGGCTGCTGCGGGCCGCCTGGTGGCACTGGCCGGTCGACCTGGTGACCGAGCACGCCCGCACCATCATGGCCGGCACCCCGGCCGACATCGTCCGCATCGCCACCGAACACGGACGGGAAAAGGCTCTCTGACCCATGTGTCCGTCGACGAGTCTGGCGTGGCCGGCCGCGTCGACCGACCGCACGCCATCACCACCGACGGTGCGTAGTAGCGGTAGGCGTCGCGAGCCTCGTCGAAGGCGAACACGTGGTCGATGACCGGGCGGGCGCGGACCCGACCGCCATGCTCCACGGCACAGGCCAACGCACCCCGTACGGTGTTCCGCAACCCCGGTGAACCGGCCACCCGGCGACCTGGCAATCTCTTAGCCGGTACATCCGCAGGATTCAGGGGCTTTGTGGGGGAAACGAGTGGACGGGCTCACGTCAGCGCAAGTGGCTGTATCGAAACGCAACGACGTACCGCGCAGGTCGAGCAGATCCTTTGGCGCGATCGTCAGAGCCAACGTCCTCACCCTGTTCAACTTGGTGATCGCCATCCTGTGGCTGCTCATCATGATCTTCGGAGAGTGGAAGGACGGCCTGTTCGGCCTGGTCATCGTGGCCAACTCACTGATCGGCATCGTGCAGGAGCTCCGCGCGAAACGCACTCTCGACCGCCTTGCCGTGGTCAACGAGGCCCCGGTCAGAGTACGTAGGGACGGCGCGGAGCGGGAGATCGAGCCGCGCGACATCGTGCTCGGCGACCTCATCCTGCTCGGGCCAGGCGACCGGCTGCTGGTGGACGGCGAGGTCGTCGCGTCCGAGGGGCTGGAGGTCGACGAGTCGCTGCTGAACGGCGAGGCCGACCCCATGCACAAGGAGCCGGGCGACCGGGTGCTGTCGGGCAGCTTCGTCGTCGCGGGCTCGGGCGCGTTCACCGCCACCAAGGTCGGCGAGGACGCCTACGCTGCCCGCCTGACCGCCGAGGCCAGCAAGTTCGCCCTGGCCAGCTCGGAGCTGCGCGACGGCGTCACCCGCTTCATCAAGTACATCACCTGGCTGGTCGTCCCCATCGGCGCGCTGCTGATCTACAGCCAGGTCAGCCACCACGCCGACTTCGGCACCGCGATCACCGGCGCCGTGGCCGGCATCGTCACCATGATCCCGGAAGGGCTCGTGCTGATGACCAGCATCGCCTTCGCCGTCGGCGTCGTCCGCCTGGGCCGCCGCAAGTGCCTGGTGCAGGAGCTCCCCGCCATCGAGGGCCTGGCCAGGGTGGACGTCCTGTGCCTGGACAAGACCGGCACCCTCACCGCAGGCGGGATGGACCTCGGCGAGGTGCTGCCGCTGCGTGACGGCGAGCCTGTCGAGGACGCTCTCGCCGCCCTCGCCAACGCCGACCCGCGCCCCAACCCCACGGCTCAGGCCATCCAGGCCCGCTACCCCTCCGCACCGCCCGGCTGGACGGCCAGGGACCGGGTGCCGTTCTCCTCCGCCCGGAAGTGGAGCGGCGCGGACTTCGACGGCCACGGGGTGTGGATCCTCGGCGCTCCGGACGTCCTCATCGACCCTGGCAGCCCCGCGCATGCCGAGGCGAGCGCCCTCGCCTCCACCGGTGCCCGCGTGCTCGCGCTCTGTCGCGCCCCCGGCCTGGACGGGCAGGGCGGGGAGGCCGTCGCGCTCGTCACGCTCACGCAGCGCCTGCGCCCCGACGCCCAGGAAACCCTGGCGTACTTCGCCAAGCAGGGCGTCACCGTCAAGGTCATCTCCGGCGACAACCCGCGGGCCGTCTCCGCCATCGCTACCGCCCTCGGCATCCCGGGGGGTGACAAGGCGGTTGACTCGCGCACCCTCCCCGAGGACGACCCCGACAAGATCGCCGAGATCCTCGACGCCAACACCGTCTTCGGACGGGTCACCCCCCAGCAGAAGCGGATGTTCGTCGGCGCGCTCCAGTCGCGCGGCCACGTGGTGGCGATGACCGGCGACGGGGTCAACGACGTACTCGCGCTCAAGGACGCCGACCTCGGCATCGCGATGGGCGCGGGCAGCCCCGCCACCAAGGCGGTCGCCCAGGTGGTCCTCCTGGAGAACCGCTTCGCCACTCTCCCTTACCTGGTGGGCGAAGGACGCAGGGTGCTGGCCAACATCGAGCGCGTCTCCAACCTGTTCCTCACCAAGACCTTCTACGCGATCACGCTGTCGCTGCTCACCGGCGTGATCGGGCTAGCCTTCCCCTTCGCGCCGCGGCACTCCACCCTGGTCAACGCGCTCACCATCGGCGTCCCCGCCTTCTTCCTCGCGCTGGCGCCCACCATCCAGCGAGCCGAACCGGGGTTCGTGTCCCGGGTGCTGCGCTTCGCCGTACCCGCGGGAGTCGCGTGCGCGGCCGCGGTGCTCCTGTCCTTCTGGGCCGCGCACATCCCCGCCTCCACTCTGGAGCAGGACCGCACCTCTGCCGTCATCACCCTGTTCCTGGTCAGTTGGTGGGTGCTCATGCTGGTCGTACGCCCGATGACAGCTTGGCGGATCGGCCTCGTCGCGGCCATGGCGGGGCTTTTCGTACTCGCGCTCGCAGTCCCGTTCGTCCGGGACTTCTTCGCCTTCGACACCGACGGCCCCTCCAACGAGCTGATCGCCATCGGCATCGCCGCCGTCGGGGCCGCGGTCATCAGCCTCGCCGTCAAACTCACGCCGCCCTTGGGAGCAACCCGATGATCAGTGCGCGACGGTGACCACGATCTTGCAGCGGATCCTTTGCGAGGCCGGTCTCATCCGGCAGTACTACGTCGGCACCTCACGGATGAACGCGCTGAGACGCGACGAGATCGACGAGCTCGTCATGGGTGTACGGCCTCGGGTAGTACCGCATGACCTCTGGGTCGCCCAAGAGCTTCGCCATGTCATCGAGATCGTCAACCGTCATCTCCCGGAAGACCAATCTCTGGGTGGGGGATGGTGGGCGGCGTCGATGCTTCACCAAGTTCCCTTCATCGGGGGGCTGTCCGTGTGTATCCGCCATCCGACGGCTCCAGTACTCGCAGAGAGAGCGGATCCAAGGGACATGGGTTCGAACTCATAGGAGATCCTTGTTACGATAGGTGCCATGGAGATTGAGGTCGACAGAATCTAGCCACCGAACTGCCGGTGGCTTTCATCCGTGTGGGCGATGCCCACGCTGGTGAAAGACCGTTCTCCTAGCGCAGCAGCGTGAGTCCGCCCGTCCGAGGCGTTGACACCTCTGCGTGAAATTTGCCGGCACGTTCGCACCGCACCGACCTCGGTCCCCGGTTTGTGCCTCCGAACGCGCGCGACTTCGATCCTCCCCGTGCCCATCCATCCATCGCCCAGCACTCGGGCAGCGGCCCAGCGCCGCACGCAGATGGTGCCCCGGCAGCCCTGATCGAATCTCTCGCCGCAGTGACTCACGGCCCGTGGTCGGTTGTCCCGCCAGTTCCGTTGGCATTCGACCACTCACGAAAGGCCATGGCCATGCAGCACCGCACGTCGTGCGCGGGCTAACCGTGCGCGGCGTGCACGCGACGAGGCGACGAGGCGACGGCAGTTCGGCACCGGCATTGATGCCGCTTGCGGTCAGCTCCACGCCAAATACCTCGCGGCGGACCCCACGATCGCTGCTCCGTCAACACCGAACTGATCCCCGTCACGCCCCTCCGCAGCTGACGGGAAGAAAGAAGAGAAAGACCACCCATGTCCACAAAGTCCGCCATCACATTCCGCGATCTGACCTTCGAATGGCCAGACGGCACCGTTGCGCTCTCGGGCGTCAACGGCACCTTCAGCACCGGCCGCACCGGCTTGATCGGGCGCAACGGTGCCGGGAAGTCGACGCTGCTGCGGCTGATCGCAGGCATCCTGCAGCCGACCGCCGGCCAGATCGACTCCATCGGCGAAGTCGGCTACCTGCCTCAGACGCTCACGCTCCGGCAAGAGGCGACGATCGCCGAGCTCCTCGGGATCGATGAGATCATCGCCGCGATGAGGGCCATCGAGTCCGGGGACGTCGACGAGCGCCACTTCGACACGATCGGCAATGACTGGGACATCGAGTCCCGCGCCGACGAAGCCCTACACCAGATCGGATTCACCGCCGGAGACCTCGACCGCCGCGTGGCCGAGGTCTCCGGCGGAGAGGCGATGCTCATCGCTATCACCGGGCTGCGTATCCGCCGCACTCCGATCACCCTGCTCGACGAGCCCACGAACAACCTCGACCGGCCTACCCGCGCCAAGCTCGCCGACTTCGTCGACAACTGGCCGGGGACCCTCGTCGTGGTCAGCCACGACCTCGAACTGCTGGAGCACATGGAGAACACCACCGAGCTCTACGGCGGCACCCTCGACACCTTCGGCGGCCCTTACAGCGCCTGGAAGGAACACCAGGAGCAAGAGCAGGCGGCGGCGGTCCAAGCCGCGCGGTCGGCCCAGCAAGCGCTCAAGGTCGAGAAGCGGCAGCGCGTCGAGGCAGAGACGAAGCTGGCGCGCAGGGAGCGCACTGCGAAGAAGACCCAGAGGGACGGCGGCATCCCGAAGATCCTGGCGGGCAACCGCGCCAGCAAGGCCCAGGCGTCCGCGGGCTCGATGCGCTCCACGCTCGACAACAAGGTCCAGGCGGCCCAAGCCGCAGTCGACGCCGCGGACGCTCGCGTACGCGAAGAGGAGCGCATCACCCTCGTCCTGCCTGATCCCGACGTTCCGCGCGGAAGGCGCCTCGCGGAGCTGCATGACCAGGACCGCACCTTCGTGATCCAAGGGCCGGAGCGGGTCGCGCTTGCCGGGGCGAACGGCACCGGAAAGTCGACTTTGATCGAGCAGCTCATCCGCGGCACGGCTCCCGCGCCCGATCGGCCGCATGGGCGTCTCCTGACCGAGCTCGTCGGCTACCTCCCGCAGCGTCTCGACGGGCTCGACGACGATGCGAGCGCGATGGCGAATGTGCAGTCGGTCGCCCCTGGGACGCCAGCAGGCACGATCCGCAACCAGCTCGCCCGGCTTCTTCTGCGGGGCGACAGCGCCGATCGTCCGGTGCGTACGCTATCCGGCGGCGAGCGGTTCCGCGTCTCCCTCGCGCGACTCCTCTTGTCGGAGCCGCCGGCTCAGCTGCTGGTCCTGGATGAGCCCACCAACAATCTCGATATCGCCAGCGTCGAGCAGCTCGCGGAGGCCCTCGATGCGTACCGCGGGGCCCTTCTCGTCGTCAGCCACGACTTCGCGTTCCTCGAGCGGATTGGAGTCGACACTCTCATCGAGCTCGGCAGGGACGGCCGTATGCATCGACGCCGAGACCTGAACATCTGATGGTCTTGGATCGAGCGCGATGAGGCGTTAAGGAGCGTTCTACCGCTCCGCGCTGTATCCCCTCCTGGCCCGCATCAACGCCTACCTGATGCGGTGGTCGCGCAACAAGTACAAGCGGCTGCGGGGCCGTAAGAATGCCCAAGCCCAGTGGAGACGGTCGTGAAGTCGCGGCCGAGATTCGTCGCCCACTGGGTCTGGGTGAACACGGTCCCGACAGTCTGGTGACCAGAACGACGAGAGCCGTGTAACGAGAGATTGTTACGCACGGATCCGTGGGAGCCCCGGACTGAGACGTCCGGGGCGACCCGACCGGTGGCACCCGTCTTTGGGCTACGCTACAAGTATTCAGGAAGCCTTAGAAGGCAGGTTTATAAGGTGGCCGAAGAACCTACAAGTGCGGCGCTGTTCCTGCCGCAGCTCATCAATCAGGCGTTCGATCTGATCCTCGACGAGCTCTACCACCACCTTGTCGAGGCCGGACACGAGGATCTGCGACCCACCCACTGCCTGAACGTGTTCCGGTTCATGGACTGTGACGGCACCCGGCCCACCACGCTGGCCCGCCGAGCCGGGATGACCCCTCAGGCGATGAGCGAACTCGTGGGCTACCTGGAACAACGCGACTACGTGCGACGTGTCCCTGACCCGACCGATGGCCGGGGCCGTGTCGTCATCTACGCCGACCGTGGGATCCATGCCGCCGAGATCAGCGCCACCTACTTCGCCGACATGGAGGCCCGCTGGGGTGCCATCGTCGGACCCGACCGCCTCCAGGACATCAAGTCCGCTCTCGCTCAGATCCTCGACGCCTCCCCAGCTCACGGCGCCCACACACCGAGAGTCTCAGCACCATGAACCGGTCATCTGGAGCACTCGTCGACTACTGGGACCGGCAAGCAGCCACCTACGACAGAAGATTGGCCGGGGCCGAACGCCGGTTCTTAGCGGACAGCCGCCGCTGGGTCTGCGGCCGGGCCCGCGGCACCACTCTGGAGATCGCCATCGGCACCGGCGCCAACCTCCGCCACTACCCCGACGACGTCGACCTGACCGGCATCGACTGGAGCCCCGCCATGGTCCAGGCCGCACGCCGGCAGGCAGACCGGGTCCACCGGGCCGTCAGGCTCCACCAAGCCGACGCGACCGCGCTGCCCTTCCCCGCGGGGACCTTCGACACCGTCGTCAGCACCTTCGCCCTGTGCTGCATCCCCGACGAACGCGCCGCTCTCATCGAGGCGCTCCGCGTGCTGCGGCCCGGGGGACGCCTGCTGCTAGCCGACCACGTCGCAGCGTCCTTCTGGCCACTGCGTGCACTCCAGCACGCCGTGGACCTGATCAGCGTCCCCCTGCAGGGCGAGCACTACACCCGCCGCCCCGTCACCACCCTGCGCGGCCTCGGTGCCACCATC
Source organism: Microtetraspora sp. NBRC 16547 (assembly GCF_030268965.1). Lineage (GTDB taxonomy): Bacteria > Actinomycetota > Actinomycetes > Streptosporangiales > Streptosporangiaceae > Microtetraspora. The sequence continues at coordinate 49,463 of NZ_BSSE01000035.1, read as the reverse complement.
GAGGAGACCGAGCGCCTGACCATGGGCGCAATCGAACGCGTCAACGCCCGTAAGCCCCATTGACCCGAACGGACCCGTGGCCTCACGAACACTCGGTCAGCGGACGGCGGACCTCCCCTGCGACATCGAGATAAGCCACCTCGAACGAGTCACCGCTCGTGCGACGGCCCCCTGGATCGACCGCAACGACACGTCCAGACGGCCGGGTAGGTGAGCAGCGGTTCGAGCCAGCCGGGCGTGACCCCCTTGGGGGTAGGGCGGCCTGCTCACGCAGCATCGCCAGGGCGCGGGCATGAAATCCGGGTGCGGTCATAGGGTGCGGCGCAAGACCTGCCTGGCGTTCGAGGTTGCGCAGTTGGACCGTCAGGTCGCCCTCGACGACATTGTGCGCGGTGCCGGAACGGCCGATCGGCAGCACTTCCTGGCCGCGCATGTCTTCCAACATCAGAGCGAAGGCGTTGGCGGCCGCGCCTCGCTTCGCCTGGACTTGGCCGCGCCCTGCGTCTTGGTGGAGGCGGCGGGCAGGATGTGGAGGCGGCGAGGGCGGCGCCGATGGGCTGACGCCGGGTGGGCTGTGTCATCGTGTGTCCTTACTGTCCACTTGATGAAGTCGAGCAGGGCCTGGTTGGCCTCGGTGGTGTGGGTCCACAGCAGGCCGTGCGGGGCGCCCTCGACCTCGACCAACGTCGCGCACACAGGCGGTCTTGGCGCCGCACTGTCATAGATTGCTGTCCTGTCTTTCAGATGGATCGGACTCCCGGAGCGACAGGAGCGGAACCTTGCCACCAACCGGCACCACGATCCGGATCCGAGTCCGGATGAGCGCTCGCCCCACCGACGAGCCGCACCGTGTCTCCAGCCAGCTCGAGCTCCTGTTCGACCTCACCTTCGTCGTCGCGGTCGCCAGCGCCACCGCCCAGTTCGCGCACGCCATCGCCGACGGTCATGGCCTCACCGGTTCGATCCCCTTCCTCCAGGTGTTCTTCGCGATCTGGTGGGCGTGGATGAACTTCACGTGGTTCGCCTCGTCCTACGACACCGACGACGTCGCCTACCGGCTGCTGACCATGGTGCAGATGGCCGGCGTGCTGGTCCTGGCTGCCGGTGTGCCCGCCGCGGCCCGTCACTCCGACTACGGTGTCGTCACGCTGGGCTACCTCATCATGAGGATGGCGCTGGTGGTCCAATGGCTGCGGGCCGGCCTGGAAGATCCGGCGAGCCGCCGCACCGCGCTGCGTTACGCCGTCGGCATCAGCCTTGTACAGGTGGGATGGCTACTTCGCCTCGTCCTGCAGGAGACGGGTGTCCTGCACACGTCCTTCGGGCTGCCGTCCTTCATCTGCCTGGTCGTCTTGGAACTGGCGGTGCCACGGTGGGCGGAACGGGTCAGGCGTACGAACTGGCACCCGCACCACATCGCCGAACGCTACGGTCTGTTCACGATCATTCTGCTCGGTGAGAGTGTCCTGGCCGCGAGCAGGGGAGTTGCGGGAGCGCTCGAAACGGGCCGGATCAGCGGCCCCTTCGTCGTCATCGCCGTCTCCGGCCTCGTCCTGCTGTTCGCTCTTTGGTGGCTCTACTTCCTCGTGGAGCCCGGGGAAGGTCTCGGTGACCGCCGTCATCGGTCGTTCCTGTGGGGATACGGCCACTACGGCATCTTCGCGGCCTTGGCGGCCTTGGGCGCCGGGCTCGAAGTGGCGGTGGAGCAGAGCGGGCACGGGGTGCAGGCACCGTCGTTGGCACTCGGCTACGCGGTCGCCATCCCGGTCGGTGTGTTCCTCACCCTGATTTGGGCGGTGAACGCGCTTGTCGTCGCACAGCCGATCACCCATCCCGTCGCGGTCCTGGCCTGCGTCACCGTCATCGTGTCGCTGCCACTCGCGACACCCTCGATCGGTGTGGCCGCCGTGGTCGCGGCGATCGCGGCTGCCTGCGTGCTGTTGGTCGCCGTTACGATCGCGACCGGTGCGGTTCGGGGCCCGCGTGGCGATGCGTCGTCATAGCGGATGACCACGCGGCTGGAGTGAGGTTTTCGGCGGGTCCTCTCGGCAAGGGTGGTTCAGGCGATGTGCCGCAGCAATGCAGCGACCGCCGCGGGCGGCTCGCCCGGGGGCCGTACCACCATCACCCTCCAGCTGGGTGCGTGCCGGGCGAACCGGTACGTCGGCAGGTCGGGGAAGTGGTTCGCGATAGACGGCGGCATGATGCAGACGCCCAGGTTGTTGCGGACCAGCTCGGACGCGGCCACGATGTCGTTGACTTCGAAGGTCGTGCTGCGGTCGACACCGGCGGCGCGAAAGGCCAGGTCGACGGCGTGGCGGATCGCCCAGCCGGGGGTGAAGTCCACCAGGGGCAGCCGGGCGACCTCGGCCAGTTCGACCCTGCCCTCAGCGGTTCTCGCGATGAGGTCCCGCTGCGGTGAAGCCACCAGGACCATGTCCTCGCGGGACAGCAGCCGGGTCACGAGCCCCCGCTGCTGCTGACGGTCGAGCGCCACCACCGCCAGATCGACGGTGCCCTCGCGCAGGGCCTGCCGAATGTCGGCCACCGCGGCCTGGCGCAGCTGGACCACCACTCCCGGGTGCTCCGCCCGGAGCGCGGCCAGCGCGTGGTGCAGTCCCGCCCAGACACCCTGCATCGTGCCGACGGTCACCCGGCCGCGCAGTTCTCCCTTGGCCGCATTGACCGCCTCGCGCGCCAGTTCGGCGGCGCGCAGCGCCGCTCGTGCCGCGGGTACGAATGCTTCACCGGCCGGTGTCAGCGACACGCGGTGTGTGGTCCGGGTGAACAGGGGAGTGCCGAACTCGCGTTCAAGGGCGCGGACCGTCCCGGAGACGGCGGACTGGACCACGTGCAGACGCCTCGCCGCCGCTGTGAACCCACCCGCCTCAGCCACCGCGACGACAACTTCCATCTGCCGCAGGTCCATCATCCGCTCCCAGTGCCACAGCGCCCGTCCAGGGCGACGATCTTCACTGCATCGTAGGCGGACGAGGCGCTCACGGCCCCGGTCGAACCAAGGTGAGCGTCGACGAGGTGCTCCGCCGAGAACCAGGTCTGCAGGTTCCCTGGTACGGATCATCTGCGAGACAGCGGCGTGTTATCCAGACGCGAGCGACGCTAGGCGGGGAGGCCGGGGGTGAGTCGTCCAGGGGTGCATGCGGTGATGGCCAGGAGCGCACCGCTGTCACCTCCGGGGCGGGCGTCGGCCAGTGCCCCGGTGCTCAGTGACCCAGTAGAGCAGTGCCAGGACCGGCAGGGCCGCGCCGAGGACACTGACCGCGCCCCAGCCGCCGGCGTGGTAGGCGATCGAGCCGAGCTCGGACCCGAGGGCGCCGCCGAGGAAGAAGGTGGCGATGAAGGCGCTGTTGAGGCGGGCTCGGGCGTTGGGATCGAGCTGGTAGATGGTGTGCTGGCCGAGGATGAGGGTGGTCTGGACGGCCATGTCGAGGACGATGGCGGCCAGGGCGATCAGCACGATGCTGCGCTGACCGAGGCCCGCGACGGCGAAAGCCAGCGCGGCGACGGCGAGCGCGGCGCCGGTCATGGGCCGGGTCAGTCTGCGGTCGGCCCAGTGGCCGGCGAGCGGGGCGATGGCCGCACCGGCGGCTCCGACGAGCGCGAACACGCCGACGCCGACGGGGGAGTAGTGGAAGTGGGGGCCGGTGAGGACGTAGGAGACAGTGGTCCAGAAAGCGCTGAAGGCGCCGAACATCGCCGCCTGGTACAGGCCGCGGCGCAGCAACTCCGGGTGTGTGCGCACCAGCGTCACCGTGGAGCGCAGCACATGGTGGTACGGCACGGACGTGGTGCGCGCGTGCTGGGGCAGCGCAGCCCGCAGCGCCATGGCCAGGACGGCCATCAGGACGGCGGAGCCGAGGTAGACGACGCGCCAGCCCGCGATGTCGGAGACCAGGCTGCTGAGCGTGCGGGACAGCAGAACACCGGTGAGCAGGCCGCTCATCACCCGACCGACAATGCGGCCGCGTGCGTGGTCAGGGGCCAGGCTCGCGGCGAAAGGGACCAGGATCTGGGCGACGACCGACGTGGCGCCGCTGATCATGGAGGCGGCCAGCAGCATGGGGAAGCCGGTCGCGAGACCGGCCGCGACCAGGGCGAGGGTGGTGATCGTCAGCAGTGCGGTGATCAGGCCGCGCTTCTCCAGCCGGTCACCGAGGGGGACCAGGAAGAGCATGCCGATCACGTAGCCGACCTGGGTGAGGGTGATCAACGCGCCCGCGGTCGCGGTGCTGATGTGGAAGACGTCGCGCAGCGACGAGAGCAGAGGCTGCGCGTAGTAGAGGTTGGCGACCGTCGTACCGGTGGCGACGGCCAGCAGGGCGATCAGCCAGCCCGGTACACCGTGAGCGGGCTCTGCACCGACGGTCTTCCGGCGCGGAATGCGAAGTGCGGATGACTTGGACACGGAGACCTTCTTCGTAGGAAGGGGCACCTTGCTCGGTGCTTTCACGGGGCACAAGCGCTCGACGACGCTCGCCGCTTCCCCACTCACGGCGATGGTTCGAGATGTCGGTTATCTCGATGGGAGATCGCCGCCGTCGGCGCGCGTCCTCGGCTCGTTCGTCCATGGGGATTAGGTCGCTGATGGTTCTCCCGCGGGCTGCTGCTTGTGATCGTGTTCTGAGTGGGGAGAGCTGTTGCGACTGTTCGTCGGGGATGACTGGGCCGAGGCGCATCACGATGTGGAGGTGATGGACGCATCCGGCCGCCGGTTGGCCAACGCCCGCCTGCCCGAGGGCGTGGCGGGGATGGCCCGGCTGCACGCGATGATCGCCGAGCAGATCGGTGAGGCCGCGGACATGATCCGCACCGACTCCCACCAGCTGCGCCCGATCGCCGGCGACAGCGCGCAAGCCGAGGCGATCAAGGTCGGCGTGTCCGAGGTGAGCACTCGAGCGTGCGCTCAGTGCGCCCCTGGCCGGCCGCGCCGGCCAGGGGCGCCATCGATCATCCGGTCATGGCCGCGTGCAACCGAAGGTGGGTCTCCGCCTCCGCGTGCCGGTTGGCCCGCTGGAGGGTACGGCCCAGCAGCAGGTGGGCGTACTCCTCTGTGGGATCACGCTCGATGACGGCACGCAGCTCTGCCTCGGCTCCGCGCAGCTGGGCGGAGTGGTAGTAGGCGCGGGCCAGCAGCAGGCGGGCCGCCACGTTGCCCGGCTCGGCGGCGACCACCGGTGCCAGGATGCGGGCGGCGCCGATGTAGTCCTTGAGCTCGAAGAACATCCGGCCGCGAGCGAACTCCTCGGCCAGGGTCGCGGTCATGGCCGCTCCTTTCCGTCGGTGTGCGGCATCCGCTTGGCGGGGACGACGCCCAGGCGGCCGGCCTGGTAGTCCTCCATCGCCTGCAGGATCTCGGCGCGTGTGTTCATCACGAAGGGCCCGTAATGCACGACGGGCTCGCGGATCGGCTGCCCGCCGAGCAGCAGCACCTCCAGGTTCGGCTCGGCCTGCGGCTGCCGCGGGTCCGCGGCCAGCGTGAGCGCCCCGCCGGGTCCGAAGAGGGCCAGCTGCCCCTTGCGGATGGGCGCGTGCCCGGCACCCACAGAGCCCTGGCCTGCCAGTACGTAGGCAAGTGCGTTGAAGGCGGGATTCCACGGTATGTCCAGCGTCGCGCCCGGGCTGACGGTGGCGTGCACCATCGTGATCGGGGTGAACGTGATCCCGGGCCCCTGGTGACCGTCCAGCTCGCCGGCGATCACCCGCAGCAGCGCGCCGCCGTCGGCCGAGGCGAGCAGCGTGGCCTCGCCACCGCGGATGTCCTGGTAGCGCGGCGGGTGGAACTTGTGCGCCCGCGGCAGGTTGACCCACAGCTGGATCCCGTGGAACAGCCCGCCGGACACCACCAGGTGCTCCGGCGGCTTCTCGATGTGCAGCAGCCCGGAGCCGGCGGTCATCCACTGGGTGTCGCCGTCTGTGATCGTGCCGCCGCCGCCGTTGGAGTCCTGGTGGTCGAAGATCCCGTCGATGATGTAGGTGACGGTCTCGAAGCCGCGGTGCGGGTGCCAGGCCGTGCCCTTGGGCTCGCCGGGCGCGTACTCGACCTCGCCCATCTGGTCCATGTGGATGAACGGGTCCAGGTCGGCGAAGGAGACCCCGGCGAACGCACGCCGTACGGGGAAGCCCTCCCCCTCGAAGGCGCTGGGCGCGGTGGTCACCGACCGGACCGGGCGCTGGACGGCCGCGGCGGGATCGGGCACGACCACGCGGGGCAGCGTCAGCGTGTTGGCGGTGATGGCGGGCATGGTCCCTCCAAGTTTGGTTGAATGTTAAACATTCAACTTGCGGAACAGTTCTGGCGTGAGAGAAATTCCACGAACTCACGCTGCTCAGCGCCTCAGTCGAAGCGCAGGTCGGAGAGCGGTGACGCCCTCCGCTCACAGCCGGCGCTCGTTCGCACGCGCCGTGGAGTCGCGGACGACCAGGGACACAGGAAGCAGCAGCGAGCGCGGGGGCCGCGCGGGCTCCTCGATGCACTCGAGCAGTGTGTGCGCCGCCTCCACGCCGATGCCGTGGTGTGGTATGCGGACCGAGGTCAGCGCGGGGCGGAGCTTGTCCAGGAAGGGCATGTCGTTGAAGCCCACCACGCTCATGTCCTCCGGGCACGAGATGCCGCGCTCGGCGAACACGTCGTAGCAGCCCAGCGCGATGAGGTCGTTGCCCGCGACGACCGCCGTGAACCGTGCCCCCCTGTCCAGCAGCAGGCGCAGCGCGTGGGCGCCGTCGGCCTCGCTCCAGCGCGCGCATTCCACGACGAGTGACGGATCGTCCTCCAGGCCCCGGTCGCGTACGGCGTGGCGGAAGGCCCGCGCTCTGGCCACTCCGGTCGAGGTGGTCTGCGGCCCGGAAAGGTGGGCGATGCGGGTGTGCCCCAGCCTGGCCAGGTGTTCGACGGCCAGCGTCACCCCGGTGACATCGTCGGCCGTGACGTAGGGGGTCTCCAGGTCCTCGACTCTGCGGTTGACCAGCACCATGCGAACACGGCGCCGAGGGAGTGGATCGTGGTGCCCGGCGGAAGTGGGTGGGTACGACCACCGTCGGAGTCGACAGTGCCTTGCGCGCTGTCGTGCTCCACCGACCGAATAAAGTCGGCCAGGTGGTCCGCGGCGCGGGCGTGCCGTGAGCTGACAAGTCCCGGAGGTGAAACATGGCGGAGGCCGTCGACGCATCGCGTACGGTCATCCTGACCGTGGACGACGACCCGGCGGTGTCCCGCGCCGTCGCCCGCGACCTGCGCCGCCGCTACGGCGACCGGTACCGCGTGGTCCGCGCCGAGTCCGGTGAGTCGGCGCTGGAGGCTCTGCGTGAGCTGAAATTGCGGGGCAGCCACGTCGCGGTGCTCCTGGCCGACTACCGCATGCCGCGGATGAACGGCGTCGAGTTCCTGGAGCAGGCCCTCGACCTGTTCCCCGGCGCCCGGCGCGTGCTGCTCACCGCCTATGCCGACACCGGCGCCGCGATCGACGCCATCAACGTCGTCGACCTCGATCACTACCTGCTCAAGCCGTGGGCCCCGCCGGAGGAGAAGCTCTATCCGGTGCTGGACGACCTGCTGGAGTCCTGGCGGGTCACCGACGGCAAGGAGACGCCCACCACCAAAGTGGTCGGTCACCGCTGGTCGGCACGCTCCTCGCAGATCCGGGAGTTCCTGGCCCGCAACCAGGTTCCCTACCGCTGGTACTCGGCCGACGAACCGGAAGGCCGGCGACTGCTCCACGCCGCGGGCCAGGACGGGCTTCGGCTGCCGCTGGTGGTCACCCCGGACGGCACCGCGCTCGTGGAGCCCGAGGAGCGTGAACTGGCGGGCCGGGTGGGGCTGTCGACGACTCCGGCGGCCGACTTCTACGACCTCGTCATCGTTGGTGGCGGACCGGCCGGCCTGGGCTCGGCCGTGTACGGAGCCTCTGAAGGGCTGCGGACGGTCCTGGTGGAGCGCGAGGCGACCGGCGGCCAGGCAGGTCAGAGCTCACGCATCGAGAACTACCTCGGTTTCCCCGACGGGGTTTCCGGGGCGCAGCTCACCGACCGGGCGCGGCGTCAGGCGACGAAGTTCGGGGCCGAGCTGCTGACGGCGCGCCAGGTCACCGGGTTGGAGGTGCGGGGCGCGGCGCGCACACTCCGGTTCTCGGACGGTTCCGAGGTCTCCGCGCACTGCGTGATCCTGGCGACGGGCGTTTCGTACCGGCAGTTGGACGTGCCGGGCGCCACCGAGTTGACCGGGTGCGGGGTGTACTACGGAGCAGCCCTGACCGAGGCTCCCGCGTGCCAGGGGCAGGACGTGTACATCGTCGGCGGGGCGAACTCGGCCGGCCAGGCCGCGATGTTCCTTGCCCGGAGTGCCAAGTCCGTCACCCTGGTGGTGCGCGGGTCATCGCCGGCCGCCTCGATGTCGCACTACCTTCTCCAGCGGGTCATGGAGTCCCCGGTGATCTCGGTGCGCACCGACACCGTCGTGGAGGCCGTTCACGGTACGGAGCATCTGGAGAAGCTGACGCTGCGCAACACGGTGAGCGGAGAGACCGAGACCGTGGAGACCCAGTGGATGTTCGTGTTCATCGGGGCCGCGCCGTTGACCGACTGGCTGGACGGCACGGTGCTCAGGGATCCGCACGGGTTCGTCCTGACCGGTCCCGACCTGTCGCCGGACGGGCGCCCGCCCGCCGGATGGACGTTGGACCGGCCGCCATACCACCTGGAGACCAGCGTGCCGGGCGTGTTCGCGGCGGGCGACGTGCGGGCCGAGTCCGCCAAACGGGTCGCCTCCGCGGTCGGCGAGGGGGCCATGGCCGTCATGCTCGTGCACCGCTATCTGGAGCAGTCATGACCCGACCCGGAACGCACTGCGACGAGGAAGAGCTGCGCTCCCTGTTCCTTTTCGAGAAGCTCTCCGACAACCAGCTCGCCCGGCTGTGCCGGGACGGCCGGGTGGAGTGGTCCGACCCGGGCACGGTCTACCGGGAGGGCGACTCGGCCGCGTACCTGTACGTCCTCTTCGAGGGCACGGTGGTGCTCTCACGCCGCGTCGGCGGTGAAGACGTGGACGTCAACCGCACCTCCATGCGCGGCGTGTACGCCGGGGCCTTCCAGGCGTACCTGGGCGACCAGGTGCCACAGGTCTACAACAACTCGATGCGGGTCACCGAGCCCTCCCGGTTCTTCGTCCTGCCCGCGGAGACCTTCGCGGAGATCATGCGCGACTGGTTCCCCATGGCCGTCCATCTGCTGGAGGGGCTGTTCTTCGGGACCAAGAACACCCAGCAGGCGATCGGCCAGCGCGAGCGCCTGCTGGCCCTCGGGTCGCTGACGGCCGGGCTCACACACGAGCTCAACAACCCGGCCGCCGCCGCGGTGCGGGCCACCGCCGAACTCCGGGAGCGGGTGGCCGGAATGCGTCACGGGCTCGGCGACATCGCGGCCGACCCGATCCGGCGGGACAGCGTCGACGCGCTGACCAGGATTCAGGAAGACACCGCCGAACTCGCCGCACGGGCCCCCGCCCTCAGCCCACTGGAGGCCTCGGACCGGGAGGACGTCCTGACAGACTGGCTGGACGAACACGGCATCGCCAACGGATGGCAGCTCGCGCCGACGTTCGTGCAGGCCGGTCTCGATATCCCCTGGCTGGACCGGATCGCCGCGGCCGTGCCCCCGGACGTGCTCGACGCGGCCGTACGCTGGCTGAACTGCACCGTCGAGACCGAACTCCTCCTCAGCGAGATCGAGGACTCGACCACCCGCATCTCCGCCCTGGTCGACGCGGCGAAGCACTACGCGCAACTCGACCGCGCGCCATACCAGCACACCGACGTACACGACCTGCTCGACAGTACGCTGGTCATGCTCTCGCAGAAGATCGGGGCGCGCGTCAGTGTCGTCAAGGACTACGACCGCACGCTGCCCGAGATTCCGGCGTGCCCCGGCGAGCTCAACCAGGTGTGGACCAACCTCGTCGACAACGCGCTCTCCGCCATGGGCGGCACGGACGCAGACGGCACACTGACCGTCCGCACCGCACGGGACGGCGACCGCCTGCTGGTCGAGATCGGCGACACCGGCCCCGGCGTGCCTCCCGAGATCCGCGACCGCATCTTCGACCCCTTCTTCACGACCAAACCCGTCGGCGAGGGCACCGGGCTGGGCCTGGACATCTCCTGGCGCATCGTCGTCGGCCGGCACGGCGGCGACCTGCGGGTCGAGTCCGTGCCCTGCGACACCCGTTTCCAGGTCCGCCTCCCGCTGTCTCCCGCCGACCCGGACACCTCCGAGGAGTTGCCATGAGTCCCGAGCAAGCGATCGACCCCGCCGTTCCACCGAGCGGCACCGGCTGCGTCGAGTGCGACGCGACCGGCGGATGGTGGGTGCACCTGCGGCGTTGCGCCCTCTGCGGCCACATAGGCTGCTGCGACGACTCGCCGTCCAAACACGCCACGGCGCACGCCAAGGAGACGGGACACCCGGTGATCCGCAGTTTCGAACCGGGCGAGGAGTGGTTCTGGGACTACACCACCTCGGAGTTCTACGAATCCGGGCCCGCGTTGGCGCCGCCGGAGAGCCGCCCCGTCGACCAGCCCGTCCCCGGGCCCGCCGGGCGGGTGCCCGCCGACTGGGCCGAACGCCTGAGTGGCGGGTGACCGAGCTACTGCGCCCGACCTGCGGTGCCCGGCGGGGTTGGCACTCCGGCCGACGACGATAGGCACCCTCGAACGGACGGACTGAGGCGCATTCTCGCCCTCGGCCTGGGCACGAATACCACGCGCACGCGTACCAGCACATACCGCAACCATCGGTGAGCCGTGGCCAGGAGGGGACTCTGCGCGCGGCCGTGCGCGGATCGGCGACAGTGAGGGGGACACATGAACGTCGGTCTCGGGCTGCCCATCAGCGAACCCGAATGCCTGCTGGAGTGGGCGCGGCGCGCGGACGATGGACCGTTCAGCACACTCGGGCTGCTGGACCGCCTCGTCTACGACAACCCCGAGCCATTGGTGGCACTCGGCGTGCTCGCCGGGGCCACCTCCCGGATCCGGGTGCAGACCGAGGTGCTGCTTGCCCCGCTGCGCGAGCCCGCGCTGCTGGCCAAGCAGGCCGCGACCCTGGACCGCATGTCGGGTGGCCGTTTCACGCTCGGTATCGGCCTGGGGGCGCGGCGGGACGACTACGAGGCGGCGGGGGTGGATGTGCACACCCGGGGAGCTCGGCTGGATGAGACGATGACAGTGATGCGGCGTGTGTGGTCCAGCGAGCCGTACGGGAAGGGGATCGGCCCGATCGGCCCGGCGCCCGCCCAAGCGGGCGGCCCGGAGGTGCTCTTCGGAACCTTCAGCCAGGCCGGACTTCGGCGCGCGGCTCGCTTCGGCGACGGCCTGCTGTGCGCAGCCCACCTCGCCGAGGCCGCCCGCCAGTTCCGGGACGCCGAGCAGGCGTGGCAGGCAGAGGGCCGCGCCGACCGTCCGCGGCTGGTCGCGCAGTTCAACGCCGTCCTGGGGCCGGACCACCTGATCGAGCAGGCACGCGAGTCACTGCATACCTACTACGGGGGCCCTCACTATATGAACCTGCCGGCGGGGTTCGCCGAGGACGCGGTGGCAAGCATGCTCACCACCCCCAGCCAGATCCATGACACGCTTGTCCAGATGAGCGATGTCGGTGCCGACGAGGTCATGCTCTACTGCTGGGCGCCGGATGTGGCCCAGGTGGATCGCTTCGCCGAGGCGCTGGGCGAGCAGGGGATGCCCGCGCGATGAACTGATCCAGCGCAGGCACTGAGTGCAGCGTCCGCTTGCCAGGAGGACGAGGGAGAACAATTCCGAGGCGCCAGGCACACGCGTCAAATGATGACAGAACGAAGCGTTTGATCAGCCCGATGGCGTGGCACGACGCCAATATGACAGATAGCGACGGAGTGCCCTCATATGGTGTGGCGAATCATAAAAAACTGAGCAGGCGGAGCGTACTTCAAGGGGGGACATTCGCCGCGGCCTTGGCTTCCGCGGGAATCTACGAGTTGCTTGACGCGCTGGTCGGGCCACCCGAGCGGCCGCCGGTCGGGACGGCGCGACAGCCCTTGCCGCAGGAACAATATGCCATCCCGCACCCGCGGCTCATTATGGACGACGGCTCCGGAATCGCCAGCAATAAAGGCAAAATCCCCGTCCTGATCCCGCCGTTCCACAACCATATCGTCACCGCCAAGCTGAACGTGTCAGCGAGCGCGAAGCCTCTGCAGGAGGCGCAGCGGCACCTGGAAAGCGTGCTCCAACGCCTGGAACAGCAGCTCCCGCCCCCGCCGAGCGGGGTGGGAATCGTGATCGCCTGGGGGCTTCCTTATTTCGAGCATTACATCCCCAGGCTCGAAAAGAGTTCGAGCTATTTCCGTGCGGGCACGTCGTACCCGGCTTATTTGCCGGTAGATTTGATCACTTCGAAGCAGCGTGGCCACGCCGTCTATGCGCTGCAGGAGTCCAGGACATTTCCGAGCGACGAGCCGCCTCCCGGATTCGGGCCAGTTCGCCTGGAGCAGAACGACGTGGCCGTGCTGCTGCGCAGTGACTCGCTCGCCAACATCATGGCCGCCACGAACGCCATTTTCGGAACGGGAAACAACCAAGCGGGCAGCCTGTTCAAGGTGACAAGCATTCGCCGCGGCTTCACCGGTGGCGCCCACACCGATGGGCAGGGGCTGGCGAGCAAGCTGGCACTCGCGGCAGGCATTCCCGGCGCGAATTTGATCCCCCAGCATTCACCGGTCTTCCTCGGATTCACAACCACGCTCCGGGACGCGGAGAGCTCCGTTCCGGTCTCCAACTTTGAGACGCTGCCCGGCTGGACGGACCAATGGCCCAACGGATACTTCAAGCACGGGACGATCATGCCCCTCTCACATCTGTTCCAGGACCTCGTCGCGTGGTACTCTAAAATGTTTCCGACATTTGATGCTCGTATCCGTGCGATGTTTCGCCCGGGAGTTTCGTTCCCGCCTGGAACAGTGACAGCGGACCCGCCCGAGCAAAATGAGGCAGACGTCCTACGTGACGTGCAGAAATATCACGCGTATGGACATAATGGAAGCATGCAGCCGGTGAACCGCCTGCAAACGCAAACAACCAGCAACTATGGTCACGCCTATCCCGTTAATACGGCCATCACGAATCGCGGGGACTTCGCCACACTGGACAATCCATTCCACTACACTTCAGATCCCGCCGGGGATCATTACAGCAGTGATAAGGCGGTCGGATTGCATTTCCTGCTCTTCGCTCCGACCACCGAGACCTTCAATCGCGTGCGCCTTGCCATGGACGGGGAGTTTCCCAGTGGCAGGCGTGCCTCTTTCTCATCGCGCTCCTCGAGTGCCGGCTTGAATTCTGTCGTGCACACGACGCACCGGCAGAATTTCCTGATTCCACCGCGATCCCACCGGTCTTTCCCGCTCGCCGAGTTCCTCGCCTGACCGGACGATCCCGCACCGGGACGTCGTCTACGCGATAAATTAAGACGTGTTTCACGTTGAGCGTGACAGCTCGGTTTTTACGAATGAGCGGTGGACGGCTCCTTGGTCGCCGCCCACGGCTCACGCGGCCAGGCCCGCACCGGCTCGGGGCTCGCCGTCATAGCGGCCCTGCGCAACGTGGCCATCGGAATCTTGAAGCTCTGTGGCTGGGGCGACGGCCGGACGACCTGGCCCGACTTGTCGGTCGCGACCACGAAGTCGCCGCCGTACACCGGCAGGCCCCGGTGCGTCCTCCGGTAGGTCAGGTTTGCTGCGTGGAGTGCAGGGTGGGGGAGAACGCGTGCGAACTCCCTGCTCGCTGTCACCTTCCAGGCCCTACGCTCCGACATGGGCTTTCTCAGGGGCCCACGCACAGGTGGTCCTTCTTTCTCATCTCGTGGCCGCGTGAGTGGCTTCGCGCGTGAATTCGGTGATGGCGGAGGCGAAGGTGCCGGGCTGTTCGATGTGCCCAAGATGGCCGCTGTCTTCGAGGAGGACGAGCCGGGAGTCGGCGATGCCCTCGTGCCGGAGACGCCCCCAAGCGGGCCCGCAGATGAAGTCGTGAGCGCCGGTGATGACCAGGGTCGGTGCGGTTATGCCGCCCAGCATGTCGCGAACGACGAAAGGTGGCTCGGCGGCACGCATGGGATCGATCCAGGCGCGTAGGGAGGCCCGGAGGGGGGCCAGGTCGGACTCGGGGTCGTGGTCATATCCCAACGAGTTTTCTCGATAAGCGCTGAGGCGCAGGTCAGCGGAGTGTCCGGGTTGTAGCAGGGACAAGCGGGTCTCGATTTAGGCATACCGGCGAGTAGTAACGGAGCATCCCCGTACGGTGACAACTCGTGCCGCATGAGTATCTGTCTGACGAGCAGGTGGGCCGGTACGGCCGGTTCGTGGCGGACCCGACGCCCGAAGAGCGTCCAGCACTGGGATGACATGGTGCGGGTGGCCGGGTCGCTGGCCACCAACCAGGTCCGTGCCAATGACCTGATCCGGATGATGATGGCCGACGGTCGCCTCACCGGACTGGGCGACGCCTTCGCCCACTACGGCCGGGTCTTCAAATCGCTGCACCTGCTCCAGATCATCCACGTCGAGGACTACCGCAGAATGATCGGAGCCCAGCTCAACATCGGCGAGTCCCGCCACCAGCTCGCTCGCCGCGTCTTCTTCGGCAACCTCGGCCGCCTGACCAGGGGCTATGAGCGCGGCATGGAGGACCAGGTGAGTGCGCTCGGCCTCGGGCTGAACGCCATCACTTGGTGGAATTCGCTCTATATCGACGCGGCGGTCAAGAAGCTCGAGACCGGCGCGCTGGGCATCAAGGGTGGGCAGGTCACGCCCGAGATCCGCGCCCGACTCCTGCCACTGATGTTCGAGCACATCAACTTCCACGGGTTCTACCCGTTCAACCGCCCGGAACTGGCCGGCCACCTGCGCGAGCTGCGTGATCCGAACGCGGCCGCTGATGAGGAGGAATGAGACCTATCGGTGAGCAGCGCGAGGGCCTGGGCACGATGGCCGATCCGGCGGAACTGGCTGAAGCTTTGGTGGCCATCGGATTGCTGAAACACTCGTTTACTGCCGCCGAGCTGGCGGCCGAGTCCCGGCGGGCAGGTGGGCGGGAGCTGCACCAGCTGGAGCTGGCTCGCCCCTGGCGGGCGCAGGCCATGTCGGTGCAGTAGCGGGGCGCGTCGTTCGGTGGTGGGCAGGTTGGCCGGGCGGATCTGGCGAGCGGCGGCCTCTTCAGCCTCTGCGGCTGCTCATGTGACAATCATCGAGAAGACGGCCAGGTCATGAGCCTCGCACCCGTCCCGCTCAGCGATCCGCAGGGTGCCTTCCCGCTGGTATCCGGCCTTTTCGGCCACCCGCAGGGAAGCGGCGTTGTCGATGCGGGAGCGCAACTGAACACGCCGTATCCCACCGTCGATGAGCGCCCACCGGCCAACCGCGCGCGCGGCCTCCGTCGCATAGCCGCGACCTCGCTGACTGGCATGTATTCCGTAACCGATTTCGGTGTGGCCGGCCTCCCAGTCGGTGTCGCGCAACCCGATACTGCCGACGATCTCGCCGGTGGCCTGCTTCACGATCGCCAGGTGTACGCCCTCGCCGTCCAGCCGTCGCCGGTGCACGGTGTCGGTCAGCCACCCGTCCACGTCGGCGACCGTCTCAGGGGAGCCCGGGGGGAGTGCCGTTCGATCCCCGGAGGCCACGAATGCCGCCACAGGCACGGCGTCCTGCGGCCCGAACTCACGAATCACCAACCCACCGGAGACGATCTTCACTGGAGGAAACACGGTGTGCAGCTTAAGCCCCTCACCTGGTGGGCGATGTGCCGGGTGGCCGGACGTGGGTCGGAACTCCATCCCCGGCGATGCCCTTGTCTTGTCAATGCCTGCCCATCCCGGCGGTCTCACGAGACTCGATGTCCATTCACAGGCCAACCGCGCCGTCGATGCCCTGCCGCAGCCCGAGACCGTGGGCCAGCAGGTCAGCAGGTCAGCAGGTCAGCAGGTCAGCAGCGTCGAGATGGCGCGGTTCGCGTGGAGCCGGTGATGGACTTGGGCCAGCGCGTCAGAGTGGCGGTGTCACCGGTGAAGCGTCACCACCAGTGGTAGAGCAGGCTCCCGCCCAGTGCGGCCAGCGCGGTGGCAAAGAAGAAGGTCCAGTTCCCGAGCTTGCGCGACCCCACTCGCAGGTTCGCAAGGAGCGCGCCGGCGAAGTACAGCACGAGGCTGTAGGCGGCCAGAGTTCCCAGCATGGGGATGGCGAATCCGCCCAGCAATCCCAAAGCCCAGCGCCAGCATCGTGCCCAGGACGGGCGCCCACGAGCGCGGCAGGCGCTTCATGTCCAGCTGGGCCTTCGGGAATTCGTGTCCGATCAGAGAGATGACTGCCGCGCTGCCGAACAGCAGCGCGGCGAAGATGGTGATCGTCGCGTAAGCGGCGAACATGAGTCCTCCATGGTGGTTACTACTTCGGGCCTTGCGACCCGGTGTAACTGGTCCGATGAAACAACTGCTGGACATGTGAGGCGATGGAAGTTGCGGCCCGGTCAGCGGGCGTCATGTTTCCTTCATGTCCGGGGGCCGACCTCAAGGCGCCGGGCGATCGAGCGTGGTGACAGGTGCGCTGGATCACCAGCCGATGGGCCCGAGGTGATCGATGAAGATCCCGGTCGGCCCGTCGGCGTCGAGCATCGCGAGTTCGACGATCGGGTCGGTGCCTTCGGTGACCGTCAGCTGGCCGGTTTGCTGGTTCATGTCGGAGGCGGCGAACTTGCGGGTGGCGAGTTCTGGTGTCATCCGAGGCGGAAGCTTGGCGCGCATGGCCCATCGCAGGAAGGCGTGCTTGCGCCGACTGGCGATGAAGCCGGCCACGCGACGTCGTCGACCGCGAGCCACGGCGCGACGGCCAGGGCCGTGGGCGTGAGCCCGGCGAACGTCGTGACCTCGCGGTGGAGGTGGGACTGGTCGACGTAGCCGCTCTCGGAGGCAACGCGGGCGGCGGCGTGACCCGCCGCGAGCAGGTGGGCGGCGTGGTCGAAGCGCACCAGCCGGGCGGCGCGTTTGGGGGTGATGCCGAGCTGGGACCGGAAGCGGGACCACAGGCGCTTGCGGCTCCAGCCGACCTCGTCCGCCAGGCCGTCGACCCGCACCCGCCCCCGGCTGGTGAGCGTCCGCCGCCAGACGTGGGCGACCTGCGGATCGACCGGCGGGTGGGCGCCCAGCCGCCGGCTGAGGATGTCTGCCGCGATCGTGAACCGTTCGTCCCACGACGTGGCGGCGCGCAGCCTGTCCTCGGCTCGCCCGGCGTCGCGGCCCCAGACGTCCTCAAGGGCTGCCACCGTCCCGCTGAGCTCGGTCGATGCGCCGAACAATGTAGCCGCCGCGACCGGATCCAGCCGGATCTGGAGCAACTCGCCGACTCCCCACCCAGTTGCCCGGAGATCGCCGGGAAGGAGCCCGACGAGGACACTGCCGCGCTCGTGCCGGCCATGGGTTTCGTAGACGACGCCGGCACCCTCGCCCAGATCGACGAGCAGGGTGACGGACGGGTAGGCGACCATGGAGATGTCCACCGAGGCCGGGGCATGATGGCGGAACCCGGCCATGCTGACCTCCGGCAGCCGAACCGACGGAGGTGGGACCGCAACATCCACCCACGCCCGGTCAGGTGACGTCCCGGTCGGCAACACATGGCCAGTCTAGGCATCAGGGGATCACCGGTCGTCGGCGGCCCGTCGCCGTAAAGCTCAGCAACAGTTTGCCGACCGTCTCGGGCGCTTCCAGCATGGGTAGGTGCCCGACGCCGGGCAACAGCTCGACCCGCGCGTTCGGCACCGCGTCGTACCGGTGCGCCGACGACCGCTCCCAGCGGGGGTCGGCAGCTCCGAAGATCACCTGCACGGGGACATCGAGGGCGGCCAGACGCTCGGGCACGCTCCGCTCGGCGATGTAGGCGGTGTTGCGGCGCAGCACCGTCCTCATCACGCGGTAGGTGATGCCCCGTACATCGGCGACCACGTCGTCCGGGAGGTCCACCGGGCGAACGGCCGTCGCGCTGATCCCCTTGCGGATCATCGCATCCGAACGCCTCGACCACAGGAGCGGGCCCAACGGCGGGGCCAGCAGGGCCCGAAGGATGAACGGCTGCCGGAGGAGAGCATCCGGACTTGGGCCACTACTGATCAACGCCAGCGAACCCACGAGGTCGGGACGTTGCTCGGCAAGCGCGGCGGCGACGTAGCCGCCGCTGGAGTGCCCGACCACCGCGACGTGACGAAGCCCGAGGTCGTCCAGCAGCGCCGCCACCTGGCCCGCCTGCGCGGGCACATCATACGACGGCGCGGGCGGGGACTGACCACAGCCCGGGAGGTCAACCCGGATGACGTGATGGTGACCGGCCAGCGCCGGGACCACCGGGCCCCAGAAGCCGCCCGAGGCCCCCGATCCGTGGATGAGCAACAACGGCGGCGCCTGCCGCGGGCCGTCATGGACCACGTGCATCCCATGCGAGTGCTCAATGTCGTATTCACTCATGCGGAGACTATGCACGGGCGGCTGGCTGTCAGTCTTGGACAAATGTTCCCGCGGAGTTGAAGACCGGCGGCCGTCACCATAACGGCTGTATCGGGGTCCCCAAGGCCGGAACACGGGCCTGGCGGGCTCATTCCTGCGCAGCGGGAGCCATGGAGATGTTCCAGAAGTCGGCGTAGCGGCCGCCATGGTCGAGCAGTTCGTCGTGGCTGCCTTCCTCCACGATCCGGCCGCCGTCCAGAAAGACGATGCGGTCGGCGCGTCGCACGGTCCGCATCCGATGCGCCACCATCACCACCGTCCGGCCCGCCATCAGGCGCTCGATGCCCTCGTGGACGGCCGCCTCGCTGACCGGGTCCAGCGCCGAGGTCACCTCGTCCAGCAGCACGATGGGCGCGTTCTTCAGCAACGCCCGCGCGATCGAGACACGCTGGCGCTCACCACCTGACAGCAGTGCTGAGCGCCCCCGAGGACTGGACGGTCGAGACGGTCCGGGCCGCGTCGGAGCGGGTGCACAAGGGAGAGGAGACCGCGGCCACGTTCAAGGTCACCGTCCCGCCTTCGGCGACCGCCCCGGGACGGATTACTGGCACCGTGTCGTACGGCGACACGACCCTGAGCGATGCCCGCCCGGTGACCCTGGCCGCTCCGACGCTGGCGTTCGGGCTCAAGGAGACCTCGTTCACCCCGGGCCAGACCCGTGAGGTGACCGTCACCTTCGCCAACAAGGCGACCCGGCCGCTCATCTCCACGACGAAGCTCTCCCTGGCCGTGCCGCAGGGCTGGACGGCCACGCCCGGCGACATCACCGAGGAGGGCCTGAAGCCGGGCGAGTCGAGGACCGTCACCTGGCGGCTCACCGCCCCGGCCTCCGGCTTGGGGCAGCTCACGGCGTCTGCTGCGTGGACGGTCCCGGCGGGCGGCGGCACGGCCTCCGCGGGCACCCGGGTCGCGGTGATCCCCGAGACGGCGGATGCGGTGCTCGCCCTGGACCTCGGCTCGGTCACCAGCCCGGTCGCCCCCGGCTACCGTAGGCTGGCCTCCACCGACGCCTTCGACGCGACCCGGGGTTACGGCTGGGTCGGCGCGCAGCCGCAGGCGCGGGACCGCTCCGGCCCGGACACGCTGCGCACGGACTTCGCTCAGGATCAGGCGGCCCGGACGCTGCGGATCACGGTCCCGGCCGGCGAACACATGATCCACTTCCTTACCGGCGACCAGGACTACGCCAACCAGAGCACGATCGTACGCGAGGGGAACCGGGAGATCGCTCGGCTCCTCGAGGTGACCCCGCCTGGCGTCTTCACCTGGCTCTCCGGAACCGTCGATGGGGGAGCCACCGGTCACACGGTGGACCTTACCTTCGCTGCGGAACGGGACTTCTGGAAGATCAACGCGATCATCGTCAGCTGATCGTGCGACGAGCCCGCCTCAGGGCGTCCGCGCCCTCAGGCGGGCTCGTCGCAACCAGGAGGCGTCGGAGACTCGGCCGTTGATTGGAGGGCCGCGGCGATGCAGTCGAGGACGCGCTGGAGCCCGTACCGGAACTGGTCGTCGCGGCTCAGGTGCGGCTGGCGCGCCTCCATCACGATCTTGGTGAAGATTGGGTACTCCCCGCTCTTCACCAGCCGGTCGACGTACGGGTAGCTCCGCGCCATCCACTCCGACTCGCTGAGCCCGCTGCGGCGGAATTCCTTGGCCGAGCTGATCTCCTCGCGGACGGTGCCCTCGATGTAGCTGTTCAGCATGGCCATGAGGCCAAGGTTCTCGTCGATGGGGACGAAGGCGTCGAGCACTCCCATCAGCCGTTCGATCAAGAGCAGCTGGTTGGGGCCGAAACTGGGGAGTGACCGCTGCACGGTGGCGATCCACGGGTGCCTCAGCCACATGGCCCGCAGCTCGTCGGCGTAGCGGGTCAGGTCGGCGCGCCAGTCGCCCGAGGGCATGCCCGTGACGTCGATCTCGCCCATCACCCGGTCGGCCATGAGCTCGACCAGGTTGTCGCGGCTCGGGACGTACCGGTAGAGCGACATCGCGCCCGCGCCGATCTCGGCGGCGATCCGCCGCATGGTGGCGGCCTCCAGCCCCTCGGCGTCGGCGATCCGGATCGCCGCCTCGGTGATCTGCGCGCGGCTGTAGGTGGGCTTCGGCCCGTAGGCCGGGCGTTCGGGCCGCATCCAGATGTTCACGTACTCGGCGTCGGTCACCGCTTCACCCCCCTTGTTTGCGTACATGGTACCCAATCGCCTAGCCTTCCCGAGACCGCGTACAAGGTACTCAATGGAGGGATCATGACGGATCCGATGGTGGTCGCCGAGGGGCTGCACAAGTCCTTCGGCAACACCCATGCGCTGCGGGGGCTGGACCTGAGCGTTCCGAGAGGAACGGTCTGCGGCGTGCTGGGGCCCAACGGCGCGGGGAAGACGACCGCGGTGCGCATCCTGGCGACCTTGTCCGATCCCGATGCCGGGCACGCCCGCATCGCCGGATACGACGTCGTCCGCGAGGCCGGCAAGGTGCGCGCCAGGATCGGGCTCGCGGGCCAGTACGCCGCTGTGGACGAGAAGCTCACCGGCCGTGGCAACCTGCGCATGTTCGGGCGCCTCTCCCACCTGTCCCGGCGCGATGCGCACCGGCGGGCCGACGAGCTGCTCGAACGGTTCGGTCTGATGGACGCCGCCGATCGCCCGGTCGTCGGCTACTCCGGCGGCATGCGCCGCCGACTCGACCTGATCACCTGCCTCATCCTGCGCCCTGACGTGCTCTTCCTGGACGAGCCCACCACTGGCCTGGACCCGCGCAGCCGCGGCGAGATCTGGGATAGCATCCGCGAGCTGGTGGCGGACGGCACCACAGTTCTGCTCACCACTCAGTACCTGGACGAGGCCGACCACTTGGCCGACGCCATCGCCGTCATCGACCACGGGCAGGTGATCGCCACCGGCACGCCCGACGAGCTGAAGGCCACGATCGGCGACCGCCTCGACGTCACCCTCGAAGACCCCGCCGCGCTGCCTACGGCGATGACCGTCCTGAACACCCTGGCCGGCACCGAACCCACGACGACCGACGCCGACCGGCTCAGCGTCACCCTGCCTGCCACCGGCCTCCGGCTCGCCGACATCGTGCGCGAGCTCGACCACGCCGGAGTCGCCGCCGCCGATGTGAGCCTGCGCCGCCCCACCCTCGACGAGGTGTTCCTGCGCCTCACCAACCGCGAGGAGCCCGTCCAATGACCGCCCTCACCTCGCCACTGGGCCGCCTGCGGTGGACGTTCACCGACGGGCTGACCCTGGTCGGCCGCGAGCTGGGCCGGCTGCGGCAAGAGCCCGGACAGATCGTCGCTGCGCTGGTCTTCCCGGTCATCATGGTGGTGCTGTTCGGGTACGTCTTCGGCAGCGCGATCCAGGTGCCGGACGGCGGCGACTACCGCGAGTACCTCATGCCCGGCCTGTTCGCGATGGTGACCTTCTCCGCGTGGCTGGGGGTCATGACGCGGATGGCCACCGACGCCTCCCGCGGTGTGATGGACCGGTTCCGCTCCATGCCGATGGCGCGCCTGGCGGTGCCGTTCGGGCAGACCGGCGCCGACCTGCTGACCGGCCTGCCGATGCTGGCCATCATGGTGGGCGCGGGGCTGCTGGTGGGCTGGCAGCCGCACCGCGGCCTGATCCCCACGGCCCAGGCGTTCCTGCTGATGATCGTGCTGCGGTACGCGCTGAGCTGGGTGGGCGTCTATGTGGGCCTGGCGGTGAAGAACGACCAGGTCGCCGACGCGATGGTGCCGCTGGGCCTGCCGTTCACGATGCTGTCCAACGCATTCGTCCCGACCGACGGCATGCCGGGCTGGCTGCGCTTCCTGGCCGACTGGAACCCGGTGAGCGCGCTCACCGCCGCCTCACGGGAGCTGTTCGGCAACCCGGGCGCCCCGTCCGGAAACGTGGCCTGGCCACTCGCGCATCCGGTGACCACCGTCCTGCTCTGGTCGGCCGCGCTGCTGGTGATCTTTGTCCCGCTGTCGCTCCGCGCCTACATGCGCAGAGGACGCTGAACGCTCCAGGCATCTGCAGACCGCGTGTTCTCCTCCGAATAGTCCTCCTCCGAAAGACATCAAAATGGCGCTAAACATCCACGAATAGGTGCAGCAGATCCTGGACTGGGCTGCCGAGGACAGCATTCCCGGTATCGTCGCCGAAGTTCACGACGCCTACGGAACATAGTTCGGCACCGCAGGAGTGGCCGACCTCGCCACCAGGCATCGGCGTCAGCCCGGGGAGTACGGGGTCAGAGAGATTTGGCACGGAATCCGGCGTTAGCGTGGTTCCCGCTGGTCAGTGAGCCCGTCTCGCTCGCCAGTCCGAACGTGGGTTAACGCCGGATTCCGTTCCATCGGCCAGTAGCGGATGCGCGGAAAGCGTTGCTGTGTTGGTTATGAGGTGCAGTGAGCCTCCGCGCGCCTGGTTCAGGCGACTGCGCACCGTCCCCACGGGCACGCCGCAGAGCTGGGCGATGTGCTCATATCCGGTCACGGCCTCGGTGAAGTGACGCAGCACCAGCGGTAACCGCAGCGCGGGTGAGAGCTCCTCGATGGCCTCCCACACCCAGTCCCGCATGGCATGGCGTTCCAGCAGCTCCCCGGGGCTGTTGTCGATATCGCGCAGCGTAGGCTCGGCGGCCGGCTCGGTCCGCCGGGAGGCGCGCAGCAGGCCGCGGCACCGATTGCGCACGATCATCCGCAGTCACGGGCCGACCGCTCGCGGGTCTCGTAGGTCCCCGATGCGCCGCAGAGCGACGAGCTGTGGCGTGGCTGCTCCGTTTCACGGTTGGAGGTCAGCCCTGGCGGGCAGTGGCGAGAACGGACAGCACCTTCGACGCTGGAGAACCACGGTCATGAGTGATATCTCCGCCGGCAAGCAGATCAGGATCGCGCGCCGCGACGCTCTCGACGGCGATACGGCGCAGACACCCGGGCTCATCCGCAACGTCGCTTTCGACGCCCGCAACCCGGACGCGGCCCATCTGTCGGCGTTCCTGAGCACCGTCAAGCCCGGCGCGGTAACTGGAGCCCATCATCACGGGGACCAGGAGACCGTCCTCTACGTCATCAGCGGTACGTCCCGGTTCCGGTGGGGAGACCGGCTGGAGCACGTAGTCGAAGCGGGCCCCGGAGATTTCGTGTTCGTCCCCTCCTACGTCGTTCACCAGGAGATCAACGCCTCCACCGAAAACAGGCGGAGGTGGCAACAGAGAACGACCTTCCGGTATCAAGCAGCGCGAACAGGCGCCATCAGGGGCCCAGCTCAGCCCAGCACCGCGGTGTCATCCACCCCGAAAGGTCGCACCCATCGACACCGGACACTCCGGTCGCCAAATGAAGCGCTCAGTCACAGCGGGGAATGCCCGGACGGATTCCGGCCGTCCGTCCGAATCTGGCGGTGGCGACTATCAGTGGCCGCCACGACACTCTGAAGTGATCCGTGTTCGGGGGTTGAGGAACATCGGAACTGTGATTCTTGACCTACGGTCCGGTTGGGCCTGCCACGCTCGACGCCGGTAACACCTACAACGCCGCAGCCTCCGGCTCCTGCCGACCTGCTCCACCAGGATTAGCAAAACACCAGGTCAGGGCCATATTCGCCCGATTTTTCTCGAATGCTACGGCAACCCCTTCTCGGGAGGCAACGCTCCCGCGGCGTTCTATTGCGGGGCGGTGTACTCGATCGCGGCATGCTCGATGTTGGCGTCAAGCTCCGGGAGATTGACAACCACCGGGTCCACGCCGGAGCGCACCACTGCCCAGACCGTCTCGAACTCGGCGAGGCAGGAAGACCTCAACTCTTGACGGCCTCCGCAATCTGCAGGGCGGCCTGGGTGGGCGTGAGATGCGTGGTGTCGACGACCTCGGCCTCGCCATGTAGCCACGTGCGGGCCGCCTCGGCATAGGGCTCAAGGTATTCGAGACGGAATGGGGAGGGCCCAAGAACAGTGTCCCCCTCGATGCGCCCGCGGAGGGTGTCTTGGTCAGCGTGGAGGACGAAGTGTCGTACTGGAATGGCATGTTGGGCGAGGCCCGTGCTGATCTCGCGCCAGTACTGCTCGACCAGGACAGTCATGGGGATCACCAGAGTGCCGCCGGTGTAGTCGAGTACGTGGCGGGCGGTCTCGACGACGAGCGGCCGCCACGGCGGCCAGTGCTGGAAGTTGCCCGTCCAGGGCAGCCCCGGCGTGATGTCCATGAGTGTCTCGCCGACCTTCTCGGCGTTGAACACCCGTGAGTTTGGGATCAGTGGCTGCACGAGTGCACTGGTCGTCGTCTTGCCTGCGCCGTGGGTGCCGTTGAGCCATACGATCATGGGATCCAACGCTAGCGCTGCGCGGGCCGGGGGAACGGGCACAGCGGAAATCCGGTACGGCTTCGCGTTTCTCAGGAGAGTGTCAACCACCAAGGTCAGGTGTTACCTGTCCCGAAAAGTCGCAGCCCGCCAACTGGAGGACTCCGCCCCGCCGACTCGACCGCTTATCCGCCACCTGAAGCGCTCAGTCACCCCCGCCCAGCTCGGCAGGGGGCCACAACCGGACGCTGAGTGATTCTCAAAAATGGTCATTTCTGCGAACCAGACGAGCTACATCTGGGTCCGCGCGTACGCGTGCAGTGCGTCGCGGACGAACGTCGCCCCCGCGGCGTCGTCGTACATGCCGGCGAAGCGGGGGTCGTCGACGTACATGTCCCCCATGCATTTCACCATCTCGATCGAGCGCTCCCGGTCGCCCTCGGCCGTGGGAGTACCCGGGATCTGGCTCAGCCACCGGACGTGCCGGGCAGCCAGTGACTGAGCGTGTTCCGATGTCGGGGAAACCCCGGCCTTCGCTGCGGCGACCCATGCGGCGACGAGGTCCTCGGTGTCCTGCTTCCAGGCCCGCTGCTGGTCAAGGCTCTTGCCGTGCCACCAGTCGTTGCTCACTTGGAACGCGCGCTCGCCCCAGCGTGAGATCACCTCGTCCTTGTAGCCGTCGTTGAACCCCGCCAACATGACGTCCATCCGCGGTTCCGCCCCCGACTGCAGGGCCTCCAGCGTGTGCCGCACCGACCGGATCTGCCGTTCGATACGGTCCCGTTCCTCTTCCAGCGCGGCGATGTGGGCGCGGAGCCCGTCGCACGTGTCCACCTCGTCGGCCAGGACCTCGGCGATGGCCGACAAGCCCATGCCGAGCCGGCGCATGAGCAGGATCCGCTGTAGCCGGGCGACCGCGGCGAGGTTGTAGTAGCGGTACCCGTTCGCGCCGACCCGGGACGGGGCCAGGAGCCCGATGCGGTCGTAGTGACGCAGGGTGCGGCTGGTGATGCCGGCCCTCGCCGCGAGCTCCTGGATCGTCCACTCCATCCTTTCAGTGTTACCCGCGGCGGAGCGTGGTTGCGATGATCTCCGAGCTGTCGGCGTGCAGGGCCTGCGCCGCCGTCTGCCCGGTCACCGCCAGGTAGGTGTCGACCAGCCGGTTTCCCGCCGCGTACCCGGCGCCCATCGGCAGCCCCACCGGGGTGACACCGAGGCGCTCGGCGCCGGGGTCGCCGTGCACCCAGGCGGTGAAGTTCTGCATGCCTGTCACGTCGAGCCCGGTGAGCACCTTGTCGAAGATCTCGTCGTCGTGCAGGTGCGGCACGCCGATGCGGGCGGGGCCGAGCTCGTCGCCGTAGAGCTGGCGGGCGAAGGCGTCGGCCAGGCCTTCGCCGACGATGTGCTCGCCGACCGTGACGGTCATCGGGTCCCACACGACCCCGCCCGGGCTCCAGCGCAGGTTGTGGTGGAGTTCGTGCACGGCGGTGGCCTCCAGCCGCTCCACGTTCTCGGGGAAGGGCCAGAACGTGATGGCGATGTTGCCCGAGATGCCGCCGAACCCGGTCATTCCTAGGCAGGGACCCATGAAGTGCTTGTCAGCCGGATCGCCGAGGACGAACAGCACGGTGATGTCCGGGGCCTCCAGCCCCGGCGTCGCCTCCAGCAGTACGGCGAGAGCGTTGTCGAGCGCGCGTTGCATCCGCTCCCAGGCTCCGGCCGCCGCCAGAGTTTCGAGCGCGTCGAGGCAACGCTCCTCGTCGCGGTCGATGGGGAACCCGGACGTTTCGAGGTGTATGGCCACCAGGTCGACCTCGCCGGGGTAGTAGCGGTACATGCCGCTGTTGGGCTCCAGCATCGAACGCAGCAGGTCAGCGCGGTCCGCGACCGGGGCCAGCAGGATCCGCCGCATGGCGGAGTAGGTGTCAAGAACAGTGATCGACATGGCGCCGATGCTAGAAGTTGACGCAGCGTCAAGGTCAAACCAGCGGCGCTCTTCATAGTGACGAAACGCCTGACCAACTACGTGACCTGTGATTGGTCATGAAACTGTCACTGCGTTTGGTCATCAGGTGTCAGTTCCCAGCTCAGGAAGGTTGTGCGGCATGAGATGAAGATCATGCTCTGGGTAACTGCTCAGATGGGCTGGGCCTTGGGAGCGACCCGCCTGATGACCAATTTTCATGACGACTTCCTGACGAATCTCCTGGTCAACCTGTACTTGGTCACTGAACTGTCAGTGAAGTGCTCTGGATGGGGCGGAGGTCGATGCCGGTGGCCGGGCAGTGCCAGATCACGGTGGAGATAGGTTGGGCGGCCGGCCTCCCGCACATCCTGGTGGGGCGCGTACGGCGTGGCGTACCGCTGACGCAGTAGATCCGTGCACACCCCGCGCAGGATCACCGCGACCTCGTGGCCGCCGATCGCCTGGAACGCGGCATGGTAGACCCCGATGCGGGCGCGTGGCATCTTCTTGAGCGGCTCCCAGTCACGGTTGCCATGTAGCAGGTCAGTGCCATGCAGCTCTGCGGACGGGGTCACACCGTAGGCGTCCGCGGCGTCGGCCACGACGTCGTCCAGGGCGCGGGTGAGGGAGATCGCCTGGTGGTCAGGGACCAGAAGCGCCGCCATGTATTAGCGGTCGCGGGTGTAGCTCTCGTCCACGTAGGCCAGCAGCACGCCAGACAGCGTGACAGACCGTGACGATCCCTGGGCGGCATTCCGGCAGGACATCCTTCGGAACACGCGTCGGCGCGGCCGAGAGCGAAAACGTTGCCATCACCGCGAAGCGCTCCGACGACTTGTGCGAGACCGGTCTCCGGGCGATGCCGGACCGCCGCGTCGCCCGCCGCGCCCGGTATCTGGTGAATGCCGCATTCACCGGAAACCGCGTCCGCCGGGCGCCGCGCTTCTGGTCAGTCCGCAATGTAGCTGATCGAGCGCACCTCATACCCGGACGAGCGCGACCCGGTCACGTGGATCAGCATGGCCCCGCCCTCGTAGGAGTAGGCGCAGCTGAAGCCCTTCGGCTCGACCGTGCACCCCTGGGGGTAGTACGTCACGCCGGCCGGGTCGTACTTCGCGCGGAACAGGGAGGAGACGGCCGCCGTCGAGGCGACTTCCAGCCCGCGGTCGCGATTACCCTTCTGCCACGCGGAGAACAGGTACGCCGCCGCCGTTGACGGGCGGGTGAGGTGACGGGACTCGTAGACCCGTGTCACCTTCGTCCCCGAGACGATCATCAGGATCCCGTTCAGGCCGCCCGGCACCCGGACGCTGGTGTGCGTGAACCGGCACCGGTTCCCGGTGCATCCGGCGAAGCCGTCGGGCGCGCGGTAGACGTAGGAGAACAGCGTGTTCACCGCGGACGGCGAGGCGACCTGGGCCGCCGCCGCGCGGTCGCCGCGCAGCCAGGCGTCGAACAGCCGCTTGGCGACCGTCGCCGGCGCGACCGGAGCGGTCCGGGCGGCCGGAGCGCTCGGAACGGCGTGGTCACCTGACCCCGTCCCGGAGGCGGGGGAGGGGAGCAACAGCGCGGCCGCGGCCATCGTCGCGGCTGCCCCCGTTAGCCATCGTATCGACATGATCGGGACGCTACCGGTGCCCGCTTGCACGCGGTTTGCGCGGCGCTTGCGGCGTGGGGAACTGGGTGCGGTCCCATACGGCGTATTGCTGGGCGCCGGCCAGGACACGGATCGCCCGGACCTGTTAGCCGCGGTGGAACCACCACTTTTCGCCCGTCGACCGGGACGTCCGTGACCGTCCGGCCGCAGAAGCCGTGTACACGGCCGGTCAGCACCCCGCACACCGGGCACGGCACAGGCTCATCCCGAGTGCGGGCTATGACCCTAATGAGGTCGTTCTCGTCCACCACATCCTCGATGACCAGGTCAGACAGCCCCGAGAACACCACGCCCATCAGATCGTTGATCTTCAACACGCCTCAGGCTGGCAGCTGATCACTCAGCGCCACCACCGATTACGGGACAGAGCCGAGTCGGCCTGGAGCGCGGTATCGGGATTACTCCCGGTCCGTTTCTCCAGACCGCTCGCCGAACCCGCCGTGCGCCTCTCAACGCAACGGGCTCTCCACGGTTTCTGCCGTCATGCGGGTGTGGCCCAAGGGTTGGGGATCTTGCTACTCCGCCAGCGATATCGGGTAACCGTGATCTTGGCGATATCGAACAGCTCGGTCCCGTCCGTCGCCGTAATGGGCAGCCACCACCCGGTCGGGGTGGTGAACTGGCGTCGGACGTCCTTCCAGCTCCAGCGGTGCCGGACTTGCAGCATCCGGATCAGCCGCCACCACGCAAATTGGTGAAGGGCTGAGAACCGGTCTTTGGCCACGGCGTGCTTGAAGTAGTTGGCCCAGCCGCGCATGATCTGGTTGAGCCTGATCAGCACGGACCTCAGGTCTTGTTGCGACTTCCTGTGGGTCAGGGCACGGATCTTGGCCTTCAACGACCGGATGGGCCGGTCTGCGATGAAGGTGTAGACGTACCACTTATCGGTTCCCCTCTTGCGGCGCCACTGGATGCGGAACCCCAGAAAGTCGAACCCGTCGCTCAGATGCACGATCTGGGTCTTGGCTGGTGACAGCTGTAACCCGATCGGTTCCAGCACTCTCGCGACGTCCTCGCGCACCGCCAGCGTGTCGGCCTGTGTCCCGTGGACCAGGACGACGAAGTCGTCGGCGTAGCGGACCAGCCGCCAAGTCGGTAGCCCCTTGCGGCGGCGGTGTCCGCGTTTGCCCTCGCTCGACATCGTCCCGCCGGGCTTCCATGGCTCCATCAGGTGCTCATCGAGCACCGACAAGGCGATGTTGGCCAGCAGCGGAGACAGGATGCCGCCCTGCGGCGTCCCGGTCGTGGTGCTCTTGTTCTCACCGAGCTCAGTCAAGATCCCGGCTTTCAGGAACGCTTTGACCAGTGCCAGAACGCGTTTGTCCTTCACCCGGCAACGCACCCGCTCCATCAGGGCCGTGTGGTCGATCCGGTCGAAGCACGCCTCGATGTCCGCATCCAGCACCCACCGATAGCCTCGGGTGCCGAAATGATGAATCTCAGCGATCGCATCCTGAGCACGCCGGTTGGGCCGGAACCCATATGAGACCGGTTCGAAGTCAGCCTCGAAGATCGGTTCCAGCACGAGTTTCAGCGCGGCCTGCACGACCCGGTCGGCCACCGTCGGAATCCCGAGAGCGCGGACCTTTCCCTTTCCTGCCCCACCCGGTTTGGGGATCTTGCGTTCCCGCACCGGCAAAGGCCGGAACGAACCATCCTTCAGGGAGGTTCGCAGGTCGTCCAGGAACCCCGGAACACCGATGCGCTCCTCGACGTCGGTGGCCGTCAGGCCGTCCACGCCGGGAGTGCGTGCTCCGCGGTTGCCCGCAACCCGATCGAACGCCACGAGTAGCGTCGCCGGGTCATGCACGAAGTTGAACAGGTCGTCGAACCGGCGGCCAGGATCAGCCGCCGCCCAACGGTGAAGCTTGGCCTGCATCTCCGATACCCGCCGACTCGGCCCCAGTGGGACCGCCTCCGGCCAGGCGCCGCCATTCGGCGGCGCGTCTTTCGGCATTGCAGCCTCCATCCCTTCTCGAAGCCGCTGCCGCCCTTCGCCATGTGACCGGCTCTCCCGGCCTCGGACTACTACGGCGGCTCCGCCCCACCCGGCCCGTCCAGTGGTCGATGCACCTATCCCGGCCAACGGGCTGGATGCCCACGGCCTGGAGCTGCGACCGGGTGGTTCCCGTGTTCACTGTGATTCGCTCGACGAAGTAGGAGCCCGACTTTGTCCCTGCGGCCTCGCCATGAGTACGCCGCAGACCTTCCTCATGGCCTCCCTGCCGGCAACGGCAAACCGACCCAGGAGTTCCCCGCCAGCCTCGGCCGGCGGGTGCGCACCGCGTCCTGCCCAGATCCACCAGGTTCGAGCAGGCGTCCAGTTGAGGGACTTAACGACGTCGGTTCCTCTCGTACTCCTCTCCATCACGCTCACCGGACCCGCACCATCTGGCAGTACTGGCACGTCCCGGCTTTGTCAGGGCTGCTCCCGCCCTCCCCGGCATCACCCGGATCAGGCTGCCCTCAGCTTCACCGACCTGCTGCGACAGGCCGAAGGCGAAGGTCTCCCACCTCCGCTCAAATCACAGCGCTTCACGGCGCACGCCGAAGACTGGACAGACCCGCGTACAGCTTCGTCACGCGCTTTCGTGACGTGGGAGACGCTGTATGACCTGCTGAATCCTGGTCAGCGAATCGATGACGCCGTGAGCTCACTCGCCATCGGCGTCGGCTCCGTCCGCGGCCATGAGGGTTTTGAGCAGTGCGGCGGGCGGCGTTCCGCGGCCGGCCGTGAGTGCGGAAGCGAAGGCCGCCTCGCCGAGCTCGGCGCGCAGCGTGAGCCGCAGCCGGCTGTCGCCTGGACCGCCGTTGCCGGTGGGTGTCGCGGCGCCAAGCAACTGGGCGGATCGGGCCGCGAAGCCGGCGGCGTGTTCGGTCTCAGCGAGTAGCCGCAGGCCGGTAGCGATCAGATTGTGGTCGTTGATGGCGATCGCGGTGTCGACACCCTTGAGGAGATGGCGTCGCGCGCGCCGGTGGTGGCCGTGTGAGGCGGCTGCGCGGCCGAGCCCTAGAAGGCAGTGGGTCGCACAGCGGAGGTCTCCGATGCGGTGGAATTCCGGGAGGAGATCGGTGAGAAGTGCCGTTGCCGCCTCTTGGTCGTTTCGGTGCTGGGTGAGGCGGGCTCGGTGGAGTTGGGCGTGGAGGCGTTCGTGGTCGCTTCCCGTGCGCAGGGCGAGGTCGAGTGCCTCGTTCAGGCAGGCCTCGGCCTCTGTCAGGCGAATCTCGTCGCGGATCAGTCGGCCCGCGAGGTGGTTGAGACAGTTGGCGCGTTTCACGCGGTCGCCTAGCCGTCCGAACAGGGCCGCCGCGGCGCTGAGCCGACCCACCGCGGTCGCGGTGTCGGCCGCCATGCTCCCGAGCACGGACAGTGCCAGCGCGTGATGCCAGTCATCACCCAGCCGTTCGAAGACCGCGGCCGCGTCGTCGAGTGCCCGGGCCGCTTCGGCGTGTCCGCGCCGGTGAACGGCCACGCAGCCGACCGCCAAGTCGGCCAACGCCTGCTCCTCCTCGGTCGCCGCGTGGTCCGCCGCCCAGCCGGCCAGCTCCAGTGCCCTGTCAGTGTCCTGGTAGCAGAGCAGAAGGCAGGAGGTGATCGCGGCGCGGACACCCGCGGAGCCTTCCGGGAGGGGCCGGTCAAGCAGCGCGTTCACCCAGGTGAACAGTTCGCCGCGTGCCCCGAGGGTCTCCCATCCGGTGCCGACGCCGGCGAGAAAGCCCCAAGCCGCGGCGGTGCCACCGGAGTCGAGGGCGCGTCGCACGGCCATCCTCAGATCGGTCCAGCGGTCGGTGAACCAGCGCAGGGCTGCCGTCTGGTTCCCTCCTCTCAGCGCGGGAACGATCGACACGGCGTGCGTCAGATGGTGGCGGGCGTGCCGGTCGTGGATCTGCTCGTACTCTTGCCGTTCGGCCAGCCTGTGGTGAGTGAACTGGCGGACGCTGTCGAGCAGGCGGTACCGCGTGTGCCCGCCTTGGCGGCGGGCAGAGATCATCGAGCGGTCCAGCAGGCGCGGGAAGACCCGGGTGAGGTCGGTGTCGGTGAGCGGTGGCGCGGCCAACACCTGCGTCGCAGTGTCGTAGTCGAACTCGCCGGGGAACACCGAGCAGCGGTCCAGCAGGAGGCGCTCGTCGTCGTCCAGAAGGTCGTAGCTCCACCGCAGGGCCTCCTCAAGGGTGCGGTGGCGGTTGGGACGCGGCGCATCGGTCAGCAGCGCGAACCGGTCGTCGAGCAGGCGCAGCAGCTCGGCGGGCGAGGCGAACCGGGTACGGGCGGCGGCCAGTTCGATGGCCAGCGGCAACCCGTCCAGGCGGCGGCAGATTGCGGCGAGCACAGTCGCGTCGGCCGGCGTGATGGTGAGGCCGGGCGCGACGGCTGCCGCGCGGTCGGTGAACAGCCGGACGGCGGCGCAGTCCAGGATCTCTCCGGAATCGGCGGCCTCGTCAGGAATCGGCAGCGGCGGAAGCTGATAGACGGCCTCGCCGCTCACTCCCAGCGGCCCATAGCTGGTCGCCAGCACGCGCAGACCGTCGGCCGCCGCCAGCAGACCGGCCAGCAGGGCCGCGACGGCGTCGGCGACGTGCTCGCAGTTGTCGACCAACAGCCAGCACGGGCGTGCTCGGATCGCGGCGATGATCTGCGGGCCGAGGTCCCCGCCGTCGCCGCCCGCGCCGAGGGCGTCGGCGAACGTCCGGTCGACCGGTCTGCCGGGCGGGACCGAGGCCAGATCGACCAGGACCGCGGGAGGCAGCCCGACGGCCTCGTGGGCCACGCGCAGGGCGACGCGCGTCTTCCCGATGCCCGCGGGCCCCGTCAGAGTCACCATACGGTCATCGGCGACCAGTTCGGCGAGGTCGCGGAGCTCATGCTCCCTGCCGACGAACGACGACAGATGCCTGGGCAGAGCGTGAGCTCGATTCCGGAGCCGCGCCGCGCCTTCGACCAGGTCCCTCCTGGCCGTGTGGCCGAGCTTGCGCAGCAGGGACGACACATGGCTCTCCACGGTCCGCTCGGATAGCCCGAGCCGATCGGCGATCTCACGGTTCGTCAACCGCTCACCGACCAGCCAGAAGACCTCCGCCTCCCGCCTGGTGACCCCGGCATCCCGCAACGTCCCCGGTATCGCGGCGTCCTCCATGACGCGATCATCCCCCAGAAAAGTTCCGTACTGAGCACGGATGTCCCCGCTTCGAGAATGACGTGTGATATCGGGAGCCTCCCGAAAGGACAAACGAATGGCAAGCTCCGTCACCGAAATGATCGCTCACGCTCGCGCACAGGTTCGGAACCTGTCGGTCGCGGAGGTGGCCGAGGCCCTGGAGTCCGGCACGGTGACCTTGATCGATCTGCGTGAACCCGGCGAGGTTGCCCGCGACGGCAGCGTTCCGGGCTCTGTCCTCGCTCCGCGCGGCATGCTTGAGTTCTGGGCCGATCCGGCCAGCCCCTACCATCGGCCCGAGTTCGATCCCGCCGCCACGACCATTCTGTACTGCGCATCAGGCGGCCGTTCCGCGCTCGCCACCCTGGCGCTGCAGGAACTCGGCTACGCCAACGTCGCCCACCTCGACGGAGGCATCAATGCCTGGAAAGAGCACGGCCGCCCCGTGACTCTCCAGGCGGAGGAGGACCGCCGATGACAGGACACGCGCTCGGCGAGAGGTTCGCGCAGGCTCTTGCCGCCAAGGACCGCGGCACGCTGCGCACCCTGCTCGGCGACCCGCTCGACTTCAAGGCCCTCACCCCCGGAACCCACTGGGACGCCGACAGCCTCGGCGAGGTCGTCGACCAGATCATTCTTGGTCACTGGTTCGGACCCGACGACGACATCGAACGTCTCCTGCACGTCGCCACCGACCGCATGGGCG
Organism: Microtetraspora sp. NBRC 16547; assembly: GCF_030268965.1. Taxonomy (GTDB): domain Bacteria; phylum Actinomycetota; class Actinomycetes; order Streptosporangiales; family Streptosporangiaceae; genus Microtetraspora. The sequence continues at coordinate 15,100 of NZ_BSSE01000035.1, read as the reverse complement.
ACCGCGAACATCTCGCCTACCGCCTGCAGGTCCGTACCGGATCCACTCGCTACCTGGTCGAACAGCAGGTCTACTACAACGTCGCCAGCGAACGAATCACATGGCTGCGCATCCTGTGCTCTGGTTTCCAGCCCATCCCGGACCAGAAACCCGACCCGGCATGATCTCCAACAGCTTGAGGCGTCGTGCTCGACCGCTGTCAGCGTCGGCTTGTGAGGTCGGGGCCGGGGGCTTCAGGTGCCGAGTAAGCGGCTAAGCCGCTGACATGCCATGAGGAACCCGCTGACGGCAGTGACGAAACCCCTGACCAACTAGGTGACCATTCTCACGGTGGCCTCCACGCTCACCGTCCGCTGCGCGCCTTCCGCAGTCATCGGTGGCGCGTGACCCGCGTGCGATTACTTGCGGGAATTGGCAATCTCCCAAGCTATCGACGCCGGCTTCGACGCAAGATCTCGCAATTTCTGACTTATGGTTTCCAGAAATCCAGAAATTGCTAGAGTTGTCGACCATGACGACCTCTCCGGCGGCGACGCCGTGCAGGCACTGCGGCATGCCGATCGAGAAGCAGACCGGGCGGGGGAGACCCCGGGAGTACTGTCCGGAGGGCGACTGCCAGTCGGCGGCCAAGCGCGAGCGGGAATTGCGCCGGGCGACGCCCGGACTCGAAGGCGCGCTGGCCCGGGCCGAGGATCTCTACGAGCGCATGGAGAAGGGGCTGGCTGCCGCGATCACACCGCTCGCGCAGGTGCTGGCGGATGAGCTGAGCCCCGCCGGAGTGGAGGCGAGGCTGAGCGCGATCCAGGCCGAGGCGCACACCCGCGTCGCCATCGCCCGCACCGAACGGGAGCAGGCGTTCGAGCAGGTACGGCTGGCGCACGAAGCGACCGAGGAGGCCAGGCGGGAGACGGAGGAGGCGCGCCGCCGGGCCGAGGAGGCGCACGCTGAGCGTGACACCGCGTTCGCGGACGCGGAGACCGCCAGGGAACAGGCGCTGGCCGCGCTTCGCGAGGCCGCGACGACGGAAAGGGTGGCCAAGCAGGCGGCGGAGGACGCCCGCAAGCGCGCGGACCTGGCCGAGGCCTCCAGGGAACAGGCGCTCGCCGAGCTGGCCGAGCACACCGAGCGCTCCTCCGCCGAGGTGCAGCAGACGCAGGCGGAGGCCGAACAGGCGCGGCAGGAGAGTGAGCGGGCCCAAGCCGAGGCGTCCAGTGCCAGGGCCGAGGCGGAGATGGCGCGGCGCGCGCACCGGGAGGCCGAACAGGCGAGCGCGGCGGCCATCGCACGGGCCCACGCAACGGAGGCCGAGCGCGACCGCGCCGTCACCCGCGCCGACGGGGAACGCGACCGGGCGGAGGCGGCCGAGTCGGCCCGCGCGCTCGCGGCCGCGGAGACCGCGCGGACTCAGGTCGAGGCCGCGAAAGCCACGGCGGACGCGCGCGCCGCGACCGAGGAGCTGGCCAAGGCGGCCGAACAGGCCGGTGCGGCCGCCGCCGAGCGGGAGCGACTGCACGCCGAGCTGGCCCTGGAGCGGGCGCGCCTGCAGGATCTACGGGCACAGCTCGACGCGGCACGGGCGGAGGCGGCTCAGCTTCGCGAGCGCGCGGTCGCGGCCGAGTTCCGGGCGAGCCGCCTTGAGGAGGCGGCCGCCGAGAACGCGAACGCCAACGAGCAGGCTCCCCGCACTCCCTGACTTTCCCCGAGTCCTTCTCCATCGAGGTCGGTGTCGGCGTGCGTGACGAGGGAGGTCAGCGCAGGCAGGGCGGGCGGGCTGCGGCGGCATCGGGTGTTGCTGCCGGGGGTGACCGTGCTGGAGCAGCTGGTGGCGGGAGATCTGAACACGCCGCCGGTCCCCGCTGCGAGCACTTTGGGGGAGGGGCAAGGTGAGTCTCACGTGGCGGTGTCGGGGGCTCTACCTCCGGCGGGCTTCGAGCGCATCCAGAATCAGGTCCAAGCCGTAGCTGAACTCGCTCGTGTGGTCGTAGTCCGGCCGCAGAGCGTGGTCGACGATCATCTCTGTGAGGTACGGCAACTCGTCCGCCGGCAGGTGCTCGAGGATGCTGCCGGCCACGTCCTCGACATCGTCCGGCGTCGTCATCGGCAGGTTCGCCTCCTGGAGGACGAACCCGCCGATGTAGCTGTCGATGAGCGAGACAGCGTGCGCGGCCATCGGCAGCGTGAACCCTGCCTCCCGGAGGACACCGAGGACGGCGTCGTGGTGGCGTAGCGTCGCCGGCCCCGGGTTACGACGGGAGTCCATGAGGCCGAGAGCCCAGCTGTGCTGCGACAGGACCGCACGCGCAGAGGAAGCGCGCACACGGATCGCGTCGCGCCAATCGTCACACTCGACGCTGGGTAGCTCGATCGCCGTGAACACCATGTCGACCACGCCGTCGAGGATCGCGTCCTTGTTCGGCACGTGGTGGTAGAGCGACATCGCCTCCACGCCCAGTTCCTGCGCCACCCGTCGCATCGTGATCGCCTCTACGCCGCCTCGATCCGCGACCCGGATCGCCGCTTCCAGCACGAGGCCTCTGCTGAGCGGTTGTGGTGGTGGTGACACGACGGCTCCGGGGTATGGGCGGTTGACAACCTTACAAGCGTAAGCCAACCTTACACACGTAAGCTGGCCTTACTGATGTAAGTCCTCCCGGGTTGGCATCAGCTGGGGCTCGGCGAACGTCTGACCTGCGACGCGCCCCGCCGGGGCGGGAGAAGGAGATCCCGATGCCGATGCCGAAGTGGTGGGGGCACGTGAACAAGAGGGTGTTCAACCCTCGCGCGATCGCGGGCGGGAGGTGGCCGGTGCTGATTCACGTCGGTCGCGTCTCTGGCACGACGTACCGCACGCCGCTCGATGCGCATCCTGTCGACGGCGGCTACTTGTTCGTTCTGGTGTACGGATCGCGCTCGGACTGGGTGCAGAACGTTCTGGCAGCCGACGGTGCGCGGCTCCGGGTCGACGGGAGGGAGGTGGAACTCGCCGCCCCACGCCTCGTCGGGGAACGCGAGGCGTTCCGGGCCCTCTCCGATGAGGTGGCACGCCCACCGAGGCTGCTCCGCATCACCGAGTTCCTCCGTATGGACGTGGTCGCAGGCTGACGATCGACGTCTAGCGCGAAGCGCCAGATACGCCAGCAGCAGCCACAGCCGTACACGCACCCCGCGCGGCAGGGTTTGGTCGCGGGCCAGCCGGTGGATGAGCCGCAACAGGTCCGGCAGCAGCTGGATCGCCTCGGTCAGCAGGTTCCCACATGGGCGGACGAGGGCCAGGGCGGCGACAGCGAGCAGACACAGGGAGCTGAACCGGCTGGGCGGCCGCAAGGTTCCCAAGGGCGCGCCGACCTCGTTCGTTACCGCCCGGTACGCCGAGTACCTGGACAAGGCACGCGAGGCCGGGGACGACACGGCGTTTCGGCACTACTGGGAGCGCGGCGGGTACACAGCCGGGCCGCTGTTCCGGGCCAGCATCAACAGCACCGGCGGGCCGCCGCGCCGCACGAGTCCACCTACGGCGACCTGTCCGGCCTTGACGATCTGGAGCGCGCCCGCCGGGTCTGGGAAGTGAGCCGCCGAGCCGGGTTTCGAGATCCGGGGGCTGGAGCGGTGCCTGCCGCTGTTCGGCCTGTAGGCGGGCAGCCCAGGCGGCGGTATTTGCCGGGGGCCATGCCGTACTCGCGCTTGAAGGCATTGGCGAAGGCGAACTCCGAGCCGTAGCCGACCGCGGCAGCGATCTCGCTCAGCGCGGCGTCGGAGTCGCGCAGCATGCGCGCGGCCGTGCCCAGCCGCCACCAGGTCAGATAGGTCAGCGGCGGCTGCCCGACGAACTGGGTGAACCGGCGGGAGAACGCCGCGCGGGAGAGACCGGCGCGGCGGCCGAGCGACTCGACCGTCCACGGGTGGGCAGGGTCGCGGTGGATGCCGTCGAGCGCGGCGCCGATGGCCGGGTCGGCCAGCGCGGCGGCCCAGCTGTCAACCTTGCAGTGCTCCATCGAGACGTCGAACCAAGCACGCAGGATGTACAGCAGCAGCATGTCCAGCAGCGCCGACACCACCATGTCCGCGCCTGGCCGCGGGTCGTCGATCTCCTTGCCGAGCAGCTCGACGGCGGCGCGCAGTTCGGTGTTGTGCCCCAGCCTGGCGGGCAGGTGGATCATCTCGGGCAGCCCTCTGAGCAGCGGATGCGCCCGGCTGGAGTCGAGCTGGTAGCCGCCGCAGAGCGTCACGGTGACGGGCCCGGTGCCCTCCATAGAGGCCGAGGCGAATAGCTCGGCGTGGGCATAGGGATCACAGTCGGGCTCCGCGATGGGGCTGGTGGGCGAGTCGGTCAGCGCGTAGCCGTGCCCGTGGGGGAAGAACAGCACGTCGCCCGTCCCGACCGGGATCGGCTCGCCCTCTGGCGGGATCGCCCAGCACGAGCCCTGCAGCACCACCTGGAAGCCCGCCGAGCCAGGCGCTGACGGGAACCGCTGCCCCCACGGCGCCGGCCACTCGACACGCGCCGAGCGCGGCACGCCCATGCGCATGGAGGCGATCACGTCGCTCAGCACGTCCATGACGTAAGTCTAACGTGGGAGACGATCGCGTATAAATTGCAGACAGAAGCGCATTGGACGCCTCACTCATGGCTCATATGGTTGACGGCATGATAAAAGTCCTGGTCAGCGGGGCGACCGGCACGATCGGCCGCTCTCTGGTGAACCAACTTGAAGACGCGGGCGCCGACGTGCGCACGGTGACGAGGGAGCTGACCAACCCGGTCGCGCTGGAGGCGGCTCTCGACGGTGTCGACGCGGTGTTCCTGCTGTGGCCGTTCGCCTCGGCTGAGGGCGCCCGCGAGGTGCTGGAGCTGATCGGGGCGCGGCGGGTGGTCTACCTGTCCTCGGCCGCCGCCCGCCCGCACGAGGTCGAGATCGAGCGCCTGATCGCTGGGACCGCCCGGGAGTGGACGGTGCTGCGCCCGCACGCGTTCGCGGCCAACACCTTGCGGTGGGCCGAGCAGGTCCGCGCGGGCGTCGTGCGGCAGCCGTACGGCGACGCGGCCTTTTCCCCCATCCACGAGCGAGACGTCGCAGCCGTCGCGGTGCGCGCGCTGCTCGACGAAGGGCGCCACGGCGCGGTCTACACGCTGACCGGACCCCGGCCGCTGACCCAGCGGGAGCAGGCGCGGGCGATCGGCGCCGCGATCGGCCGGCCGGTGCGCTGGGAGGAGGAGCCTCCGGAGGAGGCCAGGCTACGGCTGCTCGGGCTGGGGTGGCCCGCGCCGGCCGTGGACGGGATGCTGCGCGGTCTCGCCGAGCCCGGCCCGGCCACCGGGACCGTGGAGGAGGTCACCGGAGCGCCCGCGAGCACGTTCGAGACGTGGGCGAGCGAGCACGCCGCGGACTTCCTCGGCACCATGCGGGCCGCCCGCATCCACGAGTACGGCGACGCCTCGGTGATCTCGCTGGACGAGGTGCCGGTGCCGAAGCCTGGGCCGGGCGAGGTGCTCATCAGGGTGGCCGCGACGTCGTTCAACCCGTCGGAGGTCGGCCTACGGATGGGCCTGCTGCAGGACGTGCTCGGCGTCACGCTGCCGCACACGCTCGGCTGGGACGTCGCGGGCACCGTGGTCACCGGGGCGGGTGACCTCGCCCCCGGCGACCAAGTGATCGGGCTCATCGACGGGGCGGCGGCCGAGTACGCGGTCGCGAAGGCGAGCGGGCTGGCCAGGGCACCGGAGCGGATCCCGCTGGCGGACGCGGCTGCCGTGCCGGTAGCCGGGCTCACCGCGTGGCAGGCGGTCTTTGAGCATGCCCGCATCGGCCGCGGCAGCCGGGTGCTGATCAACGGGGCCGGCGGCGGCGTCGGGCTGTTTGCCGTGCAGCTGGCCAAGCATGCGGGCGCGCACGTGGTGGCGACCGCCAGCCCGCGCAGCGCCGCTGCCGTGCGGGCGCTGGGCGCCGACGAGGTCGTCGACTACACCACCGCTCCGCTGCCGGGCGGCAACGACGTGCTGATCAACCTGGTGGCCGACGTGCCCGCCTCGGTGACGCGGCTGGCCAGGGAGTTCGTTTCGATCACCCAGCCGATCGAGCATCCGCGCGCCGTCCAGTTCGTGGCCCGCAACAACCCAGGCCAGCTGACCGAGCTCGTGGCGCTGATCGACAAGGGCGTGGTGGATGTCAAGGCGGACGCTCGCCCGCTGGAGTCCCTGGCAGACCTGCACCGGGCCGCCGAGCGCGGCCTTATTCGCGGAAAAATCATACTGAAGGTGGAGAAATGATCAAAATTGGCATCATTGTCGGCAGCACGCGGCCGGGGCGCAACGGCGAGGCCGTCGCCCGCTGGGTCCATGACCACGCGGTCAGGCGCGGCGACGCGCACTACGAGCTGGTCGACCTGAAGGACTACGACCTGCCCCACCTCGACGAACCGCTCGCCGCGGCCACCGGGGTCTACGAGCACCCGCATACCAAGACGTGGTCCGACACCATCGACGGCTTCGACGGCTTCGTCTTCGTGACGCCCGAGTACAACCACTCGACCACCGGCGCGCTCAAAACCGCCATCGACTTCCTGTTCGCCGAGTGGCACGACAAGGCCGCAGGCGTGGTCGGCTACGGCGTCAGCGGCGGCGTGCGGGCGGCCGAGCACCTGCGGCAGGTGCTCGGCCAGGTCAAGGTGGCCGACGTCCAGGCGGCCGTGGAGCTGCTGATGCACGCCGACTTCGAGGACTTCACCACCTTCAAGCCCGCCGCGCACCAGGAGGACATGCTGAGCAAGCTGCTCGACCAGGTCGTCTCCTGGAGCAAGGCGCTGCGACCGCTCAGAATGTGAAGTGCCGCAGCCACGTGCCGGCACCCCGCCCCCCGGCACCGGCCGTCGAGGACACCCCGGGCGCGGACATCCGCATCGGCTACGCCCGCTGTGTGCGGGTGCGTCCGCAGTTTGAGGAGGCGCTTCGCACGGTGCGGGAGATCAAGGCGCACGCCCCGCACAGCCGGGTGCCGTCGAGGCGGCCCACGCCGACTTCGCCGCCCTCCAGGCCGACGAGATCCCCGGCTCTCGTACGGGGACGGCGCAGCCCGCTCGCTGACGCGGCACTGCGTCAGTCGCTACTGCTAATTCCCGTTCCGATACTCCCCGAGGGCCTACCTGACCGCCGTCGGCGCGGGGGCATTTTGCGAAACCTGTTTTGCGAGAGGTTCTGAGATCCGTCAGCGGCCAGAACCGAGGTCTGGCCGCTGACAGCGATCACCTTGACGGTGCTGATCATCATTGACGGTTACGCCCTGCCGGTCTTTGCCCGATCGGGATGGCTCTCGTGCAGGAGGGAGCGCAGTTCGGCGGTGTCGATGATGTGGGCCAGTCTCGGGAAAATGCTGGTCATCAGGGTCTGGTGGGCTTGCGGGTCCGGGTCGGTGACGCCGTCGGAGAGGACGTAGAGCTGGTAGTCGCGGTCGGCGGCGTCAGTGACGGTGGACAGTACGACGCCGCTGGTGGTGATGCCAGCGATGACCAGGGTGGTGATTCCGCGATCCCGCAGTTGCCGGTCCAGATCTGTGGTGGACAACGCGCCGTAGCGGGTCTTGCGGACGGTGATGTCGCCGGGCTCAGGAGCGAGCTGACGGTGGACGTCTGTGGCGGGATCCGCGTGGTGCATGAGGCGCTGCTGCCCGAGGAAGGAGAAAGTCTTGTTGGCCGGCGGGATCGCCGCCCAGTCGGCTTCGGTGAATCCGACTCGCACGTAGGCGATGGCGGCGCCGTGTGCTCGCATGTCGGCGATGGCGCCGGCCACCCGTGACAGCAGCGCTTCCGGGTCGGTCAGGCCGGGGAGCGAGGCCAGGATGCCCTGCTGGTAATCCATGACGAGCAGCGCGGCCGTCCGGGGGTCCAGCGCCGGGGTCGTGGCGGTCATTTTCTCTCCTTGGGTGATAAAAGCGCCCTGACACGCGAGATCGCACGCCGGGGCCGGCTACACATTGGGCACATGAGCCACGATCTCCGGCTCGGCAAGGGGCGCCGCGGCCCGTCGGGGGAGCAGCAGCGGGGTCGCCAGCAGGAGCACGCCGGCCAGGCCGATGGCCGTGCGCGGGCCGAGCAGGCCGCCCAGCGCACCCCATGCGGCCGTCAGGAGCGCGGTCGAGGCCTTGGTCGTCACCGACCAGGCGGACAGCGTGCGGGTGACCCGCCCGGTCGCGGTGCGCTCGAGGCGGTAGGTGGCGTAGACGGGGTTGAAGACCCCGCAGCAGAAGATCAGCCCGAGTTCGACGCCCATCACCAGCAGCAGCCCTCCGGTCCCCGGCCCCAGGAAGGCCAGCCCGACGGGCCAGATCGCGCGCAGCGCCCCGGCCACGACCAGGACCTGGTGCTGCCCGAACCGGGTGACGAGCGGTCGGGCCAGCCGCGAACCGAGCAGCCCGCCGATCGCGGGCGCGGCGAAGGCGAGGCCGTACTGCCACGGTGCGAACCCGAGTTGGCCGAGCATCAGGACGGCCAGCAGCGCGTCGGCGGCCATCACCAGGCCGTTGAACAAGGCGGTGTTGAAGAACAGCGGACGCAGCGTCGTGTCGGCAAGGATGTACCGCCAACCGTCGAGCAGGTCCCCGGCCCGCATGCGCGCGGCCTCCCGGCGCTCGGGCCGCGGCTCCTGGCTGCCCGTCGCGCGGATGCCCAGGGCCGAGAGCAGGAAGCTGACCGCGTCGGCCACCACCGTCGCCACCGGACCGAGGAGCCCGATCGCGGCACCGCCCAGCGGCGGTCCGATGATCGTGGTCGTCCAGGCCGTGGATTCGAATCGGGCGTTGGCGACGAGCAGGTCCTCGCCCGGCAGCAGCGTCTTCAGGTACGCGCCGGAGGCGGCGCGGAAGGTGATGTCGGCCGCCGCGACGACGACCGAGACCAGCAGGAGCTGGACGAAGGAGAGCACGCCGAGCGCGAACGCGGCGGGGATTGTCAGCAGCGCCGCGAACCGCACCAGGTCCATCCCGATCAGCACCGGCCGTTTGCGGCGGAACTCCACCCACGGGCCGAGCGGCACCGCCACGGCCGCGCCCACCGCAGCCCCCACGGCGGACAACGCCGCGACCTCCGCCGGCCCGGCGTGCAGCACCTGGATCGCGATCAGCGGGAACGCGCCGAAGGCGAGCCACGTGCCGAGCGCGCTGGTCCCGTACGCTCCCCAGAGCCACCCGAACCGCCGCCCTAACCGGTGCCCGTTCCTCATGTCCGACGCCCCTCGTCACTCACTCGCACAACCGATCCGCGATCGGAAGCATCAAAGCGAGCACCGTGCCCGGGGATCAAACAACCGTAGGGCCGCCCGGCCACAACCAACGGTTGTATCCATAAAGTGTCCGCATGGACCTCGACACCGTCCGGACCTTCGTCGCCGCCGCCGACGCGGGGCAATTCCAGGAGGCCGCCGCCGAGCTGGCGGTCACCCAGCAGGCCGTCTCCAAGCGCATCGCCGCGCTGGAGCGCAACCTCGGCGTGCGGCTGTTCACCCGCACGCCGCGCGGCGCCGAGCTCACCATCGACGGGCAGGCGTTCCTGCCCCATGCCCGGGAGCTGCTGCGCGGCGCCGAGCGCGCGGTCGCGTCCGTGGGCACCGGCCGCCGTCCGCTGCGCGTCGACATGATCGCTTCGCGCAGCGCGGCGTCAGGCCTGATGCGCGGCTTCCACCGCGCGCACCCCGAGATCGACCTCGACGTGGTGATGCTGTTCGAGATCGAGAAGGCCGTCGCCGCCATTCGGTCCGGTGCGATCGACGCGTCCTTCCGCGCCGTCGCCATGCCCGGCCGGCCCCTTCCTGAGGACATCGAGTCCGTCCGGGTGCTCGACGAGCCGCTCCAGCTCCTCATCGGCCCCGCCCACGCGCTGGCGTCCGCCCGGTCGGTGACCGTCGCTCAGCTCGCCGGGCACCGGATCTGGATGCCCGGCCTCGCCCCCGGAACCGAGTGGACCGCCTACTACGACGACCTCATCGCCGAGTTCGGCCTCACCATCGAGGCGACCGGCCCCAACTTCGGCTCCGACGCGCTCCTCGACACCATCGCCGACACCCCGGCCCTGGCCACCTTCATGGGCGGGCAGACCCGCCTCGTCTGGCCCGCCGGCCACGGCCTGCGCCGCATCCCGGTGACCGACCCCACGCCCGTTTACCCGCATTCGCTCCTGTGGCACCGCGACAACCCCCACCCCGCGCTGGCCACCCTCCGCGCCCACCTCGCCGCCACAGCGGCCGGCCATGACGCCGCCGGGACCTGGGCGCCGGACTGGGCAATCCCGCGCTGAACGCCGCCGCCTCAGCGGGCCGGACCGATGGACCGGGAGTCAGGAGGCTGACCTATACAGCTCGCAGCGGCCCCGACACCATGCCGCGTGCCGGGGTTCGCTGCCGCGCTCTGGTTGCGATCATCGCGCTGGAGGCGGCATCGCTCCCGCTCAAGCGGCGCGGCACCGCGGACGAAGTCGCCCGTTGGATCGTCGCGCTCGTCGACCCCGCTGCGGAGTGGGTCACTGGCCAAGTGATCGCGATCGACGGCGGGATGGCGATCGCATGACCCGCCGCGTCCTGATCATCGGAGCTGGATTCACCGGCCTGGCCTTGGCCAACGGGCTCCGCCGCGCCGGCGACATCGAGGTCACCGTCGTCGAGCAGGCGCCGGTCATCACCGAAGCCGGCTGGGCGATCAGCCTGACCGACAGGCATCTCGAAGCCCTGCGGCAACTGGGCTTGGTGCCGCGGGATCTGACCGCGGATCCGCTCGCCCGAACCATCATGTTCGACCCGAACACCTCCGTCCCGGTCCGAATCACCGCCATGGACGGGGTCGTGACGACCCGTTCCGAGCTGCAGCTGTGGCTCTGGGAACCCGTCGGCGCCCTGGTGCGCGGCGCTCAGCACGTCGAAGGCCTGGCCGCGGAAGTCAACCGCGTACCCGCTGTCGCGCAAACTTGCCCGCGAGCACTGGCTCCACGGAAGGCTGTTTCGCGCCCGGACGGGGCTGCCGACGCCCTTGGTCACGCCCATCGGGCCCGGGGCAGCTGTTCCCGGAAGGTTTGGCGGCAGCCGCGGGTCGGGCAGACCAGGCGGCGGATCCGTACCACCACCAGCACGTGGCGTGCATCGACCGGGACGTCGGCAACGCTCCGCTCGTGATAGCCGTGCACACGTGCCGTCTCAGCGCCGCAGCCCGGACAGGCGACCGGCCTGTCCGGGGTTCGCGCCCGTACCTGGATCCACTCGCCCTCGTCCGCCACGTCCTCCACGACCAGTGGCGATAATCCGGAACACACCACGTTCACAAGCTCGTCGAGATCATGAACGGCTTACCGTTACGTACCGGGACGTTCCGTCACCACCGAAATCTGCGACAGAGCCCTTTTCTTGACACTCCCGGTCGGGCAGCCAGTCACCGTCAAAGCGGGTCGGCGGCCAGTCCGCACAGCGGCAATCGCCTGGCGATCCCGGGCGCCGCCTTCGGCGAGCGGGCGGGCATGGATGGTGCGATTGATGCGCGTGCGTGTCAGCCCAGCCTGACCAGCCTGACAGCCTGCTTGAGGAAGACGATGCCGTCGATCATGTCGAGCTGGGCCGGGTCCAGCGGGAAATAGGCGAAATCGTGGGAGATGCGCGGGGCGGGCTTCGTGATGGCCTCGGCCAGGCGGCGGGCGTCGATGAGCGAGTGGTCCCACGGGAGCGTGGACAGGATGCCCTCGACGGTGTCCGAGGGCGGGGTGTCGTCGCCGACCGTGCCGAAGGCGGAGGCCAGGAAGGCGTACCGGTCGCCCAGGTGCGTTTCGGCGATCGCCCCCGCACTCCACCACTCCAGCGTCTGGTCGCCGAACGACATCAAGCTCTTGTTCCGCTGCAGGTGCAGGTTGCTGGCGAAAACCAGGGCCGGGCCGTTCTCGGCGACGGCACACAGGTTGGCGGCCATCATCGCGTCCCGCAGGGCCGACAGCCGGGTCCACCGTTCCGGGGAGGCGTCGGCCAGCCAGTAGTGGTAGCGAAGCAGGCCGACGGCGGTGCGGCCGTAGAGTGCCGCCCGTTCCCTGTCCTCCGCGCTCAGCCGCGGCGCCTGCGTGTCGAGCAGCGCCACCAGGTCGTCGGCGACCAGTCGCAGCCGCTGGGCGTCGGCGGACTGGCCGATCGACTGGGACGGATCCATGGCCGTGGCCTCGTTCGACCACCGGTCGTCCGGGCCGAGCAGCGCGTCGAGGGTTTCCACGCTGCAGGGGAGCGGGCCGTCGAGGAGGGCGTGGAGGGCGGTGAGCGCCTGGCGCGGACTCGCCGCCCAGTACTCCAGCGGGCCGTCGAACCCGAAGAACCGGAGCTTTTCGTCATGCTCCTCGTTGTACGCCCGCATCCAGCGCACGAGCTCGCGGTTGGCGGGTGAGGCGCCGAAGCCGTGGCTGAAGCCGCGTTCCATGATGTCGTCGAGCGTGCCGGCGCCCGTCGTGAGGTAGTCGTCCACCACGAGGCCCATGAGACAGTCGCTCTCGATGGCGAACGACCGGTAGCCCTCGTGCTCGACCAGATGCCGGAAGATCTCGTTGCGCAGCTCGCCCAGCTCCCCCACGAAGTGCCTGGCCTCGCCCAGGCCGAGCAACTGGGGCCGGGCGGGAAGCGACCGGAGGAACGCCGAGACGCCCGCGCCATCGAGCGGCCGGGCCGTGTCCTTGATATCCATACCTTCAACGGTATCGCTGAACACTCGGTGTAAACTTTTCCGTGAAATCCCCTTCTCGTCGCGACGGACCTTCAATCGGTGATGCATCCATGAGGCCAGTGGACCTGGCGCGCGAGCACGGCCTGTCCACCCAGGCGATCAGGAACTACGAGGACGCCGGCATCCTGCCCGCCGCCGAACGCACCGTCCACGGCTACCGCACCTATACGCCGCTGCACGCGCAAGCCCTGCGCGCGTTCCTCGCCCTCGTGCCCGGGCACGGCCACCAGACGGCCACGTCGATCATGCAGGCGGTCAACCGGGGTGCCACCGAGGACGCGCTGCGGCTCATCGACGAGAGCCACGGCCAGCTCCTCGACGACCGCCGCACCCTCCACGCCGTCGAAGCCGCGCTCCGCGATCTGGCGCCCGTGCCGCAGGAACGCGGCGACACCTTCATCGGCCCCCTGGCCAGGAGGCTCGGCATCCGCCCTGCCACCCTGCGCAAATGGGAGAACGCCGGGCTGGTCCGGCCGCGCCGCGACCCGCAGACGGGCTACCGGATCTACAGCGCGGCCGACGTACGGGACGTCCGGCTGGCCCACCAGCTCAGGCGGGGCGGCTACCTGCTGGAGCAGATCGCCCCGCTGATCGCCCAGGTCCGCTCCGCCGGAGGCGTCGCCCCGCTGGAGTCGACCCTGCGCGACTGGCAGGCCCGCCTGTCCGCCCGGGGCCGCGCCATGCTCAAGGGCGCCGCCGACCTGGACGCGTACCTCTGCGCCCGCGAACCCTGAGGCCGAGTCACGTCCACCACAGGAAACGGCATGACCACGGAAGGAAACCATGCACACGCGTGGGCGGGCCCTGATCGCCGGCCGGCCCTACGCGGACCTGCGACGGCCGCTGCGGGCGGCCGGGGCGGGCGGCCGGGGCGGGTTTCAGCGGTATATAGCGAGGAACCCCGGGCGTTCACGCCCGGGAGGAATCGCTTCCCTCGCCTCGCCCGGACGCTAGTCCGGGCGCTTCTGATTCTCGATGTACTCCTTGATGATCGACAGCGGGGCGCCGCCGCAGGACGCCGCGAAGTACGACGGTGACCAGAAATGGCCGCCCCACAGGTACCTGCGGACAAGTGGGGAAACCCCTTGCGCAGCAACCGGGCCGAAACACCCTTGAGGGAGTTGACCAAAGTGGACAGGGCGACATTGGGCGGATAGTGGACCAGCAGGTGGACATGGTCATGTTCGCCATTGAACTCGACCAGTTCCGCGCCGAAGCTGTCGCACACCTCGATCGTGATCACTTCGCGGCGTGCCAGGAGTTCGTCGGTGACACACCACGCCGGTACTTGGTGGTGGAGACCGGATGCGCGTGGAGGCTGTAGGCCTGTAGACCACACTGCGACCTTGGCGGACATCCGGATTCGGTTTCCATCACGGCGACATGAACCAACCGATAATGTGTTCGATGTGAAGCTGGTGGTGCAGGTGAGGCTCCAGCCGACGGCCGAGCAGGCGGCGGCTCTGGAGGCGACCCTGCGCGCCTGCAACGACGCCGCGAACTTCGCCTCGGTGACGGCGTTCACGACCGGGGACCGTCGCGAGTACGCGTTGCGCAAGCACACCTATCGCGAGGTGAAAGCGCGCGGGTTGGGGGCGCAGGCCGCCCAGCATGTGATCAAGAAGGTCGCCGACGCCTACACCACACTGAAAGCCAACATCCGGGCCGGGAACCTGGGACCGGAAGGCTCCCGGCGCCGCGCGCGGGCCGCAAGTAAACCGATCGTCTTCCGCGCCGGTGCCGCGCAGCCGTTCGATGACCGCTGCCTGTCCTGGCAGATCGACGCGCGCACGGTGTCGATCTGGACCACGACCGGCCGGTTGAAGAATGTCGCGTTCACCGGGTCGGCCGACCAGTTCAAGATGCTCGCCTTGTACCGGAAGGGCGAATCCGACCTGGTCTGCCGGGATGGCATGTGGTTTCTGTACGCGACCTGCGAGATCCCTGATGTTCCGGTCACCGAACCGGACGGGTTCATCGGGGTGGATCTGGGCATCGCCAACATCGCCACCACCAGCGACGGCGCCCGCCACTGCGGTAAGGGCCTGAACGCGGTCCGCCACCGCAACCGGGAGCTGCGCCGCCGGTTGCAGGCCAAGGCCACCAGGTCCGCCAAACGGCTGCTGAAGAAGCGTCGCCGCAGGGAGGCGCGGTTCGCCGCCGATACCAATCACCGCATCGCCAAACGCATCGTGACCGAGGCAGAACGCACCGGACGCGGGATCGCTCTGGAAGACCTGGGCGGGATCCGTGACCGGGTACGGCTCCGCAAGCCCCAGCGGGTCACGCTGCACTCGTGGAGTTTCCACCAGTTGGGGAGCTTCATCGTCTACAAGGCGGCCCGGCATGGGGTCGCCGTGATCCACGTTGATCCGGCCTAC
>NZ_BSSE01000034.1 GCF_030268965.1 Microtetraspora sp. NBRC 16547 | reverse complement strand
CGGTGTCCAGGGTGGTGCATCGCAAGGCGGAGGAGGAGGTCGTAGCGGAGCCTACGGCCGACGACGACAACGCGGCGAGGTGCCGCCCTGGGCGACGCGACGGGGCAAAGATTGACGGGAGGGGCACCAGCGTCAGAGGGTCCCGGTCATCCCGGGGCCCTCTTTGTTTTGCCTGGCCGACCTGTGGAAACGCTGGGGTACCTGAGCTGGTATGGCGCCTCTCCTGAGTGTGCGAGCGCGCGGGGCATTTCACCACGACGCGCCCGATGCGCCTTCGATGATCAGCCGTCGCAGTCCGGCGTCACGCGGAATCCCACTGTGCGCCTTTCGGCCAGATCACGGTCAGACCGCGATCTCGGGCCTCTGCTGATCAATGACACGACAAGAGCTGCCTAAGAACGGTACGGCGGCGTTTGTCATCGCGTGGTTCCGGAGATCCAGATGATGCGGAAATAGTCCTAACGAGGGCTATCCGGGGCATTCTTCGGCATGGATGGCGGAGATGCCCAAGCGTCTAGAGGAATCGATTCCTTTTCGGGGGAGAATCACCATGTCCAAATTCAAGAGTCTCGTCGGGCTGCTCGCCGTGAGCGCCGCGTTGACCGGTGGGGCGGTCGCGCTGGGTGCCGCTACCACCGTCACTGCGGCGAGCGCCGCCGTCGTCCAGGCCGGCGGCTACATCCCCCCGCCGGCCCCGAGGCGGGTCACGGTGACGAAGCCGGTCACGGTGACGAAGCCGGTCACGGTGGCGCCGTCGGTCGGCTGCACCAGCTGCCGCCCCGTCGTCAGCACCAGCCGCAACCGCAACTGGAACCGCAACCACAACCGCAACCACCAGCAGCAGCGCGAGGACCAGCGCCAGCAACAGCGTCAGCGCCAGCACGTGATCAACAACATTCGGATCAGCCAGCCGGAGGTGCGGCGGGAGCGTGAGGTCAGGGAGGTCAGGGAGAACCGGGGCTTCGACATCCCGGCCGATGTCCTCGCCCAACTCGTCGCGGCCCCCGGTCGCAATATCTAGGCCCAGCCCTGACGCTGAAAAGGCGCCAGTGCGATAAGCGAGGGCACCCGTGAGCAAACCGCCTCACGTCCCTCGCCCAGAACACTGTGATGCCCGGCCAGCACGATTGCGGCGCAAAGGGCAGGTCCTCCTGGACGCCCAGCGCGCCCGGCTCGGCGTCGTCGTCCTGCGCGAGCGGCGCCGGGCCCGGCTGGTCAAGGCCGGAGTGCCTGAACGCCGCGCCGCGAACGGCTGACGATACGCGGCCCCGCCGGCCTCATGGTCGGCGGGGCACCCATCGTCCGATCCCGGAATCAGGAGTCGTCTAGAGCACTGGCCCTGGTTTTTCACAGGTGTGCTCGCCACGTTCGCAGGCGTCGGAGTGATCGGCCTCATCTCCTTGTTCCCCACCTCCTCCTCCTCGCCACCGCCTCGGCATGACGCATTGGCCAGCGCCATGTGCTCCGCGCTCGGAGGCGTCGGTCGCTGTTCCTAGCGTGTACGACTACGCCGCCTACGCCACGACCAAGGCCTGCCCATCCGAGGTGGGCTACCGCGCAGCCGACGGAAAATTTTGTCTTGACAAGAAGAGTTGTCGCTGAGAAGCTTTTGGCATGTGGGAAGTGGCGGTGATCGAGGACGCGGCGGCGGCGGGAGCCACGCTGGATCCGATCCGGGCGCGGCTGTTGGCCGAGCTGGTCCAGCCTGGCTCGGCGAGCAGCCTCGCGGCCCGTGTTGGGCAGCCCCGGCAGAAGGTGAACTACCACCTCCGGGAGCTGGAGCGGCACGGCCTGGTCGAACTGATCGAGGAGCGGCGCAAGGGCAACATGACCGAGCGGGTGCTCCAGGCGACGGCGTCGTCGTACGTCATCTCGCCGGCGGCGCTGGCTGCGGTTGAGCCGGACCCGGCGCGGTCGCCGGACCGGCTCTCGGCGCGCTGGCTGCTGGCGGTGGGCGCGCGGCTGGTGCGCGACGTCGGCACGCTCGTTACCGGGGCGACCAAGGCCGGTAAGCGGGTCGCGACCTATGCCCTTGACGGGGAGGTGCGGTTCGCCACGGCGCGCGACCGTGCCGCCTTCGCGGAGGAGCTCACCAACGCGGTGACTGGACTGGTCGCCAAGTACCACGACGAGAAGGCAGCCGGCGGCCGGGCGTACCGGGTCATCGTGGCCGTCCACCCGTCGATCCCCCAGACCGCAAGCGACGACAAAGAGGCCACCGAGACGGCGGCCACCGAAACAGCGGCCAGTGAGCTACCGGCCAACGACAGGAAAGAGTCCTGAGTGGGCCACCAATGGGAGCAGCGCGACGAGGCAACGGTCGGAGCGAGCGTCGAGGAGGTGTGGGAGGCCATCGCCACCGGCCCGGGAATCGACTCGTGGTTCATGGGTCGCAGCGAGGTGGAGCCCGGCCCGGACGGCACGGTCCGCACGTCGATGGGCTCGTTCACAATGGACTCCGCCATCACCGGGTGGGAACCGCTGCACCGGTTCGCGCACCGCGGCACCGATGGCCCGGACGGACGGTTCATCGCGTACGAGTACCTCATCGAGGGGCGCGATCAGGGCAGCACTGTGCTGCGCATGGTGGCGAGCGGCTTCCTGCCCGGCGACGACTGGGAGACCGAGTTCGAGGCCATGAGCCTCGGCGGCGCGATGTACTTCGCGACGCTCGTCGCGTACCTCAACCACTTCGCCGGCCTGACCGGGCAATCGATCAACGTGTCGGGGCCGCCCGTGACCGACTGGCCAACCGCCTGGACCGAACTGCACCAGGCCCTGGGTCTCTCCGCCTCGCCTCGGGTCGGTGACCCGGCCCGGGCCACCGTACCGGGGCTGCCGGCCGTCGAGGGAGTCGTCGACTTCGTCAACCCGCAGGCCATCGGAATTCGGACACCCGATGCGCTCTACCGCTTCATCCGGGGCTACTTCGGCTCGATCGTCCTGGGGCACCACATTTTCAAGCCATGCAACACCGACACCGACACCGCCCAGGCGTGGCAGGTCTGGCTCAACGGCCTGCCCGCCTGACCCCTAAGGAGAACTGACATGGGAAGCATCAAGTCTGGCCTGTTCATCTCCCTCGACGGCGTGACCGAGGCCCCGGACACGTGGCACTTCGGCTACTTCAACGAGGAGATGGGCAACGCGGTCGGCTCGCTCATGGGCGGCAACGACGCCATGCTCCTCGGCCGCCGTACGTACGACGAGTTCGCGGGCTACTGGCCGAACGCGGACGCCGACGACCCGATGACCAAGCAGATGAACAGCACCCAGAAGTACGTGGTGTCGAACACGCTGACCCAGCCCGACTGGGAGAACACCACAGTGGTCGGTGGCGACGACGTGTATGACCAGTTGCGCGCTCTGAAGGCCGATCAGAACCTGGGCATCACCGGCAGCGGGACACTGGTGCGATCGCTGCTGGCGGAGGGGCTGCTTGACGAGCTGCACCTGTTGGTGCACCCCGTCGTGCTCGGCGCCGGCCAGCGGTTGTTCGAGGGTTCGGCCAAGGTCCCGCTGAAGCTGGTGAGCTCGGCGACCTTCAGCACGGGCGTGCTGCACCTGGTCTACGCGAACGAGTAACGAAGAGGACGCGAGCGCGCGCCGGGCCTTCCGGCGCGCGCTTTCGCGCTGGTCAGAAGGGCGGGAGCGGACGAGTCGGCCTGTAGGCCGGGTTCTAATTCCGCATGCTCGCTACCTGCACGGATTCACTCTTAGCCACAAGCGTCTGCGGAAACGCTTCCGTTCGTTGTCATTGCTTGCCAGCGCTTTCCACAGCCATGTGCCCCCAAAGTGCCCCCGCCCTCTATGCCTTCGGCTCGCTGACTTCCCGCTTGCAAACGGGGGCCAGCCGCAGTTGACGGGTTCCGGGTGCCCCGGATAATCCAAACGAGGCTGCGCGTGGTGTCGACGCGCGACCCACCAGTGGTCGTGCACCGGGGTGAACATGTCAGCCGCGCGGGCCTGCTCCGGCGCGGTCGCTGCCGGGTTTACGGATGATCATCCATCCTTCCCTTTTTCTTAATCGTACGTACCGACGAACGTCTGAACTCCCGACGATCATGCTGCAGGTCCGCGAGAAGAGACCTGACAGGAAGAATGGTCTGAATATGCGAGTGCGCTCCGCTGCCGCCAAGATTGCCGCTGTAATGGTTGCAGGTAGTGCCATGGGCATCTTGGCAACCCCCGCCATGGCTGCCGCTTACACCCCGGAGGAGATCTGCGGCTCTGGCTACCACGTCATTGACTCACTGCCGTTGAAGCACCAGAGCCTCTCCAACACTGGCGGCCGCGTTTACTTGCTCTACAACAACTCCACAGGCTACAACTGCGCAGTCACGATCAAGAGTGTGGCTGTTGGGACCGCCACGGACACAGGGGCAACCATCCTCGTCCAGACCTCCGGCAACAATTTCACTCGCCACGAGGACGACCGTAACTACAAGTACTACGCGGGGCCAGTACGCGTTAAGGCGGCAGGCAAGTGCGTCCAGGTGCTCGGTCACACCTTCTCCACCACGTCCAGCACCAGCTACTACGCCAGCATCCCGTGGGGGCACTGCGGGAGCTGACCAGGCGGAAACTCGCCCCCGCGTGGCCGGGTCTCTGTGTTGGCCGGTGAGGCCATTGGCTCCCGCGAGGCGGCCTGACCTTCCGCTCCGGACGCGCGCCCGTACGATCAGACAGTGAAGATCGAATTATTCGCGATCGTCGTGGACGACTACGACGAAGCCATCGAGTTCTTCGTCGGCGCCCTCGGCTTCGATCTGGTGGAGGACTCGCCCTCCTTGACGAACGACGGCCGTCCGAAACGGTGGGTCATCGTCCGCCCGCCGGGCGCGGAAACCGGCATCCTGCTCGCCCGCGCCGACGGAGAGCGGCAAGCCAAGGCCGTCGGGAACCAGGTGGCCGGCAGGGTGGGGTTCTTCCTCCGGGTGGACGACTTCGACGCCGCCTACCGGCGGATGGTCGCCGCGGGCGTCGAGTTCGTGACCTCGCCGCGCAACGAGCCGTACGGGCAGGTCGCCGTGTTCCTCGACATCGCCGGAAACCGCTGGGACCTGCTCGGCCCGGCCTGAGCAGGAGAATTCCCGCGGTGAGGGGATGTCGGTGGTGGCTGGCACACTGCACGCCATGGGTGATCGCGATGTCCTGGCGGGCCTGGACGAGATCGACTGGGCGGCGCTGAGTCACGCCTACGGCCCCGCGGACGACGTTCCGGGACTGCTGAGGGCGCTGCGCTCCGAGTCTCACGACGAGCGCGAGCGCGCCGTGTGCGAGCTGTACGGCAACATCTTCCACCAGGGCAGCCGATACCAGGCGACCGCATATGCCGTGCCGTTCCTGGCCCAGCTCGCCGTCGATGCGGCGACACCCGATCGGCAGGAGATCGTGCACCTGCTCGCCTCGGTGGCGATCGGATACGACGAGGCGCACCTGCCGCGCGGCGTCGACATCGCGGGCTGGCGGGCCGAGGTCGGGCGGATGCGCGCCGCCGACCCGGCGGAGGAGCTGCGCAAGATCGACGAGTGGGTCGAGGCGGCCCAGGACGAGGGCGAACGGCGGGCCCGGAGCTGGCGGCGGGACTGCTACGACCACGCCGAATCGCTCCGATGCGCGCAAGACGAGCTGGGCGTCTACGACGCGGTCCGGGCCGAGGTGCCCGGCCTTCGCCGGCTGCTGGGTGACGACGATCCGGAGATCCGGTCCGCCACGGCGTACCTGCTGGGCTGGTTCCCGGAGGAAGCGGCCGATTCCGTCCTCGCGCTCCGGCCCCTGCCCGGATCCGAGACCGTCACCGGCGTCCTCGCCAACGCGATCATCTCCGCCGGGCTGCTGTCGGACGTGGAGCTGATTCCGCGGCTGCGCGAGCACCTCGGCGGTCCCGAGCCGCTGCTGCGCTGGGCCGCAGCAGTGGCCCTCGCCCGGCTCGGCGTCCTCAACCGCGAAATCATCGGCGCGCTGGCGTCGGCCAGCGTCGACCCGCCGAAAGCGGACGTGGTGCCCGGGGTGCATTTCATGGAGGGCGATGGGCGCGCCTACGCGTCGCAGACACTGGCCGCGCTGGACGTCCGGTTGCCGGCGGAGTCTGTCGACGCCGTCCTGGAGGGCCTGTCGCGTAGCTCGGAGATCGCGGTCTTTTCGATGGCCACGGCGGCGCTGCGGCTGACGTTCGAGGAAGCCGCGCCTCGTCAGCTGCTGCCGTTCGAGGAGCTGACCAAGCCGCAGCAGCGGGTCGTACGCGTCCTGGCCGAGCTGGGTCCCGAGACGTGGCGCTGGGACAATTTCATGGAGATCCTGCGGACCTGGAACCTGCCGAGCACACACGCGGACTGCCGCGCCTACGCGGGCCTCGACGCGCTGAAATGATGCGGCATTCGTGCTGCGCGTGCTCGCCCCGCCTGACCGCCCCAGGCGAAGGCTCGGCGGTCACCGTCCAACTGAACGACGGGTCAACACGCGGGTGATGCCACCGTCGTCCTCGACGATGTCCCGGACGTGCTCGAAACCGACCCGCTCCAGCAGGGCCAGTGAGGCCGTGTTCTCCGCGGCCACAGTGGCATGCACCTTGGAGCATGAGCGTGACGGCGCCACCAAATTGCGGATGGACGATAAATCCCCGGCACGTCGAGCAGTCGCGCCGATCCCGCGCTACTGCAGAAAATTCAGCAGTTGGCGTGTGGTCTCCTCGGGTGCCTCTTCTGGAATGAAGTGACCGACTGGCACCGGGCCGCCGCGAACGTCATCGGCCCACTCCTGCCATATCGCGAGCGGATCATCGTAAAGTTTCGCGACCGAACCGCGTTGGCTCCAGAGGAAGAGCACTGGGCAGGAGATCTTCCGGTTCCCGCGATCCGCCTCGTCCTGCTGGTAGTTCAAGGTTGGGGATGCGCGGAACTCCTCGCAGATGGCGTGCACCGTATCGGGGTGGGTGAATTTCTCGATGTACTCGCCGCGTACCTCGGTTGGGAAAGCGTCCTTCACCTCGGACCACGTGTTGAGCATGAAGTCGACCAGGTTGGCCGGTGCCGCGTTGATGAACTGTTCCGGTGTCGGTTCTGGCGCGGCGAGGAAGGACCATTGCCAGTAGAGGAGGCTGAAGTTTTTGTCGGCACGGTTGTACGCGTCGCCGACGGGAACGACGTCCATGACGGCGAGCCGGAGAACAGCATCCGGGTGATCCAGTGCGAGACGGTAGGCGCAGCGCGCCCCGCGATCGTGTCCCACGATGCTGAACTGGTCGTAGCCCAGATGTCGCATGACCCCGAGCTGGTCACGACCGATCGCGCGCATGCTGTAGGGCTCGTGATCGGCGGTACTGGGCGGCTTGCCGCTGTCGCCGTACCCACGCAAATCGGTGGCGACGACGGTGTAGCGCTCGGCAAGGCGGGGTGCTACCCGATGCCACATCAGATGCGTTTCCGGAATACCGTGCAGGAGCAGCAGAGGCGGTCCGTTGCCGCCTCGGCGTCCATGGATCGACGCACCCGCGGTAGAGATGTCGAACTCTTCGAATCGATCGAACATCGCCACGAACCCCCTCAAGGCTCGAGGACCGTCCTGTCCTGTCGCAACTTGTGGTCAGAGTTGACGATGAATCTCTCTTTGACGTTGACCAGCCAAGTATCCGGCGGCGTCGGCCTGTCGGCGGCGTGATCACGCCTTGGCCCTCGCCCCTCCGGTCGATGCCGGCGTTCCCGGGTCAGCTCCGGTCCGCAACAGACCCTGGACCAACGTGGGCCTAGTCTTCACCGGTGGCCACAACCCCAAGCTACCCCGGCACGGGCAGTGTCATCACGGTGGTTCGGTGACCAAGTGACAGCGGCGACAAGGCAGACTGGTTCGCTCGTCACCCTGTGGACGCCCGTCACCCTGTGGACGCTCGTGGCACGCAGCGCGGAATGGAGCGACCGATCGCGCCGGTCAACACGGCGATGCCGCTGATCAGCACCCCGCCGGCAGTGATGACCTGATCCCGTGTGGTCCCCCGGTCGCGCTTCCGCCCTGCCCGACTGGTGCCAGCGGTACGGACCGCTGCCCTGGGGCTGTCCCGGCTTCTGCGCGGGGCTGTTAGATCAGCCCGCCCCATGCCCACAAGAACGACCTGGACGCGGGGCGGTCACGTGATCGCTCGGACACGCTCAGGCGTCGAGCGTCATGAAGAGGCTGTTAAGGCCCTCCGCCAGCAACGGGTGCGTGAAGATGGCGTTCGCCATGGCGGTGTACGGGAGCTTGCCCAGCATGGCGACCTGAATGATCGACATGATCTCGCCGCCTTCTGCGCCGAGCACGGCGGCGCCGAGGATCTGCTGGGTGTGCGCGTCGATGACGGCCTTCATGAAGCCGCGCGTCTCGCCGGTCTCAAGGGCCCGGATGACGGCGCTCATCGGCAGCTTCGCGACGCGGACCGCGCGGTTTTGCTCCCTGGCCTGCCGCTCGGTCATGCCGACGCGGCCGAGTTGCGGGTCGATGAACACGGTGTAGGGGACGACCCTGCCCCGCGTGCTCGCCTTCTCGCGGCCGAGCAAGTTGGCGTGCAGGATCCGGTAATCGTCGTAAGAAAGGTGGGTGAAGGCCGGGCCGCCCTTGACGTCCCCTACGGCGTAGACGCCGGGGACGGAGGTTTCCAGGTACTCATCGACCTCGATGAAGCCGTTGTCGCGCAGCCGGATGCCGGCCGCCGCCAGCGTGAGCCCCTCCGTGTTGGGGATGCGGCCGATGGCCGACAGCAGGTGGGAGCCCTCGACCTGCCGCTCGCCGTCCGGCGTGCGAACGGTCAGCCGCACCCGTCCGCCGCCTGCCTCCTCGACCCGGTCCGTCGTCGCCGAAGTCAGGACCGTGATCCCGTCATCGCGCAAGATGGCAGCGACCTCGTCGGAGACGTCATCGTCCTCGATCATCATCAGGCGTGGGCCGGTCTGGACGATCGTGACCTCGCTGCCGAACCTGCGGAACATCTGCCCGAACTCCAGCCCGATGTAGCCCCCGCCGAGGATGATCAGGTGCTCAGGGAGCACGCCCAGCTCCATGATCGACGTTGAGTCGAGGACGGGGACGTTCTGCGCACCGCTGATCGTCAGCGGCTTGGGCCTATTGCCCGTGTCGATGACGATCACCGGTGCGCTGATCCCCCGCGTCCCGCCGTCCCTCAGGGCGACCTCGACCGTCTTGGGCCCCGTGAAATGGGCCTCGCCTTCGATCAGGTCGATCCCGTCCTGCGCCAGGCGGCTCGCGTAGTTCTCCCGCGCGCCCGCGACCATCCCCCGCTTGCGCTCCCGCACGGCGGCGAGGTCGACCGACACCGGACCGGTCCGCACGCCGTACTCCGCCCCGCGCCGCGCCTGATAGGCGATGCGCGCGCTGGCGACCATCGTCTTGGTCGGGGTGCACCCGGTGTTCACGCAGACGCCGCCTAGGTGGTCGCGCTCGATGAGCGCCACCTTCTTGCCTGCCTTCGCCAGATCGAGGGGGAGGAACCGGCCGCCCTGGCTGGTCCCGATCACAATCACGTCATAGCTCTCGCCTGCCACAGAGAGATCGTAACTCTGCGCTTTGCTGTATGTACTGAGCGTGGCCGATGCTCCTCCGCGGCCCAGCCCGGCGAGGCGGGAAGCTCCCGCCCTCGAGCATCGGTGTACGGCGCCCCCATCGGCATCAGCCGGTGCGGCAGACGACCATAGAGCGTCCCTGATCAGATCGGCCAGGCCGTCCGCGCATTCGTGGAGGGTCTGCGGCGGGCGTTACAGGCGGGAACCGGTGCCCTGGAAACCCTATTCGCTGGCTGGCCGTTCGCTCCTGCCTTCACCTGAACGACCACCCGAACAGCATGGAGGGGCGCTCCAAGACGGTCCGCGCTGCCCCTGCTATTTATCGAGAAGACCGAGCTTAGCCAGCCATTCGTCTTCGTGGCCCACCTCAGGGAGGAGCGCGCCAAACATCATTGCGTCGCTCGAAGAGATTTCCGTCAACGATACCCAAAGCTGGTCATCGGACAGACCAGTGACTTTCTTGTACATCGTACAAATTTCGTTCAGCACCTGAGCTTTGACTTCCGCACTGCGCTCCCGAAAGAGACCCACTATGACGGTGTTTTCCGCAGGCTTCCCGCCTGAAAAGATGCTGTCGGGAGGCAGGGTCTCGAAGATCACCCAAACCATGTTGGGGCGATCACCGGTATGCGCGCAGTGGATACGGGTGATCTCCGCGGCGATAACCGTACGCTGTTCAGAAGACAGCGCCGCTTCATGGGCTGTGCAGGTGTAGATGGCCATGATGCTTTCCTTCGTTTCCCCGCTCAGCGATCGCCATCATGTGACCGAGAATGTATTCCCTATAGCTGATGAAGCTCCGTCAAACGCTTGCCAAGCCGTACGGTTGCGATCGCGAGGTCGGCGATGAAGCGGTTATACATAAAGAGCAGCCCAGTAAGTCCAGCGATTTCCGGCCCGCTGAGCGAGTCGCTCATCTGTCGGCGGCTGACGGCCCCCGACCTGAGAGAAATCCGCTACGTGCTTGCGGGCAATCGTCCGGATCCAGCATCCAGTCTCCTCGTACTCGGCGGTGAGCGCAACGAGCGTGGGGGTGTCCTCGACCGCGACGCGGAAGCCCGCCTGCGCGAGCGCGGCGTCACCGATGCCTGGGTCGCCGCCGATGAGGTGTATGGCGGCAGGGAAACTCGCACCGCGGTCCGCGGCCTGGGCTACCGGTATGCGGTCGCCGTCAAAAGCGACCATCGGGTGACCACCCCGGCCGGCACCTTCACCGTCACCGATCTGGTCAAACGCCTGCCCGCCCGGTCCTGGCAGCGGTTGCGGACCGGCAGCGGCACCAAAGGCGACCGCCACTACGACTGGGCAATGATCGACGTGCTCGCCGACGACATCCCCGGCGGACAGCCGGACGGGCACAGCACGCTCCTGGTCCGCCGTCACCGCTACACCCGCACCCTGTCCTTTTACCGCTGCTGGTCACCCACGCCCCGCCCGCTGCGGGAGCTGGTGAGCGTGGTGTGCCGCAGATGGCGGATCGAAGAAGAGTTCCAAGCCGCCAAGGGCCTGGCCGGGTTGGACCAGGGACAGGTCACCAGCTGGACCTCCTGGCACCGGTGGAGCCTGATCAGCATGATCGCCTACGCGCTGCTGGCCACCACGACCAGCCTGGAACGTGGCGGCAGCACGGGCACCCAAGACGGTGAGTTCGTTCCCGTGAGCTGCCGTGAGCTGGTGAAACTTCTCCGCCTGTTCGTGCTTCCATGTCCCCGGCAAGACGTCGATCCCGGACATGCCCTGCGCTGGTCGCTGTGGCGGCGGCGCCATCAAGCTCGGGCAGCCGCCTGCCATCGGCGGTGGAACGAGGTAACAGCTGCTTCTGCCACGTGACCCATATTGCAGCGCCTAACGATCTACAACTGCCGTATCAGTGTGGCACCCGTAGTAGGCCAGCATCGCCCGGTTGCCAGCCCACACCGCCTCCCACACCCGCGCCGCCTGGGCGCGCAGCCGCCGCGCCCGCGTCGTGCGCCCGGCTCGCTCTTCGGCCTGTGCCCGCGCCAGCAGCCCGGCGACCTTAGGAATGACGTTCGCCCCCCGTAGTGGGACAGCCGGTAAGGCGAGCCCGGCCGGCGCGGCCCGCCTGTCGTCCGGGGGGGAAGCAGGCTCAGACGCAGCCTCTCCGCTTCACGGACTTGGACCAGGCCGGAAGTTCATCGGTGATCTGCGGACGGGTGACGGACCAGACTTCACGCCCTTGTCCCGGCACGAGCTCCTGGCCGCCCAGGAAGACGTAGGAGGTCTTGTCGAAGATGAAGGATTCGCGGGAGATGGCGCCCCCGGGGCCCAGGTTGTCCACCCGGGTCACGGCGATGCCCGTTTTGCCGGTGGCGTCCTTGAGCTCTTCCGTTTCGATGCCCGGCAGGGTCGCGGCGATCTTGAAGATGGCCGCCTGCAGCTTGGGTGGCATCGGGTGGGCGAGGACGCCGAGGGCGCGCCAGATCTGGGTCGCGGTGTCCTTTTTGAGGACCATCTCCTTGCCGTATTCGGCCAGTTTGTGCCGGAGCTGCTCCTGGTCGGTCGGCCACCCACGCAGGTCGGCGTAGGTGGGGCGGCCGTGGCCGGGACACCAGGGCCCGAGTTCCTTGTACTCGCCGCGGCCGCGATGGGGGCGGGACTTCGACGGCTTGCCCCAGCTGAGTCTTGGGCGGGAGCCGTCGACGGAATCCCAGAACTCGCCCGTGATGCGGCGCGGACCGGGATCGGGAACCCCCTTCTCGGGGCGCGACTCCGCGATCTGCTCGTAGTGGAGGTACTGGTCGTCGCGGGGTTCCGGCCACGGGGTGGCGCTCGCGGCCTCGGCCGCCAGCCTCAGCACCTCGGCGGCGCTCGCGGGCGCGGCAGGCTTGAACGTCTGGACGGCGATCACTCCTGCGGTCATCGCCGCGACCAGGCCGCCTGCCAGCATCAGGCGCCGCAGGCCGGCCACCCGGGCCCGGGGCCGGCGCTTCGTGCGGGCTTCGGCCAGCAGGGCGGTACGGGCGGGGGCGAGGCGGTCCGCCGTGGGGTGCGGCTTGTCGGCGAACAGGTCGCGGAGTTCGGTCAGGTCGGTCAGTTCGTTCATGAGGCCTGCTCCATCGTGGGGTCGGTGCTGCCGAGGGCGTTGCGGACGATGGCCCGCGCGCGGTTGAGGCGGGAACGGACTGTTCCGATCGGGATGGACAGGGCGTCGGCGACCTCCTCGTAGGTGAGGTCGGCCCAGGCCACGAGTAAGAGGACGTCGCGGTCGCGGGCCTTCAGTGAGGCGAGCGCCCGGGCGAGAGGGCGGCGTACGGCATGCGCGCTCGCCCGCTCAAGAGCTTGTTCCGCGGCGTCGTCGGCGTCGGGAAGCACGCCCATTTTCGAGTACGCCTTATAGCGGTGTAGCTCGGCGCGTTGATGCCGGCGGATGAAGTTGGTCGTGATGCCGTACAACCAGGGGAGGGCCTCCGGGCGGGCGGTGTCGTAGTCGCGGCGCTGCCTGAACGCGGCGAGGAACGTCTCGGAGACGACGTCGTCGACCGTGTCGTCGCCGAGCCGGCGGGCCACATAACGGTGGATGTGTCTTGCGTGCCTGTCGAACAGCAAGGCGAAATCCTCGGGATCTCGCCACGACCGTTCGATCAGGGCGGCGTCAGACAGGGTCGTACTGAGGGGCATGTGGTCGGGCCTTCCAAAGGAAGTAGTGTCGCCCGTCTTTCACACGAATCAGGAAACGAGTTCACGGGACGCTGCCGACCGCCCGGCAGGCTCGGGTGAAGGCCAAGAGCGCGCGCCAAGATCCGCCGCCGCGGCCAGGCGCGGGAGGACTTCGTGCTGGAGACCGTCTACTGGGACGCCGACACCGCCCAGCTGCTCCCTCGCCTGCTCAAAGGCCGCACCCGCGGCCCGGTCTTCATTACCCACCGGCGTCCTGGCCCCGGCAAGGTCGTCAGCCCCGCAACATCTGCCCCGACAGCGGCCTGGCCCGCCTCTCTTGATAACCCCTGGGCGCCTAGTTGAGCAGGGAGAAGATACGTTGGCGGAGAGGGCACTTCGCACGCTACCTCGCGAGCACGCTCCGTCACCCGCCAACACCCAGAAGGGGGCGGACGAGGCGAATGCTGGCGATACCGCCTAGAGCTGCAGTCTCATTAGACACACTTTCCAGACCGGCCTATTCCTAGCGGTGTTTTCACCCGAACTGGCGCCGCACAGCTCTTCCGAGCGGGATTCGTTTGGTATGCACGCAGCGCCACTGGCGGACTCGTTCAACAAGCGCTCACCTTGATCAACGAATGCCTGACCTGGGCAGATCGCGTCAAGATCATCCTGTGAATATAACGTGGACAGCAGCTGAGGGCTGCTCAGGGTGGCGTATGGCTGGACACGGCGGAAACGATCAACGGCGTCCGACCGTAGCGAAACCGCTGGTCAGACGCCGTTTTCGGAGGTGGGCGCGGAGAGCGTGGGATTCGAACCCACGAGGAGCGTCAAGCCCCTAGCGGTTTTCAGAGCACTACGGCTCCTCCGCCCGTACCGGTCCTGACCTGCGGCTTAGTCATGCGAAGGCGGCTGGCCAGCGAAGATCATCCCGCGCCAATCGTCGAATCGAGGAAGCTCTAAGCTAGCGATCACCCGTGGGTGGAAGGGCCTCGGCATGATGCTCGGTGTTGTGCTGCAGGGCTTGTTGCAAGTGACAGGACGTCGCGCCACCGCATATGCGCCACCGGCCACACGCCCCTGACCGAGCAGTTGAGACGCCCCGTGGAACCCTGGGTGGACGCTGTTCACGGTCGTCTGGCCCGTTCCGGGCGCGTCCATACTTGACGCCGGGCTATGGGACGGGGCGTAACGCGGGCTGCGACGAGCAGGCCGTTCCCCTGCCCTATGGATGAACTCGGGTGACGGTAGCGGGCGAAGACCCCGGAGCGACAGGCGACCCGGGCGGCGAGGCAGCCACCCGGGTCACCGGCGCTTCTCGGCTGAGCGGCTCCGTTGCTTAGCCGAGCTGCCCTCGAACCGTGACTACGTGGGCGCCCTCCACGGCCGAATACGTTTTGTCGCCGGCCCACTTGACGCTGTACGTGTATTCGCCGCCCCCGCTGGGCGTATCGGTGAAGCTGAACGACCCGTCATCGGAGGCCGTCACATTCCGCAGCAGGCTCGTGATGGTGCCCTTGTGGTTGACAACGGTGCGGTGCACAGTAAGTACGGCGTTCGGTGAAGGAAGCTGGCCACCGCCGTCCAGTTCACCGCTGAACTCGAGTTGCTTGTTGGCGACCGCTTTCTCGGGTCCCGACACGGTGAGGGTCGTCTGGCGTTTGGCCACCAGCAGGTTACTCCCGTCCTGGCTCGGCTCGTAGATGGAGTTCCCGCCCCAGCGCACCTTGTAGTAGACAATCCCACCCACCGGCGAGGTGTCGGTGACGGTGAATGTGCCGTCCTCGGCGGTCGTCACCTCTGTGAAGGGCGTTTCGGTGCCGCCAGGAAGGATGCGGGATACCGCCAGGCGTTGCGTGCTGGGGGCCGATCCGCCCGACAGGGTGAGGCGGCCGGTCAGTGTGAGCGGGTCGAGCGCGGTCGCCGTGGACGGAGGCGTCACGGTGAGCGAGGACTTGCGCTTGACCACCGTGGTCCACGCCCAGGCTCTGCTCCACCGGAAGGACGAATTGCCGTCCCAGGTGACGTCGTACCTGAGCGCCTCGACGACCTGCGGGGCGTCGGTGATGGTGAACGTGCCATCCTCGGCGGTGGTCACCCTGGGGAGGGACACCACGGTGCCGTCGGACCGTTGACGGGTGACCGCCAGGGGTTGCACGCCAGGGGCCGAGCCGTCCGACAAGGTGAGGCGGCCGGTCAGTGTGAGCGGGTCGAGCACTGTCGACGTGGACGGAGCTGTCAGGCTGAGCGAGGACGCGGCGAGCGTGACATCGGGCAGCCGCGCCAGGTGGAGCCGGTCTGACAAGTCTCTCAGCACGGCGAAGACGGTGGTACCAGAGATGGCGAGGCCTCCCGGGAGCACCTCGTCGGCCGGGTTCCGGTAGGCGAACGTCTCTTCCCCCGTGGCCACGTCGAACATTGCGACGGGCGTACCGCGTGACCTTCCGCCCACCACATGGGCACCGTCCGGGCTGATCGCGACGGCATGAGAATACGACTGCGCGCCGTAGCTGCGGACATGGGCCGCTGTGGCCGTGTCCCAGCTATCGAATTGGTACGGGAAGCCGAAGGCGGTGAACAAGGTGGCGCCGTCCGCGGTGAGGGCGAGGTCCTGCAGATTGGCCAGTCGGTAGGTGGAGCCGATGACGACCGCGCGGAGGTTGACGGTGGCGCCCGACACGTCGTAGATGTTGAGGTTGCCGTACGTGAGGTTGGTGTCGCCAACCACCAGAGTCCGCCCCGCAGCGGCCACCAGGGGAGGGCTGTGCAGCCCTGTCACGATCTGGGTGTACTCCGGCTCCGCCGCCGACACGTCGAGGCTGACGGCGCCGCTCGCGTGGGTGCTGCAACCGTAACCGACGTAGAGCCGGCTGCCCGACAGGGACAGGGTCGACGGGCACGGATACGCGGTCAGGTCGATCCGCCGGGTGATGGCGAGGGAATCGGTGCTGATCTCGGCCACCTGGTTCGAACCCTCAACCGCCGCGTAAAGGCGGGAGCCATCGGCCGCCAGGGCGAGCTCCGTCACGCCCGGGAGGCCCGTGATGGTGTCGGTGATGGAGCCCTGGGTGTCGGCGACGATGACACGGTCGCCGGCAGAGACGAAGATCTTGTCGTGGCCCGCGGCCACATCACCGCCTCGCCTGTAGAAAGGAAGGGACACGCCGAGGTCTGTCTTGGAGTCGGCCGCGGTGGCGGCGGGCGCCTGGGTCACGACCAGGCCCGCTACCATGATCGGAACGGTGCTGAGGGTGAGCAGCCGGCGGGCTAATCGGAAGACCGCAGGTGCAGGCGATGACGGAGCGCGGTCAGGGCGTCGCGCTAACAGCATGATGGCCTCCAATATTCGTTCACCAGTGCGAGAATTCATACGATCAAGCCACGCAAGGTGATCTCATGTCAAGCTTGACGGAGAGCATTCTTGACACGTGGACGTCACGATCTTGCGGTGCGGCTGCCAGTGTGGCGTCCTGGGTGAGCGGTCCCCTGGGACAAATTCTGCGCATGCGGCTACACCTCAAGATCGATCCCGGATATATCCCGGGAACAGCGGCCGAGGGTGGCTCAGGGTGGCGTAGGGCTGCACATGGCGGGGAACGATAAACGGCGTCTGACCGTAGCGAAACCGCTGGTCAGACGCCGTTTTCGGAGGTGGGAGCGGAGAGCGTGGGATTCGAACCCACGAGGAGCGTCAAGCCCCTAGCGGTTTTCAAGACCGCCGCCATCGTCCACTAGGCGAGCTCTCCTGGTCGGTGCGCCAAGGCACAGAACATCACCATAGTCTCTCATCGCGCGCCGGGTGTCCGCGACAGAAGATGATCTCCAAGCGTCAGATCTGGTCGGGGATCTCGGAGTACCGGCGCTCCGTCAGCGCCTGGGGTCCGGCGAAGCCGTCGCCCACCGCGGCGGCGAGCCGGAGGTACGCCTCTCGGGTCGGCTCCAGCAGCCGGTCCAGGTCGATCTCCGCCCCCTCCTCCAGGTGCGGGTCGTACGGAACGCGGACCACGGAACGGCAACGGGCCGCGAAATGGGACTCCAGCCGGTCGAGGTCGACGGCCGACTTCGACCGCGGCCGTACGCTGCACAGCACCACGGTCGCCGCCCTGACGAGTTCCGCGTGGTTGTGCGCCTCCAGCCAGTCCAGGGTGGCTGAGGCCGCCCTCGCGCCGTCGACCGACGGTGAGCTGACCAGCACAAGCTGGTCCGCCAGGTCGAGGACGCCCGACATCGCCGAATGGAGCAGGCCCGTGCCACAGTCGGTGATGCAGATCGAGTAGAAGTTCTCCAGGACCTGCGCCACCGCCTGGTAGTCGCCCGCGCTGAACGCCTCCGACACCGAGGGGTCGCGATCGGACGCAAGGATCTCCAGCCGCGACGGCGCCTGGGACGTGAACGCCCGGATGTCGACGTACCGCTTGATCTGCCCACGCTCGTTGAGGAGGTCACGCACGGTCGCCGAGGTCTCCAGCTCGACCTTGTCCGAGAGCGTTCCACGATCGGGGTTGGCGTCCACGGCGATCACGCGGTCACCGCGGATCTGGGCGAGCGTGGCCCCGAGACCGACGGTCGTGGTGGTCTTGCCCACGCCTCCCTTCAGGCTGAGCACGGCCACCCGGTGGTGCCCGGCAGCGACGGGGGTTCGGGCGCGGGCGAGCAGCTCGCGCCGCCGCCGGACGTCCGGAGCCTCGCCCGGCTTGATCCAGCCCCCGGACGCCTTGTAGACGAACCGGCGCCATCCGCGCGCGGGCGCGTTTCTGCGGCCCTTGAGCAGGCTGCCCGGGTCGAGGCTGTCCACGGACGGCTTGCTTCCGGCCGTCGCCCTGCTCGCACGCCCCGGAGCGCCGAACGTGGTGACCTGCGGAGCCTGCCTGCGCCGGGGCTGGTAAGGCTCACGCTCCTCCGGCGCCTGCCCCTCGGGGGAGGTGTCGGCCACCGGGGGCTCCTCTCGCGAAGCCCCGTCGAACCGCTGGTCAGGCAGGGGGTTCGCGTTCGGGCCGGTGCCGAATGACTGAGCCGGCGCCAGGTCGTCCCGCAGGGAGCCCCCGAACGGCTGAGCGGGGGACCCCTCACGCGACGGGGCACCGAACCCCTGACCGGGCGTCAGGTCCTCACGCGGCGAGCCGCCGAAGAACTGTCCAGGTGCCAGGTCCTCGCGCAACGATCCGCCGAACGGCGTGCCGGACGACGCGTCCCCGCCCGAGATGCCACCGAAAGGCTGCCCGCCGGGCTCCTCGCCCGAAAAGGCCCCGAACCCTTGCCCCGGTGCCAGATCCTCGCGCAGAGAACCCGCGAACGGCTGATCCCCCTCGTACGGCTTGAGCTCCTCGGCCGGCACCTCCTCCGGGAGGGGGCCGGTGAAACGCTCGGTCACCGCGCCGATCAGGCCGCCGGAGAAGGGCTGCCTGACGTCAGAGCCGGAGTCCCCGGAATCAGCGGTCCCGAAGCCGGAAGACCCCGCCCCGGAGAACCCAGAGCCAGGGGACGCCGAGCCTGAGGATCCAGGACCGGATGACAGGGAGCCAGAGGATTCCAGACCAGAGGAAGCAGAGCTGGAGGATCCCACATCAGGGGAAGCGGGGCCAGAGGACCTGGAACCCGAGAACGCGGAGGAGCCGTCCGTCTCGACCGGCACCGCCGGCTCAAGCCACCCGCGGACCGGCTCTTCGGCCTTGGGCACCTCCGGCCAGGACGGGGTCGGGCCGCCCAGAGCATGTTCCTCGGATCCGCCTTCTTCGGATCGGAGATCCTCGATGCTGTGTTCCCCTGTCGAGAACCGGACCGGCTGCGTGTGGTGCTCCTTGTACGGAGCCCCCTCCCCGAGCACCCCCACGTTGAAGGGATCGGTGTCGACGGGGGACTCCTGGAACAGCGGGCCCCGCCCCAGGCTTGCCGGAGGCGTACCGGGGAAGCCGGGCTGCGCGCCGTCACCGGAAAGCCCCGAAGACCCAGAAAGCCCGGAAAGTCCCGAAGCACCACCGGATCCCGAAAGCCCAGCAGGCCCGGCGGCCCCGGAGAGCTCAGAAGACCCGGCGGCCGCAGAGAGCTCGGAAGACCCGGCGAGCCCGGTGGCGACTCCAGGCTCGGCGTCCGCCGCCGTGTCCGTCGAGGTCACAGCGACCGTGGCGCCGTACGCGGGATCCGCCGCCGTACGGAACAGCGCCTGGGAGGCGGGCTCGGACGGCACCGAACGCCAGGGGTCCTGAGGGTACGGCGAAGGCACCTCGGGCTCCGTGACCGGAGACGACGCGAGGGATGCCGAGGTCACCGCGCTGACCGCGATGTCCACCTCGTCGGGCATCTCCTTGATCGCGTCGAGCCAGGCGAGCTGGTCCTCGAGAGAGTGGGGATCCTCACGATCGTGCCTTGCCACCGTGTTCCCCCTCGGGCTGGGCTAAAGGGGCAGCAAACACATTGCAGATTAGCGCCCTCTAATGCAGCGAATGCGGGCAACCGCCGAGTTCGCGGCCCCGCTACTTTGGTCCCATGCGCGCGATCGTAATTACGGAGCCCGGTGGTCCGGAGGTTTTGGACTGGCAGGAAGTCCCCGATCCGGAGCCCGCGCGAGGCGATGTGGTCATCGACGTGGCCGCTTCCGCCGTCAACCGCGCGGACGTCCTCCAGCGCCAGGGCTTCTATCCCCCGCCGAAAGGCGCCTCGGAGATTCCCGGCCTGGAGTGCTCCGGAACGGTGATCGAGGTCGGTGCCGACGTGGAGGGCTTCCAGCCGGGGGACCGGGTCTGCGCACTCCTCGTCGGCGGAGGGTACGCGGAGCGCGTGGCCGTTCCGTGGCAGCAGGTCATGCCCGTCCCGGTGGGGGTGTCACCGCTGGAGGCGGCCGGGCTGCCGGAGGTCGCCTGCACGGTCTGGTCGAACGTCTTCATGGGCGCCCGCCTCCGCAAGGGCGAGACCCTGCTGGTCCACGGAGGCACGAGCGGCATCGGCACCCTGGCCATCCAGCTCGCCAAGGCATACGGCTCCCGCGTGATCGCGACGGCGGGCTCGGCCGAGAAGGTACGGCAGTGCCTGGAGCTCGGCGCCGACGAGGCCCTGAACTACCGCGAGGAGGATTTCTCGGTCAAGAAGGCCGACGTGATCCTTGACATCGTCGGCGCGGCGTACCTGAAGAAGAACCTGGACGCCCTGGCGGTCGGCGGCCGCCTCGTGGTGATCGGAATGCAGGGCGGAAGGATCGGCGAGCTGGATCTCGGCAAGCTCCTGGCCAAGCGAGCGTCGATCTCGGCGGCGGGCCTGCGCGCCCGGCCGGTGGACGAGAAGGGCGCCATCTGCAGGGGAGTCGTCAACGACGTCTGGCCTCTGATCAGCGCGGGCGCGATCAAGCCGGTGATCTACGCCAGCGTGCCGATGCGTGAGGCCGCCGAGGCGCACCGGATGCTGGAATCAGGGGAGCACATCGGCAAAATCCTCCTGGTTCGGTGAGTTAGGTTTAAACGCATGAGTACCGACCGAGCCCGACGCGGACGAGGAGTGATGAGCGGCCGATGAACGCAGACGAGAGCACGCCGCAGATCGTGGTCGTGGGGCCCGACGGCTTGTCCGTTTCCGGCGAGAACGGCGCGCACGAGGAGCGCTCGGTCGCCGACCTCGTGGAGCAGCCGGCGAAGGTCATGCGCATCGGCAGCATGATCCGCCAACTCCTCGAGGAAGTGCGCGCCGCTCCCTTGGACGAGGCGAGCCGCAAGCGCCTCAAAGAAATCCATGAAAGTTCCGTAAAGGAGCTGGAGGACGGTCTCGCGCCCGAGCTCGTCGACGAGCTGGAGCGGCTGTCGCTGCCGTTCACCGACGACCACGGTGCGCCGCCCTCGGACGCGGAGCTCCGGGTGGCGCACGCGCAGCTCGTCGGATGGCTTGAGGGACTCTTCCACGGCATTCAGACCACGTTGTTCGCCCAGCAGATGGCCGCACGAGCCCAGTTGGAGCAGATGCGCCGCGCCCTCCCCGGCGGCATGTCGCAGGGGCAGGACGACCAGCACCACCGCGCCTCGGGGCCCTACCTGTAAGCCGTTATCGGTAAAGAGATTCCAAAATCCGGGCGACTCCGTCGTCGTTGTTGGCCGTCGTCACATGATCGACGGCGGCCAGCACCTCAGGGTGGGCGTTGGCCACCGCGTACGACGTCCCGGCCCAGGCCAGCATGGGCAGGTCGTTCGGCATGTCGCCGAACGCCACGACCTCGTGCCGCATGATCCCGAGCTCTTCGGCCAGCACGGCGAGCGCCGACGCCTTCGTGACGCCGTGGGCGCTCATCTCGATCAGCGCCCGGCCGCTGGAGTGCGTCGGGGTCACCAGATCGCCCACAAGGGTGACCGACAGCCGGTAGAGCTCGTCCGGATCCATCGTCGGATGCTCGGCGAGCAGTTTGGCGCACGGCCGCGAGGTCAGCGTGTACAGCCCCACCCGCAGCCCGGCCGCGATCCTGACGTCCGCTCCGTCGATGGGGAAGTCGGACTCATGCGCGTAACCGCCCTCGTACTCGACGGCGAAGACCAGCTCGGGCAGGTGTTCACGCAGGCGGCGGACGGACTCATCCAGGGCGTCGGGGTCGATCATGCGGGACTCGACGATCCGCTCGGTGTGCAGGTCGTAGACGAGCGCCCCGTTGGCGCAGATCGACAGCCCTCGATGGCGTACGGCTCCCGCCACGCTGTGCATCCAGCGGGGCGGCCGTCCGGTGACGAAGACGAGCGTCCCTCCGGCCTCCTCCACGAGGGCGAAGGCGGCGGCGGTGCGCGCGGAGACGGTCCCGTCGGCCCGCAGGGCGGTGCCGTCCAGGTCCGTGGCGACGAGGCGGGGGCTGGTCATAGCAGCCTCTAGTTTGCACGCTGTTGTACCCGCGTCCGTCCTCGGGGATGAAGACGGGAGAAATCTTCCCCCGGACGTGGAACACCCACCGGCGTCATAGTGTTAGATGTGATGGCGTTGTATTAGCTGTTCCCGTAGCGAAAGCCAGCTTGACTGTATGAGCCACCCGGGGAGCTGTGCGACACACCGGGGTTCACGAGGTGTGAGCCCCAAGATTCACTTCCTTAGGGAGAGCATTAATGGCTCAGGGAACCGTCAAGTGGTTCAACGCTGAGAAGGGCTTCGGCTTCATCGCACCGGACGGTGGGGAGCCGGACGTCTTCGTCCACTTCTCGGCGATCACCGGCAGCGGCTACCGCAACCTCGAGGACGGCCAGCGGGTCGAGTTCGAGGTGACCTCTGGTCCGAAGGGTCCGCAGGCGTCCAACGTCCGTGCGCTCTGATCTCTGAAACACCGTCGAAGGCGGGGTCCGCGTCCAGCGGGTCCCGCCTTCGCGTTTTCCACTCACGCTTTCCCGGGGCTGAGGGCACCCTGTAGGCGGTCTCACCGATACACGAGGCCCGAGAGCCGCCGCGCGAGTTCGCGGCGCAGGATCGGGCTCACCGCCCGCAGCGCCAGGTTCCGGAGCGGACGCATGCCCTTCCTCATCGTGGCCAGCCGGGTGAGCCGGTCGGCCAGAGAGACGACCTTCACGGCCGCGGGACGGCGAGAGTCGCTGTACGCGTCCAGTGCCCCCTCAGCGCCGCCCAGGACGGCCGCCAGCGCCTCTCCGAGCGCCACGGCGTCCAGGATGCCGGCGTTCATCCCTTGGCCTCCGGCGGGGCTGTGGACGTGCGCCGCGTCTCCTGCGAGGAGCACACGTCCCACACGGTAGGTGTCAGCCACGCGGTGGTGAATCCGGAACCTCGAGCCCCACACGACCTCCCGTACGACCGGACGGACCCTTGACGGCCCCCGGGAGTCAAGCAGGGCCTGCACGAAGGCCGCGTCCGGCTCCGCCGGGGCCTCGTCCAGGGTTGCGACGATCCGGAACGTCCCGTCCGGCAGTGGCGCCACCACCATCAACCCTTCCTGCGCGAAGTAGAGCAGGACCTCGTCGCCCGGGAGTCCGCCGCTGAGCCGTACGTCGGCCAGGGTGAACGACTCGGCATACCGCCCGCCGGTGAAGCCGATGCCCACCTGCTCGCGAACCGTGCTGTGCATGCCGGCCGAGCACATGCGCACCATCTTCGCGACCCAACTCGCCCCGGTCGCCATGCCGGGCTGCCGCACCCCCGCCGAGGCCGCCCTGCGGGCGGGGCTCGCCGCCAGCCAGATCCTCGGCATGGCCCTGTGCCGCTACGTCCTGTGCCTTCCACCGATCGTGGCGCTGTCCCGCGAGGAGGTCATCGAGTGGATCGCCCCGACATTGCAGCGCTACCTGACCGGCTGAGCACCCCGCCGGGGCGGGGGACGAATCAGAACGAACAGCCGAAAAGGGCTTGCTCTGGGCATGCGCTCTTGTGATCGTGGAAGCGCACCAGCGAAACGACTTTCCCCCAGCTGAGAGCGATCATGCGCAGAATCCTTGTGGCCGCCACCTGCCTGATGGCGACTTTCCTCGTGTCCCCCACACCCGCCAACGCCGCTGCCACCACCGACGCCCAGGTCGCGCGACGTACGACCAAGGTGAAGGTGACCTACCCCTCGGCGATCAGGAGAGGCGGGCCCGCCCGCTTCACCTACAAGGTCACCCACCCCGACCAGATGGTGGACGAGGCGCTGGTTCTGGAGACGGACCTGCCCCGTGGCATCTCACCGAGAGTCCGCTTCGTGACCAAGCCACGGGGCGCCAAGTGCGGCACCCAGAAGCGCAACTCCGCGGGGAACTACGCGGTGTACTGCGTGATCCGCTCCCTCAACCACAGCACGATCACCATGTCGTTCAACGTGTGGATCAAGTCCAGCTATCGCGGGAAGTTCCGGGCGGGGCACTACTGGGCGCCCGTGACGCTCGACTACACCGGCAGCACCCAGGACTACCTGGACGAGATCACCAAGGACGACCTCATCGGCAACACCTGGATCAAGGTGCCCTAGGGAGTGTTTCGTGGATCTTTGCCGTAGCGAGGATCGGCCAGATGGATGCGTCGCAAGGCGGAGAAGGAGGTCGGAGCGGAGCCTCCGGCCGACGACGACAACGCCGCGAGGCGCCATCTGGGCGACCGCAGTAGGCCAAAAAGATCCACGAAACATGACCTAGAGGGGTCGTCCCAGATCGCGGCGCAGATATTCCGCGGTGTGCGATCGGCCCACGGCGGCGAGGTCGGCGGGCAACCGAGTCGTCCCCACACCGAGATCGCATCGTGACAACCCGCTCCCCGTGCCGGGCATCGAACCACGCGTGACGACGCGACGCTCCGGCCACGCGCTCGTGTGGCTCGCCCATCCGACCACCACGCTGGCCGTGGCCGTGCTCCTGCTCAACGATCACCTCCTCAAGGAGCTGTGGCCCGGCCCGGTCACCGGCAAGCTCAGCGACTTCGCCGGGCTGGTCGCGGCCCCGCCGCTGATGGCGCTGCTCATCCGATGTCCGGCCCCGGTCGCGATCGCGCTCACCGGGACGCTCTTCACGCTGATGAAGGTCACCGCCGCCGGCGCGGAGGTCGCGTCCTGGCTGTGGTCCCTCTTCATCCCGTCGCGGATAGTGGCCGATCCGACCGACCTGATCGCGCTGCCCGCTCTCGGCCTGGCCTGGCTCGTCTGGCGGCGGGCCGCCCGGCGCCCTCCCGTACGGCTCCCGCAGGCCGTGCTCATCGTCCCGGTGGCGATGTTCGCCGCGACGGCGACCGGGGCCATGCCCCGACCCCCATCAGCGACCGCCGTGGAGGTCCAGGAGAGGGACATCGTCGTGCGCCTCCACCCGCTCGACACGGTCGCTTCCACCGACGGCGGCGTGACCTGGCGGAAAACCGACGGCGGCGTGGCCTGGCGGAAAACCGACGGCGGCGTGGCCTGGCGGAAATGGGACGCTTCTCCCCCCGAAACGGTCCAGAGCACGGCCTGCGTGCCGGGTGACCAGGCGCACTGCTACCGGATCGTCCCGGGCCTGCTCCAGGTGGAGGAGTCCGCCGACGGCGGGAACACGTGGACGACGGCCTGGCAGATCTCTCCCGGCCGCCAGGAGTGGCTGGACCGGGTGTACCGCGTTCCCTCGGAAGGGACGGAGGTCGATCACGCCAATTCCCTCGCGCTCGCCGTGCAGGCCGTACCGGACGATGGGGGCGCGCACATCGTGGTCGTCGCCAACGGCCGCGACGGCGTGGCCGTACGGGATCCGTCGGGACGCTGGCAGCGGCTCGGCTTGACACCCGACGGCGGGCTCTCCGCGAAGTCGGCCCCGTCCCTCACCGACCCCGGATCGCGGATCGACGGTGAGATGTGGGTGGCGATCCTCGTCGCGGTCATCGTGCTGCTCATCGGACTCGCCCTGGACGGGTGCGTGGAGGAGTGGCCGGCGGGCTTCCCGTTCGCGGGCCTGGTCCTGTGGGTCGGGTTGCTCGGCATCGCCCTGAAACCGAGCCTGGGGCTCATCGGCCCCCTCGTCCTCTTCGGGGGCATGCCGCTGGCGCTGGTCGGCGGCACGGCAGTGCTCGTGATGTGGGGCCTCTTCCAGTGCCTGAGGGGCCCGTCGGGAGGGACGAGCATTCTCCTCGCCCTCCTCACCTTCGGTGGGGTCTTCCTGCCGTTCCTGGGCTGGAGCGCCGGTTCGCCCGATTCGTACGGCGTGGCCGGCCTGCTGGCCGTGATCCTGGGCGCGGCGCCGACCGCCTCGTTGATCGCGAAACGAGCCCTCTCGGACCGTCTCTCCCAGCGCGAGCAAGGAAGGCGTGAGAAAGACGAAGGCCCCGCCGGAAAGGCGGGGCCTTCGGAAGAAACCGAGCGGCTTACTTGATCGGCTCCAGGACGTCGAGCCCAACGTACGGGCGCAGCGCCTTGGGGACCACGACCGAGCCGTCCGCCTGCTGGTGGGTCTCCAGGATGGCGACGATCCAGCGGGTGGTGGCCAGCGTGCCGTTCAGCGTCGCGACGTGCTGCGGCTTGCCGTCCTGGTCGCGGTAGCGCACGCGCAGGCGGCGAGCCTGGTAGTCGGTGCAGTTCGACGTCGAGGTGACCTCGCGGTAGCGCCCCTGGCTCGGGATCCACGCCTCGCAGTCGAACTTCCTCGCGGCCGAGGCGCCGAGGTCACCCGCCGCGACGTCGATCACGCGGTAGGGCAGCTCGACCTTGGCCAGCATCTCCTTCTCCCAGTTGAGCAGGCGGAGGTGCTCCTCACGCGCCTCCTCGGGGCGGCAGAAGGAGAACATCTCGACCTTGTCGAACTGGTGGACGCGGATGATACCCCGCGTGTCCTTGCCGTACGAACCGGCCTCGCGGCGGAAGCACGACGACCAGCCGGCGTAGCGGATGGGCAGCGAGCCGGTATCGAGGATCTCATCACCGTGGTAGGCCGCCAGCGGCACCTCCGAGGTGCCCACCAGGTAGAGGTCGTCATCGGGCAGGCGGTAGATCTCCTTGTCGTGGGCGACGTGGAAGCCGGTCCCCTGCATCGACTCGGGCCGCACCAGCACCGGCGTGATCATCGGGGTGAACCCGGCCTCGATCGCCTGCTGCATGGCCATGTTGAGCATGCCGAGCTGCAGCCGCGCGCCGACGCCCGTCAGGAAGAAGAACCGCGCGCCCGAGACCTTCGCGCCGCGCTCCATGTCGATGGCGCCGAGCATCTCGCCCAGCTCCAGGTGGTCGCGGGGAGTGAAGTCGAACGAGGGCTTCTCGCCGATCTCCTCGAGCAGGACGTAGTCGTCCTCGCCTCCGGGCGGAGCGTTCTCGTCCACGATGTTGGGCACGCCCTCGATCACCGCGTCGAGGTCCGCGGCCGCTTTCTCGGCCTCCGCCTCGGCGGCCTTCACCTGCGCGGCGAGGTCCTTGGCGCGGTCGAGCAGCGCCTGGCGCTCGTCCCCGGAGGCCTTGGACACCGACTTGCCGATGGACTTCTGCTCGGCGCGCAGCGACTCGAAGGCGGTCAGCGCACTTCGACGGCGCTCGTCGAGGGAGAGCAGCGTGTCGACGACCGAGTCATCCTCACCACGGGCGCGCTGCGACGCCCGGAGCCGGTCCGGGTCCTCACGAAGGGTACGCAGGTCAGTCACGGAACAAAGGCTACCGAGGTGCGGCTACCGCGCGCGCCCCGATTGTCCGGTGCGGCACGCCGGATGATCAAACCTTGCCGGAGCGCATCCGGCCGAGCCACTCGGCCGCCTCGTCGAAGTCGCGATCGGCCGTGCCCTGCCTGATCTGCGTGACGACCTGGTCGGCCCGCGGGTAGCTGCCGAGGAACCGCAGATCGCCGCAGATCCGGTGCAGACCGGACAAGGCCTCCCCGACCCGGGCGTCGGCGACGTGCCCCTCGCAGTCGAAGTGGAAGAAATAGCTGCCGATGCCCTGCCCGGTCGGACGGGACTCAATCCGGGTCAGGTTCACGCCGCGTACGGCGAACTCGCTGAGCATCTCCAGCAGGGCTCCGGCGTGGTCCTCCTTGAGGAAGGCCACCAGGGACGTGCGGTCGGCGCCCGTCGGCTCCGGGATCGGGCCGGGCGGAGCCACCCGGACGAACCTGGTCACCGTGTCGTTCCGGTCGCCGATGTTCGACGCCGCCTCCGCCAGGCCGTACACCTCGCCCGCGATGGCCGGGCTGATCGCCGCGTCGTACGGAGACTCGGGATTGGCCACCTCCTGCGCGGCGGCGGCGGTCGAGGAGGCCGGGATGACGACCGCGCCGGGCAGCTCGCGGTCGATGAAGCCCCGGCACTGGGTGTGCGCGGCGGGATGCGTGGTGACCCGCTTGATCTGGCCGAGCTCGGTGCCCGGGCGGACGAGCAGCGAGAACTCGACCGGCAGCAGGTATTCCGCGATGATCAGCAGCGGCTCGCCCCACGCGAACTCGTCCAGCGTCTGGATGATGCCGCCTTCGAGCGAGTTCTCCAGGGGGACCACGGCGCCGTCGGCCTCTCCGGTCCGGACCGCGTCCAGGGCCGCCCCGACGTTCGCGCAGGGCAGTCGCTCGGCGTCGGGCGCCAGGGCGCGCCCGGCGGCCTCGGTGAAGGTGCCCTCCGGCCCCAGGTACGCGAGCTTTGGCATAGCACAAGGTTAGCTACCCGTCACACGTGCCCACACCGGGATTCCCCCGAATCGGGACAGTCCGTACGGGGCACTGAGCGGAGCAGGTGGGAGGGAGCGGACGGGAGCCGGCCTCCACATCACCGCCGAGAACCAGTCTCCACATCACCGGCTGCGGCCGCCGCCTCCGTCACGGCACGCCTGCGGGGCAGCCAGGAGCCGAGCAGCCAGACCAGGGCGATGGCCCCGAGGCCGAACCCGTTCTGGACGATCTTCCCGAGGACCGGACTCAGGACGGGGATCTCCAGGGCCTTCAGGGAGACCCCCCACCAGGGCACGGGGACCACGTAGTAGAGCCACACACCTCCCGCGACCAGCAGCCGCACGCGGTCCGTCCCGGCGCCCACCAGCGCGGCCAGCACGATGACCACCCAGGCCAGGTGGTGGATCCACGCGACGGGGGAGAGCAGCACCGCCATCAGCCCGGTCAGCGCCACCGCCGTCATCGGGTCCCCGTCGAGGTACGCGCGGCGAGCGCAGCGGAAGCCGTACCAGCCGATGGCGGCGACGGCGACCAGCCAGAGTGCGGAGGTGACCGAGTCGGGCAGGTAGAGCCTGATCAGCATGCCCCGGATGGACTGGTTCGTGGTGGCCGCGTTCGCCCCCAGGCGGCCGGGGTCGAGCAGGGCCGAGAACCAGAAGTCCTTCGCGTCCGAGGGAATGACCAGGAACGGCAGGACGGTGAGGAGCGTTGCCGTGAACACCGCCATGAAGAAGGCGCGCCCCTGCTCCCTATCCCGCATGTACGGCTTTCGCCACGCGAATGCCGTTATAGCGAGGTAAATCAGGAAGACGCCGGGGGTGAGTTTCACCGCGGTGGCGAGACCGATCAGCATCCCGCGCGGCCACCACGGGCGGCGCACGACGCAGTCGAGCAGGCACAGCGCCACGAGGAAGAGGTCCACCTGGCCGAACCGCACCTGGTCCCTGATCGGCATGAGGTAGAGGCACGCCACCACGAGGACCGCGAACACCAGCGGCATCGCCACGCGGACCCGCGCCAGCGCGGGGCGGAAGGCGTACCAGACCGTGACGGCGAGGGTCGCGAGGATGGCGACCGTCCACACCCACTGGGCGACCGGCCACGAGACCGCCGCGAGCGGCATCGCCAGCATGGCCGCGATCGGTGGATAGGTGAACGGCAGCAGCTGCGGCGCCGGAGTGATCACGTCATAGAGCGGGACGCCGAGCAGGAGGCTTTGTCCCCCCGTGCGGTAGACGTCCAGATCGACGAGGCGCTGGTCGGCGGG
This sequence comes from Microtetraspora sp. NBRC 16547, assembly GCF_030268965.1. Classification (GTDB taxonomy): domain Bacteria; phylum Actinomycetota; class Actinomycetes; order Streptosporangiales; family Streptosporangiaceae; genus Microtetraspora. The sequence continues at coordinate 34,560 of NZ_BSSE01000034.1, read as the reverse complement.
GTTCGTCAGCCAGTACGCGACGAGCGGGATCGCGGCGCAGGCGACGACCACCAGGGCCGCCGGCCAGGCCCACAGGGGCCGCTTCGCGAAGATCGTCTCGCCTGTCCTCATGTCCAGGCAGGCTACCGTGGACTTTCGCCAGGGTTGATGGAGCCGGACAGCGGACCGGGCACAGTGAGGAGCGCGCGTGAGGCCAGTCGGGATCGACGTTTCCCGGTCACGGCCGAGCGGCGGGCCCCATGCCGCCGCCCGCACCCCGCGCGCCGTCACAGGCCGCACCCCGCTCGCCCGCACCGCCGTCGCGGCCCTGCTCACGGCCCTGCTCGGCCTGCTGCTCCTGGCGCTCCCCACCCCGGCCAACGCCGAGCGAGCCCGCGCCGGACAAACGCACACCCGGCAAGTGAACGCCCAGCAACCGAACCCCCAGCAAGCGAACCCCCAGCAAGCGAACACCGGTCGCGCGGGCCCGACCGGGCGGGTGGTCGTCATCGGGGTTCCCGGCCTCCTGTGGAGCGATCTCGACCAGACCCGCACTCCCAACCTGTGGCGGCTGACCGGCGAGGGGAGCTCGGCGTCGCTGTCCGCCCGCGTCATCCCGCCCAGCGGCCGCAGCGTGACGTGCCCGGTCGGCGGCTGGCTGACGGTGTCCGCGGGCCAGCGGGCCGGAGCCGCGGGGAGCGACTGCGCGCCTCCGCCGGTCCCCGAGGTGGCCGCCGACGGCTCGGCGACGGTGCCCGGCTGGGACGGGTTCGTGGCCTACCAGCGGGCCCAGTCGTACGGCGGGCAGATCGGACTGCTCGGCAGCACGATCGCCGCCGCGGGCGGGAAGGTCGCCGCCATCGGCCCGGGAGCGGCCCTCGGCGCCGCCGACACATCTGGGAAAGTCCAGAAATATGCGGCCACGTCTGAGGAACTGCCCGACCTGACGCCGTACACCGCCGTGTTCGCCGAGGCGGGCGAGATCACCCGGGCCGCCTTCGCGGACCGCGCGGACCGCGCGGCCGACCGCCCCGACCGCCCCGGCCACCCCGACCGAACGCCGTCCGACCTGACCGGCCAGGCCCGCCGTGACGCCGTGGCAGCGGCCGACCGGACCGTCGGCGACGTTCTGCGAAACGTCCCTCCCGGCTCCACGATCCTCGTCGCCGGTCTCGCCGACTCGGGCATCGGACCCGGCGACGCCCATCTCCACGTCGCCATCGCCACGACGGCCCCCGGGGACGCCTCCGGAACGGCAGCGCAGCCGTACGCGCGGGGGTTCCTGACCGCCACCTCGACCCAGCAGGACGCGCTGGTCACGATCACCGACCTGACCGCGACCGTCCTGCACGCGGTCGCCGTCGAACCGCCGCAGGGTGTGGTGGGCCGGGCCTGGCAGCGGGCCGGCGACGCGCCCACGGACACCGGCGAGATCGTTACCGGGCTGGCCGACACCGACCTGGCCTCCCAGGTGCTCAGAGAGATCAGGCAGCCCTTCTTCATCACGCTCGTCGCCGTCCAGGTGCTCTTCTACGGCCTCGCCGCCGTCGTGATCAGGCGGCACCGGCGGATGCTGACGACCACCCAGGTCGTCGCCGTGGTCAGCGGGGCGATCCCGGTCTCGACGTTCCTGGCGCAGCTCGTGCCGTGGTGGACCATGGCGCACCCCATGGCCGCGCTGATCGGGACGATCCTCGGGTTCGCCGGGGCCATCGCGGCCCTCGCCTTCGCCGGACCGTGGCGCGCCCACGTGGCCGGGCCGCTGACCGTGGTCGCCGCGGTCAGCTCGCTCGCCCTCCTCATCGACGTCATGACGGGCTCGATGCTCCAGGTGAACGCGGTGACCGGCTACGAGCCGGTGACCGGCGGCCGCTTCTACGGCTTCGGGAACATGGCCTTCGCGATCTTCGCGACCGGCACGATCCTCGCCCTCGCCGGGCTCGCCCAGATGATCGGGCGGCGGCCCGTCCTGCTCGCGTACGGCCTGCTGGCGATCGTCGCGGACGGCTGGCCGGGCTGGGGAGCCGACTTCGGCGGCGTGCCCGCGTTCGTCGTCGGGTTCGCCGTGTTCGCGCTCCTGCTCTACGGCCATCGGGTGTCGATCGGCAGGCTCGCCGCCGTCGGCCTGGTGGGAGCCGTGCTCATCGCGGCCATCGCGGTGGTCGACTGGCTGCGCCCGGCGGGGCAGCGGACCCACCTGGGGGCGTTCGTTCAGCAGGTCGCCGACGGGCAGGGCGCCTCCGTCATCGGCCGCAAGCTCGGGGCGATGCTGAACACGCTGGGGAACACCGAGCTCACGCTGCTGTCGGTGGTCGCGATCGCGTTCCTGTTCCTGGTGCTGTCCCGCCCGTCACGCTGGGGCGCTTCGGCGCTCACCCTGGCGTACGGCCAGGCACCGGCGCTGCGCGCCGGGCTGTTCGGCGCACTGACCACTGCCATGACCGGCTTCCTGATCAATGACTCGGGGATCGCGATCCCGGCCATGGCGCTCACCGTGGCGGTGCCGCTCACCCTCGCCGCGTCCGTGCGCGCGCTCCAGCTCGCGCCGCCCACCACGCCAGGCCGGCCGTCAGCGCCAGCAGCAGCCACGGCACCACCTGCGCCCTGACGACCGTCACCAGCCATTCCAGGTCGGGCGGCTGTTCACGCTGCCTGGCCGGCAGGTAGGCCACCGACAGCGCGGCCATCCTCGCCACCACGAACCAGTCCAGCCCCGACGCGGGGACCATCGCCAGCAGCGCGAGAGCGAGCCCGTCGTACCACGGCAGCACGTACGGCGTGGCGAACAACCAGGCCACCACGACGGCCACCGCCACCCGGGACGCGACCCCTTCGCCGCCCGCCGCCGTACCTCCCGCCGTGCCTCCCGTCACACATCCCGTCACGCCGTCCCGCAGCCCATGGCCCAGGCCGTTCCGCGCGTCGAACCGGCCCGCGGCGCCCGCGCGCAGCAGCAGCCAGGCGAGGACGACCATCAGGAGCAGCGATCCGGCCTGGATCCACGCGCGGTACGCGCCGTCGCCGAACAGAGCCTGGAGCGCCCGTTGCACGAGCTTCCACGGGGTGGCGAAGGACACCGACTTGCTCGCGTTCAGCACCTGGTCGAGCGCGTGCGGCCCGGCCAGCCAGTACGCCGCCACCACGGTCAGCGTGGCCGCGCCCGCGATCGCCGCCAGCCGCCGGAAATCGCGCCGGTATTGCCAGGCGGGCCCGAGCGCGACCAGGCCGACCGTGACCTTGACCGCGATCCCGAGCCCGAGAAGCACCCCCGACTCGACGACCAGGGCGGCGACGACGAACGCGACCGCCAGCGTGTCCACGTGCATGCCCGCGGCGAGCTGGTAGACGACGAGGGGGTTCACCGCCCACAGCAGCGCGGCACGGCGCTGCCGTACGGGATCGTGGCGGGTGATCCGGTGGAGCAGCAGCGCGGTGGCGACGAACGCGGCCGCGTTGACCAGGGCCAGCACGAAGACCGTCAGCCGGACCGAGTCGCCGCCCACCCAGCTCGCGAGGGCCTGCACGCCTGTCGCCACCGGGCCGTAGACGCTCGGCGTGTTCCGCCATTCCTCCACCGCCCCGGCCACCGGGTCGTACGGCAGGGCCGACGGCACGGTGACGTACGGATCGAGCCCGAGGACGGCGATCCGCCCGTATGCCGCGTAGTTCAGATGGTCGGCCGACCCGAACGGCGGCAGGAACGCGAGCACGCCCACGGCCAGGCACCCGGCCGCGACCAGCCACCGCGTGCCGCGGGCACCGGAGGGATCGAAGCGGCGAAGCCCATGGAGCCCGGCGACGAGCCCGATCGTGCCGCCCACGATGGCGACCGCCGCGAGCGCCACGACGAGATGCCCGTCCGGCCGCAGATCAAGGGAGTACGGCGGCTGCCAGGCGGCGCCCGGCAGGGGCGGCACCATCGCCGAGGGACCGAGCGCGGCGATGACGATCACCAGCAGGATCGACCCGGCGACGAAGGCCGGGGCGACCAGCGTGGCGGACCACCGCGCGCTCTCCCGATTCACCCCCGAATTCCATCACAGCCGCCGGTCTGCCGATGGACGGTTCGGCCTCAGACGGGTCGGCTTCGGGCAGGTCAGCCCCGGGCGGCTCGGCTCCGGAGGGTCAGCTCCGGGCGGGTCAGCTCCGGAGGGTCAGCTCCGGAGGGTGCGCAGGACGTCGGTGCCCTTCATGACGGCGGGCTCCCTGGCGGCCAGCGCCCAGCCCACGTCGCGGAGCTGCTTGGCCCGGTGCAGCTGGGACCTCCAGTCGTCGCCGGTGGCCCGGTGGGCCATGTCGACCTCGACCTCCTGCACGCGGAATCCCTTACGGATCAGGTCGATCGTCAGCCCGGTCTCCACGCCGAACCCGCGGGCGAGCGGCAGCGCCGCCTCGAAGGCGGCACGGGTCAGGCAGCGCTGGCCGTTGAGCGGCTGGGTCGCCTCGAAGCCGGTGGCCCGCTTGATGCCGTCACGGGCCAGCCGCACCACGATGCCGTGGCCTCCGAGCTTCACCCGTGTGGCGAAGACGGCGATGGTCATGTCGGCCTCGCCGGAACGGACGGGGGTGATGAGGGGAGCGGCCTGCTGCGCGGTCTCGCCCAGGTCGGCGTCCAGGAACAGCAGGTTCCGTGGCGTCTCCTCATCGAGGAGACGCACGGCCTCCGCCCCGCTCTCCATGGCCGCCGCCTTGCCGGCGTTCCGGCTGTGCCGTACGACACGGGCACCGGCGGCCCTGGCCACCCGGCCGGTCTGGTCGGTCGAACCGTCGTCGACGACCACGACGAGATCCACCCCCGGAAGCCGCAGCGCCGCGGCGACCGTGGCGCCGATCCGGTCGGCCTCGTCCTTGGCCGGGATGACGACCGCGGTGTCCGCAGGCCGCTCCACCAGGTCACTCATAGAAATTCGGCCACCTCCGCGGGAACGGTCTCATGAACGATGAAGACGGAGTCCAGGCCGGTCACCTGGAGGATCTTCCGTACGGCGGGGCGGGGCGAGGCCACCTCGAGGATGCCGCCGCGCTCGCGCAGCCGCTTGAGTGCGGAGAGCAGGACGTTCATGCCCGTGGAGTCGCAGAACTCCACTCCTGACATGTCGATCACCACTCGCTCCGGCCCGGTTTCCAGCAGGCGGGTGAACTCGGCCTGCAGGCGAGGCGCGGTATATAGGTCGATTTCGCCGACAATGGCCATTACGGCCTGGCCAGCATGGGATTGCGTCGCGACTTTGAGCTCCACAGCGCGCACACTAGCGCCGTACCGGCCCGGGGTCACGTTCCCCCAGGCTAGCCGAAGAGTCGTTCGCGCTTTGTCCCCGATTCCGCCCTCACGCAAACGCCCGGTGCGCGAAGCTTGACGGAAAGCGACACCCGGCTTGGGGCGGAGGGACGAGCGTGTCAGGCCCAGCAGGCATGGAACCTCCTGAGGATCCGCAGCGTCGGCTGCTACGCGAGCGATTGGAGGCCATCCAGATCCGCACGGAGAAGGCCGGCTCGTGGCGGGACAGCACCGGACGGCTGCAGTCGTTGATCAACCGGGAGGGGTACGTCCCGGTCACGGCGCGACTGGCCGGCGAGGACCTGGAGTTCCTCGCCGCGGCACGCGAGGAGTTGCTGAGCCTCTCCGAGCTGGGCATCCGGTTGCTCGACCTCCACCAGCCGAGGGACGCGGGCGGCATCACCAGCGACACCGCGAATCCCATCCTGCGCTGCCGGAGCTGCATGTGGCGGTGGCCGTGCCCGACGTTCCGCGCGATGGTGGACGCGTTCTCGTGACGGATTCGTCCGTGTTCACGCGACGGGTTCACTCGGGACGTGTTCACCTGACGGATTCGTCCGTGTTCGCGCGACGGATTCACTCGGGACGTGTTCACCTGACGGGTTCGCCCGGGACGCGTTCGTTGTGACCGGTTTCGTCCCGACGCGTTCACCTGACAGGTTCGTACCGGTAGCCCACGCCCCACACGGTGACGATGCGCCGCGGGTCGGCCGGGTCGGCCTCGATCTTCTCCCTGAGCCTGCGCACGTGGACGGTGACGGTCGAGGAGTCGCCGAAGGACCAGCCCCACACCTGGTCGAGCAGCGCGCTCCTGCTGAACACCTGGCGCGGGTTGCGGATCAGGTGGGCGAGCAGGTCGAACTCCCGCGCCGTCAGGCCGATCTCCTTGCCGGCCAGCCGTACCTCGTGGCTGCCGACGTCGACGACGAGATCCCCGTCGGCGAGCACCCCGGTCCCCACGGGGACCGCCGAGCCACGCGTACGGCGCAGCACGGCCTGGACGCGGAGCGCCAGCTCACGGGGGCTGAACGGTTTCGTGATGTAGTCGTCGGCGCCCGTCTCCAGCCCCACGACGCGGTCGATCTCCTCGCCGAGGGCGGTGAGCATGATCACGGGCGCCGGCTCACGCCCACGCTCGCGGTCGTACTCGCGGAGCCTGCCGCAGAGCTGGAGACCGTCCGTCCCGGACAGGGTGAGGTCGAGGACGAGCAGGTCGGGCGGGTCGGCCAGCGCCCGGCTCAGGGCCTCGGCGCCGTCGTTCGCGCACTCGACGACATGGCCCTCACGCTCCAGGTAGCGGGCGACGACCTCGGACACCATCGGGTCGTCGTCGACCACCAGGATGCGGGCGGCTTTTCCGGTCACCCGCCCATTCTCACGGGCGCCGGGCCCGGCCGGCAGTTGTGATTCACGTGAAACGTCCCGATCTTCGCGGCGACGGGCGGCAGCGCGTACCTTGTGCCTATGGCCCGTACCGTATTGACCGTCCTGGGGATCATCCTCGCCCTCTGGCTGGTCTTCGCGTTCATCATCCCGGCACTCTTCGCCACGCTGAAGTTCCTGCTCATGTTCGCGATCATCGCCGTCCTCGTCGTGGTGGCGATCACGCTCATGGGAAAGATGTCCCGCTGACTCACCCCTGGAGGGCGTGAATTTCGGACTTTCGCGTCTGACCGTTTCGGACAGGCTGTGGAAGCGTGAGGATCGCCCACACGGTGGTCGTCTCGCCCTCGTGGCGCACGCCCCACCGTTCGGAGAGGTATTCGACGATCCCGAGGCCCCGGCCGCCCAGCGACGAGAGCGTGGGGCGGCCCGCCCGTGGTTCCGTGGTGGCGCCCCCATCGCTCACGGCCACTTCCAGTCGACCCTCCGAGCATGTCCAGGTGAGTCTGAGCTGCCCAGATGGCAGCGGGTGGGCGTGGCGTAACGCGTTGCTCAACAGCTCACTCACGACGAGGACCGCGTCATCCACGGTCGTGCTGAAGATCCCCGACGCGAGTAGATCCGAGCTGAGACGCCGGCGCGCGGCGGCGACACTCGCCAGCGCGTACGGCAACATCACGACGCTCGACGGACTCACCTTCCCCCTCCCCCGAGGAGACAACACACCCCAGTAGGACCGAAATGCCCCATTCGGGGGCCCAAGAAACCGCGTCATGATTACGGCTTGCGCACATCAGATCATGCCGTGCTCACTGCCGCACACGCCGGTCACCCTCTTCAGGACGAAGCGCATCCGGGTGCCGCCTCCCGGGCGGGAATGGGCGGTCACGTCGCCACCCTGCGCGCGGGCCAGGCTGCGCACGATGTAGAGCCCGAGCCCCACTCCGCCGAACCTGCGGCGGTTGCCGCTGTCGGCCTGCACGAACCGCTCGAAGATCCGTTCCCGGTCGGCGGCCGCGATGCCGATCCCCTCATCGTCGACCACGAGGCCGACCTGGTCGCCCACCGCCCACGCCTCGACCCGGATCAGACCGCCGTCGGGGGAGTATTTGAACGCGTTCTCCAGGAGCTGCCCGAGAAGGATGTCGGTGGCCAGGGAGTCGCCGTGGACCTTGGGCAGGTCGTCGGGGATCCGCACCTCGATCCGGTGCCGGTCGGACAGCACGGGCAGGCCGAGGGTGGCGGCGCGGACCCGCTCGGCCAGGTCGAACGTCTCGATCCTGATCCGCAGCTCGTCGGCGCCGGCGTGGGCGCCGAGGAGCAGATGCTCCACGAGCCGGCCCAGCATCCTGGCGCGTTCCGCGATGGTGTGGACGGCGGAGCGGCGCTCCGCGTCGGACAGGTCGTCCCAGCGGGCGTCCAGGGTGCTCGCGAAGCCCTGCACGATGGTGATCGGCGTGCGCAGCTCGTGGCTGGTGGTGGCGAGGAACAGGTCCTTGGCCTCCTCCAGCTCCTTCGCCCTGGTCACGTCGCGGAAGTCGACCACGACCTCGCCCGTCTCGGGGATCGCCGCGCACAACACGTCCAACCAGCGACCGGATTCGAGCCTGATGGTGAGCTTCTCGCCGGGGTCCGGCAGGGGGAAGGGCGGCGGCCCGCCGATCACGCGCTCGGCGGGGAAGCCGGTCAGCTCGGCCGCCGCCGGGTTCCACTGGCTCACCCGGCCCGCCTCGTCGAGCACGCCGATGCCGTCCGCGCTGGCGTCGAAGACCGCCCGCTCGTGGGCGCGCTGCCGTACCGCCTCCTGGTAGGCCACCGCGTTGCCGACCGCGATGCCGGCGTGGCCCGCCAGCAGCTCCAGCAGCTCCAGCTCGACATGCCCGGCCTTGCCCTTGGCGAACAGGGCGTACAGCGCTCCGTACGGGCGTCCTTTGACCGCGGCGACGCCGACGGCGACGGTGTGCAGCCCGGGGAGCCGGGCCCAGACGAGGTCGTGCAGGCCGTCCGGGCTGGTCTCCTCCAGCAGCACCGTCTTGCCCGTGCGCAGCAGCTTGCCGACGAGGCTCGTGTGCAGGTCGGCGGTGGTCCCGCGCATGTCGGACGGGAGATGGTGCCCGCTGACGAGCCGCAGCCGCTCGCCTTCGATCTGCACGAAGCCGCCCGCGTCCGCGCCGGTGAGCTCGGTGAGGCTGCCCGCGATCCGGTCGAGCACGATGGGCAGGTCCAGCTCTGCGTTGATGTCGCCGACGACGTCGGTCAGCCGCCGGACCAGCCGGGCCCGCCGCGCCGCGCGCGCGACCTCGTCGTCGTCCGCGAGGTGGTAGACGCTGACGTAGCCGAGCAGGGTCCCCGTGTCGGTCCGCAGGGCGTTGGTGTCGACACGGACCTCCAGGAGGCGGCCGTCGCGGTGGAAGCGTCTGGTCCGCAGCGACACCTGGCCGCCGGTGCGGACGCGTTCCATGACGGCGTTGTGCTCGGCCATCAGCTCGGCCGGCACGATCGGGGCTCGCCTGCCCATGAGCTGCTTCGCCGACCACCCGAACAGCCGCTCCGCCGCGGGGTTCCACCCGAGGACGGAGAGGTCACGGTCGAGGGCCACGATGGCGTCGGGGGAACTTGCGACCGCGGCGCGAGCTATGCCGTCCTCGTAGTCGCTCCTGTCGTCACCCACTCCCCCATGGTGCCTCCTTTCCCCCTCTGATCTTGAGGTTTTGCATCCGATACGCTTCGCTCAGGCACTGAGAGGGGAAGTGGGGCGCATGTCCGCAGCGGACCTCGAAGCCCTGCTGCGGGTGACCGCGCGGGGGTACGTGGGGCAGTCTCCGCCCGAGATCGCCTTCGGCACCGTCGACAGCCCGGTGGGCCGCCTCGTGCTCGCCGTCACCGCGCGCGGCGTGGTGGCGTGCAGCTACGAGGACGAGCACGCCGTCTTCGCCCGCATCCACCGGAACATCGGCTCGTTCATCGGCCCCGACCCGCGCCGTCTCGATCCGGTGCGCAGGGAGCTCGACGCGTATTTCGAGGGCCGGTTGCGGACCTTCTCCTCACCCGTCGACTTCCAGCTCGTCTCCGCGTTCGCGCGGACCGTCGTCCAGATGATGACCGCCGTGCCGTACGGGCAGGTCACGACTTATCGGGACATCGCGGAGCGGATCGGGCGGCCGCAGGCGCTCCGCGCCGTCGCCAACGCCCTCGCCGCCAACCCGGTATGCCTCCTCGTCCCCTGTCACCGCGCCGTCGAGGGGCCGAGCGTCCTCGGCGGGTACGCCGGAGGACCGGCGGCGAAGGAGAATCTGCTCCGCCTGGAAGGCGCTCTCGGCTGACGCTGGAAATGAGTTTGCGAGTCGGAGAGATTTGTACCGCTATGTCATGGAAATCGTAACGAGCAGGCGGGACCCACGGGTGCGCTCGACGCGGGACGGCACAAGCCGCCCCGGTTTTTCATGGCACCCGGGAAATGGTCGAAACAACCGCCTGATCACGTGACCGGAAGACCGGAAGGTGTACGGCATGGCGAATGTGGACACCGCGCGGAATACCCGCCAGGCGGACAAGTCGGTTTCCTCCACCACCGAGCAGGCAGGCGCCGCGAAGGTACCCGCCGCGACCAGGACCCCGAGCGAGTTCCGCTCCCTGGAATGGGAGATGCGGCTGCGCGACACGCTGGAGATCGGCGGCCTGTGGACGCGGGACGCGAAGGCGCCGACCTACGAGGAGCTCCGTCCCTACGGCCCCCAGGAGACCTCGGGATTCCCCGTATACAAGGACCTGGAACAACGGCTCCTCAACGCCGTCGAGCATCCGGATCCGGAAATCGCGCACGTCATGGCGACGTGCGCCGCCTACGCCTATTCCGGACCGGAAACGGTCTCGATGATCATGGCGAGAATGGGCCTCCAGGACAATCAATGCCGCATGATCCAGGCATCCGCCGACGCGATGATGCTTCACTCGACCGCGTTCCTCATACAGAGCAAAAGCGGGAGGGTCGGCATCCTCTGTTACCGGGGGGCGGAACCGCACGACTTCGTCCACCGGATGGGCGACGTCGACCGCGCCCCCGAGCGGATCGCGTACCGGGCCTGCCATCCGTCGGCCACCGTGCACGCGGGCGTCTACCGCAACGTGCGGGCGACCAGATACGAGGTCATGAACGCCCTCCGGCACGCCTCCGACCGCCACTCTGTCCGCACGTCGATGCCGAACGGCTCACCCGGTCTCGACCTCGGGCGCGTCGACGGCCGGCTCGAGGCTCTCTACATCACCGGACACGGCCACGGCGGCGCGATGGCCGCGCTCATGGGCGTGATGATCCGGCGCGAGCGGAAGTACCGCGAGGCGCTCGGCGACAGGTTGAAGGCCGTCTACACGTACGGCCAGCCGATGATCGGCGACCCGAGGTTCGCCGAGGCGTGCGACCACGACGAGTTCCTCCGCCAGAACGTCATCCGCTACATCTACGACCGGGACGTCGTTCCGCACCTCCCGCCCGCGGCCTCCGGCTCCTTCCGGCACTTCGGCCGGGAGTACCGTTATGAGATTCCGCACATCCGCAACGTGATCTCTGACGTGCTCGGCCGGTCCGAGGCCCACCTGCCGGGCCGCACCGGCGAGTTGAGGACCGGCGGGCACCCGGCCGGGCAGGTGCCGTACCTGCTGGGGATGCCGATGTCCGCGCCGGCGTTCGTCGCGCGCGTGTTCCCCGTGGCCCGGTCGCTCCCCGCGGTTCACTCGATCGACGACCACCTGCCGCACCACTACCTCTCGGCACTCACCCCGCCAGGAGTGCAGAACGAGTTCGGCGACTAGCCAGGCAGTGTCGCTGACAAGTGCCGCCCTCGACAACACGGCGAGGCGCCATCAGGGCCGTGCGCGGCAGGGCTTGATTTGTCAGTCAGACACGAACCTGGGGACGTGACCCATCCGGGCCGGGGTTCCGGGCGCGTGACGCCCGGAACCCCGGCGGGCTCTCACCCGCCGCGCCGTACGGACCGGGGGCCGGACAGGCGGGCGAGGGAACCGGCCGCGAGCATCGCCAGGGCCGACACCACGAAGGCGGCGAGCGCGGCGTTCATCCACGGCTGGTGCGCGAACCCGATCGCGTCGCGGACCCGCGCCCAGGCGCCGTCCCACCAGCCGACCGTCGGGGTCACCGTGACGACCCAGTACGCGGCGAAGCCGAGGATCCACGGCGGCACCGTCAGCCAGCGCACCGGCGCGTTCTCCGCCGTGTTCCACCTGGCCGCACCGCCGAGCAGGAAGTAGTCCACCGCGAGAACGGCGAACATCGGAACGAACACCGCGCCGATGACGCTGAGGAACGCGCCGTAGGAGTTCACGTCGGCGAAGAGCGCGATGGCGATGGTGAGCACGCCGATCGCCACCGAGATGATCCGCCGGTCCACCCGCGGCGCGAAGTTCTGGATCGAGATCGAGGTCGAGTAGACGTTGGCGAACGACTGGTCCACTTCGCGCAGCACCAGGACGCCGAAGAAGAAGGCGCCGAGGGGCGCGGCGACGAACGGCTCCCAGACCTTGTCGGCGTCGTTCCCGACCAGCGCGAGCGCCGCGATGCCGAGGGCCAGGCAGGCCACCTGCGCGATGGTGTAGCCGCCCACGACGCCCGCGAAGGCGCCGCCGCTCGACCGCGAGTGCCGCGCGTAGTCGGCCGCGAGCGGCACCCAGGAGACCGACAGCGCGATCACGTAGTCGACGGCCGGCGCGAAGGAGTCCCACGACCCCGCGCCCAGCGACGGCCCCCTGCTGAACAGGGCGACCGACAGCCACACCATCGAGATGATCACACCGATCGTGACGTACCGCCTGAGCAGCCGGAGCGCGCCCAGCGGCCGGATCGTCAGCGCGATGGTCAGCAGCCCGGCCGCGATCACCCACACCGCGTACGGCACGGCCGAACCGAAGATCGCCTGAGCCCCGGTGGCGATGACCCAGAGCTCGAAGGCCCCCCATCCCAGCAGCTGGATGATGTTGAGCACGGTCGGCGCATACGACAGTCTCGCCCCGAAAAGCCCTCTGAGCAGCACCATCGCGGGCTGTCCGGTCCGCGCGCCCGGAATGGCGGCGAGGCCGACCATCGCGGTGCCGATCAGGCTGCCGACGACGGCCGCGACGATCGCGCCGGTGAACGTGAGCGGCTTGCCGCCCAGCGGATCGAGCAGGAACAGCGCCCCGGAGAAACCGAGGAGACTGACACCGAGGTTGGCCCAGAAGGCGCCCTGGTCGAGGACCCCGAGGGTTTTCGGCGCCTCCTCCTCCAGGGTGAGGGGGGCTTCCACATCGAAGACGGCAGACGTCATCGCACGCTCCCTACGCCGGCATTATCCGGACAGGTTCATGCGGTCGGCGGCACGCCTCACAGAGGAGCCGCCCTCTCAGCCCGGTCACGCCCGAGCTCCCGCGGTATCGAGTTATCGCCCCGGATTATGACATCAGTGGACGAAATGTCCAACCAAGCGAGCCCGCGCGAGCGCAGCGAGCGCCAATCGACACAGCGAGGGGCGCGGCGGGGAAGTAACCGACAAGCGAGCGGGCGAGGAACGAGTCCCGAGCGAGGAGGGCACGAGCCGCCTCCAGTGCGCCCCGAGCCCGCGCGAGCGCAGCGAGCGCCAATGGACACAGCCCTCAGGCGACGTACGGCGGCTGGTCGCTCTCGCTCACCATGGGCAGACCGGCGGCGGCCCAGGACTGCATGCCACCGTCCACGTTGATCGCCTCGCGTCCGATGTGGTTCAGCCAGGCGGCGGCGTGCGCGGACCGGCCGCCGACCCGGCAGACCACGTAGACCGGGCGGTCCAGCGGGAGCTCACCGACCCGGCCCTGCAGCTCGCCAAGGGGGATGTGAAACGCGTCGGGCGCATGCCCGGCGCGCCATTCGTCCAGTTCGCGGACGTCGAGCAGGTAAGCACCGTCCGGCAGGGATTTCACGTCGATCTCAGGGAACGTCATACCGTCCATTCTCCCAGCCGCAGGTCATCGAGGGGCATGGTCGGCCATCCGGGAGCTCCCGGCGAAAATCCGGAGCTCTCGTCCCGGCGCGGCGCCAGGGGTCCGTGCCCGCGCCGGATTGACTGGTGGGCCGGCTATTTCAGCAGCTTGGAGAGGCGGCGGTCGGCGAGCGGCTTGCCGCCGGTCTGGCAGGTGGGGCAGTACTGCAGGGAGGAGTCGGCGAACGACACCTCTCTGATCGTGTCGCCGCACACCTCACACTTCTCGCCGGTGCGGCCGTGCACGCGCAGGCCGGACTTCTTCTCCGCCTTGAGGTCCTTGGCGGCCAGCCCCCGAGCCCGCCCGACGGCGTCGCGGAGCGTCGTGACGATCGCCTCGTACAGCTCGGCGACCTGCGCCTCCGTCAGCGTGCCGGCGATCTTGAACGGGGACATGCGGGCGACGTGCAGCACCTCGTCGGAGTAGGCGTTGCCGATCCCCGCGATCACTTTCTGGTCCCGGAGCAGCCCTTTGATCTGCGTGCGGCTGCCGTTCATGATCGCGCCGAGCGCGTCAGCGGTGAAATCGGCGGCCAGCGGATCGGGACCCAGGCTCGCGATCCCGGGGACCTCGGCCGGATCCCGCACCACGTAGACCGCGAGGCGCTTCTGCGTGCCCGCCTCGGTGAGCTCGAAGCCGGGAGCTCTGCCGTCGTCGTCCGGCGCGAGCCGCACCCGGACCGCGAGGGGGCTCTTGCCCGGGCGGACCGGCTTCGCGCCCGTGAGGTCCTCCCTCCAGCGCAGCCAGCCGCCGCGGGCGAGGTGCGTGACGAGGTGCACGCCGTCGCAGTCGAGGTCGAGGAACTTGCCGTGCCGCGTCGCACCGGTCACGGTCAGCCCGCCAAGCGCGCTGATCGGCGGGTCCACGGTCTTCAACGCCTGGAAGGCGACCACGTCGACCGCCGCGATCACGCGGCCCACGGCACGCTCGCGCAGGAACTCGGCGAGCGCCTCCACCTCGGGAAGCTCCGGCATGCCCTCACATTACCGGCCGCTCGTCCACAGGCTGTGGACAAACGTCACGGCACGTCCCAGAAGGCCAGCTCGTGCCGCATCCCCTCAAGGAAGAACTCCTCGGCGCGGTCGGGCCGTACATCGTCGATCATCTGGGCGATCTGGTCGGAGAGCGCGGCGAACCCCGGGTCGGCGTAGGTGTCCACCCACGCCTTGTAGCGCGGCTCGGCGGGCGGGTTCTCCGCGAGGATCCGCCCGAGCGTCGAGTACCCCCACATGCAGGGGTAGAGCGCGGCCAGGCCGTTCCCGTAGTCGGCGGCGGACTCCAGCAGGAACGTGGTGTACGCGACGCAGGCGGGCCCCTTCACGGCCCCACCCAGGTCGGCACCGAAGTCCGCGGAGAGCGTCCGGTGCAGGTCCAGCTCCTCGTGCCAGGTCGAGTACGCGAGATCGACCAGCACTCCGAGGTGGGCGTCGGGCGCCTGCCACGCCAGCCGGGAGAAAACACGGACATAGTCCAGCAGGTACAGGTAGTCCTGCTCCAGCCACGAGCGGAAGACCTCCTCGGGCAGATCACCCCGCGCGATGCCGCGCACGGTGGGATGCGCGAGCTGGGCCTCCAGCAGCGGACGGCCGATGGCGTGCAGTTCCTGAGAAATCCCCATAACCGGCCATTGTGGCCGACATCAGGCGCCACACGTCCCCGCGCTCGGCCATATGGTCGAGACATGACGATGACAATCGCCGAGGAAGTCCTGCTGCTCGCCTACCGCGAGGACACCGGGAAGCCGCAGATCGGCTCGGTCGAGCTGGACGCCGCGGTCGCGGGCGCCATCCTGGCCGAGCTCGCCGTGAACGGCCGCATCGACCTGGATGGCAAGAAGGTCGTGGCGAAGGACGCGACCCCGCTGGGAGACGAGGAGCTGGACGCGGCCCTCGCCCGGATCGCCGGCGACGCCAGGGAACGCAAGCCCGAGTGGTGGGTCGGCAAGCTCGACTCCAGGAAGCTCCGCGGCCGCCTGCTGTCCCGCCTCGCCGGGCGCGGCGTCCTGTCCGAGGAGCAGACCAGGATCCTCGGCATCTTCCCCTCGACCCGTTACCCGGAGCTCGACCCGGCGCCGGAGCGGGAGATCAGGCAGCGGGTCGAGAGCGTGCTCGGCGGCGCGGACCCCGACGAGCGCACGGCCGTGCTCATCGCCGTGCTGCACGCCGCGAAGCTCGATCGCAAGGCGTTCCCCGACGCCCCCCGGAAGCGGTTCAAGGAGATCGCCGAGGGCGAGTGGGCCGGCGCGGCGGTGAAGAAGACGATCGCCTCCATCCACGCCGCCGTCATGACGGTGACCATCGCCGCCGCGACGGCCGGCGCCAGCGGAGCGGCTAGCTGAATCCGGCGCCCCGCCCCCCTCTCGGGCGGGCTACTTCGTGAGGGTGTCCTTCGGTGCGGGCTTGTCCTGGGCCAGCGCCTCGAAGAGGCGGTTCGCCTTCGCGGAGTCCCACTTGACGACGGAGGCGCCGTTGATCGTGGGGAAGCCGCTGGTCGGGACGACCGTGGCGATCGGGCCCGCCTTCATCGCGAGACCGACCGACAACAGGTCGAAGAGTCCGCTCCCGGGGTCGACGGCCACCGAATCCGCCGCGCTCAGGGCCAGCGGCACCGAGGTGAACGGGTTGATCAGGGTGCCGGGGCTCGCCGCCTTCTGCACCACGGCCGAGAAGAACTGGCGCTGCCGCTGGGTCCGCTCGAAGTCGGGGATCGCGCCGGTCGCGCGGGTCCGGACGTAGCCGAGGGCGGTGCCCCCGTCCATGTCCTGGCAGCCCTTCTTCAGGTTGATGCCGGCCTTGGGGTCCTTGATGTTCTGCTTCACGCAGATGTTGACCCCGCCGATCGCGTCGACGATGCCGACGAAGCCTCCGAACCCGATCTCCATGTAGTGGTCGATCCGGATGCCGGTGACCCGCTCGACCGTCTTGGTCAGCAGCTCGGGCCCTCCGAAGGCGTACGCGGCGTTGAGCTTGTCGCTGCCGTGCCCCTCGATCGGGACGTAGGAGTCGCGGGGGAGGCTGACCAGGGTCGGCCGCCCGTCACCGTCGGGGATGTGCAGCAGCATCATCGTGTCCGTGCGCTTGCCGACCGCCTTGCCGGTGGCCAGCTTCTTGCGCTGGGCGGCCGACAGGCCCTCCCGGCTGTCGGAGCCAACGAGAAGCCAGTCCTGGCCGGGGGTGGCCGCGGGCCGGCCGGAGTAGTCGGTCAGCGACTCCACCGACCGCAGCCTGGAATTGATCAAGAAATATCCGGCTATGGCGGCGATGATGAGGACCACCAGCAGGACCGCGACGACCTTGAGGATGGTCCGGCCGATCCGCCTCGGCTTCCGCGGCAGTCCATCCTGGACCGTCTGGTCCGTCTGGTCCGTACGGCCGCCTCGGAGGGGACGCACCGGGCTCTGCCCCGAGCGCGGCTTGCCGTACACGCGGGACGACCCGCGCGGCGGAGACGGGGACTCCTGCGCGGGGGGCGGCTCGGATCCCCGCAGAGGCGGCACCCGATGCTGAGCAGGCGGAATACCGGGCACAGGCGGGCGGGCGGTACCGGGTTTGCGGATGGCCCTGGTCGGGTCGTCGTCCTCGGCCACGTCTTCTCCCTCTGCCGCTCGGCGTTCCTACTGGAAGCCACGCCGTAAACCCATGAGAGCACAGGCGCGACATCAAGGTTTCCTGTGGAACGTACCCAGAGGTGCCCTAAGACCTCAATAAAGGCTTGGGGGAAACACTCCGGCACATTCAGCCGTTACGGTTGGTAGACCCCTACATGAAAGGACGGTCGTGTCCGCTTCGGACTCGTGGAGTACCGGCCCGTGCTCAGGCACGGGATCTTACCGCCCCCGGGCAGGCGCCCGATGAGCATCGCCCTGGGCCTTCTGGCCGTACTCGTCCTGACCCTGGCAACCGGGTACTTCGTCGCGCAGGAGTTCGCGTTCGTCGCGGCGGACCGGTCGGTCCTCCGCCAGCAGAAGGACGACCCCGCCGCCCAGCGCGCACTGGAAGTCACCGGACGCCTCTCGTTCATGCTCTCCGGAGCGCAGCTCGGGATCACCGTCACCACCCTGCTGGTGGGCTTCATCGCCGAACCGGCCATCTCCGACGTCCTTCGTGACCCGCTGGAGAGCGCGGGCGTCCCGGCCGGCGTTGTCCCCGGCCTCTCCGTGGCGCTGGGCATCGGGATCGCCACGATCGTCCAGATGATCCTCGGCGAGCTCGCTCCCAAGAACCTGGGCATCGCCCGCCCCGAGCCCGTCGCGAAGTTCCTGGCCCGATCGACGCTGATCTACCTGAAGATCGCCGGCCCGGTGATCCACCTGTTCGACTCGGCGGCGACCCGGCTGGTCCGGCTGGCCGGAATCGAACCCGTGGAGGAGCTGGAGCACGGCGCCACCCCCGAGGAGCTGTCCCGCATCGTGGCCGACTCCGCCGCCGCGGGTGAGCTGCCCTCGCGACTGGCCGAGCTGCTCGAACGCGCGCTCTCCTTCGGAGACCGCACGGCCGAGGACGTGATGGTCCCCCGCCCCCGGGTGATCTCGCTCCGCGCCGGCCGCAACGTCCGCGACCTGCTCGACGCCGTACGCGACCACGGCCACTCGCGCTATCCCGTGCTCGGCGCCGACGGCGACGACGTCATCGGCGTCACCGGGCTGCGCGAAATGCTCAAGGCCGGGCCGTACGAGAACGAGCCGGTATCCACCATCATGCGCGCGCCGGTGCTCGTTCCCGCCACGCTCCCGTTGCCCGCGGTGCTCCAGCGGATGCGCGCCTCCGACGACACATTCGTGTGCGTCATCGACGAGTACGGCGGCCTCGCCGGGATCGTCACCACCGAGGACCTCGCCGAGGAGCTCGTCGGCGAGCTGGTGGACGAGAACGACCCCGAACCCCTCGGCGTGGTCCCCCACGACGACGGCTCCTGGGACGTACCGGCTCGGCTCAGGCTGGACGAGGTCGAGCGCGCCACGGGCGTCCGGCTCCCCGAGAGCGAGGACTACGAGACCATGGCCGGCCTGGTCCTCGCGTCCCTGGGCCGGATGACCGAACCCGGCGACGAGATCACCGTCCCGGTCGAGCAGGACGCCGACCCCTTCACCGACTCCGAAGAGAAGCTCGCCGTGGTCACCGTGCTGTCGCTGCAGCGCCGGGTCCCCGGCTGGGTGCGGCTCGCGCTCCGCGACGAGCCCCCCTCCGAAGGGGAGGAACCGGCCGCCGACCCGGCGGCCCATCGCCACCACGGTGACTACGCCCCGGGCCTGTTCTCGGCCCTCTTCCAGGGAGAGCGGTCCGCGTGAACGAGATAGCGGCCATTCTCCTCGGTGTGGTCCTGCTGGTGGTCAACGGCTTCTTCGTCGCCGCCGAGTTCGCTCTGGTGTCGGCCAAGCGGCACCGGCTCGAAGAACTCGCCGCCTCCGGCGGCCGGCTCGCGAAGATCACCGCACGGGCGGCCGTCCAGGGTTCGCGCGAGCTGTCCCTGATGCTCGCGGGCGCGCAGCTCGGCATCACCCTGTGCTCCCTCGGACTCGGCATGGTCGCGGAACCGGCCATCGAGCACCTGCTCGAACCGGTCCTCGTGCTGCTGCCCGAGTCCGCGCGTACGCCCGTCGCCTACGTGATCGCGCTCGCGCTGGTGACCTTCCTTCACATGGTCGTGGGGGAGATGGCGCCCAAGTCCTGGGCGCTCACCCACCCCGAGAAGGCGGCGATGGGTCTCGCGCTGCCGTTCCGCGGCTTCGCGTGGATCGTCCGGCCCGTCCTCGCGGCGCTGAACGGCATGACCAACGGGCTGCTCCGGCTGTTCAAGGTCCACCCCAAGGACGAGCTCGCCACCACCCGCACGCCCCACCAGCTCGCCATGCTCGTCGCCGAATCCGGGCGGATGGGCATGCTCGACCGGGACGAGCACAACCTGCTCACCCGAGCGCTGCGCGTCCACCTGCAGCCGGTGGAGCGGCTCATGGTCCCGATCGAGCACGCCGCCACCGTCCCCGCCGGCGCCGACGACCAGGTCGTACGGGACACCGTGGCGGCCACCGGCGACCTGCGGATGCTGGTCGTCTCGCCGGAGTCCGTCGTGGGCGTGCTGCACGTGCGCGACACGCTCATGCAGCCGGGACGGCGTCCCGAGGAGCTGGCCACACCCGTTCCCCACCTCGTCCCAAGCACCAGCATCTCGGACGCGGTGGCCGTGCTGCAGGAGGCCCACGCGCAGCTCGGCCTGGTCATCGACGCGAGCGGCACGGTGGTCGGGATGGTCAGCCTGCCCACCCTCATCGGCCAGCTCCTAGCCTCCTGACGGCGTCGCCGCGGCGGCGGCGACGGCGAGCGCCCCCGCCACCGCGAAGGCGGCCGCGAACCCGGAACCGGAGATGAACAGTCCCATCGCCCCCGGGGTCGCGGCCGCGACGAGGTTCTGCGCGGTGTTCTGCGCGCCCAGCGCGCGGCCGGCCCAGAACGTCCCCGCGAGCTCTGAGACGGCCGTGAAGGCCAGTCCGTTGCCGCTCATCGAGATCACCAGGGCCGCCAGCAGAAGAACGGTGCTGAGGACGTTTCCGGCCTGCACAGCCCCCGCCAGGAGGATCATCACCGCCCCGTTGACCAGAGCCAGCCGCCGCATCGGGCCCACCCGGCTGCCGACCAGGTCCGACCAGCGGCCGCACAGCAGGCGCCCGGCCGCGCCGGCGAACTGGGCCACCGCCACCACCCTCGCCGCGGTGCCGAGATCCCAGTGCCGCTCGGACACCAGGTAGGTGACGGCGAACCCCGCCGTCACGAACTGCGGGACGATGAGCAGCATGCTCGCGCCGTGCACCCGCCACAGGGCCGCCACCGTGTACGGCGACGAGGTGCGCGTCCCCGGCGCCACCGGCGGCCGGGGCGGGTCCACCGCCATCAGGCCGACGGCGACCGCCGTGACCAGGCATATCGCGGCCATGACGAGGAGCGCGGCGGTGACGTGCGCCACGGCGGGGGTGACCAGCCCGGCCACCGCGACGCCGAGCGGCTGCGCCGCCTGCCGCCAGCCCATGGCGAAACCGCGCCGCTCCTTGGGGAACCAGCCGAGGACCACCCGCCCGCTGGCCGCGCCCGCCGACGCCCCCGACGCGCCGGCGAGTGCCAGCAGCGCCGCCAGCACGCCGGGATGGGCGGCGAACGCGGCGGCGACGAGGAATCCGCCCGCCAGGCCGAGACCGGCGGTCATCGCGAGCCGCTCGCCGTACCGGTCGGCGACCCAGCCCCAGGCGATCAACGTGAACAGCATGCCCGCGCTCGGAGCGCCCACGAGCAGCCCCGCCTCGGCCAGCGTCAGCCCCTTCTCCTCCTGGAAGGCCGGCAGGAGGAACGGCAGGCCGTACATGAACACGCAGCCCGCCGCCTGGGCGGCCACGCCGAGGCCCAGCATGGTCCAGGGGTTCGGAGTCCTCATGACCGCAGCATAAGGAACATCTCAGGAAACAAGACAATTATGACCATATGGCGAGACGCATGGCAAAGAAGGCTGATCATTCGGTTTAAAGCAGATCGAAAGTCGGACACCGGAGAATCCGAGCACCCGGCACCGGCCGGGGTCGGGAAGCCACGCGTTCCGGGTTCGCGGGTTCTGCGACGGCCACCCGCTACGTTGACCCGCACGCCGAACCGAAGGGAGGCCGTTCCATGCGACGCCGAAACGAGGCCTTCTCCGCCAAACCAACCGCTGACGGGGGGTACAACCCCTCACATCGAGATCTTCAGAGGGTCTCGCCCGCCCAGATATCCCAGCAAATCCCACGAGATACCGGCATCTCTTGACAACTGCCGCGGCCACTGAGGGGGCGCAGTACCTCACATCGGAGGGTTCGGGGGGTCGTCCCCCCGGTAAACACAAAGAAGGGGCCGACCGGGAAGGAAGCTCTGCTTCCGACCAGGCGACCCCAACCGTTCGTGGGCAAGGGGGGAGTTGAACCCCCACGTCCTTTCGGACACACGGACCTGAACCGTGCGCGTCTGCCATTCCGCCACTTGCCCCTTGCGGGTGCCCCCATCGCTGGGTGCCTGGAAAGGTTAGCACGCATCCGCCGCTACTTACGAACCCGGATACGATCCCTCTTAGACGATGGAGGAAGGGAGGTACCCGGTGGGAGTCCTTCAGCGCTTCGAGCGCAGGCTCGAAGGCTTGGTTGAGGGGGCCTTTGCACGGGCGTTCAAGTCTGACCTTCAGCCGGTCGAGGTCGCCAGCGCCGTCCAGCGAGAGATGGACGAGCGGGCCGCGATCGTCGCCCAGGGTCGCACGCTCGTACCGAACGACTTCGTGGTGGAGCTGTCCACGACCGACAGCGAGCGGCTGGAGGTGTACGCCGACAGCATCAGCCACGAACTGGCCAACCTCGCCAGGGAGTACGCCAAGGAACAGGGGTACTCATTCGTAGGACCCGTCCGGGTGCGTTTCGAGACCGCCGACGACCTCGCGGTCGGGCTGTTCCGGATCCGGTCGGGCGTCATCCGCGGCGCGACGGTCGAACAGGACGAGATCCGGCAGCCGGCGAGCGATCTGCCCGCCGCGCGACCGGGTGCGTTCGGCGGCCGGCCGCGACTGCTCGTCTCGACCCAGGACGACCCGCAGGGCCAGCGATCCTACGAACTGACCACGCCGGTGACGCTGCTCGGCCGCGGCACCGATTGTGATCTTCGGCTGGTCGATCCGGGCGTATCACGGCATCATGCCGAACTACGTGTAGAAGGACAGCAGGTCGCCCTCGTCGACCTGGGGTCCACGAACGGCACCTTCGTCAACGGGCAACCGATCCGTAGGATCGAGATGCAGGACGGGACGAGGGTGACACTGGGGCGAACGACCCTGGTGTTCCGGCGCGATTAGAGGTAGACAGACGGTCCATGTCCGAGCTCACGCTGCTGCTGATCCGGCTCGCCTTCCTGGCGTTGCTGTGGTTCTTTGTGATTGCCGCGGTCGGCGTGATCCGGACAGACTTGTTCGGTCCGCGTACGGCCACCGTGCCCGCACGGAAGCCAAGCAGACCCGCGAAACCAGTGTCTAAACCCAAGAGGGGGGAACCTCGTCAGATGGTCGTCACGGGTGGCCCCCTGCAAGGGACCGTCATCGATCTCACGGAGACGCCAATCACCATCGGTCGGGCGACTGACGCCACGCTGGTACTCAGCGACGACTACGCTTCGAGCCGGCACGCCCGGCTCTTCCCACAGGACGGCCAGTGGATCGTGGAAGATCTCGGTTCGACCAATGGCACGTACCTCGACCGCTCCAAAGTGACCCGCCCGACACCGGTGCCCCTCGGAGTTCCGATCCGCATCGGCAAAACCGTCATCGAATTGCGCAAATGACAATCGCACTCCGCTACGCCGCCCGCTCGGACGTCGGCCTCCTCCGCGAAGGAAACGAGGACTCGGCGTACGCAAGCGGCCGCCTGCTAGCCGTCGCCGACGGCATGGGCGGGCACGCACACGGCGAGGTGGCCAGCTCGGTCGCCATCGCCGCACTGTCGTCCCTCGATCAGGCCAGGGACGCCTTCGGGGGTGACCTGCTCAGCGACATCGAGGCGGCGGTCCGGGAGGCAAACCATCAGCTCCATGCGATGGTGGCCCGGGACCCGAGCCTCAAGGGCATGGGCACCACACTGACCGCGATGCTCTGGAACGGCCCCAGGTTCGCCCTGATCCATGTGGGCGACTCCCGCGCGTACCTGCTGCGCAACGAGGAGCTGTACCAGATCACGCACGACCACACACTCGTGCAGTCTCTGGTGGACGACGGCCGCATCACGCTGGAAGAGGCCGCCAACCACCCGCAGCGCTCGATCCTGCTCCGCGCGCTCGACGGCAGCGGCGAGGTCGATCCGGACTTGCAGGACCGGGAGGCCCAGGTGGGCGACCGGTACCTGCTGTGCTCGGACGGCCTGTCCGCGGTCGTCAGCGCCGAGACCCTGCACCACACGCTCAGCACCATCGACGATCCGGAGGACGTCGTCCGGCAGCTCATCGACCTGGCCAACAGGGGCGGCGGGCCGGACAACATCACCTGCGTGGTCGCCGACGTGATCGAGGTGGACGACGCCCAGCCGCCGACGTACGCCGCGGCCGTGGTGGGGGCGGCGGGTTCGGGGCGGTTGCGATCCGCGCCGCCGGACAATCCGGCGGGCCGGGCGTCCACGGTGACCGCGCCCCAACCGGTCATCGTGGACGTGGAGCTCGACGACCGACCGGCGCCGGAGGCCCAGGCCTCCGGCCGCCGGGCCAAGAAACGTCGGGTCTGGCCCTTTCGGGTCGGGTCGATCGTGATCGTCGCCGCCGTGCTCGGGCTCGGCGGCTATTTCGGCTATGAGTGGACCCAGGACCAGTACTACGTCGGCGTCAAGGGAGACCAGATCGTGGTCTTCCGCGGCGTCGACGCGGAGCTGGGCCCGATGTCCTTCAAGAAGGTGGCCTACACCGCCGACGACGTTCCGGTCTCCTCGCTCAGCGCGGCGCAGCAGGACCAGATACGCAGCGGCATCCCGGTCGACAACCTCCAGGCCGGGATAACCACCATAAAGAACTTCAGCGGCGATTCCACACCACAGGCGACCCCCTCCTCGTCCCCGTCGGCGGGAACCGGTAAGTGAGCTCCGCGGAAGCCGCCCCCGTCCCCATGACCGCCAAGCGGCGGGGGGCGCAGCTCGCCATGCTCGCCTTCGCCGTGCTCATCGTCATGTTCGCGTACGCCAGCGTGGGGCTCGGCCTCGACGGCAAGGTCCCCGCCGGCATGCTGACCTACGGCCTCGGCCTGGGCGCGCTCATGCTCGCGGCCTACCTCGTGCTCGCCAAGTTCGCGCCGTGGGCCGACCCTCTGCTTCTCCCGCTGGTGACCCTGGTCAACGGCATCGGGCTCGTGACGATCTACCGGCTTGAGCAGGGTGGCGTGAAGGACGCCTCCGCCACCAACCAGCTGATGTGGACGGCGCTCGGCGTCGTGATGTTCTCCGCGACTCTGATCGTGTTGAAGGACCACCGCGTCTTGCAGCGCCTCACGTACACCGCGGGCTTCGTCGGCCTCGTGCTGCTCGTGCTGCCGGTCATGCCGTTCATCGGCTCGGCACACTACGGCGCCAAGATCTGGATCAACATCGCCGGGTTCTCCATCCAGCCCGGCGAGTTCGCCAAGCTCGCACTGGTCGTCTTCTTCGCCGGCTACCTCGTCGCCAAGCGCGACGTGCTCGCCCTGGCCGGGCGCCGCCTGCTCTTCATCGACCTGCCACGCGCCCGCGACCTCGGCCCCGTCCTCATCACGTGGGGCGTCAGCATCGCCGTCCTCGTCCTGGAGAAGGACCTCGGCACCTCGCTGCTGCTGTTCGGCACGTTCATCGCGATGCTCTACATCGCGACCCAGCGCACATCCTGGGTGCTCATCGGCCTTCTGCTCTTCGTCGGCGGGGCGATCATCGCCGGCCAGATCTTCAGCCACGTCCAGCTCCGGTTCAACATCTGGCTGCACGCGGAAGACCCCGCTCTCTTCCAGGACTCCAGCTACCAGCTCATGCAGGGCCTGTTCGCCATCGGCTCCGGCGGCATCCTCGGCACCGGGCTCGGCAAGGGCCACGCCGGCATCATCCCCTTCTCCTTCTCCGACTTCATCTTCGACGCCGTAGGCGAGGAACTCGGCATCACCGGCCTGATGGCCATCCTCATGGTGTACGCGCTGATCGTGCAGCGCGGGCTGCGCACGGCGCTCGCGGCGCGGGACCCGTTCTCCAAGCTGCTCGCGGGCGGCCTGTCGTTCACCATGGCCTGGCAGCTGTTCATCATCATCGGCGGTGTCACCCGGTTGATCCCGCTGACCGGCCTCGTGACTCCGTTCATGTCGGCGGGCGGTTCGGCCCTGCTGGCTAACTGGATGCTTATCGCGCTGCTGATACGCATGTCGGATGCGGCGCGCAGACCGCCGCCCCAGGCGATCCAGGACGAAGGACTCACCCAGGTGATGCAGCGATGAACGGCACTCTCAAGCGGGTCTCGATCGCCTGCCTCCTGATGTTCGGCCTGCTCATGGCCAACGTGACCTATCTCGGCGCGGTGAAGGCGGACGGCCTGCGCACCGACCCCAGGAACCAGCGGGCGTTCTACGCGCGGTACGCCGTGGACCGCGGGTGGATCACCGCCGACAACGGCAAGGTCACCCTGGCCAAGAGCGTGGACACCGGCGACACCGACTTCCGGTTCGAGCGGGAGTACCCCGAGGGCAAGGCCTTCGCACACGTCGTCGGCTACTTCGCGCCGGAGAGCTCCTCGGGCATCGAGGGCGCCGAGGGGCGCTACCTCGACGGCAGCCACCCCGACCTGGTGGTGCGCCGCGCCATCGACCTGATCAGCGGCAAGCCGCACAAGGGCGCCAACGTCGACCTCACGCTGAACGCCAAGGCGCAGAAGATCGCGTACAAGGACCTGGCGAACACCGGGAAGCGCGGCGCGGTCGTGGCGATCAACCCGAAGACGGGCGCGATCCTCACGATGGTCTCCGTGCCGTCGTACGACCCGAACCCGCTGGCCGTGGCCAACAAGAAGACGGTCAACGAGGCGTACAACAAGCTCGACGCGGACAAGACGAACAAGCCGCTGCTCAACCGGGCGATCGGCCTCACGTACGCCCCGGGCTCGACGTTCAAGACGGTCACGTCGGCGGCGTTCCTGATGGACGACCAGTCGCGCGACGTGAACACGATGGTGAACGCTCCGGACGCACTGCCGCTGCCCGGCACGAACATCTCGCTGCCGAACTACCACGGCGAGTCCTGCGGCGGCCGCGCGACGCTGCTGGCCGCGTACACGATCTCCTGCAACACGCCGTTCGCCGACGTCGCGATGGAGATGGGCTACGACAAGCTCAAGGAGCAGGCCGAGAAGTTCGGCGTCGGCACTCCGCTCAGCATCCCGCTGAACGTCACGCCCAGCGACATCGGCCCGGACGAGGGCAAGGCCGCCCTCGCGATGACCGCCATCGGCCAGCGCAGCAACCAGATGACCCCGCTGCAGATGGCGATGGTCGCGGCCGGCATCGCCAACAAGGGCACGGTCATGAAGCCGTACCTCGTCAACACGATCACCGGCCCGGACGGCGGCGAGATCAACAAGACCGATCCGGAGGAGCTGAGCGAGGCGGTGACCCCCGAGGTCGCCGCCGAGCTCACCACGATGATGACCAACGTGGTCCGGAACGGCACCGGCAGGGCCGCGGCCCTGCCGAACCACACGGTCGCCGGAAAGACGGGCACCGCGGAGACCGCCCCCGGCAAGCCATCCCACGCGTGGTTCATCTCCTTCGCTCCCGCGCAGGACCCGGAGGTCGCCGTCGCGGTCTTCGTCGAGTCCGGCAGCGCGGGCAACGACGCCACCGGCGGCGCCATCGCGGCCCCGATCGCGCACGACGTCATGCAGGCGGTGCTCGGTCAGTGACATCCGGCAAACCCGTTCTCGGCGGCCGTTACCGGCTGACGTCCCGCATCGCCGCGGGCGGAATGGGCGAGGTGTGGCAGGCCACGGACGAGCTGCTCGGCCGCGAGGTCGCGGTGAAGCTGCTGCGGCAGCATGTGGCGGCCGACCCCGCCTTCCGTGAGCGGTTCCGGAACGAGGCGCGGATCACCGCGGGACTGGCCGACCGGGGGATCGCCCAGGTCTTCGACTACGGCGAGAGCGACGGCGTCGCGTATCTCATCATGGAGCTGGTGCCGGGCGAGCCGCTCTCCGGCATCCTGCGGCGCCACGGCTCGCTCAGTCCGGAGGTCACGCTCGACGTGATCGGGCAGGTCGCCAAAGCCCTGCACGCCGCGCACCGGGCGGGGATCATCCACCGCGACATCAAACCGGGCAACCTGCTCGTCACCGAGGCCGGGATCGTCAAGGTCACCGACTTCGGCATCGCGCGCGCCCTGGAGGCCGCGCCGGTGACCCAGACCGGCATCGTGCTCGGCACGGCGCTGTACGTCAGCCCGGAGCAGGCGTCCGGCGAGAGGCTGACCCCGGCCACCGACGTCTACTCCCTCGGTGTCGTGGCGTACGAGTGCCTGGCCGGGCATCCGCCCTTCAGCGGTGACACGCAGGTCGCGATCGCCCTGCACCACCTGTACGACCCGCCTCCGCCGCTGCCCGCGTCGGTGCCCGCACGCGTACGCGAGCTGGTGATGGCCATGCTGGCCAAAGATCCCGAAGCGCGGCCGACCGGGACGCGTGAGCTCGCCGAACAGGCCACGGCGATCCGGGAGTCGCTGACCGACGCGCACACCGTCATGCTCGGCACACTGACCGACCCGTCGGGGTTCGCCGTCAGCGGGCCGAGCAGCGCGCCCGGACGCGCCGCCGGCCGTACCCCAGGCGATGCCCATGACCGGGCCCATGACCGGGCCTCCGCCACTCCGACGGCGATCAACCCACCGGTCGGCCCGCCATCGGCTCCGACGGCGCAGGCGCCCCGGCCGGGGGCACCGGGCAGGCGCCGCCGCAGGCGGGCCACGACGGTGGTGTTCGCCACAGCGGGCTGTGCCGCGGCCGTCGGCCTCGGAGCCCTGGCGGTGCGGGGCATGCAGACACCGCGGGTGCCGGAGGGCGGCGCGAGCACGATCATTTCCACACCGACGGTGGCAGCTCCCACCGTGCGACCTGCCAGGTCAGCCGCACCCGCGATCTCGCCGTCCCGACCCCGGCCGACGCCGACCCGGCCGACCCCTTCGGCGTCGGTTACCGTAAGTACGTCGGCCTCGCCTCCCACGAAGCCGACGCCATCCCCGACGCCCACCCCGCAGAACACCCCGACTCCCACCCCCACCCCCACCCCGACGCCAAGTGAGACTCAACCTCCCACACCCACCCCAACACCCGCTAACTCGTCCAATACGGAGACGTGATGCGAAAAGGGGTTGATGATGGACACCGGCGGCACCCCAAGATGAACGGCAAGGGACAGTGCAGGAAATGACTCAGCCTCGGCTTCTCGGTGGTCGCTATGAGCTCGACGGTGTCGTCGGGCGTGGCGGCATGGCCGAGGTGTATCGCGCCCGGGACCTCCGGCTGGACCGTGTTGTCGCGATCAAGACGCTCCGCTCGGACCTTGCGAGGGACCACACCTTCCAGGCGAGGTTCCGCAGGGAGGCGCAGTCGGCGGCCTCGCTGAACCACCCGTCGATCATCGCGGTGTACGACACCGGTGAAGACATGATGGACAACACGCCCGTGCCGTACATCGTGATGGAGTTCGTGGACGGGCGGACGCTGCGCGACCTGCTGC
The DNA here is from genome assembly GCF_030268965.1 of Microtetraspora sp. NBRC 16547. Lineage (GTDB taxonomy): Bacteria > Actinomycetota > Actinomycetes > Streptosporangiales > Streptosporangiaceae > Microtetraspora. Next base: position 5,657 of record NZ_BSSE01000034.1, on the reverse strand, counting down.
GCGCGGACCGGCGGCTGCTGCCCGAGCGGGCGATGGAGCTGGTCGACGGCATCCTGAGGGCGCTGGACTACAGCCACCGCGGCGGCATCGTCCACCGGGACATCAAGCCGGCGAACATCATGTTGACGCTCAGCGGCGAAGTCAAGGTCATGGACTTCGGCATCGCCCGGGCGATGGCCTCGTCCGAGGCCACCATGACGCAGACCGCCCAGGTGATCGGCACCGCACAGTACCTTTCGCCGGAGCAGGCCCGCGGCGAGCGGGTGGACGCCCGCAGTGACATCTACTCGACCGGCTGCGTGCTGTACGAGCTGCTGACCGGCCAGCCGCCCTTCACCGGCGACTCCCCGGTGGCGATCGCGTACCAGCACGTCCGGGAAGACCCCATCCCTCCGTCGGGCATCGATCCCGAGATTCCCCAGTGGGCCGACGCGATCGTGCTCAAAGCGATGGCGAAGGACCCGGCCAATCGCTACCAGAGCGCGACCGAGATGCGCGCCGACATCCAGCGTGTGATGTCCGGCATGCCGGTCGACCCGCAGACGATGGCGATGGCCACCCATCACGGCTCGTACGGCCCGGCCGACCGCACCCGCACCATGACCAGCGCCGGCGGCCAGATGGCCGCCCAGGGCACCCAGGCGATCCCGCAGTACGACTACGGCCCGGAGGAGCGCGACGGCGGCGGCCGGTACGACGGCCGCAGGCGCAACCGCGGCGGGAACACCGCGCTGAAGACCGCGGCGTGGATCCTGGTCCCGCTGCTGGTCATCGGCGCGTTCATCGGCGTGGGCTACGCCTTCCTGTCCGGGAGCTCCGGCGACACCTCGACGGTCAAGGTCCCCGGCGTGGTGGGCCAGACCAGGGAGGCGGCGGAGTCGGCCCTGACGGAGGCGCATCTCAAGGCCACCGTGAAGGAGGAGTTCAGCGACGAGGTCGAGAAGGGAGTGGTGATCAGCACCGATCCCGCCAAGGACTCGCCGGTGGCGCTGGAGTCCACGGTCACCCTCACCGTCTCCAAGGGGCCGGAGCTGGTCGCCGTCCCGAACGTCATCGGCAAGTCGTTCGAGGAGGCAGAGGCCGAACTCAAGGCGATGGGCTTCAAGGTCTCCCGTGTCGACGTCGTCTCCCCCCAGCCGCAGGGCAAGGTCTTCGACACCAAGCCCAAGGCGGGCAAGGAAGTCCCGAAGGACAGCGCGGTTCGGGTCTACCTGCCCAAGGAGGCCATCGAGCTCCCGAACGTGATCGGTCTCGTCGCCGAAGAGGCCAAGGCCACGCTGGAAGGCGCCGGCTTCAAGGTCAGGATCGTGCCGCAGCCGAGCGACATGGTCGCGAAGGGCACCGTGATCGACCAGGCTCCCGGCTCCGGAACCAAGCTCCAGTCCAATACGACGATCACGCTGACCGTCTCCAGCGGTCCCAACCAGCAGACGCAGCCGACCCAACCGCCGGTCGACCAGGGCAACGATCCGCCCGTGGACAACGGGGGCGGCGACGACGGCAGCATAGACCTGCCCGACGGCGACAACCCGTTCGGCGGCTGACGCCCCGCCGAACCGGCACGGACTGAGAAGAGGAGGCCCGCTCCACCGGAGCGGGCCTCCTCTTTCACGTCATCCGGGTTCTCCCGGGCTTGGGAAACAGGCGCGTACGCCTGACCGGGGCCCCGCGCTGTGCACTCTGTTTGGCGAAGAACCCGGGAATTGCGGGAAATGCGGGGGGAATGGACGAGCCCTCTCGCGGCGCGGCTGGGCCGTACCGCGAGAGGGCTCGCCGGTGGTGCGGGTCAGGCGGCCGCGCGGGCGGCCAGCGCGACCGTCGCCTGGCGGGTGACGCCGTTGACCGTGACCGCGACCACGACCTGACCGGGGCGCAGCGCCGTGATGGTGCCGGTCTCCGGGTCCAGAACCGCGACGTGCCAGGGCTTGGCTCCGGCGAGGTCACCGACGTGCAGGTTCGGGGAGCCGGACCAGTCGGCCGAGACGGGGTGGGCGACGGGCACCGTACGGCCGTCCTGCGTCAGGGCCGCCGACACGCGGCCGGGCTCGCCGACCTTCACCGAGGAAGGCGCGGTGAGGGTCAGCTCGTCGACGTGCGGGCGGACCTGCGTGCCGATCCACATCGGCGCGTCGGCGAACCAGTTGCGCCGAACGTGCTCGGCCTCCTTCGCCGTCACCGGGTCGACACCCCACAGCGACCAGCCGGTGAACCCTCCGTCGTCGGCGGCCGTGGCCGGGTTCTTGCCCGAGTTGCCGTTGATGAAGTACGGCACGGCGTCGACGCTCGAGGCGTGGAAGGCCCCGACGTGACCGCCGATGTAGGCGGCCCCCTTCCCGGTGGTGCGCTGGAAGTCGGCCAGCCAGCCCTCGACCAGCGCGGCCTCCTTGCGGTCGCCGAGCTGGCTGCCCTTGCCGGGCGTGGGGTCGCGCGGGGGCACGTGGAACAGCACGGCCACCGAGCCGACCGAGGGGTCCGCGGCGGCCGCGTCGAGCTGTTCGCGGAGCATGGCCACCTGCGCGAACCCTCCGCCGAGCAGGTTCAGTCGCGAGGTGTCGAGGGTGATGAAGCGGGTGCCCTTGTGGTCGAAAGTGCCGTAGGTGTCGCCGAAGACCGCCTTGAAGTTGTCGATCTTGCCGCCCATCACCTCGTGGTTGCCGGGCACGTAGTGGTACGGCAGCTCACCCCCGAGCTCCTCGTCGAGGATCCGCTTGGCCAACGCGAAGTCCGCAGGGGAGGCCTCGTCGACGAGGTCGCCGTTGATGACCAGGAAGTCGGGCCTGGCCGCCTTGATCTCCCGGAGGGTGCGGCGGACGTTGGCGACGATGTCGCTGCCGGGGTCGCGCGCGACGAACTGCCCGTCCGACATGACCGCGAACCGCCACGGCATGCCGGCCACCGCGGTGCCGGAGCGGACGACCGGGTCGGCCACCTTGGCGGCGGCCGGGGCGCTCACCGGCGGCGGCACCTTGGCGACCAGCCCGTCGATGGCGATCTCACCTTTGTACAGCGTGTCGGCCCTGGTCTCCGCGACGTAGAAGCGCCGGAGCTTCAGCGGATAGTTCACCCCGGGCGGGACGGCGAACTCGACGTACTTCCAGCCGGTCCAGGTGAGGTAGGGGCCGCGCAGGATCTGCGACTGTCCCTGTGCGTCGTAGAACTCCAGGCTCGGCCACTCCCCGTTCCCCGAGGAGCGGATCCACATTCCGAACGCCTGCGGCTGCCCCTCCACGGTGATCTGCTGGGGCGGGCTGGCGTAGGCCGCCCGCGTGGCCGTCGACTGGGTGAAGTCGTACGCGAGCCGCAGCCCGCCGCCGCTCTGGCCCGGCGTCGCCGACAGCGACCCGGTGGCGCGCGCCGCGGAGAACGTCCAGGACGCGGCGTCCTCGAAGTCGGCGACCGAGACGTCCTGGTAGCCGATCGTCACCGGCACCGCAGTGGTCACCTTGCCGACGGAGACGGTGATCGTGCCCGAGCCGGTCGCCTTCTTCGACGTCACCGTGAACAGGCCGTGCTCGGCGGGGGCGACGTCGAACAGGTCGGCGTCGTAGTCGAGGCGCAGGTCGTCCGGCTCGATGGGGGCGGAGTTGCCGTTGCGGTCGTAGCCCACCACTCCGAAGACGCCCGAGTCGTCCGCGCCGGCGAGGCCGACCAGGTCCGCCGTGGCGCCGAGCCGCTCGAGGGGCTGCAGGACGGTGAGCTCGATCTCGCCCTTCGCGCCGCCGCGCGAGGCGGTGACGGTCGTCTGGCCGGGCACCGAGGCGTGGAAGACGCCGTCGCGGCCGACCCGCCCATGCACCGCCGGCGTGGCCCGCCACGAGGGCGCGCCCTCCACCGGGCCGTACGTCTCGTCGTAGCCGTCGGCGGTGATCCTGCGGGTGAGCCCGGGGAAGACGCGGTCGGTGCGCCCGCCCGCGGTCGGCCCGGTGCCCGGCGCCTTCACCGGATCGGCGGCCGTCTCGACCCAGAAGCCCTTGAGCTTGCCGCTGCCGGCGGGGGCGTAGAGGGCCAGGCCGTTGGGGACGTGCCGCTCCTCGCCGTCGGAGGGGCTGTTCTCCACCCGCGCGTCGGCGGAGCCGGGCTTGCGGGCGAGCATCGTGGAGGAGCCGCCGCCGTCGAGGTTGATCGCGTTGTGCGCGCCGAGCTCGGCCATCATGGTCCCGAGCTCGGTGATGGTGACGCCCCGGCTGTCGGCCTGGCGGCCGTCGACCGTCAGCATGTACATCTCGCGGCCGTCGGCGGAGAAGCCGACGGCGGTGCGCGGGTGGGCGGCGTTGTCGGCGGAGGCCTGCACGACGCCGTCCTTGACCAGGATCGCACCGCCGCCGACGGCGGTCCTGACGGCGCCGCCGTCGGAGGCCTTCGGCTGGTAGCTCACGTCGACGCGGTCACCCGGCTTCAGCCCGGCCAGGGCCGCCGCCCCGCCTTCGCGGCCGAGCAGGATCGTGGTGCCGGCCGGGATCGGGCCGCTGCCGGCGGCGGAGCGCACCTCGGCGACGACGCCGTCGCGGAGCACGACCTCGGTGACCGAGGCGGCGCCCGCGACCGCGCGCCCGCGATCGTAGGAGCCCCACAGCGAGGTGAACAGGCCGACGCCGCCGGCCCGGATGAGCTGGTTGAACTGGGTCAGGGTGATCGGGGCGCCGCCTGCCGGGGTGGCGGTTCCATCGAACCGCATCTGCAGCACGCGCCCGATGCCGTCGGGGGTGACCGCGACGGCGTTGTCGTGGCCGGCGGTCGGGGACTGGACGAGCTCTCCGTCGCGGACGCCTACACCCTGGGCCGCGCCGGAGTTGTTGATGTCGAAGAAGTCGCCGTTGACGGCGGCGACGGCGCGGGCGCGCTTCACCGGCCCGGCCAGCGGCTCGGTCTTCGACACCTCCCCCGAGAAGACATAGCCGACACTCGCGCCGCCGGTGAGGTCGGCGGTGATCGCGTCGGCGCGCAGCCAGCCGGCGGCGTCGTAGCGGTCGAACGAGGTGAGTGTGACGCCCGGCGCGACAGGCCGGGTCTGCTTCGCCGTCTCCAGCCGCTGCGCGCCAGGGGTGACGAGCAGGGTGGACGCGGCCTGGTAGGACGACGCGGGTGGCGCGTCCTCGGCGAGGGACTGCCGCGGCTGTGGCGGCTGCGGATCGGCCTGGGCGGGTCCGGCCACGCTGAACGCGAGCAGCGGGGCGAGGAGAGCCACGGCCATCATTCGGGGGCGGTGACGTGGAGACATGATCGAACTCAACCGCGTTCTGGTTACAAGTTTCAAGACTCCAAAATGTCTTAAAAGAAAATTTCATGCGCTCCGGCGGGCGATGGCTGCCATCGCCCCTTGAACTCCTCCCCGGCCTGAAGGCCGGAGATTCTCCCGTCGCGTCACGGTTAAGCGGCGCGCGGGGGTTGACGCTTCACAGACCGGGCAGCCCCGAGGTCTCCACGTCCTGACACCACAGTTCCTGCGGCGTTGCTGATATTGATCGCGGCGTTGGTGTCAGCGTGGCCGGTCCACCCGCACGCGGGGTTGACGCACGAGAACCGAGTGCCATCACGGGAGGCAGCGTCACGGTGCCCGCACTGGTGGCAGGTCTGCGACGTGCCCGGGGCGGGAACCTTTACCACCAGCCCGCCGCGATCACGGGTTTTGTACTCCAGCAGGGTGACTGTGCGACCCC
>NZ_BSSE01000033.1 GCF_030268965.1 Microtetraspora sp. NBRC 16547 | reverse complement strand
CCCTCGCAGATCAGAAGCCTCACCGTCGAGCTCGCCTCGCCGTTCCTGGCAGAGGCACTACAACACCATCATGCTATGCGCGTCTATCCGTACGCGCCTTTGCACATGGAGGTGTACGCCGACAAGTGTGGTCAGCTGGCTTGCTCGGCTCTGGCTCGGGTCTGGGCAAGACGGTAGGAGTCGGTGCCGGTCTCGATGATGTTGCCGGCGAAGGTGAGCCGGTCGACGATCGCGGCGCAGAGGCGCGGGTCGGTGAAGGTGCGGGTCCAGCCGGAGAAGGACTCGTTGCTGGCGATGGCGACGCTGTTCTTCTCTTCGCGTTCTGTGAGGACCTGGAAGAGGAGCTCGGCGCCGTGTCGGTCGAGTTCCATGTAGCCGAGTTCGTCGATGCAGAGCAGGTCGACGCGTCCGTAGCGGGCGACGGTCTTGGCGAGGACCTTCTCGTCGGCGGCCTCGACGAGTTCGTTCACGAGCTTGGTAGCGAGGGCGTAGCGGACCCGGTAGCCCTTCATCGCGGCCTCGGTCCCGAGGGCGATGAGCAGGTGGGACTTGCCGGTGCCGGAGTCGCCGATCAGGCAGAGGGGCTGGCCCTTTTTCACCCATTCGCAAGTGGCGAGCGTGTGGATGGTGGCGGGGTCGATGCCCGGGTTGGCGTCGAAGTCGAAGGCGCGCAGGGACTTGTCGCGGGGAAACTGGGCGGCCTTGATGCGGCGTTCAGAGCGGCGGCGAGCGCGGTCGTCGCATTCGGTCAGTAGGAGTTCGGCGAGGAATCCCAGGTAGGACATCTGCTCGCGGGCCGCCTGCTCGGCCAATTCAGGAAAGGCGGTGCGGATGCTGGGCAGGCGGAGCATCCGGCAGGCCTGGTCGATGGAGGCCTGGGCGGCCTGTTCGGTCATGCCGCGGTGGGGGACGCTCATGGTGTTTCTCCTTGGGCTGGGCGCTCGCCGGGCGGCCGGGCGCGTTTGAGGAGCTGGTCATAGGCCGTCACCGAGGGCAGCGGCCGGGTGTCGCGGGGAAGCTGGGCCAGGCGCCGTTCGGTCAGGAACGTCACCGTTGCCTCGTGGTTGTCGTGCTGGGCGGGCTCGGGAGCGGCTTGTTGGTCTTCCTCAGCGGCTTTGCGGGCCTCCAGGGCGACCGCGTCGGCGGTGAGGGCTCCACCCCCACCGAGCGCCACAGAGCCACTGACCGACATTCGGCTCTTAAATTCACCTACAGAGCCAGCAATCCCGTTTATATTCCGTGAATGGCGACTCAGGGCCGCTCACGGTGGCCTACGGCTGCACAGGAGCGCGCGCCGCATTGTGGGAAGATTCCCAGGCCAGGCGGTGGATGACAAGGTCTAGAAAGTGCCCCCGGCCAGGCACGACGCAAATCCGCGGTGCTCCGACCTGCGGATTCCCGTGGTCGTCTCCTCATTGAGGCTCGTGCGGAGGCGCTCAAGCTAGGCGTGGGGAGCGGTGAGTCGGTCAGGTGCTCACGCAATGTCGATCGGCCACCAGGCGCACCAGCCAGGCTCGGTGGGGGACCACCTTCGTCGCTGCTCAAGGTGTCCGATGCCCTCGTGTCCCAGGAAACGACCAGAGGGCGTCATCCGATCACACGCTGAGTTGGGATACCTGGATGCCTCCGACCGCTTCGGCCGCACGCGTGATCTCCGCGGCGCTGCTGGTCAGGCCCTTGTCCAGGATCACCAGAGGCGATCCGTAGTAGGCCATCGCCCTCCGCATCGCCCTGGCTGAACGGGGCGAGGCGGACGCGATGATCCGCTCGCTGTCCACCGGCACGAAGACGACGATGCGATGCACGCCGCGGCGGCCGGTGCCGGCAGGCATCGGAAGCAGGCGCACCGCTACGATCTGCGCCCAAGTGACCGTGACATCGACCTGTGGCAGGGCGATCCCCGTGGCATCGAGCACGAGCACCGGCTCGTCGGATCGCGCCAGGCGCAACACCGACACGATGAAGCAGACCGCGGCGACGGTGGTGGAAATGATCACTGGAACGTACACGAAGGCCTGACCAGTGGCCAAGGCCAGCGCTGTCGCACCCACGAGAACGGCGGCCATCAGTCCCCAGGAGCGGCGGAGGACCTTCACATCATGCTCAACGATCAGCGCGCGATCCGTGTCGATCCGGTCGGCCGAGGCGGCCGGCCGGTCTGGGAGCGGGCGGGGGCCATTGAGATTCTCCATGCGCATCAACGCTCGTTGACGGCGTATGGAGTTCCACCCCCACCACGACACGATGGGAAGCCACAGGACCATCGCGATCACCATGAATCGGCTGTCTTTTGTTGAAGTAAGGAAGGTGGCCAGCAGCCCGATGGCGGTCAAAACGAACAGAAGCATCGTCAGCCCGAGAACCGGGAGCGCCACCCGCCGCAGGGATCCCCGGAAGCTCAGCATGGTCCGCGCATATCCAGCGGCGATCGCCGCCACCTGTGGGTCTGGGTGAACCTCCCTGCTGTGCAGAAGCTCGCGCCGGGTCCGCCTGTCCAGCCGCCGCCAGGCCTTCATCGACGCGCGTCCTGTTTGGAGTGGCATGACCGGACATCATGCCGGACGCCGATCGGTCGGTCGAACGGCCCTGACGCCCCGCCGCGTTGCCGCGCTGACCGCGTTGTGGCATCGGACGAGGGGCCGCTGATCAACGGAGCGGGCTTCCTGGTTAGCTGGCAATTCTCCCGCTACCGTCTGTCACCGGCCATGGCCCAATTTTCGCCGCGTGCTTGGTCACCAGCCGTGTGCAAGTCTCGAACAGGGTCTGGCCGTCCCGTTCCACCAGCTCATCGAGGATGCGCTCGCCATAGGCAAGTAGCGACTTGCCTATCAAGTTGGGTTCGCTGCGCCCGAAGGCCCAGCAAGCCCGCCGAGCCCGGCGGTGACGACGGTGGCGCACGCGTCGAGCAGTGAGTTTGTCACTGACTCGGCACCTCAAGGTCGTCAGGCCTCGGGGAGGCCGGAGGCAACGCGATCGGCGTCGATCAGGTCGCTGAGCAGGGTGACGGTGGCGGTGGCGAGGTCCCGCAGTGCGGCGTCGGGGATCGCCAACTCTCTTTCGAATGCGCGCTGGATCGTCCGCGCGAGCAGCACGGCCGGGTCCTGGACGGAGCACGTGAGGTGCTCTCCGCGCTGGCTGGCCGCCCGGACGTTGTCCAGTCCGTACTCACCGGGAACATGGAGCCGATCGCGATCGGCAAGCTCACCGCGTTCGGACTCGACCGGTTCGTGGACTTCGAAGCAGGAGCGTACGGAATGGACCATGAGGAACGCCCCCGGTTGGTACGGCTTGCGCAGCAACGCGCGAGCGCCAAGTACGGATATGCCTTCACCGCCGAAAACACTGTGCTCATCGGGGACCCCCAATGACGTCCTGGCCGGGCACCTCGGCGGGGCACGGGTGGTCGCTGTTGCCACCGGATCCTGGGACGCCGACACGCTACGCGGTGCGGGTGCCGAGCTCGTTCTCTCCGGGCTCACCGACACCCCGGCCGTCATCCTCGCCATCCTCGGCGTGACAGACGGGGCTCAGTAGGACGACGCTGTCCGCACCTCCTCAAGCAGACCGCGAACCTGTGGCACCTTGGCATGCGTGGACAAGTGGTTCATGAACTCGGTGAAGCGCTCCTGCACCCGGGCCGAACCGACGCCGGAGGACATCCGATGGGCGCCCACGCCGATGGCTGCCGCCTCGGCAACCTCCCCGCTGTTCAGGTAGGCGGCGGCGAGCCGGATCGTGTAATGCGCCAGGTCTCTGACGTGCTCCGGCGTCCTGGACCGTACGAGCGAAATCGTGTCTTCACCGGCAACCCGCAAGAGGCCCTTGACCTGGTCTGCGACCTCTACGTGAGCAACGCCGAGAGCTGATCACGAGCAGCACACCAGCCGGTGAACCGTCAACCCCCGAGGGAATTCCGGCGCCGACCACTTAGATCCATCCACGTGCCTGGAACCCAGGGCCACGAAGGGGACGTACGTCGTCACTGACCTGACGACGAAAAGTCGATGACCCTTTACGTCGGTTGAAAAGCAAGCGGCCCGAGACCGCTGGGTCTCGGGCCGCTCCCCGTTGCGGTTACGGCCGAACCTGGATGTTGCCTCCGTTCAGCGGCCGCTGCGCCGTGGGCGCGCCGAGCTGGTAGTACGTGCCGCTGGTGTCCCAGACTCGGATCGCGTAGGTGTCCGAGTTGGTGGTCGCGTTGCCCGAGCTGGGCTCGCCGTTGTCGGTGACGTCCACCTGGAACTGGTTGTTGCCGCCTAGGCTGTACGCGATTCCAGTTGCCCGGTTGACGGCAGTGATCGTGCTCTTCCCGGTGAAGGTGGCGGTGCACACCTTCGGTTTGGTGTTCGTGCAGGACTGTGCCAACGCGGTCATCGCGTTACTCTTGATGGTCCAGTCGTAGTCACCTGCGGGCAGGTAGCCACCCTCAGGGTTGGCGACCTGGTTGACGGTCAGGGTCTTCCGGTAGGTGTACTGGCTGTTGCCCTGGATGTTGCCGTTCTTCAGGTACTTCGCGGTGAACCCGAAGTCGCTCTTCGTGCCAAGGCTCGGCTCGGTCAACCAGCCGCCGCCGGTTGTGAAGCCGGTGCCGTTCAGCGCCAGGTACGAGACCGGCGTGGAGGGCTCGGAGGTCTGCTTGTTGGCGTTGGTCGCGGTCGCGGTCAGGCTGTGCGAGCCGGCCGCGAGACTCGACTCGGGTGTGCACGACCAGCTGCCGGTGAGGTCGGCCTCGGTGGTGCAGACCGTTGTGCTGCCGTCCCTGACGGTGATGGTCGACCACCGTTGGGCGGCGCCTGTGACCGTGACCGCGCCGTCGCCCGCCGAGGCGTCGGCCGGCGATGTGATGACCGGCGGGGGCGGCGCCGTCTCGGCCATGAAGGCCATCAGCTCGGCCACGACCAGGTAGTTGGACCCGCTGAGCTGTACCTGGATGTAGCGACCGGTCATCGGCCCGCCGATGGTGGTGGGTCGGTCCATGGTGCCGGTGTCATGGAACGACCAGACCCCGGGCGTCGCCGCCCATGCCGCAGCCGGCTTGTCGTCGGTGAACGGGGTGCTGGACACCAGTACCCAGTAGTCCTTGTCGCGGTCCACCTCTGCCTGGGCGCCCGTCCGGTTCCACACCTGGATCTTGTCGAGGTTGTACACCTGGCCCAGGTCGACTCGCCACCAGGCGTTGGCAGCGGAGTTGGTGTGAGCCATCGCCTGCTGCGTGTAGTCGCCGCTGGTGTTGCCGTCAACGCCCTTGCCCGCGCTCAGGTCGCCGAAGCCGGTCAGCGTGGAGATCTGGGACGTCGGCTTGCCGAGGGCGACGTTGTTACCGCCGACCAGGCCAGACTTGGTCCCGACGCCTGCCGCGTTGGTGACGGTGAGGTCACCCGTGGTCTTGCCAGGGGCGAAGTGCGCGATGAGGTAGTTGGGCGAGACGTACTGCACGAGCTTCGCGGGATAGCCGCCGATGGCCACCTGGGAGTCCGGGCTGAAGCCGGACCCGGAGATCAGCGTGCCGGCGGCGGAGTTGGGGTCGCTCACGATGTAGATCCGCGGCGGCTGCTGGTACAGCAGGTGCTGGTAGGCCGGCTGCAGGCCGGCGTTGGCAAGCAGCGAGTTCGGGATGACGCCGGGGCTCGGGTTGCTGGAGATCTGGACGTTGCCCTCGTCCGTGAAGTTCGCCGTCGGGCCATTGAAGCTGCAGATGTTGCTGTTGATCGCGCCCACCCGGTAGTTGTTCGAGACCCGAACCGGACCGGGCGTGGTGCAGCCGCCGTTGAAGCCGCCCCCGTTGCCGTACTCGGCGTTGCCGTCGAGCAGGATGTAGCTGCTGCCCTCGTCGTGGTAGAAGAAGTACCGCGGGCCGGGGTTGCTGAACGCGACGTTTCCGGTGACCTGCAGCGCGTGTTCCCAGGTGTTGTTCGACTGGTGGCCCTGGGTGTACATCGGCCCACCATCGCTGCGGTCACGCATCGTGTTGATGAAGACGTTGTTGCGGATCACGTTGTCCTGGTTGATGCTCGGGTCCGCAGTCAAGTGGTTGATATCGATGTGGTGGCCGCCCCAGCCGAAGCTCACGCCGGTGTACGGCATGTCCATCAGCTGGTTGTGCTCCACGACGGTGCCTCTCGTGTAGTACACCGAGATACCCACGCCGCCGGAGAACTCCTCGGCCACGTTGTGCAGGTAGTTGTTACGGATCGAGTTGTTGATCGCGATCTCGTCCGGGTCGTCATCGAGCGGCAGCGGGTCGTCCATCGCACCGAGCACGAGGCCGTTGCTGGAGATGTCGGTGAACTCGTTGCCCTCGACGAGGTCGCCGTTGGCGCCGTGGTAGAGCCACAAGCCGGCGTTGCCGATGTGGCGGAACTCGTTGTTGAGGAACCGGAGGTTCTTCGTGCCGCTCAGCTGCACCGCCGCGGTCGGCGGTGTGTAGTTCTCGGTGGGGCACTGGTCGGGCAGTTCGCCGGCCGGCGGGAAGACTGGTGGGTTGGTCACGTACTGGCACAGGCCCTGGAAGTCGTAGCCGTTCGGCAGCGTGACGGTATTGCTCGCCTGGATCTGGGAGAAACCGACGTTGGTGCTCGGCTGGTACCAGGTGGTGTGCGCGTACTCGAGGCCCGTGAACGTCACGTTGGCAAGTGGATCGGCCCAACTCGCCTCGCTGTAGATGACGTGCTCGTTGACGGCGAGCACGAAACTCATGGACGCGGGGTCCTCACCGCTCTTGGGCCAGTAGTAGACCTTGTGCAGGGACTTGTCGTAGTACCAGTCGCCCGCCTTCATGAGCTCGAAGGCGTTCTCGATCCAGGTGGGCTGGGAGTTCGCCGCCAAGCTTGGGAAGCCGCCGGACGGGTTGTCGTTGCCCTGGCCGATCGGCGAGGAGCGGCGCTGGGTGTTCTGCCAGCAGGGCTGCGACATGGTCACCGCGGTGCCCACGATGCTGCCGACGAGGCAGCGGCTCTGGCCCCAGGCCTGGTGGTTGTCGTAGACGAACTCGATCTGGTCGGGGTTCCGCCACGACGCGAGCGAGGAGTTGGCTGCGGTGTAGCCGCCGCTGGCGAAGTTCGAGGTCGGCGTCGTGCGGGTCAGCGTCACGGGGCTGGTGCCCCGCGAGCGCGGCACTCGGACGTCATTGGCATAGAGCCCGCGGGTGCTGATCCCATCGGGGACGTCGACGCTCCAGCGGTTGGGGGCGTCCGCGGCCGGCGCCCAGCCGCTCAGCGGGATTCCGCCGGAGAGGACGGGTCGCTGCGGACCCGCGGGCTGCCACACGATCCGGAACCCGTTACGGCCGGAGTCGGCCGAGGTGAAGGTGAGCGGTTCGGCGAGGTAGTAGGTACCTCCAGCCAGCAGCACGTGGATGTCAGAGTCCATGTCAGCCGCAGCGGTCCGCGCGGAGAGTTGCGCCTGCTGGATCGAGCAGGGCTCGTCGGTGGTGCACGCAGTGCCTGTGCCGTCCGGGGCCGCGTAGATACGGTGCGCCGCCTCGGCGGCAGCGTAGCCCGGGGCGCCGACCGCGATGGCTGCCAAGCTGAGCACCATCGCGACGATGGTGCCGAGATACAGAGCGCGCCGGGTGCCGGTGCCGCGTCCGGCTGACGGGGCACACCGCGGTGGGGACGAGGACCGGTTGGCTGCGGGAGGGCTTGTGAGCGCTCGTGGAGTGGGGGGGCGGATCACGGGGACTCCCAGTCTGCACGGGATGCCTATAGGAAATACGATCTAGCATGTAGGGGCGGCGTGCGGCAGTCAAGATGAAACCCGGGGTTTACATAGCGACACGCACAGTGGCGGCTCGCGATGAAGTCGCCCTTCGCAACACGAAACGCTGCGGCTGAACGCAGCGCACCAGCGTGTACCGCTTCAAAAGTCATCGCAGGGCGCTTGACCTGTGGATCGACCTGAGACGGCGGCTCAGGAAAGATCGCTTCTTGTGTCTCTCTGTCTGAGTCCCGGCAACCGAGGTTGCCGAGCGAGCGGGGCACAGCGTCGATGTGCTCCTGAGGGCCTACGCCAAGTGCATCGAAGGGCAGCGAGGACGCGCTAACAGCAAGATCTCTCAAGCGCTGGAGGAGTGAGCTGCCGATCCTGCTCGGCCAGGCCCCGGGCTGTCCCGGCCTTCACTATTTCTGGGAGCGACGGGCTCGTTACACTCCAGCAGTGATCACGATGACGCCGGTCCTTGAGCGGTGGCATGGGGGCTGTCCGTTCTGGGCTGTCGAGCAAGGTGGGTTCCTTCTCACGGTTCCCCGCCTGCCGACGCCTGAGAGGGTCGGAGCCATCGTGTGGGCGTTGATCGGGAGAAACGTCACCGATAACGATTCGTCGATCATCGTGGCGGACGCGGTCGAAGCAATCGAGGCGTATCTGACCTCCGACGATGAGGCTTTTGCGCCGGGCGGTCTCCGCGTCACGGCTGGCGATGTCGTCATCGACCCCGGATGCTGCGTGGGGCTCGACGAATGGCGCGACTGGCTGGATGTCCAGCGCGGACAGATGATCTACCTCGGCCACAGCCCTGATGTACTGCTGGAGCAGCGTGGGCCGGTGCTGCGTCTCTGGCAGGACGAGGACCAGCTTTGTCCGGGAGAACTCCCCGGCTCATCCGAGCAGCACATCGATATCCCATGCGACGCCCTGCCCGACCTTCTCCAGGGCGTTCACCAGGACCTCGCCGGCTTCCTCGCCGCACTGCGTCAGTGGGCGCAGGACATCGTTCCGGGCCTGGCCGATCAGCTCGTCGTCGCGGTGGACCAACGTTTGCGGATCAGTGCTCCCCTTGACGCCTGAGGGTGGTCAGAGCGTGGTGTACGGCTGCCGCCGGATGCCCGTGGTGGCCGACGTGCTGGCACTGCTGCTGTCATCGCGAGCCAACGTTCTCACCGCTCTCGTGCAGGATCCCGATGGCCTGAAGTACGTCCGTGATCCGTGGTCGGCCTGGTGGTCGACACCAGGCCAGGTGCCACAGTCGATCCAGATCGTTCGCAGACGGGCGGCTCGCCCGCCGGCTATGTCGGCGGCAGACTACCGACACCATCGATACAGGTGTGCGATCATGAGTCCATGACGACCAGAAAGGCGCATGCCTGCTAACCGCCGGCTCGCGCTCCACGCGACGCTCCCCGACCGCTACGCCCGTCTCGAGGTTGTAGCTTCGACAGTCGACCATCTAGGTCGGCTCGTCGCCCTGGTTGCCGATCCCGCCCAGGGTTTCGTCCCAATCCCGCACTTCTCCGAGCTCCGGCCGCCTCCGCGCTACGATGCAACCGTCGTCATCTGCGACGGGGCGGACATCCGCGAGATCCCGCTGTCCGACCTCGACCTGTGGTTCACCCGGATCGATACCCTCGGCGACGGCGTCGTGCTCGCCTCCACCCGTTGTGCTCCTCCCGGCGTGCCCCGCGAGCGCTACCTGGAGCCGGTGCCCAGGGATGAGCTCCTCCTCACCGCCAATGTCCAAGTGATCGACGGCGACGGGCGGACCCAGGCAGCCTTCTATGCGGGCGACGGCATCGAGCAACTCATGACGGACCTTCACGGGAACATCTGGACCAGCTACTTCGACGAGTCGGAGTACTGGGCCGCCAACCCGGACGGCACCTGTTCCAACCGATTCATGCTGGGCCTCGCTCGATGGGACAAAGGTGGAGCGCCGCTGTGGCTGGCGTCCGACACTCCGGGTGTCGTCTGGTGTGACTGCTACGCGCTGAACGTCGGCCGTGACCTGGTCCACGCCTGCCCTTACACCGACTTCCCGCTGGTCGAGATCGACGCGAATGGCATCCGTACCGTCACGCCGAACCCTGTCACCCGATGTAGCGGCCTGGCCGTCTGCGCTGCCGAACTCGCCTTCCTCGATCAGCGCCGAATGGATGACGAGTACTACTGGGAGATCCGCAGGGCCCGCAGGGAAGGCGGAATCGTCGTAGAGACTGGTCGCGAGCCCCTGGTACTGCCGGAAAGCAGGCATCCGAAGAGCTGGGCACGTGGCAAGATCGGCCGGGACGGGATGCTATGGCTGCACGAAGACGGTGACCGGCGGCGCTGGTACCGGTACGAGATCGATACTTAACGCCTGCCTGGCTCCACTCACAGTCCGCCAGGGCCTCGCAACCTGCGATTTAGGTCGGCCGGAGATCGTCCACCAAGGTCTAGAGACATCGCTCGTGCCTGCTCAGAGGTCAGGTTCCTTGATCGCCTTCCAGTCTTGTCCACGAGCGTGCAAGGACAGCGTTAGCAAGATTTTTGGCCTTTGCGAGTGCACGCCTTCTGATCCGTAGGGAACCTGTACGCGCTGCTGTACAGCACTCTGTCAACGCGCCTCAGCACTGCTCGCGCTGGCCTTCCAGCTTTCAACCGGCAACGGACGGATACCGGGCTGCCGCAAGATCGTCGGTGAGGTCCTCCACGGAAAGGTCAGCGTTCAGCGTGGTGACCACTGTCTGCGTCAGTGGACGGAGGGCATAGACGTGCCGTACCGCATCGAGACCCACGGGCACCTCGTAATAGTCCTCCGCGAACCGCCGGAACGCCTCCGGAGACGAATCGACGAGCCGTGCGAACAGGTGCACCGCCCCATCGGGGTCGCCCACGCCGTCCGGGTAGTCGATCTCACCCACCCGCCAACAGTCATCACCGGCCGCACGCCACAGGCAGGCGGTCACGACCGGCATGCCGTGCTCGTCGCAGAACGCCGGCTCCTGCACACAGGTGCGGAAGACTTCTGGGACGGAGTCGAGCACCCCCGGCCACGGCCCGTCGTTGCCGTACGGACTCATCACCGCCTCGTGGTCGAAGCCCCGGATGTACGCACCCGCAGCGGAGAAGACGATGGAGTATTCGTCTCCCGACCCGTTGCGCATTGAGGCCATCTCCTCCCCAGGGCCCCAGCTCGCGTCAAAGGAGTGGTAGCGGCTGGACCATTCCGGGCTCAGGATGGCCTCCAGCACCGCCATGGACCGGCATAGATCACGAAGTTTCGGGATCTCGGGCAGCAGACGAGCCACATCGTGAGCAGTCATGAGCCTCATCCAATCGGATACCGGTGACATCTTTCTGCACTTTCCGGACGGCATAGGAGTACCAGCGCTTCAGCAAAAGGGCCAGCCGAGGCCTGTGTTGGCACCGTCAGAGGGTGTCTGACCTGTGATCCGTCCATCTCATACCCTCGTGGCCCTCATTGCGCTCCCCCTCGTAGAACTGGGTGTTCTCCGACGCCCGATCTGCCCACCTGGGCCGACTCCCCGATCAGGCTCCTGACCTGGTCCTATGCCTGTGGATGGCTCGCATCACTTTCCACTGCTTCCCGGGTTCCCATGGAACAGCGACGGAACAGCCTGAGCCGGGGCGCAAATACACGCCAGCAGCCCGGCACGCGAACGCTGCCAGTGTCCTCGACGGGAAAGATGATCACTCACTTTTGTCGTTCCCCACATTTATAGTGAAGCCTGGTCGATTATTGGGGTCGGCGACTTGCCGAAGTGCTGATCGGAGTGTGCATGAGATGCTAGACCCGGCGACGATGGCGATCATCACCGGCGCGGCAGGAAACCTGGTTGCCTACATGCTCAATGGCCAGGTAGACGCTGCGCGTGCCCGAATTAAGCGCATCTTCCGAGGGGGAACCGAAGAGGAGCAATCTACTTCACTCCGCGCCGCAGAAGACGACTCGCTCGCCCTTGCTCGACGAGCCACTTCAGAGGCCGACGTAAGAGCTCGATGGGGTGTACACCTCGCAGCGTATCTGGCCGAGCACCCCGAGATCCGGGCCGACCTCGAGGCCATCGCACAGTCCGCGCCCACGGCGACGGAGACGATGAACGTCGGCGAGCAGCACAATCACGGTTCGGGTACCTTTATTGGCCGGGATAACTACGGTGGCATAACAACGCCCGGGGAATCCTGACGATGGTCGCACATCCAGAGGGCGAACCATCTCGCGTCGAACAACATAACCACGGCGCTGGGGCCTTCGTCGGCCGCGACAACTACGGCACTATCAACGCCATCGACAAGACGACGCAAGCGATACTTGAGAAGCTCTCTCAGGAGGCGCCGGCGCTTGCACGACTCCTACGGAAAGCTCTGCGGGATGGCGTGGTATCGCCCGATGTCGTCCATGCCCTCGAATACGCTGCCCGGAATATCAATGAGGATGTTGCAAATGCCCTCTTGTTCGCCGGTAAGAATATAAACGAGGATGTCGCCAGGAGGCTTCTGGATGCTGGCACTAAAATTAGTGAGGCGCGCGAATTTGCCGTGAGGGTGGAGCGGGCACTAGAAGGATTTGAGAGAATCTCCGGAACCCTCGGTAGCTTAACTCAATCGTACGGTCGAGATAGTCTAATAGACCAATTGAACGAGACGGTCGATAGTATCAGAATTCACGCCGATCGCGTTGAGGGGGTAGTTACGCCACCACCAGTACAGATAGTCGTCAATTGGAAGCCAACCTTCTATGCGTTCGTATTCGGATTTCTGGCCGGCATAGCTTTGTTCACTTATTTGATGCAGCGCTAGCCGCGATGGCTGCTCGCGAGACCATGTGGGTGAAAGGGCTCAGATCTTGCCGGCCTCTCCGCGCCGTAAGGCGAGCTTGGAAAGCGGTGCTGCGACCTGGTCGAACGACCTCAAGATCATCCCGTGCATATTCCGTGAACGGTGATCCGGGGCTGCCCTCGATGGCCTACGGCTGCATGGGCGGAAGCCGTACCCGGAGAGGATCTCCAGGTAAGACGGCAAGTTACAAGGTCAACTGTGTGCCCCCGGCAGGATTCGAACCTGCGGCACCCGCTTTAGGAGAGCGGTGCTCTATCCCCTGAGCTACGGAGGCGAGACATGCCCTGTAAGCCTAGCGAAAGGTTGGCACCACGCGCGCCGTTGGGGCGGATAAGTCGTCCGACTTCATGGTCATCGCTGCCCTGATGGGCGGTAAAGCCCTGGCAAGCGAACAACCCATCGCCAGCTTACCCGATTACCGTCACGCTTCGTGACCATACGGCGACGTGGACGAGCTCGGGGTATGCGCATGTTCGTCGCGGCGATGCTCGCACCGGCGTTGCTCGCCGTCGGCCTGCTCGTTGGCGAGCTCACTGGATACGGCGACTCACTCCGTGGCTCGCTCGCCGTGGCCGCACGGCAGCCGCCGCCACCACCGAAGTCGAACGATGACCACCCGGCGCGTCCGGATCTGCTCTATCAGGCGCTCGTGCCGCTGTATCAGGGAATCGTGCCGCCTCCGCTGATCCGGAAACCGCATCGCCCCCTCTCTCCGGAGCGGCCGGTCAAGCCGGTAAGGAAGGTGTCACCGAGGTCCCGGCATCAGCCGCCGACGCGACGGGCGGAGCCCAAGGCCCAGGAGTTCTCCTGCGCGCGGGAATGGCAGAACACCTGGCTGTGGGAGCTCTGCCAGGAGCGGATGCGCCGGACGACCTGACCGCGAGACGCCTCGGACCCGGCATTCATCCGGCTGTAGTAACGTGCGTCCCTGACCCAGGTCATGAATTCGCAATGGAGGAGTCGATCGTGCCATCTCCTCGATCGGCGGGTCTGATCGCGGTTGTCACGGCGATGACTTCGCTCGCCGGTGGGGCCACGGCCGGTGCCGCTCACGCGGGCAGCGCCCCTCGCAGCGCCGCCGCAGCAGCCGTCGTTCCGCTGAAGGACCCGGCCAATCTCACCGAACTGCGGCGTGAAGCACAGAAAGCGTTCAAGGGCATCGAGGACGCCAACAGAACGCTGAAGGCTCGGCAGAAGCAGTTCGACGCCGTGCAGAAGCAGGTCGCCACCAAGCTGACCCAGCTCCAGGTCGCCAACCAGCAGTTGGCCAAGGTGCGCAAGCCCTTGTCCGAGATCGTCGAGTTCATCTACCAGGACCCGACGGCCAACAGCATGGCGTTCTTTCCGAACGGCGACGGCACGCCCACCCTCCGCGCGCTCAGCGACGTGAACCACCTCGTCGCCGGACAGAACATCGTCGTGTCCGACGCGGGAAAGCTCTTCCAGGAACGCGAACGGCTGGCTACGGAGGCGCAGGAACTGCGCGCTGAGAACCTCCTGCAGGAAGCCCAGTTGGACGCCGAGATCGACGCTTTGCGTAAGCGCTCGTCCACTCTCGTCAAGTCGCTCACCCGCGCGCTGGTCAAGCTCGGCGTCAAGGTCAACGCGAACAATCGGGGTACAGACGCCTGCGACCCCACGCGGATCGATCTCGCGGCTCAGTACCCCAACGGTCTGCTGCCCAAGGAGTATCTCTGCCCGCTTCCCCAGAAGGGCGAGGAACTGCGCGCCGACGCGGCGATCGCTTTCGCGGATCTCAACGTCGCGTACAAGCAGCGTTTCGGCACACCCATATGCGTCTCCGACAGCTATCGCAGCCTCGCCGACCAGCAGGCCGTCTACTACCAGCGTCCCGGTCTCGCGGCCACGCCGGGCAAGAGCAACCACGGCCTGGGCATGGCCGTCGATCTCTGCGGTGGCGTGCAGATCTTCCGGTCCGCACAGTTCAACTGGCTTGAGGCCAACTCGAAGCGCTTCGGCTTCATCCACCCCGACTGGGCCTATCACAGCCCGTTCGAGCCGTGGCACTGGGAGTACGACCCCACGGTGGGCTCCCTCCTCTGATCCGGGGCTCTGGCCCTCGCATCTTCCCCTGTCCCCGTCCTTGATCCGGCTCCCTGCCGACCCCGCCCGACCCCGCTTCGGCTCAGTGCCGATCGTGACGCCCCACAGGCCCCGCCACACCCTCGACCGCTCTGTCGATCCCGTCCGCCGCCCTGGTGGCGGTGCGGGCGCCGGAACGGACAGGCGACGCAGGCAGACGGCGTTTCCTGCGCTCTGATCTGCGGTTTCCCGGCCTAGCATCGGATCTTGTCCGGGTGCCTTCCCGATCCGGTGGCCGTCCGGCCACCGCCGCGGTTTCTCGACCTGATGAGCAGGTCGACACCCCCGATGCCCGCGAGGACATGGAGGCCGGGACCCGTCGGACCCCGCGAGACGGGCACCGGTGTGACTACAGGAGAGTCTGAAGATGGCGACCAGAGCGGCTCAGTCCGGCACGACGCGGGACATCGCCCTGCCGGGGGTGATCCTCGGTGTAGGGCTCGGCGGTTTCGTCGACGGCATCATGCTCCATCAGGTCCTGCAGTGGCACCACATGCTGAGCGGCACGGACAGCGACAACATCGGGGTGCGTTACTACCCCACCGACACCGTCCCCGGGCTGCGGATGAACACCCTGTGGGACGGGTTCTTCCACGTGTTCACCTGGACGGCGGTGCTGGTGGGCCTGGCGATGCTGTATTCGCGGATGTCCCATCGCCGGAGGAATGTCTGGGCCTCGCGCGCGCTTTGGGGGTGGGCTCTGGTCGGCTGGGGGCTGTTCAACCTCGTCGAAGGCGTCATCGACCACCACATCCTGGCCATCCACCACGTGCGCCGCGGGCCGTACCAGACGTGGTGGGACGTGGGGTTCCTCGTGCTGGGCGCGCTGCTGGTCGCCGGAGGATGGCTGCTGCAGCGCGGGGCGGGCCGTCTGCATGCTGAGCCGAGCGGCTCCGCCGCATGACCCACCTCGCGCATGAGGGCCACGGTGGTGGGATCGCCGCGCTCCTGCAGTCGGCGGTCATCGCCCTCCTGGTCGCCGGCTATCTCGTGCTCGCCCGGCGCGTACGGCGTGAGCCGAGGGGCTGGAGCCGATGGCGTACGGCGAGCGTCGTCGCCGGGGGAACGCTGCTCATGGTGGCGATGCTCCCGCCGGTCGCCACCTTCGCCGAGGGCGACTTTCGTGGGCACATGCTGCAGCATCTCCTCATCGGGATGCTGGCCCCGACCGCTCTCGTGCTGGGAGCTCCGCTGACGCTGCTGTTGCGGTCTCTCCCACCGCCGCACAGGCGTCGTGTCGCGAGGGTTCTCCACAGCCGCGCGGTGCGCGCGATCACGAATCCGTGGCTCGCGCTGGTGCTCAACGTGGGCGGTATGGCCGCGCTGTACTTCACGCCGCTGTATCGGCTGGTGGCCGACGGTCAACTGTCGCATCACCTTGTGCACCTCCACTTCGTGATCGCGGGTTGCCTGTTCGCCTGGGTCGTCGCGGGACCGGACCCGGCACCCCGGCGCCCATCCGTCCGGATGCGGCTGGTCGTGCTGGGCATGGCTATCACCTCGCACGCCACGCTGGCCCAGCTGATGTACGCCGGGCTGTTCATCGACGTACGGGTGCCGGTGGTGGAACTGCACGGCGCCGCCGAGATCATGTACTACGGCGGGGACATCGCGGAACTGCTGCTCGCCATGGCCCTGCTGACGACCTGGCGTCCCATGCCGAGGAGGGCGCGGCAGCCCATGACAGTGACGACCACGGCCGCCGCGACGTCGTCGTAGTCACGCCGCCGCCGAACGGCCAGATCATCACCGGCCGGCGGGCCGGCAGCATGATTCACTGCCCCGGCGGGGCGCTATCGGGCGTGGACGGTCACGGAGAGGCGGCTGCTGGACTGCGCCCGGGCGAGGGCGATCGCCTGCTCGCTCGTGGTGGCGAGCACCAGGAGCGCGCCCTCGACGGATCCGGTCGCCGGTCTGGTCACGACCGTGACCTCCCGAGCGACGGTGATCGCCTGAGCGGCCTCCTGCCTGAAGGCGGCGAGGACATCGACCACGTCCCCCGGCGAGAGCAGGGTTGCCGCGTCGGCGTCGGCGATCCGCACCGGGGTCGCCACCAGACCGGAGCCCAGGGCCGACAGGAATCCCCGCCCGAGCAGCCGGACGTCGGTGAGGAGTTCCCCTCGGCGTACCGGCCCCGACAGGACTCTGCCGACGATGGAGGCCTTCTCGTTGAACGCGCCGTCGGGAACCGCGTCCGGCGGCAGCCGCACGACGGTGACGTCCGGCGCGGACACCCGCCCCCCGGGGAGGTCACGGGCCGCGGCGAGAACGGCGACGCCGGGCGGCTGCCGTACGGCCAGGAGCGCGCACGCCACGGAGGCGGCGGCGAGCAATGCGGCGATGAGACGGCGGTGGCGGGCCAGCGGACGGCTCAGGGCACGCATGCGGTCAAGGCAGCACGAACGGGAGCGGGATGCCATCGAGAGCGCTGCCGCAAGGGCAGGAGCGCTCCTCCGGAAGGGCTGCCACGACCTGCCCGATGAGGGAGCGCATCCGTTCGACGTTGGCGGCGAAGACAGCCAGGACCTCTTCGTGGGTGACGCCCTCGCCCGCCATCACCCCGGCGTCGTGGTCGGTCACCAGGGAGATCTGCGTGTAGCAAAGGGCCAGCTCGCGGGCGAGCACGGCCTCGGGCATCGCCGTCATGCCGATGATCGACCAACCGGCTCCGGCGTACCACTGCGACTCCGCCCTGGTGGAGAACCGGGGCCCCTCGATCACCACGAGCGCGCCGCCGTCGACGGGGGACCACCCGCCCTCGCGGGCGGCGCTCAGCGCGACATCGCGCCCGGTGGGGCAGTAGGGATCCGAGAAGGAGACGTGAACGGCACAGCCGGAGTCGTAGTAGGACTGCTCCCTGCTGGTCGTCCGATCCACGAGTTGGTCGGGGATCACCAGGGTGCCGGGGCCGTACTCCGCGCGGAGAGAGCCGACGGCACACGGAGCGATGACCTGGCGGACGCCGAGCGAACGCAGCGCCCACATGTTGGCGCGATAAGGGATGGTGTGGGGCGGATGCACGTGACCACGCCCGTGCCGGGGGAGGAACGCCACGGAGCGACCACCGATGCGGCCGAGCGTGATCGTGTCGCTGGGCGGGCCGTACGGCGTGCCGACCTGGACCTCTTTGGCGTCGTCGAGCAGTGAGTAGAACCCGGAACCGCCGATGACACCGATGTCTGCGCGAGTGACCATGGGCAGACCCTAGCGAAAGGGCGTCGGGGTGGATTCGGGCCCTGTGGATAACTTTTCTCGCCCAGAAGCGGTGGCCTGAGCCCGGTCCGCGACTTGCCCGATCCGCGAATTGCCCGATCCGCGTTGGCCCGCCTCAGGG
Organism: Microtetraspora sp. NBRC 16547; assembly: GCF_030268965.1. Lineage (GTDB taxonomy): Bacteria > Actinomycetota > Actinomycetes > Streptosporangiales > Streptosporangiaceae > Microtetraspora. The sequence goes on along the minus strand of NZ_BSSE01000033.1, from coordinate 48,386 downwards.
CCGATGAAGTTCTCGCCCGGATGAAGTCCTGGCCCGGATGAGCCGGGCCGGGAAGGCTACGCCGCGGAGGTGCTCGACGCGGGCGTCGAGGTCGCCGCCGGAGCGGGGGTGGACTCGGTCTTGGCCGGAGCAGAGGTGGACTCCGTCTTGGACGAGTCGCCTGACGTCGAGGTCGTCGACTTCGACGAGCTGGAGGACCGGTTGTCGGTGCGGTAGAAGCCGGACCCCTTGAACACGATGCCGACTGCGGAGAACACCTTGCGCAGCTTGCCGGTGCATTGCGGACAGTCGGTGAGCGGGGCGTCAGAGAACTTCTGGACGGCCTCCAGCTGCTCACCGCAAGCGGTACAGGCGTACTGGTAGGTGGGCACGCGCTCCTCCTGAAACTGGCACTCAACCGGTGCGACTGCTAATGGTACGCAGCCGAGAAGCATAAACGCTACTCAGGCCCCATTTATTGCGTACCCGCGACTGAGGCGCCCGCCCGACCTGCCGGAATGCCCGCGCCACAGGCGCGAATGCCCTGTGCTCACACGCCTGGACGTCATCCGTATGTGATCACGGGTGTCACTCCGCAGGAGACGGTGTCACCACATCCCGGAACACCGCATGTCCACATGATGGGACGGCGACGCGTGACACGCCTTCGGCGCGCCATCCGGAACGCCCGCGTCGGAGGCCGGCGCCGTTCACTCATGTGAACGTTCACGTTGTGCCGCGTTCGCCGTACCAGCCGGCCAGTTTGCCCTTGCGGCTCACGGCGCGCAGTCGCTGTTCGACGACCTGCCGCTGCGCGGCCGTGGTGACCACGAGGAGCTGGTCCTCGGCCTGCAACTTGGTGGTCTCCGACGGGACGAAGGAACGTCCCTCGCGCACGATCATCGTCACCGCCGCGTTCGCGGGGAGCCTCAGCTCGAAGATCTCCACGCCCTGCATCATGGAGCCGGGAGGGATCCGCACCTGCAGCAGATCCGCCTTCAGCTCCTCAAGCGGCGCGGCCTCCACGTCGAGGTCGCGGGCCTCTCCCTCGGCGCTGATGCCGAGCCGCCGGGCCAGGAACGGCAAGGTCGGGCCCTGCACCAGCGTGAAGACGACCACGATGATGAAGACCTCGTTGAACAGCCCTTTGGCGCCGATCATGCCGTCCGCCCATGGGATCGTGGCCAGGACGATGGGCACCGCGCCGCGCAGACCGGCCCAGGAGAGGAACACCTGTTCTCTCCAGGAGATCCGGTCGATGCGCGCGAGCCACACGAGAAGCGCGCAGACGGCGACGGAGAGCGGGCGGGCGAGCAGCACGAGGGCCACACCCGCCAGCAGGCCGGGGACGATCGTCTTCGGCAGCTCCGAAGGGCTGGCGAGCATGCCGAGCATGACGAAGAGGCCGATCTGGGCCAGCCACGCGGCGCCCTCCGCGAACCCGCGGGTGGCTGATCGGTGCGGCAGGCGGCTGTTCCCGATGATCAGCGTCGCGACGTAGACGGCGAGGAAGCCGCTCGCGTGGAGCTGCACGGCCCCCGCGTACGCGAGGAACGCGACGGCCATGACGGCGATCGGGTAGAGGCCGGAGGCGGGCAGCGCCACCCGGCGCAACAGGTACGACGCCAGGGGGCCGATCGCCAGCCCCACCGCGGCCCCCACCGCCAGCTCGTACGCGGCGTTGACCAGGATGTCCCACGTTGACGGCATGGGCGCGGAGGGCAGGCTGAGCATCGTCACGACGATCACGGTCGGCGCGTCGTTGAAACCGGACTCCGCCTCCAGCACGCCCGCGATCCGCGGAGGCAGGGGAAGCCGCCGCAGCACGGAGAACACGGCCGCCGCGTCGGTTGAGGCGAGCACCGCGCCGAACAGCAGCGACATCCGCCAGCTCATGCCGAGGAGGCCCTGTACGGCCACCGCGAACGCGACGATGCTGACCGCGACGCCGACCGTGGCCAGGACCAGGGCCGTGGGCACGGCACGTCGTACGCTCTGCCAGTTGGTCGTCAGACCGCCTTCCGCGAGGATGACGGCGAGTGCGACGAGACCGAGCTGCTGGGCGAGCGCCGCGTTCTCGAAGTGGATGTGCGCGAATCCCGATTCCCCGACCAGCATGCCGAGGCCGAGATAGATCAACAGGCTGGGCAGGCCCGTGCGGTGGGCGATGCGGACCGAGATGATTGCCGTGATGACGACGATGGCGGACAGGAGCAGCCATACGTTCAGCCCCACCTGCCCCCCCTTCGAGCTACGGCAGCCTCGTCACATTTGTCGCAAATGAACAATACCGGTCGGTAATGCCCCAAATGCGACGGGCTGATCGTGTGATTCGGCGGGAATCCCCTCGATCAGCTCCCCTTCATGCAGCAGCGCCACGGTCGGGACGTTGGGTCCCACTCTGGCCAGTGCGCGGTCGTAGGACCCGCCGCCACGCCCGAGCCGGATCCCCGTCGACCTGTCCACCGCGAGCGCGGGGACGATGACCAGCGCGGCTGTCCTGATCGCGTCCACGCCGCGCCGCGTGTCCACCGGCTCCATGATCCCGTACGGACCGGGAGCGAGGGAGTCCGGACCGTCGTACACCGCCCAGTCGAGATCGCGGTCCGGCCGGAGCACCGGCAGCATGACCGTCGCCCCGTGCTTCCACAGTGCGAAGACCAGGCCGTGGGTTGACGGCTCGGACCCGATCGACCAGTAACACGCGACCAGCCCGGCCATCTGAACCCAGGGTTGCTCCAGCAGGTGCTCCCTGATCGCGGCGGACGACTCACGCAGGACCTTCTCATCCAGCCCTGACCGTGTGTTAAGAATCCATCGCCGTAGGTTCATCTTGTCCATAGCCTGCTCCATTAGTGTTCCACCATGGCTGACTTTGAGAACGTAACGAAAGCCGTTGTGCCGGCGGCGGGCCTCGGCACCCGATTCCTGCCCGCGACCAAGGCGACTCCCAAGGAGATGCTGCCCATCGTCGACAAGCCGGCCATTCAGTATGTCGTCGAGGAGGCGGTTTCCGCCGGTCTGCTCGACGTTCTGATGGTGACCGGCCGCCACAAGCGCTCGATCGAGGACCACTTCGACGTCGCCTACGAACTCGAGGACGCGCTCCGCGCCAAGGGCGACGAGGAGCGCCTCTCGCAGGTCCAGGAGCTTGTCGACCTCGCCACCATGCACTACGTGCGCCAGGGCGAGCCCAAGGGCCTCGGCCACGCCGTCCTGTGCGCCAAGCAGCACGTCGGCGACGAGCCTTTCGCCTGTCTGCTCGGTGACGACCTGATCGACCCCCGTGACCCGTTGCTGCAGCGCATGATCGAGGTTCGCGCCACCTACGGCGGCAGCGTCATCGCCCTGATGGAGGTGCCGCGCGAGCAGATCTCCTTGTACGGCGCGGCCGCCATCGAGGTGACCGACCAGGACGACGTCGTCCGTGTGACCGACCTGGTGGAGAAGCCGCCGGCCGACGAGGCGCCGTCCAACTGGGCGATCATCGGCCGTTACGTGATCGACCCGGCCGTGTTCGAGGTGCTGGAGCACACCCCGCCCGGTCGCGGCGGCGAGATCCAGCTCACCGATGCCCTGCGCACGCTGGCCTCCCGCGGCACGGAAGAGGGTGGCCCGGTCCACGGCGTGCTGTTCCGCGGCCGCCGCTACGACACGGGCAACAAGCTCGACTACCTGCGCACGGTCGTCCAGTTCGCGGCCGACCGCGAGGACCTGGCGCCGGAGTTCATCCCGTGGCTGCGCGAGTTCCTCGACCAGGCGGGATCCTAGAGGCATGAAATCGGTCGATCGGCACCTGGCCGACATCTTCGCGACCGTACGGCCGCTGGCGCCCCTCGAGGTCGACCTCGAACGGGCCCACGGCACCGTGCTCGCGGAGGACGTCGCGTCGCCTGTGGCACTTCCCCCCTTCGACAACTCGGCCATGGACGGCTATGCCGTACGCGCCGCGGACGTGGCCGGCGCGCCGGTCGTGCTCCCGGTGATCGAGGACGTGGCCGCGGGGGACAGCGAGCTGCGCGCGATGGGGCCGGGCATGGTCACGCGCATCATGACCGGCGCGCCCGTGCCCGCCGGTGCCGACGCCGTCGTGCCGGTGGAGTGGACCGACGGCGGCACGGCCCGTGTCACCGTCCACCGGCCGGTTCCCGCGGGCAATGCCATCCGGCGCTCCGGCGAGGACGTACGCGCGGGCGAGATCGTGCTCCGTGCGGGGAGCGTGATCGGGCCCGCGCAGCTCGGCATCCTGGCCGGGGTCGGCCGTCGCCGCGTGCTGATACGGCCCCGGCCCCGGGTCGTGGTGATCTCCACCGGAGCCGAGCTCGCCGAGCCGGGCACGCCGCTGGGACACGGCCAGATCTGGGAGTCCAACAGCTTCATGATCGCGGCGGCCGTCCAGGAGGCCGGGGGAGAGGTCTTCCGCGCCGGAGCCGTGACGGACGACCCGCAGCGGTTCCTCGACGCGCTTGAGGCCCAGCTCGTCCGGGCCGATGCCGTGGTCACCAGTGGCGGCGTCTCCATGGGCGCGTACGAACCGGTCAAGGAGGCGCTGGCCCCGCTCGGCAAGGTCGTCTTCGAGAAGGTCGCCATGCAGCCGGGGATGCCCCAGGGCTTCGGCGTGGTCGGCGACGACGACGTGCCGATCTTCACGCTGCCCGGCAACCCCGTCTCGTCCTTCGTGTCGTTCGTGCTCTTCGTCGAGCCGGCCCTGCGCAAGATGCGCGGCCTGCCCGAGGGCCCGCCGTTGACGATCAGGGCGACCACCACGGCCTACCTGCGGTCGCCCGCGGGGAAGCGGTCCTACCTGCGCGCCGTGCTGTCGGGGGAGAAGGTGGCGCCGGTCGTCGGGCAGGGCTCGCACCAGCTCGCCGCGCTCGCGTCCGCCAACGCCCTCGTCGTCGTGCCCGAAGACGTGACAGAGCTCCCCGAGGGAGCCGAAGTGGAGGTGATCCCGCTGTGAGCGGGCGCAGCGAGCGAATCCACAGTGCGATGCACCGCGCGATTCACGGCGCGATCCACCGTGCGATGCACAGCACGATTCACGGCGCGATTCGCGGACACGACTCCGAGTAGGCGAGGAGAGACATGACCGATCTGACGCACATCGACGAAACCGGCGCCGCCCGCATGGTGGACGTCTCGGAGAAGGACGTCAGCGTCCGTACGGCCACCGCCACCGGGCGCGTCCTGCTCGCCGCTCCCGCCGTGGCCGCCCTCCGCGCGGGCGACGTCCCCAAGGGCGACGCCCTCGGCGTGGCCAGGATCGCCGGGATCATGGGGGCCAAGCGCACGCCCGACCTCATCCCGCTCTGCCACCCGATCGCCGTGCAGGGCGTCGAAGTCGTGCTCGACGTCGTCGACACCGGGGTGGAGATCACCGCCCGGGTCAAGACCGCCGACCGCACCGGCGTCGAGATGGAGGCGCTGACCGCCGTCACCGTGGCGGCCCTGGCCCTGATCGACATGGTCAAGGCCGTCGACCCCGCGGCCGTCATCACTGGCGTGCGCGTCGAGGAGAAGACCGGCGGCAAGACCGGTGTCTGGACGCGACCGTGAGAGCACTTGTGATCACGGTGTCGAACCGCGCGTCCGCCGGGGTCTACGAGGACACCTCGGGGCCGCTGCTGGCGAGGCTGCTCGCGGAGACGGGCTGCGACACCGTGGACGGACCGAAGGTGGTCCCCGACGGCGAGCCGGTCGAGACGGCCCTCCGGCAGGGCGTCGACGACCGCTACGACGTCATCGTGACGACCGGCGGCACCGGCCTCACGCCCCTGGATCTCACGCCCGAGATGACGCGCCGCGTCCTCGACCGCGAGATCCCCGGCATCGCGGAGGCCGTACGACACGTGAACCGGGAGAAGGTGCCCACCTCGATCCTGTCCCGCGGCCTCGCCGGGCAGGCCGGGTCCACGCTGATCGTCAACCTGCCCGGCTCCTCGGGCGGCGTACGCGACGGGATGGCGGTCCTCGCCCCCATCCTGGGCCACGCCGTCGACCAGATCAGGGGTGGCGACCACCGCAGATGACCGGTTCGGGCACCGGCGTGGCGCCTCCGTGGCCTTCGGGGGATGATTGACCCGTGGATCGACTTCGCGGCTGGCCTGCGGCCCTGACCGAGGGGCCCGTCGGCCTCCGGCCCCTGCGGCTGCGTGACGTCCGGATCTGGCGTGAGACCCGGCTGCGTAACGCCGACTGGCTGCGGCCCTGGGAGCCGAGCAATCCCGAGACGCCGCTGTTTCGGACCGGCCTCGGGCCGTACGTCTCGATGGTGGGTACGTTGCGGCGCGAGGCGAGGCAGGGGCTCGCCATGCCCTGGGTGGTCACCTACCAGGGGGAGTTCGCCGGGCAGCTCACCGTGGGCGCCATCGTCTGGGGGTCCGCCCGCTCGGCCCAGGTCGGATACTGGGTGGACGGCGCGCTCGCCGGGCGCGGCATCATCCCGACCGCCCTGGCCATGGCCATCGACCACTGCTTCTTCACCACGGGGTTGCACCGCCTGGAGGCGAACATCCGACCGGAGAACCACGCGAGCCGCAGGGTGGTCGAGAAACTCGGCTTCCGGGAGGAAGGCGTTCGCAGGCGCCAGCTCCACATCGACGGCGCCTGGCGGGACCACATCTGCTACGCGCTGACGGTCGAGGACGTCCCGCGCGGCCTCCTGGTCCAGTGGCGGCGCGCCCGCGAAGCGGCGGCGTCCGGCCGCACGGAGACGACCCCGGGACAGTGAGCGGCTCCCGGCGAGCGCACGCCGGGATCGAATTACATGAACAGCTTTGACGATCTCGCGACACACCGCATCGAATGCTCGTCAATCAGTGACACGCAGTCTTACGGTGCGTGACGTGAGCACATCTCCGACGCCCAGAGTCCGCAGGTGTGCTCGGCATCTCTGGAGGTGGTCGCATGGGTAGCGTCCTCCTTTACCTCGCCATCGTCGTCATGTGGCTCGGTGTCCTGCTTCCCATGTGGCTGCGCAGGGACAAGCACGCCATCGACGACCTTTACGAGGACGAGCCCGCCGAGCCCGCGGCCGACGCGGACACGGTCATCGAGAGCCCGCGCGCGGAGCCCTCCGAGGGTTCCTCCGGCACGGGTTCCGCCTCTGTTCCGCTCTCGGCTCCGGTCGCGGAGGCCGAGGGGTCCGGCACCATCGTCGCCCCGATCAGCGAAGTGATCTCGGGTGGCGCGTCGGGCGGTGGCTCTCCGGGTGACGGTGTCGCGAGCGACGGCGCCTCGGCCAAGCGGGACGCCACCTTCGAGACGGACGCCACCGAGACGGACGGCGCCACGGCCACGTCGCCGGCCACCGGGGAAGCCTCCCCGTCCCCCGCGGACCGGGCGACCCGGGCTCGCCGTGCCGGGCGGAGGCGCAGGGCGATCATCATCGCCCGCCGCCGCCGGAGGCTGCTCTGGAGCATCCTGCTCGTCATCGCCTCCACCGTCACCGCAGCGGTCAGGGTCGCGCCCTGGTGGGCCGTCGCGCCGTCGACCGTCCTGCTCGTCGCGTACCTCGCCGTGCTGCGCGTCGCCGTACGGGTGGACGCGGAGCGGCGTGAGCTGGCCGCCAAGGCACGGGCGGAGCGGCTCGCGAAGCAGCGCGAGCGCAGGCGCGCGCTCGAGGCCATGGCCCGCGAGGCGGAGGTCATCATGCTCGAGGCGCGCAAGCGGGTCCAGGTCTTCGACCAGTACTCCAATCCGTACACCGACAGGCGGGCGGTCGGAGATTGATCGGATGGCGCGAACAGCTCCGAATGTTTGCTAATCTAGTCGAGGCATTGGGGCTATAGCGCAGTCCGGTAGCGCACTTCGTTCGCATCGAAGGGGTCTGGGGTTCAAATCCCCATAGCTCCACCAATGTCAGAGGCCGGTTCCGCCCAGCGGGACCGGCCTTTCTGATCTTCCGAGTGACTCAGTGAGTGACTACGGCTCTTTGAAGATTTCGTCCATCGCCTCGGCGTCGCCTCGATGGCCAGGTGCGGCAGGCGGCGGTCCAGCCAGAAGGCGGTTGTTTACCGTCCCGGTATGTGGGCGGGGTGAACGGTCCGCCTACCCAGGAGTCTCACGTCTGCGCTGGCAGGCATTGGGGCATGCCGGACGTGGGGAAGCAGATGCGCTGCGCTACGTCGTTACTGAGCGCTGGGTACGGAACTAGTGAAGCTGAGCACCGTGTTCCGCTCCGCACCCTGCTGATCGTCGGCGGGCTGGTGACCGCGGCCGGGTTCGCCTGGTTCGGGATGATGAGCGCCGACGGCTCCTTCCTCACCGACGTCCTGGGCCCGTCGCTCGTCACCAGCATCGGATTCGGGCTCTGCCTCGGACCGGTCGTCTCCACCGCCACCGTGGGAGTCGCGCCACACGAGACGGGCGCCGCCTCCGGCCTGCTCTCCAGTTCGCGCCAGATCGGCGCCTCACTCGGACTGGCCGCCCTCGGCACCGCCGCCCATGAGCACACCGGCCAGAACACCACACTCGAGGGCCTCACCGATGGATACGGACTCAGCATGACACTCGGCGCCGTGCTCCTGGTCGGTGCCGCCGTGATCGCCTTCACCGTCGTACCACGCATAAGAACAGCGACACCGGCAGAGCACGGCAACCGTGACCTGCTCCCAGAACCGGAGTAACGGGCCATGCCGCAACAATGGGTGCCCACTGACGTAACCTCTGCGCGGCGCGGTACATACCGTGAGTCGGCGACCACCCGCCTGACCCATGCGCATCGCGGGGATCAGCCGCACGATCTCGCGGTTGCCGCGCCGCCGGAAACTCGGTCGCCGGTGTCGGTGACGGGCGCGGAGCCCTGTGTGGCCTCGCAAAGGCGGTCGCTGCCACTCGCAGCGACCGCCATCGGGTGTACGAACGGGGCTGATCAGTCCAGCTGCAGTTCGGGCGAATGCAGCTCCAGCCAGACGTTCAGGTCGAGCGTGCGCTCGAGGCTGGCCCGTACGCCCATCGGCATGCGCGCCGGATCCTGCGCCACGATTTGCTGCGCCCAGTTCCTGTCGACCAGGGCGAACACCTGCGCGTCCGGGTCGGCGACAAGCTCTTTCACCTGCTGCTGCAGATTTGCCGTGTACCCGGGGTTCTGGGGCGACGGGTACGGGCTCTTGACCCGTTCCAGCACCGACCGCGGCAGCACAGGCGCCACCGCCTGTCGCAGCAGGCTCTTCTCCCGGCCGTCGAAGGTCTTCAGCGACCATGGCGTGTTGTAGACGTACTCGACGAGCCGGTGGTTGCAGAAGGGCACCCGCACCTCAAGGCCGACCGCCATCGACAGCCGGTCCTTGCGGTCCAGCAGTGTGCGTACGAAACGCGTCAGATGCATGTGGCATGTGATGCGCATGAGCCGGTCCTGCTCGATTCCCCGTCGAGGTACTCGACCTCGGCGAGGGCCGTGGCGTACTGGTCGGCGGTGTAGGTCTGCACGTCGAGCCGCTTGCGCAGGCCGGGTTCGATGTGATCGGTCCGTGACGCGAGGCTCATCGGGGGAATGAACATCATCCACGGGAAGGTGTCGCCGCGGAGCGCCGCCGGGTTGTGGAACCAGGGATATCCGCCGAACACCTCGTCGGCCGACTCCCCCGACAGCGCCACTGTCGAATGTTCCCGAATAGCCTTGAACAGCAGGTAAAGCGAGCTGTCGAGATCACCGAACCCGTTCGGGATGTCCCGGGCGGCGACGGTCGCGCGCCGCACCGAAGGATCCGAGAGCTGGGAGGGCTCGAGCACCACATCCCGGTGCGCGGACCGCACGTGCGCCGCGACATCGCGCACGAACGGCGAGTTGGGGGTCTCGCGCATCTCGTCGGGGACGAAGTTCTCCTCCTGGCCGACGAAGTCCACCGAGAAACTGCGCACCTGCTCGCCCCGCAGGCCCAGCCGCTCCGCGGCCAAACAGGTGATCGCGCTGGAATCCAGACCGCCCGAGAGCAGGACGCACTGCGGCACATCCGAATCAGCTGCCGGTCGACGATGTCGGTGAGCAGTTCGCGCACCCGTGCCACGGTGTCGCCACGACTGTCGGTGTGCTCGATCGCGCGCAGGTGCCAGTAGGTCCGCTGCCGCATCCCGCCGCGGTCCACGGTGATCAGCGTGCCGGGCACCAACTCGTGCATGCCCTTCCACAGCGCCCAGCCCGGGGTCTTGGTCTGCGCGAACAGCTCCCGAAGTCCGTCCCTGTCGACCACCTTGCGTACCAGCGGGTTCGCCAGGATCGCCTTGGGCTCGGAGCCGAACAGCACGCCGTCCGGTGTCGCGCACGAGAAGCAGCTTCTGGTCTCAGTCGTCCCAGATCGCGAACGCGTACATGCCGTCGAGGTAGTCGACGAAGCTCTCGCCCCACTCCAGGTAACTGCCGAGCACAACCTCGGTGTCGCTGTCGGTCCGGAACGCGTGCCCCAGTGTCTTGAGCCGATCACGCAGTTCCTGGAAGCTGTAGACCTCCCCGGAGTACACCAGGGCGATGTCGCCGGCCGGTGTGCTCACACTCATCGGCTGCGCTCCGCCGGGCAGGTCGATGACGGCAAGGCGCCGATGCCCCAGCCCGACATGGGTGCGCACGTACGTGCCCCGGCCGTCCGGCCCACGACAGGCCATCGTCTCGGTCATTCGAGCACGTCACCCCGGTGCGTCAGATCGGCGTCGTACGACACCCAGCCAGCAATCCCGCACATCTCACGACCTCATTTCCACTACGTTTCCGTGCATTTCTCATACAGCCAGATCCGCAACTGTGGGCGGCTCTTCCGATATCGGGGCGGAGGGGTCCACCCCAGCACCTCGGTGAGTTCGTGCCGATACGGCGCGACCGTGGGCGACCGGGCGTCACCACGCCCCGTCCGGTGCGCGCCTCCGGCGTCCCATGCGTTGACCATTCGCAGGACGCTGATCGTGTTGATGCGGTGCTCGATTGGATCAAGGGACCATGATTCCCCGGACAAAGTCACCGCACGCTCTTGCCGTAAACCGCCGACCATCGCGCCGTGAAGCTGGGCAGACGTTTCCAGGACCCCGCCCTCTTCGGGCGGCGCGAAAATCCTCGGACCGGCACCGCGACTCAATCGCGGCGCTCCACCAGGCTGCGAAGAGCGGCACGCACCCCTGGCTTGCGGCGGTCGCCGGTCGCTGGGCGAGCTCAACGCCCGTGACACGCATCGAGAGGGACTGACGGCGATCATCGACGGATTGCTGCGTTCCGCCCCGCTGCCCGACGAGGCGGCGGGAGGCCAGTAGCCCGGTAACCCCTCCGTCGAGGAGGATCGCGGGGCCGTACACCGCCGCGAACGGATTCCGGCCGTGTTCCGCTGTGCACCGGCTGGGCGGTCACCGGAGCGGGCACAGGCGTAGTTCCTGGTCCGCGGCGAGGGCGAGCAGGTCGGCGTCATGGCTGATCAGGACCACCACGGCCCCGTTCGCGGCGACGTCGCGCATGGTTCGCGTCATCGATTGCAGGTGACGGCGATCGACACCGGAGCTGGGCTCGTCGAAGATGACGATGCTGCTGCCGCTCAGGCGGGCCGTGGCGACGACCAGGCGCTGCTGCTGGCCGCCGGACAGCGACAGCGGGTGCCGGTCGCCGAGACCGTCCAGGCCGAGATCGGCGACCACGGCGGCGGCGTGTTCCGCGTGATCCGGAGTCGTACCGAGCCGCAGTTCGGCGGTGACGCTGTCTGTGAACAGTTGCCGTTGCACATCCTGCATGACGATCGCGCACGCGCGCTGCCGCCGCGAGCGGGACAGCGGGCGGCCGTCGAGGAGCACCTGGCCGGCGTGGCGTTGCAGCCCGGCGAGGATCCGGGCCAGGGTCGTCTTGCCTGCGCCATTGGGGCCGGTGACAGCGGTGATGACGCCGGCAGGCAGGTGTGCTTCCGCGATGTCGAGCACGGGGCGTCCGCCGAATGCGCAACGGATGCCTCTCAGAGCGACACCGGCACCGCCCGCGCCCGGTCCGGGTGCCGTCGCGACGCCAGCCCTTTCGCCGGCCTCGCCCGCCGGCGCCGTCTCCCGAGGCCGGCTTTCTCCCGGCTCGACGCTGGGTCCGTACGCGAAAGCCGGCGCCACCCCGGCTCTTCCGGGCGCGTCGAGACCGCGTAACCCCTCCTCGCGCAGCATCTCATCGGTCAGCCCGGCGAATTCGGCCCTGGTCCATTCCCTGCCGACGCGGCCGTCCTGGAGCACCACGATCCGGTCGGCGAGTTCGCGCAGATAGTGCAGACGGTGTTCGGCGATGACGAGGGTCACGCCCTGCTCGCGGAGGTGACGCAGGATCGCGGTGAGATCTGCGATGCCGCGCGGGGACAGGTTGGAGGTGGGTTCGTCGAGAAGCAGCAGCGGTGGCCCATGCGTGATGGCCGCCGCACAGGCCACCCGCTGCTGCTGACCGCCTGACAGCTCCCGCAACCGACCGGTGAGATCGGCCAGCCCGAGCTCGGCGATGACCTCGCCGACCCGGTCGCGGATGCGCTGCGGCGGCGTACCGAAATTCTCGAGCGCGAAAGCCAGTTCGGTGTCGATGGCGTCGGTGAAGAACTGGCGGCGCGGATGCTGCAGCACCGTCCCCGTCACCCGCCCGACCTGTGCGAGATCGGTGATCGGCTCCCCGCGGACGCGGACCTCCCCGTCGAGGGTCCCCTCATGGAAGAAGGGAATGAGGCCGTTCATGAGCCGCAGCGCCGTGCTCTTGCCCGATCCGCTCGGCCCGCACAACACCACCGTCTCGCCACGCCGGATGTACAGGTCCAACCCGTGGAGTACGGCGGTGTCGGCCCCCTGATACACCCACCGGATGTCCTTCAGCAAGATCACTGCCCGGACCTCCACAGCAGCGTCGCCGCCGCAAGGATCACCGCCACAACCGCGGCCACCGCGTCGGCGGGGCCGAACCGCGGCGGATGCATCGACGTCGGCCGCGCTTCCGAGCCCAGCCCGCGCAGCAGCGACGACGCCGACAGATCCCCTGCCGCACGCAGACTCGACGCCATGAGCGGCACCATGAAGTATTCGATACTGCGGACGGGATGCCGCAACATCGCCCACCAGCCGCCGAGCCCGCGCAGCCGCATGGCGTCATAGACTGCCCGCGTCTCGGCGACGATAGTGGGCACGAACCGCAGCAGCACCGCGCCGGACACGGTGAATGCCATCGGCACCCGCGCCGACCGCAGCGCGGCGATCAAGCGGGTCGGCGGGATGGTCCGGACCAGGTGTGCGGCAATGCCGCCCACGGCTACCAGCCGCAGCGCGAACCCGGCCAGGACCCCGACAAGGCCGAATACCGGCGATGGGACGGCCATCGGCAGCAGGTAGGTCAGCGCGGCGGCCGCCCCTGCGGCCAGCGGCAATCCGATCGCGCGCCGCCAGGCACGTTCGAGAATCGCCAGCAGCACACCGGCGACCAGTGCCGCCGGCACGAACCATATCCCGTCGGGCGCCATGATGGTGACGCTCGCGGCAAGCAGGAGCACCACCGCGGTGCGTGGGTCCAGCACCCATCGGGTGGCGGTCCCCTCCGGTGTGGCGGGCATGGTCCCAGCCAGTGTGGCCGGGCCTAGTTGCGGGGTGGTGCCGGTCACACCAAACCGGCTTTCCGGAAGTGCTTGTCCAGCAGGCGAAGTCCCAGCACACCGCCGATCAGACCGAACACCAGCGTGGACAGGTCGAATATGATCAGCACGGCCGGCGACAACAAGGTGTCCAGCTGCTGGACGTACTCCGCACCCATCTCCTTCATGTACGGGCTGGACAGGAATTCGGCGCGAGCATAGAACAGCGGGTAGAACATCCCCATGAACCAGGCGCTGAACACGGAATAGGCGAGCACGCTCATCTGCCGCGATCGATACCGGCCCAGCCAGAGCAGCACCTCGGCGACCAGCGCCGCCGCCACCCCGATGACGAGACCGATCGGCGGGCTACCGATGAGCAGCATGAAACCGTTCACGATGACGGCGAACACGGTGACCATGCCGGCGTGCCGCACCCGGGTGAGGAACAGCATGAACGGAATGCCCGCCGCGACGATGCCGACCAGGACCCCGACCAGCGTCGCCACCGGATTGATGAATTCGAGGAGGTTGAATATCCCCACGGTCACGAGGTAGAGCGCGCCGAAGATTCCGATATTGATGAGATCCTTCGGGGTCATCCGGAAATCGATGCGGTGCTCGGTGGTTTCGACGGTCACGGTATCACTGTCCTCAACTCGGATGCGGGAATGTCTTCGTGCTGCCGGCCGCAGACGCGGCCGAGGCGCCGAGCGAGCCCTGCTCCGCCGGCCGGGCGACGCGTGGCCCCGCGTGCCGTGGTGCCCTCTTGTCCGGTCGGCGGGCGGTCACGGGGTGGACGGCCATGGGTCGCCGATGTTTCGGACGCCGCGCGTGCCTGAGCCGTCAGGAGTGCGATGACCGAGTCACGGTGCTCGTCGAGATAGAAATGACCGCCCTCGAAGACGCGCAATTCGCACGGGCTGTCGGTGACCTCGCGCCACCCGTCGGCTTCCGACGAGTTGATCTCAGGATCCCGATCGCCGTACAGCACCGTGACCGGAGTCCGCAGCCGCGCACCAGGCAGGGGCCGATAGGTTTCGCTCAACCGGTAGTCGCTCCTGATCACGGGCAGGAACGCCTGGATGAACGAGGCGTTGTCAAGGAGGTCGCGGTGTGTCGCGTCGGTGCGGCGCAACTCCTCGATGAGCTCCGCGTCGCTGCCGAGATGGACCCGGCCCGGCCGGGTCAACGCCGGGGCGGGGTGGCCGGACACGACCAGTCCCGTCGGAGGTTCGCCCAGAGCCGTGAGGTGGCGGGCTATCTCATAGCTGACGATGGCGCCCATACTGTGCCCGAACAGGATCGTCGGAAGCGGCGGCCCGTCGAGCGGCAGATCGGCCGCCAGCACAGCGGCGAGGCGTTGCATGTCCGCCGGCACCGGTTCGGTGTACCGATCCTCCCGGCCCGGATATTGAACGGCGAGGAATTCGATGTCCCAGGGCGCCGCCGCGGCCCACGGCCGGTAATAACTCGCGCTGCCGCCGCCGTGCGGAAACAACAGGACTCGGGCTCGGGCATAGGGGCGGGGCGCGAGCCGGCGAAATGCGCCGGCTCGACGGTCCCGCGACAAAGCGTCAGTCAGCATACCGACTCATTCACTCGCTACCGGTGCCATGGAGATGTTCCAGAAGTCGGCGTAGCGGCCGCCGCGGCGCAGCAGCTCGTCGTGGGTGCCTTCCTCCACGATCCGGCCGCCGTCCATGAACACGATGTGGTCGGCGCGTTGGACGGTCCGCAGCCGATGCGCCGCCATCACCACCATCCGGCCTGCCATCAGGCGCTCGATGCCCTCGTGGACGGCCGCCTCGTTCACCGGGTCCAGCGCGGAGGTCACCTCGTCCAGCAGCACGATGGGCGCGTTCTTCAGCAGCGCCCGCGCGATCGAGACGCGCTGGCGCTCACCGCCCGACAGCAGCGCGCCGCCCTCGCCGACGTTCGTCTCCCATCCGCCGGGCAGCCGCGCGATCACCTCGTCCACCCGCGCCGCGGTCGCGGCCGCCCGCACCTCGGCTTCGCTGGCGTCGGGACGGCCGAGACGGACGTTCTCCTCGATCGTGCCGTCGAAGAGATAGACGTCCTGGAAGACGATGGCGATCTTCGCCATCAACTCCTCGGTGCCGATCGAGCGCACGTCCACACCACCCACGCGCACCGCGCCCTGGTCCAGGTCGTAGAACCGGGCGAGCAGCTGCAGCAACGTGCTCTTGCCGGCACCCGACGGTCCGACGACGGCGAGCCGCTGTCCCTGTGGCACGGACAACGACAGGTCGTCGATCACCGTGCGGTCGCCGTGCCGGAAGGTCACCGACTGGAATTCGAGGTCATGGCGTTCGGGCTGGATCGGCTCGTGGGCTTCCGGCAGCGGCTCGGTGCTCAGGACCGTGTCGAGCCTGGCCAGCTCGGCCCGTGCGCCGCGGAGCTTGCCGCCGATGTCCGCCAGCGACAGCAGCGGATCAACGCAGCGAGCGCCCAGCACCAGGATCGTCAGGACCTCTGCCGCGCCGATGTTCCCGCCGAGCGCGAGGTAGGTGCCCAGGACCAGCAGCACGGTGAAGATCGCCTGCACCGTGAGCGTCAGGCCCACGGTGCCGGGCAGCGTCCCCAGCACGGTACGGCGGGACGCGCGCTGGACCTCCTGCAGCGAGTCGTCGAGCAGCTTGAAGCGCTCGCCGGTCCGGCCGCCGGCGCGCAGCACCGGCTGTGCCTGGAGGAATTCGATGACTCGCCCGGTGGCCTCCTTGTCGCGTTCGTGGCGCTCGGCATCGATGGCGGCCATCGAGCGGGCCGTCCAGGCCTGGATCGCCGCCACGATGGGCGCGGCGATCAACGCGGCCAGCCCCAGCTGCCAGTTGAAGGCGATCATCACGACGACGATCGTCAGGGGGGTGACCAGGGCGGAGATGAACGGTGCCAGCAGATGCGCCGCCACGCCCATCGCCTGCAGGAGGCCGCGGCTGGCCATGACGGACACCTCGCCGACCCGCCCGGCGTTGTACCAGCCGATGGGCAGCCGGGCCAGATGCTCGCCGAGCCGGTAGTACATGCCACGCAACATCATGGTCCCGACGCGCATGCCCGACAGGTCACTGCGATAGCGCAGCACGGCGTAGACCGCGACCGCGGCCCCGAACGCGATCAGCCACGGCCCGGCATCGCCGGGCTTGCCCCCGAGCAGCGCCTGCAGCACCGGAACCAGCAGCGCGTAGGACAAACCCTCGGCTATCGCGGTTACCGTCATCATGGCCACGGTGCGACGCATCGCCTGGGCGTACTCGTATCCCAGTACGCGCAGCAGCATTCGGATCATCGAGACTCGTCTCCTTGCAGTACGCCACCGCGGGTTTCGATCTCGTCGGCGATCGCCGATCGGTGGGATTGCCAGAACGCGGCGAACTTTCCGTCCTGTGCCAGCAGCTCGGCGGGCCTGCCGCGTTCGACGATCTGGCCGTCCTCCAGAACCACGACGGTGTCGGCGTCGGCGACCGTCTCCAGACGGTGGGCGATGACCAGAATCGTCCGATCGCCCGCCAGCGTCGCCAAGGCATGGCGCACCGCCTGTTCGGTCTGCGGGTCGGCGAAGGCGGTCGCCTCGTCGAGCACCAGAACGGGCGCGTCGGCGAGCAGCGCGCGTGCGAGCGAGATCCGCTGTGCCTCGCCGCCCGACAGTTTGGCCTCCTCGCCGATCACCGTGTCGTATCCGCGAGGCAGCTCGAGGATCCGGTCGTGAATGTTCGCCAGCCGGGCGGCGCGGATCACGTCCTCGCGGTCGGCGTGCGGCACCGCCAGCGCGATGTTGTCCGCGACCGACGCGCGCAGCAGGCGAACGTCCTGAAAGACGAAGGAGACCAGCCGGTACAGCTGCCGGCTGCCGATCTCGCGCAGATCGACGCCGCCCAGGGTAACCGAGCCGTGGGTCGGATCGAAGAAGCGCGGCAGCAGCTGGACCAGCGTGGACTTCCCGCTGCCGGACGGCCCGACGACCGCGGTGACCGTCCCGGGCTCGAGCACCAGGTCGATCCCCCGCAGCACCTCGCGATCGTCCTCGTAACCGAATCGAACGTCACGCAGCTCGACCCGGTGCCCCTGCGGCGCGACCGGCTGCGCGGGCTCCGGCAGCGACCGTGCCTCGAGCACTTCCTTGATCCGGCCAACCGCGCGGCCGGCGGCCTGCATGTCGTCGAAGCCGTGGCCGAGTGCCGCCACCGGAGCGGTCAGCCCCAGACCGAGCAGCAGGAAGGGCAGCAGGTCGGCCGGGGCCAGACTGCCGGACGTGATCAGAGCCGTGCCGCCGATCAGCACGACCAGCAGCACGAACGGCGGCGACAGCGCCAGCTGCATCCCCGCGGCAACGAGGGACATGCCGCGCACCCACCGGAAGAAGGTGCTGACGAAATCGTCCACGGCCGTGAGGAATTTGCGGTGGGCGCGCTCGCCTCCGCCGAACGCCTTGACCACCGAGATCCCTTGCACGAACTCGACGACGGAGCTGGCGATCCGCCCCATCGCCGCGTCGAACTCCTCCTGCTCGCGCGTCCGGGCAGGGAGCATCAGCAGCGGGACCAGCGCTATGGCCATCACCACCGGGATCAGCGTGATCAGCGTGAGCCGCCAGTCGATGGTGAGCAAGTAGATCAGCGACACCAGCGGCACCACGAACGCGGCGACCAATTCGCCGGGGGCGTGGGCGATGAACGGGTGCACGGCACTCACGTCCTCCCCGACCACCTTCGCCAGCTCGCCGGTCCTGCGCCGGGAGAACCAGCCGATCGGCACGCGCCCCAGCCGCGCGGCCAGTTGCCGGTGGAACGTCAGCTGCACCTGGCCGTCGAGAACATGCCCGGTTCCGTACGAAGCGCCCGTGAACACCAGCCGGATGAATAAGCCGACCGCACCCGCGATGACCACGGTCCAGACATGGCCGTGATCGATCGGGCCGGGCGACAACAGGCTTCGACCCAATTCGACGACCGCCAGCAGCGGCGCCAGACCCGCGATGGCGCCGATCACCTGCAGGACCACAACCGCGGCGAAGCTCCAGACATGAGGGCGCAGCAGTTTCGCCATGCTCTGCTCCGATGCGGAATCGGCATCCGCTAACGGCTTGTACCGCTGGCCCGCCTCCGCAGAGTCGATCGCGTTCATTGCCCTCCCACCCGTTCCTTTCGGTTCGGCTCCCCATCGTCGGGGTCTCAGCCGCCCTGGTCGTCGGCCAGCCGCAGCGACTACGCAGGGCGTTACCGCGCCATCCGGTGCGGCCTTCGGCTTCGCCTACTGCATCGGCAGTAGTTCAGTCGCGGATGGCGAGGGCGATTGCTTACAGTCCTGGTATGTGGGCGAGTGTGTGGAGCAGGCTGATGTCCAGGCAGCAGCTGCTCCTGTTTTCGGCGATCATGTCGATGGTGCTGTTCGCGGTGGTGACGATCCCCGCCGACGTCCGGCATGCGCTGAGTTCTCACCAGCCGCTCAACTGGGCGGTGTCCGTCGTGGTCTACGCGGTCTTGGTGGCGTGCCGGCGGTTCCCGATCGCCATCGTGGCGGTCGCCGTCATCGGGTCGGTTGTGCTGATGGCGGACGGTATGGCCTACCCGCTGACCTTGCCAGCGGTCTTCTACGCGCTGTACTCGATTGCGCTGGGTTCCGGTCAGGTGCGGACGCTCGCGGTCGGCGTCGCCGTCAAGGTGGTCCTGGTCACCGCCTCGCTGATCACCCATCCCGGCATCACGGGCTTCGTCGTGCTGCTGTGGGCGTCCCTGGCGGTGACCACCGGCTTCGCCGCCCGTAGCCACCATGCCTACGTTGCCGAAGCCGACGAGCGCGCCAGGCGCGCCGAGCAGGCCAGGGAGGACGAGGCGAAGCGCCGCGTTGCCGAGGAACGGCTGCGGATCGCCCGGGAACTGCACGACGCCGTCGGGCATCATGTCGCCCTGATCAACGTGCAGGCCGGCGCGCTGGCCTGCCTGCTCGACGACGAGGACCGGTCGCAGGCCAGGGAGTCGGTCGCGCACATCCAGCGGGCCAGCGAAGAAGCCCTCGAGGACCTGCGGCTGACCGTCGGGCTGCTGCGCGAGCCCGGCCTGGAGCCGGCGGAGCCGGTGCAGGGACTTGACCAGCTCGAGGAGCTGATCTGCTCATTCGCCGGCGCGGGCCTGCGGGTCACCCGCGAGGTGACCGGCCAGGCCAGGCCGTTACCCGAGGCGGTGGAGCTGACCGCCTACCGGGTCATACAGGAGTCGCTGACCAACACCCGCAAGCACGCGGACTGCGATACTGCGGTGGTGCGGCTCGGGTACGCGCCTGGGGCGCTCAGGCTGGCAGTCGAGGACGAGGGCAAGGCGGTCACCCAGGGCGGCCGGCGCATGCCCGAAGGGCACGGCATCGTGGGCATGCGAGAGCGGGTGGGCGCCCTGGGCGGACGGCTGTCGGCAGGGCCGAGGCTCGAGGGAGGCTACCGCGTCTTCGCCGAGCTTCCGCTGCGCGCGGCCGGGATCGAGGGCTCGTGACTGGGACCGCGCCCGCCTCGCCGGCGTCCGCCGCCACGGCGCCGACCCGAGTGGTCCTCGCCGACGACCAGGAACTTATCCGCGCGGGCCTGCGGCTGGTGATCGACCGTGCGCCAGGGCTGACGGTGGTGGGCGAAGCGGCCACCGGCCACGACGCGGTCCGGGTCGCCCGCGAGGCACGTGCCGACGTCGTCTTGATGGACATCCAGATGCCGGGCCTTGACGGGCTGGCCGCTACCCGGCGGATCGCCGCTGACGACAGCCTCGCTGGGGTACGGGTGCTGATCCTGACGACGTTCGAGATCGACGAGTACGTCTTCGAGGCGCTGCGGTCGGGGGCCAGCGGGTTTCTTGGCAAGGGCGCGCGCCCGGACGCCCTGATCGACGCGATCCGCACGGTCGCCCGCGGCGACAAGCTGCTTTCGCCGTCCGCCACCCGGGGCCTCATCGCCAGGTTCCTCACGCTGCACGACAGAGAGCCGGTCCGCCCTTCGCCGTTGCTTGCCACCCTCACCGACCGCGAGCGCGAGGTGGTAGCCCTGGTCGCCGACGGGATGTCCAACACGGACATCGCCCGCCAGCTCACGCTCAGCCCGCTCACCGTCAAGACCCACGCCAACCACGCCATGACCAAGCTTGGCGCACGCGACCGCGCGCAGCTCGTCGTGCTCGCCTACCAGACCGGCCTGGCGCGCGCGCCACGTCCCCGGCCGTGAACTACCGCGCCGCCGAGGACGACCTTCGAGGAGCATCGGGCGGAGCTGCTTGCGGTAGACGGTCTCGGTCACCTTCGTGTTGCTGCGGCCGACCAGGCGCGAGATGTTCTCGATGGGGACACCACCGTCCGACAGCAGTGAGACGAAGCTGTGCCGCATCTCACGGGGCGTCCACTCCTTCTCGCTCAGCCCCGCCTTCTTGAGGACCTTACGGAAGGCTCGCCGTACGTTGTGGGAGTCGAGCTCGGTGCCGACCGTTGATGCGAAGACGAGGTCGTGATCCTGCCTGCGGGCGCCGGCGTGCTCGGGCCATCCGGTTGCGGACTTGCGGGGGTGAGCTCAAGCGACAGGGACCACCGCCGCCGGAAAACCGTTTGAGCCTTCCTTCCGCGTTCCCGTAGGTTGCCTGTGGCCCCGTCGCAGTGAGGACAGAGGAAAAAACCGCGTGACCCCGCCTGCTCTTTAGACCTGACACCTTCTTCCGCTCACCTGTAGCCGACCCTCCCGTCGGTTCTGCCGGGCTGCCCTTGTGCACCCGGTCATACAGCGTTTGAGGTCGCGCGTAATCGGCCTCGTGTCAGGTCTAGAGAGATCATGTCTTCACAACCTCATACTGTGCTGCCCTGGGTCGTTCGTCGGACCAGGCTGCCTCTGCTGTCGTTGCGGTGCGTGGACTGCCGGTCGGAGTCGGCCACCACCGGCGAGGGCAGGTTCCGCGTCAACGCCAACGGCAAGCTGCTGGACGTGTGGCTGCTGGTCCGCTGCGTGTCCTGCGATCGGACGAGCAAGCTCACCGTGCACGAGCGAGCGCCGGTCAGATCCTTCGATCCGGCCGAGCTCGACGGCTACCGCGTCAACGATCCGGAGCTGGTGGCGTCCAGGCTGTTGGATCCGCTGCTCGCCCGGCGCAACCGCTTCACCCTGGACTGGACGGGGGCCGGGCGGCTGGACACCCCGTCGGCATGGCTCGACGAGGCGTGGCCGGTCCAGGTGGAGGTCGTCTTCGAGGATCCGGTGCCGGTGCGCCCGGAGCGGCTCATCGCGCAGGGGCTCGGCCTCAGCAGGAACGAGGTGCTGCGCCGGATCAAGTGCGACATTCCGCTGCGCCGTCCGACGAGCGCCGGGTTCACCTTTACCGTGATGGCCGGGGACTAGCGGGGATGTAGCCGCGGCGCGCAATCCCCTCAAGCATCCGTGCGCGAATCAGCGAGAAGTCAGCGAACCTGCTGCCACGGGACGGCTACGCGGCCCACAGGAAGGCATCCACCCTGTACGGGACGGCACTGGTTGGCATACGTCGACCTGCCCCAGCACCGGTACCCAGGGTTCGCAATCGAAGGGGTCTGGGGTTCAAATCCCCATAGCTCCACCAATGTCAGAGGCCGGTTCCGCCCAGCGGGACCGGCCTCTTTCATCTTCTGAGTGACTACGGCTTGAAGATGCCGTCCATCGCTTCGGCACCTTCCAGGAGCATCGGCCGCAGCTGCTTGCGATACACCGTCTCCGTGACCTTCACTCCCGTGCACCGCCCCCCTCCGCCTCGGCGTACGTGGTGCGGCGGCGCCGGTGGTCGCGTTTTCGTCCCGGGGCGGGTCAGCGCGGGATCATCTCGTCCGGTTGTTCCGGCGTGTGTGGTTCGTGTGGTCCGGGGTCGGGCCGGCGTCCGCGGTTGCGTAGCGACCTGAACTGATCGGCCGCCTGGCCGAGCCGGTAGTACAACTGGTCGGCCGCCTGGCCGAGCCGGTAGTACAGCCGTGGTGGGATGTGCGGGAGGAGCGGGGAGCGCCGCTGGCCGAGCAGTTCGAACAGTTGCTCCGGTGGAAGGCCGACGTAGCGCGGGAGGTTCTCGTACCATCGGGCGCTGTAGCGGGCGGCTCTCAGGGAGAGGCGGATCGCGGCTTGGCGTTCCCGGTCGTAGCGGGCGAGGGCGGTCTGGAGTTGTGTCTCCCCGTGTAGTGCGTTGACCAGGTAGGCGGTGTCTTCCAGTGCGAGGGCGGTGCCGGCGCCGATGGAGTAGTGGGTGGTGTGCGCGGCGTCTCCGAGCAGGACGAGGTTGTCGTGGTACCACGTCCGGTTGGTCAAAGTGCGGAAGTTCAGCCAGTGTGTGCCGTCTTCGGTGCGCGCCTGGGCGATCAGTGGGTGTCCGTCCAGGGTGTCGGCGAAGAGTTTCTCCAGGAGGGCCAGGCTGTCGGCTTCGTTCGCCTGGTGGAGTCCGAGTCCTTTCCAGGTGGTGGGGGAGCATTCGATGACGCAGGTGCTGTGGTCCTTGCTGAATCCGTAGCCGTAGCACCAGATCCAGCCGTGCGCGGTCTCCACGAAGGTGAAGGTGAAGGAGCGGAAGACCTTGGTGGTGCCGAGCCAGGCGTAGACGTTGCGTCCGACCGTGATCTCGGAGCCGAAGTGATCGGTGTGGCGTTTGCGCAGCAGGCTGTTGACGCCGTCGCCGGCGACGACGAGGTCGGCGTCGGCGAGTTCGTCCCTGTCGGTGATCTCGTGTTCGAACTCGATGTGCACGCCGAGGGAGCGGGCGCGTTCGGTGAGGATGTCGAGCAGTTGCTGCCGGCCGATGCCGAAGCCTTCGCCCCAGTCTTCCCCTGTCACCGTCGCCACCGTGGCGCGGTCGTGGACGTGCATCTCCCATCTGTTCCAGCGGACTGAGTTCTCCTCGATGGTGCGTGCGGATTCGGGGTCGGCGCCGTGGAGGTAGTTGAGTAGTTCGTCCCAGTAGGTCACGCCCCAGCCGTATGTCGAACCGGCTGGGTTCCGCTCGTGGACGGTGATGTCGTGGGATGGGTCCACCCGTTTCATCAGGATCGAGAAGTACAGGCTGGCTGGTCCGCCGCCGACGCAGGCGATCTTCACAATAGCCCCCGTTGTTACTTAGAGTAATCAATTAGCATCATAGGGTAGCAGAGGGTAGTGTCTGCCCAGGTCATCCGGCCAGGCGCCGAGCCGCCAGGGCCCGTGCGCGTCCCGGTGGTCGCGGAACTCCGGCACGAGCGGCACGAGCGGCTCGTCCGGCCTGATGTGTTCCGGGAAGATCCGGACCTCCCGTACGGAGATCGGTGCCGGGCCGAAACGCTTCACCCGAAAGTGGTACGGCTCCCGCCCTCAAATCCCCATAGCTCCACCAATGTCAGAGGCCGTTCCCTCCGAGGAGCGGCCTCTTTGTTTTCGCGCGGAGTTCGCCTCGGGCCCTCACGCGGCGTCGGAGCCGCGGTAAGCCTTGACCGAGCGCAATCTGACTAGGTCGTGTTTCGTGGATCTTTTTGGCCTACTGCGGTCGGCCAGATGGCGCCTCGCGGCGTTGTCGCCCCACCCACGAAAACTCCTCGCAAGCTCGGACTTTCCGCGGGGCCCGGGAGTGTCGGCCGGAGGCTCCGCTCCGACCTCCTTCTCCGCCTTGCGACGCATCCATCTGGCCGATCCTCGCTACGGCAAAGATCCACGAAACACTCCCTAGCCGTGGGCCCGCCGGGCCTCCTCGCCGTGCACGACCAACGCGTACAGGATGAAGATGTCGATGGCGATCATGGTGATCGACCACCAGGGGTAGGCGGGCAGCGTCATCATGTGCGCGACGGCGTTCACCGCGACCAGGATGACCGCCACCAGTCGTGCCCACACCTGCCCGGCGATCAGCGCCGCGCCGACGGCGAGCAGAGTGATCCCGATGATCAGGTGGAACCACCCCATGCCGGTGAGGGGGATCAGCACCACGTCCCTTCCCGAGCGGATGAAGAAGTTGCGGTTGAAGATGGCGACCAGGCCGGTGATCGCGTTGAAGACGCCGTCCATGATCATCAGGGTTCCGGCGAACCAGATCCAGCCGACCCATGCTGTGACTTTGCCGTTGACCATCGCAGCCCCCTTGGACAGTCGGTGGCGTTCCCGCGCGTGTCGCCGCTATGTGGGGATGAATGCAAACTTCCCGGCAGGTCCGTGGCCCCCGTGGACGACGGTGCGGCTCGGTAGTGGTCACACCGTGGGAGGCGTCCGGCCGAGAAGGCGGTTCATGGTGGCCACGAGGACCATGCCGTAGACCACGTGTCCGGCGGCCGCCACGGCGGTGCGGCAGGAGTCGTCCCGGGTCTCCGGCGGGAGGATGCCGATGCGCGGCACCCAGCCGTTCTGGCTCGCGATCCAGGCCGCCAGGGCGTACCCGACGCCCAGTGGCAGCCGGGCCCGCCGCCCTCGCGAGAGGGCACAGAACACGACACCGGACGCCACGCCGAAACCGAAGTGGGCGAGCGCCTCCCCGCGCGGGGCTCGGCGGCTCACGCGCCGGAGAGGAGGGCCGGGGGTGACCTGTCTGGACGGCTGGTCGCGCATCAGCCCGGCCTGGTCTCCCGCCAGCGACACCGCGGTCAGCGCCACGGTGGCGAGGGCACCGCTGGCGGCGCCGTGCAGCAGCTTCGTCAACATGATCACCCTTCTTCCCCGAGAGATCCCCTCATGCCCGTCCGCGGCTCGGGCGAAACGGGCGAACCCGCAGGCAGGACGTGTTTTGACGGTCGTCACCCGGGCAGCGGACGCCGCATGCGAGTAGTCGTGGTCGGAGCGACCGGCAACGTCGGAACGAGCCTGGTCTCCGCGCTGGAATCGGATCCCGACGTCACCTCGATCGTGGGGGTCGCGAGGCGGTTCCCCGGGTGGCGGCCCGGCAAGACGGAGTGGCGGGCGGCCGACGTCAGCACGGCGGACCTGGCGCAGATCTTCACGGGCGCCGACGCCGTGGTCCATCTGGCCTGGCTGTTCCAGCCGACCCATGACCCGGTGACGACCTGGCGGACCAACGTGACGGGCAGCCAGCGGGTGTTCGACGCGGCCGCGAAGGCGGGCGCGGCCACGCTGGTCTACGCCTCGTCGGTCGGCGCGTACTCACCCGGGCCGAGGGACCAGGCCGTCGACGAGACGTGGCCGACCCACGGCTGGCCGAAGGCCGCGTACGGGCGGGAGAAGGCCTACGTCGAGCGGCTGCTGGACATCTTCGAGCGGGATCACCCCGCTGTCCGCGTCGTCCGGATGCGGCCGGGCTTCATCTTCAAGCGCGAGGCCGCTACCGAGCAGCGGCGCATATTCGCGGGCCCGTTCCTGCCGAGGCGGCTGGTGCGTCCCGGGCTGGTGCCGTTCGTGCCGGACATCCCGGGGCTGCGGTTGCAGGCCCTGCACGCCGAGGACGCCGCGGAGGCCTACCGGCTCGCGGTGACCCGTCCCGTCGTCGGCGCCTTCAACATCGCCGCCGACCCGGTCATCACGCCGGACGTGCTGGCGGAGATCCTCGGCGCGCGTACGGTGAGGACGCCGGCCGTGTTCGCGAAGGCGGCGGTGGCGGCCGGCTGGCACCTGCGCCTGGTGCCCGCGTCGCCCGAACTCCTGGAGATGGCGCTGAAGATCCCTCTGATGGACGTCTCCCGGGCCCATGACGAGCTGGGCTGGCACCCCCGCCGCACCGGGCGGCAGGCGCTGGAGGAGTTCTTCGAAGGCCTGTACGGCGGGGAAGGGATGGACACACCTCCGCTGGCGACGGAAGCCGGAGTGAAGGGCCGCATCAAGGAGCTCGCCACGGCCGTGGGTCAGCGCGCCTGACCTCGCGCGATCGCCGCCGCGGGCCCGGGAGAATGTCGGTCCCGGCTGGTAGACCTGCTCGCATGGGTAATCTCCATGATCAAGCGGCCGGTGTCGAGGAGTTCCTGCGGATCGTGCGGACGCTTCCGGAGGCCGAGGTCGGCACCCCGGCGAAGCACATCGGGATCAAGGTGCGCGGCAAGGGCTTCGCCTACCTTCAGGAGGACGCCGGCCTCGCCCTGGTGAAGGTGACCGTGGAGGAGCGGGAGGCGCTCGTCGGGCAGGACCCGGAGGTCTTCGCGAATTCCTACACCTCGGGCCGCTTCGGCTGGGTGCAGATCCGGCTGGACAAGGTGCGGCCGGACGAGCTGGCCGAGCTGCTCACCGAGGCGTGGTGCCTCACGGCTCCCCGCCGGATGGTCGAGGCGTACGAAGCGGCGGCCGGGAGACCCGCTCCGCTCCTCGTGCCCGACGTCCCCGACGACTCTGACGACTCTGACGACCTGTTCTGATCCGGTGCCTCGTGCCCGATGACCTGGTTCCGCCCCGATTGGGCGCGTCCTGATCAGTCACGGCCGGCGTGTGTGACGCGTCCGCTGGAGTGACGCTTCGGCTGGGGCTCCATCTTGCTCGATTCCGGGACCACGGAGACTGGTGGGAAACGTCTTTCGACCTTCTGGAGGTAGACATGGCTGGACAGGCGGAGCACCTTCCGGCACAGCGGAGCGGCACCTTCCTTCTCGGCGGAGATCTGCCGGTTGTTCGGCTCGGTTACGGCGCGATGCAGCTCACCGGGCCGGGCATCTGGGGCGAGCCGCGCGACCGGGGCGAGGCGCGCGGTGCTGCGTCGGGCCGTGGAGCTCGGGGTGAACTTCATCGACACCGCCGACTCCTATGGCCCCTACGTCAGCGAGGAGATCATCGCCGAGGCGCTGTACCCGTACGGCGACTCGCTGGTCATCGGGACCAAGGCGGGCCTGGTCCGCACCGGCCCTGGGGAGTGGCACCCGGTCGGCCGCCCGGAGTACCTCCGCCAGGAGGTCGAGATGTCGCTCCGTCGGCTGCGACTCGACCGGATCGACCTGCTGCAGCTGCACCGGATCGACCCGCAGGTGCCGCTGGCCGACCAGCTCGGCGTGCTCGCCGACCTGAAGGCCGAGGGCAAGATCCGGCACATCGGGTTGTCTGAGGTCTCCGTGGAGGAGATCGAGCAGGCCAGGGCGATCACCGAGATCATCTCCGTGCAGAACCTGTACAACCTGGTGAACCGCCAGTCGGAGGCGGTGCTGGACTACGCGGAGCGGGAGGGGCTGGGCTTCATCCCCTGGTTCCCGATCGTGACCGGTGAGCTGGCCAAGCCGGGCGGTCCGCTGGCGAGCGCGGCGAAGGACCACGGCGTCACCCCGGCCCAGCTCGCGCTGGCCTGGCTGCTGCGCCGCTCTCCTGTGATGCTGCCGATCCCCGGCACGTCACGGGTCGCGCACCTGGAGGAGAACGTCACCGCGGCGGCCGTCGAGCTGACCGACGACGAGTTCGAGGCCCTCACAAAGGCCGTCTGAATCCCTCTCAGGGGCCTTCGGGCATGAGCGACGCTCTCGCTCTCCGGGTGCCCCTGAGGCTCAAACCTGTTGTGCGGGCGTGGCCCACGGCCGACTCCAGTCGACGTCACGCCCGTCCAGACGGATGGTCGGCGTGCCCTGGACACCGCGGTCGAGGGCGAGCCTCGACAACGCGTCAGCGCGGTCGGAGGTCTCCCGGGAGTTCAGGCACGCGGTGAACCCGGCCTCGGCGATGCCGATCCCCTTCGCGTACCGCACCAGTTCCTCGACGGGGAAGCCGCCCTCCAGCGTCTCTTCGGGCTGGTGGGCGTACAGCTCGTCGTGGTAGGCCAGCCACTTGCGGGGATCGGTGACGCACAGGGACGCCGTCAGCGCGCGGCGCGAATTGTCGTGCGTCACCCCGGCGTTCTCGCTGAAGACCGTGAATGGGTGGATGATCAACGCGACCTTGCCCTGCACCGCCCATTCCCTGGCGACGCCGCCGTTGAGCCGCTCGAAATCCCGGCAGTACGGGCACTGGTAGTCCTCGTACACCTCCAGGACGGGGGCGGTCACTCCGGGGCGCGCCATCAGGACGGTTCCGTCGGGACGGAACGAGACGAGGTCCGACGCGGAGACGGCGGCCTGCTCCCGCTGCCCGCTCGGCGCCAGCGAGAGGACGGCCAGCACGATGAGGGCGACGGCGGCGACGGCCAGCTTGACCACGCGCGTGCGGATCGATTGGAAGCGGGAGGTGCCCACCATCAGACTGCCCCTAAGAATGGCGCGAGGTTCCGCGGTTGATCGTATCCGGACCTTTCTCCCACGCAGACCCTCGTGCTCCCGCTGGTGTCCGAGCTGCCCGTCCTGCTGCGTACCACCGCTCCGACGCGTCCTGGGTGTTCACCTCGACGCTGCTGGCCGGCGCGGTCGCGACTCCCGTCGTCAGCAGGCTCGCCGACATGTACGGCAAGCGGCGGATGCTGCTGTTCAGCCTGGTGCTGCTGATCGCGGGCTCCCTGGTGTGCGCGTTGAGCGACTCGCTCGTTCCCATGGTGGTTGGCGAATCCTGCGGGGGGCCGGCGTCGGGGTGATCCCGCTCGGCATCAGCATTGTGCGCGACGAGCTGCCACCCGCGAGGCTCGGCGCGGCGATGGCGCTGATGAGCGGACGGCCGCCCGCCGCCAGGTCCTGATGACCAACCTCGCGTCGTGGCGGGAGTACTCGCCACTGGGAACGCGACCGGTTGATCAGCACTCTCGCCCCCGCATGATCGCAGCCGCTCCGGACATGCGGCGAGAGGTCGGCGGGCGGCGTTCCTCGCGCGCACGCGTCCGCTCCCTTGGCGGTTCGCCACAGCCGGTGCAGACTGGACCGATGATCAAAACGCTGCGGCCGAGTGACTACAGCGAGGCGCTGTACGTGGGGCATTTCTTCCGTACGGGTGTCCCGGTGGTGATGGATCTGACGGGTCTGCCCGACAGCGAGGCCAAGCAGTTCGTGGACTTCGCCGCCGGGCTCGTCTTCGGGCGGCAGGGCAGGATGGATCGTCTGGAGAAGAAGGTCTTCCTGCTGCTGCCCGCCGGGATGGCGGGACCGGTGGACCGGTGACGCCCCCCTCGTCCCGGGTGGGGTCCGTCCCGGAATGAGCGGGCCGCTCGATTACTCGCTCGGGCCGGGTCGGCCCCTGTGTCCCGCAGGACCGCCGCCGATGTCCCGTCCTGTACGGCGGGCGCCTACGGGGTGACCGGATCGGGAGCGAGGACGCTGCTCACAGCGGCCGGATCCCAGGTGTACTCCACAACGTCGACGTCGAACCCCGCGGGAAAGCGTTCCACGAACTCCCTGGTCAGCCGGCCGCCCATGCGCAGGTAGAAGGCGCGCGCCGAGTCGTTGTCCCGGAGCACCTCCAGGTAGATGTCCCGGCCGGGGTGGTTCGCGGACGCCCAGCCGAAGGCGCGGTGCATGAGACGGCGTCCGATGCCCGAACGCTTCAGTTCCGGGCTGACGTGGAGATTGTCCAACAGGATCCGGCCGTCGTCCTGGAGGAAGAGGTAGACGAATCCGCTGACGGCATCGCCGTCCTCGGCGATCAGCAGGCACGAGGCGGTGTCGCCGCCCGGTCGCGGTTCGGCGGTCAGGCGGCCACGCCACAGGTTCGCGCGCTCGTCCAGCAGCGGCCCGTTGAGATAGCTGTCCGGCATGAGCCCGGCGTAGGCGGTCCGCCAGCTCATGGTGTGCAGCGCCGCGACCGTTTCGATGTCATTTGTCATGCCTTGTCGGATCTTCATGCACGGAGATTACCGACCTCGCCGGACCCGGCCTCTGTGGCCGTTCGTGAATACGGCCGGGCCGTGGGACGTGGGAGGATCTCCGGCTTGATCACTGAAATGGTAAAATTTCCGACACGGCTGATGTCAGTGGAGCGCTTGAGGCGGAGCTTTCATGGCGGGGTTCGAGGTCTACTTCGAGGCGCTGGAGGAGTGCGCGGGCAAGGCCAAGGGCATCGGCAACCAGTTCAAGGCCGACGCCGACGAGGGATCCGTGAGCGTCGCCCGCGACTGCTTCGGGAAAATCGAGGGTACGTCCGGCCCTCTCGCCGACGCGATCGGCAAGCTCCAGGAGAAGATCGTCTCGGAGATCCGGTACGTCGAGCAGAACCTGACCAAGGTCGAGACTTCCCTGTACCAGGTCGCCACGAACCTCCGCAATGCGGACCCGCCGAAGCCGCGGGAGGCGGGGGCGTGACGGACATGTGGGACACCTATCTCCACCCCATCCAGCGCATCATCGACGAACTGTCGGCTGACGAGTCGGGGATAACCACGCTCCTGGCCCACCTGCGAAAAGTCGCCGGCGACATCACCACGCACACCGGTGCCCTCACGCGCGCGGTGAACTCGGTGAACGACGCGTGGAACGGCGAGGCCGCCGACGCCTTCGCCGCGTACATGGCGAGGTATCCCAAGGCCGCCGCCGATATGAGCGGCGCCGTGAAGGGCTGCGCCGGCCTCCTCCAAACCGCGGAAACGGCGCTGAGCACCGCCAAGGGCGAGGTCCAGACGATCTACAACGAGAAACGCGCCTGGCTGGACGAGCAGCGGCGGAACACCAGCAGCAGCACGATCTCGATGACGCACATCAGATCCCAGGTGGAGAAGGGAGTGGCGGCGGCCGCGGGACCGAAACAGCGGGCCGTCGAGGCCGTAAAGAACGCGACCGGCGAGATCAACAAGCGTCTCGGCGACTTCGCCTTCTTCTCGTCCATCCCCGCCCCCGGCGACCAGGACTTCGTCCCGGGCAACAACCCTGCGATGCGCTGGATCCCCGACCCCGCGTTCCAGCACGGGGGGACCGTGCTGGCGGGCTATGACGGCACCGGCGCGGCTCCTGGTGCGGACTCCGGCGCCGGTTCGGGCGCCGCACCTGCTTCTCGCTCCGGTTCCGGCGCACAGGCCACGGGTGCCCATGGGTACGGATCGGGGGGAGTCACCTACCGGTCGCAGGACGTCAGGGTTCCGCCGAACGCCCACAGCCTGGCGAACAACCCGCGCGCCGGGGCCGTCGTCGACTACGCGCTCAAGCAGCTCGGCGATCCTTACGTCTGGGGCGCGACCGGGCCGAACTCCTTCGACTGCTCCGGGCTGACGCTGCGCGCGTACGAGGCGGCCGGGATCAGCATCCCGCGCGTCGCCGCCGACCAGTGGTTCCGGGGCCCTCGCATCCCCGACGGCACAGAGCAGGCGGGGGACCTCATCTTCTTCGACAACAACGGGGACGGCAGTCCCGATCACGTGGGAATCGTGCTCGACCCCGAGAAGCACACGATGATCCATGCGCCGAACTCGCGCTCAGTGGTCCGCATCGAGAACTACGCCAACTATTCGACCCCCCGAGTCGGTTTCACCCGTCCAGGGAACCAGTGACAAGAACCGCTGACCGCCTGTCGCAGGTGTACGACGTCGGCGACCGGCCGGCGTGGGACGGGGAACACAATGAGATGTGACCCGTTGGGTGCTGCACGTCGACCTCGACCAGTTCGTCGCCGCCGTCGAGCTGCTGCGCCGGCCGGAACTGCGTGGGCGTCCGGTGGTCGTCGGCGGCGACGGGGATCCGACGAAGCGCGGCGTGGTCAGCACCGCCTCCTACGAGGCGCGCCCGTACGGCGTGCACTCCGGCCTTCCGCTGCGCACGGCGGCGCGGCGATGTCCGGACGCCGTGTTCCTGCCCGTCGACCGGGAGGCGTACGAAGCGGCGTCGTCCCAGGTGATGGCGACGCTGCGGGAGATCGACGCCGTGGTGGAGGTGGTCGGCTGGGACGAGGCGTTCCTCGCGGTCGACGACGATCCCGAGGAGACGGCCCGCCTGATCCAAAGGCGTGTGCGCGAGTCCACCGACCTCGAGTGCACCGTCGGCATCGGGCGGAACAAGCTGCAGGCCAAGCTGGCGACCGGCTTCGGCAAGCCCGCCGGTGTCTTCAGGCTGACCGACGAGACATGGTTCGAGGTGCTCGGCGACCGGCCGACGGACGCGCTGTGGGGCGTGGGGGCCAAGACCGCCAAGCGGCTCGCCGCGATGGGCATCGGTACCGTCTCCGAGCTCGCGGTCACCGATCCGCGTGCCCTCGCCGAGCGGTTCGGCCCCACGATCGGGCCGTGGCTGGTCCGGCTCGCCCTCGGCCAGGACACGTCGCCGGTGGTCGGCACGCCGTACGTCCCGCGCTCGCGCAGCCGTGAGACCACCTTCCAGCATGATCTCGACGACTGGGACGAGGTTCGGCACGAGATCGTACGGCTGGCCCGGCGGGTGGCGTACGACGTGGCCGCCGAGCGGCGACCGGCCACTCGCGTCGTGGTCAAGGTGCGCTACGCACCCTTCCTGACTCACACCCATGGCTACGCCCTGGCGACGCCGACCACCGAGGTGTCGGCGATCGAGGAGGCCGCCCTCGCCGCCCTGGACCGGTTCGCCGAACGGCGGCCGGTGCGGCTGCTGGGTGTCAGAGCCGAATTCCCCAGCTAGCTGGCCGGGGTGGACGGTCGAGCCGACCCCGGTGGACGGAGATCGCGCGATGGCGGCGAACGTCTCCCCTGGTAGTGCCGGGATCGCCCGGTTAGGATCACGCCGTAAAGCCGGCGATCGGGGGAACCATGACGAGCGGTGCGGAGGGCCGCAGCCCGCGGGACGGGGACCCTGGACAGGTTGGGCCGTTTCGCATCCTCGGCAGACTCGGTCAGGGCGGCATGGGCACCGTGTTCCTCGGCCGGGACCAGGAGGGCCGCCAGGTCGCGGTCAAGGTGATCCACCCGCAGTGGGCGGCCGATCCGGATTTCCGGCGCCGCTTCGAACGCGAGGTGGCCGCCGCACAGCGCGTCGCCCGCTTCTGCACCGCAGCGGTACTCGGTGCCGATGTGGACGGCGACGTCGCCTACCTGGCAACGGAGTACGTCCCCGGCCCCACGCTGCAGGAGGCTGTGCGAACCCAGGGGCCGCTCTCCGGGTCGAACCTGGAGGCGGTCGCGGTGAACGTCGCCGTCGCGCTGCAGGCGATCCACAGCGCGGGGGTGGTCCACCGGGATCTCAAGCCGGCGAACGTGCTGCTGTCACCTGTCGGCCCCAAGGTCATCGACTTCGGCATCGCCCAGGTCACCGAGAACGCCGCCCATGTCAGCAACATCATCGCGGGGACGCCGTCCTTCATGTCGCCTGAGCAGGTGACCGGCGAGCGCCTGACCTCGGCGTCGGACATCTTCTCCTGGGGTGCTCTGGTGACGTATGCCGCATCAGGCCAGGCGCCGTTCGGTGGGGAATCCATCTCCAACATCTTCTATCGCGTGCTTCATGACGATCCCGATATTTCGCAGCTCGAACCCGGGCTGCGGGCGATCGTCGCATGGGCCCTGGCGAAGGATCCCGCCCAGCGTCCCACGGCGCAGCAGCTCCTCGACGTGCTCACCGGCCGCACTCCGATCGGTGAAATACCAGACGCGCCGCGGGCAGATGCGGCGCAGCCGGGCATGACGCCGTCGGGTACGGCGAGGCCGGGCGCTCTGACCCTCCCCACGGCCGGGAGGGCGCACGGCGGCGTCCCAGAAGAAGAGGCCCTGGCCCCCGAAGGCGCCGGGGGCGCCGGAGGTGACGTGGCCGGCGGCATGGCCCTGACCCGCGTGAGCTCGCCGGGCATCGCACCCCGAAGCCGCCGGACCCGCCTCTTCGCGGGAGTCGCCACCGCTGCCGCCGCGGTCGCCACGGCCGGGGTCGTCATCGCCGTCCAGACGGCATCGGAGGGAAGTCACCGACAGGCGTCCTCCACTTCGCCGTCGGAGCCGTCCGCCGCATCAGCGGGTGGAACCCCCGGCTCCACCGGGAAGACCTCGGGAGACACCGGCCCCGATGACAATCCGCTGCACGGTCCGGCCGTACGGTTCTACGTGAGCCCCAGCAGTGACGCGACCCGTCAGGCGTCCACCTGGGAAGCGTCGGGGCGAGCCGGGGACGCGGCGCTGATGCGGACACTGGCCCAGATTCCCCAGGCCGCGTGGCTGGGGGAGATGACCGCCTCTGAGGCCGCCCGCGCCACGAGCGCGACGCTGGACGCTGCGACGCAGCAGGGTGCGGTGCCGGTCTTCGTCACGGACAACATCCCCTTGCGCGCGTGCAACGCGAACGGCGCGGCGAATTCCGAGGAGTACCTCGCCTGGATCGACGCGATCGCGCGGGCGGTCGGCGACCGTACGGCGGTGTTCGTGCTGGAACCCGACAGCCTCGCCGAGCTCCCAAGCTCCGAGGACTGCGCCCTCGGCGACGAGAAGGACCAGCGGGCCAGGATCGACGCACTCGCTTCGGCCGTCGAGCGCCTGGGCGCGCTGCCGCACACCGCCGTCTATCTCGATGGCAGCATGGACGGCTGGCCGTCCCTCGACGTCAGCGCGGCACGGCTGATCGAGGCAGGAGTCGGGAAGGCCGACGGCTTCTTTCTCAACGCGGCGGGCTACCAGCCGACCGATCGGCTGATCGCCTACGGCACCCGACTCGCCAAGTGCGTCAAGATCATGTCCTCCGGACTCAAGCGGAACTGCCCTGACGAGGAGATCGACGCCATCCCCGACAGCACCGCAGGACTGCCCCACTTCGTGATCGACACGAGCAGGAACGGCAAGGGCGACTGGAACCCGCCGTCGGGCAAGTACAGGGACCCGCAGATCTGGTGCAATCCTCCCGGACGCGGCGCCGGTGTCCGACCGACCACCCGGACCGGCAGTGGACTCGCCGACGCATTACTGTGGCTCCGGCCTGTCGGTATGTCGGACGACCAGTGCACCCGCGGCACGACCGGATCCACGGACCCCGTCTACGGGATCGTCACCCCCCAAGGCGGCGCCTGGTGGCCGGAACTCGCCCTTCAGCGCGCGAAGGACGCCGTCCCGCCTCTGCGATGACCGCTCGCCGAGCGTGGGTCGGACTTAGTGCCCCTCCCGTCAATCTTTGCCCCGTCGCGTCGCCCAGGGCGGCACCTCGCTGCGTTGTCGTCGTCGGCCGTAGGCTCCGCTACGACCTCCTCCTCCGCCTTGCGATGCACCACCCTGGACACCGCTCCTTCCGGGCAAACCTTGCCGGTCACGGCACTAGGTCCGATCGGGGTGGAGCGGGAGTCGGGCGTGGACCTCCCAGCCTCGAGCGGAAGGCCCGGCGGTGGCGGATCCGCCGAGTTCTTCGGCACGGTCCGAGATCGAACGCAGGCCGACTCCCGGACGCCAGGAAGCCGGTGGTGTGCCGTCGTCGCCGACGCTGATCAGGAGCTCGCCGTCGAGGGAAATGGTGATCACGCAGCGGCGGGCGTCGGAGTGCCGTAGGACGTTCGTCAGCGCCTCGTTCATGATGCGGTAGGCGGCCAACTCGACCGCGGGTGACAGCGCGGGGAGCTGCGCGGGCATGTCCAGTTCCACCGTTATCCCACCGCGTGCCTCGTCGGAGAGGCCCGTCACCTTCTGGGCCAGCGCCCCCAGCAGCCCCAGATCGTCGAGTTCGATGGTGCCCGCCTCGCCGACGCGGCGAACGGAGTCGAGCGCGGCGCGCAGATCGGCTCGTACCTCGCCGAGCAGGCGTTCGGCTTCACCGTGGTCAGAGCTGATCAGGTTGGAGGCCGCGTCGGCGAGGAAGGTGATACTGCTGAGCGTGGGTCCGAGACCGTCGTGAAGCTCGCGCTGTAATCGCACACGCTCCGCCGCGGCGGCTTCCACGATCGCGGTGCGCGCCTGCTGGACCTGCTCGCTCAACCCGGTGGCGTGCAACGCGACCGCGAGCGGGGTCGCGATGAGTTCGAGTGTGCGCCGGTCGGCGTCGTGCAGGTGTGATTCGCCGCGGCGCAGTCCTACGGCGAGGGTTCCGACCACGTCGCCGCGATAGCCGAGCGGCAACTCGATGGTCGCCGAGTCCTGTGGCGTGCCGGTCGCTGCGAGTTCGGTTCCGCCGGGTTCCCGGCGCAGGGCGATCCAGGGAAGACGTAGCGCGACGCGCGTTCGATCAAGCACGCCGGCCAGGTCGTCGTCGTGTCGCAGTCGCTCGCCGACGCGCCACGCCGTTTGTGCCGGATCGGAACGGGTGCCGTAGAAGGCGCGGTCGAGCAGCCATTGCAGCAGCAGTCGCAACGGCGTGAAGCAGATCGCCACGACGATCGCCGCGACGATCGACACGCCGCGCTCGGCGTCCTCCGGAACGAGCAGTGAGAATCCGGCCACCAGCCCCGCGTACGCCGCGATGATCACAGACAGGGTCAGGCCGTACAGCAACGCCCTGGACAGCACGAGCCGGATGTCGAACAACTCATGCCGCACGATCGCGATCCCGATCGCGATCGGGAAGAGCACGAACGACAGCAGGAGCAGGATCGGCCCGTCACCTGTGAGCCAGCGCTGCGAGTTGAGCAGGAGCGCCGCCAGCACGGCGAGGATCAGCCACAGCAGTTGCCGCCGGGTGCGTTCGTCGCCGCGCCGGTAGCGGAACACGAGGGAGGCGACCACCAGCACCTCGACCACCGCGTTGACGCCGCCCGCCACGGAATTGATCGAGTCGGGTACGGCCAGCCCGACGGAGATGATCGACACGGTCTTCGTGGTACTCCCGAGCACCGAGCCGTTCGAGAGCACACCCGTCACCAGCTGGTAGGCGCCGCTGACCATGACGAGCCAGCCGACCGGCAGCCAGCGCCGGCTCGGCAGGCGCCCGTCGGGGAAGACCAAGAGGGCGAGACTGAACAGCCAGGTGATGCCGAGTTGCCACGCCCCGGTCGACAAGGTCGACAGTGTCCGGGTGGCCGGGGTCGGCCAGTCCGCGTTGAGGCCGAACAGCATGGCCATCGTCGTGGCCGCGGTCGTCAGATGTCCGAGTCCGCATATCAGGAACAGGGAGCCGATGAGGTTGCGCGGGCGGAACCATGCGATCGTCGTGCCGGCGGCGAGAAAGCCGAGCCCTATGACGAGGTTGGTCAGGGTGTAGGAGTCGACGAAGATCTGCCACTCGGCTCCGGCGGTGACGGCGAATGCGATCGCTGAGATGGCGAGGACGGTTCCGGCTGCCGCGGTTGCGCCCACCCGGGTACGGACGGGGGAAGTGGTTTCTTCCGAACCGGGCACGGGCTCGACGGCATCAGGCTCGACGGCATCAGGTACGGCGGGGTCAGGCATGGCGGCATCGGGTACGGCGGGATCAGGCATGGCGGCCGAGCCCGGCATCCCTGGCCATCACGATGGCCTCACCTCGGCTGGCCACGCCCAGCTTGAGGAAGATCGCTGAAATGTGGTTGCGGACGGTTTTCTGGGTGACCCCCAGCCGATGGGCGATCGACGTATTCGTCGCTCCCGCCGCGATCAGGTCGAGCACCTGGCGCTCGCGTGGTGACAGCTGAGGCAGCGCCGGGGCAGCCCGGTCCACCGTGATCCGCCCGAGCACCCGCCCCGCGACGGCGCTGCTGAAGATCGCATCTCCCGCGGCGACGGCACGGATCGCGCGCTCGATCTCGTCCTGCTCCGCCACCTTCAGCAGATAGCCGCGGGCACCGGCGCGGAGCGCCTCGGCGACGAGGGTGTCTTCGTGGAACATCGTGAGCACGAGGACGGCGGTGGCGGGGTAGTCCCGGACGATTCGGCGGGTCGCCTCCACCCCGTCCATGGTCGGCATGCGCAGGTCCATGACGACGATGTCGGGCCGGTTCAGCGCGACCTCGCGCAACGCCTCCTCACCGTTGCCCGCCTGTGCGACGACCTGGATTCCGGGGAGGGTCGCGAGCAGGGCGGCGAGTCCGCGCCGGACGACTGGATGATCATCGGCCAAGAGCACCCGGATGGGCGCACGATCATCGGTCTGCTGGGGGAGCATGGCTCGATTATGGTGTCGGCCCGGCGGTCTGGCTGGGGCCGTGGCCCTACTCTCGCCGGGAAATCTCCCGGCGAGAGCGCGCCGGGAAAGGGCAGTCGCCTCATGCGACCCCGGCGCCGGACTCCGAAAGTGGCAGGTAACCCTACCGGCGGCATCTGCCAGCAGAGGAGAACCGACATGTCCACCGATCTTCCCGGCGCGACCACACGCCGCGCCCCCCTCCCCGCCCGTATCGGCCTCGTCCTCGCGGTCGTGCTCGCCATCCTCAGCATCATCACGTGGGTGCCGCAGTTCTCCGACGGCCCCGTCCTCGCGGCCGTGGTCCTCGCGGTCGACCTCACCACGCTCGTGGCCCTCCCGTTCGCCTGGCGCGGCGCGCTGGGGGCGCGGGTCGTCGTGATCGTGACGCGGGTGCTCTCCGCGCTGACCGGACTGCCGGTGTTCTTCATCCCCGACATCCCCGCCCAGGCGGTCATGATGGTCTCGGCGGGGATCCTGCTGTCCCTCCTCGTGGCCGTGCTTCTGCTCATCGGGCCGAGGCCGGCTCGATGAGCGACCTGGCGCTTCCCGACGCGCCCGCCCGCGCCCGGCGTGACCTGCGCACGCTGGGCCGGGTGACGGCGGCGATCCTCATGCCCATCGGCCCGGCCTGCGTGGCCGTGATCCGGTTCGTCATCCCGGGTTGGTCCGGCGACGTGGGAGCCGATGTCGCCGCCCACGCCGACGCACAGCGGTTCGTGCTGCTCCTCGGTATTCCGGCACTGTTCACCCTCTTGCCCGGGGCGTACGCGGCCGTGCGCCTGGGGCGCCGCCACCGGCCCGTCCTGACCGCGTGGACCGCCGCCTTTCTCATCCCGGGTTATCTCGGTATGACCGTCCTCGGAGCGAACGACTACGGAGTGTTGGCCGCGACCGACATCGGCCTGGACCCGCCGACCGTGACCCGGCTGAGCGACGAGATCTTCGGCCTGACCGCTGTCCCGGGCCTCGTCTTCGTGGTGGGGCACATCGTCGGCACGCTGCTGCTCGGCATCCTCGCCTTCCGGGCCAGGCTCGCCCCACGGCCGGTGTCGATCGCATTGGCGATCTCGCAACCGCTGCATCTGACGGCCGTCATCCTCAACTACTCCTGGCTGGACCTCACCGGCTGGGGGTTCACCGCGGTGGGCATGGGATTCCTCGGCGTTCGGGTCCTGCGCACCCCCAACGATGAGTGGGATCTGCCGGCACTCGCGGTCTCCGCATCACGCTCTGACAGCGTGCCGACGTCCAAGGGCTGAGAACCTGATCGCGAAAGCAAGGCGGCCGCTACGGCGACTGTGGTCGTCGCAGCGGTTGCCGTAGCGATCGGCGCCACTTTCCTCGTCGTCGTTGAGCTGCTGACGGCGGCCATCACCCTGGTGACGGCGGCCGTCACCGGGGTGACCACCCTGCCTGATCGGTGCTGCCCCAGGCGTGCGGTGCGGTCCCGGAACCGGCGGCCTCGGGACCGAAGGAACAGGCCATCGACGCAGCCGTGCGGAGAGGCCCGGCTCAGCAGGTCGCGGAGAGATCTACTGGTAGTAGGTGTACAGCGGCTTCCAGACACCGCCGTAGAGGCAGTTGACGGACGGCTTGGACGCCTTCGCCTCGGCGCAGACCTTGAGCTCGACCTCGCCGACGTTCTTGGCGTCGAACGCGAACTTCTGCGTCGTGCCGTACGAGCAGCTGCGGTAGTTGCGGTACGCCAGGTGTGGCTGGTTGGCGGAGTCGAAGTAGCTGACGCGGAAGAGGGCCCACCCGCAGGTCGAAGACTGGCGAGTCAGGCTGACGACGCTGCCGGTGACCTTGACGTAGGGGGCGGGCTGGCTGGGGTCGTCCTTCGGCGCCGCCGTCAGCGAGCCGAGCGTCTTGGCCTTCTTCCCGGAGGCGTAGTAGGGCCCCCACTGGCCAGGGGCCGCGGCCTGTGCGCCCGACGCGCCGGCGGTGGAGCCGGTGGCCGCCTGGGCGGCGGTCGACACGGTGATCGGGGTGAGGGCGAGAATTCCGGTTGCGACGGCGATGCCTGCCAAAGAGCGGGTGATCATGGTGAGGGTCCCTTCAGCTGCTGTTGGCCGCAGGCTGCCATCAGACGCTTTCAACCCTCTTGACGAGCGCTGAAGGGGGATCGCAACGCCCCATGGTCGCCTTGAAGATCCTGGCCTAGTTCGAAAAACACTCGCGGACGGCGTTCTGGATGAGGTTTCTCACGTCTGGGTGATTTTGCACAAGACCAAGGCTATGGTCGGTGCCGGGAATCAGCAGGAAGTGCTCTTTCTTATCCGACCCCAGTTTGGAGAAGAGCGCCCGCGCGTTGCCGACGATATCGGACCTTCCTTCTTCTGCGGCGATCCATAATCTCGGAGCGAACGAACTGATTTTGAGCGGCTGGATGGAGCCAGTGCCCTCTTCGATCGATCGCGCTGGAGATATGGCCACCACCGCGCACGCAGGCGGCTTCAGCGGCCCCGGTGCCGAGTCCTTGGGAGAGACTCCTTCACCCGTGCCCTGCCCTGCGGTCACCGCGATCGGAGCGCCGTACGACGATCCGATCAGCACGATCTGTGACGTGCCGTGAGCCTGTAGCCACAGTGCCGCTTCGACCATGTCGGCGGAGTATTTCGCTGCATCGGGGGTTCCTTCGCTGGATCCCACCCCTCTGCGATCCGGAATGAGGATCCGCACCTGGGCGCCTGAGACGATGCGGTCGGCCTCTGTGAGCCAGTCACACAGGGTTTGGCTCGCTCCGTGAGCAAGCACGACGCCGACAGTGGCCTGGGTCGGTCCCAGCGCCGCCGCGCCCAGTCGGACTCCGTCCCGCATTCGCAAAATGACTCGGCGTGCTCCCGAGGGGGCCACGGAGCACTGGCCATCCAGGGAACTGTTCGCAGGAAATCGCCGAGGCTCACCGGACGCGCATCCGGTGAGCCCCAATAAGCAAAGCGCTACCAGCCAAGTCCTGGCCGTGCTCACGTCGTTACCTTTCCAGCTCGAACCTTGGCAAGAGCCGTCTCTTGAAAGGATTTATGCTTCTCCATCACTGTGTGACGCTCCTTTATTGTTTCAGAGACGAGTCTGCCGTAAACATATGTCCAACACCGACATCTTTCCTTCGGTCAGGTGTCCGAAGATCACCCCGCCCGTTGTGCGGGCACCACCGCCACGGGGCAGGGTGCCTCGTACAGCGCGGCCTGGGTCACAGGTCCGAGAAGCATCTTGGGTGCAGAACCGATCCCGCGGTTGCCGACCACGAGCAGGGCCGCGTCCTCCGCGGCCTTGACCAGGGCGCGCCGTGGGGTCTCAATGACGAACTTCGTCTCGACAGGAACTTTGGGGTGCTGGGCTAGGGACGAAAGTCCTTCTTTCCCATGACAACAGGAGCGCCCGGCCAGATCTCGGTACGAGCCAACCGAAGGTACTGGTGATACGCGCGAGGCTTCTGTGACCAAGAGATGGACGAAGGTCCTCACTCGACAGGGAACTGCGCCCCTTCAACGAGCGGCCGGGTCGACGTGGGCTGGGAGCGAAGGGGATCGGCGTGTCCGTTGACACCGCGGACGTCCGCCTACGGGGAGGGCGTCCCTGCCCGCCAGCAGTGGGAGGGGCACAGGCGTGTGGTCTGCTCTGGGGTCGAGAGGCCCAGATCCGCTGGTCGGGTTGGCGCCGGAGGAGACAGGCCAGCCGCATCAGAATTGAGGAGCCTGCCGTGCTGACGATGACCGACAAGGCTGTGAGGGCGATCCGCGACCTGATGGTGGGCGAGTACCTGCCGCACCGGGCGGGCCTGCGGATCGCCGTGAAGCCGGGCGAAGCGGGTGCACTTGAGTTCTCACTGGCGAGCGATGCATGGTCC
The DNA here is from genome assembly GCF_030268965.1 of Microtetraspora sp. NBRC 16547. GTDB lineage: Bacteria > Actinomycetota > Actinomycetes > Streptosporangiales > Streptosporangiaceae > Microtetraspora. Next base: position 6,293 of record NZ_BSSE01000033.1, on the reverse strand, counting down.
GGAGACCAAGTGATCGAAAAGGAGGACGTGCGCGTCTTCATCGACCCGGATGCCGTCACGCTTCTGGACGACAAGACTCTGGATGCCGAGAGCGATGCGCACGGTCGGCCGGTCTTCCGTCTGACGCCCAGTTGTTAGCGCCTGATTCTCATAATTTGATCTTCGCAGTCAGGCGCTACCGCCCGTCTGGCGTCGCGGCCGGCTGATCTCCTGGGCCGGCCGCGCTTGCCCCGCACGGGCGGGATGGCAAACCAGGTGGAGCCCTCCACCCTTCCCGTACGCAGGGGAATCAGGCACCGAACTCATCGGCTGGGCGTGATGAGCCCGTAGTGCCCGTCGTATCGGTGGTAGAGGAGGTTGCCCCGGCCGGTCTCCGCGTCGGCGAAGAAGACGAAGGGCAGTCCGGCCGCCTCCAGCCGTTCCCTCGCCTCCTCCACGGTGAGGACGGCGGCCGGTGTGGTGCTGATCGTGAGCGGTACGGACACCGGGCCGAGCCGATCGGGCCGGGGCACGACCTGGGCCAGCCGGTAGCCCGCTTCCTCGCGGTAGATCACGCTGTCCTGGCCGGTATCCACCTCGGTGAAGAGGTGGTAGTCGTAGTCGAGCTGCTCCATGTCGAAGGCTGCCTCGTCAGGCGTCGCCCAGGCCAGCTCGTACGTCTTGCGGCGTGCGATCCGGCGTTCTTCGGCGGGGCGCGGGAAGAAGGGCAGGGAGCGCCGGGGAGGGCTGTCGTGCCGCCACTCCTGGTCGACGTTCTGCGGCGAGCGTCCGCGTAGGTCCTCCCAGTCTCGGGAGGTACGGCGCAGCCGGGTCCTGAGCCGGTCACCGAGCAGACGGATGGCCTGGTGCATGGATTCGGCGACCGCTTGGGCGCGGATGATCCGGCCGTTGACGTCGAGGTTGGCCTGCGCGGCGCAAGGGCGCGCCACGGCCGGGTTCGCGGAGGTGCTGAGCTTCACCCGGGCGTACAGCACGGGCTCGTGGGAGACCCCGGCCGACGCCGCAACCGTCTCGCGGGCCTCATCGATCGCGCCGGTCGGCACCGCGCCGCGCGTCTCGGTCTGTATGTCGGCCGGATCCAGCGCGATGGGCGTGTCTCGGCGGTTCATGCCGACTCACCTGCCGTGAACACGAGGCCGGCGGCGAGCAGCAGTTCGTGGGCGAGCCGGGCGGTGTGCTCGGGGCGCGCCTGGCCGGGTTCTTCCAGGGGGCCCGCCTCCATGCCGTGTGCGAGAGCCAGGGTCGCCTCGGCCAGGGCCCGGACCTGCTTCTCGAGGCCGCTGACCTGAGCCTTGAGAAGGTCCATTTCGATCTCCACTCCGGTCGCGGGCCCGGTTCCGGACTCGTGATGCGTCATCGGATCCCACCCCCTATGGGACGTGTCCTACTTTCCAGCCTCCCGGGGCGCGGGCCATCGGCCCAGGGACTTCTGTCCATCCGGCGTGGGACCTTACGCCGTTTCCGCAGGTCGGCGGGTCGGCCGCTCCCGGCGGATCCGGATCTGGTCTGGACCGATGCACGCCGATCCGTGGCCGATCCGGGCCATAGGCGACCCGATTGGACCTGGGACCCGCGAGGCCGGACTACCTGACCTACCGGTTCCATAGGCTGGTGCTGCAGAGGAGCGGGCTGCCGCCGGTGCGGTTACACGATCTACGGCATGGCGCGGTCACGATCGCGCTGGCCGCGCACGTGGATCTACCGGTGGTGCAGGACCAGGTCGGGCACGCCAGCATCGCGTTGACCGCCGACACCTACACCTCGGTGCTGCCGGAGCTGCATCACCGGGCGGCCAGGGCGACGGCACGCCTGGTGCTGTCGGCGGCGCGCGGAACCGCCCGGAAGGTTCGCAGAGGGCGATGCGGCTGGATGACCCAGGTGTGACCCATCCATGTCCCAGGCCATGATCGGGTGATCTCCCGTTGGGGAGAACACCCAGGTCAGCGTGGTGGGGCGCCAGGGATTCGAACCCTGAACCTACGGATTAAAAGTGGAAATGCAACTGGGCGGGCTCTGGCTCAGCGTTTTCTGACCTTGATCAATCCCGCTACACTCCGGCCGGCCGAAATTGTCGGTGACGGACTCTATGCTTCCCACCCATGAGCAGAGACGAGTCTTCTGTCGTGCACACGAAGCGGATGGATGTGGAGGTGGAGGACTGTGGTCAGGTCTATTTCCTGGATCGGGGGGACTACGAGGCCACCGACAGGCCAGATGACTCACCGACTCACTCCGTTGGGCTCATCAAAGTGGAGGGGAGAGGCGTCGCCATCCTGGACATCGCCACACAGTGGGGAATGATTCCCTTCACGGTGGCTGTCGCCGACCGGGATCCGGGTGCTGACCTTGACGGCTATGAGGACATCGTGGAGATCGGTTTCGAGTCCCCGTCGGGCGAGGTCTTCTTAGTGGGATGGCTCATGGAGTGGGACGACGAAAAGGCGCACAACCTTTCGCCGCTGCTTTCTGGTCCCGGTACCTACCGCTTGCGTTATCACGTCCGAGGAATGGATGAAGAGCGCTGCGCGGTAGATGACCACTACCTTCAGATATGGCCTGCGCCACAGCATGATTCGGCCGTGCTGAAAACTACGAGTGCAACCTTCCAGTGCTTTCTGAAGCCTGAAGCCTGACTTGAATCGAACTCGCTCCGTCAGGTTGGGAATTGCATGGGTCACGGCCCGTACGGGCACTGACCTGGGCGTAGGGCCGGTCATGAGTGACCGTGGTTGCCCCCTCGTTACCCTCCTTAATGGCACGCTAATGGCACGACGGAGGGCGGCTCTGCGGGGATGAACGAGCAGGTGGCAGCCGAGATCGCAGAGGAGTATCTGTCACGATGGCGTCGTGTCGCTGTCTATGACGAACTCGCGCTCATGGAGGAGAACGGCGATAAGGACTGGGCGAACGTCACCGGAAAGGACGGGGGCGGCTACAAGGTCCTGGCTTACGTGCTTCCCGAGGCCGATCGGGCACTCCGATTGGTCATCGCGGTGAACGATCGTGTGCCCCGCGCAACCGTCGCTCCCGTGACGCAGACTGCGGTCATACGCCCGGATGGCACGTACACGGAGTAGACGGAGAGCGGCGCGCCTTCGCACGCACACCTTCGCGTGTCTGGCGGCGGAGGGCCGTCGGATTATGAGTGGAATTGATCTTGTTGGGGGAGTGGGCTCCTGACCTGCGGCCCGGCGTTGCGTCGATCATCTTCCAACAGCGGTGTTCCGCGTATGTGCCGGATCTTGAAATGCGCGCCCGCGCACGTCTCTCCCGGCTGATCTTCCCGTTTGCCTCGACCCACCGCGAAGCGGCAGCGGGCCGGCGACGGAGGGGCAAGCCCGTCTTCGCGTGCACGTCAGCCGGTCGCCGTTCCTCGATCATCGGACGCCAACGGTCACGGACGGGCTTGAGCCGTAGGAGATGGTCTGCTGGGCTTGCCTGGGTCGTGGCGAGCGGGACGATCAGGCTCCCCACCTCAGCCAGCTACGGACTCCGGCTCTCGCCCGTGGCGATCATCCCGGAGCCGAAGCCCCGCCAGAGGCTTGGGTTCGTTCGTGTGCGGCTCGGACCGGGTGATGCCGCAGCGGTGCTGGTAGACCGCAGCGTCACTCTCCCTGGAACGAAGGGTCGTTGGTGACAACCATCACGATGACGACGAAATCGGTATAGACCCTCATTGAGGGGCTAGGTAGAGTTAAATCATGACCCGGTCCCCCCGGATGACCTTGCCGACACAACTGGTGCTGCGGGCTATGCTCGACGATCCAGCCCGCGAAATGTACGGCCTGGAGATCTGCGCCGCTGCGGGCTTGCCCAGTGGCACGATTCACCCGATCCTTGCCCGCCTAGAGGGCATCGGCTGGCTGGAATCGAGATGGGAGGATGCAGATCCTCACGAGCAGGGGCGACCGCGCCGCCGCTACTATCGGTTCGCCCCGGACGGCATGGAGCATGCACGTATTGCGCTGGCCCAAGCTCACACCAAGGTGAGCGGGCTACTGCCTGGCCTGCGGCGCAGGCTCGCCGGCGGTGGCATATGAAGGACACGCCCTCCATGATCAGCAAGCTTGATCTTGCCCGCGACGTCGATCGCGTCCTTGATCTTGTCCTAGTCCTCGCCCGTGCCCATGACCATGCACGCGCCCATGCCCACGCCGACCAGCCGGGAATCACCGCCTGCACTCTTGTCCACGCTCTCGCCAACGAGCTTGCTCGTGCCCGCCTCCTCACTCTCGGCCATGACAGCGCTCACACCCACGATGGCCATGTCCGCGAACTTGTCCGCGAACTCGACCACGCTGGCGATCTTGTCCTCGATCACGTCCACGGCCATGAGCTCAACCACGCCCACGCCCGCGAACTCGCCCACGAACTTAATCTTGCCCGCGATCTTGCCCGCGACCTCGCTGGTATCAGCAAGCTGGCACCCACAGCGGATCTGGCCGAGGCGCCCATCCATGTGACTATTGCACCGTCAGCGCGACGAATGGTTGATGTCGCGATGCGGGTCCTGCCGACAGCGCATCGGGGGCGCTACGCGGAGGAACTATGCGCAGAGCTGTGGAACTTGGCCGCGGCGAGAGCGACACCGTCCATGCAGGTTCTGTACGCCCTTCACCAGTTCGCCCGCGTGTGGCAATTGCGCCGTGAGCTGCAAGCCCCGGGGCGACGCAGGATCGAGGTGCTGCGCCGGTGGGCATGCTGGGTGCTGGCGTCGGAGGCACGCACTTGGATACCGCTAGGGGCCGTGACCATTGCGGCTTTCCACAATGTCGCAGTGGAGCAGGGGTGGGGGTCGGCCCTGTTGGCGGCGCCCACCATCTGTTTGTTCTACGGCGGGGTGCAGTGGCTGCGCAAACGCTGGGGAGTGACGGTCAAAGACCGTAATAGGGACTGAAGTAGATCACGCACGTCGAGCACGCCCATTGGCGGTGGAGTTGCCCCGGTTCGGTAGACACTTCACGAATTGGGACTATGCGGCATCGTAGTGGACATTTCCTCTGATCAATTCGTGGTAGCGGCGCTCGTACTCGGCGGGGCTGAGCTGGCCGTTGGCCGAATGCCGACGGCGTGGGTTGTAGAAGCCCTCGATGTAGCCGAAGACGGCCCGCTCGGCCTCTGACCTGGTCCGGAAGGTCCGCCGGTCGATCAGCTCACACTCCAGCGAGGCGAAGAAGCTCTCGGTGATCGCGTTGTCGAAGCACGTCCCGGTTCTCCCCGTTGATGGGCGAATCCCGGCCTGCTCACACCGCTGGCCGAAGGTGATCGAGGTGTACTCTGGGTGGATTCAACTGGTCGTCGCAACACCTCGATCGTCGAGGAGGATGTTGTGGCGCAGGGAAGGGCGCGTGCAGCGATCCTCGCTGGTCGTCCGCCGCTTCGGTCACCGGGACGGCCCCCGGTCAATCGGCGCGAGGAGCGGCGGCGTTTCTGGCGGTTGATCGCTGAGGGGCTGTCGAGCGAGGAGGCCGCTGTCGCGTGCGGCGTGTCGACGCCGTTGGGGTCGCGGTGGTTCCGTGAAGGTGGCGGGATGCCGCCGATCAGCCTGGATCCGCCGTCGGGCCGCTATCTGTCGTTCACCGAGCGCGAGGAGATCGCCGTGCTGCGCGCCAAGGAGTGCGGGGTGCGGGAGATCGCCCGCCGTCTGGGACGGGCTCCGTCGACGATCTCGCGGGAGCTGCGGCGCAACGCGGCGACCCGTGGCGGCCGTCTGGATTACCGGGCCTCGGTCGCGCAGTGGCATGCCGACCGGCAAGCGCGCCGGCCCAAGGTGTGCAAGCTCGCCGCCAACGACCGGCTGCGGCAGTATGTGCAGGATCGGCTGGCCGGCATGGTCTGCGCCCCGGACGGCAGTGAGGTTGAAGGACCGCAGGTCCGCTGGATCGGGCGACGTCACGGGCGCCGTCAGGACCGGCGTTGGGCGACGTCATGGAGTCCGGAGCAGATTGCGGGCCGGCTCCCGGTCGATTTTCCTGAGGATGAGACGATGCGGATCTCGCATGAGGCCATCTACCAGGCCCTGTATATCCAGGGCCGCGGGGCGCTGCGCCGCGAGTTGACGGCCTGCCTGCGCACCGGCCGTGCGCTGCGGGTGCCCCGGGCCCGGACCCGGGGCCGCGGGAAGAAGTTCGTCAGCGAGGAAGTGATGATCAGTCAGCGGCCCGCCGAGGCCGCCGACCGGGCCGTGCCCGGGCACTGGGAAGGCGACCTCATTATCGGCTTGGGCAGTTCCGCGATCGGCACGCTGGTCGAGCGCACCACCCGGTTCACGATGTTGCTGCATTTGCCCCGGA
>NZ_BSSE01000032.1 GCF_030268965.1 Microtetraspora sp. NBRC 16547 | reverse complement strand
GGCCTCACCACGAAGATCCATCTGATGGCAGACCGGCGCTGCCGCCCCATCGCCCGGGTGATCAGCGCCGGACAGCGCAACGACGGCTTCATGTTCCAGCAGGTCATGAGCCAGGTACGTGTTCCGCCCGTACCGCTTCGAGGTACAGCACCGGCATGTCTTCCACCTGGAGCTGACCGAGCCCACACAGGAGCGGTGGACCAGCCAGGAGGATCACGACGACGAGCAGGAGCCGACCCGTTTCGAATGCTTCTGGATTCCACTGGAAGCCGCGCACATCCTCCAGTCCGGCCAGGGCGCCCTGCTGGGACGCCTGTTCGACTGTGCGGGTGCCGATTAATCATCCGGCCAGGTCAAGCAGCATGTCGGTACTTCTTGAGGACACCACCGAGTCGGTCATGCCGACGAATGTCCAGCGGTGTCATCCGGGTGGGGTCGGTGCTTGGGTGGGAAGCGGTCGAAGCGGAGCTGCCTGCCGGAGAGCCCGATGTGGCCGATGTTCGTTATAGAACGACTCGAACTCACGCAGCACATGCAGAAGGTGCTGCTGATTCCAGATCAAGGTCCGATCCAACAGCTCGTGCCGACAGGCTCAGTGGTCGAATTGCCGAGCGCATGCTCAAATGCCGAACCGCGAGTCAACCGCGCCAGCCGAGTTTTCGGCACCCACAGGTGGTCGGCGCGGGCTTCCCGTTGTGCGTCGTTCCCTGACCGGCGAGATGTGCCAGGTATCCGTCGATTGACCGATGCAGGTTGTAGAAAGCTACGATCGCGCGGGTGGATGTGAATACCAGGCAATTGCGGTACTTCGTCGCTGTCGCCGAGGAGCTGAACTTCACTCGCGCCGCTGCGCGGCTGCACATCGCGCAGCAGGCGCTGAGCACTCAGATCAGGCAGCTGGAGAAAGCTGTCGGTGTGACGCTGTTTCGGCGGACGACTCGGACGGTCGAGCTCACCTCCGCTGGCGCGGCGTTCCTCAGTGAGGCTCGTTCGGTGCCGGTCACTCTCGACCGTTCCGTCCGCGCCGCGCGGCGGATCGAGGCCAACGAATCGGGTGTGCTGACGATCGGTACCGGCGAGGGCGGGGCGCTGACTCTCACCGAGTCGATTCTTTCCGAGTTCCGGGCGCGTCATCCGGGCGTGCAGGTCGATGTCAAGGTGTACAGCTACGCCGACCCGTCCGCAGGGCTCGCTGATGGTTCGGTCGATGTGGCCTACCTGCGGTTGCCGATTGACGGTGGGGACTGGCTGCGCAGCGAAACACTGTTCGTCGAGCCGCGCGTGGTGATGTTGCCGGCTTCGCACCGGCTCGCTGCGTGCAGCGTGATAGCGGCGGCCGAGCTGGTCGACGAGCCGATCGTCGGGCACTTCTGCAATGACCAGGCATGGATCGACTTTTGGTCGCTGGCCGAGCATCGAGACGGGAAGCCCGCGAACTTCGTGGGCAGGGCATCGTCGGTGCTCGAGGAATTGCAGTGCGTCGGAGCAGGCATGGGGTGTGTCGTTACCGTCGCGTCAGCACGGCTTGTGCCGTTGGTGGGCGTGACGCTGGTGCCGCTTGCCGGCGCTCGCGGCAGCGAGCTCGCGGTCGGCTGGCGCGCCGATCAAGAAACCGATCTGATCAGATCGTTCGCCGCTGTCGCCCACTCTGTCCGCGACGCAAACCCCGAGGCCGTGTACGCGCTGGAGCATCCGGACATGAGCGACCGGATGGTACCGCCGGTGCCCGGCGTGATTCACAACCCAAGTCGGTGAATCCCGCGCAGATTGAGTGTTTCCGCCGGTGGTGCCCGGGTTCTTACAGTCGGCCCATGCACAAATTGATCGTCCACACAATGTCCACCGACCCGATTGAGCTTGACCGGATCGGAGCCTCGCATGGTGTGGCGTAACTGGGCAGGCAACCAGACGTGCCGACCAGCGGTCATGGCCAGCCCTTCGACGAGAACCGAAGTGGCGCAGGCTGTCGAGCAGGCGTCGGTGGCGAATCATGTGGTCCGTGTCGCGGGAGCATCGCATTCGTTCACCGATGCGGTCGCCACCGACGGCATGCTGCTCTCGCTGCGGCATTGCAACCGGGTGCTGGACATCGACCACGCCACACACCGGATCCGGGTCGAGGCCGGGATAACTCTGCGTGAACTGAATCGGGTGATGGCCGAGAACGGTTTGGCCTTCCCGAACCTCGGCGATATCGACGCGCAGTCGATCGCGGGCGCTACCGCCACAGGTACACACGGGACCGGCGCACGCCTGCAGAACCTCTCGGCCTGTCTGGTGTCGATGGAACTCGTCACGGCGAACGGCGCGACGATCGAGGTGAACGCCGAACAGGATCCGGATATCTGGCGTGCCGCGCGGGTAAGCATCGGCGCCCTCGGTATCGTCACCGCGGTCACAATCCAGGCGGTACCCGCGTTCACGCTCGAAGCAGTCGATCGCCCGATGGCAGTCGAGGACGTACTCGTCGATCTCGACGAACTGCTCGCGGCCAATGAGCACTTCCAGCTGTTCACCTTCGCGCACAGCCCGCTGGCGATGACATCCGCGCGTAATCGGGTCGACCTCGCGCCACAGCCGATCTCGCGTGCCCGCGAGTGGGTGGAGGACGAGCTCGTGCAGAACCATCTGTTGCACGTGGTGTGCGAACTCGCCCGGGTCGCTCCGCGGGTGAATTCGCCGCTGCAGCGCCTGGGCTCCCACCTCGCGGGTTACTCGCACCGAATCGACCGCTCCGACAGGATCTTCGCGACACCGTTGCGGGTCCGGTTCGTCGAGATGGAATACGCCATCCCGCGCGAGCACACCGCCGAAGCGGTCCGTGCGGTTCGTGAACTGGCGGGGCGTCCCGAATTCAATGTGACCTTCCCGATCGAGGTTCGGTGGGTCGCCGCCGACGACGCCTATCTGTCACCGGCCGCCGGGCGCGACACCTGCTATATCGCGCTGCACCAGTACCACAAGCTCGCATCTGAGCTGTATTTCCGTGCAGCCGAAGCGATCTTCGATTCCTTCGGCGGTCGGCCACATTGGGGCAAGCAACACTTCCAGACCCCGGAAACGCTGCGTCCACGCTACCCCGAATGGGACAGCTTCGCGATCGTGCGCAAACGACTCGACCCCGACCGGCGGTTCGCGAACTCCTATGTCGATCGAGTTCTGGGCACGGTATGAGCACTGCACTGTTGCACAGGCGATTTCCCGCGCTCGAGCGAACGCTGCCGTTCGCCCGGCTCGGCGACGGCCCGACACCGGTGCGGGAGCTCACCGGGCTCACGCGACACAACCTGTGGTGCAAGGACGAAAGCGGATACGGCTACGGCGGCTGGGGCGGCAACAAGGTACGCAAGCTGGAATGGCTGCTGCCCGAGGTGCGCCGGACCGGGGCGAGCACGATCTTCACCGTCGGCGCGACCGGGACAAACTGGGGCCTGGCGGCGGCGGTGTATGCGCGCGACCTCGGCATCGACACCGTCCTGGCACTGATCGATCAGCCCGAGGACGACCATGTCCGCGAGCAGCTGCGCAGATTGCGGCAATCCGGCGCAACCATGCACTTCACCCACAGCAAACCGCTGACGATCGCGGCCGCACCGTGGTTGCTGCTGCGCCACACGCGTGGATTGAAGCTGCCGTACTACCTGCCCGCAGGCGGCTCAGCGCCGATCGGTGTGCTCGGCTATGTCGAGACGGGGCTGGAGCTCGCCGCGCAGGTGGCGGCGGGTGAACTGCCGCAGCCTCGGCACATCGTTACGGCCGTCGGCTCGGGCGGGACCGTTGCGGGACTCGCGCTGGGTTGTGCGCTGGCCGGGCTGCAATCGCAGGTGCTGGGAGTGGTGGTCAATGACACGCTGCCGCTCGGTGTGCGTGATCTCGTCCGGCTCGCCGACCGGACCGCGACCGTCTTGCGGGAACGCGGAGCGGAATTCGACGTGCCGCCTCTACGGCTCACGACCACCCGTGAATACTTGGGCCGCGGTTACGGTCACCCCACGCCCGAAGCCGCCACCGCGGCACGGGTTGCCGCCTCCGCCGGGTTGCGGCTGGAATCCGTGTACACCGCCAAGGCGTTCGCGGCAGCGCTGGCGGCCGACCTGGACGGCCCGGTGCTGTTCCTGAACACCTACGGCCCGAGAGAGTAGTCATGCGCATCACCGGACGGTCGGCCACCGCGCTCACAGCGAGAGAGCGAGAGAGCGAGGTACGTTCGCGCCCAGGCCATGACGCACGCGTCGGTGAAAGCTGCCTATCTCCGGATGTCAGGCAGGTCGCGCAATTGCTTACGCGAGGTGAGTCCGAGCTTGCGGAAGATGTTGCGCAGGTGGGCGTCGACGGTCCGGGGGCTGAGGAACAGCGTGGCCGCGACCTCCTTGGAGGTGGCGCCGTCGGCGACTAGCCGTGCGATGTGCACTTCCTGCATGGTGAGCTGTTCGGAAGCAGTCTGGGAGGAGCGGCTGCGGGCGTGTTCTCCGGTGGCGCGCCGCTCCCCCGCGGCACGTTCGGCGAAGGCCTCGGCCCCGATGTCGGTCAGCGCCTCGTGTGCGATGCGCAGGTGTTCGCGCGCCTCACGTCGCCGGCCCTCCCGGCGCAACCACTCGCCGTACAGCAGGTGCGCACGGGCTCGGTAGATCGCCATGCGGCTGCCGTCGAGGTGGTCGATGGCCTCGCGGTAGGACTCCTCGTCGTCGGTGACCAGCGCCCGCGCGTAGGCCGCCACACCCAGTCCCCAGGCGTATCCGCCCGCCTGCGTGCGTTCGCGCAGGTCGGCCAGGGCGCTCTCGGCGACGTCCGGTGAACCGCAGCGCACGGCGGCCTCCACCAGTTCCGGCAGGGCCAGCCCCGACATGCCGAGGTGTCCGTGCGCGACAGCGCTTCGCGCGGCTTCCAGCGCGGCCTGGTAGTTGCCCAGGCCGTTGTGGAGGATGGCCGCGGCCCACTGGACGCTGAGCGTCATCCGCGAATCCACGCCGGCGAACAGCTCGAAGGCCTCCGCCCGCCGTCCGCGCAGAGCGGCCAGGTGGATGCGCGGGTAGACCAGCGGAGCCGCGCCCGTGGCCTCGGCGATGGCCTCCTCCTCGGAGATCATCTCCATGGCCGCGCCGAACTCGCCCGCGTGCACCGCGGTGGCGGCCTGCATGGCCAGCCCGATGGGCAGCATGTGGAAGGAGCCTGACTCGCGGCCGGCCGCGGTGACGCGCTCAGCGATGCCGCGCAGGGAGTCGTAGCTCCACAGTTCGGTCGCCAGCATGAAGCCGAGCGACGGGTAACGGCTCCAGGCGGTTTCGTCCGCGAGGGCGGGGCGCAGCAGCTCGGCCGCAGCTCCATGTCCCTGCGTGGTCAGCCTGATCACGCCCTCCAGCACCGGGCCCGTCACGGGAGCGGCGCCAGCCGCCCGCACCACGGGATCGAGGTCGCCGAGGAGGACGCCCATCTCCATCGCGTCCAGATAGCACTCCATGGACCAGGCCGGGTCGGTGTCGGCCAGCCGTCCGGCGGCGCGCAGCAGATGGGTGGTGGGCTGCTCGCCGCCCCGGTGGCAGATGAAGGAGAGCCTGCCCCGCAGCAGGTCGATCCTGGCCAGCTGGGCCTGATCGGGCGAGGCCAGCTCCGCGGTGGTGAGCAGCTCGGCCGCTAGGTCGAACGCGCCCACCGAGAGCTTGGCCTCGGCGGCGGCCAGCGCCCGGTCGATCCGCGGGCCGGTGCCGGTGGTGAGCGCGGCGGCCCGCTCCAGGAAGGCAGCGGTGGCCGCCACTCCGCCTCTGGCCTGGGCCCGGGCCGCTGAGCGCTCCAGCGCCGCGGCCACCTTCTCGTCGGGTCCGACGGCGGCCCGGGCGTGGTGCCAGGCCCGCCGATCGGGGTCGGCCACCGGGTCGGTCGCCTCGGCCAGTGCCGCGTGGGCTCGCCTGCGTTCCTCAGCAGAGGCAGCCGTGTAGGCGGCCGATCGGGCGAGCGGGTGGCTGAAGCGGATGCGGGCGCCGAACTCCACCAGCTCTGCCGCCTCCGCGGCCGACGCGTGCTTGATGCCCAGCAGCCCGGCCGCCCGCCACAGGAGTCCCGGGTCGCCGACCGGTTCGGCGGCTGCGACCGTCAGCAGGAGCCTGGCCTGCGGCGGGAGCTGCGCCAGCCGTACTCGGAAACTCTGCTCGATCACGCCGGGAGCAGGTACGTCGAATCCGCCGGCCATCCCGGCCAGGCCGGCGCTTCTGGGCAGCTCCAGCAGGGCAAGGGGGTTGCCGCGCGCCTCTGCCAGGATGCGGTCGCGGACCCGCTCGTCCAGCGGCGCCCGGACGGCGCCGGCCAGCAGCACCCTCGCTTCGCTCTCGCGCAGGCCGGCGAGGTTCAGGGCGGGCACGGTCGCGAAGCCTGGCTCCCTGCTGGCGAGCACCACGGCCACCGGTTCGTCGGCGATCCTGCGCGCCACGAAGGCCAGCGCCTTGGCCGAGGCGTCGTCCAGCCATTGCGCGTCGTCGATCAGGCAGAGCAGGGGGCGTTCCCGTGCGGTCTCGGCCAGCAGGCCCAGGGTCGCGACGCCGACCAGGAAGGGGTCGAGGGCGCCGGCGTCCAGGCCGAAGGCGATCTCCAGGGCTCTGCGGTGCGGTGGCGGTAGCTCGTCCAGGTGGCCGAGCAGCGGCATGCACAGCTGGTGCAGCGCGGCGAACGGCAGCTCGGTCTCGAACTCCGCGCCCGAGGCCTGGATGACCGCGAAACCAGACGCGTTCTCGGCGGCCCGGCGCAGCAGGGTGCTCTTGCCCATGCCGGGCTCACCGGACAGCACCAGCGCGCCGCCGCGGCCCTTCCTGGCCGCCGCCACCAGGGCGTCCAGGCGTTCGATCTCGGCCTCGCGGCCCACCAACGTCTCCATAGGTGCCCCGATCATGCTGCATAGGCGGTCATATAGGCGAAAACTACCGACGCGAGCGTCTGGCCTCCGCTGCGAGTGTCGAGCCATGAGCAGCGCACACGCCATCAAGACCAGCTGGAAGCCGCTGGGAGTCCTGGCCACGGCCCAGTTCCTTGTCGTGCTGAGCACCTCGATCGTGAACGTGGCCCTTCCCGAGATCCGTACCGGCCTCGGTCTCTCGGCCGCCAGGCTGGCCTGGGTGGTCAACGCCTACGTGCTGGTTTTCGGCGCGCTGCTGCTCCTCGGCGGCCGGTCTGGAGATGTGTACGGCTTACGCCGCGTATTCCTGATCGGCACCGGCCTGTTCGCGCTGTCGTCGCTGGCCGCCGCGAGCGCGCCGGACGCCGTGACGCTGATCGCCGCCAGGGCCCTGCAGGGCCTGGGCGCTGCGCTGCTCGCACCCACCGCGCTCGCGCTGATGCTGACCCTGTACCAAGACGCTGCCCGGGGCACCGCCCTCGGCGTATGGGGCGCGGTCTCCGGCGCGGGAGGTGCAGCGGGCGTCCTGCTCGGCGGCGTGCTCACCGGCGTGTACGGCTGGCGCTCGGTCTTCTTCGCCATGGCGCCCGTCGCGTTGGCCGTCCTGGTGGCCGCCTGGGTCATGGTCGAGCCCTCTCCGCCTCGGGGTGGCAGGCTGGGCCTGCCCGGAGCGGTGACGGTCACCGGCGGACTGGTCGCCCTGACCTACGGCCTGTCCGGGCGCTGGCCCTTCATCATCGCGGGTTCGGTCCTGCTGGGCGTGTTCGTCCTGCTGCAACGCCGCTCGCCCGACCCGTTGCTGCCCTCGCGCATGCGGATCGTGGCTCGAGCGAACGTGCTCATGGCCCTGCTCGGCGGGGTCTGGCTCGGCCTGTTCTATTACCTGCCCCTCTACCAGCAGCGCGAGCTCGGCTACACCCCGCTCGAAGCGGGGCTCACCCAGCTGCCGCTCGCCCTGATGATCACGCTGGCGTCGTGGGCAACACCTAGGTTGCGCGGGCGTTTCGTACTGCCCGGTGGCCTGGCGCTGCTCGCGGCAGGGCTGGCCTGGCTGGCCCGCACCCCGGCGGACGGCACGTTTCTGGCGGACCTGCTCGGCCCCTCGCTGCTGATCGGCGCCGGGCTCGGCGTGGCCTTCGTCCGGCTCACCGCCCTCGCCTCGGCAGGCGTGCCCGCCGCCGACAGCGGCCTGGCCGGCGGGCTGCTCAACGCCACTCGCCAGATCGGCGGCGCCGTCGGCCTAGGCTTCCTGGCCCTTCTCCCCTCGTACGGCATGGCCTTCCTGGCCTGCGCCGTCATCACCCTCCTTCTCCTCGGAAAGGCGACACGTTCATGAAAGACCTTCCCAAGCCGTACCTGACCGGCCACTTCACCCCGGTCACCGACGAGATCACCGCCCACGAGCTGACCGTGCACGGCGCGCTGCCGCCTGAGCTCAACGGCCGCTACTTCCGCAACGGTCACAACCCCAAGCCCGGCGTCACCCCCACCCACTGGTTCCGTGGCGAAGGCATGCTGCACGGCGTGCGCCTGGCCAACGGGCGGGCCGAGTGGTACCGCAACCGCTGGGTGAAGACCCCGTTCCTGGACGGCGTGCCGTTCACCGGCACCGAGCTGGAGGTCTCCGCCGCCGCCACCAACATCATCTTCCACGGCGGGCGCTACCTGGCTCTGCAGGAAGCCAACCTGCCCTGGGAGGTCACGGCGGAGCTCGACACCGTCGGCGTCTACGACTTCGGCGGCAAGCTCACCAGCTCGATGACCGCCCACCCCAAGGAGGACCCGGTCACCGGCGAGCTGCACTTCTTCTCCTACAGCCCGTTCCCGCCCTACCTGACCTACCACGTCGCTTCCCGTGAAGGC
Source organism: Microtetraspora sp. NBRC 16547 (assembly GCF_030268965.1). GTDB lineage: Bacteria > Actinomycetota > Actinomycetes > Streptosporangiales > Streptosporangiaceae > Microtetraspora. The sequence continues at coordinate 64,129 of NZ_BSSE01000032.1, read as the reverse complement.
GAGATCATCCGCTCGCAGGTGATCGACGGCTCCGGGCCGTCGCTCATGCACGACTTCGCGATCACTCGTGAGCACGCGGTCTTCATCAACTCGCCGGTCGTCTTCGACCACGCCGAGCACTCCGGCATTCCGTACCTGTGGCACGACGACGTGCCGCTGCGCATCGGCGTCATGCCCCGCACGGGTGCCCCCAAGGTCACGTGGTTCGAGGTCGAGCAGGGCGCCATCCTGCACGTCACCAACTCCTACGTCGACACGCAGGGCCGCGTGGTGCTCGAAGGCCCCCGCTTCGACCGCTCCTCCTGGGAGACCTCCTGGAAGTGGTGGATCGGCGCCCCCGGCTATGGCGTCACCCCCAACGGCGGAACCACCTTCCACCGCTGGGTCCTCGACCCGGCCACCGGGAAGGCGCGCGAGGAGTCGCTCGACGACCTGGCCACCGAGTTCCCCTCCATCAACGACGCCCACACCGGCGCGTTCAACCGCTACAGCTACGCCATCGCCTTCCCCGGCGCGGGCCTGGACGGCTACTCCACCGTCAAGTTCGACACCGTCACCGGTCGGCGGCGGCTGCTCAACCACGGGCCCGGCCGCATGCCGGGCGAGGCCGTCTTCGTCCCCGCCGAGGGCGGGACCAACGAGGACGACGGCTACCTGCTCACCGTCGTCAACGACCTCAAGGCGGACGCCTCCCAGCTCCTCGTCCTGGATGCAGGAGACCTCGCCACAGTCGCCACCGTCGAACTTCCGCGCAGGGTGCCCGCCGGCATCCACGGCCACTGGATCGAGGACCAGAAGTGATCACCACCATCGACACCGCAGCCGCCGTCGTCGTCCGGCTCGACACCGTCATCGACGCTCCGCTGTCACGGGTCTGGGACCTGCACACCAACGTGAACGCCTGGCCTTCCTGGCAGGCGGACATCACCACCGCCTCCGCCGACGGGCCGCTCACTATCGGGTCGGTGTTCCACTGGAGCACCTTCGGCCTGGAGATCGACTCCACCGTCTATGCCATCGAGCCGGGGCACCGCATCCTGTGGGGCGGGCCAGCACACGGCATCACGGGCATCCACGAGTGGACCCTCGCCGAACGCGACGGGCAGACCTTCGTCCAGACCTCTGAATCGTGGGACGGCGAGCCGGTCCGTACCGACCTGGACGGCATGCAGGCCGCTCTTGAAGGGTCGCTCACCGCCTGGCTCGCTCACCTCAAGCAGGCGGCCGAGAACTGAGTCCGCGTCCACAAGGGGTGCAGCACGCTAGCCGGGAGGTGCGCTGTCGTGCACAGCGCACCTCCCGGCACTGCGATCTTCGGCAAGGCGTCGCCTACCGCCCGACTTCTGCCGGAGGCCTCGTGTCCCGGCTCTGGCCTTCGACTAGAAATCGATCCTGGCTCTGCGGCAAAAGGCTCTGCTGGCCGTACGGTCGACCGGCGAGGATCACCGGGCGACGCCCGTTGAGTTGTTCTTCGACCTCGTCTACGTCTTCGCGACCACGCAGCTCACCGGCTCCATGGCACGCGAGCGCGACGCCAACGGCGTGTTCCAGGGCCTACTGATGCTGGCGCTGCAACACCCGTCACGCGAGCAGGAATGGGCAAGGACGCGCGAGCTTTGGGGATCGTCCGCCCGCTGCAGGACTGATTACGTAGCCCTAAGAAAGGAAGGACGATGACAAACCATCACCGCAGCGTGATTTCGCTACAGGTCAACGGCGTGCCACACCGGTTGAGCGTCGACAATCGCACGACGCTGCTGGACGCGTTGCGCGAGGACATCGGCCACACCGGACCCAAGAAGGGCTGCGACCACGGCCAGTGCGGCGCGTGCACCGTGCTCCTCGACGGCAGGCGGGTGGTCTCCTGCCTGACATTGGCAGTGGCCGCCGAGGGCGCCGAGATCACGACCGCCGAAGGACTGGCCGGTGACGGCGAACTGCTGCCGCTTCAGCAGGCGTTCATCAGGCTCGACGGCTTCCAGTGTGGATATTGCACGTCCGGGCAGCTCTGCTCGGCGGTCGGGATGCTGGCCGAGCACACGGCGGGCTGGCCCAGCGCGGCCACCGCCGACGTGTCCCCGGACGGCCCGGCGCCGGTACTGGACGCGGCGGAGGTGCGTGAGCGGATGAGCGGCAACCTGTGCCGCTGCGGCGCTTACCCGTCTATCGTCCGCGCCGTGCTCGAGACGGCTGCCCAGAAGGAGACCGAGGGATGAAGGAGTTCGCCTACGAGCGCGCGACGGACGTCCGTGACGCGCTGATCGCAGCCGACGGCGGTGCCCGATACTTGGGCGGCGGCACCAACCTCGTCGATCTGATGAAGGAGGGGGTGGAGGCTCCCACAAGGCTGGTCGATGTACGGCAGCTGCCGCTCGCCGGCGTCAGCGAGGCGCCGGACGGCGGGCTGGTCATCGGTGCCACGACGACCAACAGCGACCTCGCCGCCCACCCCGAGGTACGGCGGCGTTATCCGGCGCTGAGCCAGGCGGTGCTGGCTGGCGCGTCCGGCCAGCTTCGCAACATGGCCACGGTGGGCGGCAACCTGCTGCAGCGGACCAGGTGCGCCTACTTCACCGCGCAGGTGTGCAACAAGCGGGTCCCCGGCACCGGGTGTCCCGCGATCGCCGGGGAGCACCACAACCACGCCATCCTTGGCTGGACCCGAAACTGCGTAGCTACCCATCCCTCTGACATGGCGGTCGCGATGCTGGCGTTCGACGCGGTCGTGCGCTACGAGATGCTCGACGGCCCCGGCGAGATCCCGCTGGCGGAGTTCTACCCGCCCGTCGGGGACACGCCGCACTGCGAGACGGCGCTGCCGCCGGGAGCATTGATCACCGCGGTGGTCCTGCCGGGTAGCGCGGTGTCCCCGCGGTCGCGCTACCGGAAGGTCCGCGAGCGCGCGTCCTACGCCTTCGCCACCGTTTCCATCGCGGCGGGGCTTGACTTGGACGAAGGCTCGGTGCGGATCGCTCTCGGCGGGGTCGCCTCGCGGCCCTGGCGCGCCCGAACCGCCGAGGCTTTCCTGTTGGACGCTCCTCTCACGGCTGAGGCGTTCCGGGCCGCCGCCGATGCCGAACTGGCTGCCGCCGAACCGCTGCCCGGCAATGGCTACAAGGTGAGGCTGGCCGGCAATCTCATCGAGACCGTGCTGAAGGAGCTCCAGCCATGAAGAACGCAGTTGGGGTCGCGCAGCCGCGGATCGAGGGCCGGGCCAAGGTCACCGGCGCCGCCCGCTACGCCGCCGACGTGCCGATACCAGGCCTGGCCTTCGGCGCGGTCGTCCTGGCCACCGTGTCCCTTGGCCGCATCCGCGACATCGACGTCTCTGCCGTCCAGGACATGGCGGGCGTGCTGGGCGTGATCGACCATAGGAACGCACCTCGCCTCAACCCAAAGGCGGGGGGCTTCTTCGGCCCGGATGGCCAGCTGCAGCTGTTGCAGGACGAGGTGATCCCCTTCGCCGGTCGGCCCGTCGCGCTCGTCGTGGCCGAGACACTCGAGCAGGCCCAGGCGGCAGCCGAGGCGCTACCGGTGACCTACGACGAGGAGCCGCACGACACGGGCTTCACTGCCGATCACCCGGCGAGCCGTCCGGCGGTGGCGATCTTCGACGAGCCTGTGAACGTCGGTGACGTGGAGGCGGAGCTTGCCGCGTCCTCGGTGGTGGTCGAGGAACAGTACTGCACTCCCGAGGAGCACTGCAGCGCCATGGAGCCGCACTCGGCGACCGCGTGGTGGGAGGGAGAGCGGCTGGAGGCGATCGACTCCAACCAGGGGCCGTTCTCCATAGCCGTCACCCTGGCCACGCTGTTCTCGTTGAGCCCGGATCTGGTGCACGTCCGCACCGAGCACGTCGGCGGCGGCTTCGGATCCAAGGGACTCTGCGGTCCACAGCTGATCCTGGCCGCGATGGCCGCGCTGCTGTTCGGCCGGCCCGTGCGGGTCACGCTCACCCGCGCCCAGGTGTTCCTGGCGACCGCGATGCGGCCGGCGATCAATCAGCTGATCCGGATCGGCGCCGACGCGGACGGCCGCCTGCGGGCGATCCACCACGAGGCGGCGTTCGAGATCTCGCCGCTGGTGGAATACCTCGAGGGATGCACCGAGCTCACCAAGACGCTCTACGCGGCGCGCTCGATCCGTACCCGGCTCAGCGCGGTCCCGCTCGACATCCTGCCGCCGTACTCGATGCGGGGGCCGGGCGCCACGCCCGGGTCGTTCGCCCTCGAATCCGCCATGGACGAGCTGGCGGAGCGGCTGGGCATGGATCCGCTCGAACTCCGGCTACGCAACGAGCCGGTGGCCGGTCCCGTGTCCGGCCTGCCGTTCAGCAGCCGCAACCTGGTCGCGTGCCTGCGCGAAGGCGCCCGCAGGTTCAGCTGGGACACGCGTGATCACCGGCCGCGGATGCGGCGGGAGGGAGCTCTGCTGGTCGGCACCGGGCTGGCCGCCACGTCCTTCAGCGCCGGGGCCTTCCCCTCGTCGGCCACGATCACCGCCGAGACGGACGGGACCTTCACGGTGGCCATCGGCGCCACCGACCTCGGCACCGGCGCGCGCACCGCGCTGACCGCGATCGCCGCTGACGCGCTGGCGGTCGGCACGGAGCGGATCCGGCTCAGAATCTCCGACAGCGGCCTCGGTCCCGCCTGGGGCGCGGGCGGCTCCCGGGGGACCACGTCCTGGGTCTGGGCGATCACCGAGGCCGCGGAGAAGCTGCGCGGCCAGGAGTGCCGCGGGACGGTCACGGTCGACACCACGCGGTCGCTCGGCGAGTTGTCGTCCAGGGAACGGCATTCCTTCAGCGCCGTGTTCGCCGAGGTGACCGTCGACCCGGTGACGGGCGAGGTGCGCGTGCGCCGGTTGCTTGGGATGTTCGCCGTGGGCCGCGTGGTCAACCCGCTCATGGCCCGCAGCCAGGTCATCGGCGGGATGATCGGCGGGCTCTCCATGGCGTTGCACGAAGAGGGCATTCGCGATCCGGTTTCCGGCCGGCACGTCAACGCGGACTTCGCCGGCTACCACATCGCCGCGCACGCCGACGTGCCCGACATCGAAGCCGATTTCGTGCCCGACTACGAGCCCGGCATTCCCATGGGCGTCAAGGGCGCCGGCGAGATCGGCAACGTCGGTACGGCTGCCGCGATCGCGAACGCCGTCTGGCACGCCACCGGGGTCAGACAGAGATCCCTGCCGATCCGTCTCGACCGCGTGCTGGAGTGAGGCGCTTGGCGTCCTGGCTCGGCGACGCACCGAACTGGCGACGGTACTCGCGGCTGAACTGTGACGGGCTGGTGTAGCCGACGCGACGGCTGACGGCGGCGATGTCACCCGGAGCTGCGGCGAGCTGGAGCCGCGCCTGCTGGAGGCGGATCTGCTTCTGGAACTGGATCGGGCTCATCGCGGTGGCGGCATGGAAATTGCGGTAGAAGGCCGAGACGCTCATCCCCGCCAGTTTGGCCACATCCTCGACACAGAAAGGCTGCGCGTAGTGGTCGCGGATCCACTGCACTGCGCGGGCGACATGGCTCAGGCTGCTGTCGGGAAGCCCGAACTGGCGCACGATCGCGCCCTGATCGCTGGTGATCAGCCGCCAAAGGATCTCCCGTTTGATGAGCGGCGCGAGGACGGTGATGTCGCTGGGCCGGTCGAGCAGGCGCAGCAGGCGGACGACGGCGTCGAGGAGCTCGGCGGAGGCGGTACTGACTGCCAGACCGGGCGGCGCGTCGTCGTCGAGATCCGGCAGATCGTCTGGAGCCGCCTGCAGCAACACCTCCGCGATGGCCGCCGGATGCAGGGTCAGCCCGACCCCGAGCCCAGGTTGTTTAAAGCTGGCCTTTGCGAAATGGGCGGTCACCGGCAGGTCGACCGAGGCGACGAGATACTGCCCCTCTCGGTACTCGTACAGGTGGTCGCCCAGAGCGAACCTTTTCGTGCCTTGGGCGACGACCGCCAGCACTTTGCCATAGGTCGTCGAGGTCGGGGGCTGGGGGCGCTCGGCCTTGAAGATCAGGACATCTTCGATGGGAGTTCTGAGATCGGGTCGAGCATGGCGGATGAGGAGGTCGCGCAGCTCGTCGAGGGCCATGATCCCCATCCAAACACCGCGCGAGGTTCGGAGACAACCGGGCCGAATGCCGATGCGGCTACGAGGCGCGTCGTGCAGCGGCCAGTGTCCCGACCGGCGCAGTCCACAGCTTCGGGATGAGCCGGCGCCTGTGTCCACAAGACCGCCCTGAGCTTGTCGTTGGCCACTGCGATCTTCGTATTTGCCGCGCCGCCCTGGTCGATATCGACGAAGTGCGCCAGCGCGTACCACCGGCGACATGTCGGGCACCACCGAACTGTGATCGGATCCCCGGCGGGATAGCTGGCTGTCTCGAGTGGTTCGAGGCCGTGGTCGTCGACGAAACGGGCGCGTAACCGCAATCCAGCAAAACTCGCGTCACAACGAGAGAGCGTGATGTCACCCGCTGCGGGCCTGCCGGTCGATCATGGACACCAGGGTCGAGACGAGTTCCTCGGCCGTGATGTGCCACTTGTCAGCGGACAGGTGCCCGCTGACCTCCATATCCGTAATCCCGTGCGCGCTGGTCAACAGCAGCGCCGCGAATTGACGGGTGTGCTGTGCGCCGACCAGATCGCCGACGACGGCGAGGAACGCGTCCATGGCGCGGTCGGCCGCCTGGATCGCCGCGTGGACCGCGGCCGGGTCGCCGGCCGGGGAGGCGAACATCAGCCGGTACAGGTGCGGCTGACGGCGGCCGACCGTCATCAGCGCGGACAGAGCGCGGTGCAGCTTGTCGGCCGGGGACGCCTGCGGCTCGGCGCACACGGCCTGCACCTGGTCCGCGAGCCGGTCCAGGGCCTCGGCCGCGACGACGGTCAGCAGGCTGTCCTTGTCGGGGAAGTGCCGGTACGGCGCGCCGCGGGTGACCCCCGCACGCGCCCCGACCTCGCGCAACGTCACCGCGTCCGGACCGCCGCTGTCCAGCAGGCCGGCGGCCGCATCCAGCAGGGCACGGCGCGTCGCGGCAGCGGATTCCGCACGACTGATCATGCCGATCACTATACCGTTGACACTGTCATCTGAAATGCCTACCGTTGTTCAGGTGACAACGTCATCTGAACAACGGGAATGTGTCGTCGTGACCGGAGCCTCGACCGGGATCGGCGCGGCCTCCGCCCGCGAGCTGGCCCGCCGGGGATTCCACGTCCTGGCCGGCGTCCGCCGCGACTGCGACGCCGACGCGCTCCGTGCCCCTGGCATCGAGCCGGTCATCCTCGACATCACCCAGCCCGACCACATCGCCGAGTTGGCCACCCGCGTCGGCTCGCAGGCAGGTGCGTTGCGAGCATTGGTGAACAACGCCGCCATCTCCGTCAACGCCCCGGTCGAGGCCCTGCCACTGGAGGAGTGGCGCCGACTCTTCGAGGTCAACCTGTTCGGCCACGTCGCCGTCACCCAGGCACTGCTGCCCGCCCTGCTGCGCCACTGCGGCCGGGTGGTCAACATCAGCTCGGTCGGCGGGAAGATCGCCATGGCCACCTACGGCCCCTACGCGGGCACGAAGTTCGCCCTGGAGGCGGTCAGCGACGCTCTGCGCCGGGAACTGACGCCGCTGGGCGTGCAGGTGGTGGTCATCGAACCCGGCGGGATCCGCACGGAGATGGCCGACCGGGGCATCGCCACCACGAGCCGACTGGCCGAGGCCATGTCACCGCAACAACGGGATCGCTACGGGCCGCTGGTCCAGGCAGTCACCGCGCAGACCGCCGCGTTCACCACAAGCGGTAGGTCCGCCGACGATGCCGCCCGGGTGATCGCCAAGGCCGTGACCGCCGGGAAGCCTCGCACGCGCTACACCATTGGTCGCGACGCGGCCCTGCTCACCCGCCTGTCGCGGGTACTGCCAGACCGGATGCTCGACCGCATCCTCGCGGCCGGCCTCCGTCCGTACTACCCGAAGACCACCACTGCATGAAACCCACGTTCGAGCAAGCGGCGGCTGACCGCGCGTTTAGCTTCTACACGCCGTCTCTTCGAGGGTGGCGCCGAGCGTGCGGGCGGCGGGCAGCACGGCGAGCGCCTGGGCGAACGCGCGCTCCAGCCGCTCCGTCAGCGGCAGCCTGCTCGACGCGAGCATCTCCTGGTCCTGCCGGGACGCGAGCGCGGCGAACTCCATCAGCGCGAGCGGGTTGCCCGCCGCCTCGGCCAGCACGCGGGCGCGCAACGCGACGCCCAGGTCGGGCGCGACCCTCGCCAGCAGCTCCGCCGCCGCCTGGTCGATCAGCGGCGGCACGGTCAGCGCGGGCAGCCCCGACGCGGCGAGCCTGGTCTGAGAGTCGGCGTCGTCGCGCAGGGTCGCCAGCAGCACCACGGCGTCCGAACGCAGCCGTCGGCCGACGAACGCGAGCGCCTCCCAGCTCGGCTCGTCCAGCCAGTGCGCGTCCTCGACGGCGAGCACCACGGGCGTGTCGCTCGCCAGCGCGGACAGCCGGTGCAGCACGGACATAGCGCCGCGCAGCGGCCCGCCGTCAAGGTCGCCGGGCGCGAGCCCGGTCCCCGCCAGCAGCCTGCGCAGCCCCTCGTACGGGACCTGGCCTTCGGCGGGCACGCCGGTCGCGGTCAGGACGCGCGCGCCCCTGGCGGCGGCCTCGCCCGTGGCGGCCCCGAGCAGCGCCGACTTGCCGACCCCGGCCGCGCCGCTCAGCACGAGGGCCCCGCCGCCCTCCTTCAGGCCGTCCACGAGGGTCAGCAGATTCCGCAGTTCGGCGTCTCGTCCCACGAGGGCGTGCAATGCCACGACGACGATGCTCACACCGCACGCCCCGCGCCGTCCATTCCTGCACTCCCTCCTGCCCCACAACGTGCACTGGACCATCCAGGAAGGAGAGGCAGACACGGCGAGGCCGAGCCCCTGACTGCGGCGTGAATGACTCCCGAACCGGGGCAGCACACCCTTATGACCGGCAGGCGACAACCGGGCTCTAGAGCCGACTACCTGCCGATCGCCGACCACGGACTGATCGGCGATCTGCGTACCGCGGCCCTGGTGGGCACCGACGGCACCATCGACTGGTACTGCTGTCCGCGCTTCGACGCGCCCAGCGTGTTCGGCTCGATCCTGGACGCCGACCGGGGCGGGTCGTTCGAGCTGGCCGCCGACGCGCCGACGAGGACCAAGCAGTTCTACTTCCCGGACACCAACGTGCTGATCACCCGGTTCTTCACCGAGGACGGTGTGGGAGAGGTCCAGGACTTCATGCCGATCATCGACGACGCGGGTGAGCCCGGCCGGCACCGGCTGATCCGGCGCGTGCTGTGCGTACGCGGCTCAGTGCCGTTCCGCGCGCGGGTGGCTCCGCGGTTCGACTACGCCAGAAAGCCGCACACCGTCCGACGGCACGCCGGTCAGATCCTCTTCGAGTCCGCGGACCTCGCGCTCGCGCTGACCGCGACCGTGGCGGTCGACCACGACGCCCAGAACGCGACCGCGTCGTTCAAGCTCCACGAGGGTGAGTCCGCTGTTTTCGCGCTCGACTGCGTCGGCGCCGATATCGCGCCGCGGGGCTGCCCGCACGCCGAGGCCGAACAGCAGTTCACCGCCACCGTGGCGTTCTGGCGCCGATGGCTGTCCTCCTCCCGCTACCGCGGCCGATGGCGGGAGATCGTGCACCGCTCCGCGCTGACTCTCAAGCTGCTCACCTACGCGCCCACCGGCGCGATCGTGGCCGCGCCGACGACCAGCCTTCCCGAACAGATCGGCGGCGGACGCAACTGGGACTACCGGTACGTCTGGATCCGCGACGCGGCCTTCTGCGCCTACGCCCTGCTGCGCCTGGGCTTCTCCAGCGAGGCCGAGGCCTTCATGAAGTTCCTGGGCGAGCGCGTCAGCCTCCACGCCGGCGGCCAGGGGCCACTGCAGATCATGTACGGCATCGACGGCCGCACCGACCTCCCCGAACACGAACTGGCCGAGCTGGAGGGCTACTGCGGCTCCGCCCCGGTACGCGTCGGAAACGCCGCCGCCGACCAACTCCAGCTCGACATCTACGGCGCGCTGATCGACTCGGTCTATCTCTGCGACAAGTGGGGCCAGCCGATCCCCAGCGACCTATGGGACAAGTCCTGCGAAGCGGTGGAGTGGGTCTGCGATCACTGGGACCAGCCCGACGAGGGCATCTGGGAGACCCGCGGCGGTCGCAAGAACTTCCTGTACTCGCGGCTGATGTGCTGGGTGGCGATCGAACGGGCCATGCGGCTGGCCCACCGCCGTGGCCTGCCCGCCGACCTCTCCCGCTGGGCGCGGTCCAGGGACGCGATCTACCGGCAGATCATGCGGCGCGGCTGGTCTCCCACGCGGCGGGCGTTCGTCCAGCACTTCGACGACGACGTCCTCGACGCCGCGGTCCTGATGATGCCGTTGACCAAGTTCATCTCCCCCACCGACCCGAAGTGGCTCGCCACGCTGGACGCGCTCACCGCCGACCTGGTGTCCGACTCGCTGGTCTACCGCTATGACCCCGCCGCCAGCCCCGACGGCCTGCGCGGCACCGAGGGCACCTTCTCGATCTGCTCGTTCTGGTACGTGGAGGCGCTCGCCCGTGCCGGGCGACTCGACGAGGCACGGCTGGCCTTCGAGAAGATGCTCACCTACGCCAACCATCTCGGCCTCTACGCCGAGCAGATCAGCCGCACCGGCGAGCAGCAGGGCAACTTCCCGCAGGCCTTCACCCACTTCGCACTGATCAGCGCCGCGTTCAACCTCGACCGCGCCCTCGGCTGACCGCCCGGCGCGTGCCTCCAACTGCGCGGTTCGCCGTCCCGAGCGCAGAGGCATTCGGGTAATTGTTCGCGTCGGGCTGGTCCGGTCGGCAGAGTCAGCTTGCCTCGCGGAGCGGTTGGAATTGGACGTTGAGCCGCACTTCGAGCGCTTCGGCGAGGCGTTCCAGCATGGGAATGGTGGGCATGGTGCCTCCGGCCTCGAAGCGAGCGACCGCGGGCTGCTTGAGGCCGGCCCGCTCAGCCAGTTCGGCCTGCGTGAGCCCGAGTTCTTCGCGGCGCTGCCGCACCGCCTCTCCGAGCTCGAACCGGAGACGAGCGGCCTCATAGGCGGCTCCGGCACCGGGACGGTCCATGATCTCGGCACGCTTGTCGGCCCACGCCTTGCGCTCAACCATGGCCCTCACTCCTCATCTGCCGTGTGCGCCTCGGCGATACACCGCTCCATTGCCCGTACCGCCCGCTCGATCTCACCGGCCTCACGCATCCGCTGCTTCTTGAACACCGTAAGCAGGGTGATCCTCCTACCCGAAGCGATCCAGTAGGTGATGCGCACAGCCTCGCGAGAGAGATGGAAACGGAGTTCCCGGAGCTTCCCGTGCAACTGCCTGGTGTACGGCTCGCCGAGCAGCACACCCCCTCTCCGCCAAGAGATCAACATAGAAGACGCCCGTCTCCTGATCGTCCTGGCTGAGCGAGTCGAGCCACTCGTCGACCTCGGGCTCCAGTTCCACCTCTCCCCAAGTCATAACATGGACGTTATACGGCGGGCAAGTGCGCCGTCCTGCGAACGGAGCATCAGGGATGGCGTCGCGGAAGACGGCCTTGCGCGGTTTCTTGTAGGACGCCAAGACCGCGCCGCCCTGGCCGGAGTCCGCGTCGACCTCGACGTACGACCCGGCGGTGATCTCGGCGGACCTCGACCGCCTGGCCACCCTCCAGCAGGACGACGGCGGCTGGATCGTCGACTACGCCACGATCTCTCCGGCGGGCTCCCTGGACTGGCGCGGCCACACCACCGTCCGGGCCGTCGACATCCTGCACCGCAACGGCAGGCTCTGAGTGGGCGTTCGCACCCCGAGCACCTTTACAACGTAGATCGCAAAATCCTCGGGTTTACGCGCGCCGATACGGCTAGCGCGCGGGCCGTTCCGCCGTACCGGCGGCCCGGCGGAGCAGCGGCGCGATGCGGTAGTCGACGAGCCGGCGCATGACGAGGGCGGTGTTGGTGCGCTCAACCCCTGGGATCGCGAGGATCTGACCCGCGATGCGGTAGAGGTCCTCCGCGCTCTCGGCGACGACGTGGATGAGCAGGTCGATCGGCCCCGAGATGCCGTAGACCTGGAGGACTTCGGGAACGGCCTCCAACGTCGCGGCCACTTCGTCCAGTTTCCGCTGGGTGACCTGGGCGGTGACGAACGCGGTCAAAGGGTAGCCCAGCGCCTGTGGGTCGACGCGGCGCTCGAAGGAGGCGAGGGCGCCGCCGTCCTCCAGCCGGGCCAGCCTCGCGTGGGCGGTGTTGCGTGCGACGCCGGCCTGGTCGGCAATGGCCACTGTGGTGGCCCTGGGATGCGCGGCCAGCTCGAGCAGGATGCGGGCGTCGATGGCGTCGAGGGGGTGCGGTCGACTGGGCAAAGTGCATACCCTCTCACAGGACAGACGGGCTGGAGTTGCGCAGAACGCTCAAAAGACTGCCACAGTATTGAGCAAACACCCATGTCATTGCTTGAATTTTGGGCATCCGAAACGCCAGTGAAGGGTGCACACACGATGACCAGCCCGGTGACCAGCCCGCGGACGACCAGTGAGTTCGCGGTGCTGGGTGAGGTGGAGAGCCGCGTGCTCTGGCTTTCCTCAGCCCTCATCCACCACGCGAACCGGGTGCGGGAGAACCCCTCGGGTTTGAAGGTCGGCGGTCACCAGGCGTCCTCGGCGTCGATGGTGTCGATCATGACGACCTTGTGGTTCCGGCATCTGCGGCCCGAGGACCGGGTGTCGGTGAAGCCGCACGCGTCACCGGTGCTCCACTCGATCAACTACCTCCTCGGCTGGCTGGACGCGTCGTACCTGCCCCGGTTGCGGGAGTTCGGCGGGCTGCAGAGCTATCCGAGCCGGATCAAGGACCCCGACCCGGTGGACTACTCGACCGGCTCGGTCGGGATCGGGGCGACCGCGCCGATCTGGGGCGCCCTGTCGCGTCGCTACGTCGACACCGTGCTGGGCGGCACCGGCACCGGCCGCCAGTACTCACTGGTCGGCGACGCCGAACTCGACGAGGGCGCGGTCTGGGAGGCCGTGCTCGACCCCACGGTCGGCGAACTCGGGGAGGTGGTGTGGGTCGTCGACCTGAACCGGCAGTCGCTGGACCGGGTGGTGCCCAACATCGCGGCCGACAAGCTGCAGGGCATGTTCGCGGCGGCGGGCTGGCAGGTGATCACCGTCAAGTACGGGCAGCTGCTCGAGGAGCTGTTCGCCCGGCCGGGCGGGGCGGAGCTGCGCAGGCGGATCGACGAGATGTCCAATCCCGAATATCAGCGGCTGCTGCGGTGCGGCGCGCAGGAGCTCCGGCGGCGGCTCGCCGGGGTGGGACGGGGCGCGGCGGAGATCCAGGCGCTGGTCGACCAGGTCGACGACGACACGTTGGTGGACGCGATCGCGAACTTGGGCGGCCACGATCTGGAGGCCCTGGACCGGGCGTTCTCCTCCATCGACGACACGCGTCCCACGGTGATCTTCGCCTACACCGTCAAGGGGTACGGCCTGGCGACCAGGGGTCACCCGCAGAACCACTCCGCGCTGCTGACCGAGCGGCAGATGCAGGAGCTGGCGGACCGGGTGGGCGGCGACCTGGACGACCCGTGGCGGGCCTTCTCGCCGGACAGCGCGGCGCACGCCCTCTGCGCGCGGGCGGCGGAGCGGCTGCGGAGGCCGGAGACGCCGTCGATCCAGCCTCCCGAGCTGCCCGCCGACATCGGGCGCACGCCGTCGGGCACCGCGACCACCCAGGCCGCCCTGGGGCGTACGCTGCTCGACCTGACGCGGGCGGCGCCGGAGGCGGCCAAGCGAGTGGTCACCGTGAGCCCGGATGTCAGCTCGTCGACCAACCTCGGAGGCTGGGTGAACAAAGTCGGCGTCTGGTCGGTCAACGAGCGCCTCAACTGGTTCGCCGACGACGCCGAGACCATCCTGCACTGGGAGGAGAAACCGACCGGCCAGCACATCGAACTGGGGATCGCGGAGACCAACCTCGTCAGCCTGATCGGGGAACTGGGCACGACCTGGAGCCGGTGGGGACAGCCGCTGCTCCCGATCGGCGTGCTCTACGACCCGTTCGTGGAACGCGCGCTGGAGCCGTGGTCCTACGGCATCTACGCCGGCGGGCAGTCGATCCTGGTCGGCACGCCGTCCGGCGTCTCGCTGGCGTCGGAAGGCGGCGCGCACCAGTCGATCAAGACACCGTCGATCGGCCTGGAACAACCGGGCTGCGTCTACTACGAACCGGCGTTCGCCATCGACACCGAGTGGACGCTGCTCGCCGGCCTGGCCCGGCTGGGCAAGCCGGACGGCACCTCGGCCTATCTGCGGCTGTCCACGCGTCCCATCGATCAGACCCTGGCGGCCGTACCCGCCGACCCCGCGGCGCGGGAACGGCGCAGGCGGCAGGTGGTCGCGGGCGCGTATCCGCTGCGGCGCGCGGAGAACCCCAAGGTCACGCTCGCCGCGATGGGGGCGGTGGTGCCGGAGGCGCTGGCCGCGGCGGACCGGCTGGACCGGCTCGGCATTCCGGCGGACGTGGTCTGCGTGACGAGCCCCGACCTGCTGTACCGGGCGGTGCGGGCCCGTCAAGGCCATGAGCAGGCCGAGTCGTGGGTGCTGGACCAGGCGTTCCCCGCCGATCGAGCCGCTCCCCTCGTCACGGTGCTCGACGGGCATCCCCACACCCTGTCCTTCCTCGCGACCGTCAACCGGGTGCCGACCACGGCGCTGGGCGTCACCCGCTTCGGCCAGTCGGGGTCGCTCGACGACGTCTACCGGTACCACGGGCTGAACGCCGACAGCATCATCGCCGCCGCGCTGGACCTGGCCGGCTGACGAACTCGACGGACTGAGACGGCGTCGGCGGATCAGCGGGATACCAAGGTCTGATTCTCCGGCGTCGGCGTCGGCCTGACCTTCGCGCGGTGGCGCCGCTACTGGCCGTGCCGCTCGTTCCCGGCCGCCGCCCGAGCTGAGCGAACAGCGCGGACGCCACCCCTCGCGAGGGGTGGCGTCCGCGTTGTTGTGTCACGGGCGTCCGCGCTGTGTCACGGGCGTCCGCGCCGTGTCAGCGGAGGAAGGCCGCCGCCACGCCGGCGTCCACCGGGATGTGCAGTCCGGTGGTCAGCGACAGGTCTCCGCCGGTGAGCGCGAAGACCGCCGCGGCGATGTGCTCGGGCAGCACCTCGCGCTTGAGCAGGGTCCGCTGGGCGTAGAACTCGCCGAGCTTCTCCTCCGGCACGCCGTACACGGCGGCGCGGTTGGCGCCCCAGCCGGAGGCGAAGATGCCGGAGCCGCGGACCACACCGTCGGGGTTGACGCCGTTGACCCGGATGCCGTGCTCGCCCAGCTCGGCGGCGAGCAGCCGCACCTGGTGCGCCTGGTCGGCCTTCGCCGCGCCGTACGCGACGTTGTTGGGGCCGGCGAAGACCGAGTTCTTGGACGAGATGGAGACGATGTCGCCGCCCATGCCCTGGTCGATCATGATTCGGGCGGACTCCCGGGAGACCAGGAACGACCCGCGCGCCATGACGTCGTGCTGGAGGTCCCAGTCCTCGACCGTGGTCTCCAGCAGCGAGCGCGACAGCGACAGGCCCGCGTTGTTGACGATCAGGTCGACGCCGCCGAAGGCCAGCACGGCCTCCCGGAAGGCGGCGGCGATCTGCTCCTCGTCGGTCACGTCCACGCCCGCGGCGACCGCCACGTCAGAGGGCCGGTACGCGCGGGCGCCCAGCTCGGCGGCGACCTTCTCGGCGGCGGCGAGGTCGCGGTCGGCGACGACCACGCAGGCGCCCTCGGCGGCGAGCCGCCGCGCGGTGGCGGCGCCGATGCCGGAGCCGCCGCCGGTGACCAGGGCGATCCGCCCGGCCAGCGGCTTGGGCGCGGGCAGGCGGCGCAGCTTGGCCTCCTCCAGCTCCCAGTACTCGATGCGGAACTTCTCCACCTCGGGGATCGGCGCGTACGCGGAGACCGCCTCGGCACCGCGCATCACGTTGATCGCGTTGAGGTAGAACTCGCCGGCCACCCGGGCGGTCTGCTTGTCCTTGCCGAAGGAGAACATGCCGACGCCGGGAATCAGCACGATCGCCGGGTCGGCGCCGCGCATGGCGGGCGAGCCGGGGACGGCGTGCCGCTCGTAGTAGGCGCGGTACTCCTCGCGGTACGCGGCGTGCCGCTCGCGCAGCCGCGCCACGGCCTCCTCGATCGACGCGCCCGCCGGCAGGTCGAGCACCATCGGGACGACCTTGGTGCGCAGGAAGTGGTCCGGGCAGGAGGTGCCGAGCGCGGCCAGGCGCGGGTGCTCGGCTCGGGACAGGAAGTCCAGCACCTCGGGGGTGTCGGTGAAGTGGCCGACCTGCCGCACGTCGGTGCTCGCCAGGCCTCGGATGATGGGGAACAGCGCGGCGGCCCGGGCGCGCCGCTCCTCCTCCGGCAGCGGCTCGTAGCCGGGCAGCACCGGCCCGAACGGCTCGGGCTTGCCGTGCTCGGCGATGTACGCCTCGGCGGTGCGGATGATCTCCAGCGAGTTGGCCTCGCACTGGGCGGAGGTGTCGGCCCAGGCGGTGATGCCGTGGCCGCCCAGGATGCACCCGATGGCCTGCGGGTTCTCCGCCTTGATCGCGGCGATGTCCAGGCCGAGCTGGAAGCCGGGCCGCCGCCAGGGCACCCAGACGACGCGGTCGCCGAAGATGCGCCGGGTCAGCTCCTCGCCGTCGGCGGCGGCCGCGATGGCGATGCCGGCGTCGGGGTGCAGGTGGTCCACGTGCGCGGCCTCGACCAGGCCGTGCATCGCGGTGTCGATGGACGGCGCGGCGCCGCGCTTTGTCTGTCCTGGCCCCGCCACCCCGCCCAGGCCGAAAGCGCAGAACTCGAACGCGGCGACCATCTCGTCCTCGCGTTCGACGCCCGGGTAGACGCCGGTCAGCGCGCGCAGCCGGTCCAGGCGGAGTACGGCGAGGCCGGCCTCGGTGAGCGTGCCGAGGTCGCCGCCCGACCCCTTGACCCACATCAGCTCGACATCGGCCCCGGTCACCGGGTCGACGGCCGTGCCCTTGGCCGAGGTGTTGCCTCCGGCGAAGTTGGTGTTGCGCGGGTCGGCCCCGAGCCGGTGCGACCGGTTCAGCAGCTCTTCAACCGGCAAACTCATGAAATATCCCCCAAAGTGTGTCAATACGCCCACGATGGTGTCAGGCGCCCCAGCCAGCCTGGCGACCGCCCACCCGCTCAGCACGGATCTTCTCGGCGTAGCCCGAGCGGGCGTAGGCCGCCATCGGGTCGCGGGCCAGCCCCTGCTCCTCGCGCAACTCGGCGAGCATCGGCCGGACGTCGGTGTTGTAGGCGTCCATCAGCACGGCGTTCGCGCCCAGCACGTCACCGGCCGCCTGGGCCGCGGCGAGGGCGTCGCCGTCCACCAGCAACGCCTTGGCGGTGGCCTCCTGCACGTTCATCACAGAGCGGATCTGGCCGGGGATCTTCGGCTCGATGTTGTGGCACTGGTCGAGCATGAACGCCACGCCCGAGTCCGGGTCGTACCCGCCGCCCCGGACGACCTCGTACATGATGCGGAAGAGCTGGAACGGGTCGGCCGCGCCCACCATCAGGTCGTCGTCGGCGTAGAAGCGGGAGTTGAAGTCGAACGCGCCGAGCTTCCCCTCGCGCAGCAGGAACGCCACGATGAACTCGATGTTCGTCCCCGGCGCGTGGTGGCCGGTGTCGACCACGACCTGGGCCTTGGGCCCGAGCCGCAGGCAGTGCGCGTACGCCGTGCCCCAGTCCGGGACGTCCGTCGTGTAGAACGCGGGCTCGAAGAACTTGTACTCAAGCAGGAAGCTCTGGTCCCCTCCCAAACGGTCGTACACCGCGGAGAGCGCCTCGGCGAGCCGGTCCTGCCGGGCGCGGATGTCGTCCTGGCCGGGGTAGTTCGTCCCGTCGGAGAACCACAGCTTGAGCGTGTCCGACCCGGTGTGGTCCATGATGTCCACGCACTCCAGCAGGTGGTCCAGCGCCTTGCGGCGCACCGCCGGGTCCGGGTTGGTGACGCTGCCGAGCCGGTAGTCGTCGTCCTGGAACACGTTGGCGTTGATCGCGCCGATCCGCACGCCGAGGTCGGTCGCGTGCCGGGCGAGGTCGCCGTAGTCGTCCACCTTGTCCCACGGGATGTGCAGCGAGACCCGCGGCGCCGTCCCCGTGAACGCGTGGACCTGGGCCGCGTCCGCCAGCTTCTCGTACGGGTCGCGCGGCACGCCCTCCTGCGCGAACACCTTGAACCGGGTGCCGCTGTTCCCGTACGCCCATGACGGCGTCTCGATGGACTGCCGCCGCAGCGCCGCCTTGATGTCGTTCATCGAACCCCCGGTTCAGTCGAGAGGGAAAACTCCGCGGAGGGCGTGCGCCTCTCCGGCGTAAAGCTCCAGCGAGACTCCGCGCAGCGCCTGGACGGCGCCGAACGCCTTGCTCACATCGCGCAGCGCGAGGACGGGCGGCGCGTCGCCTCCGGGCGGCTCGGTCACCGCGGCCACCCCATTTCTAAAAACGTTTTAACGAGCTGCCCCGGGACGGTAATCGGGCTGCTAGAAGCTTGTCAATGGGGGGCGAGCCGGTCGTTTCCAACGCGTTATCCGGCCTGCGCAAAGGTACTGACACACCCGCGATGAGCTGCGATTTCCGCTAGGGTCTTGCCAAATCTCTCTAACACGTTTTAATAGACTCTCGATCGAGGAGGGGACAGTTGGGCTCCGTGACCATCAAGGAGGTCGCCCAGCGCGCGGGGGTGTCTCCGGGCACGGTCTCCAACGCGCTCAACCGGCCGGAACTCGTCGCCCCGGCCACCCGCGAGCGCGTCGAGGAGGCGATCCGCGAGCTGGGCTTCGTCCGGCACGGCTCGGCGTCGACGCTGCGCGCGGGGCACAGCCGGACCATCGGCCTGTCGGTCATGGACATCGGCAACCCGTTCTTCACCGACGTCGCGGCGGGCGTCGAGGAGACCGCGAGCGCGCTCGGCTACGCGGTGATCCTCGGCAACTCGGCCGGCTCGCTCGACAAGGAGGAGCGCAACCTTCTCGTCCTCGCCGAGCAACGGGTGCGCGGCGTCCTCATCACCCCGTCGGACGACGATCCGGCCCGGTTCGACCGGCTGCGCGAGCGCGGCATCAGCGTCGTCCTCGTGGACCATCCGGCGCACCGCCCCGACCAGTGCTCGGTCACCGTCAACGACGAGGGCGGCGGCCAGATGGCGATGGCCCACCTGCTCGAACGCGGCGCCCGGCGCATCTGCCACCTCACCGGCCCGCTGAGCATCCGGCAGTGCCGCGAGCGCGCGACAGGCGCGCGGCAGGCCGTGCTCGCGGCCGGGCTCGACCCCGCCGCCACGCTGGAGGTGGTCGAGATGCCGGCCATGACCGCCCGCGCCGGGCAGCGGGCCGCCGAGCGGATGCTCGCCGCCGGGCGCCTTCCCGAGGCGGTCTTCTGCGCCAACGACCTGCTCGCCATGGGCCTGCTCCGCGGCCTGCTCCTCGCCGGAGTACGCGTCCCCGGCGACGTCGCCCTGATCGGCTACGACGACATCGAGTTCGCCGCGGCCTCCGCCGTGTCGCTCAGCTCGATCCGGCAGCCGACGCACCGGCTCGGCCAGATCGCCACCGAGCTGCTGCTCGACGAGTGCGACAACCCGGACACGCACGCCCACCAGCAGATCATCTTCCAGCCCGAGCTCGTCGTGCGCGAGTCGACCGGCTCCGCCCGCTGAGAGGTACGTACCTGATGAGCGTTTACGCGGCAGTCGACCTCGGCGCGTCCAGCGGGCGGGTGATGACCGTGCGGATCGACGGCGACCGGCTCGACCTCACCGAGACGCACCGCTTCCCCAACCGGCCGGTCCGCGTCGGCGGCACCCTCCACTGGGACGTCCTCGCGCTCTACCGAGGCGTGCTCGACGGGCTGGCCAAGGCCGGGAGGGTCGACTCGATCGGCATCGACTCCTGGGCGGTCGACTACGGCCTGCTCGACGCGTCCGGACGGCTGATCGGCAACCCCGTCCACTACCGCGACGAGCGGACCGCCGGGATCATGGAACGCGTCTCGGCCGAGCTTGGCGCGGCGATGCTGTACCAGGTCGGCGGCCTCCAGTTCCTGCCGTTCAACACGATCTACCAGCTCCTCGCCGAACCCGCCCTCGACCGGGCCGAGACGCTGCTGCTGATCCCCGACCTGCTCGCGTACTGGCTGACCGGCTCCGTCGGCGTCGAGGTCACCAACGCCTCCACGACCGGCCTGTACGACGTGTGCGCGGGCTCCTGGGCGCACGACCTGGCCGCTCGGCTGGGCATCCCGTCACGGGTGCTGCCCGCGCTGCGGCCGCCGGGCGCCCCGGCCGGCACGCTCCGCCCGGAGACAGCCGCCGAGATCGGCCTGCCCACCGCGACCCCGGTCACCGCGGTCGCCTCACACGACACCGCCTCGGCCGTGGCCGCGGTCCCGGCGAGCGGCAGCCGGTTCGCCTACATCTCGTCGGGCACCTGGTCGCTGGTCGGCCTCGAACTGCCCCGGCCCGTGCTCACCGAGGCGAGCCGGCTCGCCAACTTCACCAACGAGGGCGGCCTGGACGGCACCGTCCGCTACCTGCGCAACGTGATGGGCCTGTGGATCCTCCAGGAGTGCCTGCGCGCGTGGGGCGAGAGCGACCTCCCCGGCCTGCTGGAGGCCGCCGCCCAGGCCCGGCCGTTCGCGGCCGTCATCGACCCGGACGACCCGGCGTTCCTCCCCCCGGGCGACATGCCGGGCCGGATCGACGCCTTCTGCGCGCGTACCGGGCAGCGCCCGCCCGCCGACCGGGCCGAGGCCGTACGCGTCGTGCTGGAGGGGCTGGCCCTCGCCTACCGCCGCACGCTCCGCGACGCCGTACGGCTCAGCGGCCAGGCGGCGGATGTCGTCCACGTCGTCGGCGGCGGGGCGCGCAACGCGCTCCTGTGCCAGATGACCGCCGACGCCACCGGCCTTCCCGTGGTCGCCGGCCCGGTGGAGGCCGCCGCGCTCGGCAACGCGCTGGTGCAGGCCAGGGCCCAGGGCGTGATCTCCGACATCCGCGCGCTCATACGGCACAGCGAGCGGCTCGTCACCTACGAGCCGCGGGGGGACGGCGCGTCCTGGGACGCCGCCGAATCCCGCCTGGCCGAGCGGCTCCTGATCTGACGCTTCAACACGATCAAGGAGGACTGCATGTCACAGCCTCCGGTCGGTGGGTTCACCGAAGACCATGGTGTGCCCGAGTGGCCAGCCGGGATCGCCGGTGCGGGCGAAGCGCACCCAGGCGGCGTGCATCGCGTCGGCCACGGCCTGCGGCGCGTCCGGCCCCGCGGTGCGTTCGACGCCGGGCGCGTCGAGCACGTCGAAGACGAAGGGCAGGTCGAGGTTGTGCACCGCGCCCACGCGTCCGCCGCCGACCGGGCTCTCGACGGGCGACTCCCACCGGAACTCGTAGGCGTAGGCGGGCCTGGCCTCGCGGATCCAGCGCGTCTCGCGGGTGAACAGGTGCTGGGTGAAGGCGCGTCCGACGCGCTCGGCGGGCGTGCGGCCGGGTTCGTCGGCCTGGACGCCGAGGTGGTCGAGCACAGCCTGCGCGGCGGCCTCGTCGAGGTCGGCGACCAGGCGGCGGACGAACACGTCGGCCTCCTGGGAGGTGCAGCCGACCAGCAGTGGAAGGTGCCCGCTCGCGCCCGCGCGCAGGGCGGCCAGCGGGACGGCCGGGATCAGGTCGCCGTCGACGACCGGCTTGACCGGCACCGACTCGTTCAGCCCGCCGGAGTCGCCGGTCAGCGGCGGCGGCTGTTCGGCGACGAGTGCCTCGGGGGACAGCCCGGCGAAGGTGGACCTGGTCGGGTCGATCCCCAGCCGGGTGGCGAGCGTCTTGGCGTAGTCGCGCGCCTCCTGCTCGGTGGCGACCAGGGTGGCCGAGCCGCTCATCACGATCGCGCGCCGGAACAGCCCTTCGGCGCGGGGCATCGTCAGCAGGGTGGCGACGGCGGCAGCGCCCGCCGACTGCCCGGCGATGGTCACGTTGCCGGGGTCTCCGCCGAAGGCCGCGATGTTGTCGCGTACCCATTCCAGCGCGGCCAGCCAGTCGAGGACGCCCCGGTTGAGCGGGGCGTCCTCCAGGGCCAGGAAGCCCTCGAAGCCGAGCCGGTAGTTGATGGCCACGCAGACCACGCCGTCGCGGGCGAAGCGGGGGCCCTGGTGCCAGGCCGCCCCGTTGCCGCCGATGGAGAACGCGCCGCCGTGGATCCAGACCAGGACGGGCAGCCCGGCCGGGCCGGTCTCAGGGGTGCGCACGTCGAGGTTGAGGCAGTCCTCGCCGACCTCGAAGACGTCGGGCGCGTACAGGCCGATGTCCTCACCGGCCGCCTGCGGGGCGGCCGGGCCCCGCGTGACGGCGGGCCGCACGCCGTCCCACGCGGGCGGCGGGACGGGCGCGCCGAAGCGGTGCTCGCCGAAGGGCGGGGCGGCGTACGGCACGCCGAGGAAGGCGAGCACGCCCTCCTCGGCCCTGCCCTCGACCAGCCCGGCAGTCGTTCGTACGATCATGCGCGGCGCCATCCGGCCGTCCCTTCGACGATTCTGATCGCCGCCCGGGTGAGCGGCTCAAGGCTGGCCTCGTGCACCTTGTCGAGGGTGTCGGCCGAGTCGAACAGGTACATGGGAGCCGACAGGAAGTGCACGAGCGGCACCCCTTCGGGGTGGAAGAAGGCCCCGTCGGTGGGCGGCATCGGGGAGAACACGTCCGGCGGCAGCACGAACGAGCGTCTCAGGTCCTCCGCGACGAGGGCCGCCGCCACCAGGCTCTCCAGCTCCGGCCTCCTGGTGGTGAACCACCAGCCGGGTTCGGGGTCGCCGGTGGGCACCAGCGCGTCGTCCACGACCACGCACCGCCGGGCGGCGTGCTCCAGGTGGAGCTGGAGTACGACGTCGCCCAGCAGGCCGCGGTTCTCCTCGATGAAGGCCCGGGTGCCCGCGGCGTGCGCCATGTGACCCGCGGTCAGCAGGAAGATCAGGTTGTGCGGCCGGTCCCGCTCGGGCACGCCGGCCCAGTACTGGGCGGCGGCCAGCACCAGCGCGATCCCTGAGGCGTCCTCGACGGCCGAGGCCCAGGGCGCGTCGTGGTGCGAGCCGATGATCACCCACTGGTCGGAGCGGCCGGGGAGCGTGCCGATCACGTTGTGCGAGACGGCCGGGCCCGTCTCCGACTCGACGGTGAGCGTGCCCGTGCAGGGGCCCTCGTCGACCAGGTCGAGCACCCGCCGCGAGTCGCCGCCCGACAGCCAGACGGCCGGGAGGTCGCGGTGCACGGCGTCGTAGGGCACGTAGTAGTCGCGTGTCTCCCACGGCACCCCGGTCAGCGCCCCCGCGAAGGCGGCGGCGCCGCCGTCCATGACGCCCTGGATGACGTCGAGGTAGTCGAGCTGGAACGGCAGCGTCTGGACCAGCTCGTCGAAGACGCCCTCGGGGTCGTGCACGGCCGTCGCCACGTCCCTGACGTAGGACTGCGGCAGCTCGGTGAAGGTGTACTCGGGCACGACGATCGCGCCCGGCACGACCTCGCGGCTGACCGGCGCGCTCACGGTCGCCTTCGGCGTGGTGTACGGCAGGGCGGACGCCGCCACCCGCACGACTCTCGACGGGTCGGCGTCCAGGCGCACCACCAGGGCCGCCGTCACCGGCCGCCAGACGGGCAACTCGACCGGCGCCAACCGTACGTCGTGGAGCCCGAACTCGGTGAAGCGCTCGGCGGCCCACGCGGCGGTCCAGTCGTCGGCCGGGTAGCCGGGACGCCTGATGCCCCGCGAGGTGACCGTCTCGATCCACTCCATCATCCGCGCGGCGTCGGGGATCATGTCCGGGATCATCGTTTCAGCCCTCCGAAGGTGAGCCCCGCCACGTAGTAGCGCTGCAGCGCCACCATCAGGATGAACGGTGGCACGGCGGTGACCAGTGCCGCGGTGGTGGTCAGGTGATAGTTGAAGCCGACCTCGCTCTGGAAGTTGGCCAGCCCCACCGGCAACGGCCACAGCTCCTGCTCGTTGGCCACGATCAGCGGCCACAGCAGGTTGTCCCACTGTGCCAGGAAATGTACGAGGAACAGGGTGATGAGCGCGGGCTTGAGCAGCGGTACGGCGATGCGCGCGAAGATGCGGAACTCCCCCGCGCCGTCGACCCGCGCGGCCAGCAGCAGCTCCTTCGGGATGCCGAGGGCGAACTGCCGCACCAGGAAGACGCCGAACGCGCTGATCATGCCGGGCACCATCATGCCCTGGAAGGTGTTGACCCAGCCGAGCTCCTTCACGATGAGGAAGACGGGGATGACCAGGACCATCGGGGTGAGCGCGAGCGTGCCGATCACCAGCGCGAACAGGACGCGGCGGCCGGGGAAGGACAGCTGGGCCATCGCGTATCCGGCGGCGGCCGAGAAGATCACGTCCAGGACGCCGGTGCCGACGCACAGGATGAGGCTGTTGCGCAGGTAGGTGGGCAGGTTGCCCTCGCCGAACAGCAGCCCGATGTTCTCGGGCAGGTGGAAGCCGTTGAAGACCAGCCCGCGCAGGTCGGTGTCGTCGGGCGCCGAGGCGACGACGAGCATGGCGTAGACCGGCAGCAGCATGAACCCGACCGCGGCGATCAGCCAGACGGTGCGCAGGATCGTTCCCGCTCTCATTCGTCGCCTCCCTTCAGGAACCCGAACTGCAGCGCCGAGACGATCACCATGGCGGCGAGCAGCACCATGCCCATCGCGGCGGCGTAGCCCATGTGCTCGTAAGGGAAGGCGTTGGCCCAGATGTAGTACGGCAGCACCTGGGTGGCGTCGGCGGGCCCGCCGCCGGTGAGCAGGAAGGCGGGCACGAACGCCTGCATCGATCCGGCCACCGAGATGACCAGGACGAACAGCAGGGTCCGGCGCAGCAGCGGGAGCGTGATCCGGGTGAACGTGGTCACCGCGCCTGAGCCGTCGATGGCGGCGGCCTCGTACACCTCGCCGGGCAGCGCCTGCAGCCCGGCGGTCAGGATGATCACGAACAGCCCCATGCTCTTCCAGACGACCATCACGACCAGGGCCCAGATGGCCAGGTCGGAGCTGGTCAGCCAGGACTGCGGATCGATCCCGACCAGGCCGAGGAGGGTGTTGGCCAGGCCGCGGTCGGAGTAGATGATCACCCAGACCATGGACGTGGCGGCGAGCGGCATCACGGCCGGAATCATGACGAGCGCTCTGAGCCGGCGGTTGAGCCGTCCCGGCCTGCTCAGCGGCACGGCCACCAGCAGGGCCAGCACGATCGTCGGGACGACCGTGCAGACCGTGTAGACGACGGTGATCCACGCCGAGTTGAGGAAGCCGGGGTCGGCGAACATGCGCTCGTAGTTGGCGAAGCCGATCCAGTTGGGCGTCCCTGCCATCTCGTAGTCGGTGAAGCTGAGATAGATGGCGGCCAGGAACGGGACGAGCCAGAACACGACGAAGAAGACGGCCACCGGGAGGGTCAGCGCCACGCCCGCCGTGGCCTGGGGCCGGGCTCTGACCCTGCCGAGCACGCTCACAGGACCAGTCGCACGGCGGAGTCGAAGGTCGCCGCGGCCTGGGCGGGGGTCGACTTGCCGTAGGCGACGGAGTCGACGGCGCTGGCCGCGGCCTTCGCCAGTTCGAGGGTGCCGGGGATGATCGGGCCGAAGTCGACATGCGGGAGGCTGTCGGCGACGATCTTCATGATCTCGGACGTGCCGCGCGGCCCGGCGTCGCGCCAGCCCCTGGTCGGGATGATGATGCCGTTGTCGAGGTTGGCGGCCACCGACGGGGCGCCCTGCAGGTAGTTGACGAGGTGCCAGGCGGTGAACTGGTTGGGCGAGTCCTTGGCCACGCCCCAGCCCCAGGTGTAGGCGGGAACGACGGGCGGGCCGCCGGCCCAGGTGGGCATGGGCGCGACACCGTACTGCTTGCCGAAGGTGAGCGTGTCCTTGCCCAGCTTCTCCAGCGCGGGGCCGAGGAAGGCGCCGCTGACGACCATGGCGGCCTCGCCGGAGTAGAACAGGCCGAGCGCGCCCAGCGGGTTGGAGAGCTTGGGGTTGCCGATCCCCGACATGTACGCCAGGGCGCCCCGTCCCTGCTCGGTGGCCAGCGACGCCTTCGCGCCGTCCGCCGCGACGAGCTCGCCGCCCTTGCCCTGGATGAGGGCGGTCAGCATCATGAGGGCCCACTGCGGGTCGCCGTAGAGCCACTGCAGGCCGACCCGCCTGCGGTCCTTGGAGGTGAGCTTGGCGCTGTACTCGGCGACCTCCTCCCAGGTCGCCGGGGGCTTGTCGGGGTCGAGTCCGGCCTCTTCGAACCGGTCCTTGCGGTAGTAGAGCATGCAGGGGTTGAAGTCGATGGGCACGCCGTAGGGCACGTCCTGGTAGGTGAGCGGGGTGGTCGTGCCCGGCTCGTAGTCCTGTAGCGAGAGCGCCTTGGTGTCGACGGGCGCGAGCCGCTTCTTCTTGGCGTGCGCGGGGAAGCTCCAGTGGCCGATCTTGAAGACGTCGGGCGGGGCGCCGCCGCTGAAGGCGGTCAGCAGCTTGGCGTCGAGCTGGCCCACGGGCAGGTAGAGCAGCTTCACGTCGACCTTGAACTCGGCGATGTAGCGGTGCACGAGCTCCTGGAACTGCTGGCCGGTGTCCTGCGAACCGTGCAGCCAGACGGTGACTTCGCCGTGCGGCCTGCCGTCCGCGGCCTGCTGCCGAGGCTGGTCCTTGCCGCATCCGGCGAGCAGGGCGAGCGCGCCGACGGCGAGTAGCCCACGCCGCGTCAGATCCGCCATGGTGGTTCTCCTAGGTGAGGTTCTTGAGGGCCTGGTTCTGCCAGGCGGTGTTGGTGGGGAGCTCGGGGGTGCTGCCGGCGAACGCCCCGCGGGCCTGGGTGTCGGCCTGGAGGCGGTACCTCAGCCAGGCGGTCACGTAGCCGAGGAAGCCGCCGCCGGTGTTCTGGATGTCGTTGTGCCCTGCGCCCTTGAGCAGCGCCCGGCCCGCTCCGGCGGTGGCCTGGTCGTAGTAGCCCTGCACGGTCGCGGCCGAGGAGATCAGCCAGTCGTTCGCGCCGCTGAGGAGGAGCACCGGGCAGGTCAGGTCGGCGACGGAGAACTCGTCTCCTGGGCTGGCCATCCACTGCGCGGGCACGGCGATCGGCACGACGGTCTTGATCAGCCCGGCGGAGCGGTTGGCCGCGTTGATGGATCCGCCCGCGCCCTGGGAGTGGCCGACGGCGGCGACCCGGGCGGTGTCCAGCTTGCCGTGGAAGACGCTGGCGGGGTCGGTGTTGAGGCCGATGAGGTGCTGGGCGGCGGCGAGGATCTCGGCGCCGGTGCCCGTGGTCGTGGAGGTGGAGGCGACCACCGCGAAGCCCCACGAGGCGAGGTGGTTGAGCAGTCCCGGATAGTTGTCGGGAGTGGCCCACGAGCCGTTGCCCCATGTGACGATCGGGTGGGTGACGCCGCCCGAGCCCAGGGCCTGCGGGTAGTAGAGCCGGTGGCCGCCCGACGTGCCGGTGGCGACCGGCCACGGACCCGCCGCCTTGTAGATCGTCTCGATGGTGGAGGCGGCGTTGGCCTCGGTGGTCCACGACAGGAATCCGGCCGACATGAGGCCGAGCGCCCCTGCCCGCAACGCCTGCCGACGGGTGAAGTTCTCCATGGTCACCTCGTGGGTTATTTGGAGACGTGAACGTCTCCTAAGAGAGGGAAGTACGATCGGTGAGCGATGTCAAGACATGAACAGAAGGAAGTTCCGGCGGCCCGGCCGCTCCCCAGGGGGCGGCACGGACTCTCCCCCGACACGGTGCGCAGCTCCCAGCGAGACCGCCTCGTGGAGGCCATGCTGAGGCTCGTCGCGAGGCGTGGATACGCCGCCACGAGCGTGCCGGACGTGATCGCCGCCGCGCGCGTCTCGCGCAACGCCTTCTACGCCCAGTTCGCCGACAAGGAGGCGTGCTTCCTCGCCGGATGCGAGCGCGACCTGCCCGAGATGATCGACTCGATCCACGCGGCCGCGTCGGGGGCGGGCGACCGCTGGAGCGAGGCGCTCTGGCTGGGGATGACCACCTACCTGCGGTGGTGGCAGGAGCGCCCGGAGTACGCGCAGGCGTACTTCGTGGAGTTGCCGAGGGCGGGTGAGCGGGCCGTCGAGCAGCGTGACGCCGCCTACCGGCCCTTCCTCGACATGCTCGGGTCGCTGGCCGCGCGGGCCAGGCTGGAGGATCCCTCGCTGCCGCCGCTGCGTGCCGCGGTGCCCCGCCTGATCGTCTACGGGGCCACCGAGTTCATCGCCTCGGAGGTGCGTGCGGGCCGCGTCGCCACTCTGACGTCGTCGGCCGGCGACCTGTACCACTACACGGTCGCCCTGCTCGCCGGCCCCGATCACGGCATCGCGACCACCCCTTCCGCCTGAACCAGCCAGCCTTCGGGGAAGCACCCCTCCGCCGCCATGTGGGCGACGGCGGCAAGCAGGCCGCCGTTGCCCGGCAGGTAGAGGGGCAGCAGGCCAGGCCACTGGTGGTTGTGGCCGCTGGCCAGGTAGGTGTTCTTCGGGGCGTCCATCAGCAGCGCGTCCACGGCGGTGTCCGGCTCGCCGAGCCTGGCCGCGCACATGGCGAGCATCGGATAGTCCCAGCCCCAGGTGCTCTCCAGGTCCCAGTCGGCGAGCACGTCGTGCAGGGTGGCCCGCATGATCTCGGGGTCGATCAGCGGGGTGGGCGGCACGAACCCGAGCGCGCCGGTCATCGAGGGGTGGTCGGTTCTGATCGTGTACGGCTCCACGCCGATGGCCGCGTAGACGCCGTCGCGCACCAGCGGCCGGGCCAGGCCGTGCAGGACCCGCGCCCACTCCGGGTCGGGGCCCCGGCCGAGCAGGCCCCGCCACCGCTGGGCCGTCTCCAGCCCCCACCACCAGTAGGCCAGCTCGAACGTGGGATCGCGCACCAGCCGCCTGGACTCGTAGTAGGACTCCTGCGCCGGGACCAGCGGCGGCCCCAGATGCCCGCCGCCCGCGAAGGAGGCCATGAACTCGGCCGTCTCGAACACCAGGTCCCGGTAGTCCTCCAGCGCCCCCGGGCGGACCCGGCGGAGCAGCTCGGCGAAGTAGATCAGGTGCGGCTGCTGCCAGACGATGAAGGCGCCGATCTCGCTCGGGCTCTCCCTGCCCTCCGGCCCCACCTGCTTGGGCCAGCGGGCGCCGCGGAAACCCTGCCGTGCGGCCGTGGCCCTGGCCCGCGGCAGGATCGAGCGGTACCACGGCAGGCTCCGCTCCAGCAGCTCGGGCCTGCCCCACAGAGCGAAGTGGGCGGCGTGCCACCAGTGCATCTCCAGGTGGAACTTGCCGCTCCAGGAGTTGACCGCCAGCCCGGTCTCCTGCGGCGGGGTGGAGCCCGCGCAGTTGACCGCGGTGAGGTACTGCGAGAGCACGACCCGGCGTTCGAGCTCAGGCGCTCGCGGGTCGGTGCTGCCGTCGAAGCTCACCGCTCCCCCGCTCGTCCAGAACCTCTCCCAGTGGG
This sequence comes from Microtetraspora sp. NBRC 16547, assembly GCF_030268965.1. Lineage (GTDB taxonomy): Bacteria > Actinomycetota > Actinomycetes > Streptosporangiales > Streptosporangiaceae > Microtetraspora. The sequence continues at coordinate 34,532 of NZ_BSSE01000032.1, read as the reverse complement.
CGGCGGCGGCCGTACGGACCTGGGAGAAGGACGGGAGGGCGGCGCCGACGGGGTGGCGGGCGAACTCGACGACGAGCTCCAGCTCGTCGCCCTGGATCAGGTACACGTGACCGCCGGGCGACGTGAGCCGCGCCGACCCCGCCCACTCGGCGGCCACGTGGTAGCGGTCCGCGTCCAGGACGCGGGTGAAGTCGCAGCGCGAGCCGTACGGCGTGCGCGTGAGCGCGTGCGTGGTGGTGTGCCTGTCGGGTTTGTCCCAGTCGGCGGTGGTGTGCCAGCCGTCGCTGGCGTAGGGGAAGGCGATCCTGATCCCCGCGCCGCCCACGACGCGGATGGCCAGCAGGTCGCGCTCGGGGTGACAGACCGTCTCCACCTCATGCGGCAGGCCGCCCAGCTCGAAGGAGCTGGACAGCGTGCCGGTCCACAGGTCGAGGGTCTGCGCCGACCGGCCGAGCGGGGTGGCCTCGTCGACGTCGAGGCCGATCCGGCCGAGATGCAGGCGGTGCGGGTTCACGTGCAGCCAGCCGCCCGCCTCGGTGGCCGGATACAGGTCCGGATAGCCGACGCCGTCGTAGTCGGTGAGCGCGTCCTCCAGCACGTGGCCCTTGGGGTTGGGCATCGTGTGCCAACCCCACTGCGCCTGCGTGCCCAGCGGCGCGAAGGTCTGCAGCCCGGTGGCGTCGGCGGTGAAGGCGAACTCCCCGTTGCCGACGGTGAGCGGACACCCGGCGTCGGCGATGGTGTGCCGACGCACGAGCGTCCTCCTGTCGATGCTCACGCGCACCCCGGCGTGCCGGAGGCGCGCTGCTGGCGCATGAAGGTCACGTCGCCGGCGACGTCCGACTGGGCCATCGGGCCGAGGCCGAGCACGACGTCGGTGAAGGCGAGCGATGCCTTGCGCATCATCGGCAGGTCGATCGCCTCGGTGCCGAACTGCGGCGAGAACAGCGTCTTGGGCGCGGCGATGGGCGAGATGACGGGCAGCAGGTGCTGGTTGTACGGCGTGCCCTCGCCACCGAAGCCGCAGTGGTGCGGAACCGTGGCGAGGTCGGCGGCCGACAGGCCCTTGAGGATCGCGGTGCGCTTCACGTCCCGGTACTGGATGTGGCCCTTGACCAGTTCGCGCAGCGGCGTGCTCTCGCTGACGGGGACCATCAGCAGTTCGGTGAGGGTGGGGTCGGCGACGAGCTGCTTGCCGGGCAGGCCGTTCGGCCTGGCGACCGCGTTGTAGCGCTTGGCGCCGAGGTGCTCAAGCACGACGACGGAGGAGACCCCGCCCTGGTCGTACTCGGCGTCGAGCTGGGCGGCGAGCTGACCCGCGCCGCCCTCGCGGACGTTGGGGCCGGTCAGGTGCTGGTAGAGGTGGCCGGTCACGAACGCGAACTGGACGGTGCGCGGACGGCACTCCACCGGTAGCGACGACAGGTAGCGGGCCATCTCGATCATGGTGAGTGGGCCGTTGTCCCACACCGGGCTCATGCCGTCGGTGTGGCTCTCCACGACGATCTTCTGGGCGCTCCCGCCGGGAAGCGTCGCGAGCAGGGTGCGGGTCGTCGTCGGCGTCCAGGCGGCGTTCACGGTCAGCGCGGCCTGGACCGGCTTCCCGGCGGCCAGCGCGTCCTTGATCTGCTTGCCCTGGTCGGCGCCGACGTACGCGCCTGGCACGCCGTACGGCAGGCCCTCGTAGGGCGCGTACATGCCCTGGATCTGGGCATGCGGGAGCTGGCTGACCTCGATCACGCCCACCGCACCCGCGGCGGCGGCCGCCTTGAGGTCGGCGTCGGCCGCGGCCGGGGCCTCCATCGACTCCGAGCCGAGCAGATTGATCGTGTTGGCCGGGTCGTACATGGAGTAGCCGAGGCCGAGCGGATAGAACAGCAGGTTGGGCACGCTGGTCCACGGCAGGTCCCTGACGACGATCTTCCCGGCGGCGTTGGCCGCGGTGATGTTCGTCCCTGCGGCCAGGTGGACGAGCGGCGCCGAGACGCCGCCCGCGCCGGTGGAGGAGGAGAACGGCACGGGGGCCGCGACCTGCACGGCCGTACCGCCGACGGTCAGGCCGGTGCCGAGGCTGTCCCAGCGGTCGATGGCGTAAGGCAGGGAGGAGAACTGGAGGCCGGGGATGGCCGCCATCTCGTCCTCCAGCCAGTCGACGTAGTCGGCGTGCGCGGTGGAGCCGGTCGGCCTGGGGCCGAACGCCTTCTGCTGCTGGGCCAGGGTGCTCAGGCGGGCCTCGGAGGCGAACGCGGCGGGGTCGACCCTGACCGGGCAGGCCGGCGCGGCCGCCTGGGCGAAGGCCGGTTGCGCGGGCGCGACCAGCGGGAGGAGAAGGGCGAGGAGAGCGAGTCGTCTCACGCGGGGGTCCTTCCATCGAATCGTTTTAATGTGTGGTCCGCGACAGTCCCCCGACGTGCGGTTGGTTCTCAGACGCGAGGCGGTCCGGTGGTTCCGCGGACGATCAGCGTGGGCGACACCGACGACGTCACCGATCGTGAGCGTCCCTCGATGCGTTCGACGAGCAGGCGCGCGGCGGTCGCCCCGATCACGTGCCCGTCCTGGTCGACGCTGGTGAGCGAGATGCGCTTGAGCGAGGCGATGCCGATGTTGTCGTATCCGGCGACGGAGAGGTCCTCCGGCACCGACAGGCCCGCCTCGTCGGCGGCGCGCAGCACGCCGAGCGCCGCGATGTCGGCCCCGGCGAAGATCGCGGTGGGCCGGTCGTCGCGCGCGAGCAGTTCCCGCGCGCCCTCGAAGCCGCCCTCCTCGGTGAAGGAGGTGGCCAGCACGTCATCAGCGAGTCCGTGGGCGCGCATCGCCTGGCGGTAGCCTTCGGCGCGCACCGTGTGCGGCAGTCCCTGGGCGCGGGCCCGCTCCAGGTGGGTGATGTGCGCGATCCGGGTGTGCCCGAGCCCGACCAGGTGGTCGACCACGAGCCCCGCCCCCATCACGTCGTCGTCGACGACCGAGTCGTAGGCCGCGGCGCCGCCGTGCCGGCCCACCACGACGACCGGGATGGCCGTCGCGATGGCGGCGAGTTCGGCGTCCGTCATGACCGGCGAGATCAGGATGAGCCCGTCCATGCTCCGGTCGATCATGGCGTCGGTCATCCTGGCCTGCGTCTTGGGCTCGATCCCGCCGGGTCCGAGCAGCACCTGGTACTCGGTGTCGCCCAGCCGGCCGGTGACGCCCTCGATGATGTCGGGGAAGAACGGGTTGCGGGTGTCCGAGAGCATGACGCCGAGGGTGTAGGTGCGTCCGCGCAGGGCGCGGGCCGCGGCGTGCGGGCGGTAGCCCAGCTCGTCGATGGCCTGCGTCACCTTGGCCTGCATCTCCGCGCTCACGCCGTAGGCACCGCGCACCACCTTGGACACGGCGGCCGTGGAAACCCCGGCTCGCCTGGCCACATCGGCGATCGTCACCCGTCCGCTCGTCACACGCCGTCCTTCATAGAGTCTTCGTAGAACGAACTACACACTTTTCTGAAAGGTGAGGTTAGCCCGTCACCGCTATTCAGGTCTACGTCTTGACGGGCGATTCTCTCGTGCCCTAAACAATGGAGAACGTTCTACACAACACCCCCTAACATGAACAGGAGCACGGGCGTGAGAGCACCATCTCGTCTGCTCGGCGCGGCGATCGGCGCCGTCCTCGCCCTGTCCCTCTCCGGCTGCGGGTCCTCCGCCCCGGAGGGGACCGGTCAGGTGAAGCTGACCCTCTGGCACAACAGCGCGGACCCGGCGCCCCTGCTGGAGATGTACAAGAAGTTCGAGAAGCAGTCCGGCCACAAGATCGAGCTCGTGTCGATCCCGTCCGACGGCTTCGAGGACACCACCCAGACCAAGTGGGCCACCGGCGACCGCCCGGACATCCTGGAGTACCACGCGACGGCGAGCGGCCTGCTCGCCCTCAACCCGGCCGAGAACCTGCGCGACCTGACCGGCGAGGCGTACATCGCCAGGTCCGGCGACCTCTACCAGAGCGCCGGGTCCGTCAACGGCAAGGTCTACGCCGCCATCACCGGCTTCCCCCAGGTCTTCGGCCTCTACTACAACAAGAAGGTCTTCACCGCGGCCGGGCTGACCCCGCCCACGAACTTCGCCGAGCTCGCCGCCACCTGCCCCAAGCTCAAGGCCGCCGGGGTCACGCCGGTCTTCGAGTCGGGCGGGTCGATCTGGCCGGTGCAGATCCTGCCCATCCTCTACCTGGCCGGCGCCAACCAGTCCAACGCGTACGGCAAGGCCATCGCGGGCCACAGCAGCACGCTGGCCGACGCGGGCTCGCCCTTCGTCGCCGGCCTGACCGCCTACGCCAAGCTGCAGGCCGACGGCTGCTTCAACAAGGACATCGTCACCGCCAAGTTCGAGGACTCCATGAAGGCCCTCGTGACCGGCAAGGCCGCCATGGTCGCCCAGCACTCCGACATGCTCCCCGCCCTCCTCGCGGCCGCGGGCGACGACCAGAAGACCGTCGACGAGTCCGTCGGCTTCGTCGGCCTGTCGAGCGACAAGCCGCTCGTGACCTACGCGCCCGGCCCGATCGGCACGTTCTACCTGCCCAAGACCGGTGACGCGGCGCGGGAGAAGGCGGCGCTCGACTTCGTGCGCTTCATGACCGGCCCGGCCTACGCCGAGTACATCACCGCGTCCAAGACCTTCCCCGTGTTCAAGGACGTGCCCGACCCGCAGGGCGTCTCGTCCGTGCTGCAGGACGTCAAGAAGGCGTACGACACCGGCGCGGTCATCGCCTTCAACTCCGACATCCCCGGCATGGGCGGGCTGGCCCAGCTCATGTCCGAGCTGATCGCCGGGCAGAAGGATCCGCAGAAGGCGGCGACCCAGCTACAGGGCCAGGTCGAGCAGGCGGCCAAGGCGGCAGGGCTGCCCGGATGGTGATGCGGAACAGGGCGGCCTGGCTGCCATGGGCACTGCCCGCGATCGTGCTGGTCATGGTCTTCTTCGTCGCCCCGTTCCTGCTCAACGTCCGGTTCGCGTTCTCCTCCTGGACGAGCTTCCGGGCCGAGATCACCTGGAACGGGCTGGAGAACGTCCGCACGCTGATCGACCAGGACCTGCTGGCCAACGCGGTCACCGTGACCGTGCTGTACGCGATCCTGTGCATGGCGATCCAGAACACGGTCAGCCTCTCGCTGGCCCTGGCCCTCCAGCGGACCAGCGGGATCAACACCGTCTTCCGCTCGGCGTTCTTCCTGCCGACACTCATCTCGCCGCTGGCCGCCGGATACATCTGGCGCGGCCTGCTCGCCCCCGAAGGGGCGGTCAACTCCTTCCTCGGCATCGAGTGGGCGTGGCTGGGCGAACCGTCCACCGCGCTGGTGGTGGTCGCGTTCATCGACGCGTGGAAGTGGAGCGGGCTGATCACCCTCGTCTACATCGCGGGCCTCAACTCCATCCCGAAGTCGCTGCTGGAGTCGGCGACCGTCGACGGGGCCGGGCCGTGGACCCGGTTCCGGCGGGTGGTGTTCCCGCTGCTCGCCCCGGCGCTGACCTTCAACGTGGCGGTCACGCTGGTGGGCGCGCTCAGCGCGTACGACGTGATCGCCGCCACCACCGGCGGCGGGCCCGGCGACCACACACGGGCCCTGAACGTGGTGATGCGCCAGCAGTGGGGGCAGGGCTTCTTCGGCTCCGCCAGCGCGCTGGGGTTCACCGTGACGCTGCTGGTGATCGCCACCGCCGTGCCCCTCGTGTGGTGGCTGCGGCGCAGAGAGGTGACGGGATGAGAGCGGTCCTCAAGTACACGGCGCTGACGCTCTTCGCGATCCCGTGGGTGCTCGTGCCCATCTGGCTCGTGGTCGTCAACTCGTTCAAACCCGCGGGCGAGGCCGCCGAGCTGGGCCTCGGCCTGCCCAGGACGTGGGCGATCGCCGAGAACTACGGCATCGTGCTCGACCGGGGCGGCTACCTGACGGGGCTGGTCAACAGCCTCAAGGTGACCGTGCCGATCGTGGTGGCCGTGGTGTTCCTCGGCGCGGCGGCGGCGTGGGCGTTCGGGCGCAGCCGGTCGCGGTGGCTGCAGGCGGCCTACTTCGTGATGGGCCTGTCGATCCTGCTGCCGCCGTCGATCATCCCGACCGTCTACCTGCTGCGCGCCCTGTCGCTGGACGGCGGCTCGCTCGGCTACGTGCTGACGATGACCGGCTGCCGCCTGGGAGTCGTGATCTTCCTGGCGACCGGATTCGTCCGGGCGTTCCCCCGCGACCTGGAGGACGCCGCCGCCATCGACGGCGCCTCTCGCGCGCAGGTCTTCGTCCGCATCCTGCTGCCCCTGCTGCGGCCGGTGCTGTTCGTCGGCGGCGTGATCCTGATCATCAACGTCTGGAACGACTTCTTCTTCGCCCTCTTCCTGCTCCAGGGCAGCGCGAACGCCACGCTGCCGCTGAGCCTGTTCCAGTTCGCCTCCGGCACCTTGCAGAGCCTGAACTGGAACCTCGTCTTCGCCCACGTCCTGCTCACCACGCTCCCCCTCGTGGCGGTGTACGTCGTCGCGCAGAAGCGCGTCCTGGCCGGCCTTACGGAAGGTGCACTCAAAGGATGACAACTCACGACATCGCGCTCGACTGGGTCAGGCGCGAGATCAAGGAGGGGCGGCTGCCGTGCGCGGTGTTCGGCGCCGCCACCTCCGACGGGATCCAGGTGCTGGAGGCATTCGGCGAGCACGACGGCCGAAAGACCAGGACCGAGGACCACTTCGCGCTGTTCTCGGTGACCAAGCCGCTGACGGGGCTGGCCGCCCTGCGCCAGGTCGAGCGCGGGCTGCTGTCGCTGCGCCGCCCGCTGCGGGACGTACTGCCGAACTTCGCGCGGCCCGACGTGACGCTCTGGCACCTGCTCACCCACACCAGCGGCATCGCCGAGCAGACGCTCACGCCCGACGACCTGCTGGAGCACCTCGTCACCGCGCCGTCGATGTTCGAGGCGGGCACGCTCAGCCAGTACTCCAACCTGGCCTTCGCCGGGATCGCGGAGATGGTCCGCGACGTCACGGGCCGCGACATGGCCGACGTGATCGACTCCGACCTGAACACGCTGGTGCCGGGCGGCGGGCGGATCACGTTCGACCCGGCGTGCGACGCGGCCGAGGTCCACGGCATCGAACTGCTCGGGCCCGGCTTCGACTTCGACAAGTTCGTACGGCTCCGCCACCCGGCGGGGGCGCTGTTCTCCCGCGCCGAGGACCTCCTGGCGCTGGGCGGGGCGCTGCTGCGCGGCGACCGCAAGCTGATCCACCCGACCACCCTGGCCGCCATGACGACCCCGCAGACGACGGGCCTGGTCAAGCTGCAGCCCGACCCGGTCAACGCCGGGCAGGACTGGGGCCTCACCTGGAACCTGCGCCACTCGGCTCCCGGGCTGCTCGACCGGCGGCTGTACGGGCACGGCGGCGCCTCGGGGTGCCAGTGGTGGATGTATCCGGAGCAGGACGCGTGCTTCGTGCTGCTGATCAACGTGATGGCGCCGAGCCTGTACGGCGTCGACGTCGACGGCCTGCACAACGCCTTCACCACCGGGCTCGACGCGTGAATCGGGATTCGGGGGCGCTCGGAGTGCAGGTCTCAGGCGCGCAGGCGCCGTTCATCCGTTCGGCCCCGCCCGGTTCACGGGCGGGCCTGACGTGCGGCCTGGCGGATCCGGTGGGCGTGGACGAGCCGTCGCCCCGGCTGTCATGGGACGCCCGGCTGTCCAAGGAGGCCACCGTGGTGGTGTCCTCGGACGGGCGCGAGGTGTGGCGGTCGTCCGTGCCCGCCGGATCGCACGGCGTGGACGTGCCGGGTGAGTGGCTGGCGCCGCTGACGCCGTACACGTGGAGTGTGGAAGGGTACGCGACCGGCGCGTTCACCACGGGCCTGCGGGCGCGCGGTGGGTGGGACGCCCCCTGGCTGGCGGGCGACCCTCAGGCGGCGGTGAGCCTGCGCGGGTCGTTCACGTGGCATCCCGCTCCCGGACGCGCCTGGCTGGCCGCCACCGCGCTGGGCGTCTACCGGGCGCTGCTCAACGGGGTACGGCTGGGCGAGGAGGAGCTGGCCCCCGGCTGGACCGACTACGGCCACCGGACGCGCTATCGGCTGCTGGAGCTCACGGAGCTGCTCGTACCCGGCGAGAACGAGCTGGAGCTGTGGCTCGCTCCCGGCTGGTACGCGGGTCACATCGCCGGCGGAGGCCCGCGCCGCTACGGCGACCGGCCCGCCGCCAGCGCCCAGGTGCTCGTGCGGGACGACGACGGGGTCCGCCGCGTGTTCGCCACGGACGCGGCCTGGACCCGGCGGGATCTCGGCCGCCCGCGCGCCGACCTGGTGATGGGCGAGACCGTCCAGGCCCCTTCCCGGCAGGCCGGACCCGCCGAGACGACGGCCGCCTCGGAGCTCCTGGTGGAGGCCGACCCCGCTCCCCCGGTGCGGGTGATCGGCACGGTGCCCGCCGTGTCCGTGACCGAACCCGCGCCGGGCGTCCAGGTGGCCGACTTCGGGCGGAACGTCGTCGGGCGCGTACGGCTGCGCGTCGGCGCGCCGGGCCCCGTACGGATCGTGGTGCGGCACGGGGAGGAGCTGACCGCGACCGGGCGGCTCTACACCGACAACCTGCGCACCGCGGACCAGCGTGACGAGTTCGTCCTCGGCCCCGGATCGCACGTCGTGGAGCCCGCGTTCACCCTGCACGGGTTCCGCTACGCGGAGGTCACCGGCTGGCCGGGCGCGCTGACGCCAGACGACCTGGAGGCGGTGCTGCTGTCCTCCGCGCTCGCCGTCACCGGCTCGCTGACCGTGAGCGATCCCGCCGTACGGCAACTCGTCGCCAACATCGGCGCGTCGGCGGACGGCAACCTGGTGAGCGTGCCGACCGACTGCCCGCAGCGCGACGAGCGGACCGGCTGGACGGCCGACATCTCGGTGTTCGGCTCGACGCTCAGCTTCCTGCGGCACACGCAGGCGTTCCTGTCCGGCTGGGTGACGACGCTGATCGACGGGCAGCGGGCCGACGGCGCGGTCCCGCATGTCGCGCCGGTCCTGCCCGAGTACGGATACGACTCCCCCGTGTGGTCCGACGCGCTGGTCGAGGTGCCGTGGCTGCTGTGGCGGCGCTACGGCGACGACCGCACGCTGCGCCGCGCGTACGACCCGATGCGGCGGTGGGCCGACTACTGCCTGGCCCAGGCCGAGGGCGGCATCAGACCGGGCCGGGCCCTGGGCGACTGGCTGGCCCCCGGCACGGTCGAGACGCCCAAGAGCCTCATCGCCACCGCTGCCCTCGCCCGCAGCCTCCGCCTGGTCGCACACGTGGCCGACGTGCTCGGCGAGCCGCACGCGCCGGAGTACGGCGAGGCGTTCACCCGCGTGTCGGGCGCCTTCCAGCGGGCCTTCCTCAGCGGGCCGAGGCTGCACACCGAGACGCAGACCGGCTACGCCGTCGCCCTCGCCTGGGACCTGGTCCCGCCCGAGGACCGGGCCGCGTCGGCGCAGGCGCTGGCCGAGCTGGTCCGCGCCGACGGGCACCGGCTCATGACGGGCTTCGTCGGCACCCCCCTGCTGCTGCCCGTGCTGTCGGAGACCGGCCACCACGACCTGGCGTGCCGGATCTTCAACCAAGAGGGCTATCCGTCCTGGCGCTACCAGCTCCGCGCCGGGGCGACGACCATGTGGGAGCGCTGGGACGCCTGGCACCACCGGCACGGCCTGCAGACACCGTCCATGAACTCCTTCAACCACTACGCCTACGGCTGCGTGGGCGACTGGCTGTTCCGGCACGTGGCGGGCCTGGGCGACGACCCGCGCGGGACGGGTGGCGGCTTCGGCGAGCTGCTGCTGCGTCCCGGCCCCGTCCCGCTGCTGCGCCAGGCGCACGCCCGCTACGAGAGCGCGTCGGGGACCGTCGAGTCGGGCTGGCGGGCCGGGCCCGACGGGGTCCAGTTCACGTTCGCCGTCCCGGAGGGCGTGACCGCCCGCGCGGTGCTGCCCGTGCGCGGCGCGTGGGACGGGATGACCGTCAACGGCACCTTCCTCATGGGCCTCAACGAGCAGCTGCCGACCACCAGGCTGGCCGACGGGGGCTGCGCCCTGAACCTGCCGCCGGGCCGCTGGTCGTTCACGGCCCCTGCGGCGGCCACGGCCCACCTACTCCAGGAGTGGGACGACCTGCGCTAGTGAGCTGGTTGTGAGGCTTGCGGTCACCACTCGTGTTGCTTTTCGTCACTGAGTGGTGACGCGCGGGCGCGCTCGCCGCCGCGGGCAGCCTCGATCTCCCGCTGCTGGCGACGATCACCCTGGCCGGGACGGTCCTGGGCGACACTGAGCAGTCGTGGCGGCGGCCGGGCGACAACCTTGTCACGGCCGTCCGCGGGCTCAGCTCCGCGCTTCACGAAAGCTCGCGCCCGTAGACGACCGGACGGTGGCGGGAGCTATACCTCTTCGGCCACCCCGAGGTACATCACATTCGGGTGCGCGGGATTGAAGGCAATGGAGGTGACCCGGTCGTAGGAGTTGTGGTTGACGGTGACGCGGTTCTTACGGGATTCGTACTTGTAAATGTCCGTGCCAATCGCCGACCATCCGGTCCCGAAGTCGAAGTAGAGGACGTCCGCGTCCTTCGGGTGCGGGGCGAGCAGCGGCCCGTTGGGAATCGTGACCGTCCGGTCCTGGTCCACGACGGGGGTGAAGTTCCTGCCTCCGTCGTCCGAGCGGTAGATGTGCCGGCCGCCGGACGGCACGCCGGCATCCAGCTCCGCCAGGTTGAGCCCCATCGCCCACACGACGTTCCCGGCGGCCGGGGAGATCGCGGCGCTGAACACGTTGACCCTGTCGCCGGTCTCGGCCAGCCCCTCGGCCGAGGTCCAGGTGCGGCCGCCGTCGGAGGTGACGCGGGCACCGGTGTCCGAGGCGCCCAGCACCACGTGGTCCAGGTCGTGCGGGTCGAACACCGCGGTGTAGGACATGCGGGTGTCGCTCGGTGACCAGGCCGGCACCCCGACGGGCTGCCACGTGCGCCCGCCGTCCTGCGACTCGTACAGCTGGCCTTCGAGGTCGGACACCCGCAGGCGGTCGCCGTTGCTCCGGTCCACACCGAGCCCGATCAGGCCGCCGGCCGGCGCGGTGAGCGGCGTGGCGCCCTCGGGCGTGGCGAGCGCGAGGTTGCCGTCGCGGTCCCAGGCGTAGGCCCGGCCGCCCCGGGCCGCGACCAGCTCTAAGTACCAGCCGCTCACCTCGCCGATCACCCTCCAGGTGCAGCCCGCGTCGTCCGAGGCCAGCAACTGCTTGTTGGACATGGCCAGCAACTGGTTCGGATTGTCGAGCGCAACGAGACCCGTGGTGTAGACGATCGGCCGCGCCGGCTTGCTGGTGGGCGCGATCTGCTTGCCGTCGTTCCACGCGTACGTCACAGAACCATCGCTGCCGACCGTCTGGCAGGTCGGCTGGCTCCAACCGAAGCCGTCGAAGCCGTCGCCGGAGGGCTTGTCCCTCGCTATGGCGGGCGTGGCGGCCGACAGGACCGTCAGCGCGGTCGCGAGTCCGATGGTGAATGCCTTCTTCAACACTGCCTCCCCGACAGGTACGTCTTACGAGTCCGTTCCTATCGGTGAGTTCGATGCTCAGGCCAGGTCTGATGGCGGCAGATTTACGCCATTGCAGGCATCTGACACACTGATCGATCATGAACCCGGACGACAACGCGCTCACGGCGGTCGGGGTGAATGCCGAAGACGAGCAGATCTACCGCGACCTGCTGCGCCGGCCGCGCGCCACGCTGCCCGAGCTCGCCGCGCACACCGGCCGCACCGCGGTGGCCCTGCGCCGGGCGTGCTCGCGGCTCGAGTCTCTCGGCCTGGTCAGCCGCATGGCGGGGCGCCCGGTCCGGTACGTGCCGACCAGGCCCGACGTGGCGGTGGCCGCCCTCATCTCCCGCCGCGAGGAAGGGCTGGCCCAGGCCAGGCTGGCTGCGCTCGCGCTGCTGGCCGAGACGCCGCGAACGGAGAACCTGGCTCCCGAGGAACTGGTCGAGGTCGTGCAGGGGCAGGCGGCCGTGGTGCAGCGGTTCACGCAGTTGCAGCAGACCGCGACCGAGGAGCTCCTCGTGCTCGACCGGCCACCGTACGCGCAGGACCCCTCCCAGCAGAACGTCCCCGAGATGGAGCGTCTCGCGCACGGCCTCCTGGTGCGCGGCATCTACGATGCCTCGGCCCTGGAGATCCCCGGCAAGCTGCGCCTCGCCCAGGAGTCGGCAGCGGCCGGAGAGCAGGCCAGGGTCAGCCCCGAGGTACCCATGAAGCTGGCCATCGCCGACCGGAGGACCGCCATCCTGCCGCTGAGCGCCGACGCGTCCGCCCACTCGGACAGCGCGGTCATCGTGCACTCTTCGTCGCTGCTCGACGCGCTGGTCACCCTGTTCGAGGTCCTGTGGCGGTCGGCGCTGCCGCTGCCGATCTTCGACACGCGCTCCCGCCCGGCGGACATGCCGGATCCCAAGCTGTTCGCGCTGCTCGCGGCCGGGCTCAAGGACGAGGCGGTCGCGCGCCAGCTGGGGGTGAGCCTGCGCACCGTGCACCGGAGGGTCAGCGAGCTGATGGACCGGCTCGGCGCCCGCACCCGCTTCCAGGCCGGCCTGCTCGCGGCGCGCCGCGGCTGGTGGGACGCGGATTCCTGACCGCCGTGGCGCGGCCGGGCCGCCCGGCGTGTCATCGCCGCATCACTTTGCGAAGGATTAGCCGGTGGAAAGTAGGGGCCATCCGGCCGTGAGGCCGCCGTCCAGGATGATGGTCTGCCCGGTGAGGTAGGAGGCTTTGTCGGAGCCGATGTAGAGCACGGCCGCGGCTATCTCCTCCGGCGTGCCCGGGCGGTGCATGGGCAGGGCGGAGTTGACGGCCTCGCGGACGTCGTCGCTGGCGGTGAACCTCTCGTACATGGCGGTCTGGGTGAAGCCGGGGGCGATGGCGTTGACGCGGATGCCGTGGGCGGCGCCTTCGAGTGCCGCCGCCTTGGTGATGCCGATGACGGCGTGCTTGCTGCCAACGTAGAGGGCGGAGTTGGGGTAGCCCATCAGCCCGAAGGTGGAGCTGACGTTGATGATGCTCCCACCGCCTTGAGGTCGCATGACGCGGAACTCGTGTTTCATACTCAGCAACGTGCCCAGGACGTTGGTGTCGAAGGTGGCCGCGTAGCTTTCGTCGGTGACCTCCGTGACGGGTCCCGGTGTGCCCTCTGTGCCGGCGTTGTTGAAGGCGATGTCCAAGCGGCTGAAGCGGTCAACGGTCCGATCTATGAGATTGGTCACGTCCTCGTCGCTGCGCACGTCGGCACGGACGAACACGGCCAGATCCCTCAGAACCCGGGCCGGGTCATTGTGAACGATGTGCCGCTCATACCTGGCGTCCAGGGTGACTGCGATCCGCGGCTGGACGCAGTCGGGCACCTCCACGTACTGGTGGCCGTACACGCCCTGACGGGAGAAGGACCTCGGATCATCGCTCGTACGCGAGGGGAACCAGCGGCCCGGCTCACACATGGCGGCGATCCATCAGGACTCGTCGATACGAGCCTGCACGAACGCGATCAGGTCATCCATCAAGGACTCCGACCTCATCACTCGCTGGGAGAGCTACGCGTCCATCATGAGCCTGTACGGCCCGGCTCGGGGCGGCAATCCCCAAAACGCGTCTCTCGGCCTGGGGAGCCACCTCTTGGATCTCGCTGCTTTCTCCACGAGGGTGGTCGGCCACCGCAGCCTGCTCGATAGAGTTAGGTCTCCTCCAGCGCCCCACTCGCACCACACCGGAAAGGCCAAGATCACCCGTGGCTGATTCGTTCGTTCACCTGCATGTTCACACCGAGTACTCGATGCTGGACGGCGCGGCGAAGATCGGCAAACTGGCCTCGCGAGCGGCCGAGCTGGGGATGCCCGCGATCGCGATGAGCGATCACGGCAACATGTTCGGCGCCTACGAGTTCCAGGCGAAGATGAAGGCCGCCGGGGTGACGCCGATCATCGGGATCGAGGGCTATGTCAGCCCCGAGTCCCGCTTCTACAAACAGTCCGTGTTCTGGGGGGAGCCCCACCAGCGCAAGTCGGATGAGCGGACCGGACTGGGCGGCGACGTGTCCGCCAGCGGCACTTACCTGCACAAGACGATGTGGGCGATCAACGCCCAAGGCCTGCGCAACCTGTTCAAGATCTCTTCACTGGCCTCCCTTCAGGGCCACATGAAGAAGTACCCCCGGATGGACGATGAGCTGTTCGCGGAGTACCACGAAGGGATCGTCGCCACCACAGGCTGCCCGTCCGGCGCGATCCAGACCCGGCTCCGGCTCGGGCAGTACGACAAGGCGCTGGAGACCGCGGCCAAGTACCAGGACATCTTCGGGCGGGACAACTACTTCCTGGAGATCATGGATCACGGTGGGATCCCGATCGAGACGGGAGTCCGCAAGGATCTGCTGCGTATCGGCGAGACTCTTGGCATCCCGCCGCTGGTCACCAACGACTCCCACTACGTCACCGAAGACCAGTCCACCGCGCACGACGCACTGCTGTGCGTCGGCACCAACTCCCAGATCAGTGACCCGAACCGGTTCCGGTTCTCCGGAAACGGCTACTACGTGCGCTCCGCTGAGGAGATGTGGGCGCTCGACAGCTCGGAGACATGGGCGCAGGGCTGTAAGAACACCCTGCTGATCGCCGAGCGTGTCGAGCCCTATGACGAGGTGTTCGCCCACCGTGACCTTGCCGCCAAGTTCCCGGTCCCCGAGGGGGAGACCGAGATGAGCTGGCTCCGCAAGGAGGCCTACCGTGGCGCGGTCCGTAGGTATGGCGACCCCGTACCGGCTCATGTCGTGGAACGGATCGACTACGAGCTCGGTGTCATCGAGGGCATGGGGTTCCCCGGCTACTTCCTCGTCGTCGCCGACATCTGTAAGTACGCCCGCGACAACAGCATCTGGATCGGCCCCGGCCGAGGATCGGCCACCGGATCCATGGTGGCCTATGTCACCGGCATCACCGAGCTCGACCCCATCGAGCATTCTCTGCTGTTCGAGCGGTTCCTGAATCCCGAACGTATCTCCATGCCTGACGTCGACCTCGACTTCGACGAGCGTAGGCGCGGGGACATGATCCGCTACGTCACCGAGAAATACGGTGAGGACAACGTCTCGCTGATCATCACCTACATGACGATCAAGTCGAAGGCGGCGGTCAAGGATGCGGCCCGTGTCCTCGGCTATCCCTTCATGGTCGGCGAGAAGATCACCAAAGCGTTCCCGCCCGCTGTCATGGGCAAGGAGATCCCGCTCACCGGAATCTTCGATGAGAAGCACCCCCGGTACCCCGAGGCGACCGAACTCCGCAAGCTGTACGAGGAAGACCAGGACGTCAAGCAGGTCATCGACACCGCGGTCGGCCTGGAAGGACTGACCCGGGGCACCGGCGTGCACGCCGCGGGCGTCATCTTGTCCTCCCAGCCGCTGCTCGATGTGATGCCGATCTTCATGCGGCCCGACGACGGCGCCCGCATCACCGGCTTCGACGGGCCCAGCAGCGAGAACATGGGCGCGCTGAAGATGGACTTCCTCGGCCTGCGCAACCTGACCGTCATCGGCGACGCCGTCCAGAATGTCAAGGACAACCGCGGCATCGACCTGGACATGCTGTCCCTGTCTCTGGACGACAAGAAGACCTACGAACTGCTGGCGCGCGGCGACACGCTTGGGGTGTTCCAGCTCGACAGCTCGATGATGCGCGACCTCACCAAGCTGATCGCCCCGGCCCGATTCGAGGACATCTCGTCGGTCCTGGCGCTGGGCCGCCCCGGCCCCATGGGAGCCAACGCCCACGTCAACTACGCGCTGCGCAAGGCCGGCCAGCAGGAGATCACACCGATCCACCCCTCCCTCAAGGAGGCGCTGGAGCCGATCCTGGGCACCACCTACCACCTGGTGGTCTATCAAGAGCAGGTCATGGCCATCGCCCAGCAACTCGCCGGATACACCCTCGGCGGCGCCGACATCCTGCGCCGGGCGATGGGCAAGAAGAAGAAGGAGGAGATGGACAAGCAATGGGCCACCTTCTCCTCCGGAATGGTCGACAAGGGGTACACCGAGGAAGCCGCGAAGGCCGTCTGGGACGTTCTCGAGCCGTTCAGCTCCTACGGGTTCAACAAGTCCCACACCGCCGGCTACGGACTCGTCTCCTACTGGACCGCCTACCTCAAGGCCAACTACCCGGCCGAGTACATGGCCGCCCTGCTCACCTCTGTGGGCACCAACAAGGACCGGATGGCGCTTTACCTCGCTGAATGCCGCCGCATGAAGCTGAAGGTCCTCCCACCCGACGTCAACGAATCCGGGCTGCGTTTCAGCGCCGTCGGCGATGACGTCAGGTTCGGACTCGGCGCGATTCAGAATGTCGGCGAGAACGCGATCAACGGCATCATCAACACCCGCGACGCGAAGAGCGCATACACCGAATTCAATGATTTCCTGACGAAGGTGCCGCAGGTCGTCTGCAACAAGCGCACCATCGAATCGCTCATCAAAGCCGGTGCGTTCGACGGACTCGGCCACCCCCGCCGGGGACTGGTCCACATCCACGAGCAAGCTATCGACGCCGTCATCGACGTCAAGCGCAAAGAAGCCTTGGGCCAGGACTCGCTGTTCGGCGCATTCGACGACGATGACGACAGCGGAATGAGCAGTGTCTTCCATGTCGCGGTGCCCGATGGCGAGTGGGACAAGAAGACAAAGCTGTCCTTCGAGCGAGAGATGCTCGGCCTCTACGTCTCCGATCACCCACTCAACGGAGCGGAACGCGTACTGGAACGCAATCGTGACCTGACCATCGCCCAAGTGCTCGACGGCCAGGCAGGGTTCGGCAATGTCCGCATTGCCGGAATCATCTCCGGCGTCGACAAGAAGGTCACCAAGAAGGGCGACGTGTGGGCCATCCTCAAGATCGAAGACCACGACGCGTCCATCGAGGTTCCGTGCTTTCCCCAGACCTACCAGTTGTACGGGACCAACCTCGCACCCGACCTGGTCGTCTCGGTCACCGGCCGGATCCGCTCACGCGGCGACGGTGAAGATGCCACCGTCTCGTTCAACGCCACCGACATCACGTTCCTTGACATCTCCGGGATCCAGACAGACGGACGCGAACCCGTAGTGATCTTTCTTCGCGAGGAACGCGTGAGTAAGGATCTTGTCAGCGAACTCAAACGGATCCTCACGGTGCACCCCGGCGACACACCAGTCCGTCTCCGCTTGGAACGCCTCAACCGCAGGATCAGCCTCGTCGAACTGCCCGACTATACGGTGAACCTCAACAATGGAGCATTCGCAGGGGACATCAAGGTCCTCCTTGGCGCAAACGCGCTGGTCGCACCATGACCGAGGACTCAACGCTTCCTACGACCCCGGCAGTCCGATCAGCCCAGGCTGCGGCCGTACCAGGCGTTCGGCTGGGAAGAGCCGGTAGATCGCCTCGCGCACGCCCGCGTGCTGTACGCGGGCGATGAAGGACTTCGGGGTGGTGCCGCAGAGGCGGCGGAGCCGGGGAGACTCGTCGAGCAGGCTCCGGATGAGATCATGCTGCGTGGTCAGCCGCCGCGTCCGCCCGTGCGCGTCGACGAGATGACCGTGCTTGCCCACGTAGACGAAGCACCGCGGCAACGGCGCCCCGGACGCCGACACGACGGGATGCCGTTCCGCTGGCAGCCGGCACCGCCGATAGTTCGGCTCCGTCCGGTCGAGAGCGGCAAGTTCGTCGTCATCGAGCCACAACACGAACAGCCGGGAGACCTCGGCCGCCTCGACTGGGACCGCGGGAACGTACCCCGGCCTGCTCACGTGCGCCGACACCCCGGGGATGATGCCAGGCACCTCCGCGAGGGTCATGGGAACCACCGGCCGCACCGAGTGGCGCAGAAGCTTCCGCCGCACCTGACCGGGCGAGGCGTTCGACCCTACCGCGACCACCGGGTGGCGTGCGCTGAGCCCGCTGACACCCAAGCTTTGCAAAAGCCCGGCCAGCGTGACGGTCGCGCCGTCACGGCAGACGATCCACTGCCCGACAGGCAGGTGCGGCACCGGACGAAGCGGGATGAACTGATTGTCAAGCAGCACACCAGAGGTGTCCGGGATCCGTCCAGGGTAGGTGAGAGGACTCGCGATCGGATCGGTTTGACATAGTTTTCCCACGCCATGTCAACTTCCATCACGTCTCAGTCATTCCTCGGTAAAGAAGTCGATCATTTCCGCGGATGTCGAGGGAGGTGCCCCGCGGCAAGCGCCTAGTGCCCCAACCGGCAAGGTTTGCCCGGAAGGAGCGGTGTCCAGGGTGGTGCATCGCAAGGCGGAGGAGGAGGTCGTAGCGGAGCCTACGGCCGACATTCCCGGGCCCCGCGGAAAGTCCGAGCTTGCGAGGAGTTTTCGTGGGTGGGGCGACAACGCGGCGAGGTGCCGCCCTGGGCGACGCGACGGGGCAAAGATTGACGGGCGGGGCACTAGCTTAGGGGCGCCCCTCCTTGACCAAGGTGGCGAAACGGGAGACCACCTCACCCCAGGCGGCCCGCGAGAGCGGGTCATCGGTCACGGCGGCGGCGTACACCTCGTCGAGATCGAGACCTCGCCGGCGAATGTACTCGACGTCCCACTGCTGGATGCGTTCGGGCTTTGCCTCAGGGTGAAACTGCACGCCCCAGGCGCGGTCGCCCAGCCGGAAGGCCTGGTAAGGGCAACGTTCGGTCTCGGCCAGCCAGACCGCGCCCGGCGGCAGAGCCGTGATGGCGTCGATGTGGTTCTCGATCGCCGGGACGGCGACGGGCAGCCCGCCGAAGACCACATCGTCCGCCGCCTCGGCCCTCATGGTGATGGACGTGCTGCCGTGCTCGGGCGCCCCGGCGTCGCCCTGGACCTTCCCGCCGCCGACCGAGGCCAGCATCTGCCCGCCGAGGCAGATGCCGAAGAACGGCACCGACCGGGCGAGGGCCTGCTCGACGAGGGCACGGGTGGTCGGCAGCCAGGGCGCCTTGTCGTCGTCGTCCGGCAGGTAACCGCCGCCGAGCACGATCAGGCCGTCGTGCTCCAGCCGTACCGGGAGGGCGGACCCGTCGAAGGCGGTGACCACGTCGACGGCGACCCCGGCGGCGTTCAGCCATTCCCCGAACCGCCCAGGACCCCCGTTCGTGTCGTTCTGTACAGCAAGCACACGCGGCATTTCCGGCATGAGGCCCGACTTTACCGCTCCCGCCGACATGCGCACCTGCGAGTCCTCCGGCCGGCGGCGAGCTTCAGATGCGCCGCCGTACCACTCATCCGGCATGGCAGCCGACCAAGCCGACTCCACGGAACCCGAGGCACATCAGAGTCTCCACGAAACCCGGCGCGGTTCAGCGATCAGCGTCGTCGACAACGGTAGCTCACGGGGAGCGTGCAGGGCCGGTCAGTAGTCGGGGGCGCGCTGGACGGCGATCACGGCGGCGTCGTCGGCCAAGCGCCCGCCGACGTGGGCGAGCAGGTCGGCGCGCAGGTGGTGGACGAGCGCCAGGGGGGTCTCATCCTCGACCCAGGAGGCGGCACGCTCGGCGAGCGGGTAGAAGACGCCCTCGGGACTCCGGGCTTCCACGACGCCGTCGGTGTACAGCAGGAGCAGGTCGCCGGGTTCGAACGTGAACGTGTCCGCACGGTAGTCCGGGTCGGCCAGCTCGCCCAGGCCCAGCGGCGGTGCGGGACGCGTGGGATGAAGCGTGATGACCTGTCTGCCGCGCAGCAGCAGGGGAGGCGGGTGCCCGCAGGTCACCATGCGCATCCGCCGCGACGCGTCCGGGATGTCGATGACCACGGCGGTGATGAAGCACTCCCCGGCCTTCTCCGGTTCCGAGGATTCGGCCAGGTTCCAGCAGACGCTGTGGTCCAGATAGGTGACGAGATCGGGCAGATCGGCCTGGCGGTGGGCGGCCTCGCGGAAGGCGCAGAGCAGCAGGGCGGCGTCGCTGATGGCGGTCAGGCCCTTGCCCATCACGTCGCCGACGATCAGCCTGGTGGCGTCGGCCGTTCGTGTGGCCGCGTACAGGTCGCCGCCGATCTGCGCCTGTTCCTGCGCCGCCAGATACACCGACGCCACCCGCAGCGGCCCGAGCCGCTGCGGCAACGGCCTGAGCACCACCCGCTGCGCGGCCTCCGACACAGCGCGCACCTGCGCCAGTTCTTCGGTGTGCCGCTCCCGCAGGTACCGGAACGCCGTCACGACCACCGAGACCACCACCAACGAGATGATCTGCGACTGGAAGTACATCGTGCTCAACAGGCCCTGGTCCAGGATCACGCCGACGGCCACCAGGCCCACGACGGCGATCGCGGCGACCATCGCGGTGGCGAAGGCGCCGGCGAACGACGCGGTGATCGCGGGCGCCACGACCAGCAGCGGGCCCAGCGGAATCCCGATGGGGGTCAGCAGATCGACCCCCACGATGACCGCGATCAGGCCGAGCGGGAACGCCAGCAGGGCGTCACTGGCCTGCCACGAGCGATGCCGGTGCGGTAACAGCCGCTGCGGGCGCATACTTCCTACTTACACCCGGCCCTGCGGCGTGGTCCCGGCAGGTGGCTGGGCTCGACAGGCCCCGCCGTCCAGCGGCGAGCACCCCGGCGGCCCAGCCTGCGCGTGGCATAGCCGCGCAAAGGTCCTCTCAGCATCAGGCAGCTTGCCGGGAAGACCTGTTATCGGTCGCTTCTCCAGGTAAGCGACCTAAAGACGGCCGTCGGGTCCACACACGACGGAGGAGGTCGAGGCATGATCCGCTTCTCAGCACGCGCACTGGTGACCGGAGCGTTCACGCTCGCATTGAGCGCGCCCATGGGCTGCGCGTTCGCCGCGTCAGCCGCATCGGCGGGACCGTCCTCCGACACGCCCAATGTGCCGAGCCCGCAAACCCGTGCCGACCTGACGCAGTCGATGCGGGGTGAGGCGTTCGCCGACGCCTCCTACCGCCTCTACGCCGAGCAGGCCCAGCGGGAGGGCCTGCCCTCGGTCGCCCGCCTGTTCGAACGCACAGCCAACGTCGAGCTAGGAGAGCATTTCGAGGAGGAGGCCGCGCTGAGCGGCCTGGTAGGCGACGACGCCGCCAATCTCCGCGACGCGATGAAAGGCGAGGTGCACGAGTCCACAGAGATGTATCCCCAGTTCGCCCAACAGGCCAAGGCCGACGGCGAGAGCGAGGCGGCCGACCGCTTCTCGGAGATCGCCCGTGACGAAGGGGCACACGCGCGAGCGTTCGGCGCCGCACTGCAGGCCGTCGAGTCCGGCCAGGGCAACGTCCCCGCACCGCCAAAGGTCGAAGTCGTGCAGGTCCCGGCTGACCCGGCCAAGGTCCGGGCACAGCGCACCGTGAAGAATTTGGACACGGCCATGCACGGAGAAGCACTCGCATACGCCAAGTACCGGCTGTACGCCGAGCACGCCAAGAACCCCGCTGTGGCCAGCCTGTTCCGGGGCGACGCCGCAGTGGAAAGGCGCGAACACTTCGCCGACGAGGCGAAGCTCGCCGGGCTCGTCGGAACCACAAGCGCCAACCTGGCCAAAGCCATCGCCGGCGAGCGCTACGAATCCCAGACCATGTACCCGACCTTCGCCAAACGCGCCAAGGAGGCAGGCGACACCGAGGCGGCCAAGCTCTTCGCGCACAACGCCAAGGACGAGGCCGGACACGCCCGCGCCTTCCAACAGGCTCTGGACCGGCTGCCCTAAGTGGTCGTAGGGCCCACCTGACCGTGACACAAGGGGCACCGGACCGGTTGGCGCGCCGTGCGACGTGGACGCGCGCCGAAAACCCGACGCGGGCCGGATTCGCGAGCTCGTGAGGAGCTACCGCAGAAGGCGGTTGGCCGCGGCCTCGGCAGGAGTCGTGGGCATGGTGACGTCGATGCCCCGGCGCGGTGCGGTAGGTGCGTGCTCACGCGGTGCCTCACACTGCTCACCTGGTTCACCTCAGCGACCTCCCCCTGAGTTGCTCCGCCGATCGGGCGCCTCGGTTGGCGACGAGGGTCAACGCCCGTAGACAGTCGGCGGAGATCTCCCGTGTGGTTGTGGCGTCTAGCTGCTTTCAATAAGCGCATCTCCAGTTCTGCGGTCCCGGCCACATGCCGGTGATGAGGGCCTCCGTCCGCGTGTCGTTCCAGGTTGGCGGCACCGACCGGCACCACCCGGGCCCGGCGGCACCGACCTGACACCATGAAGAAATCTTTCGCTAACTGTCGCCAATATGAAGAAACTTATTGACATCGCGATCTTAACTTCAGAGTCTGTCTGCACCGGATCCCCCAGCCGAGGAGCGTTCGTGCGACGATCGTCCCCCCTCCGCCTGGCGGCCGCGGCCATCGTGGCCGTCGGCGGCCTCTCCCTCCCCCAACCCGCCTCGGCGGCCCAGGCCGCTCCCGGCGAACGGCAGGCCGCCTTCGCCGAGGCCGCCAAGGCCTACAACGTGCCCGCGAGCGTCCTGCTCGGCGTGTCCTACCTGGAGTCACGCTGGGACGCCAACGCGGGCCTGCCGAGCAACTCCGCGGGCTACGGCCCGATGCACCTCACCGACGCCGCCGTGCTGACGACCGAGAACCACCACGTCGACGGTGTCGAGGACCCCCGCGGCGACGACAGCCGCCCCCTTCCGGCCCCCGAGGAGATCCCGGCGCCCGCCGAGATCCCCGTGTCGCTCAGGACGCTGGAGAAGGCGGCCGAGCTCACCGGCGCGAGCCGCGATGAGCTGCGCGCCGACCCGGCCGCGAACATCCGCGGCGGCGCGGCCCTGCTGGCCGACTACCAGAAGCAGCTCGGCGCGCCGCTCAGCGACGACCCGGGCCAGTGGTACGGCGCGGTGGCCCGCTACTCGGGCGCCACCGAGGCCGACGCCGCGAAGTTCTTCGCCGACGAGGTCTACGCCACAATCGAGACCGGCGCCGAGCGGGTCACCGACGACGGCCAGAAGGTCGCGCTGAAGGCGGCGCCCGGTCTGCGGAAGATGGACAGCTGGCTGGACAAGCTCGGCCTGCGCCGGCCCGTCCGCGACGGCGTCGAGTGCCCGCCCACGATCTCGTGCGAGTGGATCCCCGCGCCCTACCAGGCCCTGCCGAACGGGAGCTACGGCAACCACGACCTGTCGAACCGGCCGGTCAACCAGCAGATCGAGTACATCGTCATCCACGACATGGAGGGCTACTTCGGCCCCTCCGTGAACCTGGTGCAGAACCCCGAGCGCGCCGCGAGCTGGCACTACTCACTGCGTTCCGTCGACGGGCACATCGCCCAGCACGTCAAGACCAAGGACGTCGCCTGGCAGGCGGGCAACTGGTACGTCAACGCCAAGTCGATCGGCCTGGAGCACGAGGGCTTCCTGCGCACGGGCGGCGCCTGGTACACCGAGGCGATGTACCGTACCTCGGCCAAGCTGGTGCGCTACCTGGCCAAGCGCTACGGCGTCCCGCTCGACCGGGCGCACATCATCGGTCACGACAACGTGCCCGGCACGATCGCGTCCACCGTGCGGGGCATGCACGAGGACCCGGGCCCCTTCTGGGACTGGGCGCACTACTTCCAGCTTCTCGGCCACCCGCTGCACGGCACCGGCGGCCCGACCACCGAGTCGGTGATGATCCTTCCCGACTACGACAAGAACCAGCCGTACTACTACGGCTGCGACAAGGATGACCCCGAGGCCGCCTGCCTGCCGCACGGCTCCGCATCGATCTGGCTGCGCACCGAGCCGCGTGAGGACGCCCCGCTGGTCAAGGACATCGGCAAGCACCCGACCGGCGACTCGCTCTACAGCGTCTACGACCACAGCGCCCGCGCCGTCACCGGCCAGCGCTACGCCGTGGCCGACCGTCAGGGCGACTGGACGGCGATCTGGTACCTCGGCCAGAAGGCGTGGTTCCACAACCCCGCCTCCCAGCCCACCGCGGTGCCCTCCAAGGGCCTGGTGGTGACGCCCAAGCCGGGCCTGGCGAGCGTCCCGGTGTACGGCAGGGCGTATCCGGAGGCGGAGGCCTACCCGGCGGACGTGCCGTACCAGGCGATCTCCCCGCTGCAGTACACCTTCCCCGCGGGTCAGCGCTACACCGTCGGCCTGACCGCGGTGGGTGAGTACTACCAGGCGGTGACGTTGGACCCGTCCCGGCACACGGTGGTCCGCGGGAACCTGAAGTACTACCAGATCCAGTTCGGCCACCGCGTGATGTTCGTCAAGGCCGACGACGTCGTGGTGTCCGCCACCTGACGGCCACCGTCGGATCCGCGGTCTCCGCCACCTGACGGAGCGCCGGAGAACCAGCCGGGGAGCCGGGGCATCCGCCCCGGCTCCCTCTTGTCTCGTGTGCCGTCTCGTAACTTCGGCGGCGGCGTGGGTTACGGGTTCCTCAGCACAGACGAGCTGGAGGGCCGCTTCCTTTGGCAGTGCTGAATCCCGAACCGGACGCCATCCCCCTGACGGCGCGGAACCCACCGCGATCCTGGTGGGCCGCCGCCACGTTGCCGTCACCGCCCACCATGCGGTTTGCGCCAGGTCATGATCTCGCTCGGTGGAAGATGCTCGGCGAAGAGACTGTCCGGTGAGGCTTGCCGCAGCACCGCCCGCAGGTCCCGTTCGAAGTCTTCCAGCCGGTCGCCGAACAGATGAGGGGCGGAGTACGAGTGGGAGAACACCCACGCCACGATGTCGTCCGCGGTGCGGTTGACTACCTGCCCGGCCGGCACCACATGTCGTTCGAAGTTCTCGAACCCGGCGCGTGCCAGAACGAGGTCCTCCCGGTTCGGCGTGCCATTCACGAGCGTTCCCTGCCCAGCACGGCGTACCGGGCCCAGGTACCGTTGCACCAGCTCGCGGATCTGCGCGTCCGGTGGAGCGGGATGCGGCAGCGGTGTCGGTTCGGCGGGCGGGTTCTTGAGGTCGCTCATATGGACGAACGCGCCTCCCGGTTCCAGCATCTCCAGCACGGTCGCGGCGACACGATCCCGGTCCGTCCAGTGGAACGACTGGGCGAACAGTACGACCCGGAACTCACCCAGACCGGCCGGCAGGTCCTCAGCGCGGGCAGCCCCCCAATGCGCATTGGTCACTCCGCGACGCTCGGCCTGTCGCTCGGCCTCGGCCAGCATGTCTTCGTCCGGGTCAATGCCGACCACCTCAGTGAAGAACCGAGCCAGGGCGAGCGTCACGGTGCCCGGACCGCAGCCGACGTCGAGGAATCGGCCCCGGCCGTCCAGGTTGAGGGTCTTGGCCAGTGTTTCGGCGAAGCCCGAAGCGTACGGCAGCCGGCCGCGCTCGTAGTAGGCTGCGCTTCCCCGGAATAGCGAGCTGTCCCACTGCCATCCGTCAGGCATATCAGTCTCATTCCATGAGTTGGCGAGGTCTCCGGCAGAGCCGGGTCCGCCGACGTTCGGCGGGTCATCCTAAGGCTCTCGAGTCGGCTGAAACGCGCAGATTTCGCCTCCCCCCGCGAAGCCTGCAGGGCACAGCGCGCGCAGCACCGTCGCGGCAACCGGGCCGGCGCGGCCAGCAACGCCCGATCGGCCCAATCCGGCTCCGGACGGGCGACCTGACGCCGCAACACCGCCACCCCATTCCGCAACACCTGAACGGTTGCTCGCCGAATCAGCCACTCCTGGGGCGGTACACCATGTGCCGCAGGCGGCGCGCATCGGGTCCCGGACTGCCAGCTCGTCGCGCCCGCTTGCCCGTCGTACGTGCCGTACGCCAAGGGGAACGAGATCGCCGGAGGCCAGTCGTCGCTCGCCGGTACATTTTGATCTTTTGCGGATAGGGTGCCTCTGGTCTGTTGGGCAGTGAGGAGTCGGCTTCACATGTGGCGGTCACGCGGGTTCCGGCTCTGGGCGGTCGCGACCGTGATGACGCTGCTGCCCCTGGCGCTGTGGGTACTCCCCGACTCGGTGCTGGCCTTCAGTTTCGGGCTGGTCAACCCGCCCACCTGTCCGGCCTTCGAGTTCCAGACCGAGATCTACTCGTCGTCGATCGTGACTACGCTCCTGGGGTGGGACTTCGTCGCCGTCCCGCTCGCCTTCGCGTTCTGGCTGGTCACTCGCGGAGGACGGCCGAGCCGTGTCGCGGCCCGCGCCATCGCGGCGTACGTACTGCTCCCGGCCCTTCTCGAACCGGCGCTCATCGCGTACGACCTCTTCACGGTCGGCTCCGCATGCTGGGAGACCTGGCAGCCGACGGCAGGCTGGGACCTCGGCATGGGCGCCTATCAGATGACCTGCGCGATCTTCATCCTGCTCGCCGTACGGCCCGCCGGCCCCGCCTCTCCGCGCCGGATCCGGCTGCGCCGTACGGCAGGGGCCGTCGTGGTGTGCTGCCTCCTGCTCGGCCTGATCGGGGTGGACCAGGGACCGGACCACCGCTTCACCGGGGCTGATGTCGCGGCGCGATCCATTGGCTTCGACAGCGGCTATTACATGGGGGAACTCGATGCGGACCTGTCCTGGGACTCCGCCTTGCCAGGGGACGGAGACGGGTACACAGAAGAGGCGAACTGCGGTCCCTGGACCGTTATCCACCGCTCCTACGGCGACACCGCGCCTGGGAACCGCGAGCTCGCCTTCCTCTGCCTCGCCAGGGACGTCGGCGGCTACGCCTCGCGGCTCGTGACGCTCCCCGACCGGGAACTGCTCATGTTCGGCCGGGCCCTCTGCGGCGTGGCCGGACGGCCCTCCACCGAGCCCCGCGTCCGCACGCTGCTTGACCAGGTCGGCGCCGACTACGGCTGGAGTTACGCGCTCATGAGGGCGCTGGTCTTCCTCTGCCCCGACGCGGTCGCGCGTACGTGGCCGGACCTGGTGCTCTCAGAAGCCGAGTCGCAGCGGAAGGAAGAGCTGTATCAGGCGAAGATGACCTCGCACTGCGCGGACCCGGCGCGGCGGCTGCGGGCCGTGCGGCAGGCGACCACCGCCCTGTTCGTCGGCGAGGGCGGCGGCTACTTCATCGAGGACGGTGACAGCGAGGGTGAGGACGAGGCGTCCCGCCCCCTGAACAAGGCGTTCGACGCGATCCTCTGGGACCTGTCCGCCCACAGGGCCTCGGTCGCCACGGCGGTGGAGAACTATCACGTCTGCCTGACGGTCAAGGTGCTGCGCCATGCTCCCCGCGTACGGCTGAAGGGCTGGGACACGGTCGTCGAGACCGGAGTCGACACCCCGTCCGGCAGGCTCGGGCTCACGTCGTGGGAGACAGGTGAGCCTCTGCCCAACCTCGCCGCCTCCGGCCCCGGCCGTTACCGCATCCGTATCTATGTGCGCAACCAGGAGGAAGCCGCGACGTACGCGTCCAAGCTGCCGGTCGAGGAACATCTGGTCCTCGTCTATCCCGGCAGGTCGAGCAGGACCGTCTTCCTCCGGAAGTGAGCAGGGCACCTGGGAAACCTGCCGAAATTGGTCAGGTGACGATCTACACCGACGAGGACGGCACGGTTTTCGCGATACCTGCCGCTCGGCGGGGCCGTCTATGTGGTCGGCGACGACGTCTCACCGTTCTCGTTCCAGCGTTCCTACGCCATGGACAACAGCCGCGCGGCTGGTTTCGGCTTCGCCTTATCACGCATCACCGACTGGCTGCCGTCCGTCACTCAGCCCTCGGTGACATCTCCCGCAGCGCGCTGGACTCCGAAGGCTCGTCCGGGTGGACTCCGTTCCACGCGATCGTCCACGAGCGCGGCGCGCGTAGTTCTTCGTGCTCGGGCCCTGTTCATCGCTGTCGTGCGGCACCGGGGTGGGCAAGGACCTCGTGGTGGGTCCGCATCGCTTGTGCGCCAAGAAGGCCCGAACCACGGGCCACTTACCAATATCAGCGATCTTCTCCTGAGATATTTTCGGACCGTATTAAGACATATGACGTCTGACACCGATCGCGTGGATTGGTTCAGCGGTATTTAGCGAGGAACCCCGGGCGTTCACGCCCGGGAGGAATCGCATCCCTCGCCTCGCCCGGACGCTAGTCCGGGCGCTTCTGGTTCTCGATGTGCTCCTTGATGATCGACATCGGGGCGCCGCCGCAGGACGCCGCGAAGTACGACGGTGACCAGAAATGGCCGCCTCACAGGTACCTGTGGACATGAGCGGGAAACCCCTTGCGCAGTTTTGGTTTTCATCACGGCGACATGAACCAGCCGATAATGTGTTCGATGTGAAGCTGGTGGTGCAGGTGAGGCTCTGGCCGACGCCCGAGCAGGCGGAGGCGCTGGAGGCGACCTTGCGTGCCTGCAACGATGCCGCGAACTTCGCCTCGGCGACGGCGTTCACGACCGGGGACCGGCGTGAGTACGCGTTGCGCAAGCACACCTATCGCGAGGTGAAAGCGCGCGGGTTGGGGGCGCAGGCCGCCCAGCATGTGATCAAGAAGGTCGCCGACGCCTACACCACACTGAAGGCCAACATCCGGGCCGGGAACCTGGGACCGGAAGGCTCCCGGCGCCGCGCGCGGGCCGAGAGTAAACCGATCGTCTTCCGCGCCGATGCCGCGCAGCCGTTCGATGACCGCTGCCTGTCCTGGCAGATCGACGCGCGCATGGTGTCGATCTGGACCACGGCCGGCCGGTTGAAGAATGTCGCGTTCGTCGGGTCGGCCGACCAGCTCAAGATGCTCGCCTTGTACCGGAAGGGCGAGTCCGACCTGGTCTGCCGGGATGGCAGGTGGTTTCTGTACGCGACCTGTGAGATCCCTGATGTTCCGGTCACCGAACCGGACGGGTTCATAGGGGTGGATCTGGGCATTGCCAACATTGCCACCACCAGTGACGGCGCCCGCCACTGCGGTAAGGGCCTGAACGCGGTGCGCCACCGCAATCGGGAGCTGCGCCGCCGGTTGCAGGCCAAGGCCACCGCCTCCGCCAAACGGCTGCTGAAGAAGCGTCGCCGCAAGGAGGCGCGGTTCGCCGCCGATACCAATCACCGCATTGCCAAACGCATCGTGACCGAGGCAGAACGCACCGGACGCGGGATCGCTCTGGAAGATCTGGGTGGGATCCGTGACCGGGTACGGCTCCGCAAGCCCCAGCGGGTCATGTTGCACTCGTGGAGTTTCCACCAGTTGGGGAGCTTCATCGTCTACAAGGCGGCCCGGCACGGGGTCGGCGTGATCCATGTGGATCCGGCCTACACCTCCCAGACCTGCTCGGCCTGCGGGCATGTGGACAAGGCCAACCGGCCCGACCAGGCAACCTTCTCCTGTACGTCGTGCGGCTTCGCTGAGCACGCCGACGTCAACGCAGCCCGCAACATCGCCTCGCGCGGTGTCGCGGGTTGGGCAGTGAGTCACGCTGCCGACGACGCGGCCTGACCCGTACCCGCCAGGTACGGCGAGGAGCTGCAAGCTTGGCCCTTCAGGGCCGAGAAGCTGACGAGGGGTCTGTGATCCGGATTCTGGTGGCGGAAGACATGCGCATCCTGCGTGACACGCTGGTCGCCGTGTTGAAGCTGGAGGACGACCTTGACGTGGTGGCGGCCACCGAGTCGGGGGTCGACATCGTGTCAACCGCGCTCGCGTACCGGCCGGACGTGGCAGTGATCTCTGTTGATCTTCCCAGTGCGGCGGGCTCGTCGTGGCGGCCGAACTGCACGAGCGTCTGCCGGAGTGTCGCACGCTGATACTGGCGGGATCGGGCAGACCGGGAGACCTGCGCCGCGCTCTGTCCGCGCGAGTTTCGGGGTTCATTGCCAAAGATGCCCCGGTGAAAGAACTGATCGACGCCGTGCGCACGGTGGCCGCCGGTGGCCGGGCGGTCGATCCGCACCTGGCACTGGCGGCTCTGGACGTGGCGGAGAACCCGCTGTCCCGTCGCGAGGCCGAGGTCCTCAAGCAGTTCGGCACAGGCAGCGACGCCGCGGAGATCGCCGCCGGGCTGTGCCTGTCGTATGGCACCGTGCGCAACTATCTGGCCTCGGCCGTCACCAAGCTGGACGCGCGCAACAGGGTGGATGCCGTCCGCATAGCCACCGATGCCGGCTGGCTGTGAAGAGGGATGTGCAGGTTGTCGTACGTCGGAACCGCCACCCGCACCATCGCGACCCTGGAGGTGAAGGGCAGCAAGCCGGTGACCGACGACAAGTCCTACAAGTACTACGCGGGCCCGGTGAAGGCGTCCGCCTCGGGCAAGTGCGTCAGGTACAGCGGCCTCATCTACGACACCCGGGTCCAGGGTGAGATCGCCCAGGGCGGCCGCACTACCTTCGGCAACTGCGGCTGAGACTGACGAAGGGGCGTCGGGAGCCCGCTCCCGGCGCCTCGGCGGGGTCAGTCCCCCGAGGTCAGGGCATGTCTGTGGGCGGAACGACGATCAGGTCCAGCGGGTAGTGCCCGTTGTAGCCCAGCCCGTGTTGGTTCCACACGACATCCTCCGGGCGGGGCTGGACGTTGCCGGCCTTGTCCTTCGCGCGTGACATCACGCGGTACTGGCCGGGCTTGACCCCTGGCCAGGGCACCTCGAAACGCACCCACATGAAGGGTTCAGGCGTGCTCAGCAGCCTCGCCGTACGCCAGGGCATCTCCGTGACCCATCGCCCGGGCGCGGCGAGTTTCTCCACGGACACATCGACGCGCTCGATCGCCCCGGCCCCGGACCAGGCCCGCCCGCGCAGCGTGATGTCACCAGGAGCGAGTGTGACCTCCGGGTTGTGCTCGATGGCGCTGCGGACGGGGCCGACGCTCAGGATGGCCGGCTTGGCATAGGCAGGACCGACAAGCACATGCCTTGTCTGGAGTCCTGTCGGCGGAATGCGGTGCTTCGACACCTCGATCTCACCGAGCCACTTCACGTAGGTGACGGCGGCCCACCCCGACAGCAGCAGGCGGAACGGGTACCCGTGGTCGACCGGCAGGTCCCGCCCATTCATGCCGTACACCAGCAGGGTGTCGTCTTTGAGCACCTTGTCGGCGGGGGCGACCTGCGAGTAGTGGATCCTCCCGCCGGGGAAGCTTCGGTTGACGATGACGTCCAGGCCGGTGAACTTCACGTCCATCGGCGATTCGGCCCCGGCCGCCGCCAGCACGTCCTTGGCCCGCACACCCGTCCACTCGGCGGCTCCCACCGCGCCGAAGTGCCACTGGGTGAAGCCGACCGGAAGCCAGCGATTGTCGGCTCCGCCGGGCGGCAGCTTGGGGAAGAAAGCTGCGCAGTTGGCGCCGCAGTCGATCGTGCGCTTCAGCGACACGGACGGCATCGCCAGCAATTCGTCGTAGGTGAACGACCGGGGGCGAGTGAGCGCGTCGCCGGTGAGCTTCAGCCGCCATGTCCGGCGATCGATTCGTGGTGGGCGGGCTCTGTTGTGGATGTACATCCGATCATTGGGGATTAACTCGCCGTAGCCAGCGGGCTGACCGTCGAGGACCGCCCGCCCGACCGGGCCCCACTTCATCTCCTCCGAGCCGTTCTCACGGTGGACGAAGTACCAGGACGGCGTCGCCTGAACGACGAAGTTCGTCACGTCGGCCGCCGCCTCCGCTGTCGTGCCCGCAATTGCGGGCGCTTGCTCGGGCAGGAGCGGCACCACGGCGCCCGCCGCCGAGTACGCAAGGAACCGCCGCCGCGAGTACTCCGCCTCCGGCGGGATCTCCTGGCGGCGATCGTCGAACTCGCTGGGATCTGGCCGGTGCGTCATCGTGAGAGCCCCCACTGTCGAGTGCAGCATCGGGGGGATGGCAACGCTTTGTCCGCTATTGTCCTGGATGCCCGAATGCCTGGGCACCCTAACTTCGATTTGGTAGCAAGGCCCCGCCTTCTGGATCGTCAGGGTCCATCCGACAGCACGGCCCGCACGCGAGACTCGCCTCGCACGGACCCGAGTGGAGGGCCCCCAGGACATCCCGCGCTCGCGATGGTCCGGGATGCCAGCCCAGGCTGGTTGCGACAGGGTGTGGAGGCCAGTCTGGAGGCGCTCGGCGCCGACCACGTCGACCTGTACCAGGTGCACTGGCCCGATCCGAATACGCCGTTCGCCGAGAGCGCCACCGCGCTGCGGGAGATGGTCGACGAAGGGCTGATCGGACACGTCGGGGTGTCCAACTTCGACGTGGACCAGTTGCGCGAGTTCCCCGGCGTGGAGGCGATCCAGCCGCCCTACCACCTGTTCCGCCGCGACGCCGAGACAGACGTCCTACCGTACGCGGCGGAGCACGACCTGGGCGTGCTGGCGTACGGACCGCTGGCGCACGGCCTGCTCGGCGGCGGCTTCGACGAGCACACCACGTTTCCCTCCGACGACTGGCGCTCGCACAGCCCCGACTTCACCGGCCTGGGCTTTGGCCGCAACCTCGCGGTGGTCAACGAACTGCGTGACTTCGCCGAACGGCGCGGCGCGACGATCGGGCAGCTCGCCGTGGCATGGGTGCTGGCCCACCCGGCCGTCCACGTCGCCATCGTCGGCGCCCGCAGCCCCAGGCACCTCGACGAGAGCCTGATGGCCGGCGCGGCCCCCGTGACAGGGCCCGCCCCAGAAGGCATGTGATGGCCACCAGCCAATGCCTCCTGCGTGATCAGGGATGTTTGACTCCAAAATAAGAGCGATATCAGTGATATTTCGACTTATCGGCGACCTTTGGAGAACTGGCCCGCGAAGTGCCCTACGCCGGTCAACAAACGAAAAACAAAACAGCAAGATCTGCTAATCTCCGTTTGGCTTCCCGTCGAAAGGGAGAGGCAAAGCGACATCCGGAGCTATTCTCAAGCGGTTTTCAAGGTTGAGTATTTTCTACCGATTCGAGAATCGTTACGCCGGGACTCGAGACCTTTCCAAGGAGAACCAAGTTGCTCAAGTCCAGCAAGCTGGCCAGAGTACTCGTGATCAGCACTGTGGTGGCGGGAGGTGCCGTGGCCGTGAGTGGCATCGCCACCCCCGCGTCCGCGGACGGCGTCCCCATCCCTGCGGTCAGCGGCCACCATGGTGGATTCACCGGCCCTTCGGGCAACAGCAGGAACAGGAACCGGAACCATAACCGGAACAGGAACCGGAACAGGAACCGGAACCACGAGCACCAGCGAGGGCATCAGCACGAGCACCAGGGGCAGAACCAGAAGGTGCGGAACATCGTCGTGACGGTGCACAGGCCGCGGGTCCAGACGCAGCCGGTCCGGCCGACACTGCCCCTGCCCTCCGTGCCGCCCACGCGGCCCACGCGGCCCACGCCGTCCACGCCGTCCACGCCGCCAGCGACAACGGCGACACCGACACCGGCGGCACCGACACCGACACCGACACCGGCGGCACCGACGCCGACGCCGACGTCTCAAATCCCACCGGCCACCACGGTCACCCCTGATCCCACGGTCACCCCGGTAGTCACCACCGATACGGGCACCACGGACAATACGGATACCGTCACCACGGAAACCGTCACCACCGAAACCACTACGGAAACCACTGCGGAAACCGTCACCACGGATGTCCAGGCGGCTACCGCGACATGCGCTTGCTGGCTCGGCCTCGCCGGGTTTTCCATCGCGGCGAACTCGGGGCTTTCCGTCGCAGCGACCGCGGGGCTTTCCGGCGGCGCTTCCCTCGACGCGAACGTGAACACCGCCTGGGTGTACGCACCTCTCGTTGATGAAGGCCCTGCGGCCGTCGCTGCCGCGGCAGACGTCAGTGCCAACCTCGGGACGCTTCTCACGGCAGATGTCAGCACCAGTCTTGGACTGGGTCTCGGAACGAACGTCTGCGTCACCCTCTGCCTCTGACCCTCGGTCCGTATGTGGCGGCCGTCCGCTCAGTCGGTACGGCCGCCACATACCGGCTCTTGGAATGCGTCCGGACCGCGGACGGTGCGGTTCTGCTGGCTCGATGCGAGAGGTGAAGAGGCGACTCAGGGCGCCTTAGGCGTCCATACCGCCTGCTTCAACGCCCGGTCAGGATCGTGCCCGCGGGTGCGGTCACGGGTGCGCGCGAATCGGACACTGGTCCCACGGGCCCGGGTCGGACCAGGACCGTTTCCGTCGCGAGCAAATGGCCTGTGGCGGTGTCCACGACGAGGTGCCGTTCCGTTACGGAGCCGCCCGGTGCTCCGTCGGGCAGGGCGACTGCTTCTCCCCGTCGGCCGAGCGGATCGGTCACACTGCCGAGGCTGCGGATGCCGGGCACCTGGGCGAGCAGCCCGCGCTGCGGGTGCTCCTCGGCGGTGGCCTGGCCATGCTCGTCACAGCTGGGGTCGGCCAGCTCACTCATGTATCCGGACTATGACGTCTGCACATCCTGTCCCGGTGGATCCCAGAAGCCCGCGCCGCCGGGGCGTTCAACAGCTGCCGCTGACGGACATCTCCCGGGGCTTACCCGTGGCGCGCCAGATCGACAACGTTGAGGATGGCCATCGTGACGGCTTCAGGATGGCTGTCGTGCATGTAGTGGGCTGCGTCAGGCACCACAATTGTCAACGGCCAAGTGCGTGTCGCCGCTGGTGGCCAAGTCGATGTCCCCGTGTCGTCTTAGTTGACTACTTCTTGGTGAGGCGTCCTGGGCCTCGGGTGCGGGCTTGTCGCATGCGGAAGGACTCGC